>CAWDVF010000007.1:0-152348 GCA_963805665.1 uncultured Acidimicrobiaceae bacterium | reverse complement strand
TCAAGAGCTAGAACAGGCAGCGTGCCGGCGGTGGATACGACCAGTGAGGAACGGACTACGCGGCCGGTTCACGAACTGACCCGTTCACCGGCGCGCACGGATACGACCCTCGCCGCCAGCCTCCCTGAGAGCCTCCGCTACCGCGTCAAGCGCGTCCTCTTGGGCCCGCCCCTGGTCAGCGACGAGCTGCAGGGTCAACGACTCGGCAAGCCGACCGCCCTGGCAGTCCTGTCATCCGACGTCATGTCGTCCTCTGCGTATGCCAGTGAGGAGATGCTGCGGATCCTGGTTCCGATCGCGGGACTTGCCGCCTTCTCCATCGTCACGCCGATGACCGCGGCAATCCTGGGGGTTCTTGCCGTCGTCACCATTTGCTATCGCGATGTCGTCAAGTCCTATCCAAAGGCTGGTGGGTCCTACGTCGTCAGCCGTGACAACTTCGGCCCCAACATCGCCCAGATTGCGGGTGCCGCACTGCTGATCAGCTACACCATCACGGTTGCGGTCTCAGTGGCCGCAGGCGCCGACGCCATTATTTCGGCCGCTCCTTCCTTGGGCCGCTTTGCCTTGCCCCTCTCGATCGCCTTCGTCGTGATCCTTGCCTTCGGCAACCTGCGCGGCATCCGAGAAGCGGGACAGGTTTTCGCAATACCCACCTACTTCTTCATCGCGAACATGGCTGTGCTGATCCTGGTGGGCCTCGGCCGCGAAGCGGCCGGCGACCTCCCCAAAGCGACCGAGCAGTCACGGCATGCTTCCGCTCGGCCACGCAAACGGTGGCCTGATTCTCGGCGTCTCGGCCTTCTTCTTGCTGCGCGCGTTTGCGAACGGCAGCTCGGCGATGACCGGGACCGAAGCCATCTCCAACGGCGTCAGCATCTTCCGGGAGCCACAGGCTCGCAACGCTCGGACCACCCTCGTGCTGATGAGCACGATCCTCGGGGTGATGTTCCTTGGGGTCTCGGTGCTCGCCGCACTCACCCACTCGGTGCCCTTCGTCTCCGGGACGCCCACCGTTGTCTCGGAGATAGGACGGCTGGTCTACGGCTCGAGCCCGGCCGGGCATGCGCTCTTCTACTCTCTGCAGGCCGCCACCGCTCTGATCCTGATTCTGGCGGCGAACACCAGCTTCACTGGCTTCCCGTTCCTGGTGAGCTTCGTGGCGGAGGATTCCTTCTTGCCGCGGAAGCTCACCGATCGCGGCCACCGGTTGGTGTTCTCCAACGGCATCCTCCTTGCTCGCGGGCGCTTCGATCGCGCTCCTCTTGGCCACGAACGCCAAGGTCTCCGCGTTGATCCCGATGTACGCCATCGGCGTGTTCACCGGGTTCACCATGGCCGGGACAGGAATGGTCGCCCATCACTGGCGCCACCGTGACCAGCACTGGCGCAAGGGCGTTGCGGTGAACGCGCTGGCCGCGGTCGTGTGCGCGGTCGTCGTGATCGTGTTCGCGGTGGCTGAGTTCACCCAAGGAGCCTGGGTCGTCGTCGTGGTGATGCCCCTCATCGTGTTCGCCCTGGTGCGGATGAACCGCGAGTACCGCGAAGAGGACGCCATCCTTGAAGAGGGCGCGGCCGTAGCGGCATGCGAGGCCAAGGTGCTCCGGCGCCACGTGGTGGTGATCCTGATCGACAAGATCGACCTGGCCACCGCGCGCGCCATCCAATACGCCCGCACGCTGACGCCGGACGACCTCCACGCGGTGCACTTCAACGTCGATGACAAGCGGGCCGATCTCCTCATCTCCCGCTGGCAACAGCTCGGCCTCGCTCGTCTTCCACTCGACGTCATCGATTGCCCCGATCGTCGCCTCGGACGGGCAGCGCTGGAGCTGGCCGCCGAGCTCAGCGACGGCGAGACCGAGGTCAGCATGCTCCTGCCTCGTCGCTCGTACGGCAAGACATTCCGTCGCCTCCTCCACGACCAAACGGCAGACCGCATCGTCGATGTCGTGAGCCAATTGCCCCACGTCAACGCGACGATCATCCCGTTCCACGTGTCTCCCGGGTTGAAGGAGACCCCGCTCGTCGTGGAGACGATGCTGCGCGAGCGGCCGCCACCGACACCGGCGTCCGAATCCGCGCTCGTCTCAGCGCCCGTCGTCACGGTGTCTGAGCAGCTGCCATCACACGACGCCCTGCCAATCGCGGCGCTGCAGTGGCGGGCTCGGGCAACGATCCTCGGTCGCGTCAAGACCATCCGGGTGCAGCCGAGAGGTGAGGTGCCCAACGTCGAGTGCGTGCTGGTCGATGGGAGCGGCGAATCCATCACTCTGGTGTTCCTCGGGCGACGATCGATCGGTGGGCTCCACAGCGGATCGGTGCTCCGGGTCGAGGGAATGGTCGGAAAACACCGCGGCAGGCTGGCGATGATCAACCCTTCATTCGAATTTGCCCCGGCGTTCCAGAGCGAAGGGGGGCACTAGGCATGGTGACGCCTCGAGGTGCGAAGAGCACCTCACTGAGTACCCGCATGCGTCCCTGGTGGATCTGGCTCGCTGCGGTGCTCGTTCCGATCGCCGTTGCGCTCATCTTGGTCCCGAGCCGCGGCCACATCGGTGCCGCCGATGACGCATTGGTCTTGGTCGTCGTCACCGTTGCCATTGCCTCACGGGGCGACCGAGGCGCGGCCGCCCTCGCGGCACTCGTCGCTGCTGCGTCCTTTGACTTCCTCCTCACACGTCCGTACGGGTCGTTTCGAATCAGCCGGTCGGCTGACATCACCACGGAAGTCCTCTTCGTCGCCGTTGGGCTGTTGGTCGGAGAGCTCGCGGCGCGGGGCCGGCGCCACCAGTTGGCGGCTGCTCGGGGCCGCCTCGAGATCTCCCGGCTCCATGACCTCGGCGAGCGCATTGCGGAGGGTGAGGACCCCGAATTCGTCCTCATCGCTGTGGCCAACGAACTGCGCCAGCTTCTCAGCTTGCAGGACTGTCGCTTCGTCCGCGAGCAGCCTTCGGGCAAAGGCGCCTGGATCGCGAACGACGGGACCGTACGCCTCAATCCGCTCCGCTGGCCCAGCGCGACCGCGGGTCTGCCGACAAAACAGGTGGAGCTGCCGGTTCGGGGTGGCGGCCGGATCCTCGGGACGTTTCTCCTGACGCCGACTCCCGTCACGCCCATCAGCCAGGAACAGTGCCTCGTGGCGGTCGCCCTGGTGGACCAGCTTGGTGCCACCATGGCTAACCACGTCAACTGAAAGTCCAGCTTTAGCTGCGATTTTTGGTGCGCCGATCGCACCGGTACCCTGAGGGCAGATGAGTTCGACCGACGACTACGACGACGAAACGGGGCCGGAGCCCTGGACCCTGAGGGTCAAGGAGGTCTTCTGGCCCTCACCGGTGCCGACCGCGCTCGATGACTCCGGAAAGCCAGAACTCGTCCCGGCCGAGCAACGCAAGGAGGTGATGCGGTCTCTCGACCCCAAGGAGACCAAGCTCTCGTTCGGGGCGTACGTGTTGGCCACGATTGCTGGCGTCGCCATCCCGGCCTACATCATCGGGAGCAACAAGGTCACCAAGGCCGGAAAGAACACCATCGCGGTGGCCCCTGACGCCAAGTTGCTCGGCGGTGTCATCCTCCTTCTCTGCATTTTCGGGTTCGTCGCCGTCTGGAAGCGACGGAGGACGTTGGTCGCCTTCGACCTGTTCCTGATCGGCTTCGCCTTCACGCTCTTCATCGGGCTGATCGGCTTCATCTTCATCCTGCTCGGTGGTTGGCTGATGCTGCGCGCCTGGAGGATCAACCGCTACGGGACCACCAACGCCAAGGTCATCGCCAAAGAAAGCGCCAACCGGCCACGAGGGAAGGCCGCCAGGTCGGCGGCGACGCCGAAGGGCTCGAGCAAGACGTCGTCACAGCCGGGCGCACGCAAGCCACCGACGCCGAGCAAGCGCTACACGCCAAAAGCGCCGGCACGCAAGAAGATTCCGAAGCCCACCCAGCAGGCATAGCCCAAGGCCAAGAGCCCGCGAGGGTCGACCGGTCCGAAATAGGCGGCCGTCCCACTGCTCAACGGTCGGGATCCACCACCAGAGCGGAGCGGAGCAGTCGTAGGGCGTCGGTCCGACGGCGCACCAGGGAGCGGGCGGTCGGCTCCTCTCCGAGGGCCCGCAGGACTTCGACCTCGGTCACCATGCCGATCACGGTGGAATAGATGGCCAACAAGAGGAGGCCCGGGTCGTGGCGGCGCATCGAGCCCGCCTCCATCTCCGCTTCGAGGAACGACGACGCGCGCTGGACCAGCGGCGCGAGGGCAAGGGTCATCTGTGTCGCCGCCGGTGGTCCGAGCCGCCCCACCTCGCGGAGGAATCCCAGCAACTCCGGCTGACGGGCCGCCATCCGGAAGACAGACCGCACCACCGCCTCCACCCGGCCCCACCCGTCCCCCGCCCGCCGCAAGGCCGACTCGAGGGCGCTGGAGATGTCGTCGGCGCTACGGGCGATCACCGCTTCGAGCAAGGCATCCTTCGAGGGAAACCAGTAGAGGATCGACTGCTTGGTGAGCTCGAGCTCCTTGGCAACGGCGTCGAGGGAGGTTGCCTCGTAGCCCCGGGTGGCGAACGAGGCCAGGGCGGCATCGAGGATGCGGTCGCTGGTGCTCGGGCTGCTGCTGGAGCTGGTCACTTACCAAATGGTAGACAGAATCGACCGGCGGTGGTAGACAATTCTGATGCCGATCGAGCGGGACCTGCGCGGCAAGCGGTTCTTCATCACGGGCGCCACCGGCTTCCTGGGCACGGCACTCGTCGAGCGCATCCTTCGTTCCATCCCCGAGGCCGAGGTGACGGTCCTGATCCGGCCGGGACGCCGGACGGATGCGAGCGCCCGCCTCGCCCGGGAGGTCATCAAGAACGACTGCTTCGATCGTCTGCGCGGGGAGCTCGGCGACGGCTTCGCCGACGAGGTGGCCCGACGGGTGCACGCCGTGGCGGGCGACGTCTCGCGCGACGGGCTGGGCCTCGACGACGAAGGGCGCGCCGCGCTCGCGGCGGCCGACGTCGTCATCCATTCCGCGGCGACCGTGTCCTTCGACGCACCACTGACCCAGGCGGTCGAGATCAACCTGCTGGGCCCCTCCCGCGTCGCCGCCGCCATCGCCGACTGCGGCTCGAACGGCCACCTCATCGCGGTGTCCACCGCGTACGTCGCGAGCACGCATCAGGGTGAGGCGAAGGAGGAGCTGCTCAGCGAGAACCGCTTCACCCTCGACGTGGCGTGGCAGGACGAGGTCGCCTTCGCCCGCCGCCTGCGTGACGACCGGCAGTCCGAGTCCCGCATGCCCGAGCGGTTGAAGGAGTTCACCAAGCGAGCCCGGGCCGAGGTCGGCGCGGCCGGTGACCACCTCATCGCCGCGCGGGCCGAGAAGCTGCGCGAGGAGTGGGTGGGCGACGAGCTGGTCAAGGCCGGCACCGCCCGTGCCCTCTCGCTCGGCTGGCCCGACGCCTATCCCTTCACGAAGGCGCTCGGCGAGAAGGCCCTCGTCGAGCAGTGGGAGGGCAAGGTCCCCATCACGTTCGTGCGGCCGTCGATCATCGAGTCCGCCGTGGCCGAGCCCCGCCCGGGGTGGATCCGGGGCTTCCGCATGGCGGAGCCGATCATCATCTCGTACGCCCGGGGCCTGCTGGCCGAATTCCCGGGCGTGCCCGAGGGCATCATCGACGTCATCCCGGTCGACCTCGTCGTGGCCGCACTGCTGGCCGTCGCGGCGCGCGGACCGGAGCCGGGACGTCCGAAGGTGTACCAGGTCGCCTCGGGCGTACGGAACCCGCTCCACTACGGCCGCCTGGTCGAGAAGTCCACGGGCTTCTTCCAGCGCAACCCGCTCTACGACGACCGCGGCCAGCCCATCAGCGTGCCCGAGTGGTCGTTCCCCGGGCGCGGGCGGGTGCAGCGCCAGCTCCGGCGCGCCGATCAGCTCATGACGTTCGCAGAGAAGCTGATCACTGCCTTGCCGATCCGAGGCAGACAGGCGCAGTTGGCCGCCCGCATCGAGGACCGCCACACGATGGCCAAGCGCGCCCTCGGCTACGTCGAGCTGTACGGCGCCTACACCGAGACCGACGCGCGGTACCGGGTCGACAATCTGCTCGAGCTGTCGGCGCAGAGCGACGACGACGACCACGCGCGGTTCGAGTTCGATCCCGCCGTGATCGACTGGGACTTCTACGTCCTCGAGATCCACCTACCGTCGGTGCTCGAGCACGCGCGGGTGCGCACGAAGCCGGGGCGCTCGGTGGTCGAGAAGCGGCCCGACCGGCAGCGGCGGGCCATTTTGTCGCCGGAGCGGCACCTGGCCGTGTTCGACCTCGAGCACACGCTCATGGCGTCCAACGTCGTCGACTCGTACGCCTGGCTGGCCAGCCGCCACCTGCCGCCGGCGCGGCGGGCGCGCTTCGTGGCCGACCTGCTGCGCCAGGGGCCCGGCGCTGCTGGCGCTCGACCGGCGCGACCGCGGCGACTTCCTGCGCTCGTTCTACCGGCGCTACGAGGACGCGCCGCTGGAACAGCTGCGAGAGGACTCGTGGGAGCTCTTCCACCGCCAGCTGTTGACGCGGTCGTTCCCGGACGGGTTCGCCCGGGTGCGCGAGCATCGCGCCGCCGGGCACCGCACCCTGCTGATCACCGGGGCGCTGGACTTCATGATCGAGCCGCTCCGGCCGCTGTTCGACGACATCGTCTGCGCGCGAGATGGGCGAGCGCGACGGGCTGCTTGACGGGGCAGCTCACCGCGCTGCCGCCCACCGGCGAGGCGCGGGCCCTGCTGCTGGCCGACTACGCCGAAGAGCACGCATTGTCGTTGGAGGAATCGGTCGCCTACGCCGACTCGACGTCCGACCTGCCCATGCTCGAGGCGGTCGGGTTCCCGGTCGCGGTCAACCCCGAGGCCCGCCTGGCGGCCATCGCCCGGCGGCGGGGCTGGCACGTCGAGCACTGGGCCAAGGCCGAGGGCGGCTCGCACCGGCCGCTCCCCCTCGGGCCGTTCGACGTGAAGGCGCCCAAGGCGGTCATGGGGCGGTGAGGCCCTCGTGAGCACGTTGCTGTTCGAGCGCTCGCTGCCGCGGTTCGCCGCGGCGCGCGTCGTGTCGTCCTTCGGGTCGGGGCGCGGCGCCGGCGTCGGGCCGCTGCGACTGGTCGAGCGCGAGGCGCCCGCCGCTGCCGGCGATCGGGCTGGGTGCGCGTCGACCCCCTGCTCTCGGGCATCTGCGGGTCCGACCTGGCCACCATCGACGGCCGCAGCTCGCGCTACTTCGAGCCCATCGTCTCGTTCCCGTTCGTGCCCGGCCACGAGGTGGTGGGCGTCGTCGGCGAGGACGTGGTCGGCGCCGAGGGTGCCGCGTTGGCGGCGGGCAGCCGGGTCGTGCTGGAGCCCGTGCTCGGCTGCGTCGCCCGCGGCATCGACCCGCCGTGCGCCGCGTGCCGGCCGGGCAGGTCGGGAACTGCGGGCGCCTGGCCTTCGGCCACCTCCGGCCCGGGCTGCAGACCGGGTTCTGCGCCGACACCGGCGGCGGCTGGTCGACGTCCGGGCTCGTCGCCCACGCGAGCCAGCTCCACGCCGTGCCCGACGCGCTGAGCGACGAGGCCGCGGTGATGGTCGAGCCGGTCGCCTGCGCCGTGCACGCGGTGCTCGGGGCGCCGATCGCCGAGGGCGACGTGGTCGCCGTGCTCGGCGCCGGCACGCTCGGGCTGCTGGTGACCGCCGCCGTCTCGCACCTCGCGACCAGCGGGCGGTGCCCGGCGCCGTCCGCCGTGCTGGTCGGGCGCGCGCTACCCGCACCAGCAGCGGCTGGCCCGCGAGCTCGGCGCCACCGAGGCGCTGCCGCCCGATCAGCTGCTCGCGCGCCGTGCGCCGCCACACGCGCTCGCTGTCCTACGGCGGCGCGCCGGCGATGACGGCGACGCTGTCGGGCGGCGCCGACGTCGTCGTTCGACTGCGTCGGCAGCGCCGAGTCGATCGAGCAGTCGCTCGCCATCGTCCGCCCGCGGGGCACGGTCGTGCTCGTCGGCATGCCGGGCAAGGTGACCGTCGACCTGACCCCGCTGTGGCACCGCGAGGTGCGGCTGGCCGGCGCCTACGCCTACGGGACCGAGCGCGGGGTCGGGGCGGGCGTCGGGCTCGCGGCTCGGCGGAAGGCGTCTCCACCTTCGACCTGGCCTTCGAGCTGGTGGCCGCACTCGGCACCGGCCGGCTGGTGTCGGCCACCTACCCGCTCGCCCGCTACGAGGAGGCGATCGCCCACGCCGCCGCCGCCGGCCGGCGCGGTGCCGTCAAGATCGCCTTCGACCTCCGCGCCGAAAGGACACACCCGATGAGCCGCCGACCCGGCTTCGTCCTCGAGGTCGACCGGTCGACCCCGCCGACCCTGTTCTGGCACGGCGAGGGCTTCACGCTCGAGACGCTGCCCGAGCGGGAGCCGGGTCATCTACCCGCCCGAGCCGCTCGACGCCGCTCGACGACCCCGACGCCGCCATCCGCCACGCCCTGCTGCACCCGCTCGGCGACAGCGACCCGCTGCCCGGCGCTGCTGCACGCCGGGCATGAAGCTGACCATCGCCTTCGACGACATCTCCCTGCCGCTGCCGCCGATGGAGGCGACCCGACATCCGCCAGCGGGTCATCGAGGCGGTGCTCGACATGGCCGCCGACGCCGGCGTCGACGACGTCGTGCTCGATCGCCGCGCTGGCCCTGCACCGGCGCATGACCGAGGCCGAGCTGCGCCACGCCCTGGGCGACCGGGTCTACGACGCCTTCGCCCCGCACGGCCTGCTCCTCCAGCACGACGCCGAGGACCCCGACGACCTGCGTCTACCTCGGGCAGACCGACCAGGGCGAGGACGTCGAGATCAACAAGCGGGCGGCCGACGTCGCGACCTGCTGGTCTACGTCAACATCAACCTCGTGGCCATGGACGGCGGCCACAAGAGCGTCGGCCACCGGCCTGGCCAGCTACCGCAGCCTGCGCCACCACCACAACGTCGCAGACCATGCAGCACAGCCGCTCCTTCATGGACCAGCACCGCTCCGAGCTGCACTCGTCCAACTGGCGCATGGGCCGGCTCATCGCCGACGCCGGCGTCAAGGTCTTCCAGATCGAGACGACGCTCAACAACGACACGTTCCCCGACGCCGTTCGCGCTTCCTGCAGAAGCGGGAGTGGGAGTGGACCGCTGCGCGACCGGGCCACCTTCCTCGGCGACGTCGAAGGCGCTCGACCGGACGCCCGCCCGCGCTCGGCCCGTCAGATCTTCCACTCGATCGAGTCGCCGCACGCGCATGACGTCGGTGCAGGCCGGCGAGGTCGAGGCCGTGCACGCCGTCACCACCGACCAACGTGCTACGACCAGCAGCTCGTCGACGGTCGAGGGCCAGACCGACATCCTCACCATGGGCCTGCCCTACATCTGCCCCTACAACGTCAACTCGATCATGAACCCGATCCTGGTGATGTGCCTCGGGCTCGGCTACTTCTTCAACCTCTACCGGGGCAAGCCGCTGGTGCGCGAGGGCGGCGTGGTGATCATGAGCCACCCGACGCCGTGGGAGTTCCACCCGGTGCACCACCCGAGCTACATCGACTTCTTCGAGCAGGTGCTGGCCGAGACCACCGACCCGCTCGAGATCGAGAAGAGTTCGAGGAGTCACTTCGCCACCGACGAGTGGTACCGCCACCTCTACCGCACCAGCTACGCCTACCACGGCGTCCACCCGTTCTACATGTGGTACTGGGGCGCCCACGCCCTCGCAGCACCTCGGCCGGGTGATCATCGTCGGCGGCGACGCCAGCGGCCGTGCGCCGCCTCGGCTTCAAGCCGGCGTCGACCCTGCGACGACGCCCTCGAGATGGCCGAGGACGTCGTCGGCCGCGACCCCACGCATCACCCACCTGCACAACCCGCCGATCCTGATGGCCGACGTGCACTGATGGCGCCGTCGTCGTCGGCGTCGCCCGCGTCGGCGGCCTCGTCGCTGCTCGGGCGCGTGCGCTCGGCCCGCTTCCCGCTCGGCCGCCCCGCCGTGGCCGGCGTCGGTCGACGCGCCCGGACCCCGAGCGCAAGGTCGGCGTCGACTACGACAACGAGTGGGCGCGCCGCTACCCGGTGCGCCTGGCCCGGGCCATGATGCTCGACAGCGTCACCCGCCCGGCCGCCCGCCTGCTGGCGCCGGCCACCGTGCGCGGGCTCGACCACCTCGCAGCACCTCGACGGGCCGGTCATCTTCGCCGCCAACCACGCCAGCCACATCGACACGCCGCTGCTGCTCACGACCCTGCCCGTCGAGTTCCGCCACCGCACCGTCGTGGCCGCGGCGGCCGACTACTTCTTCGACCGCACCTGGAAGTCGGTGCTGTGGTCGTTCGCGCTCGGCGCCATCCCGATCGAGCGCAGCCAAGGTCAACCGCACGCTCGGCCGACCCGGCGGCCGAGCTGCTCGACGACGGCTGGAGCCTGGTCATCTTCCCCGAGGGCGGGCGCTCCCCCGACGGCTGGGGCCAGCCCTTCCACGCCGGCGCCGCCTACCTGGCGCGGCGCACCGGCGGCCCGTGGTGCCCGTGTACCTGCACGGGACGCGCCACGTGCTGCCGAAGAAGTCCGCGGCAGGGGCGCGGGCCCCGGAGGCTCTGGGACCGAGGACCGCCGGGGCGGGCGGCTGCGCCGCTCCCCCATCGCCGTCCTGTTCGGAGCGCCCATGACGCCCGACGAGGGCGAGAACACCCGGCGGTTCTCCGAGCGGATTGAGGCGGCCGTCGCCACGCTGGCCCGTGAGGTCCACTCCGACTGGTGGCAGGCGCGGCGCTCCGTCAGCGCGGCCGACCCCGTGGCGGGCGCCGAACTGGCCCACCGTGGTCCCGAAGCCTCATCGTGGCGCCGGGCCTGGGCCCTCGACGGACCGCCGGCGCGTGACCGGCGACGGGAGTGGCCGGACTGAACTCTCCGGCTTCCGTGGCGCTCCTCGCGCCCCAGCCGTGAGCCGCGACATCTGTACTGGGCGACCGACGACGCCTCGCGCGCGACCGTATACGCGAGCAACCTGGCGCCTCCTCGGGGTGACTACGGGCTCGTCCTTATAAAAATGAGGCGGCACTGCCCGAAACACCTGCTCGCAACATCCAGACATAAGGAGCAACCCGTAGTCACTCGCAGACGAGGTGCCGTCTTCGTCGCATACACGGTCTCCACCGAGGCGCCGTCTTCGTCGTGTATACAAGTACAAGCGAGGCGCGGGGTTCGCGCTCTGCGCCTTCATCGGACCCGAGGACAGCCCGAGACACCTCAGCCGCTCGAGATCCCCGACGAGGGCCCGAGCGCGCACGACATCACGATGATCACCTTGGTCGGCTGGCCCATTTCGGGCACGGTTTCCCCCGTCACGTGCCAACCCATCCGGCCGTAGGCCGCCATCGCCTGTTCGTTGTCCTCGCGCACGCCAAGGCTCAGGGTCGCAGCCCCTTGCGAGGCGGCCCACTGCTTCACCCGTTCGACGAGGTCTCGGGCGACCCCGCTTCGGCGGTGCGACGCCGCCACCCACATGCCGACGAGCTCGCGCCGGGTCGGGTCCCCGGAGCGACCGTCCACCCCCACGGCCACGCCGACCAATTCTCCATCGTCGGAGGCCACGAACCATCGACCGCTGGTCGCGAGGCTGCGCCATTTCGATTCGTCGTACGTCGCCTCACGAGCCAGGGTCGACGTGAACGCCTCGGGTGCGTCAGCCAGCGAGCGGAGGCGGACATCTCGGATCTCCGACCAGCTGGCGGCGTCGACAGCCCCGATCTCAGTCGCCATCGACCGCGAGGCGCTCCAGAAGCCATCCGGGTCCCACCACTCCAGCGCCCAGCGCCTCCGCCCGCCGCCGGAGCTCCCGATCGGCGGAGACGAGGGTTACCAGCGCAGCGTCAGAGGCGTCCTCCACCACGGCAACGAGCTTGTCGTCACCGCTGCCGTTGGCGTGGAGGACCGCGACGCCGTCGGCAACGCCGATCGAGACGCCCTCGCGCGCCCGGCCCTCCAGGACGACGACCACCGCGTCGTCGATCCGGCCCGAGGCCACGGCCGCGCGCACCTGATCCACGAACGACCGTGCCGCCCCGGAACGGTCGCGCCACCAGCCCGTCGGACGGGATCCGATGACGTTGGCTGCATCGATGAGAAGCAAAAGCGCCGCTCCTCGAGGACGATCAGGACACGGTGACGGTGAAGTTCTCCTTGGTCACCACGCCGGCTCGGGCGTGCACCACGACCGCCTTGGACGTCGATTGGTGGGACGAGAATCCGAAGAAGGTCTGGACGAAGCCGCGCACCCACCAGGTCCCGGGCGTGAGCAGCAGCGTGTAGGTGCCGTTCTGACCGCTGAAGGCCTCCTGCTCCCCCACGCACGTCGTGGCCGTCGGCGCCGCGGTGCAGGCCTGGACCCCGGCTTCGAAACCGTTCGCCGGAGCGCCGATCACGTTGACGGTGCCGGTCACGGCCGCCTGGGTCGGGCGCTGGTAGGGCACGGTGAGGTTCTTGCGGGTCGTGACGCCCGACACGATCTTCACCGTCGTGCCCCGGTGGTCCGTGACCGAGCCGAAGACCGTCTGGTAGCCGGGGTAGAGGAACCACTGGCCGGGCGTCAGCGGGAGCACGTAGCGGTTGATGGGGGTCGCGGCGGCCGACGCCTTGAAGCCGGCCGGAGGATGGGTGAGCGCGAACGGGCCTTGCGGCGCTGTGCGATCAGCCGCACCGAAGCCGAAACCACCCGGGCCCGAGTATTCGCTCACGCACTCCGGCGCTGGGATGCCGCCGGACCACGGGTGCGCCGTCGGGCACGCGAGCACCGTGTAGGCGGTGATCGTGACGCCCAAGTGGAAACCGGTGACCCTGATGGTGCCCGTCGCCGTCCCCGGGGCGCGGTAGGTCACGTAGAGATTGCGCACCGTCGTGTGGCCGGCGGTCAGCGTGATCGGTGAGCTCGGACCGTCGACCGCGTTGTCGAACGGCGCGGCGAGATAGAACCCCTTCACGCTGTAGGTGCCGGCGTGCAGGACGAGGTCGAAGTGGTTGCCCGACTGCAGGTAGAAGGTCTGACAGTTGGTGGTGCCCGACAAGCACGCACTCACCCCGACGGGGTCGGAGAAGCCCGGCGGGGCACCGAGGACGGTGACGGTCCCGCTGAGCAGCGCCTGGCCGGGAAGGAGGAACGGCGTGCTCAGATTCGCGATCGTCGTCTTACCGGCCGTGAGCGTCACCGGGGTGCCCGCCATGGCGTTGAAGCCACAGCCCGTCTGCGCACAGAAGCCGGGGTACGCCGTCCAGCTTCCCGGCGGGAGCCCGGTGATGTCGTAGGGCGCCGAGGTGGCGCCCGGCGTCGGCGGCTGCGAGTAGCCATTGACGCACGCGATGGGCTGGCTCACGCCGTCATAAGGAGCGTAGGAGGGGCACACAAGCACCATGAACTGCTGGATCGGGTCGGTCGGGGGCACCCCGGTGACCGTGATGGTGCCCTTGAGCTCCGCCGGCGCGTCTGTAGGGCACGGTCAGGTTCCGCACGACCGTGCCACCCGACGGAACGTCGATCACCTGCGCGGTGCCGAGGAAGGGGCCGCCGAACGCGCTCGTCTCGTAGAAGCCGGCGACGCGCCACTTGCCCGGGCTCAGCGAGAGCGTGTAGCTCCCGTTGGAGCCCGCGAGATCGTATTGCGGGTTCCCACACAGCTGGTTCGGCGGCCCGGTGTCCGGGCACGCACCGGCCCCGATTTCGGCCGGCGAGAAGCCCGCCGGCGCGCCGGTGATGGTCACGATCCCCGTGACGGTGCCGGGGGCCCCGCACGGCGCGGACGAACTGCTCCCCGAGCTCCCCGAGCTCCCCGAGCTACCGGAACTCCCCGAGCCGCAGCACATGCTCGAACTCGAACTGCTCGACCCGATCGGTGATTGCGAGCCGACGACCGACCCCGACCCGCTCGACCCCGAACCCCCGCTCGACCCCGAGCTCATGGAACTCCCGCACGAGATCGTGCTCTCGATGCGGTCGGCCAGGATGTGCAGCCCGAACGCCGACGCGATCTGGGGAAGGACGGTCACCAACAGGACGAAGCTCGCCACTGCGATAACCGCCACGTGAGTCCGCTGCCGCCAGCTCTTCACTTTCGCACCTCGCTCCAGCCCACCCGGGGACCCTTCGAAACGCTCCTGCGCACCCTAACCCGTCGACTGTGCCCCTGCTGGGAACCGGTCGCTCACGGCGCCGCCAGATAGGGGCCCTGTGGCGTGAAGCCCAGCCGCGTCATGACCGCCGGCCGCGGGATCACCGGGCCGGGGTCGTTCGACTTGAACGGGTTGTAAAGGAGCCAGACGTCGGCCCCGTCGACGAAGAGCGACTCCTCCCCGGGCCCCGACCCCTGGAGGTTGGTCGTGAGGAACGGCGCGGGATTGACGTCGGCGCAAGGCCCGAGCGGGCTCTGACAGGCGGCCACGCCGATGCCGTAGTCGGACGAGTAGTACCAGTTCCCCGAGAAGAAGAGCCAGTAGGTGCCCCAGGCCTCGACCATGTCGGGCGCCTCGACGATGCTGCCCTCCCACGGCTGAGTCGGTCCCAAGATCTTGACGGCCTGCCCCAGCAACGTTCGCCCGTTGGCGCTGAGGTCCTGCGCGTAGATCCCAGTCGGGCCGTTCTGGTCGGGCCCCGGCACGTGCGGGTCCGCGTTGTCCTCCGACTTCCAGAGCATCACCAGATGGCCGGCGTCGACGAACACGCGGGCATCGATGGAGCCACGATGGTCGAGCTGGCAGATGAAGGGGCGGTCCGTGGCGACGAAGGGGCCGGTGGGCGACGGACCGTAGGCGGCGCCGATGCAATGCGTCGACAGCGCCGCCCCGCGGAGGAGCGACGTGAAGTACAGCGCCCACCCGCCGGCGACCTGGTACACGTCGGGCGCCCACGTGGCGCCGCTGATCGCCCATAACGGCAGGTGCGGCAACACGTCAGTCGGCGCCCCGAAGTGTCCGGGCGTGCCCTCCCGGACCGGGACGTTCAGAAAGCTCGTGCCCTGGCTGGTGTAGATGAGGTCGTGGCCCTGCCACCGCACCATGAAGGGATCGGTCACGTCGGGGCCGCGCAAGATCGTGCGCGCCGGTGCCAGCGGGGTGGCCGACGGCGCGGGCGCCGCGCTCTGCACGTGCGCCAGTCCGCCGGCCGATCCGTGCTCGATCCCGACGCTGAGCTGCACGACGAGCAGCGTCACCACCCCGACGACCACGAGGGCGGGCACTGTCGTGCCCCGCCGCCTCGGCGACGCCGGCGTCGTCCCGGCGGCCGGACCCCCTTCCGCCCTGTCCGCCCCATCCGCCCGCACCGGCGCCTCCGCCCACAGGCCGACGACACATCCGCCGACGATGGCGAGCGCGGGGAGCTGCCAGGCCACGTCGACCGCGCCCGTGACGGCGAAGGCGACGGTCGCGCCCAGCGCGCACGCGGCGAGCGTCGTGCGGCGTCGGCGCACGGCGGCCACGGCGGCGATCACCGCGATCAGGAGCGCCGCGCCGATCAGACCGCCGTCGGCGGCAACGGTGACGTCGGCGTCGGGCGTGAGGCCGGGATACGTGGCGACGGTCTGATCGGAGGAGTAGATGGTCGGCGGCGCGACGCCTGTCAGCATCGATGACCGCCACGCCTGTGCCGCACCCGACCACGCGACGCTCTGGCTCTGGTTGGCCGGCTCGTTCGGTCCGGTGACCCCGGGCGGCCGCAGCACGAGCAGCGTGGTGCCCGCGGCAACCACGACGAGCGCCACGACCGCAACGGTCCGCATCGTCGAGTCGCGCATGCGGGCGCGAGTCCACGTCTCGGCGTTCCACGACGCCGCTGCGACGGCGACCAGCACGACCGCTGCGGCCCACGGCGAGAGGTGGCCCGAGGCCGAGGCCACCACCGCTGCCCCCGCGACCAGCCCAGCGGTCAGGGGCAACCACGCCGCCAACCAACACCGGCGCGGGACGAAGAGCGCGCCCGCGGCGAGTGCGAGCAGGGACCAGTGGCTCTGGGTCGCGATGAACGCAGCGAGCATCAGACAGATGGCCATACGTACCAACGGGTGGTCGCGCTGCAGCGCCAGCGCGACGAGCAGCGTGATGGCGAGGAGCGCCGCGGCGCTCGCCGGTTGGGTGAGCGGAGTGGTGAGCTGCCAGTAGCCGCCGGCGTGCTGCGCCCACGACGTGAAGTGCCACAACACGGCAACCAGCCCGAGGATGGCCGCGACTGCGGCAATCCCGATCAGCGCGAGCGCCACCCGCGCCCGGTCCCGGTCGCCTAGACACCGGATCACCACGAACGCAGCGAGGAACCCGAGCAGCGCCGCACCGAGAGGAAAGAACGCCACCGTGCGGTGCGCGGCGATCGACCGCACCAACCACCACAGAGCGAGCGCGCCGACCGCCACGGTCACCTGGACCGATGCCCGGTCCCGCACGCGCTGGAGCACGACGAACACCAGGAGCGCCGAGACGACAGCGAGCCCGAACGCGTCGGGTGGGTAGAACCCGCCCTGGCGGTAGACCGCGGCTGCCACCATGCCGACCACGACGGCGGCCAGGGCGCCCCCGAACGGCGTGCCGCCGGACGGTGAGGGACGGGGCTCGGCCGGCTCCGGCAGGGCGGGGTCCCGCTCGAGGGTCAGGACGCCGGCCGGTTCTGCTTCGCCACCGGGAACCATCGAGTTCATTCGGCCGTGCCCGATCGGACGTCCATGGTGTGCAAGGAGCCTCCTGCGCAGCGTGTTCGCCGGCTCAGCCTCGCTGTTTCTCCGCTCGGCAAGCTAACACCGGGAGGCCCGCCGGTCGGCACGGGCATCGCTATCGTGAGCGCATCGGACACCGTGGTGGAGCAGGACCTTGAGGTCGAGGACGCTGCTCGGTCTGCTCCTCGTCCTGGCGGCCGGCGTGTGCTTCTTCGGGATCGTCGTCGCCCGTCAGGGACCGCCGTCGGGCGGCGATACCCCACCGCTCACCGCTGTGACGTCCGCCCTGGCCGACGGCCACCTGCACGCGGCGGCGGCCGTCGACGGCCTCCCCAACCCGCCGGGCTACGCGCTCCTATGGCGCCTGCGGTGGCGGCGTTCCCCTCGCTGGTCGGCGCCCCCGCCTGGTGCACCCAGCCGGACCGGGCCGACGGCCTGCGCGCCCAGACGCAGTATGCGCACGACCCGGCGTTCGGCACCGACGTCAGCGAGTGCGGCTCGCCGCGCCGGCTCACGGATGGCGGTCTCGCCCCGTCACTGCCTCCGTGGTATCGGTCCCAGGGGCTCCTCGGCGTCGTGGCTTGGCTCGTCCTGGCCGCGGGCGGTCTCGTCGTCCTCCGCGCCAGTGGCGCGGACACGCCGGCGCGGATGGCCGCGCTCGTGGCCCTCCTGGCCTTCTTGCCGGCGGCGAGCAGTGCCATCGTGCAGCTGTTCCACCCCCAAGACATGCTCAGCCTCGGGCTGGCGCTCCTCGCACTGTCCCAGGTGTTGCGCCGCCGCTTCATCGTCGCCGGGCTCCTCTTTGGCGGCGCCGTGCTCACCAAGCAGTACGCCGTCCTCCTCTTCCTGCCGGCCCTGGTGGTCGCTCCCGACGTCAAAGCTCGTCTGCGATTGGCTGCGGCCGCCCTCGTCCTCTTCGTCGCCGGGCTGGCGCCGTTCTTCGCCTCCGCACCGCGGGCGACGATCGAGAACCTGAGCGGGTTCAGCGCGGGCGGTGCCGTCTCGGGTGCCACCGTGCTGTCCCTTGCCGGCTGGTCGACAACCGTGGTCTCGGCGGTCGCCCGCGACGTGCCCGTGCTCTTCGCGATCGGGGTGTGCCTCTGGGCGTACGCCCGGCGCGGTCCCTGGTTGCGGCGGCCTGAGGCGCTCTTAGCCCTGTGCTTGGCCTGCGTCGGGAGCCGGCTCGTGTTCGAGTCGGTGATCTTCCCCTATTACCTGCTCGCCACGAGCGTGGCCTTCTTCCTGCTCGACCTCGTGGCGCAACGGTCACCGCACCGCTCCCTGGCCTGGATCGCCGGCTCCGCCTTCTTCGTGGCGGTGCACCCGGGCAACGAGGCCGTCAACGCCATCGGCACGTTGGTGTTTGCCGTCTTGGCCGTGACGGCCGGGATCGTCGAGGTCATCCGCCTCTCTTCAACCGACACCGTGGTGACGAAGACAGCCCAGGACTTGCCCACCGTCGCTTGAGCAGTTTCGAGACCGCCTACGGGCGACCCCTCCGGCATCCCGGCACCCCCTCGGGCCGAGCCCGCCGAGCTGCGCGCTGCTGGGTCAGGCCTTGCCGGTTCCTGTCGAGGCGAGGTAGTTGGTGTTCCCGCCGTAGGTCACGGTGTACGACCCGTTGGCGTGCAAGGTGACGTTCTTGAGCGGCCCTGCGGTGCACGTGGCACTCCCCGCCGCGTTGGTGACCGCGGTGCACAGCGCTGTGGTCCCGGTGGCGAAACTCAGCGTCTGGCCCGCCAACGGACCCTGGGCAGAGGACAGGACGGCCGTCATGCTGCCTCCGCTCGTCGCTGTCTGCGCTGAGATAGAGGTGGTGGCCTTCGTCACCGTCTGATTGAGGGCACTCGAGGCGCTGCCCAGGTAGCTCGTGGCGCCGCCGTAGGTCGCAGTGATGCTGTGGGAGCCCACGGCCAGGCCCGACACGCTCAGCGACGCTGTGTAGGTGCTGCCGGTCAGCGTCACGGGCGCACTCCCGAGCGTCGTCGCACCGTCGGTGAAGGTGACCGTGCCGCTTGGCCCGGGCCCGGCGTTACTCGCCGGCATGACCGTGGCAACGAAGGTGACCGGCGTCCCGAACTGCGACGGGTTCGCAGACGATCCGACCGAGGTCGTCGTCGAGATCCCGCCCACCGAAGTGTTCACAGTGTTGGACGTGCTGCCGGCGTAGTCGAACTCGCCGGAGTACACGGCCGAGTAGGCGTGCGCGCCGACGGAAGGGTGCAGGCCCGACAGCGTCGCCACGTCCGCCGCGTTCAACGGCACCGATGCGAGGAGGATCTGGCCGTCATAGAAGACAACCGAACCCGTCGGCGTGCCCGTGCCTGCGCCGGTCGGCGTCACCGTCGCAGTGAGCGTGACCGGCTGGCCGAGGACCGGCGCGGCAGGCGAGACATTGAGGTTCGTCGCCGTCGAGGCCGGGTTCACGATCTGGCCGACGTTGCCGCTGCTGGCGAGGAAGTTGGTGTCACCCAGGTAGAGCGCCGTGGCGATGTAGGTACCCGGCGTCAAGTCCGAGAGCGACGCACTGGTGGCCGATCCGTTGACGAGCGCCTCCGATGGTCCGAAGGGCGCGCCGTTGATTTCGAAGATAACCGTGCCGGTTGGGGTGCCGGCACCTGGCGGCGCGGCTGCCACGGTCGCCGTGAAGCTGACGGCCTGTCCCTGCACCGACTGGCCGTTCTGGGACACGGTCGTGATCGACGGGTCCTGGTTCACCGTCTGGTTCAGGTTCCCCGTGCTGCCGAGAAAGTCGATGTCCCCGAGGTACCGCGCACTGATGGCGTGCGAGCCGACGGCCAGGTCCGACGTGGTGAATGTGGCCTGGTCGCTGCCGGCCACGTGATTCAGGGTACCGGTCCCGATGACGGTGGAGCCGTCGAGGAACTGGACAGTGCCCGACGGCGTTCCGGCACCTGGGACGTTCGCGCTCACTGTCGCGGTGAACGTCGTCGGCTGGCCGAACACGGTCGGGTTCGTCGAGGAGACGACGCCGGTCGTGGTCGGGTCCTGGTTCACCGTGAGCGACGCGCCGACCAGTGTGCTGTCGGGGTTGGCGCTGCCGGCGAAGTCACCGTCCGCGTTGAAGTAGGTACTCGAGATGGCGTACGTGCCGGGCTGAAGGTTCGAGATGCCGGACACGGCGGCGACACCGTTGGTGAGCGCCACAGGGGTGCCGATGTCGGTGCCGTTAATGGAGAACTCGACCGACCCTGTCGGCACGCCGGCTCCCGGCGGGTTCGCCGAAACCGTGGCCGTGAAGCTCACGGGCTGGCCGAAGACCGACTGCTGGGGGCTGGTCGTGACCACAGTGGTCGTCGGGTCCGGCAGCACCAACTGCTGCACGGTGGCCTGCGTCCCCACGAAGTTGCCGTCGGTGTTGGTGTAGGTCGCCGTGATGATGTGCGGCTGGGCCGGGTTGAGGGTCGAGATCGGGTTGCTCGTCGCCTGCCCGCTGCTGTTGAGGCCGATCGTCCCGAGGCTTGTCGTGCCATCTGCATTGAAGGCCACGGACCCCGTCGGCGTGCCGGCGCCGGGAGCGACCGCCGTCACTGTCGCGGTGTAGGACACCGGCTGGCCGAAGACGGCGAAGGACGGGCTTGAGGACTGCAGCGTCAGCATCGTGCCGGCCGGATCAACCACCTGGGTGATCTGTCCGCTGCTGGCCGCGAATTGCGAGCTGGGCCCACCGGAGTAGGTCGCGGTGATGCTGTAGCTCCCCGCTGGAAGGATCGCGATGGCGTCGCTCTGAGCGCCACTTTGATTGGCATTGCCGGTGGCCGACAGCGGCTTGGCGGCGCCAATCGGCTGGGGCGACCCACCCGTCGGGGTTTCGGTGAAGCTCACCGTCCCTGTCGGCACTCCTGCACCGGGCGCCTGCGTGGTCACCTGCGCTGTGTAGGAAACGGACTCGCCGAACTTGGATTCAGAGACCGTCGACTGCAGCGTCACGACGGTGACGGCTTGATTCACGATCTGAGTCGCGGTGCCCGTGCCGGTCAGGAAATTGCCGTCGCCCGAGTACTGCGCCACCACGTTGTGGTTCCCCACGGATAGGGCGCTATCGCTGGGCGAGGTGGCCACCCCGCCGGACACGGTTCCGATTCCGATTGAGGACCCGTCGACCAAGAAATTCACACTCCCCGAGGGGGCGGGCTCACCCGCTACCTGGGAGCTCACCTGCGCCGTGAACTGAGTCGGCTGACCAAAGACCGTTGCGCTCGGCGGGGCGATAGCGACGTTCACGGGGTCCTTGGTGATGGTGAAGCCCACGTTGTTTGTCACCGCGGTGTAGAAGCCGCCCCCATAGGACACCTGGAGGGTGGTGCCGCCAGGCCCCTGGGGGACGGTCAGGGTGGCCGTGGCCTGTCCCGTCGTCGTGTTGGTCGTGGCATTGACGGCCGGGTGGCCGGCGAACGCGAAGCTCACCGTTTGGGCGACGTTCGGCGCGACATTGGCAAGGTCGGTCAGGGTCGCCGAGACGTTGATGCTGGTGCCTTGAGCCGCGCTGGTGACGCCGCCGTATGCGAGCTGGCCGGTGTTGGTCACCGTCACAGGCTCGTGCACCGTGTTCGTCGTCGTGGTGACGCAGCTATTCGTCTTCTTGACCTCGGTTGCGTTGACTGTGTACGCCCCGTTCGGCACGAGGCTCGTGTTCCACGTCCCGCTCTGTGGGTTCGACCCGGCGTCACTGGATACCGTGCCGAGGTTGAGCACCGTCGAGGCGCCGACCGTCGTGCCGGCACCCGAGTCGACGAACATGTTGGTGGAGCCGTTGCAAGTGGTGATCGTGACGCCAAAGACGGTCACGATCTGGCCCCCACTGCTGGTGCCGTTGTCCGCGATCGTCTGGCTCCCAGACAGGATCGCGCCCGACGCCGGGGCTGTGATGGCCGCCCCGGCCGGAAGCGCCAGGCCGACGACGACCGCGAGCGCCGCTGCGCCGACGGCTCCAACTCGAGTCATTGCCCTGCGCACTGAGCGGGTCTCCTTCGCTAGGTGATGGTCGTGGGGCTGAGCGGCGCTCACAGCTGCACCTTCAGCAAGCCCGCGGTGCCGGACGACGGCTGGTACGAGGGGTTGCCGCCGTAGACGACGAGGATGCCTCCCGACAGCAGTGTCTGGGTCAGACCGGTGAGGCCCGAACTACAGCTCGCGACGCCGTGGACGTTGGTCGTACCCGTGCAAAGCACCGGGTGCGAGCCCGCGTTTGCCTCGAAGGTGAGGGTCTGTCCCGCCACCGGCACGCCATTCGATGTCAGCGTTGCTGACAACACGCCCAAGCTCAGCTGGATGCTCACCGGAAGTGGGACTATTCGCAGGTACAAGATCGCCGGATCGGCCGTCACCGTCGTCGGTGCGGCTCCCACGACAAGGGTCCCTGCAGTCGAGCTGCTCCCGGCGAAGTTGGTGTCGCCCGAGTAGGTGGCGGTGATGGAATGCGATCCGGCAGCCAACGTCGACGTGGTGAAGCTCGCCGTGGCCGAGCCCCCGCTGCCGCTAACCGGCACGGTGACGAGGGTGGTCGACCCGTCCTTGAAGGTAACCGTCCCCGTCGGGGTACCCGGACCGGTGGAGTGGGTGACCGTCGCCGTCATCGTCTCGGGCTGGCCGAACACGACGGGGTTAGGCGACAACTGCAGCGCCGTCTGTGTCGGGATCTTGGACACGGTGAACGTGAACGACCCGTTCGTCCCGAGGAAGTTCGAGTCGCCCGAGGTCACGTACGAGACGGTGTGGATGCCCGGCGCCAGGCCGTTGACCGGTGCGGTGCCGGCGTCACCGCTGGCGTCGAGGAAGGTCGGCGTCCCGAGTGGTGCGCCGTCCAAGCTGAACTGCACCTGGCCCGTCGGCGTGCCCGCGCCGGGCGCCACGGCGGTCACCTGCACGCCGAACGTCTCTGCCTGGCCGAACGGGTCGGGGTTGGCCGATGGCGAACCGCTGACGCTGGTCGCTGCCTGCTGGACCTGTTGGGTCAGCACCTGGCCGCTCGGGTTGAACCCGAACTGACCCGCTGTGTCGTTGCCGCTGTAGGCCGCGATGACAGCGTGGCCGCCCGCAGCCAGCGTCGAGATGGGCTGGCTGTTCGCCACCCCGTTGGCGTCGAGTGGCACGGGGCCACCGAGGTTGGCGCCGTCAATGGAGAACTGCACCGTCCCCTGCGGCACGTTGGGGCCACTGGCTGCCGTCACGGTGGCCGTGAAGCCCACCGACTGCCCGTACACCGAGGGCAGTTCCGAGCTCGTGAGCACGGTCAACGTGTCAACGACGGGCGGTGCCGGCTCCACCGACTGATCGACCGCGGAGGAAGCGCTCCCGGCGAAGTTGGCGTCGCCAGCGTACGTAGCCGTCACGAGGGTGTCGCCAAGAGGGAGGTTGGCCAGCTGGATCGAGGCCGTGGCGCCGTTGGCGCTCTGGGCCAAGCTCGCGGACCCCAGGGTCGTCGCACCCCCGTTGGTGGTGAAGGTGACCAGTCCGGTCGGCGTGCCACCGCCCGGCGCATTCGGGCTCACCGTGGCCGTGAAGGTGACGACCTGTGCCTGGATCGACGGGTCCGGATTGCTCACCAGCGAAGTCGTGGTGGCGTCCTGGGCGACGGTTTGCGTCGTGGACCCGCTGCTCCCGGCGAAGTCTGTGTCGCCCGAGTAGACCGCCGAGACGGTGTAGCTGCCCGCCCCAAGAGCGTCACTCACACTGGCCGAGCCACCCAACAGGCCGACGGGGCCGCCGACCGGCGTGCCGTTCACGCTCACCTGCACCGTGCCGGTGGGAGTACCCGCTCCCGGCGCCTGCCGCGGCGACGGTGATGTCGAATGTAGTGCTCTCGCCAGCGACCGTCGGGTTGACCTCCGAAGAGATCGCGGTGGACGACTGTGCCTGCGAGATGGTCTCGCTGATCGGCGGGGACGCCGAGGAGTCAAAGGTGACGTCGCCGTCGCCCTCGTAGTCGGCGCTCAGCTGGTGGTTGCCCACGCTGAGCGAGCTGACGGTGATGGTGGCCGTGTCCGGGCTGCTCCCGTTGAGCGTCGCGGTACCCAGCAGGTTGGCACCGTTGAAGAACTCGACCGCACCGCCCGGGGTGCCCGACGTCGCGGCCACGGTCGCCTGCAACGTGACGGTTTGACCGAACACGGCGGGGCTGGGGGTCGCGTGAAGCGTGGTCGAGGTGGGCGTCAACGGAGGGTGGACCCGGTAGGCCAGGATCTCACCCGTCGAGGTCGCGTAGGTCGCTGCGCCGCCGTAGACGGCTGTGACGTCGTGGTTCCCCAGCGTCATGGTGTTGTCGCCGATGCTGGTGGCCACGCCGCTGCCATCGAGGTTGACCGGCGTGCCCAATTGGGACCCGTCGACGAAGAAGGTCACGCTCCCCGTGACGGGACCCGAAGTTGGTCCGGTGGCGCTTACCTGCGCCGTGAAGGAGACGCTGTCGCCCACCGACGCGCTCGGTTCCGAGGCGTTCAGCGCGGTCGCGGTTGGGTCGAGTTGCACGTTGAAGGGACTGCTGGCCGAGCTGGCCGTCTCGGTGGCTGATGCCGCCGTGCTCGCCGTGATGGTCGATGCCCCGACCGGGCCTGCCACCACCATCGTGGTGGTCGCGACACCGTTGGATCCGGACGTCGCCGGGGCGTTGTGGCCGTTGAGCGAGAAGGTGACGACGGCACCAGAGACAGGCAGGTGGGTTCCGATGTCGGTCACCAGTGCCGATACCGTCTGTGTCGAACCGATCTGGCCCGCTGTGGCCCCCGTGTACGAGGTGGCGCTGCAGTCCTGCGGCCCGACTTCGAGGGTGACGTTGTTGGAGGCGCCGCCACCGCTTACTTCGATGGGCCAGGTGCCGTTGACGCCCCCCTTCTCCAGGCCGTCGGCCGCTGCTGGGGCCGTGAAGTTCACGGTGTACGCCCCGCCCGTGCCCGTCGCCGTTGTCTGGGTGATGCCGGTGCTCGGATTGACGGTCGACTGATCGAGGGTGGCCTGGACGGTCACGCCCGATGCGCCGGTGCTGAGATTGCCGCTCACCGGAACGGTTTCGCCGCCGCAGGCGACGCCGTTGGTCAACCCGCCGACCGACTCACTCACAGAGAGGGACGGGGAGGGCGTGCTGGCACTGGCGAGTGCCATGGTCGTCTGCTCGCACGAAGTCGCTGAAGACTGCGAACACGACTGACCCTGGGGCACGCCGGTCTGGAAGTTGTCGAAGGCGACGTTGTGGAACGTGTTCGACCAGTCGCGGGTCTCCGAAGTGACGTCGGCGCTGTCGTTGTAATTGATCTGGTCGACCGGGATGTTGCTGGCGATCGGCTCGCTGACCGTCGTGCTCGTGTCCGTCGCGGTGGCGTCGATCGGACCGAAGCTGTCGATGTCCGAAGTTCCGCTGCCGAAGGAGCCGGCGTTGTAGGTGACGAACCCATTGTTGTAGACGTTGGTGTTTTCAAGCCAGGTGTCGCCGTTGTGAAGCCGGAAGTCCTGTACCACCTGGGCCGGCGTGTACACGCTGTTGTTCACCAATTGGAGCGTGACCGTCACCAAGCCTGCGGCCTTGCCGCTGATGTTTTGCGTTTGGTCCATTTCAACCGTGGCGAGGTTGCCCACCTCGACCCACTCGGTTCCCGACATGTTGGACGAGCCGGTGTCGACGGTCAGGTTCTGCCCGGACGCGGTTCCGGATCCACTTGTCACTGTCCCGGTGAAGTTCACCTGGTACGTGTTGTAGGTGCCGACCGCGGTCGCTCCCGGCGTACTCGAGGTGCAGACTCCGCTCTGATACGACGCCGGACACGTGAAGTTGGTGTGCGACACGATGCCCGCGACGGTGTAATGCACGGATTCCGCAAGCGTGAAGAACTCCGCTTGGGTACTGCCCGATGCTGGAGAGAAGATCGTGTCGGTCTGGTTGTACGTCCACGTCCAACCTGGTTGGTACACCGCGACGTCGTCACCGCCCGTCTGCGGTGACGATGCGCCCGCCGGTGCGACACTCGGCGCTGCGACGAAGAGAAACCCGGCCGTACTTCCGGCCGCGACAAGGCATACAGCAATTCGTCCAATAAGCCTGCGCACCGCCCGCCCTTTCTGCACGCCCCAACCCTTTTGAACCCGCCAAGGTCCCCGCGAAGGCGTGACTTCGATGACTTACGTCAGCACTTGCGCTGGATGGTAATGAATATCGCATTACAAAAGCAACCTTCGTTTGACCATGCGCCGCGCGATCAATCGACGTCGGACCCATCGAATTGTCTGTCCGAGTCCTGTCGACGCCGCATGCGGTCAGGTAGAACGCAGCCGCAAGCCGAGACGCTGACCGCTCGAACACTGACCGTCATGCCTTCCGAAATAAATCGCGGAGACTCCACTCGAAAACGATCGTTGGGCTGACATCGCGTTCACCATCGACCTACTGGAGCTCGAGCCCACTCACACGCCAACGAGTGAGCTCCGTGCCTGCTCCGTGACGGCGCGGACGCGCGATTCCACAGGCTGAACGGCCGTTGCCAAACGCGTCGCCCGCCGGGCGTCACCCCGCTACGTTGCACCCGTGAGGATCGATCGCGTCGGCGACTTCACGCTCGGGTGGGGCGAGTCCCTCGTCTGGGACGAACGGACGAACCGCCTCTACTTCGTCGACTGCGCCGCGCAGACTTTGCACTGGCTCGTCGGCGAGAACACAGAGCTCCATACGCTCCGACTCCCCTCCATGGCGGCGGGCATCGTGCCCACCGAGGATGGCGCGCTCATTGCGTGCCTGAACGACGGCCTCCACCGCGTCGACCCCGATGCAGGAACCACGGCGCTGGTCGCGCCGTATCCGGAAGGCCTCGGGACGCGCGCCAACGACGCCTGCGCCGACCTGTCTGGCAATTTGATCACCGGCACCCTCAACATGCAGCAGGCCGAAGGCTCCTCGTGGTGGTACTCGTCGGACGATGGATGGCGCCTGCTCGACCCGGATATCTCCAACACCAACGGGCCGACCGTCGGCGTGCTCGGCGGCTCGATGACGCTCATCATCGGCGACACGGCCGCGCAGTACTACAGCTATCCCTATGACCCCGAGCTCGGCACGGTGCGTACCCGCACCGTGTTCGGCGACGTCGACGCACTCGAGGGCCTACCCGACGGCGCCACGCTCGACGAGGACGGCGGGCTCTGGTGCGCTCTCGTCGGCGGAGGCCAACTGGCCCGCTTCATGACGACCGGACTCGACCGCACCGTTACGGTCCCCGTAGCAAACCCGACCGACGTGACCTTTGGCGGGCCTGCACTCGACCGGCTCTACGTGGTCAGTGTCGGCTCGGCCACAACCGACGGGAGCGGGCTCGACGGCGCGCTGCTCGTCATCGACGGCTTGGGCGTGCGCGGCCGTTGTGAACCCCGCTTTCGTCTCGGCCTAAAACACGGATGACGCACGCCTCGTTCGGCGTGACGGATGAGCGGACCGCGATCGACCGAGCGACTCGTGCCCCACGTCTGGTAAGACGTAAGAAACGTGCAGACGATCATCTTGGGCAGTGGTGTCCCGTTCCCCGACCCCGAGCGGGCCGGTGCGTCCACCCTGGTTCGCACGTCCGCCGGTGACCTTCTCTTCGACTGCGGGCGCGCCGTCCTGATCCGCGCCGCTGCGGTCGGCGCCAGTGCGGGCGCCCTGCGGGCACTGTTCCTCACCCACCTGCACAGCGACCACATCACCGACCTCAACGACATCGTCACGACGCGCTGGATCATGTCGTTCCAACCCAGCCCGCTCACCGTCTTCGGACCGCCCGGCACCGCCGACCTCGTCCGGGCGACCGAAGCCATGCTCGAACCCGACATCCGCTACCGCATGACGCACCACGACGACCTCACCTGGGCACCCTCGGCCGAGGTCACCGAGAGCGAGCGGGGTGAGCTGCTCGTCGAAGGGGCCGTGCGTATTACGGCCGCACCGACCGACCACGCGCCGGTGCGGCCGACCCTCGGGTACCGGGTTGACGATGGTGCCGCGTCTGTCGTGCATCGCCGGCGATACCGTGCCCTGCTCGGGGCTCGACGAGCTCTGCGCCGGTGCGGACGTGCTCGTGCACACGGTGATCCGTCGCGATCTGCTCGAGCCGCTGAACATCCCGCGGCTCAACGACGTCTTCGACTACCACTCGACCGTCGAGGACGCGGCGCGGACCGCCAGCCGGCGGTGGAGTCGGCACGTTGGTCCTCACCCACCTCGTTCCCGCGCCGCGGCCGGAAGCAGAGCACGAATGGGCCGAGCGGGCGCAGGCCCACTTCGACGGTGAAATCGTCGTCGCTCGCGACCTCACAAGCCTCGAGGTCGGCTCGTAAGGCGAAGCGCGCCTCCAACCGGCCTTAGAAGACGATTGCTCCCAACTGCGCGCGCGGGTCCTTCGACGACACGATCTCCTTGCCCAGCGGTGCGATCGCCACCGCGGCCAACTTGAAGTTCCCGAGGCCGAGTGGGATCCCGATGATGGTGAGGCAGAGGAGATTCCCGAGCACCACGTGCGCAATGGCCATCCACAGCCCGACCAGCACGAACCAGATCACATTGGCGATCGCCGAGGGCGCTCCGGCGTCCGGTTTGCGCACGACGGCTCGACCGAAGGGCCAGAGCACGAAGCCGGCCAGACGGAAGCAGGCGATCCCGAATGGGATCGTGACTATCAGCAGGCACAGCACGAGGCCCGCCGCGGCATAGCCGATGGCCAGCCAGAGGCCCGAGAGCACGAACCACAGCACGTTGAGCACGGTTCGCATGTCGCTCCTTCCTTTATCCGTGTCGCCGTCGGCGCAGCCGCCGTCGGTGGCGTGAGGCCCCGAGCCGCTCCTCGCGCAGGCTTTCGGCGGCGGCGTCGTCGAGCGGCTCCAATGCCACGTCGTCGAGCGCCCACGACAGCAGCAGATCAGCCAGCGCCGGGTTGCGAGCGAGCACCGGCCCGTGCAGGTAGGTCCCGACGACGCGACCCTGCACCGCACCCTCGGTGCCGTCGCCGTTCCCGACCCCGACGGTGACCCGGCCAAGTGCGACCGCGCCCTCGTCGAGGGCGGTCACGCCACCGTGGTTCTCGAATCCGGTCAGCGCCGGGAGTCCCGGACAGACCAACCGCGTCGGACACCACCTCGCCCACCGACCGTGGACCCTCGCCCTTCACCGTCTCGACGTCGAGCAACGCCAGGCCTTCGTGCACGTCACCCGTCGCGCCCGGGAAGCTCCGCCCCACCACCTGGAACCCTGCGCAGACCGCCAGGACCACGGCCCCGGCGGCGACCCGAGCCGCCAGCGTGCCGTCGTCGATCAGCGTCCGGGCGGCGCGCACCTGCGGACCGTCCTCGCCGCCACCGAGGCAGTAAATGTCCGCCTCGGGCACGGGCGCGTCCGAAGCCGCCTGCAGCAGCTCGACGTCAAAACCGCGCCACTCGGCCCGCCGGGCCAGGATCAGGCCGTTACCCCCATCCCCGTAGGTGCCCAGCAGGTCGGGAAAGACAACCGCCACGCGGAGCGGGCCATTCATGCCGGCATCCCGAGCAGGTCGTGGAAGGCCGTGTAGTTGCCGATCACGTCGACGATCGCACCGGGGTCGCCTTCGGCCGCCGCCGTCACGGCGCGCCCGGGGTCGGCTTCGGTCGTATGCGCCACCCCGGCGTAGCGCAGCCGCACCGACAGGTCCCGGTAGCGGTCGCCGGTGGCCACCACCGTGCGCCCGGCCAGCCGTTCGAAGGGCACGTCCCACAGCCAACTGGGGTCGGCCCCGTCGGCCACCCGCGCGTTGATGCTCACAACGAGCGGTGCGGACCCATCGGCCACCAGGTCGAGCAGTTCGTCCCAACCGGCAGGGTTCTTCGCCAGCATGAGCCTTGCCTTTGTTGCCCCGAAGGCGCGCACCGTGAAACGACCGGCGACCTCCTTGACCTCCGCCATGGCATCGAGCGCCTCGCCGGCGTCAATGCCGCATGCCTCCGCCGCCACCGCGGCGAGCAGTGCGTTTGCCTGGTTGAACCGTCCAGGGAGCATGAGCCGGACCTCGTGCCGGCGGCCGTCGGCCCACGCCGCGACGGGCACGCTGGGCACGCGGTCGCCTTCCGCCACCAGCTCGGCCTCCACCGCGGGCCGGGCGAATCCGCAGTCCCGGCAGACCCACGTGCCTTCGCCGAACTCGATGCGCCCCTCGCACGAAGGGCAACCAACGGCATCGTGTTGCCAGCGCATCCCAGCGCCGACCCAATGCACGTCGGCTGCCGCGCCCGCCCCCCACACCACGAGGGGGTCATCGGCGTTCGCGACCACGTGGGTGCGCGGCGCAGCCGCCAGGGCGGCGCGCCATCGACCGGCCACCATCCGCACCTCGTTCGTGCGGTCGAGTTGGTCGCGGGAGAGGTTCAACAGGACAACGACCGTCGCACTGGTCGCGCTCAACACGCGCGGCAGGTACACCTCGTCCACCTCGAGGACGGCACGGGGCGCGTCGGTGCCGGCGAGTGCGGCCACATGCCCGGGCGGCATGTTCGAGCCCGTCTCGTTACTCACCACCTCGTCGCCGCCCGCGCCAAGCGCCACGGCGAGCAACCGGGTCGTCGTCGTCTTGCCGTTGGTCCCAGACACCAGCGCCACCTGCCGACCGGCGCTGAGGTGCTCGAGCAGCTTCGGGTCGACGCGCAATCCGGCCCGTCCGCCGGCAACCGTCCCCTGGCCGCGCCCGAGCCGGCGCGACGTTGCATTGACCGCGCGCGTGGTCGCGCTGGCGATGCGTGTCCTCACTTAGGAGGCTTGGTCCGGGCCAGCTCCTCGGGCGTCGGTTCGTGGCGGACCCGCGACTCTGCGGGTAGCAGCCCACTGATGGCCTCCATGATCGCCTCGGTGTCGGCGTGGGCGTCGGTGAGCGACAGCGGCACCGGCTTGCCCACTCGCACCATCACCTTGGGCGGGTTGCGCACGAGGGTGAAGTCCGGCACCCGCGACGAGCGCGGCCAGACGTTCTCGGTGCCCCAAAGTCCGACGGGGACGACCGGCGCGCCGGTCGATGCCGCCAGGCGCGCCGTGCCGGTCTTGCCGTGCAGCGCCGGGTCGAAGAAGTCGAGCCCGCGCGGGATCGTGCCCTGGGGCAACACGATCACGACCTCCCCTGCCTTCAACGCGGCTTCGGCCTCCCGCAAGGGTTGGCCGCTCCCGCTGCCCCGGTTGACCGGGATTCCGCCGATGGCGCGGGCGATCTGGCCCGACGACCGGCGCGTCGAACACCTCCTTCTTGGCCAGGAAGCGCACCGGCCGGCCGATCGCTCGCGCCACGAGAGCGAGCGCGGCGACATCGAAGTAACTGCGGTGGTTCGCCGCCAGCAGCACCGGACCGCGCGCGGGGACGTGTTCGACCCCGGCGATATCGAAGCGCGCATAAGGGAACGACAGCTGGCGGACGAACGGCCGCAGCATGTGATACGGCTCGAGGCCGACGACGCTCGGGACGCCCGGCGGGCGGTCCCAGTGCTCGATCGGCCAACGCCGCGCCGTCGCGATCACGGTGAGCGACGGGTCCGGGTTGACGGCATGCGGCGTGCCCACGCTCGACAGCAGCGGCACGTCGAAGACGCTGTCGCTGCAGGCGTGGCAGTTGGCCAGGTCGACGCCGTGCTCGTCCGCCCACTCCCGCACCGCGCGCAGCTTGCCGGTCCCCCAGACGAACCCTTCGTACAGTCGTCCCGTGTAGCGGCCGTCCCTCGTCTCGTAGGTCGTGGCGATCAAGTCGTCGAAGCCGAACGCCTCCGCAAACGGGGCGATCATGTCGACCGGCGTCGTGGTCGACAACACGAGCCGGTGCCCATCGGAGCGGAAAGCGGCGAGGCGTTGCGGGGCGAACGGCGCCACCAGCTCGCTGAGGGCGGAGACAGCCCGACGGCCGGCCGCCTGCACCTCTTCCTGCTTCCAGCCCCGCGCCACCCGCGCGGCCGCCCGGACCAGGCCCATGGAGACGAGGTTCTCCCCGAGGCGGTCGTTGATGGCGTAGAGGATCTTGTCGCCCGGCAGGGACCGCCCTTCGGGCAGCACCCCCTCCGCCACCAGGGCCTGGTTGAGCACCTGGCCCGACGCGTGGCACAAGCAGGGTCCGGTCGAGATCGATGAAGACTGCGCTCTTGGCCACGGGGTCAGCCTAAAACAGTTGCCCTCTTGCGCAGCGGTGAAGTGCGCCGCCCACCGTCGGCTCGAACCCGGTCGGAACGCCACTCCGAAAAGGGGCCGGAAATTAGGAGAAGGGATCGCCGGGGGGGAGGGCGATCCCTTCTCAAGACTCAACAGGGTTGGAGGGGGGGCATCCGATTCCCTGTGGTCTGAAGTCCATTTTGTAGGTACCTCGGTAATCAGTCAAGCAGTTTTGAGAGATACTTAGTATCAGTTATACTGATGGGTAACAGAACTGGCGGCAAGCATTTCCCTAAGGAGCAGCCCATGGAGCTAAAACACCTGCAAGCACTCCTGGGCATCGCCGACACCGGCAGCTTCTCCGCCGCCGCCGCCTCCATCGGCACCGTCCAGTCCAACGTCTCGGCCCACGTGGCCCGCCTCGAGGCCGAGCTCGACGTGCAGCTGGTCGACCGGGCGTCGGGCCGGGTCACCGAGGAGGGCGAGGTCGTCGTCGAGCGGGCACGCCGGGTCATGAACGAGCTCGATGCCCTGGTCGCCGACGTCACCGCCCTGCGGGCGGAAGTGGTCGGGACGGTGCGCCTGGGCATGATCGGCACCACGGGGCGCTGGCTGGTGCCCCAGCTCTTCGACCTGTTGCGGGTCCGCCACCCCCACATCCACCTGAACGTCGCCGAGGGCTCGAGCGGCCAGCTCGAACAGCAACTGGCCTCGGGCCACCTCGACCTCGCCGTCGTGACGTTCCCTTTGAGCGGCGACGAGATCATGGCCGCCCAACTCTTCGACGAAGACCTCGTCCTGGTGCTGCCACCGGAGCACCCCCTCGGCGCCCTGGCCTCCATCCACCTCGACCAGCTTTCCGAGCTGGAGCTGCTCCTCCCCGCGCCGGGCACCGCGCTGCGAGCCGAGATCGACAGCGCCACCGTGCCGGCGCGCATCACGCTGCGCCCGGCCATGGAGCTCGACGGCGTCCGCCTCATCGCCGCGCTCGCCTTCGATGGCTACGGTCCGGCCATCCTCCCCGCGACCGCGGTACCCGGCCACCTGCGCGACCGTTTTCCCGTCTTGCCGGTCGACGGCCTCCCCCGCCGGCACGTCGGCGTGGCGCAGCGCCGCCGCGGCCTGCCCTCGGCCCCGGTGCGGGCCGTGATCGACGTACTTGGTGTCGTGGTCAACGACGCGCTCGCCATGCCCGAGGGCATCCATCCCACCTAAGACCCGGCGGACGGCAATGAACGTGGACTCGAGCCCACCCGTCACGCTCGCCCGTCACACCAAGTTCGCCGACGAATCGCGCAGGAATTCGCGCGTAGTCACCCACGCGGGGACCACCGACCTTCTCGACGTATACACCTCGCGACCCACGCGGGGCCACGTCCCGCAACCATTCGGCGAGACCGAATTTCCGTCGCAAGGGTGACCACCTCGGCACAACCAGCCCGGTCCAGCAGGTCCGCTCACTCCACCGGCTGGGGCTTCCTCCACATGGTCCAGACCGACGGCCCGTCGTCGGGCAGCGGCACCTCCTGCACGACCTCGAAGCCGTGGCGCCGGTAGAAGGGCACGTTGCGCTCCTTCGACGACTCCAGGTAGCAGGGCAGCCCGGCCGCGTCGCAGTGCGTCGAGCACGGGCTGCATGAGCGCGCTGCCCACGCCCTTGCCCTGCAACTCGACCGCCGTGCCCAGCGTGGCCAGATACCAGTGCGGCTCGTGCGGGTGCTTCGACTCGAGCAGGTTCAACAGGCGCAGCGTCGTCGGCAGCCGGTTCCACACGTAAGGCAGGACCGGCACCATCGTGAGGATCGCGGTCAGCCCGGTCAGCAAAGGCTTGCCGGCCGGGGCCCAGATGGCCGACCCGGTGTAGCCGTCGGTCGTGTAGCACCCGCCGAAGGGGAGATAGTCGGCGCGCATCTGGGTGCCGAAGAACGCGCGCAGCCCGGCGTCACGCCGCCGTTCGCCCCGGAAGATGTGGCTCGTGACGGGGTCGTCCCAGAACGTCTTGGCCAGCTGGGCCGCCATGGCGTCGACGTCGGCCGCGGTCGCCCGGCGCACCAGCGGGGGTGCAGCCCCCGACGAAGGCTCTACTGGCAGGGCAGGCTCGGGAACCATGACGGGGTCGATGGTGGCATCGTCCCCGGCCACGCGCCACCCGGCGAGCCCGAGGCGTGCGCCTGCCCGAGCGCCACCAGGTCCGGCAGCAAGCGCAACCCGACGTAAATGCCGCCCGATTGCGAGAAGTGCACCCCGTCCCCGCAGCGGATGTTGACCTGCCCGATGGCGGCGGCGTACTTGTTCGAAGGGTCGGCGACCGTGTTGAGGTCGAAGACGTAGACCTTGCCGGCGGTCGTCGTGCCCGTGCCGGAACTCGTGCCCGAACCCGTGCCCGCTCCGGTCGAGGACGTGGACGCCACCTGGCGGATGGTCGAGTTGTCGATCTGCACCCGGTTCGGCACGTCCTCGGGCCACAGCCCGCCCGACGGCGCGGTCCCGCTGTCGTAGTAGGGCGAGGTCATCAGCACGACCGTCGCGCCCTTCGATCCCAAGACGTTCACGCCCTCGCGGTAACGGCCCGCCACGTAGTTGTCGAAGGAGGCCTGGCCCAGGTTCTGCCACTTGCCGCCGATCTGTTGGTCGAACGTCTCGCCGCGCGCCACGTACAACACGACGTCGGGGTTGTAGGCGTTGACCCACTTGCGCCACGTGGTGAACAGCGCCTCGGGGTTCGTGTTGCTGCAGGGCGGGCCCGGCGGCAGCGTGTACCAGAGCGCCTTGATCTGGGCCTGCATCGACACCGAGCAGCCGGGGTCGCCCTCGTTCGCGATCTGAATCTTGTAATGGCCCTCGTTGGCGTACTGGGCCAGCCCGACGCCGAGCGTCCCGGCGATGGAGTCGCCGACGAGCAACACCTTGATCGGTTTGTTCGACTTGCCGGTCGCGGGCGGCAGCGGCAGCGACAGATAGGTCGGCGGCGGCGGGGCGGTCGTCGTGGTCGTCGGCGGCAAGGTCGTGGTCGAGCGACCGGGCACCGCCGGCTGTGTGGTCGTCGTGGGCGGCACCGTGGTCGTCGTCACCGGCGACTGGATGCTGATCGGCGTTCCCGCCAACTCGGTCGCCCCCACGGGCACCAGGGTGCTGATGAAGACCGCGCTGATCGCCGCCGCCGCCCCGATCGGTGCGGCGACCCACGAGCGCCAGTTCTTGAGCGCCCCGCGGCGGATCGGCATCTCGACGAGGTCGTAGCTGAGCGCCGCGATCGCCACGGTGATGCCGACGCGGGCGAGGAACAGCGGATAGACGCCCCAGTGCAGCCGCTGCCCGGTCATCACCAAGAGCACAGGCCAGTACCAGAGGTACATCCCGTACGAAATGCGGCCCCATTGCGGCAGCGGGGGCAGCTCCAAGAACCGCACCGCGAGCGAGCGTGGCGCCACGGCGCAGGCCAGGACCACGGCGCCGGCCGCGATGCTGGCGATCAGGAAGCCGCCGCTGAACGCGAAGGTCGACGACTCCGACGCCGTCATCCACAACACGGCCGTGCCCACCGCACCGAACACGCCGAGCACCCCGGCCGAGCGGCGTGAACCACGGCCGGTGGCTCCCCTCGCGCCACAGCGTGAGCCCGATGGAGATGGCGGCCCCGACCAGCAGCGCCTGGGCCCGGCAGTCGGTGCCGTAGTACGCGCGCGTCGAGTAACCGTTCGGCGCGAGGAACACCATCCAGATGGCAGACGCCAAGGAGCCGAAGCACGCCACCGCGAACAGCACCTGGAGGCGGCGGCGGCGCTCCCACTCGGGGTCGAGGCTCGCCGGGGCGGGCGCCGGCTTGAGCAGCAGCTCACCGCCGCCGAGGACCTCGATCGAGCGCTCCTGCCCGAACCCCGACCCGACCGGCTGCGTGCCCCGCCCGGCGAGCCGCGGCGCGCCCAAGCCCACACCCAAGCGCCACTGGTACAGCCGCCCGCGCCCCAGCTTCAAGACGGCCAGGACGACCAGCGGCCACACCAGGTAGAACTGCTCCTCGATCGCCAGCGACCACGTGTGCAGCAGCGGCGATGGTTGGGAGGTCGCAGAGAAATAGGTGACGCCGTTGTGGATCGAGAACCAGTTCGAGACGTAGAAGACGGTCGAGAGGGCATCGCTCAAGATGTGCGGGGTCTCGAGCAGCCGGGGCACGACCGCCATCACGATGCCCATGACGGCGACCAAGAGGAACACCGCCGGCAGCAGCCGCCGGGCCCGGCCGGCCCAGAAGCGGCGCAGGCGCACCGTGCCCGTGCTGGCCCACTCCTTCACCAGCAGCGAGGTGATGAGGAAGCCCGAGAGCACGAAGAAGGCGTCGACGCCGTAGAAGCCCCCCGGCACCGAGTTCAGCCCGGTGTGGAAGGCGATGATGGACAGCACCGCGAACGCGCGGATGCCGTCGAGCCCCGGGATATGCCCAAGACTCGGTCGGGGCGCGCGTGCGTTAGCGTCCGTGCTCATGCTTGGCCGCAACCTACCGCCGGCACTCCGATTTCTACCTCCATCCCACCTTGTAGGAACGCCCGTGCATGCCTCGCCTCACTCCCTGCACCCCGATGACAACCAGTTCCGGCCCACAGAACCCCAGGTGACCACCACGTGCTGAGAATCGGGATCCTCGGGGCTGCTCGCATCGCCCCTACCGCTCTCATAAAGCCTGCCAGCCGGACGGGCCGAGCGGTGGTCGCGGCCGTGGCCGCCCGGGACCGCACCAAGGCCGAGGAGTTCGCCCGCAAGCACGGGATCCCCCGGGTCCTCGATACCTACGACGATCTCCTCGCGGACCCCGACATCGACGCCGTCTACAACCCCCTCCCGAACGGCCTGCACGGCTATTGGACGATGGAGGCGGTCAAGGCGGGCAAGCACGTGCTGTGCGAGAAGCCGTTCACGGCCAACGCCGACGAGGCCCGGGCCGTCGCCGCCTCGGCGAACGGCAACCCTGGTTTGGTGATCATGGAGGCCTTCCACTACCAGTACCACCCTCTGACCAAGCGCCTCATGGACATCGTCCGCTCCGGCGAGCTGGGCAACATCACCGACATCGACGTCGCGTTCTCGGCGCCGATCTGGAAGAAGGGCGACATCCGCTACCAGCTTGCCCTGGCCGGCGGCGCCACCATGGACATGGGCTGCTACCCGGTCAGCCTGCTGCGCCTCCTGGCGCCGGCGCCGCGCGTCATCAGCGCCTCGGCCAAGCTCTCCTCCCCCGGCGTCGACCGGGCGATGGATGCGCACTTCTCGTTGCCCGACGGCGGCAGCGCCCACATCGGCTGCTCGATGTTCTCCTCCTCCGTGCTCCGCATGCACGTCGAGGTCACCGGTGACAACGGCAAGATCTCGGTCCTCAACCCCTTCGCCCCCCAGCACTTCCACCGCATGAAGGTGACGACGAACCTCGGCACCCGCCGCGAGCGCTTCGGCCGCAAGGCGACGTACGACTACCAGCTCGAGGCGTTCGTCTCCGCCGTCGAGGACGGCACCTCCTTCCCGACCACCGCGGCCGACGCGATCCGTACCATGGAGCTCATCGACGCCATCTATTTGGCGGCCGGCCTCCCGGTGCGCCAACCGACCCCTCCCCGAGGGCCCACGACGGGACCGCCCCCGAGATGAGCCCGCTCCCCGCCGACGAACTCCGCGCGCTGGCCGACGCCGCGCTGAGCGCCGCGGCGGGATGCGAGGCGGCCGAGCTGCGCGTCGAGCGCATCCGCAGCCAGGTCGTGCGCCTCCACGATGCGCAGCCCGAGACCACCGCGGACGGCACCGACTTCGGCATGGGCGTGCGCGTGGTCGACGACGGCGCGGTGGGCTTCGCCGCCTCGGTCGACGTGCGCCCCGAAGAAGCCGCCCTCCTCGTCGCCCGGGCGCGCGAGATGGCCCGCGTCACCCGCCAGGCCGGCGGCGGCCGCGTCGAGCTGGCGCCCGAGCCCTCGCACGGCGACGTGACGTGGACGAGCGCGTTCGACGTCGACCCCTCGAGCGTCCCGACCGCCGACAAGATCGCCCTCCTGGCCGAGTGGAGCCGCCGCCTCGGCGAGCGCGAGGTCGTCGCGCACACCAGCGCCTCGCTCCTCGCCGTCTCCGAACAGACCTACCTGGCCGACCTCAACGGGACCCGCGCCACCCAGCACCGGGTGCGCCTCCAGGCCCAGCTCGAGGCGCTCGCGCTCGCCGAGTCGGGCTTCGAGACCATGCGGACGATCGCCCCGCCCGTCGGGCGGGGTTGGGAGTACCTCACGGGTCCGACCTCGGACGGGAATTGGGATTGGGACGGCGAGGTGGACCGCATCCCCGAGCTCCTGGCCGAGAAGCTGGCGGCACCCTCCGTCGACGCCGGCACGTACGACCTCGTCGTCGACCCGTCGAACCTGTGGCTGACCATCCACGAGTCGATCGGCCACGCCACCGAGCTCGACCGGGCGGTCGGCTACGAGGCCGCCTACGCCGGCACGTCGTTCGCCACCTTCGACCAGCTCGACCGCCTGCGCTACGGCTCCCCCGTCATGCACGTCACCGGTGACCGCACCGTCGAGCACGGCCTCGCCACCGTCGGCATCGACGACGAGGGCGTCGCGGGCCAGTCGTTCGACCTCGTGCGCGACGGCATCCTGGTCGGCTACCAGCTCGACCGGGGCATCGCCGCCTCCATGGGCTTCGCGCGCTCCAACGGGTGCGCCTTCGCCGACTCGCCGATGCACGTGCCGATCCAGCGCATGGCGAACGTGTCGCTGGCGCACGCGGGCGACGACGGCCCGAGCACCGAGGACCTCATCGGCGGCGTCGAGCGCGGCATCTACGTCGTGGGCGACAAGAGCTGGTCGATCGACATGCAGCGGTACAACTTCCAGTTCACCGGGCAACGCTTCTACCGGATTGAGAACGGGAAGCTGGCCGGCCAGCTGAAGGACGTCGCCTACCAGGCGACCACGACCGACTTCTGGGGCGCCATGGAGGCGGTCGGCGGCGCTTCGACGTGGGTGCTCGGTGGCGCGTTCAACTGCGGCAAGGGCCAGCCCGGCCAGGTGGCCCCGGTCTCCCACGGCTGCCCCTCGGTGCTCGTGCGCGGCGTCAACGTCCTCAACGCCCGGGCCGAGTCGGGACGTTGAGGACGTGATCCCCGCGCAGGACGTGGTCGAGGCGGGCCTCGACGCCGCCTCGAGGGCCGGGGCCGACGGCTGCATCGTCCTCGTCGAAGAGGGCAGCCACGCCGACGTGCGCTTCGCCCTCAACACGACCACGACCAACGGCGTCCAACGCGGGCGCCAGGTCAGCGTCGTCGTCATCGCGGGCGGGGCCGGCGGCGACCGCCTCGCGCTCGGGCGTCGTCGGCGCCGACGGCGTCACCGAGATGGTGACCGCCGCGCTGTCCGACGCGCGGCAGTCCCCGCCGGCCGAGGACGCCTTCGCGCTCGTCGAGCCCGCCCAGAGCACGTCGAGCGGGCGGCCCTTCGACCAGGGTCCCGACGAAACCGACGCCTCCGCCCTCGACAGCGTCCTCTCGTCGCTCTCGGGTGCCTTCGAACGCGCCCGGGCCCGCGACGCCGTCCTGGCGGGGTTCGCCGAGATCGACGTCGCCACCTTGTATCTCGGCAGCTCCACCGGGCTGCGCCTCTCGCACGCGGAGCCGACGGCGGCGGTCAACCTGGTCGGGCGGACGGCCGACGGCAGCGGCTCGGCCTGGGTCGGGGTGCCGAGCATCGAGCCCTCCTTCGACGAGATGGAGCACGAGATCTGGCGGCGCCTCGACTGGGCCAAGAAGCAGATCGCCCTCGAGGCGGGCCGCTACGAGGTCATCCTCCCGCCCTCGGGCGTGGGCGACATGATGGCCATGATCGACTACGACGCCCTCGGCGGCCAAGACACCGAAGACGGCCGGACCGTGTTCTCCACGGAGGGCGGCGGGACGCGGCTGGGCGAGACCATCACCTCGCTGCCCTTCACGCTCTACAGCGACCCGGACGAGGCGGGCCTCGAATGCACGCCCTTCGTCGCCACGGGCGCCTCGAGCTCCGAGGTCTCCGTGTTCGACAACGGGCTCCCCTGCGCGCGCACCGACTGGCTGCGCGACGGCGTCCTGACCAACCTGCGCTACCACCGGGCCGGCGCCGCCAAGTCGGGCGCGGCAATGGCGCCCTACATCGACAACCTGATCCTCCGGTGCGGCGACCACGACGGCGGCTCCGTCGACGACATGGTGGCGCGCACCGAACGCGGCCTGTTGCTGACCTGCCTGTGGTACATCCGCACGGTCGATCCGGCGACGCTGCTCATGACCGGGCTCACCCGCGACGGCGTCTACGTGATTGAGAACGGCAGGGTCGTCGGCGCGGCCAACAACTTCCGCTTCAACGAGAGCCCGGTCGACCTCCTGGTCCGGGCCACCGAGGTCGGCACGCCCGTGCGCTCGCTCGGGCGTGAGTTCGGCGAGTACCTCAACCGCACGATCATGCCGCCGCTGCGCATCCCCGACTACAACATGAGCACGGTGAGCCAGGCCAGCTGACCGTCGTAGGCTGGCGCCGGGGGCGAACTTCGAGCAGCGAGCGGTTAGCGGGGCTGGATCCCGGAGGAGACCGGCGCCGTCAGGATCACGATGGTGTCGCCGGCCTTGTCCTGCAGCGTCTGCTTGCTCGGGTTGTTGAGCGGCCAGAGCGCCGTCGTCAGCAGGCCGGCGAAGGTGATGAGGCTCAGCGCACGCCAACCCGAGGCCGTTGTCGCCGTGTTGAAGTCGATGACGGCGACGAGCTCGCTCCAGAACGTGACCAGGAAGAAGAACGCGAGGACGCGCTGCCATGTCTGCGTCGAGGTCAGCGGCCCACCGCGGACCCGGTCGATGGCGCGGATCCGGAACGCCATCATGCCGAGGGTCTGGCCGCGGGTGCGGAGGAAGACGAAGGGATAGCCGACCGCGACCACCACGGCGGTGAGCACGAGCGCGACCTGGGTGCCGACACCGACGGCCCGGTGTCCCGCCAGTCCGGTCGAAGTGGTGAACTCGATGGAACCCACGATCAACCCGATGAGGAAGGTGGGGACCGCCACGATGATCGAATCGAGCAGGTAGGCGCCGAAGCGGCGCCACCACCCCGACAAGACGACGGTCCCCATGGCCGTGGTCACCAGCGGACCCGGGGCGACGGAGGCGGGCTGCATCGGCTGCATCGGCTGCGGCGCGCTGGCGTGCTCGGTCCAACGCGAGCCGTCCCACCAACGCAGGCCGGCCTGTCCCGAAGGGTCGGGATACCACCCCGGCGGGGGACCCGAAGGCGGGGGTGGGGGCGGCGGGGTCCAACTCATCGAGCGCACCCTAGAGGAGCGCGAGGCGCACGTCCGCTCAGTCCGGCTTGCGCGCCTCGACCAACACCCGCTGTGCAGTCGCAACGAAGGCGCCCTCGCGCTCGATGTGCGCGTGCATGGCCCGGAGTCGATCGCGGTAGCGCTCGGGGGCGAAATCAGGGACGGTCCAGTGCACCTTCCTCAGGAAGTGGACGACGGCGCCCACGTCGAAGAACTCCACGCGCAGCGTGCAGGCGCGGAGATCGACGACCTCGAAGCCAGCCGCCTCCGCCGCTGCCCGCACCCTCTCGGGATTGCGGCGCGCGTTGACCGGCTGAGGACCCATCATGAAGTCGGTTAGCTCGCGGTTGGTGCCGGGACCGATCTGCTGCGACAGGTAGGTGCCGCCGGGCCGGAGCACCCGGGCGATCTCGTCCCACAGGACGAGCACGGGGTGCCGGCTCACCACGAGCTCGAAGGCTTGCGCGACGAACGGCAGCGCGGGCGCATCGGCCACCGCGACGACGCGGCCCCCCAGCGGACGGAGTCGGTCCCGGGCAACCCGAACATTGGGCGCCCACGACTCGGTAGCCGCCAGGAGAGCCGGCGGGCGAGGGATGCCGGCCAGGACCTCGCCACCACCCGTCTCGATGTCCAGGGCCGACGAAACGAGGCCCATCCGCTCCCCCACGCGCCGCGCGTAGCCCCACGGCGGGCGCTCCTCGGTGGCCCGGCCGTCGAACCACGAGAAGTCCCACCCCTCGAGCGGCACGGCGGCTCCTTCGGCCACCAGCTGTTCGAACGATTTCGTCATGGCAATGCTGGCGCGGCGATCACGCGTCTCTCTTCCCACCGGCATCGGTCGGGAAAGGTTCGGTCAGAACACGCTCTGGGTCAAGGCGTTCAGCAGGTTGTTGGTGTCGGTGGGCAGCGACTGGAGCAAGGTGTTCAAGCCGCTGCTCTCGACGGTGGTGCGGTAGGCCTCTGCGTTGGGACTGTTGGCCAACTTCGTGAACGCCGAGGCCAGCTGGTCCGCGTCGCTCTCGACCGCTCGCGCTGGGGCCTGCGCGTTGGCGGGCAGATTCATCCCCCTGATCTCCGACGCAAACAATTGCAGCGAAGACGCCGCGGCAAAGTGAGAGTGGCTCAGGCACGCCACCGTGGCGCAGTGATGCGCCGCATCGACGGCTGCCTGCACCGTCGCCTTGGGGCCGTCGGGGGCATCGAAGTCGTTGACAATCGCATCGTGCTGCGACGTGGTGGTCGTCACGTGGAAGCTGAACGACACCAACCCGCCGGCGTAGCCGGCGAGCAGGACCGCGCCCCAGACGATGGCGAAGATCATCCAGCCGCGAGAGGCACGCGAGAGCACGAGCCTGCCGCGGTCGGCGCCCCCGGCGGGCGGTGGTGGAGGTGGCCCCGCCCCCGGACCGGCGGGCGGCGGGTACGACGGCGCACTACCGGCCGACCAGGCGGGGGGCGCCGCCGGTGCGGGGCCGCCGGGCGGGGTGTCGTGCTCCTGGTCGCCGAACATGCCCCAGGGGTACTCGGTCGTCAACAGGAACAAGTACGCGGAGAGGCGGTACTGATAGCGGATGCTCGCCGCGTAGGTCCAGTAGAGGCTGGCCGGCATCCGGCCGCTGCACACCACGATCAACCACGTGATGAACAGCAGGGGAATGACCAGTCCGTAGGTCACGAGCGCGCCGAGGAGGGCGGCGGGAATGGCGAGAACGATCCGGAAGAAGACGGCGAAGCGATTCAGCCGGCCCGGTGCCGGGAGTACCGGGCGCGCCGGGTAGATCTCGTCGACGAACTCGTAGGGCGGGTAGGCGTCCGTCAGCAGGAGGTAGTAGGCGTTCACGCGGGTCTGCCAGCGCACGACGCCCCCGATAAAGGTGTGGGCCCACTCCGGCAGGCGCCCGGTGAAGAGTGCGGCGACCCAGCCGATGACCACCACGACCTCGAGCGCCGCGACGAGGACCAACAGGACGATGAGCTGCGGGATGACCATGAAGAACCGCAGCAACACGGTCCAGCGCTGCTGCCGGGCCGGGCCGTCGAACCAGATGTCGGCACGCCCGCTCTGATCCGCCGTTGCTGCGTACGCCACGTCGCCCCCTTGTCGACCGCCGACGGGTGGCAGCGCGGCCGCTGGAGCCCGAACGTTAGGGCACGGTCACCGGCGAAATGGGTTTGGTCGCGCCGATCGTCAGGCGGGACACGTGCCGAGCCGGCCGGTCTCGAGGAAGACGCGGCCGAGGGCGACCCAGGCGCTGGAGTAATACGTCCGGTGCGCGTGCACGAGCGCCTCGGCCCGCGCCAGGAGGGCGAGCGCCTCGACGTGACGCCCGTCGGCCCAGCCGCTCGCCGCCGCCGCGACGAGGCCCACCGGCGAGCCCACGCCGCCACGGCGCCGGACCGACCCGCGCCGCAGGCCGAGGTCGACGGTGGCCCGCCCGCGTCGGGCGGCGGGTCCGAGCTGCGGCCACAGCGAGGCCGCGCGCCGGCGATCGGACGCCGTGCACGACGCGGCCCAGCGGATCGGGAGCCGGACTGCGTCGAAGCCGTAGCGGTCGTCCGCCGCGCTGCCCTGGGGGGTCACGTCGTCCGGCGCGCCACTCGTCAGCTGCACCCAGTCGGGCGGCAGCGCGGTGGACGCCAGGACCTGGGCGACGATGGCCCGCGTGCCTGCGGCCACACTGGCGAAGCTCCGGGCCTGACCGGGCAGCTGCCCCAGCGCCGCCAACTCGGACGGAGAGGCGTAGCTCGGGTTGGCGACGACGGGGGGCCCGACCGCCCACGGCCCGGCCACGAGCACCCGTCCGGCCGGCGTGGCGACCGTCTCGTCGCTCACGATGGCCGACGCCATGGCGGTGGCGGCCGTGGTGTCGGCGGGCTCGCGGAAGCGCCGGGCCGCCAGCTCGAGCGCGTAGGCCACGTCGACGTCGGCGTCGGCGGCCGACTCGGTGCTGGTGACACGTCCGTCCGCCCAGTGCCAAGCCAGGAGGCCGCTGGGCTGGAGGAGGTGGGCCCGCGTCCAGGCCCAAGCCGCATCGAAGCGGGCGCGGTCGCCGGCGGCGACGCTCAGCAGCATGGCGTACGCCTCGCCCTCGCTGACGGTGTCCGACCCCTGGTCCCAGCGCACGACACGGCCGCTCGACAGCTCGTAGTGCGACAAGAAGGACATCGAGGCGGCGAAGGCCTGGTCCGCGGCCCAGGTGGGCACGCGTGCCCTCGTCGGCGACGATGCCGACAAGGGCCGGCCGGTCGCCCGAGGGTGCGCGACCGAAGGGGAGGGACCGCCGGACGTGCCGATGCCCAGCGCCAGCGCGCCGGCGAGGACGGCCAGCGCGGCGAGGGCAGCGACCGCGATCGGTGCGCCGAAGGGCGCGCGCCGACGACGGGCCGGCCGCCGGGGCGCCGAAACCGCTGACGGTGCGGCGACCGGTGGCGCGGGGCTGCGCCACCGGGTCGGGCTCAACGGGGCGACGACGACGCCACCTTCCGCCGCGCCGGCTTGGCGCTGGCGGGCGGCTCGAGGACCAACGTGTCGTCGTGGCGCGCCTCGGGCCGCTCTGGTGACGCCGCCGACTCGAGCTCTGCCTGTCGTGCGCGCTGCTTCGCCTGTTGCGCGGGCGCCGGTGCCGAGAGGCCGTCGCCGATGTGGCCGAGCCGCTGATGGAGCACGCCGATCTCCTCCATGACGCGGCCGCGGTGCTCCTCGAGGAGGTGCAGCTGCTCCCGACGGACCTGCTCCTCTTCCGCGGTGCGACGCGCCAGCTCGCGCGCCTCGCTGCGGGCCCGCTCGAGCAGCTCCTCCCCCTTGCTCGCGGCGCGGGCCTTCGCCTCGTCCACCTCGCGGGCCGCCGCGGTGCTGGCTCGTTCCAGCGCCTCCTGCGCCTGCACGAAGAGGTCCTCGGCCGCCCGTGAGAGCTCTTCCGCGCGTTGGGTCGCCTCCGCGATGATCTGCGTCGCAGCCTCCTCCGAGGCGGCCGTCCTCGCCCGCGCCTCGTCCTCGGCGCGGCGGTGCTGCTCCTTCGCCGCCTGGAACGAGGACTGCATGATGCTGCCCACCCGATCACCCAGCGCCTTCATCGACTCGGGGGTCGCGGTGAGCGTGCCTGCGTCGACCGAGGCCAGCCGGCGCCGCAACTGGTCCGCCTCTGAGTTGGCGCGCGTCGCCGCGACCTCACACTGCTGGGCGCGGTAGTCCGCCTGGTCGATCCAGCGGTGGAGGTGCTCGACGTAGTCGTCGACCTGCAGGCGGTCGTAACCGCGCACGACGGTCGCGAACCTCGGGGTCGGGGTGGGGGTCTCCTCAACGGCCATGGGTCTCTTCCTTGCTCTGGTTGGGATTGTGGGCGGTCGTGGTGGCGCGGGTGCCCGCGCCGGCGGACGTCGTCGCGGGCGGGACCTTGATGCGGCGCACGTCGATCGTGTCCACGCCGCGGCCGAACGACGCCACGGTCGCGGAGTGCGCGACGGCCCGCGCGACCTGGGGCAGCGCCTGCCTCCCTGATCCCGCGAGGGCCGCCCGCATGGACGGCGTCTCGAGCACGTAGCCGAAGTCACGCCACCCTCCCCCGAGCGTCCGCTTCACGGAGGGGTCGAGGTTGTTGACGTAGCCCAGCTTGTAGAACCACACGACCCCGTAGGGACGGGAGAACCCGTGGTCGACGAGGTCGACCCAGACCGTGTCGTCCACGAGCAGGCGGTCGCTGCGTGGCACGTGGTGCTCTACCCAGGCCTCGGCCTGGGCCGTCGGCGCCACCTGGTTGGTCGCCGTCTGGGTGTGCAAGCCCGACGCCCACGCCGGCACCACGAAGACGAGCAGCGCGCCGGCTCCACCGAGGAGCGCGCCGCCCTTGGCGACGGTCCACGCGCGGCGATCGCTCCTCGCTCGCACCAGGCCGCTCAGGGTCGAGCCGGTCGCGGCGATGAGGAGCGCGGAGAACGGCAGGAGCGCGAGCACGTACGGCACCGGCAGGTACCCGCCGCGCAGGACGTCGAGCACGGCGATCGCCTCCGCCACCGCGATGGGCCGATAGCGGCGCACCGAAAACCCCACGGGCAGGCAGAGCAGGCCGGCCAGGGGCAGCCACGGGTCGAGGTGCAGCCACCCGGCGACGAGCGAATGCGCCTGGCTCGACGGGTTCAACGGGTTGCCCGTGCCCTGGCGGCCGCTCAGCTGGAAGTTGATCGCACTCGCGAGGCTGACGTGGCCCGGCCCGGGCACGAGCTCGCCCCTCAGCACCGCGAGGAGCGGGTAGATCGCGACCAGCAATGCGAACACCGACGCCGTGGCGGTCACGCAGAAGGCGCGGGTGGTGCGGTGGGACCGTTGCCAGACCTGGTACACCAGCGCCGGCGCGAACAGCAGCATCGTCTCCTTGCTCAACACCGCCACGGCGAAGCATGCGCCGCTGGCGCCGAACGTCCACAGGCGGCGGCGCGGGGTCAGGGCCAGCGCGAACGCCGCCAGCATCCAGGGCATGGCCAGGTTGTCGAGGTACACCATGCGCTGGTAGTCGACGGCGAGCGGGCTGAGTGCGAACGCGAGCAGGCCGACCGAGGCCCACAGGCGCGACAGGCGGAGGCGGCGGGCAATCAGGTAGAGCAACGCGGCGTCGACCAGCGTGTAGAGCAACATGATGCGGCGGCCGGCCACGACCGCGATGGTCGAACCCGAGAACGCATGGGTGACGGAGGTCCAGCCGGCGAGCTGGATCCAGCCGAGCGGCGGATGGTCGTACCAGTACGTGTAGGGCGTGAGTGCGTGCCGGACCTGGACCGCCCACGCCTGGGCCATGTAGGTCCCCTCGTCGTCGACGGGCAACGGCATGCGCGACAGGCCGATGCCGTGGACGAGTCCGACCACCACGAGCAGGGCGGTGAGCAGAACGAGGCTGACCCGGTGCCGATGCACCCAGGCGCGCGCGTGGCGGACGGACCGCTGGCGCAGCGGGGGCCGGACCGAGGCGCGGCGGGCCCGCCCGCTGATGAGGTCGTCGACGGAGGGGACGCGCCGCGGTGGCGCGGCGGGCGGGCGGGGTGGAAGCTCGAGCGCTCGGTCCAGCCGGGGGATCTCGGGGGCCTGGGTCACCGGCGCTCAGCCGCCATGGTGAAGACGGGCTCGAACTCAACGGGCACGGGCTCGGCCTGCGGCGCCCTCGACGCCGGTGCGGCCGCCGGCCGGTGCGCGCCGGTGTGGGCCGTCTTCTCCCAGCCGCGCAAGCCCAGCACCTCACGCACGACAGCCCGTACCGCCGCTCCGGCAAGGAACAGCTGGTAGGGAAACAAGCCGAGGACGAGGCGCACGTAGTCGTAGGCGCGCGGCTTGGCGTAGAAGACGCGGCCGAACTCGCGCAGACCCACCAACTCGAACGCGAGGGCCGCCAGGGTGGGGATCACGGGGAGGAACGAGACGAGCGCCAGGGCGACCGGGATCTTGAGGGCGATGATGGAGTAGATCGATATCGGGATGACCAGGCCGGTGAAGGCCTGGAGGAAGGGCATGGCCAGCGTGTAGCGGGCGAGAGCCCGCTGGCCGCGGGTGGGCAGGTTGCGCCATTCGCCCTTCCGCAACACCTGGAGGAAGCCCTGGTTCCACCGGGTGCGCTGCTTAAGCAGGCCGCGGAGCGTGCCAGGGGTCTCCTCTCGGGTGACCAGCATCGGGTCGTACGCCACGTCGACGCGCTGCGCCGAGGCTGGACAGCCGCACCCCGAGCTCGCAGTCCTCGGCCAGGCACTGCGGGTCCCAACCGCCGACGGCGACGAGGAGATCGGTCCGGACGAACACCGTGTTGCCACCGAGCGGGATGAAGCGCCGCTCTGCGTGCAGGTGCAGTCGCGAGCGGAACCAGAAGAAGTACTCGAGGCAGTTTCGCAGGGCGTACCAGCTCGACTGAAAGTTGACCAGCTGGACGCCGCCCTGCACCACGTGCGCGCCGCTGCGATCAAACGCGCCCGCCACCTGTCGCAGCAGGCGCGAGTGCACCTCGTCCTCGGCGTCGAAGACGCCCACCACGTCGCCTCGGCAGTCGGCTAGCGCCGTGTTGAGCGCGGTCGGCTTGTTCTTCGGCCAGGAGTGATCGACCACCACCCGGATCCGCCCCTGGTGGCGGCGCGCCGCCGCATCCGCCACCTGCTTCGTGCCCGGGTCGTCGTGCCCCACGACGGCCAGGACCTCGAAGGCGGAGTAGTCGAGCTCGGCCAGTCGGTCGAGGGTGGCTCCAAGCACCGCTTCCTCGTGGCGCGCTGGGACGATGAGGGAGAAGCTCAGCGGCGACTCGGCGCGGCCCGCGACCGCCTGGCCGAACCCGAGCGACCGGAACACCTCGGGCGTGCGCCACGCGTGGAGCATCCACCACAGCGTCGCCATGGCGACGGCGAAGAGGCACAACGAGACGACGAGGAGCGCGACGGCGACGAGCATCGGTCAGCGCCCCCCGCTCCACCCCGAGCCGCCGGAGCCGAAAGAACTGTTCCAGTGGGTGTCCGGAGCGGCCTGGGCCGAGCCGGGGACGGACGACGACGTCGTCGTGGACGCCGGTGCTGTCGTGCTGGTCGTCGACGACGTGCTCGTCGTGGTGGAACTCGTCGGCGAGCTCGAAGTCGTGGTGCTGGACGGCACGGAGGTCGTGGTGGACCCTTGCGGGCTTGTGCCGGTCGTCGACGTCGCCGTCACCGCGGCGGGTGCGGTCGCCCTGTACGCGGCCAGCGTCCCACCTGTACGGGCGGACACGGGGTGATCGGCCACTCGAACCCGCGCGGCGGAACCGGGCGATTTCACGGCCCGCGACGTAGTGGAACCGCCGAATCCGGCTCCCGGACAGCGCGGCGCAGAGGAGCGAGCCAGACAGCCGGATGCGTGGGTCGTCACCGGACGCACGCTCGGTGGGGCGCTCGCGCCGAGGGTGCCGGAAAGCCCGAGCCCGGCCAGCACCGCCGCGCCCGCGACGGCCACGACGGCGGCGGCCCGGCGGCCCTCGGACAGTTCGGTGTCCCGCGCGCGTGGACGTGGGCCGCGTGGGCGACCGGGGCGTCGACCAGCGACGACTTGGACGAGCCGGGAACGGGGCCGACCACGAGGTTGCCGGAGAGCGCCGCAGCGCAGTCGTCGCGCAGCTCGGCCGCCTCCTCGTACCCGCCTCGGGCCGGCGGCGTCAGCGCTCGGCCGGCAATGGCGACCGCTCTCGGCGCACGTCCGGCCAGCTCGCGCTCGACATTCTGAATCTGCTCGCTCGACAGCACCGGGGGTCCGGCCAGCGCGCCGAGGAGAACCGCGCCGAGCGCGCGGACATCGTCCTCGGCCGCAACGTCGCGCCACTCCTCGGGATCGTTACCGAACCCGCCAGGACCGCTCCAATTCTGCGGACGCGGTGCGAGCGGCCACGGCGACAGTGCCGCAACGCCGGAGGCTGCTACCGCGATAGAACCCGGATGAAGGTCACCGTGGACGACGCCGCGTTCGTGCAGAGCCTCGAGCGCGTCGCCGAGTTCCCGGCCTGCGACGAGCACGTCCTCTTCCTCGCGTGGCGCTCGCTCGTCGGAGAAGGTGGCCTCCGGAACGCCGAACACGACGAAATCATTCAAGGTCGGGCCGATGTCGTAGAGACCGAGGAAGTGTGCGGACGCCCGATCCATGACGGCGCTCGCCAGCGCGGCGAACCGGGAGCCGCACCCCGCTTCGGGCAGCACGACGAGGACCCGCTCACCGAGCCAGGTGTCACGGGCGCGCCACGTCGTCGCCTCCGGGGTACATGTCACCACGCTGCCAAGGCGGTAGCGCGATCCGATGACGTCTGTGCTCATGGTGGTCGTCGTCCTCTGTATCGATTGACGCGGCTATCGAACCTCTGAGTGCTCTGGTCCGAACGATGTGAGCGCGCGACGCGAGAGACCTACCGTCCCAAGTGAACTCGAACGTGTGCTGCAGACGTCCGACGCGCACGGGCGCTGTGCCACCCGTCTGTCGCGCTCGGACTCCCTATACCCGACCCGCCGCGCGCTATGCGGCGCTGTCACTCAATTCATCGATGCGCCACAAACATGAAACTCACGGTTCATTCGTCCTCGCGAACGCCGGTTGAATACCTCAGAGAGCGGCGTACACGGCGTCAATCAACGCTCGATTGCGCGTGCTCTGCCAACGGGGGATGACGTGGTTCATCACGTACCCGAAGGCGACGCCGGCGTCGGGGTCGGCGAAGCCCACGGCTCCCCCAGTGCCGAAGTGACCGAAGCTATGCGGGTTGGGGCCGAAGGGACGCCGCGGCACGGTGGGTTTGAAGCCCAGTCCGAACGTGACGTCCTCGTGCAAGATCGGGCAGAAGCCCTCCGACTGCGGCGACACGGCCTCGGCGAGGAGGTCGGCCGAGAGCAACAGGTCCGGTTGGAGCAACGCGCCATAGATCAAGGCGACGCCGCGGGCCGTCCCGTGCCCGTTCGTCGACGGCACCTCGGCGGCGCGCCATTCGGGCGTGTTCACGACGCCCATCGACGAATAGCCCGGCGGGTTGAAGTAGCTGAGCATCTCCATCAGCTGGTCGCCGGCGAGCCCATCGAGCGCGTGCACGTCGAGCTCGCCCCCTGCCACCGGCGCGGCGAAGATCACCGACGCGCAGCGCCCGGTCTCACCGGCCGGCACTCCGACATGCACGTCGGCCCCCAGCGGCCGGCTCAGCGCGGCGAGCCGTTGCGCCGCCGTCTCGCCGCTGACCCGGCGGATCACCTCGCCGATCAGGTGCCCGTAGGTGTTGGTGTGATAGGCGTGGCGGGTTCCCGGCTCCCACCACGGCTCGGTCGCCGCCAGCGCGTCGACCATCCGGTCCCACCGCCACAGGTCCTCGTTGGTGAGCGGCCGGCGGATGGCGGGGACCGCCGCCCGGTGGCACAGCGCGTGGCGGAGCGTGGCCGCGTCCTTACCGGCGGCAGCGAACTCGGGCCAGACGCTCGCGACGGAGTCGTCGAGCCCGATGAGCCCCGCGTCGACGAGTTGGAGTGCACAGAGCGCAAGGAACGCCTTGCCGACCGAATAGAAGTCGACGAGCGTGTTGAGCTGCCAGGGCACCAGCGTCTCCCGGTCGGCCCACCCGCCGGCCAGGTCGACCACCGTGACGCCGTCGACGATCACGCAGACCGCGGCCCCGACCTCGTCACGCTCGGAGAAGTTGCGTGCGAACTCCTCCCGGACGCCGGTGAACCGGGGATCGCATGCTCCCGTCACCGAAGTCTCCACATCCTGGACTCTTGTGGCCGGTCGGGGGTAGCGCAAGGTGAGCGACGGCGGCGGTGGGTCACGAGGGGTCGAGGCTGCGCCCGGGCGTCTGGCTCCTCGCAGCGTCGGGGTCAGAAGGTGAAGCGAGTCAGGCCGCCCGGTTCTATTCCCAGCACCACCGTGACCGAGTGTGGCTCGACGCGATACACGAACCATGGCGGCGGGCCCTGCGACGGGGCGTTGAACGGTGCGGTGATGCCAGAGCCGCTTGAATCGGGTTCGGCCGGCCAGCCATCGGCCGCCCATGCCGCCGCAAGCCGCGTCACGGTTTCTGGGTCAGTCACCCGCGAGGCCTCACCTTCGACGACGACGTCCGCGTCGCGAATTGAGAGGGAGATCGAACAGCGCGGATCGAGTGCGAGGTTCCGGCTCTTCCGGGTGCCCGCGCCCGTCTGGAACCAGAACGTTCCTTCCAGCCACAGCGCACCGACCGCGGTTATATGAGGACTCCCGTCCTCGTTGATCGTGGCAAGCCACTTCGTGCGAGCGTTGTGCGCTTCTTGCGCCGGCGCCGATCCCGCGTCGAGCCTCTCCACGATGGCGTCCCAGTCCACGGCGGGCAGGCCATCCTTCTGCACCTAAGTTGATGATCTCCACAGTGCACCCCTTTCGCAGTCCGCTATCGGATGCAGCGGGTTGTTGCTACCAGCGCGCTCGAACGATGCGCACGCGCCTCACGGCATCGGCGCCCCCAGACTATTTGTCGGATGCTGCCAGGAGACGAGTGACGGCTCCCGGCCGGCGGTCTGTGAGAGACCAATGCCTATGTCAGGCTGCACCCATGATCCGGCGCTCGCTCGGGCTCATGGCGGCCATCCTGGCCGCCGCATGTACGGCGGGATGCACCACCACTGGCACCAAGTCAGCGCCGCCGACCCGACCAACCCATTCGACGACCACGACGAGCGTTGTGAAGTTGGAGGCCGGAGGAGCCACCGTCGCGCCCTCGACGGATCTCCAGGACGCACAACAAGTAACGGTGTCGGTGAAGGGCTTCCTTCCGAACCGCAAGTTCTACCTCTCCGAATGTCTGACCCCCACGGAGCTGAGTGCTCTTGGCTGCGGTGCCCAGTTGGCCGCCCAACCATTTGGCCTCACCGGTGCCAACGGAACGGGATCGACATCCTTCACCGTGCACTCGGCAGCGAGCACGGGTGCACTCATTCCGACCCTGCAGGCCTGCACGGGTGAATGCGTGATCGTCGCCACCCCCGGCGTCAACGGGGCGTTCTATTTGGCGCCGATCACCTTCGCTCCGCCAACTATTCCCGCGGCCGGAACGCCCCATTGCGACAACAGCCAGATCACCGTCTCGGACTCCGGGGGCGGCGCAGGCCTGGGACACGAGGATCAGGTGCTCGTCTTCACTAATGACGGTCATTCCGCGTGCACGCTGACCGGTTACCCCGGCGTGGCAGGTCTCAACACCTCCGGCGCACAGGTGGTCCAGGCCAGCCGAACTTCGAGCGGATACATGGGCGGCCTGCTGCCGAGTGCGACCACACTTCCGGTGGTGTCGCTTGCGCCGGGTCAGACGGCGTCCGCTCTTGCAGAAGGCACGGACAACTCCGCCGGTCCACAGCCTTGCCCGCACTACCCCGCACTGCTCGTTACGCCACCGGGCCTCACCGAGCAGGTCCAGGTCCAGGTCACTGATCTGAGCACCGAAGGTTTCCCCGGCTGTTCGGGCATCGAGGTGCATCCGGTGCTACCCGGCAGCAGCGGCTCAAGCCCCGGCTTCTAAGGTGCGGTGAACTCCCCGCGTGATCATGGAGCCTGGGGGTGGATGGTCTCACCTCGGGCCAACATCTCGACAAACTGGCCGATGCGCCTGGAACGGGTTTCGGGTTTCTTGGCGTTCCCGATCCTGTAGAGGATGGCGTACCGATTCGCACTCGTCAGCGTCTCAAACATCGCCTTCGCGCGAGGATTGGCACTCAGGGCAGCGACAAGATCCTCCGGCACCTCAATGCTGGCTTGCCCGGCGTAGGCGGCCTCCCATCGACCGTCCTCCTTCGCCTGCCGCACCTCGTCTTCGCCGGATCGATGCATTCGGCCGGTGGCGATCAGCCTTTCAGCGATGGCTGCGTTCCGTTGAGACCACGGGCTGCGAGTTTTTCGAGGCGTGAAACGTCGTCGGAACGTCGCTGTGTCTCGACTGCCCAATTGACCATCAATCCAGCCGAAGCAGATCGCCTCGGCGAGCGCCTCGTCGTACGACAGGGTTGTCGGATCGGCCGTTCCCTTTTTGGCCAGTACCAGCCAGACACCTTGTGAATCTTCGTGATGGGCGCTCAACCATCTTCGCCATTCGCCCGCGTCCACGACCAGCAGCTCTGGGAGATCCACGGCGTTGACCGTATCCCCCGTGCCGCCGGTGGCAGTCCGTCCCGGGAAAGGGGGGCGGAGATTTGGCGGCGAGAAGCTGTGACGAAACCGAGTGATCTTTAGGGAAGTCCGCGGGCGGCACGCACATTGCGGGCGATTTGATCAAGGTGCACATCCCAGGTGCCACAACATCCACCCCAAATATCCAGATGAGGATGGCGTCGAGCCAGGTCCCCCATCATCTGCCCCAGCGCTATTGGGTCACCCTCTTCGAGATGCCCCAGGGAGCAGAGCGCGACCTTTTCCATCGTTGACGCATTCGGTCGCAGGCAACGCACCCGCTCAAACCACTCCCCGGGCACGAGCGCGGGAAGGAATTCCATCGGATGCGAGCAGTTGACGCCATAGAACGCAGGCGCATCGATGCCGGTAAACGCATCGACCGTCTCGATTGCCTCCTTCAAGCTTGGTCCGGTCGACAGACAACGAGTCGCGCTGTCGAGCGTGAACGAGATCGATACGGCCAAGCCACAGCGGGCGCCGGCACGAGCCACACCGACCGCTTCGGGGACGCTGTTGAAGGTCATCGCCTCGACAAGATCGACACCAGCGACCGCGAGTGTCGCCAGTTGAGTGCTGTGGTACTCCTCGGCTTCTTCGGCGGTGATGGTGTGATCGGCTGTGTAGGCATCCCCGCGTGGGCCAACGATGCCTGCATACATGACCGACGGCAGACTCTGCACGTACGGCGCGGCCACCTCTCGCAAAAAGTCGATTGATCGCAATTGCATTTCGGCCAACGCCTCGGGGGAGTACCCCAACCGCGCCGCCCAACCCGGGCTGGCCCGGTAGTCGAACCCGCCGACGAGGGCACCAAATCCGTTACGAGCCGCCGTGTCGAAGTAGGCGCTGTACATCCGCCGCAGTACGGCCACTGCGTTCGGATCGTCGAGCATTGGGAACATGGCGAACTCGGGCAAATCGAACTCGTACTTGTACATGAGTTCGGTTTCCTGCCCGCCCTCGGTGAGGTAGTTCACCCCAGCCTGCATCGACGGAAACTCGACAGGCATCGCACCACTCCTTTGTCAATCCGCCTCGGCCCGATTTAACCACCCCGGCCACGATCGCGACGGCATCGCCAATCCCCTGCCCCATAAGGGCCGTTCAGACCAAATCCGATCTCGATACCTCGGCTCTTCCGCCCCGAAATTTTGCGAGCGTTGCTCCGAGAAAATGGAGGCTGGCTGGACGAGCGATTGCCTGAGGTGCGAGCACGTGACGACCACATCGGCGATGGACTTCAGTCAGTTGAGTCTTCAGAATCGATGACAGCGATCAGATCTTCGGCTTCGAACAGTGGAGGTGCCAATGGCCGAACCGGCGCAGCCTGAACAACGAATGGTGGTGTGCTACTTCATCGTTTCCGATGACGTAGAACGCTCCAGGCGCTTCTATACCGACGTACTCGGCGGCACAGTGGTTTTCGGGCCCGTGCCGACAAATGTCGCACTCGCCAACAGCTTCATTGTGATCAATGCCGGCGGAGGCCCCACGGATGACAAGCCCACAGTCACCCTCGAGACGCCGAACGACCCCGATCGGGTCAGCAGCTTCCTCAATATTCGGGTGACAGACATTCACGCCGTGTACGCAGAATGGAGCGCCCAGGGGGCGCAGTTCCTGACGCCGCCTAAAGAGCACCAATACGAGATCCGTTGCTACATCCGCGACCCCGACGGTTACATCATCGAGGTCGGCCAAACGATCGACCAACAGGGAGACTGGTTGCCCGCCGGCTGGTCGCCGATCAACCCCGGCGGCCAATCCGACTGAACCCGTCTCCTCGGTGTCACCATTCCCAGCAAACTGGGACACGCGACATCGCCATGGGCGAATACGCCGCGAGAGTTCGCCAGACGGGCGAGAACGAGATGGCTTAGAACATGCCGTTCGAATTCGCCGACCGTTCCGGCACATCCTGTATGACGTCCCAGTGCTCGACAACTTTGCCGTCCCTCAAGCGAAAGAAGTCGGCCAAGGCACGCCCAGGCTCACCCGGCTTGAGGACGAGGTGCGAATGGGTTGCCACCAAATCCCCTTCGGCGATGACACGTTTGATATCGAGCCGTAACTCCGGATATTCGTTACGGAGGTAGTGCACAAAGCCGATGAAAGCCTCGGGACCGTCTTCGGCCTCGGGATTGTGCTGGATGTAGCGGTCGCCGAAATAATCAGCCACTGCTTGCTCAGGATTGCCTGCAAACGCCATCTGGTAGTACGCGACAACCGTTCGCTTGTTGGCTTCGATATCAGTCATCATCACTCCGATCCTTTGCTGCACTGGACAGGCTCAACGACGAAACGGGCCGGGTGCCGGCCGATTACGTCAGGTTCTCGACCCGGAAGAGTCGCCAACTCCCGGGGACACCCTTCAACTCGTGTTCGCCGCGATCCTCGAACTCGATGCCCGAGCCAACCACGAGATCCTTGACGGTGCTCGAAACGAGCACTTCGCCCGGCGGCGCCAAGGAGCCGACTCGGGCGGCAATGTGCACCGCGAGGCCGCCGAGATCATCCCCCCTCACCTCGCACTCACCGGTGTGGAGGCCCACGCGTAGCTCGATACCGTGAGCTCGGGTGGCATCGATGATCGCCTTGCCGCAGCGGATGGCTCGAGCCGGACCGTCGAACGAAGCGACGAAACCGTCACCAGTCGTATTGACTTCCCGACCTCGGAAGACCCGTAGCTGTTCGCGGACGATCTGATCATGGCGATCCAAGAGTGACCGCCATCGCTGATCACCCAAAGCAGCTGCACGCTCAGTTGATCCGACGATGTCGGTGAAGAGGACGGAGACCAGCACCCGGTCGATATCGGTTGGCGGTCTCGTACCGGTCAAGAACTCAGCTATTTCCTCGAAGACGATGGCCCGCTGGCCGAAGATCATCATGTCTTGGCCCGGCAGGGCGACGAACTTGGAGCCCTCAATGTGCTCCGAGACATAGCGCCCCATCGCGCCGGGGAGGAAGCTTGGATTGTCGGCGCTCATGACAAGTGTGGGTACTCCGATGAGCGGGAGCACTTGTCGAACATCGAGGTTCCGCAGCAGGTAGTCGTATTGTGCCGCCGCGGTTCTCGGGGTGACCGACGCCCGGAAGAGCGGAGCAAGGGCATCGCGACGAGCGGTCTCGTCCTCATCGGCCGTACCGGCAATCGCGAGGAACTCAGTGGTACCCCAGTGCGTCCGGATGAATTCGACGACGAAATCGAGCGCTTCGGGGGTGAAGCCGATCGGATAGTCGTCAGCGACCAGGTAGCGGGCACTGGTATTGCACAGCACCAAGGAATCGACCCGCTCGGGATGGGCGGCGGCGTAGAGGATCGCAATCGGGCCGCTGTCGACGGTCGCAAGAATCGTGACCTGCTCGGACCCGACCTCGTTGAGCACGCTTTCGAGGTCTTCCGTCCACTCCTCCCATGTCGGGATGGCGCTCAGCGGCACACCATCGGATACCCCCGTGCCTCGGCGATCGAGAAGAATCAGGCGCCGCAGCGACGCCAGCCGACCGAGGAAGTCTGCAATGTCGGGGTTTTCCCACGCCATCTCGATGTTGCTGCCCAGCCCGCTGAAGAAGAGAAGGTCCGAGGATCCCTCACCGACGACCTGGTAGGCGACTTCAGCATCCCCGACGGCGACGTACCTGGTCTCGGGACGGCTCATGCGATACGAGTCTGACTCGCGCTGCACTGGACTGCTTGAGGATCCATCGATGCGTTCCGGCAGCAGCCTTACTCGGTACTGATCTTCTCGAGCCTCTCGAGGGTGGCCGTCATGGAGTCCAGCATCGGATTGTGCCCGTTGATCCAGGCCCCGCCATCGTGGAGCAGGGATTGGCGGACCTCCTCCGACACACGGCCGGGGTCAAAGACCTCGGTGACGATGGTGGCGTCGTCACCGTCCGGGGTGAGGATGTAGCCCCAGCGGTAGCCCGCAGGGATCCCGACCTTGGATGGATCATCACCCTCGGCCCGCGATGGGTCTCCGGGCGCCGGCTCCCAAAAGATGCGCCGATCCGGCTCGAACTCCACCACGTAGTTGAGCATGAGGTAGTCGTCTCCGAGCCGGTGCATCTTCATGGTGAAGGTGTCGCCCACGGCGGAGACGGGACGGTCGAGGACGGCCCCGCGGAGCATGTCGGACCCGTCGAAGTCCATGTGGCGTTGGGGATTCGCCAGGATCTCGAAAATCAGGGCCGCCGGTGCTTCGATTCTGCGTGACGCTTCGACCGGCTTGCTTTGCTCAGCCATTGTTCGGTCCTCCCTCTCGCTCCGGCGCCTGCACCTTGCGCATGCCCGAACGGGCGCACCTTAAGCGTGCATCCCGTGGAACGTTGCAACGACCGGGGTTGGCGGAACGGGGCGGACGACGACCCTCCGGCGCGGCGCTCAGACCTTGACGCCGGACCGCCGGATGGTCGACTCGTCGGTGCCGAGATACGACTCGATCACGGCCGGGTGCTCGAGCACCTCGGCCGGCGTGCCCTCGGCGATGACCTCGCCCAGCTCGAGCGCGATCATGCGGTCGCAGATCGCCGTGAGCAGCGGCATGTCGTGCTCGACGACCAGGATGGAGCAGCCGGTGTGCTGCTGCACCCGGATCAACAGGGGCGCCATGGCCTCGGTCTCGCGCTGCGCCACGCCTCCCGAAGGCTCGTCCAGCAGCAGGACGGCCGGCTCCTGGCCGAGCACGCAGGCCAGCTCGACGATGCGCCGGGTGCCGGTGGACAGCTCGCCCACCAGCTTCTCCCGGAACGCGTGCAGGCCCATCAGCTCGACGAGCTCGTTCGCCTTCTTCGAGGCGTTCGCTTCCGAGTCGAGCGACGCGGGGAGACGCAGCCCCGCGGCCACCATGTCGCGCGACTGCAGGTGCCGCTCGAGTGCGACCTCGACCGTCTCGATCACGGTCAGCGACGGGTACAGGCGGGCCTCTTGGAACGTGCGGCCGATCCCCGCCGCGGCGCGCATGTAGCCGGGCCAGCTGTCGATATCGACACCACCGAGCCGAATGCGGCCACCGTCGAGGGCCAGGAAGCCGGACACGCAGTCGAAGAACGTGGTCTTGCCAGCGCCGTTGTGGCCGATGAGCCCGAGGATCTCGCCGTCGCGCAGGGAGAGGCTGATGTCCTGGATCGCCGCAATGCCACCGAAGCTCTTGCGCACGCCGTTGCACTCCAAGATGGCGGGCGCCTCGGCCGAGGGCGGAATGCGCTTGTTCGGCGACGCCACGAGCAACGCGGATGCCGCGCTCGTCTGCTCGTGGTGGTCGCTCGGGCCGGCATCGGGCGTCACGACCGTCCCCTCGACCGAGCCGGCGCCTGCGATGAAGACGGAGCGCAGAATGTCGGGGCGCTCGAGCAGGTCGACGGTGCGGCCGCTGAAGCGCACCTCCCCCTTCTCGAGGAACACGGCCCGCTCGGCCAGTTCCAGGGCGACGTTCACCGACTGCTCCACCACGACGATGGTGGTGCCGGACTCGTGGAGCTGCTTGACCACGGCCAGCAGCTGGGTGACCACGGTCGGCGCCAGGCCGAGCGAGAGCTCGTCGATCATGAGGACCTTGGGGGTCACCATCAGCGCCATCGACAGGCTGAGCATCTGCTGCTCGCCGCCCGAGAGGTTGCCCGCCTGCTGGTGCGCCCGCTGCCGCAGGATCGGGAACAGGTCGAGGACCCTCTCTTTGGCCTCCGCGGACGCTGCGGTGGTCCTTGCGCACCATCCACGTCCCGAGCCGCAGGTTCTCGTCGACCGAGAGGGTCGGGAAGATGCCACGGCCGCCTGGCATGAGCGAGAGGCCTTTGCGGGCGATCGACTCGGCCTGGTCCCCGTCGATGCTGGTGCCGCCCAGCCGGACCGAGCCGCTGCCGACCTTGACCAGTCCGCTGGCGCCCTTGAGCAGCGTCGACTTGCCGGCGCCGTTGGTGCCGAGGAGGGCGACGATCTCGCCCTCGTGGACCTCGAGGTCGATGCCGAAGAGGATCTGCACCGGGCCGTAGGACACCTCGACCTTCTCGCAGGAGAGGGCGATGGGCGTCGCCGGCATCGAGCCGTTGGCCCCCGTGCCGTTGGCCTCGCCCGAGCCGTTGGAGCCGTTCGCCCCGTTCGCCGCACCCGCCCCAACCGTCGCCGGCACCGCCGGCACCTCGTCGGTGTCCTCGTCGCGGGTGTCCGCCGTCGGCACGAACTCCCGCTCGAGGGCAGCGGCCACGCCGTCACCGTTCTCCTCGCCCAGCGCGTGCTCGAGCAGCTCCGTCTCCTCGGGCGCGTGGTCGGTGAGCTCGACCCGCTTGTCGGCCACCAGGCTCGGCACGAGGATGTCGCGACGCTTCGCCACCAGCTTCAAGAGGCGGTCGCGGATGCTCTGGACACCGGCGGCCAGCCCACCGGGCAGGAACAGCAGAATGATCAAAAGCCCGAACCCGGTGAAGACGAGCTGGTACTTGGGGTACGAGTAGCTGAGCACCTCGATCAGGCCGACGCCCATCAGCACGCCGCTGATGGAGCCGAGGCCGCCGATGACCGCCATGGAGAACACGACCAGCCCGTAGGACGGGTCGAACGTGTCGAAGCCGACGGCCCCGAGCAGCACGGCGTACAGGCCACCCGCCATCCCGGCGATGGCGCCCGCGAGCACGAAGCTCGACAACTTGGTGCGGATGGGCGGCACCGACATCGCCGCCGCCGCCTTCTCGTTGTCGCGCGTCGCCAGCAGGACGCGTCCCGACCGGGCCCGCCGCAGCCCCTGGATGAACAGGATCGTCAGGACCAGGAAGCCCAGACACGTGAAGTAGAAGGCCTTGTTCGACGCCAGGTCGAAGCGCTGCCAGAGCACCGGGCGCAGGAACTGCTGGGGGATCAGGTTCGGGTAGTACGTCGGGTTCAGGAAGAACGTGTTGACCGCGACGCCCAGCGCCAGGGTCACCGCTGCCAGGTAGGCGCCCCGGATGCGCAGCGCCGGGATCCCGACGACGACGGCGAGGATGGCGCCCGCGACGCCGGCCGCCGCGAGGGCCAGGAAGAAGTCGATGTTGGCCTTCTCGATCATGTCGCCGGCCACCACGCCCCCGATGCCGGCGAAGGCGAACTGACCGAGGCTCACGTTGCCCGACCACCCGGTGAGGACGACGAGCGAGATGGCGATGATCCCGTAGATGAGCGCCGCCGTGTACTCGAGCGTCGTCCCGGGGCCGGCCACCAATGGGATCACGATGATCACGACCGCCACGACCGCGAAGACGCCGAGGCGTCCGGCGATGACCTCGGGGAGCTTGCGCAGGGCGTCGGGGATCGGCTTGAGGATCCCGGTCGCCGAGAACGTCTCTTCGGCGTCGTCGGCGCGGCTCCGCTTCTTCTGCAGGAACAGGAGGCCGAGCAGGATCGCCACCAGGTTGACCACGTCGCCGACCGCGCTGCCGTAGCGCGGCATGTTGAATTCGAAGAGGCCCGTCGTGATGCCGAGGCCCACGGCGGCGCCGAACGCGATCGGCAGGCTCTCCATGCTGGCGATGATCGCCGCCGCCAGCGCCGGCAGGATCAGGGTCGGCCCGGCCCCCGCGGCGATCGTGATGCCCGTTGAGGGCGCGCTGAGGATGCCGGTGAGCCCGGCCAGCAGGCCGGCGATGACCCAGACCAGCGTCGACAAACGCTTGACCGGGATGCCGAGCAGCCTCGCCCGGTCCGCGTTGTCGGCCACCGAGCGCACGGCGATGCCGGCGTCGGTGCGCAAGAGGAACCACCCGAGGGCGATCAGCACGACCGGCACGACGATCGCGATCAACAGGTCGTTCCCGTTGAAGAGGACCGGGAAGAGCTCGACGTGGTGCGACGACAGCGGCGTGGTGACGCCGCCGACAATGGAGGGCCCGTTCAGCCACCCGGGCACGAGCAGCTGGATGCCGCCGAAGAGCTGCGCCAGGCCGATCGTCACCACCATCACGATCAGCCGCGGCGCCGTGAAGAAGCGCCACCGGATGATGAAGTCCACGAACAACCCGAGCGCGGCCCCGACGACCAGGGCGATGCCGAGGCAGACGAACCAGTTCACGTGGTGGGCCAGGTTGAGCTCGACGGCCACCGTGGCCGCCAGCGCGCCCATGGCGCCATAAGAGAAGTTGATAACCCGCGAGGCGCGGTACGTCAGCACCAGGCCCAGGGCGAGCAACCCGTTGACGGCGCCGAACTCGGCACCGTTGAGGATCTGGCCCCGCGGCGCGCCGTGCGGCCAGATGGCCGGGACCGCCACCAACAGGATCAGCGCCCCCGCGACCGTCAACACGGTGCCGCGCACCCGCGCCGGGGTGCCGGCCCACAGGTTCGAAGCCCTGGCCCAGGCGTTATCCAGCTTGTCGGGAAAATCGAGACGCGTGCTCACTCGCCGCTAGCTCCCTGGGGTGAACGGGAATCCGGCGGGAAGCGGCAGCGCGCCGCCCGGGTACGAGCCGATCTTGATGCGACTCTTGGAGAAGACGTAGGCGCCCTGTTTGTCGTTGTAGGGCGAGGTCTGGTTGGGGTTCCAGTAGATGAAGGTCCAGTCCTCCTGCGGCGTGAAGTGCCCGGTCGGGAAGCCCCACGTCCCGTACAGCGCGTTGGCCGCGCCGGCCTGGCTGCCCGGATAGGCGCGCATGCCGGTCTCGAAGTTCGCCGGCGTCAGGTCGGGCCCGGCCATCTGCAGGCCGAGGACCATCTCGTACATCTGGGCGTAGATCACGTCGACCGCGTTCGCCGGCTCGGTGCTCGGGCTCACCTGCTTGTAGGCGGCGTAGCCGAAGGTCTGCTGCTTGGGCAGCGTCTGACCGGCGAAGCTCACCCCGAAGGCGTGGGACCACTCGCTCTGCTGGAAGAGCTGGCCCACGATGTCCTGGTCGGTGAAGGCCACACCCGCCACCACCCATTCGGGCGTGTAACCCTGCTCGGCCGCCCGCGACGTCAGGTACACCGGCGTCACGGGGTCGCAGCCACAGAACACCGTCGTGATGCCGTCGTTCTGGAGCTGGCTGATGATGGTCGCCGCCTGGCTCGAGAGCGTGGACAGGTTCAGCTGGTACTGGATGTTGTCGGCGATCGGGTGCCCGGCAGCGGCCGCCTGCTGCACGGCGGACTGGGCGGCCGTCTGGTACCACGGGTTGGACGGGGCGATGATCGCCACCTTGCGGGGCTTGCCCTGCAGGGTCCCGCCGGCGAACTGCGCGTTGCCGGTCATCGACTTGAGGTTCAGCTCCTGGGTCGCGTTGACGACGTCGTCGGACTCGGTGTCGAGGCTCCACATGTACGGCGCGTACTGCCCCATGAACTGCGACGACAGGTAGGGCACGCCGAAGTTCACGACGTGCTGCTGGGAGAGCGCCACGCCGTAGGGCTCCGAAGAGGCGTTGAGCTCGGCGAAGGCGTGCAGCTGTTGCGCCGAGGTCACCGCATCGGCGTCGGCCTGTTGCTGGCCGCTGCCGAGCAACTCGTTGGTGATGGAGCCCTGGCCGTTGTAGAACTCGATATTGAGCTTGCGGCCGTAGAGCTGGAAGTGGCTGTCGAAATACGTCGCCAGCGTGTTGATCGTGCGCTCGATGTCCGCCGTCGTGTCGGTGATGTTGGCGCCACCGAGCGACTGGAGCGTCTGCTGGAAGCTCTCGGAGTCCGCGGTGATGCGGTAGGAGACATTGATCTGGGTGGGCGTCACCCCGGTCGCCGTCGCGCCCCCGTTGCTCCCCGCGAACTGGACGCACGGCGGCGAGTAGGGGTCGCCCGGTACCTGCGCGCCCCCACAGGCGCTCGTCTTGCCGGCCGCCGTCGACGGCACCGCACCGGTACCGGTCTTGGCGCCGCCCGTTCCCGCAGCACCGCCGGTCCCAGAGGTCCCGCCGGTCCCTGACGTGCCGCCCGTCCCCGCGGTGCCGGCGGTCGAGCCCGTGCCCGTCCCGCTGCCCCCGGCGGCCGCCGTCTCGTGGACCACGTTCTGCTGTGGCGCCTTGGTCGGCACCAGCATCGCCATCAGGACGAACGCCACCAGCAGCGCGGCCAGCGGGCCGTACCCCTTGAGCAGACGGCCGTTGGCCTTCGCCGCCGACAGGCGCAGCTTGCTCGAGCTACCGGAGCTCGCAGAGCTCACCGAACTCGCCGGGCTGCCCTCTTCGCTCATGCTCACGTTGCTCCCTCCACTGCTCCCATCAAGCGGTCGCGCCGACGCTGCCGCAGGTAATCCCAGACGAACAGCGCCACCACGACTGCGAGGGCGGCCAGCCCGATCGGCACGGCCACGTTGCCGGTGCTGCACCCGCCGCCCGAAGGCCCCAGGCTGATACAGGCGGTCGTCTTGGTGATCGCACCGAGCGATTCCTTGGTCCCCGAGTTGCCCGACCCGGTCGTGCCTGTGGTGCCGGTCGTTCCCGCGGTGCCGAGTCCGGCGCCGCTGCTCCCCGTGAGTGACACACCGCCCAAACCGCCGGCCCCAGTGTTCCCGCTCGCCAAGCTCGGCGCGGCGGCCGGCGCCGACGACAGCGCGCCGGAACCGAACGGCGACGTCTCGGCCTGGTCGTTCGTCTCCGCACTGGCCCCGCCGAGCAGCACGTTCAGGTTGCCGCCGCCGGCCAGGACGCCGATGCCGATGTCACCGATCAGGATCGCGTTGGCAAAGTTGCAGTTGGCATTGAGCAGTGCGTCGACCAGGGCGCCGCGCACGGTCTGCACCTGGCCCAGGTTCGACCCGATGATCTCCTGCCCCAGCGTGTTGTTGTCGATCCCCACGCTCAGTGGGCTGATCTGCACCGTGCCGTCGGGCAGCGTCGATTCGGCGGGCCACTGGATGTTGAGGCCCACCGGCGACAGCGCCGTGTTCACGATGGTAAAGATCGTCTGCGGGTTGAAGGTCCCCGTCGAGGTGAGCTTCGACAGGTCCATCTTGACGCCGGCCACCGTCAGGGAGCCGATGCTGAACGTCCCCGTCGAGGTGGTGGTCGCCCCGGTCTGTTGGGTCGCCGTCCACTGCAGCCCGCCGAGTTGGACCGCCCCGTGGGCCAACGAGATCGATGCGACGTTCGACGACGCGGTCGCCGTACGGGTGGCGCCGTTGTCGATGGAGGCGTGCGCGCTCGACGTCAGGCCCGAGATCGTGAGGAGCCCGCCCGGCAGCGTGATGTCCCCCACCTCGGTGTTCGAGTCCGCCATCGGTTGGGTGGTCACATTCGCCGCCTCGGTGCCGGCGCCGATCGGGGAAGAGGCGGGCGTGATGGTGGCGGACAGGCTCTGGTTCCCGTTGACCGACTCAGCTTGCACGGGGGGCGGCACGTCCTTCTTGTTCAGGTCGGGCGCGCCACCGGAGCACCCCGCGGCCTCGAGCGCGGTGCCGATGGCGCCGAGGTCGATCGTCTGCGACAGCGACTGGGCCTCTTGCTGCTGGAACGCCGAGATGGACGTGGCGAGGACGATGGCGTAGTTGAGGCCACCGGTCGTCGGCGCCACCGAGATGGCGTGTGCCTCGGCGGTCGCGTTGCCGGGCACGAAGGCCGTGTCGGCGCCCGAGGTTGAGCCCAACTCGACGATGGAAACGCCGGCTACGACCGCACAAGCCATGCCGATGCGAAACGTGGCCGGGCTGTAACGACGCTCCCGGAACCGCGTCACTAGCGACCGGCGTGGTCCTATCACCAGGCGTGCCCTCCCCATGGGTCCCTTCGACCCCGGGAGCACAACGAACGCTGCGCTGGATCCCTACGTTCCCTGCCGGGAACTTTCCCGCGCTCGCGCTCCGCAAGCAGGGCAGCCGACCACGTCGGTTCCGCCGGGCCGCCGGCCGGTGGCCGGACCCCGAGCGCCACCAACGGCGCAGGCCAGGGGCGTGCCGGCGCATCCCGCGCCACGCTGTGGACCGCCGAGCCGTCCCCGCCGCTTCTCAACTTCTACACCCCCCGCAGGATGCCGCCCCGAACGCCCGTCCGGGCGCCGCCTGACAGTAGTCAATCGGCGCGCTCGTTGCGCGGGCGTCCGGCCCCCCCACTCAGCTCGGACACTTGTCGTAAGAGAGGTACCCACCCATCCAAGTCGTCAACCACCGGGCCGTCTGCCTTCCCGCCGTCGTCGGCCCGGCGCAGGGTCACCGCGTCGGCCGCCCAGGGCCGGCGCAGGAAGGCCGCTGCCTCGTCAGCGTGGAGGGCGCCGCCTTGGTGCCCCAGCGACGCCACGCTGTCGCCGGCCAGTCGCTCCTTGTAATTGCCGTCCGTCGCCACGAGATACCGCTTCGCCTCCACGTGCAGCGCCACGATCCCCGCCACCCGCTCCCCCAGTGCCGCCCGCACGGCCGCGGCGCCCTCGGCGGCGTGCGTCTCGTCCCGGGCGCCCGGCAGGAGCTGGCCGAGGTCGTGCACCAGCCCGGCGACCGCCAGCTCGGGATCGTCGGGCTCGTCTCGCCGCAAGGCCGCCGCCGTCTGCAGCGCGTGCTCGAGCTGCGTCACCGGCACGCCCGGGCCGAGCGGCCGCTCGGCCCCGCTGGCCAGCACCGCCACGATCTCGTCGACGTGCAGCGCGGCTGGCTGGGGCACCCGGCCATCTTGCCCGGTGCAGGTACGCTGCCGCGTGCCCTGGTCCCCACCGCCGCGCAGCCGCTGGACCGACAAGATGGTCACGCTCGGCCGTGGCCTCGGCGACGACGGGCGCTCCCTGATCTCCCTCCAACCCGACGACCTCCGCGCCGCCGCCACGTCCACGACCGGTCTCGACGACTTCGGCGACCCCTGGTGGGAGGAGCCGTTCACCCGCCTGTGCGCGTCGCTCGACACCGAGGCGCGGCTCCATCTGCCGGGGCGCCTGCGCGCCCGCGCCGAGCTCCAGCTCATCTTGCAGAACCGTCTGCGCATGGTCGAGCTCTGGACGAAGGAGCCTGCGGTCTTGCGCCAACCGGTCGAGGCGCCCATCGTCGTGACCGGCCTCGGCCGCTCGGGCACCACGCTGCTGCACGAGCTGCTCGCCTGCGATCCCGACAACCGGCCGCCGCTCCTGTGGGAGCTCCTGCACACCGTCCCCTACGACGACGCGTCGGGCGACGTCTGCGACGACGAGGTGACGCTGATGGACGAGATGGTCCCGGCCTTCACCGCCATGCACGAGAACGGCGGGCGGCTGCCGACCGAGTGCATCTTCGCCTTCGCCCACCAGTTCTCGAGCGACATCTTCACCGGCCTCTACAACGTGGGCGAGTACACCGTGTGGCGCAGCGGCCGGGACCAGACCCCGATCTACGACTGGCACAAACGCCACCTCCAGACGCTGCAGTGGGTGGCCGAACGGCCGACGACGCGCTGGGTCGTCAAGGCGCCGTCCCACCTCTCCGCCCTGCCCCTCCTCTTCGCCACCTACCCCGACGCCCGCGTCGTGATCACCCACCGGGATCCGCTGCGCGTCATCGGCTCGCTGTCGGACCTGATGGCCACGCTCCACTACATGCACTCGGACCACGTCGACCACGGCGTCCTCGTCGAGTTCATGGCCATGGGTCTCGAGATGCAGATGGACGCCGTCACCGCCGAGCGCGACGCCGGGGCCGTCCCCAACGACCGGATCAGCGACGTCGTGTACAAGGACCTGGTTGCGGACCCGCTGGGCGCCGTCGAGCGGCTGTACGCGTCGTGGGACCTACCAGTCAGTGATGCCTTCCGCGCCGCCCTCGACGCGTACCTGGCGGCGCGCCACACCCACCGCGCCCCGGGCCACGACTACTCCTTCGCCGACACCGGGCTCGACCTGACGGCCCACCGCGCCCTGGTCGCGCCGTACCAGGCGCGCTTCGGGGTGCCGTCGGAGGTCTGAGCCACCGTCCGGCGGTTGCCGAGGTCACAGCCTTGCGCGCCGGAACATCGCCACGAGCTGACGATCCGGACTAAGGATGAGCACATGGACTGGAAGCTCGAGCAAATCGTCGTACCCGTGTCGGATGTCGATCGGGCGAAGGAGTTCTACGCCGAGAGGATCGGCTTCCACCTCGACGTCGACCACCGCGCCGGCGACTTCCGGGTGGTGCAACTGACGCCTCCCGGCTCGGGCTGCTCCATCGCGCTCATGGCGAACGCGGCTGCGGCGGGAACCCTCCAGGGGCTGCATCTCGTCGTCCGTGACATGGATGCCGCCCGCGCCCAGCTCGACGGCGCCGGCGTGGACAGCAGCGGTGTGTTCCATTTCGTCGACGGAGTCCAGACCGACGGCCCCGGCCCGCAGCGGGCCGACTACGAAACGTTCCTCTCGTTCAACGACCCCGACGGGAACGGGTGGCTCGTCCAAGAGGTGCCGAGCCGACCGAGCTGAGCCCGTCCGCTCAGAGGGCGGCGACCTTCACCACCTCCGCGGTGGGGTGCGGCGGCTCGTCGGCCAGTACCCAGCGCACGAGCATGTAGCCCTCGAGGCGACCGCCGGTGTCGAGCCAGTTGTCCACGCCCGGGCCGGGGTCGCTCGGCGCGATGACCAAGCGCCACGCACCGTCCTCCGAGCGCTTCGACCTCTTGTTGTTCAGGTTCGTCGTCGCGTAGCGGTAGTCGAAGCTCTCCATCCACGGCGACGTCAGCGTCAGGCCCCAATACAGGAACGGCTTGTCCGGCTCTTGCACGGTCACGACCAACGCCTCGTCCTCGGCCAGCTTGAAACGGCCGCCGTGGTACGTCATCTCGGCGTTGGTGTGCGTCCGCACCTCGTCTTCCTGTGCGGCGACGTGCGCCGAGCCGGCCTGGCCGCCAAACGTGTTCATGTTGGTGGCAGCGTCGTGCCACATCTGCAACGCGGTGCCGCCGACGAAGGTCAGGAACATGGCGGCGAACTCGAGCTTGGGCGCCAGCTCCTCGGCCGAGAGCAACGGGGGCGGGACCACCTCGCCCGGTTCGGGCACCAGCTCCATGCGGAGATCGGACAGCTTCTCCGTCTTCTTGTCGAAGTGCGTCTCTCGGATGGCCAGCTGCGCCGTGCCGGGCTCGAGGACCACCGCGTTGCGCGGCGGAGGGTCGGGCATCTTGTCGGCCGGCGCAATCAGGATGTCGACCTCGCCGTTGGGGCCGAGCTCGAACTCGTCGATGTGGGTCTGCGTCTGCGTGCCGGTCCGCCCCGCCACCGGGCCCTGGCCGAAGGGCGTCCCGAACGTCATCCCGAGGTACGCACAGTCGCCCCGGTAGCCGGTCAGGCGGTACGAGCGAGAGTCGTCGAGCACGCGAGAAGAGGTAGTGGACGTCGGGATTGTCGACGAGCAGCTTGCGATAGTCGTCCTGCAAGGTGAAGAGCTCGGGATGGAGCGGGTCGGAGCGCTCGACGATCCAGTCGAGGGCGAGGCGGGACAGCCTGGTCACCCAGCGATAGCCCTCCGCCAGGTCAACCCCGCTCTCGGGCACCTCGGTGGCCTGGCGGACCACGTCGAGGGCCGCCGTCTGCGCCTGCACCCATGCGTCGAAAGCCGCGTTCAACCGTTCGTCCTGCATGCCGGCGCACGCTACCGGCGTACGCCCCGAGTCGCCTGGCTCCCGACCGCGCCCGGTAACTTTCGGGGCGTGACCGATACCGCGACCGAATCGACCAGCACGGACGAGCTGCTCAGCGATCTCCGCGCCTGGCTGGACACCAATTGGGACCCCGACCTGACCGTGGGCCAGTGGTGGGAACGCCTCGGTCTGGCCGGTTGGTCCGCCCCGGGTCTGCCCACCAACGCCTACGGCAAGGCGATGGCCCGTTCCGACACGGTCCTCGTCCAACAGGAGATGGCCAACTTCGGGGCCATGGGCGCCCCCGCCGGACTCGGCCTGCTGCTCGCCGCCCCCACCATCGCCACCCACGGCACCCAGGAGCAGATCGACCTCTACGTGCGCGAGATCGTCACCGGCCAGAAGGCGTGGTGCCAGCTCTTCAGTGAGCCCCAGGCCGGGTCGGACCTGGCCGGGCTGCAGACCGCGCGCCCTCAAGGACGGCGACGAGTGGATCGTCAACGGGCAAAAGGTGTGGACCTCGGGCGGTCAGTACGCCGATCTCGGGATGCTCTTGGCGCGGACCGACCCCGAGGTGCCGAAGCACCAGGGCATCTCCTACTTCGCCTTCGAGATGCTCCAGGACGGAGTGGACGTCCGACCCCTCAAGGAGATGACGGGCCACGCCCTCTTCAACGAGGTCTTCATCACCGATGGCCGGGTGGCCGACTCGGCCCTGATCGGTGGTCTGAACAACGGGTGGGCCGCCGCCAACACCACGTTGGCGAACGAGCGGGCCGGCCTCGGCGCCGGAGGCGGCAACGCGGCGGGGGGCGGCCTCGCCCAGCCGGGCACCGTCATGGGCATGCTGGACAAGCGAGTGGGCGACCTCGTCGGACCGAAGCCCGCGTCGGGCGGCAAGAAGAAGGCCCAGGCGCCCGGTGGTGCGCTTGGCGCCATGCGCGGCGGCGCCGGGATGCTGATCAGCCTGGCCCAGTCCCGCGGGGTGAACAAGGACGCCGGCATCCGCCAAGAGCTGGCGCGGCTCCACACGCTCGGCGAGATCGGCCGCATCAACGGCCTGCGGGTCAAGGCCGCGAAGGAAAAGGGCAGCGACATCCCGGGCATGCCCAACGTGTCGAAGCTCTCCATGAGCCAGATCGTCCGCCTCACCCGCGACCTCGGCCTGCGCATCATCGGGCCGTCGGGCATGCTCCACGCCTACGACTCCGAAGGCAAGGCGGAGCTCCAGCAGTCCACGCGTGATCCGTTCGCCGGCGGGATCACCGAGCTCGCGCTCTTCGCCCAAGCCCCGCCGATCTACGGCGGGACGGACCAGGTGCAACGCAACATCATCGGAGAACGGGTGCTGGGCCTCCCCAAGGAACCCAACAACGACCGGACGACACCCTTCTCGCAGCTGCCCAAGAACGCCTAGCCGTCGCGTCGGATCGAATCGGGCCGAGGGGGCTGTCGGGGGTGAGTCGGGTGGATCGCAGTTTGCGCGGCGCGGCGGCCATCGTCGGCGTTGCGGACGACGTCTCACCCACCGGGGAGCTCGACCGCTTCGGCCGTGAGCTCGAGGTGGCCATGGTCCTCGACGCCTTGGCGGACGCCGGTTTGACGCTGGCCGACGTCGACGGGGTCTGCCACCCCGAGTCGGCGGTGGGGTTTGCCGAGTACCTGGGCGTCCACCCCACCTTCGTCGAGTCGACCATGACCGGCGGGTCGAGCTACGAGGTCCACATCGAGCACGCCGCGGCCGCGATCGCCGCCGGGGTCTGCGACGTCGTCGTCAGCGTGTACGCCGCGACGCCGCGCAGCGATCGCACACAGGGCCGGCGACGGGAGTGGCGTCGCCCCGCCGGACCGAACCCGATGGCCGAGTGGGATCTTCCCTACGGCCTGCGCACGCCGATGGGCCCGTATGCGCTGGCTGCGGCGCGCCACATGTACGAGTTCGGCACGACGTCCGAGCAGCTGGCCCAGATCGCCGTCAGCACGCGCCAGTGGGCCGCGCTGAACCCGCGGGCGCGTTATCGCGATCCGATCACGATCGACGACGTGCTCGCCTCTCCTCTGCAGGTCAGCCCGCTGCACCTCCTCGACTGCTGCCTCGTCACCGACGGGGCCGGCGCCTTCGTCATGACGAGCGCCGAGCGGGCGCGCACGCTGGCCAAGCCACCCGTCTTCGTCCTGGGCGCCGCCACCTGCACGGACCACATGGTCATCGGCCAGATGCCCGATCTCACCACGACGCCGGGCGCGGTCTCGGGTCCCCGGGCGTTCGAGATGGCCGGCGTGCAACCGACCGACGTCGACGTGCTCATGGGCTACGACAGCTTCACCATCACGGCGCTCCTGCACCTCGAGGATCTCGGCTTCTGCAAAAAGGGCGAAGGCGGTCCCTTCGTCGCCGACGGCCACCTCGGGCCGGGTGGTTCCCTGCCCATGAACACGAACGGTGGCGGCCTCTCGTTCACCCACCCCGGCATGTACGGCATGTTCCTCATCACCGAGGCGACCCGTCAGCTGCGCGGCGAGGGCGGCGAGCGCCAGGTTGCGGGCGCCGACGTCGCGGTGGCGCACGGCTCGGGGATGTTCCTCTCCGTCATGTCCACCGCCGTGCTCGGCACGGAGGCGACGCTGTGAGCGCGGAGCGCGCTGCCCCCGCCCGCTTCGAGCCGCCGATCGGCGTCGAGGGGCAGGAGTTCTGGGACGCCACCCGCGAGCGCCGGTTGCTGGTCCAGTGGTGCACGGCGTGCGACCGGGGCGTCTTCTACCCGCGTGTCTTCTGCCCGCACTGCGCCGCTGGCCGCGGTGCTCTCGAGTGGCGCGAGGCCAGCGGGCGAGCGACCGTCTATGCCGCGGGGGTGGAGAACAAGCCCGAGGCGGCGGGGGCCGCTTTCTCGAACGGCCAGCCGTACTGTGTGGCGTTGGTCGACCTGGAGGAAGGGGTGCGGATGCTCACCAACGTCATCGGGTGCCCGCCCGACGAGGTCCACTGCGGCATGGCCGTCACCGTCACGTGGGAGCCGCTCAGCGACGGGCGCCAACTGCCGCTCTTCCAGCCGGTCGGTGCGAAAACCGGTTCGGGCACCGGCGCGGCGGGGTCGTGAAGCTGTGAGCGTGCCCGAGGACAAGCGCGCCGCCGCGGCCCAGGGCATGCTGCACGCGTGGTGGGCGGAACGCATCCCCGACCACCTGGCCGTCATCTCGCCGCACGGCGATCGCACCTACGAAGACCTCAACCACGAGATCAACCGGTTGTCACGGGCCCTGCGCGCCCGCGGCTTGAAAGAGGGCGACGCACTCGCGCTGATGTGCACCAACCGGCCCGAGTTCTTGGAGGTCCTCTACGCCGCGCAGCGCATCGGCCTGCGCCTCACGCCGATCAACTTTCACCTGACCGGGGAAGAGGCCTCCTACATCATCGACAACTGCGAGGCCAAGGCGTTCATCTGCTCGGCCGAGCTCGGCGAGAGCGTCACCGTCGCCGCCGCGGGCGGGAAGCCGGGGATGGTGAAGATCAACACCGGGGGGTACCTGCCGGGCTTCGAGATGTACAACTCGGTCGTGGCGGAGGAAGACGGCTCCAACATCGAGGACCCGGTCATCGGCACGCAGATGCTCTACACGTCGGGCACGACCGGACGCCCCAAGGGCGTCCACCGCTCGACGGCTGCCGTCAGCGCGCTGGCCACCGTGAACTTCTGCGGCTACGACGAGGACTGGGCGACGAGCACCGACGCGCATCTCCTCACCGGTCCGCTGTACCACGCCGCCCCCCTGGCCTTCTCGGTCGCCGTGCCCTTCCTCTACGGCGTGCCGATCGTGGTCATGGACCACTGGGACGCCACCGAGGCGCTGCGCCTGGTCGAGGCGCACGGCATCACCCACACGCACATGGTCCCGACGATGTTCCACCGTCTCGTCGCCCTGCCCGAAGAGACGCGACAGCGCTACGACACCTCGTCGCTGCGCTTCATCATCCACGGCGCTGCGCCGTGCCCGGTCCACATCAAGCAGCGGCTCATCGAATGGCTCGGCCCGATCGTGGTCGAGTACTACGCCGCCACCGAGGGCCTCGGCACGCTCGTCGACTCGAAGACCTGGCTCGAGCACCCGGGAACGGTCGGGCGCCCGATGGTGCCCGGGCTCGTCAAGGTGGCCGACGAGGACGGCAACGAACTGCCGTCCGGCGAAATCGGCCTCGTCTTCCTCCAGGCCCCCGCGGCAACCAAGTTCGACTACTACGGCGACACGGAGAAGACGGCCGACGCCTTCCGGGGCGACTACTTCACGCTGGGCGACATGGGGTACATGGACGAGGACGGCTTCTTGTTCCTGACCGACCGCACGGCCAACCTGATCATCTCGGGCGGGGTCAACATCTACCCGGCCGAGGTCGACGCCGTCCTGCTCGACCACCCGGCCGTCGGCGACGTGGCGACGATCGGCGTGCCCGACGAGGAGTGGGGCGAGGCGGTCAAGGCGGTGGTGCAACCGGCGGACGGCGTCGAAGGCTCCGAGGAGCTGGCGACGGAGCTGCATGGAGTTCTGCCGCAGCCGCCTGGCGCACTTCAAGTGCCCCCGCACCGTCGACTTCGTCGTCCGAGCTGCCGCGGGAGGATACTGGGAAGATCTTCAAGCGAAAGCTGCGCGAGCAGTACCGGGCGGCCTCGGCCGGCAATGACCAAAACCAAAGGAGCTGAACAACGTGGGTATCAATGACGGACGGGTCGTCGTCATCACCGGAGCGGGCCGGGGCATCGGCCGCGAGCACGCGCTCGACCTTCGCCCGGCAGGGCGCCAAGGTCGTCGTCAACGACCTCGGCGGCGAGATGGACGGCACGGGCTCCTCGACCGGGCCGGCGCGGCGAGGTCGTCGACGAGATCCGGGCCATGGGTGGCGAGGCCGTCGCCAACGGCGACGACGTCTCGGACTGGGACGGCGCCGGGCGCCTCATCCAGACCGCCATCGACACCTTCGGGACGACTCGACGTGCTCGTCAACAACGCCGGCATCCTGCGCGACCGGATGCTCGTCAACATGACGATCGACGAGTGGGACGCCGTGATCAAGGTGCACCTGCGCGGCACCTTCGCCCCGACCCGCCACGCCGTGGAGTACTGGCGCAACCGCACCAAGGCCGGCGAGACGAACGACGCCCGCGTCATCAACACCACGTCGCCGTCGGGCATCTACGGCAACGTCGGTCAGACGAACTACGGCGCCGCCAAGGCCGGCATCGCCTCGTTCACGATCATCGCCGCCATGGAGCTGGGGCGCTACGGCGTGACCGTCAACGCCATCGCACCCGGCCGCGCTCACCCGCATGACCGAGAACCTCGGCATGGGCGAGGCCTCGGCGAGCCGCAAGCCCGAGGAGTTCGACGCGCTCGACCCCGCCAACATCTCGCCGATCGTGGTCTGGCTGGGGAGCCCCGAGTCGAAGGACATCACCGGCCGGGTCTTCAACGTGATGGGCGGCAACCTCAGCGTGGCCGAGGGCTGGGTGGCCGGCCCGGGCCAGGACAAGGGCGACCGCTGGGAGCCCTCGGAGCTGGGCAAGATCGTGCCCGACCTGGTGGCCAAGGCGGCGCCCAACGCCAACATGGGCGGGCGGCGGGGGTAGGTTCGGGCCCATGGCTGTCGACGTCACCCCTCCGCTGCCGGCCCGGCGGGAAGTCGAGGCCAGCGTCCAAGTCATTCACGACAACGCAGAGCGACTGTTCCTGTGGGACTACGAGCGCGACCGTGGGCAGCTCGTCACGCTCTACAACAAGGCGATGGGTTCGCAGTGGAACAGCGTGAAGGATCTCGACTGGTCCATCGACGTCGACCCCGAACGCCTGGTGGCCGAGCAGGACAGCCCGATCCTCGCGGTGGCGCGGGTGGCGGGCACGCTGCCGGGGTCGCCGATGGCGAAGTGGACGGAAAAGGAGTACTCGCAACTCGGCATCGAGTTCTTCAAGGCGAACCTGTCGCAGTTCATGCACGGCGAGCAGGGCGCCATGATGACGGCGGCCAAGATCGTCGAGACCGTGCCGTGGATCGACGCCAAGTACTACGCGTCGACCCAGACGATGGACGAGGCCCGCCACACCGAGGTGTTCGCCAAGTATCTCCGCACCAAGCTCGGCGACGCGTATCCGATGAGCCCCTTCCTCAAGGCGCAGATCTGGGGATTGCTCGAGGACCCGCGCTGGGACATCGCGTATCTCGGGATGCAGATCGTGATCGAGTCGCTGGCCCTGGCGGCGTTCGGCGACATGCTGCGGCGCACCAAGGAGCCGCTGCTGACCAAGCTCCTGCGCTACGTGATGTCCGACGAGGCGCGCCACGTCGCCTTCGGCGTGCTCACGCTGTCGGAGTACTACGCCGACATGAGCGAGGCCGAGCTCAAGGAGCGCCAGGAGTTCCTGGTCGACGCCACCTTGAACCAGCGGGCGCGGGCCACCACGCCCGAGGTCTGGGAGCGACTGGGCACGACCGGCGAGGCCGTCCTCCCGTCCATGCTGCAGGCGGCCGAGCAGATGAAGACCAACCTCTTGGGCGGCTTCGCCCGCAACTTCTTCGCCAAGCTGGTGCCGAACGTCCGCAAGCTCGGCCTGCTCGACGCGAACAACGGCTACCTGCGCCAGCGCTGGGGCGAGGCGGGTCTGCTCGAGTTCGAGTTCGCCGACGACACGGGGTCCGACTACGAGGCGTACGACGCGGTGGCCCAGGATCGCGCCGCAACGGCGCCGGTGGAGGGTGAGAGCGCGCCTGGAGGGTGAGCCGGCGCGACGGGGCCGGTCGCTACTGGGCGGGCTTGAGGCTGGTCAGCGTCGACACCATGTTCTCGCTGTAGTGCACGCCGCCTGAGGTCACGCTGACCTCTTCCTTCTCCTGCACGATGAGGCCACTGGTCGGGACGATCCAGAAATCTGTCGGGTTGGTGCCGGCCTGCGTGCCGTCGAAGGTGAGCGTGAAGCGGGTGTGCTCCACCGTGACGTCCTGGCCGCCGACGGTCACCGTGGTCGGTCCGAGCGCCTCTCCGTCCAGCTCGACGTTCTCGTTCGGGCTCTGCAGCGCACACGTGGCGGCCCACTTCTGCCCCGTCGTCACGTACGCCGGCACCAGGTACGCCGTGGCGGGGCACTGGACCGTCGAGGTCGTGTCCGAGCCCGCGATCGACTCGTTGGTCACGAGCCGCGGCACGCTGAAGCCACCGTTGGCGGCCGGGCACTCCGTCGTCGTCTCCGTGTGCTCGGTGATGGGCACCCAGCTGATGATGGCGCAACTTCCGTCTTCGACGATCATCGAGGTGGTGGTGGGGAACGTGCGCGCCACACCCATGAGGCTCAGGCTCTCGCCGCCGGCGGTGCGGTACATGTAGACGCCCGGCGCGGGCAGGTGGTCACGGAGCGCCGACAGCATCTTCTCTGTCTGCTCTCGCCGGTACATGCGCAGCGCCTCACGCAGACCAACCGGTGACGACACCGTGCGAAAGATGAGGGCGTAGGCCGTGCCGCCAGCGGAGCTGACGATCACGAAGGCCAGGATGAGGACGGACAGCAGCCGGTGCTGCTGGACCCAATGCCAGAGGATCACCGGGAAATCCTACCCCGGGGGCGCGGAATGCAACCTGACCGTCAGGTCCGAGCGGGGTTCGAGCCGGTTCAGGCCTGGTCGGGCACCCAGTTGCCGTGGAACCCGGCCGGGACGCGCTGCGGGAGCTCGACGACCGCCTGCGCCTCGCCGGTGGGATCCGCCGCGTTGAGGATGTGCAAGGCCGATGTGTCGCTGGCGGGGGTGTGGACCAGCGTGAGGAGCCAGCCGTCGTCCTCGGCCGCGTCATCCGCGCGCGGGACGAAGACCGCTTCGCCCACACTCGCATCGCGCCCGAAGGACCGTTCGACCGCCGTGCCGCGCTCGAAGTCGTGGCACACGAGCATCGACTCGGTCCCGATGATCTCGTCGGACTGGCCCACCGCGACCGCATAGCCGTAGCGATGCTTCCGGCCTACGACCCGCTCGTCGACGCGCGGGAACTCCTGCCCGTGATCGTCGAGGCGCTCCTCCTTGACGGCGCCGCCGTGCCCATCGAGATGCCAGCGCTCGAGCGTGGGCGCGCCCTCGCTGGGTCCGAGCAACCGCGTGCGGAACATCGAGGAGTGCCGGACCACATCGAGGACGACGCCGTCACCCCCGGGCTCGTCGTGCGCGTTCATGACGTGGAACACGTAGCACGGCTCGATGTCGTGCCAGACCACTTCGGTCGAGTCGCCGTCCCGAGGCAACAGCCCGACCCGGGACCGGTACCCGTCCTGCCAGCGGTAGGGGAAGGTCGAGCCCTCGGCGATGGCCTCCATGCTGAAGACGACCGGCAGGTCGAGGAGGACGACGGAACGCTCGGTGATGGCGCAGTCGTGCAAGCTCACCGATCCGCCCATGGTGACCCGGCGGGCCGACCGCACCCGGGCCGAGGCGTCGATGATGCTCACCTCGACGTCGTCACCCCAGCCGAAGAAGTAGGAGACGGCGAAGAGCTCGCCGCTCTGCGGGTCGCGCTTGGGGTGGGCGGTGTAGCCACCGGACAGCGTGCCGTCGAAGTCGCACGCCCCGATGGTGTCGAGCTCATCGGTCAGCTCGTAGGGCAGCGAGCCGGCCTCCACGATGGCGAACGTGCGGCCCGCATGTCCGATGACATTGGTATTGGCGGCGAAGTCCATCCCGCCGTGCACCTTGCCTGGCTTCGGCGTCTCGCCGAGGGCCTCGGCGACCCCGGCCGAGCGCACCCACCGGTTGCGGTACCACTCCGCCCGCCCATCGCGCAGGCGGATCCCGTGCACCATGCCGTCGCCGGTGAACCAGTGGTACGTCGCCGGATCCGCCGGCGTGGCCGGGTTGGGCCCGTTGCGCAGGTAGCGCCCACACAACTGTTCGGGGATCGCACCGGTCACCGCCAACTCGGTGGCCGTGACCTCTTCGTGCACGGGGGCGTAGTTCCCCTGCAGGTACGGATTGGTGACGGTGGTCATGCGGGCCCCCTTCGTCCGGGACGAACGAGTCCCCAGGTTAGGCACGAACAGGCGTGTGAACAACGGGTGACCTCTTGGTGGCGGCCCCGTGGCTGAAACGCCCATCCGCCGACAGGGCCGCGCTATGGTTCTCTTCCGAGGGCACCACCACAACAGTTTGGAAATCCCTCTGGCTCGCAAGAGCCACCGGCCATGACCCCCGACGAACAGGGTCAAATCTGGCCAGGAGAGGAGTGGATTTTCAATGGCTACTGGTTCCGTGAAGTGGTTTAACGGTGAGAAGGGCTTCGGCTTCATCACCCAGGACGGTGGAGGCCCCGATGTATTCGTGCACTACAGCGCGATTTCAGGTACGGGCTACCGCAATCTCGAAGAAGGCCAAAAGGTCGAGTTCGAGACGAACCAAGGCCCCAAGGGGCTGCAGGCCGCGAACGTGCGCGCCATCTGACGCGACTCGCGAACAGACGTAACGAAAGATCCCCGCCTCTTGCGAGGCGGGGATCTTTCAATTCGCAACCGTTGCCGAAGTGCGGGCTCTGGCCTACCAGTAAGGGCGGCTCTGTTTGGTGGTGACGTCGAGCACCGCCGCCGCGTATTCGGGACGGCACACGACGAGGTCGGGCAACCACGCGTCGGGATCCCCGTAGCGCAGGGGGTCGCCGTTGAGCCGGCTGGCGTGCAGTCCGCACGCGAGCGCCACCGCGGCGGGCGCGCAAGAGTCCCACTCGTACTGGCCGCCGGCGTGCACGTAGACCTCCGCCGCGCCGAGGATCACGGCCGCGATCTTGGCGCCGGCCGACCCCATCGGGACCATGGCCCCGCCGATGGCCTCCGCCACGTCGTACGCCACGTCCGGGGGACGGCTGCGCGACACGACGAGGCGCGGCTGCTCGCCCGTCGGCGGCGTGAGTGGTGGCGGCTCCCCCGTCGACAGCACGATGTCGACCGCGGGCAACGCAACGGCGCCCACGACGGGCTCGCCACCGACGGAAAGGGCCACGTGCACGGCCCAGTCGCTGCGGCCACGCTCACGGAACTCGCGGGTGCCGTCGAGCGGGTCGACGATCCACAGGCGACCGTCGCTCGAGACATGCTCGAGCCCCTCCTCCGACCGGACGTCGTCGCCCGGATAGAGGCGGTTCAACTCGGCAACCAGGAGTTGGTGCGCCATGCGATCACCCGCGGCGCCCAGGTCGCGGACTCCGGCGGGGGCCTCACGCAGCTCCAACAGGGCCTGGCCGGCCAGCTGCGCGAGCTTGGCCGCGTCGCGATGCTCCGCTGCGAGGTCGTCGGACATTGACCCCTTGTCTAGACCAAACGCCTGTCGGTAGCCCACCTCGTGAGCTCGTGACGGGTCGACAACTGCAGCTTGCGGAGCACGGACGAGACATGCGACTCGACCGTCTTGGCCGAAATGGTCAGGTCCCGGGCCACCTCCTTGTAGGTGTAACCGCGGGCGATCAGCCGCAGGACCTCGCGCTCACGCGGGGAGAGCTGGTCGAGCTCGGGATCGAGCCCGACCGTCGGGGTGGCGCCCCCGTGCGCAAAGGCGTCGAGCACGAACCCGGCCAGGCGCGGCGAGAAGACGGCGTCGCCCGCGGCCACCCGGTACACGGCCTGGAGGAGCTCGGGGCCCGAGATCGTCTTGGTGATGTAGCCGCGGGCCCCGGCTCGGATGACGTCGATGACATCCTCCGGCGCATCGGAGACCGACAGGGCCAGGAACTGCACCTCGGGGTGGTTCGGCAGCACGCCACGCAGGACGGCGAGCCCGCCGCCGCCCGGCAGGTGCACGTCGAGCAGGACGACATCGGGCAGGCGCTCGCCGATGAGCTCGACGGCCGCGCCCGCCTCGTCGGCCTCGCCCACCAATTCGACGGCGTCGCCGAGCTCGGCCTTCACGCCGGCGCGGAAGACCGCGTGATCCTCGACCAGAAAAATGCGGGGGCGCCCACCCTCGAGCGGGGCCTCACTGCGACCGCTCACTTCACCCGTTCGCGCCGCGGCATGCACAACTCGACCTCGGCCCCTTCGCCGGGCGCCGAGCGAATGACGGCCTCGCCGCCGAAGCGGACGACGCGCGACTCGATCGATTCGGCGATGCCCCGGCGGTCCGCGGGCACCGACGCCCGGTCGAAACCCTGGCCGCGGTCGCGGACGTAGAGCTGCACGCTCTCGCGCTCGACCTCGGCGAAGATCGAGACCTGATCGGCGCCGGACCATTTGGCCGCGTTGACCGTGGCCTCGCGGGCGGCATCGAGCAGCGCCCGTAACGCCTCGTCGAGCTCGCAGTCGCCCACCACGACCACCTGGACGGCGATCCCGTGGTCCGCCTCGACCTGTCGCTGCAGGAGGGCGATCCCCTCGCCCAGCATGGTGGCGTCCTCACTGATGACACCCGGTGGCCGGCCCTCGAAGAGCCACGCCCGCAGCTCGCGTTCTGGGCCCGGGCCAGGCGCACGACGTTCTGGGGGTCGTCCGACGACCGCTGGATGAGGGCGAGGGTCTGCAACACGGAGTCGTGCACGTGCGCCGCCATCTGGGCCCGCTCCTCGGCCCGGACGCGGGCCTGGCGCTCGTCGATGAGGTCGCGCACCAGAGTGAGCCACCACGGCCCGAACACGATGATGGCGGCCGCGACGACCAGTGCGGCGCCGGCGATCGGGCGCAGCGCCGCCACCGTCCTGTGTCCCTCGACAAGGAGCGCAATGCCGAACCCGCCCAATAGGAGTCCGGCGAGGACGCGGAGGAGGAGCAGATGGCGTCGCTGGCCGTGGAAGTCGTTGCCGAGGAGTGGGACGACCTCGTGGTCGATGAAGTCCTTCTCCGACTCGTTGGCGTTGCGCCAGATGAGCACGACCAGCCCGACGGCGAGCAGCGTGGGCCAACTGATGAAGCCGATGTACGGCACGTGCAGGGTGCTCGTGATCACCTGCAAAAGGATCAACAGCGGAATCAGGACGGCGAGGACGAGGCGGATCCCCTGCTTGTCCTTGATGGCCCGCGAGTAGATGTTGCTCGACTGCCCGTCCATCGGGATCATGAGCCAGGCCAGGGCGTAGACGAAGATCATGATCCCGCTGGCGATGCACGCCAGGACGCACCCGACGCGCACCCAAGTGACGTCGATACCGGTGGCCCGCGAGACCGCACCGCACACGCCACCCAGCACCCGGTTGTCCTCGGTGCGGCGGAGGGTCCGGAGCCGGCGCCGGACGTGCGGTGGCATGTGATGACGGTGGTGCGACCACTCGGGACGGCCCCAGTGGCGGCCGGGTCCGTCGCACTCGGCCGCCGCACGGTCGGTCTCGGGCAGCGTCGCCTCGGCCGGTGCCGGGGGCGCGACGGGTAGCGGTTGGGTCGGGCGCTCGCCTGCGGAAAGCGGTCGCGTGTCGGATTCCGGGGCTTCGGGGATACCTCGATGATCGCGCGGGCCTCCGACCCCGGGCCATCAGGGAGATCCCTGAGGGTTCGGGGTCCCCTTCAGGGTCCGACCAGGGTGCTTCCGGATTCACCGGCCGGACCGGCCCCGTCAGGCTGTCCTCATGGACATTGCAGCGAACGAGACCCACGAAGGCCCCGAAGCCGCCGGCTCGCCCGGAGCACCCGGGGCCGGCCCTTCTGCCGCCTCATCCACCAGCACCTCCACCTCCGAGCTCCCCCCGAGCCAGGCCGCCGGCCACGACCACCACGAAATGCGCCTCCACCGCCGCTCCCGCGGCCGCATGCTCGGTGGCGTGGCCGTCGGCGTGGCTGACTACTTCGACGTGGACCCGGTACTGGTCCGCATCGGGTTCGTCGCCCTCGCGTTCCTCGGCGGCCTGGCGGTGCCGCTCTACCTCGCCGGCTGGGCGCTGATCCCCGACGAGGAGACCGATACGTCGATTGCCGAGGAGCTGCTGGCCCGGGAGCGGGCCCGCAGCGCCTACTGACCTGGAGGCTCGCCGCACCCGCGTCCGTGAGGCCGGACAGCCCAGGGACACACCCGAACCACACGACAACGAGAAAAGGAGCCGACGATGCGCTACCGCTGGGATCCCCCCTACCCGATGGGACGGCGGGACGCGGTGCCCTACGACGCCAGCCTGCGGGCATCAGACGACGAGCGCAACGCAGTCGCCGACAGGCTGTCCCGCCATTACGCCGAGGGGCGGCTCGACGAGCCCGAGTTCAAGACCCGCCTCGACACAGCCATGTCGGCGACGACGCGGGGCGACCTCCACGGGCTCTTCCACGACCTGCCCACACTGCCGAGCGAGCCACCACCTCCCCCGCCTCGACACCGCCGGATGCTGCCGTGGGTGTTCATGATCGGGCTGCTCGCCATCGTCGCCGCGGCGACGTTCTCCTTCTACCCGCTCTACCACGTGCCGTGGATCCTCTTCGCGTTCGTGGCCTTCATGTTGTGGCGGCGCGCCGGCCACTCGCACCATCACCAGGTCGGCGGGGGGCGCCAGCCGAGCTCGATCATCGACCACTGAGAAAGGATCCGATGCGCACACCCGCCCCCCACCCCGACCGCGCCCTGGACGACTCCGTCTTGCACGACGACCTCGCGGGCACACTCCGTTCCATGGCGCTCTTCGCCGGTCTGCCGGACGACGAGCTCGAGGACCTCGCCATCGAGTGCGAGATCTGCACCGCCCACCCCGGGCAAGTCGTCCAGGCCCAGGACGTCCCCGTCCGGTACTGGCACCTCATCGCCGGAGGTCACGCCGTGGTCCAGCGCGACGAGACCCCGATCGGCCTCCTCGGTCGGGGCGACTCGTGGTCGGAGCACTCCCTGCTCAACCAGCTGCGCTCGTCGATCGCCGTCGTGGCCCTGTCGCCGTTGACGATGCTGACGCTGAGCCAACGCCGTTTCTTCGCCATCCCCGAGCAGCACCCTGTCCTGGCCGGCCGCCTGGTCGCCCGTTCGGCCACCTCGGCCGATCGCCTGGCCCTGCCCGTGTTCAACGCCCTCGCCCACCTCGGGCTCGTCGACGGCGAGCGAACGAGGGGGTACCCGGGGGGACAGTACGATTAGGGGGCCGACGACGCCCCGAAGCACAGGCGTCGATCTCTCGCACAGTTCCAAGCCACCGCCAACCCTCTGGAGGAATCTCCCCGCATGCGCACCCTGGCCGGGTGGTGCGTCCGTCACCGCCGCATCGTCCTTCTCTTGTGGGCCGCCGTTCTCGTCAGCTCGCTCGCCCTCGTCATCACGCTGCACGCGGACTACTCGAACAACTTCAACTTCCCCCACACCGAGTCGTCCGACGCCATCAACCTCCTGAAGTCGGCCGCGCCCGGCCACTCGGGTGACACCGAGGAGGTCGTGTTCGGCACGGCGAACGGCACGAGTCTCAACGACCCCGCCGTCGGCCAGCGCATCAACGCGATGGTCGACAAGATCAACGCGCTCCCCCACGTCACCCACGTCACCAGCCCGTTCGACGCATCGGGCAACCTCGTCACCACGACGAACGTCAACGCCAACCACACCGTGGGCTTCATTCAGGTGCCGTTCGACAAACTGCCGAACAACATCTCGCAGAACGAGGCGACGACCTTCGTCCACGCGGTGACCAGCACTTCGGGCTCCGGCCTGACCGTGGCCGTCACCGGGCAGCTGGCCGAGTTCGCGAACAACCAGTCGTTCAGCAGCAGCGGGCTGGGCGTGCTCCTGGCCCTGGTCGTGCTGCTCCTCGTGTTCGGCTCCGTCTTCGCGGCCCTGCTCCCCATCATCTCCGCGCTCTTCGCACTGGGGACCGCCATCGGCATCATCGGGTTGCTCAGCCACGTCATCGGCATGCCCGAGTTCTCACCGGAGCTGGTCTTGCTCATCGGCCTCGGTGTCGGCGTGGACTACGCGCTGTTCATCGTGACCCGTCACCGCCAGGGCCTGATCGCCGGCCTCGACTCTGAGACCTCGATCGTCAACTCGGTCAACACCTCAGGGCGTGCCGTCCTCTTCGCCGGCATCATCGTCTGCATCGCCCTGCTCGGCATGTTCGCCCTCGGGGTGAGCTTCCTCTACGGCCTGGCGGTCGCGGCGGCCATCGGTGTTGCGTTCACGATGATCTCCGCTCTGACGCTCCTCCCCGCGATGCTCGGCTTCATCGGACCCAAGGTGATGAGCCGCAAACAGAAGCGGAACCTGGCCCAGAACGGGCCGCGTATCGTCGGCGCCGACGGCAAGGGGTTCTGGCCGAATTGGGCCGACCGGGTACAGCGCTACCCGTGGCTCTCCGCCGGCGTGGCCCTGATCATCGTCGTCGTGATCGCCATCCCATTCTTCTCACTCCGGCTCGGCGCGGCCGACCAGGGCACCGATCCGGCCGGGACGCCGACCCGAGTCGCCTTCGACACGCTGTCGCAGGGCTTCGGCCCCGGCTTCAACGGGCCCTTGCTGCTGGTCAGTGTCGTCCAGCCCGACCAGCACGGCGTGGTCAACACGGTCGTGCACGACGTCTCGCAGCAACCCGACGTCGCCAAGGTGGCCCAACCCGTCTACATCCCGAGCAAGACGGGCAGCGGCGAAGTGATGCTGTTGAACGTCTACCCCAAGACCGCACCTCAGGATGTCGCCACTACCGACCTGGTGAACCATCTGCGGTCCGACACGTTGCCCCAAGCCGTCTCGAATTCGGGCGTCAAGGTCCTCGTCGGCGGCACGACTGCGATCTTCATCGACTTCGCCAATGTCCTCTCATCCAAGCTGCCGCTGTTCATCGGGCTGGTCGTCCTCCTGTCCTTCCTGCTCTTGATGACGGTGTTCCGAAGTTTCGTCATCCCCCTCACGGCGGCGGTCATGAACCTGCTGTCGATCGGCGCCGCCTTCGGCATCCTCGTGGCCGTTTTCGAGTGGGGCTACGGGGGGAAGCTCATCGGCCTCACCGGCACGAGCCCCATCGAAGCGTTCCTGCCCGTGATGCTCTTCGCCATCCTGTTCGGCCTCTCCATGGACTACCAGGTGTTCCTGGTCTCACGAATGCACGAGGAGTACATCAAGTCCGGAGGCAACAACCGGGTCGCCGTGCGCAACGGCCTCGCCGCGACGGGCAAGACCATCACCGCCGCCGCCCTGATCATGATTCTCGTATTCGGCTCGTTCATCTTGGGCGGCGAACGGGTCATCAAGGAGTTCGGCATCGGCCTGGCCGCCGGCGTCTTCGTGGACGCCGTCTTCATCCGCATGGCCATCGTGCCGTCGCTGATGATCATGTTCGGCGATTCCAACTGGTGGTTCCCGAAGTGGCTCGACCGGGCCTTGCCGAAGTTGTCCGTCGACGCCGACGACCTGACCACCCACACGGTGGACGAGCCGGGTCCCGAGCCCGAGCGAGAGCTGGCGGGGGCCGGGAAGCCCTAGCCGCCCTGCGGCGGGCGCAGGCCGCCGCCTCGCACTGCGCCGAACCGGTATCCCTGTTGCGAGGTGTGACTAGGCCACGGGCTGCGAGGTCGCCGCAATGATCTGGTCGAGGACCGACTGATCGGGTAGCGGCGGCGGCTCGACGGCCGGGAGCCCCCTCACGTGCGCAAAAGCCCGCTCGATGAAGGGGCCCTCGATCGGTGGTGTGTGGCAGCCGGCAACGGTCTTGATCTCGAGCTTTTCGATGGCGTCGACGTAGCGGCCGAACTTGTCGATATCGAGCAACGAGAGCCACGGGCAGAGCGCGCCGAAGGCGAACAGGGTCATCCCGAATTCCCAGAACTCCGGGTCGAGGTCGGCGACAGCCATCTCGGGTGCGGGAAGGGGGGTCGCGAAGGTGTCGACGGCCCAGTAGACACCCGTCGTCGGATCAAAGAGACCCCTCGTCGTCGGAGAGTCGTAGAGCGGCGGGCGCACTGCGTGCAGCGTGCGGTCGCCAACGCTGAAGGACTCCTCGTGCATGACCCAACGGCATCGATCGAGCGGGAAATCGAAGCAGTTCGTGTGGCGCTCGACCATCGCCCAGTTGCAGACCAGCTGTGCGTTGGGGCATGCGGTCATGACCTCGTCGAGGTTGCCGGCATGATCGACGTCGTCGTGCGAGAGGAAGACCCAGCGCACATCCTCGGGCTCCACGAGCGAGAAGACGTCTTTCAGCCAATTTTCCCGATTGGCCGGTGTCCCGGTGTCGACGATGACCGGTTCCTCCCCCAGGATCACCATGGAATTGAGATACACGAACAATGGTTGGCCCAGCGCGGGCTGCACCTGGTGGATCACGAATGTGTCCGGTGCGATCCGGGTCGGGGGGAAATCGGTGGTCGGCGCCACAGGCGCGTACGTCGTCATCGGATTGCTCCCATCGCCAAGGGGCAACCATTGTCTGTCCGATGCGACGCCGAGTCAACGTTTGGCGACCCCGGACTTGGCGCGCCTCGGAGCCCGACACCCTCGGCATTCAGGCGAGCCTCAGGATCAGCTCACGCCGCTATCCGGGTCAGCGGTGCACGACGTGCGCCCGCCTCACGGAGCTGCGCTCTACCAGGCGTACTCCTCGGGCGCCGTCTTGTAGCCCGGGAAGATCTCGTCCAGGCGGGTCAGCACCTTGTCGTCGAGCGTCACGTCGACGGCGCGCAAGGCCGAGTCGAGATGCTCAGGCAGCCGGGGCCCGACGATCGGCCCCGTGACGGCCGGCCGCGTCAGCAACCACGCCAGCGCAACGGTGCCCGGCTCCTCGCCGATCTCGTCGCAGAGGTCTTCGTAGGCCTCGAACTGCGCCCGCTTGGCCTCGATCCTCTGCTGCAGGTGCTCAGCGCGCCGACGGCTCCCGTCGCGCTCCTTGCGCACGACGCCGCCCAGCAAACCGCCCGCCAGCGGTGACCAGGGGATGACCCCGAGGCCGAAGTCCTCGGCCGCCGGCAGCACCTCGAGCTCGATCTTGCGGGTGAGCAGGTTGTAGTGCGACTGCTCGCTGACGAGGCCCATGAAGTTGCGGCGCTGCGCCACCCCCTGGGCCTTCGCGATGTGCCAGCCGGCGAAGTTCGACGAGCCGCAGTAGAGGATCTTGCCCTGGTTCCGCAGCACCTCCATCGCTTCCCAGATTTCGTCCCAGGGCGTGCCCCGGTCGATGTGGTGCATCTGGTACAGATCGATGTAATCGGTCTGCAGTCGCTTCAGGCTGGCGTCGCAGGCGCGGCGGATGTTGAGCGCCGAGAGCTGACCCTCGTTCGGCCACTCCCCCATGTTTCCGTAGAGCTTGGTGGCGAGGACGACCTTCTCCCGGCGTCCGCCTCCCTGAGCGAACCAGCGGCCGACGATCTCCTCGGTGGCGCCGCGACCCTTGGAACGGCCGTACACGTTGGCCGAGTCGAAGAAGTTGATCCCGGCGTCGAGCGCCGAGTCCATGATGGAGAACGAGGTCGCCTCGTCGGTCTCGGGCCCGAAGTTCATGGTGCCGAGGCAGAGGCGGCTGACGGACAGGCCGGTGCGGCCGAGGTGTGTAAAGCGCATGACGCCGAACCTAGTGGTGGACGGCGCACCATGCATCCGCCCTCTGCCGCCAAAGCCGTACCGGCGGCGACCCGCTTAGCCGGCTGCGATGGCCACGGCTCGGCTCGCCCCAGCCAGATCGGGGAACATCCCGTCGCCCGGCGCGCCGTAGGCCGCCGTGGCACCGTTCGCCGCGACCAGCCAGTACCCACCGGTGTAAATGTCGCTCGCAATGCCGACGACCGGGCTGGACAGGTTCTCGCCGGCGTTCGAGCCGTGGAAGGTTGCGTCGCCGTAGTTGAAGACGCCGCCGTCACTCCCGACGAGCCAGTAGCCCCCGCCGTCGGCGGTGGCGGCCATGCCCGAAATCGGCGCGTTGAGGTGCAGGCTGCCGGTCGAGCCGTCGAACGGGGCGTCGAAGCTGAAGATGCCGCCGTCCGACGCCACCAGCCAGTAGCCGCCTGTGGCGGTGTCCGTCGCCAGGCCGACGATGGGCGCATTGAGGTGTTGGCCGCCCATGGAGCCGGAGAACGCGGCACCCGGGCCGAAGGCGAAGACGCCCCCGTCGGACGCGACGAGCCAGTACCCGTCGCCGCCGGGTGTCGCGGCCATGCCGACGATAGGAGCGTTGAGCGGGTGGCCGCCCATGGAGCCGTAGAACGGGGCGTTGAAGCTGAAGATCCCGCCGTCGGAGGCCACGAGCCAGTACCCGCCGGTCGCGGTGTCCGTCGCCAGGCCGACGATGGGCGCATTGAGGTGTTGGCCGCCCATGGAGCCCTCGTAGGGGGCCCCAAAGGTGAAGACGCCGCCGTCGGCTGCCGCCACCCGGTAGCCGGGGTTGGCGAAGGCGACGGTGACCAGCAGCGGTGACGAGGTCGACCCGCTGGCCGTGGCATCACCGCTGTAGACGGCCGTCACCTGGTGCTGGAAGGCGAACGGGAAGCTGATCACGCACGTGGCGGTGGTGCCGTCGAAGCCAGTGCTCCCGCTCCCGCAGGTGAGGGGCTGGCCATCGTCGTCGAAGGTGACGGTGCCTGGCGACCCGCCGCTCTGGTCTGGTGTCACCGTCGCGGTGAGCGTCAACGACTGACCCGGCGCCACACCGGTCGCGCTGGAGGTGAGCGCGGTCGACGTTGGCATGGGCGGCACCGCAGAGACGGTGGTCGTCCACGGCGCACTTGGTGCGCTGGCGGCGAAGACGGTGTCGCCGCCGTAGGTGGCCCGCACCTCGTGCACGCCCGGCGTCGGGTAGGCGATGGTGCACGTCGCCAATTGACCGTCGAAGGTCGATCCGGTGCACGTGGCCGGCGAGCCGTCCTGGGTGAAGGTGACGGCCGAGCCCGGCTCGTCGTCGGTCGTCGGGAGAACGGTCGCGGCGTAGGTGACCGAGGTACCCGCCAACGTGCTGCTGGCCGAGCCGACCAGGGTGGTCTCGGTGGCCACGTTGGTGGGATGCACCTCGAAGGCGCCGATGTCACACGGCGCGCTGCGCGCCACGCCGCGCTGGTCGGGTGTGGAGCAGGCGGGCTGGAGGTTCGTCAAGATGTAGCTCTGGGGAATGGCATCGAGCGCGGGGTCCGGCCCGACCGGGAGGGTGGGCGACGCTTCCAGCGGAATGGTGTCGGTCGGGCCGCCGTAGTTGTCGAGCGACCCGAGATACGCATCGATCGCCGGAGAGTCGCTGACGCTCGAATGTGCCCCCAGCAGCCCGCACGTGCCGTCGTCATCGACGTCCTGGCCGAAGTCTTGGAAGGACGCCGGCGCGCCACCGCACTCCCCACCGACCGGACTCTTCGCCAAGATGTCTGCGATCAGGAACACGGTGCCGAGGGCCGAGCTCGCGATTGCGCCGCCCGTACCCGAAGCGCTGTTGTCAGCGAGCGTCGACTGGGAGAGCACGAGTTCGCCAAAACCCGAGTTGTCGGCGACGTCGATCGCCCCGCCGTTCCCCGACGCGGCGTCGCCCGAGAAGGTGGAAGCCGATACGTTCGCGCTGGCGTGGCCGAAATTGTCGGCGCTGTCGATCGCGCCGCCGTCGGTCGCCGAGTCGGCGGCGAAGGTCGAGCCGGTGACCGTGAGCGAGCCGGTGGCGGCGCCGGTGCCGCTCGCGATCGCACCGCCGGCAAAGGCCGAGTCCGATGTGAAGGTCGAGTCGGTGACCGTGGCCGTGGCGCCTTGGGGGTCGAGCTCGCCGTTGTCAATGGCCCCGCCCGCCGACTGGATGTTGGTCCCCGTCGAGGAATCGTGCAGAAAGGTCGAGTTGGTGACCGTCAGCGAGTTGGGCCCGTTACCCAGGTAGCCGTTGAGGATCGCGCCGCCGCCGCCGGAGGCGGTGTTGCCGACGAAGCTCGACGAGTTCACCGAAAGGGAGCCGAGACCGTGACCGTTGTAGATCGCACCACCCACTTGCGCCGCGTTGTTGGTGAACGTGGAGTTGGACACGCCGATGGTGGTGTTCGTCGTGTGACCCACGTTCGCGATCGCGCCACCGCCGCCGGCGCTGTTCCCGGTGAACGTGTCGAAGGACAGGAACCCGAGAGTGCCGCCTAGTTCGTTGTCGACGGCACCACCGAGATAGAAGGCGGTGTTGTCCAAGAATGTGGTGGAGGTCAGATTCAGCTGGCCGTTGTTATCGATGCCGCCTCCACTCCCACCCACGTTGTTCCCATGCTCGATCGTCACGCCGGTCACGGTGACGAAGACGCCGGCCACCCTGAGGACGGGACCATTGCACGACGTCGTCGGGCACCCGGTCGAGCTGCCGCCGTTGCCGTCGATTATCGGCTCCGAGACCCCCGGGGCGGGTGCGATCGTCGCGTCCGGCGTCGTGACGGTGAAATTGCCGACGTAGTGCGTCGACGGAATCCCCTCGACGCCGGGGACGGCGAGTTCCACGTTGTCGCCGAAGGCGGCGACGCTCAGTGCCTGCGTCAGCGTGCACTGGTCGGCGACCGTCGTCGTCTGCGGACAGCTCGACGGTGAGGTCGCTCCGCCCTGGGGATACGCAAAGTCGACGCCGAGCGCGCCGGCAGGCGCCGCTCCCGAAAGGGCCAGGACCCCGAGGGCGCCGGCCGTCGTAACGAGCGACGCCAGGCCGAGACGAACGACTTTCGAGCCCCGCTGCCGGCTCACTCTGTGGAACCCGAACCCGCCCACCGCCACTCCTTCACTCGGAACGACATGCGGCGGAGGGCCCGCCGCCCGCGCAGGGATCATGCGCGACTTGCAACGCCGCTGCAAGCAACGGGCGATGGAGGCGGCCGGGCCGGTGCCGCCGGGACGGTGCCGCCGGGACGGTTCCGGCGGGCGGGCTCGGTGCGCCCGAAGAGCCGACCAGAACCTCGCCGATTTGGCCAGTTCGCCGCCGGCCACGGTAGTTTGAGAACACTCTTTTCGGTCCGAGACTTGGGGGCACGATGGCGAAGCAGATTCCACTGGTGGACTACCTGGTGCTCGGGGACGACCCGCACCTGGTGGCCAACGAGTGCACCGCCTGCGGCGCCCGCTTCTTCGACCGGCGCAACGCCTGCGCCGCCTGCGGGAACACCGAGTTCAAGGTGGCGGACGTGCCGACGACCGGCGAGCTGCGGACGTTCACGATCGTGTCCTTCGCCGCGCCGGGGGTTCCCGTGCCGTTCGTGGCCGGGGTCGTCGACTGCGAAGGCACGAGTGTGCGGGGGAACCTCATCAACGTGACCCCCGACCCCGAACACGTCACCACGGGCATGAAGGTCCGCCTGGCCACCGAGGTCATCGGCACGGACGACGAAGGCACCGAAGCGGTCGGCTTCGGCTTTGAACCACTAGGAGGTTAAGCACGATGGCATCGGCTTCGGAAGAACTGTGGATCCTGGGCATCGACATGACGAAGTTCGGCAAGCACCCGGACCAAGACATCGTGGACCTGGCGTCTGAGGCCGTCCAGGGCGCCCTCACCGACGCCGGCGTCACGATGAAGGACATCGGCATCATCGGGGCGGGCAACCTCATGATGGCGATGGCGCCGACCGGCCAGATGGTGCAGAAGCAGCTGGGCCAGACCGGCATCCCCGTCTACAACGTGTCGAACGCGTGCGCCACCGGGGCCACCGCCCTGCGGGTGGCCGCCATGGCCGTGAAGGCCGGCGAGACGGACATGGGCCTCGCCTTCGGCGTCGAGAAGCTGTCCGGTGCGGGCCTCCTGGCCGGCGGGAGCCGCTCGGCCGACTCCAACACGTGGACCCCCCACGGGCGCTACGGCGCGGTCGCCGGGGTGGACGGGCGGATCGGCACCGAGACCATGCCGGGCGTCTTCGCGCAGATCGGCATGGAGTACGGGCACAAGTACGGCGGCACGAGCTTCGAGCTCTTCGCCAAGATCAGCGAGAAGAACCACTCGCACTCGACGCTCAACCCGAAGGCGGCGTACACCAAGAAGATGACGCTGGACGAGATCATGAACGACGTCATGATCGCCTACCCGAACACGCGTCCCATGTGCTCGGCCAACTGCGACGGTGCGGCAGCGGCCGTGGTGGTGTCGGGCGCCAAGCTCAAGACGCTCTCGCTCGAACAGCAGAAGCGTGCGGTCAAGATCTCGGCCTCGATCCTCACGACGGACCCGTTCGAGGAGGCGTGCCAGATCCTGCCGAACGTCAACACGCTGACCCGCAACGCGGCGACCCAGGCGTACGAGCAGGCCGGCGTCGGCCCCCAGGACCTCAACCTCGTCGAGCTGCACGACTGCTTCGCCACCGCCGAGCTGGTCCACTACGACAACCTGATGCTCTGCGAGGAGGGCGGCGCGGCCGACTTCTTCAACTCGGGCGCCACCTGGCGCGACGGCAAGACGCCGGTCAACGTCTCGGGCGGTCTCGAGTCCAAGGGCCACCCGATCGCGGCCACGGGCATCGCCAACATCTGGGAGGTGGCCACCCACCTGCGCGGCGAGGCGGGCGACCGCCAGATCCAGGGCGCCAAGGTGGGCCTGGCCCACGTCATCGGCCTCGGATCGGCCTGCGGCGTGCACATCTTGGAGAAGTCGGCGGCCTGACCCGCCTCCGCTCCGGTCGGCCGTGACGACGTCTCCCGTCTACGACACGATCGGTCGGAACTACACCGCCCATCGACGCGCCGACCCTCGCTGGGAAGCGGTCGTCTTCGAACAGGTCGGCGACGCTCGGCGCATCGTCAACGTCGGCGCAGGCACCGGCTCCTACGAGCCGGCGGGCCGCGACCTGGTGGCGGTGGAGCCTTCGACCGTCATGCTCGGCCAGCGCGCGGCGGACGCAGCCCCGGTCGTGCGCGCCGGTGCGGCGGCCCTCCCGGTGCCGTCCGGATGGGCCGAGGTGGCCATGGCGATCCTCACCGTGCACCACTGGGACGATTGGGCCGGCGGGCTGGACGAACTGTGCCGGGTGGCGCCCCGCCGGATCGTCTTCGCGATCGACTTCGAGATGCACGCGAGCTTCTGGCTGCTCCGCGAGTACCTCCCCGAGGTGCGGGCGCACACGCTGCGGTGTGCGCCGTCGGCGGACGTGATCGCCGAGGCCATCGGCGCGACGACGTCGATCGTGCTGCCGGTGTACCGCGACCTCCGCGACGGCGTCATGGGTGCCCACTGGTGCCGGCCCGAGTCGTATCTCGATCCGACGGTCCGGGCCAACGCCTCGGGGATCGCGCTCTCGGACCCGGCGACCACCGCGGTGGGGATCGCCAGCCTCGAGGCCGACCTGGCCAGCGGCGCCTGGCACGAGCGCCACGCCGAGCTGGCGGCCTGCGAGTCGATCGACCTCGGGTACCGGCTGCTCGTCGCGGGCTGATCCGATGATCCGATGGTGACGTTGCGGCCGATGCGCCTCGACGACCTCGACCTCGTCGCGCGCTGGCTGGCCGAGCCCCACGTGGCCCGTTGGTTCCTCGCGGGGTCCTCGCTCGAACGTGAGCTCGAGGACATCGCGCTGAGCGTGACCGGGGCCCAGCCGGTGCACCTGCTGCTCGCGCTCGACGACGACCGGCCCATCGGGTGGGGCCAGTGGTACCTGTGCGAGGACGACCCCGAATGGGCGGCCGAGATCGGGGCCGGGCCGGGCGACGTCGGCGTGGACTACGCCATCGGCGAGCCGGCGTGCGCCGGACGGGGGCTCGGCACCGCGTTGGTGGCGGCGCTGGTCCGACTCGCGCGGGCCGAGCGCTCGGAGGAGTGTGTGGTCATGGCCGACCCGGAGGCGCGCAACCTGGCCTCACGGCGGGTGCTCGAGAAGAACGGGTTCGGGCTCGTGGCGGAGAAGGCCATGGCCTGCGAGCCGACGGATGACCCGATGGCGATCTACCGGTTGGCGGCGGGGGACGCCGCGCCGTCGGCCTGAAGGGGGCTACGACGCCCGGGCGGCCAGCGGCACCGGCCGGGCCAGGCTCCAGCTGAACGTGTCCTCGATGTCGGCCAGCGCCAGCGGCGTGGCCAGGTCGGCGACGGTGGGCCCGACGCGGTCGGCCACCGCCTGCAGCAGGTCGGCGTCGAAGCCCCACAGGTCGACCGCGTTGCGCACCGAGCATGAGGCGCAGGTCGTCCTCGGGCATCCCGCCGAAGATGTAGCGCAGCGTCTCGCGGTGCACCGGCGCAGCGCCCTCGAGGTGCGGGTAGTCCGCCCCCCACATCAGCTTGTCGCAGCCCGATCTCGTGGCGCATCTCGGCCTCGTAGCGCTTCATCAGCGAGCCGCCGAGCCACACGTGCTTCTCGAAGTAGTCGCGGGGCCGCATCTTGAGGTACGAGCGGACCGGCGCGCCGCCGTGCGTGTCGAAGAAGGACTCCATGTCGCGGATGAGCGAGGGCAGCCACTGCACGCCGTTCTCCGTGACCACGACCTTGAGGTCCGGGTGACGGTCGAAGACACCGCCGAGGATCATGAACCAGAGCGGCCGGCGGGTGAAGACGAACACCTCGAACAGACCGAGCATGCCGCCGTGCGCCTCGTCGTAGAGGAACTTGGTGTCGGTGGCCGACCCGGACGCGCCGGTGTGCAGGTGTGACCACCATCTGGTGCTCCTCGCAGGCGCTCCAGAACGGGTCGTAGTATTCGTCGGCGTACCCGGGTAGGCGCGACGTGACCGACATGGCCGGCAGCATCACGCCGCCGGAGATCCCGTGCTCGCGGGCCCAGGCCACCTCCGCGACGGCGCGGTCCATGTCGTGGAAGTCGATCGGCATGCACCCGGCGCGGCGCCCCGGTGCGGCCGCGCAGAAGTCGGCCAGCCAGCGGACGTAGGCGTGGAGCGCCGGCCACACGGGCTCGAGGCCCTTGTCGGTCACCGCGCCGAGATACATGGCCGGCGAGAGTCCGCCCGCCAGAATCGGTCCGGGCAGCGTCACCTCGGCGTGGATCCCCTGTTCCTCGAGCACCGCGAGGCGGCGGCCGTCGCCGTCGCCCGCCACGACCCAGTCGGTGCCGTAGTGGGCCAACCAGCCCCGGGCGGCGTCGGTGTCGACGCCCATGCCGGCCAGGCGCCGGGTCGCGGTGGCGCGCACGGGGTCCGCCTCGTCGACCTCACCCGGGTCGTTCCCACCGAACATGGAGATGGCGGTGGCCGACATGTCGCCGAACGCGGCGACCGCGTCGCGCTCGGCCGGATCGACGTAGGACAAGAACTGGTCCAGGCTGTCGGGCGACGCGTGGGTGTCGGCCGAGACGACCACGTAGTTGCGCCCCCGCATCGCTTTCGCCGCCGGACCCGCCGCCTCGGTCGTGCCATCTGGCATGACAACCGTCTCCCTTCACCAGAAAGCCTGGTCAGTAACCCCGCACACTACCGGCGGCCCCGCGGTCACAGCGGTGGCCGCCGGACCTGTAATTTCGCGCCCGTCGCGCCATGCACACGTCCTCCACCCTCGTCCTCGTCCTCGCTGTCTTCGGGGCCTGTCTCGTGGAGATGGTCGAGGCGCTGACGCTGGTCGTGGCGGCCGGCGTGAGCCGGGGCTGGCGATCCGCCCTCGAGGGCGCCGCAGCCGCCGTCGTGGTGCTGGGGGTGCTCGTCCTCGCCGTGGGCGTGCCGCTGATCCGCTACGTGCCGATCGACGCACTCCGCGTCATCGTCGGGGCACTCCTCCTCGTGCTCGGGCTGGGCTGGCTCCGCAAGGCGATCCTGCGCTCGAGCGGCCACAAGGCGCCGCACGACGAGGACAAGATCTACGACGAGACCGTCGCCGAACTGCGCTCCGAGTCCGGCGACGTGCCCGCCGGTCGGGTGACGGGTCGCGACCCCGTCGGATTCGCCGTCGCCTTCAAGGGGGTGTTCCTCGAGGGCACCGAGGTCGTGCTGATCGTGATCAGCCTCGGCGCAGCCCAGCACCGCCTCGGCCTGGCCGCACTCGCCGCCGCAGCCGCCATCGTGCTGGTGACCATCGTCGGCCTGATCGTCTCCCGCCAGCTCAGCGAGGTGCCCGGAGAACACGATCAAGACCGCCGTCGGCATCATGTTGAGCAGCTTCGGCGTCTTCTGGGTCGGCGAGGGTGCCGGCGTGCACTGGCCGGGGTCCGACCTGGCCATTCCGGTGCTGGTCGGCTTCTTCCTCGTCGTCTACCTGGCGTACACGGCGCTGCTGCGCACCCTGCTCCCCGCCGCCCCGGACGCGGTGGCCGAGGGGGCGACAGACGACCATGACGAACGCACTGGTGCGGGCGGCCCGCTGGTTCGGGCGGTTCGTGTGGGACTTCGTGATCGGCGACACCCCCGAGCTCGCTCTGGCCACCGGCGTCATCGTCGCGGTTGCCTTCCTGCTCGACGGGACCGAGTGGCTGGGCGCAATCCTGTTGCCGCTGCTGGCGGCCGGGTTCCTGCTGGCCAGCACGCTGCGTGGCCGGCGCCGGGCGCCGAGCCGCACCCGCTCGCCCCTGACCCTCGACGCGGCACGCGTTCCATACCTTAAGGTATGGAACGGGGGGCATTCGGAGATCGGGGGCAGCATGACGAACACCGCCGGATTGAGCGTCGGACGAGGCGGGCCGGGTCTTCGTCGACCCGACGGCCTACGCCGACGAGCAGCGCTTCCACGAAGCCACGACCCTCCTGCGTCGTGAGTCACCCGGTGCACTGGGTGGACGAGCCGGGCTACCGGCCGTTCTGGGCCGTCACCCGCCACGAGGACGTGATGGACATCGAGCGCGACAACGCGCGCTTTCTCAGCGCCCCGCGGCCGCTGCTGGCCACCGAGGCCGCCGAGGCGCTCGCCGAGGAGAAGGGCCAGGTCCTGCGCACGCTCATCCACATGGACGAGCCCGACCACAAGGCCTACCGCGCCGTTGCGGCGGCCTGGTTCCAGCCCAAGGCAGCTCAAGCGCATGGAGGACCGGATGGCACGAGCTGGCCGTCCGCTTCGTCGACCGCATGGCCGAGCTCGGGACCGAGTGCGACTTCGTCCGCGACATCGCCGTCCACTACCCGCTCTACGTGATCCTGTCGCTCCTCGGACTGCCCGAGAGCGACTTCGACCGCATGCTGATGCTGACCCAGCAGCTCTTCGGCGGCGACGACGAGGAGCTGCGACGCTCGACCGACCTCGAGGAGCAGTTCACCGTGCTGCTCGACTTCTTCAACTACTTCACCGAGCTGACCGCGTCGCGCCGGGCCACCCCGACCGAGGACCTGGCCTCGGTGCTGGCCAACGCCCGCATCGACGGCGAGTACATCCCCGACATGGACCTGGCGTCGTACTACGTGATCATCGCGACGGCGGGCCACGACACCACGAGCTCCACCATCGCCGGTGGGCTCCACGCGTTGTTGCGCCACCCCGACGAGCTGGCGCGGCTGCAGGCGGACCCCGAGCTGATGTCCGACGCGCGGTCGAAGAGATGATCCGCTGGGTCACCCCGGTCAAGGAGTTCATGCGCACGGCCGCGGAGGACGCGGTCGTGCGGCGGCACCGAGATCGAGGCGGGCCAGTCGCTCTACCTCGCCTACCTGTCGGCCAACCGCGACGAGGCCGTCTTCGACGACCCCTTCCGCTTCGACGTCGGGCGCCAGCCCAACAAGCACTCGCCTTCGGGTTCGGCCCCCACTTCTGCCTCGGGGCGCAGCTGGCCCGCCTGGAGACCAGGGCGCTGTTCGCCGAGCTGCTGCCGCGCCTCGAGTCGATCGAGCTGGCCGGGCACGCCGAAGTCGTCGGCCACCGTCTTCGTGGGCGGGCTCAAGTCGCTGCCGATCCGTTACCGCCTGCGCACGTCGTAGTGCCGCCCGAGGGGCTCAGCCGGAACGCCTACTACGAGGCCGGCTTCGAGCTCCTGGCCGAGCGTGGGCACGGCGGCCTGACCATCGCCGCCCTGTGCGAGCGGCTCGGGGTGACGAAGGGCTCCTTCTACCATCACTTCGGCGACATGGCGGAGTACGTCGCACTCCTGCTCAGCCACTGGGAGGCCGAACACGCCACGCGCCTCATCGCCCTGTCCGAGTCGGTGTCGGACCCCGAAGAGCGCTTCGACCTTCTGGAGAGGATCGCCGTCGGCCTGCCGCACGGCGCAGAAGCGGCGATCCGCGCCTGGAGTTGGAACGACGCGCCCGTGGCGGTCGCCCAACAGACGGGTCGACGAGGCGCGTCTGTCCCACCTGACTCGCGCCGGCATCGACGCGGGCCTCGGTCCGGCGCGAGGCGTGGCGCATGGCCAAGATCTCGCTCAGCGTGTTGATCGGGATGCAGCTGCTGGAACGACCGGCGCAACGGGCGTCGATGGAGGACGTCTTCGGCGAACTCCGGCACTGGATGGCCGCCGAGGACCCGGCGGCGAGTGCGTACTGACACGAAACCGTCACCGAGCGGGACGCTTCGTCCGTTCCGATTCGGCTTCCAGTCCGCCTCTGATGACATGGCCGAGGTCACACGCTCGGCGCGGGCGGCCGAGGAGGCCGGCTTCCACATCTTCCAGGTCGGCGACCATGCCGGGACGCACCTGACTCCCTTCGTCGCGCTGGCCGGCGCTGCCGCGGCCACCTCGACCATCCGGTTGGGGACCCTGGTGCTCAACAACGATTTCCGGCACCCGGTCGCGGTGGCCCAGGAAGCAGCGACGCTCGACCACGTGAGCGGCGGCCGCCTCGAGCTCGGCCTGGGTGCGGGACACTCCTTCACCGAGTACGCGGCCATGGGCCTGCGCTTCGACCCGCCGGCGGTTCGCAAGGCCCGTCTCGCGGAGGCGGTGGAGATACTCCGCCGCGCTTCTCGAGGGTGACGAGGTCACGCACGAGGGCGCGCACTACCGCCTCGCCGCGGCGCGGACCCTGCGTCCGGTACAGGATCGGGTGCCCTTGCTCGTGGGCGTCAACGGCCGCAGCGCACTGGCGCACGCGGCCCGGCACGCCGACGTCGTGGCCCTCACCATGTTGGGCCGGACCCTGGAGGACGGGCAGCACCACGAGATGCGGTGGGAAGCCGATCGCCTCGACGCCACCATGGACTTCGTCCGGGCCACCGCCGGCGACCGCTGGCCGGAGCTCGATCTCCACGCGCTCGTGCAGGCCGTGGTGGTCACCGACGACCGTCCGGCGGTGTCCGAGGAGCTGGGCGTGGAGTTGGCGACACGTCCGGACGACGTCCTCTCGACGCCGTTCCTCTGCATCGGCACCCACGAGGAGATGGCACGCCACCTGCTGGATTGCCGCGCCCGCTGGGGCATCAACTACTTCTCGGTCCGCGACATCGAGGGTTTCGCACCGGTCATTGCTCTGGTCCGACGCCTCGACGGCGGCGGCTGAGGAGGCTCATAGGATCAGGTCCGTGAAGCCGGGTCGGGTGCGGCGGGTCGAGCTGCCGCACCCGATCGCGGCGAGCTTCGCGCGGAGCACAGCCAACTACGCGGCGGCCTTTGCATTGACGAGCGAGGCCGCCGGTGCACGCACGCCGGTGCAATGGGCCCGAGCGGTGTTCGAGGGCGCGCCCGCTGCGCTGCGCTGGTGCATGGTCTTCGGCTGGACGCGGGTGCTCGGGCTCCGGCTGGGACCTCGGCCGTCCGACGACCACGTCCTGGGTTGGTCGATCGCTGAGGGTCAGGTGGTGCCGGGGAGCGCGGCGCTGATCGCCGAGTCGCGCTTCCTGCAGGCGTGCAACATCGTGACGGTCGAGAATGCAATGGTCACCTGGGTGACGCTCGTCCACTACTCGAGCGCCGCGGCCCGGCCCCTGTGGGCGCTGGCCCGGCCGGTCCACCACCTCACGATCCGCGTTCTCCTCGCCCAGGCCGCTCGCACGACCGACGTGGCGTCGGTGGCCGGCGGGCCCGCCTGAATGGCGCGCACGGGACGCCCCGCGCCAGGCTGAGGCGCCGCAGCCGACGCGGCGAACGAATCGGGGCATCATGAGGGCGCGCCGAGCGGGAGGAGGCACGGACATGGGACAAGAGGTGCGCGGCGTGGTGGCCACGGCCAAGGGCGCCCCCGTCACCGTCGAGACGATCGTGGTGCCCGACCCCGGTCCCGGCGAGGCGGTCGTCGCCGTCAAGGCCTGCGGGGTCTGCCACACCGATCTCCACTACCGCGAGGGCGGGATCAACGACGAGTTTCCCTTCCTCCTGGGTCACGAGGCGGCCGGGGTGGTCGAGTCGGTCGGACCTGACGTGGGCGACCTGACCCCGGGCGACTTCGTCGTCCTCAACTGGCGCGCCGTCTGCGGCGAGTGCCGCGCCTGTCGCCGGGGACGACCCTGGTACTGCTTCGCCACCCACAACGCGACGCAGAAGATGACGTTGACCGACGGGACCCCGCTCTCCCCCGCCCTGGGCATCGGCGCGTTCGCCGACAAGACATTGGTGGCGGCCGGCCAGTGCACCAAGGTCAACCCGGCGGCCCGGCCCGAGGCCGTCGGCCTCCTCGGGTGCGGCGTGATGGCCGGCCTGGGGGCGGCGATGTTCACCGGCAACGTGGGGCTCGGCGACAGCGTGGCCGTCTTCGGCTGCGGCGGCGTCGGGTGTGCCGCCGTCGCCGGGTCCAAGCTCGCCGGGGCGGCCGTCATCATCGGCGTCGACCTCGACCCGGGCAAGCTCGAGCTCGCGACCGCGTTCGGCGCCACGCACACGGTGGACGCCGGTGCGACGGACCCGGTCGAGGCGATCAGGGCGCTCACGGGTGGCAACGGCGCCGACGTCTGCATCGAGGCGGTCGGCCATCCCAAGGTGATGGAGCAGGCGTTCATGGCGCGCGACCTGGCCGGGACGCTCGTACAGGTGGGCGTGCCGACGCCCGACATGCGCATCGACCTGCCGATGATCGACTTCTTCGGCCGGGGCGGCGCGTTGAAGCCCAGCTGGTACGGCGACTGCCTGCCGTCGCGCGACTTCCCGATGCTGGTCGAGCTGTATCTCGACGGGCGCCTGGACCTCGATCGTTTCGTGAGCGAGACGATCGGCCTCGGCGACGTCGAGGCGGCGTTTGCCCGCATGGAGCGCGGCGAAGTGTTGCGCTCCGTCGTGGTCGTGTGAGCCTGCCGCTCGCTCCGTTCGGGCCGCGCCCGCGCGAACCGCGGCATGGTCGCGGCCGCCGACCAGCTCGCCGCCGTGGCCGGGATCGGCGCGCTGGCCGACGGCGGCTCGGCGGCCGACGCGGCGGTGGCGACCGGCGCCGCCATGGCGGTGGTCGGGCCCCACCTGTGCGGCCTCGGCGGCGACATGCTGGCCATGGTCGCCGCACCGGGTCGCGCCCCCGAGGCGCTGCTCTCCATCGGCCGGGCCGGATCGGGCTCTGACGCCGCCGCGATGCGGGCCGAGGGCCTGGCCACGATGCCCCTGCGCGGCGACATCCGCAGCGTGCCGGTGCCCGGCGCGGTGGACGGCTGGCTCGCCCTCCACGAGCGCTACGGCCGGCTGCCGCTCGAGCGGGTCCTGGCGCCCGCCATCGAGCTGGCGGAGGACGGGTTTCCGGCGTCGATCATGCTGGCGTTCGCCACCCATCTCGTGCACACATTGCCCGGGGCCCGCGAGCTGAGCCCCGACGGCCCGCTCGAGATTGGCGCGACCGTCCGCCTGCCCGGCATCGCGCGCACGCTGCGGGCCGTGGCGCGCGACGGACGCGCCGGCTTCTACGGCGGCGAGTTCGGACGCGGCCTTCTCGAGCTCGGTGCGGGCCACTTCTCGCCCGGCGACCTCGCGGCGAGCTTGGCGCAGTGGTGCGAACCGCTGTCGCTGGCGGCGTGGGGGCACCAGCTCTGGACCGTGCCGCCGCCCTCGCAGGGCTACCTCACGCTGGCCGGTGCGGCGGTGGCCGAGCAGGCCGGCCTCGGCGCCGACCCCGACGACCCCGCGTGGGCGCACGTGCTGGTCGAGGCCTGGCGGGCCGTCGGGCACGACCGGCCCGAGGTGCTCCACGACGGCGCGGACGGCGCCGCCCTGCTGCACGGGGAGCGGCTGGCGCAGGCGGCGGCTCGGGTCGCCGCCGACCGGGCCGCGCCGTCGGACGTTGCGCCGGGGTCGACGGCGGGCGCGCCCGGGGTGGCGTACCTCGGCGACGGCGACACCACGCACCTGTGCGCGTGCGACGCCGACGGGCTCGGCGTGTCGCTGACGCAGTCCAACGCGCTGGACTTCGGCTCGCATCTCGTCGAGCCGTCGACCGGCGTGTTCCTGCACAACCGCGGTCTGGGCTTCTCGCTCGTCGCCGGCCACCCGGCCGAGGTGGGTGCCGGCCGACGCCCGCCGCACACGCTGTCTCCCATGCTCGTGACCGCGCCGGACGGCGCGCTGACGCATCTCGTCGGCGCCATGGGCGGCGACGCCCAGCCCCAGATCATCAGCCAGCTGCTGGCCCGCCTTTTGCGCACCGGGCAGGACCCGGCGACCGCCATCAGCGCGCCACGGCTGGCGCTCGACGCCCCCGCCGCCGGGTCGTTCCGGCTGTGGTGGGGCGACGACCTCAGCGTCCTGGTCGAGGCGGACGCCCCCGCGAGTTGGCGCGAGGGGCTCGAGGCCCGCGGCCACCGGGTCCGCGCCATCAGCGCGTTCGACCCGGTCGCCGTCGGCTGCGCCCAGATCATCGCGGTCGAGCGGGACGCGAGGGTTGTGCGTGGAATGGTCGCCGCCTCGGACCCGCGCAGCCCCGACGGCGCGGCACTGGGCCGGTGAGCGGGGCGGGGGCCGAGGCGCGAGCGCGGGCGGCGAGCGCGCCGCTGCGGATCGCGTCACTGGCCAAGCAGATCCCGCAGCCCGAATCGATGCGCATCGAGGACGGGCGCCTCGTCCGCGCCGGCGTCGAGCTCGAGATGAACGCCTACTGCCGACGCGCCGTCGCTCAGGGGGTGACGTTGGCCGGCACGACCGGCGGCTCGTGCACCGTGCTGACGCTCGGTCCGGCGAGCGCCGAGGACGTGCTGCGCGAGGCGATCGCGTGGGGTGCCGACGCGGGGCTCCACCTGTCCGACCCGGCGTTCGCCGGCTCGGACACGCTGGCCACTGCGCGCACGCTCGCCGCCGCCCTGCGGCAGAGCGGCCCCTACGACCTCATCCTGCTCGGGCGTAACTCACTCGACGGCGAGACCGGACAGGTCGGCCCCGAGCTGGCGCAGCTGCTCGACCTGCCGTTCGCCAGCGGGGTGCGCGCGCTGGAGGACCTGGGTGACCGCCTCGGCCTCGAACTCGAGCACGACGACGGGACCCAGGACGTAGAGATTCGGCTGCCCGCCGTGCTCTCGGTGGCCGAGCGGCTGTGCGACCCGTGCAAGGTCGACCCCGAGGGGAGGGCGGCGGTGCCCGCCGCGCGCATCCGGCGGCTCGCGGCGGCCGACCTCGGCCCCGGCCCGTGGGGAGAGGCGGGCAGCCCGACCGTCGTCGGCGAGGTCCACCCCATGGAGCACGACCGCGCCCTGGTGGTGTTGGACGGGCCCGTCCCCGAGCAGGTGGCCGAGGCGGTGCACCTGCTCGACGCCCGCGGTGCGCTGGGCGAAGGGAGTGCCGCCGCCAGCAGTGCGCCGGAGGTCGACGGCTCGGCCGGGAGCGGGTCGCGCATCATCGCCGTGCTCGACGAGCCGGGCCGCGGCGAGGTGACGCTCGAGCTCGTGGCGGCCGCGGTGCGGCTCGGCGCCGAGGCCGGCGCGGCGGTGCACCTGCTGCGGCCCGTCGTGGGCCGGGGGGACGACGGCGACGACCGCGGCACCGGTACCGGTACCGGTACCGGCACTACGCCGGCCGGGACCGGCCTGGTGGTCGAGCTAGCCGGCTCCCTGGTTCCCGAGGACGTCGCCGACGCGGTCACGGCGTATGCGAACGAGGAAAGGCCGTGGGCCGTCCTGGCGCCGAGCACGGCGTTCGGTCGCGAGGTGGCCGCCCGCGTCGCCGCGGCCACGGGGTCGGGCCTGGTGGGCGACGCCGTGACCCTGGCGGTGCGGGACGGCGTCCTGGTCGCCGGCAAGCCTGCGTTCGCCGGCGCCCTCGTCGCCGACATCACGTGCCGCGCCACGCCGCAACTGGTCACGGTCCGGCCGGGCGTCCTGCCGGCCCCCGAGGCCGCAGGGTCGGCGCGTGACGCGCCGTCGCTGCGGCGCGCCGTTGGCAGGCGCGGGCGCGTGCACATCGGAGGCGAGCGGCGCAACGACGACGTCGAGACGCTGGCCCGGGCCGAGGTCGTCATCGGCGTCGGCACCGGTGTCGCGCCGGACGACTACGGCGCGCTGAGCCCGCTCGCTGCGCTGCTGGGTGCGGAGCTCGCCGCGACGCGCAAGGTGACCGACAACGGTTGGGCCCCGCGGGCCCGGCAGGTCGGCATCACCGGCCGCTCGATCGCGCCGCGCCTGTATATCGCGCTCGGCTTGAGCGGCAAGTTCAACCACATGGTGGGCGTCCGCGCTGCGGGGACCATCCTCGCGGTGAACCAGGACCGCACGGCACCGGTCTTCGAGCACTGCGACATCGGGATCGTCGGCGACTGGCACGAGGTCGTGCCGCTCTTGCAGCAGGCGCTGGCCGGCCGTCTCGAGCCGCGCCACGGCGCGGCCGTCAGCTGATCGGGCCCACTCCGGCGGCGGCGCGCACGCACGCCACGACCTCGTCGTTGGAGGCGCCGGGCCCCAGCACGGCGGCCACCCCGTGGTCGAGCAGGGTGGCCACGTCGTCGGGCGGGACGATGCCGCCCACCACGACCGGCGTGTCGAGGCCGGCGGCGCGCAGGGCGTCCACCACCGCCGGGGCGAGCGTGAGATGGGCGCCGTTGTGCATCGAAACGCCGACCACGTCGACATCCTCTTGCGCGGTCATCGCCGCGATGGTCTCGGGCGATTGGCGCAGCCCGGCGTAGACCACCTCGCAGCCGGCGTCACGCAGGATGCGCGCCACGACGCGCAAGCCCCGGTCGTGACCGTCGAGGCCCACCTTGGCCATGAGCACGCGCAGCGGCGCCTCGCCGTTCCCGGACGCCACGTTCAGGCGACCTGGCGCTCCATGTAGGTGCCGAACACCGTTTCGAGCGCCCGCATCGCCTCGCCGACGGTCACCATGGCGCCCGCCGCCTCGATCAGCGCGGGCATGAGGTTGACGGCGGGGTCGGAGGCGTCGGTCGCCACGCGGGCCGAGGGTGCGCCGCACGGCGTCGTCGTCGCGGGCCTGCTTGATGGCGGCCAGCCGCGCCAGCTGGTCCGTCTCGACGGCGGGGTCGATGGACAAGGTGGGCGGCGCGGCGCCCTCGCCCTCGACGTAGGCGTTGACGCCGACCAGCTTCCACTCGTCGCGGGCGATCTTGGACTGGAACGCGTACGCGGCCTCCGCGATCTCCGAGACGAACCAGCCGTCATCGACACAGGCGATCACGCCGTCGAGGACCGAGCCGGCGCCGGCCTCGAGCAGGTGCGCGAACACGTCTTCGGCCTGGCGCTCGAGCTCGTCGGTCAGCTCCTCGACGAACCAGGACCCGCCGAGCGGGTCGGCCACGTGGACGACGCCTGACTCCTCGGCGATGACCTGTTGGGTGCGCAGCGCGAGCCGCGCCGCGTGCTCGGTGGGCAGCGCCAGCGCCTCGTCGAACGCGTCGGTGTGCAGACTCTGCGTGCCCCCGAGCACGCCGGCCAGGGCTTCGATGGCGACGCGGACGAGGTTCACCTGGGGCTGTTGGGCCGTCAGCGAGACCCCGGCGGTCTGGGTGTGGAAGCGCAGCTGCAGCGAGCGATCCTTGGTGGCCCCGTAGCGGTCGCGCATCCAGCGGGCCCAGATGCGGCGCGGCGGCGCGGTACTTCGCGATCTCCTCGAAGAAGTCGATGTGCGCGTTGAAGAAGAAGCTGAGACGCGGCGCGAACTCATCGACCTTCAACCCGGCCGCGACCGCGGCCTCCACGTACGCGAAACCGTTGGCCAAGGTGAAGGCGAGCTCCTGGGCCGCCGTCGATCCTGCCTCGCGGATGTGGTAGCCCGACACCGAAACGGGGTGCCAGCGTGGCAGCTCCGCAGCGGCGAAACGGATCACGTCGGTGACCAGTCGCACCGAGGGCCGCGGCGGGAAGACGTACTCCTTCTGCGCCTGGTACTCCTTCAAGATGTCGTTCTGCATCGTGCCGCTGAGAGCCGAGCGCGCCACGCCGGTCCGGTCGGCCACCTGGACGTACATGGCGAGGATCGGGGCGGCCGGCGAGTTGATGGTCATGGACGTGGAGACGCCGCCCAGGTCGATGCCCGAAAAGAGGGTCTCCATGTCGTCGAGAGTGTCGATGGCGACACCGGCCCGGCCCACCTCGCCCTTGGCCAGCGGGTCATCCGAGTCGCGGCCGAGCAGGGTGGGCATGTCGAAGGCGGTCGAGAGCCCGTCGCCGCCGGCGCGCAACAGCTCCTTGAAGCGCCCGTTGGTGTCGGCCGCGGTCCCGAACCCGGCGAACTGGCGCATCGTCCACAGCCGCGAGCGGTACATGGAGGCATAGGGGCCACGCGTGTAGGGGTACTGACCCGGGAGCTCGGCGTCGTCCGGGCCGTAGACCGGGTCGAGCGGCACGCCCGACATCGTCTCGAAGCGAGCCGCGCGCATGGGAGAGCGCTCGAATTCTTCCTGCCAGCTGTCTCGATCGGCCACCGGCCAATCCTAATGCCGGGGCCGGGAAGGCTCCCGCTAGCCGGCGAGCGCTCCGCGCACGACGCGCAGGTCAGGCACCGGGTTGGCGTTGGCGGCGAGCAACTTGTCGAACGAGGCGGCGGAGACCGGGCGGGCGAAGTAGAAGCCCTGGGCCACGTCGCAGCCCAGGTTCTTCAGCACCTCCAGCTGCGCCACCGTCTCGACCCCTTCGACGACCGTGGTGGAGCCGATCGCCCGCGACAGCGCAACGACAGCCGAGACGATGGCCGACTTGACCGGGTCGCGGTCGATGTCACGCACGAAGCTCTGGTCGATCTTGACGACGTCGATCGGGAACCGAGCCAGGTAGCCGAGGGAGGAATGGCCCGTCCCGAAGTCGTCGATGGCGAGCTGCACGCCGAGCGAGTGCAGCCGGGTCAGGATGGTCGTCGTCAGATCCACGTCGTCCATGGCCAGACTCTCCGTGATCTCGAAGCAAAGCTGCGAGGGGTCGACCGACGTGGCCTGGATCACGCTGGCGATCTCCTCGGCCAGCCCGTCCTGCTGGAACTGGCGCGCCGAGAGGTTCACGCCGACCTGCAACGGCTGACCGTGCGACTCGTGCCACATCCGGGCCTGGAGACAGGCCTGCTCGAGCACGGCACGACCGATCGGCAGGATCGTGCCGTTGTCCTCGGCCAGTTGGATGAACTGCGCCGGGAGCAACAGGCCGTGGTCCGGGTGGTTCCACCGCACGAGCGCTTCGGCGCCCACGATGCGCCGGTCCGCCAGTGAGACCAACGGCTGGTAGACGACTTCGATCTCGGCGCGCTCGACCACGTGGTGGAGCGCAGTGTCGAGATCGAGACGGCCGACGGAGCGCCCACCCATGCGGTCCGCGTCGAAGAGGGCGTACTGGCCGCCCCGACCGCGCTCCTTGGCCCGGTACATGGCGACGTCCGCGTCGTGCAACAGATCGTCGCGGGACTTGCCGTACTCGCTGAGGGCGATCCCGATGCTCATCGTGGCCACGAGCTCGTGGCCCCCGCTGAGGATGACCGGCTGACGCAGCACATCGAGCACCCCGTTGACGACCTCGATGGCATCGTCGGGTGAGTACACGCCTTCGAGCAAGATCACGAACTCGTCCCCGCCGAAACGCGACAGCGTGTCGGCCGGTCGCACGGCGCGACGGAGGCGATCGCCGACGACGCGGAGCAGCTCGTCGCCCACCTGGTGACCCAGGTTGTCGTTGACGACCTTGAAGCGATCGATGTCGCAGAAGAGCACGGCCACCTGGCTGCCGGCCCGGTCCGCCTGCAGCAGGGCGTGGTCGAGGTGGTCGAGCAGCAGCCGCCGATTGGCCAGGCCGGTGAGGGCGTCCTGGAAGGCGTGGCGGGCCAGTTGCTCTTCGAAGGCCTTGCGCTCCGAGGTATCGCGGAAGACGATCACGGCGCCCGACGGCGACGAGCCGCCGACCACGGGTGAGGCGGTGACGGTCACCGGGAAATGCGAGCCGTCGGGCCGCTCGAACCGCGTGTCGTAGCTGGTGACGTTGCGTCGCAACGCAATGGCTCGCATGGCCGGGTCGAGGAGGAAACGCGGCGTCTCGGCGGCCGGCAGCAGCGGTCCCTCCCCCGTCATGCTCGGTCCGAGGGTGTACCAGCCGAGCATGCTCGCGGCGGCCGGGTTCATGAACGTGACGTCGCCTGCCTCGCTGATGGCGCAGACGCCCTCGCCGAGGCTGCTGGTGATGGCGGACAGGTGCTCCTGCTGTCGCTGCACCTCGCCGTAGAGGTGGGCGTTGGTCAGCGCGATGGAGCCGACGGAAGCGAGTGCATCGAGCAGCGCGCGGTCCCCGTCGTCGAAGGGCTCGGTGCGGCTGCGGCCGGTGACGCCGAGCCAGAGCGTGAGCTCGTCGAACTCCATCGGGGCGGAGAGCCCGTCGCCGACCTCGGGCGCGTCGAGGTCAGCGCCACCTCGGGCGAGCGCAGCAGCGCACCCGCCGCCTTGAGGACCGCGGCCTTGGTCTCTTCCGTGCCCATGGACCGGTTGACGTCGAGCGTCGCCTCGAACAGCCCGAGCAGCCGGGCCCGGTCGTGCAGGGCATCGAACTGGCCCCTGCCGAGGTACCGCACGATCAGCAGTGGGAGAACCGCCACGGGGAGGTACGCCGGGTCGTGGTCGATCAAGAGCGCGGCCGGCACCGCGAGGCCGACTCCGCCCGCGATCACCAGGAGCTTGCCCTTGAGCCCGCCCAGGAGGGCGCGTCGCCACGGCGTGCCGAGCGACGACATGATCGAGACCATGGCCGTGGTGTTGACCACGAAGTAGCAGGTCGCCCCGGCCAATGCGGCCAAGACACTGGCGAAGCCGACGTGGGCCTCCGGCGTGCCGTGCAGCGCGGTGAACACGACGGCTCCGACACCCACCGACGTCAGCACCTGGCCGGCGTTGAACACCGACTTGACGAGCGGGCGACGCTTGATCGCCTGGGCCGCGACGCTCACGAATGCGAAGACCAGCACGGTCATCGACGCGGGCACGAGCAGGATGAGGAGGACGAAGAACGCCTCGTCCACATCGATCCCGTCCGATTCACCGTCGACGTACAGCGTGATCGGCCAGATCCAGGTGGCGGCCATCGAGCGCGCCAAACACGGCCGCGAAGGGTGACAGCCAGGCCACCGGGCCAACCGACACGCGCCATGGCCGACAGTGACAGAGCGAGCGTGACGAGGCCAGACGCCGCCCAAAGCGCCACCACCACCCGTGCTGTCCTCGGAAGAGTCACCGCGAGCCCCGCATTGCCTCCACCGTCAACTTCGCTCTGATCAGTTCCAGGCCGACCCGTTCCACTTCGATCCGTTCCACTTCGAGCCGTTCCAGGTGGAGCCGTTCCAGGTGGAGCCGTTCCACTTCGATCCGTTCCAGGTCGAGCCGTTCCAGACCGAACCGTTCCAGACGGAGCCGTTCCAGGTCGAGCCGTTCCAGGTCGAGCCGTTCCACGTCGAGCCGTTCCACTTCGAGCCGTTCCACTTCGAGCCGGTCCAGTTGTCGGGGTTCCACGACCCAAGGGCTCCCGCCGACTCGAGGTCGATGGTCGCTCCGATGAGGGTCAGCAGGTTCGGCACCGGCTGGTTCAAGGTCATCGGCGCGGAGCTGACCGCGGTCGCGACGTTGAGGACGCCGTGGCCGTCCACGAAGGGGTTGCCGACAGGTCCGGGCATCGTGGTGCCCAGGAGTGTGCCCTTGACGGTGTTCGGCGCGTACGACGGATCCGCCGCGATCAGGAGAGCGGCGGCACCGCTTGTGATGGCGGAGCTGAACGAGGTGCCCGAGCCCACGAAGTTGGCGCTGCCGACACGCGCCGACGGGTTCTGTGCGTCGACGGTCGAGCCGGGTGCACGGAGGCTCACGACCGAGCGGCCCGAACTGACCAGGTCCGGCTTGAACCAGCCGTCCGGGTTGGTCGGGCCCGACGCTGCTGAACGTCGTCATGGTGTCGGCGGCCGGGTCTGCCTGCGCACCGTCGTCCACCGCGCCCGTCGTCAGCACGAGCGGGTCGTCCCCGGGAGACAGGACCGTGCCGTTGCCCGGGCCGGAGTTGCCGGCCGAGGCGACGACGGTGATGCCCGACTGCCAGGCCACCTCGACGGCCTGGTCGAGCGGGTCGAGCACGGTGGACTCGACCGGCAGGTAGCCGAGCGAGAGGTTCAGGACGCGGATGTTGTCGTTGGCCTGGTTGGCGACCGTCCAGCCGACGCCCGCGATGACGGTCGCCAGGTCGGTCTGCCCGCTCGCACCGGCCACCTTGACCGACACGAGACCGGCGCCGGGCGCCTCTCCGGTGTAGGCGCCGTTCGACGACGCCCCGTTCCCGGCGATGAGACCGGCGACGAACGTCCCGTGGCCGTAACCGTCGTGCCACGGGTTTCCCTCGCCGGAAAGGTCGATGCCGTCGACCATGCGACCGGCGAAGTCGGGGAGCGCGGCTATGCCGGTGTCGAGCACCGCGACGTTGACGCCGACTCCGGTATCGCCCTGGGCCCACAACTGGGTGGCGCCGCTCTGTTGCGTGAAGACCGAGGACGGGTCGTGGCCGGACGGCCCGATGGAGCCCTGCACGTTGACCGTCAGGTCGGGAGTGACCACGATGCCCGGGATGGCTTCGAGCAGCGTGACCTCCAGCGAATTGAGCTGAGAGGTCACGCCGTTCACGATCGGGAGGGTGTTCCCGACGGTTGCGCCGATCCCGTTGACCGCATTGACGACAGTCCCGAGCGTGCCGGACGGCGCCGACACGATGTACTCGGACGTCCCTCCGCCGAGCAGCCCCGCCTGCGCGGGTGCCGGCAACGCCATGACCGAAGTACTCAGCGCAGCTGCACCGGCGAGAACAAGACTCCCCAACCGGACGCCACGACGACCCATCGCACGACGGGCACGACTCCGTAAGATCCCCATGCTTCCCCCTCCCCCAAACGCCTCCGATCGGGAAGGTAACACCGGCGTTTGTGGAGTTCAACGCTCCTCGGCGGGCTCCATAGGCAATTCGGCCCTTTTTGCGGGCGATGCCCTGTGGCTGACCAGCAATTGTGCGCGCCCGGTGGCAATCAGGTTGCGCTGAGTTGCGCACTGGTGCGCACGACGGCACGCCAGACCCGGGATTCGCCCCGGGCCTCGATCCGTCAGGACTGGCGCTGGTGCTTTCCCTTGACTTGCTCGGCTTTGTAGCTCCGGTAGCGGTGCCAGAACACCAGGGCGACAGCGAGCACCGCCAAGGCGGCGAGGACGTAGCCGGAATAGCTGAAGGCCTTCACCGCGCTGTTGTACGTGCCGGCCAGGTTGTACCCCAGCACTGAAAGTCCGGTGCACCAGATCGCACAGGCGATGATTGTGTAGAGGGCGAATTTCCCGACGGCCATCTCGCCCAGTCCCGCCGCAAAGGACACGAACGAGCGCAGCAGCGGGATGAAGCGCCCGAACAGGACGACGGGCTCACCACGGCGGGCGAACCAGGCCTCCGCGCGATCGAGGTCCTTGTGCGTCAGGAGGACGTACTTGCCCACCCGGTCGACCAGCGTCCGGCCACCGTAGCGCCCGATGGCGTAGCCGGCTCCAGATCCGAGGACCTCTCCCAGCGTGGCCAGGATGATCACGACAGCCAGGTTCAAGGGCTTGCCCTGGCCATGCACCATGCCGGTCGCAAGCGCTCCGCCACCGATGATGGCCAACTCGGCGCCCACGGGCAGGCCCATGGACGAGATGAAGCTCAGCACGAAGATCGCGCTGTACCCCGCTGACTCTAGAAAGCTCTCAAACACGGCCTATCTTGCTCCCGCCATCTGTTTGTCGGTCATCTTTGGCGCCCCGGCATTGTGGCGCAATTCACCTGCCCACGGCGTAACGCTGGCGCCAGTGCACCGAGCTCGGGGCACGGGAAGCCTGGACGCCGCGTCCGGCTGGCGGATCGGCTGGCCATGGACCGTACTGAACCAACCTGAAGAACGCATGACGGCGTCCGATGCCGACCGCCGTCGCTCACCTCGTAGCCTGCACAGTCATGCGGCACCGAAGTCGCGAGACGTCGTGAGGGTCCTCGTGGCGGAGGACGATGTCGCCCTCCGCTCCGTCCTCGAGCGTGGTCTGCGGCGAGAACGGCTACGTCGTCGATTCCGTCGGTGACGGCTCAGCGGCGCTCCGCCATCTACGCGCCTACGAGTACGACGTGGCCGTCGTGGACTGGCGGATGCCCGAGCAGAGCGGCATCGAGGTGGTCGAGGCCGCTCGAAGGGTGGGTGACCGGACGCCGATCCTGATGCTGACCACGCGAGACACAGCCTCTGATCGCGTGACCGGCCTGAATGTGGGAGCGGACGACTACCTCGTGAAGCCCTTCGATTTCGCCGAACTCATGGCGCGGCTCCGCGCCCTGCAGCGACGTCCTCCTGTCGCTCTTCCGCCGGTCCTGGAGTGCGCCGATCTGCGATTCGACCCCGCCACCCGAGTCGTCTCCATCGCCGGGCGGCCGATCGCGATGACCACGATCGAGACCGCGCTGGTCGAGTTGCTGCTGCGGCGGTTCCCGGCCGTCGTGACTCGGCGCGTGATCGCGCTGCACGTCTGGGACGACGAGGCGGACGCAGTGGGCTCCAACACGATCGACGTCCACGTGGGACGTGTGCGAGGCAAACTGGCGCAGAGCAAGGCGCGCATCGAAACAGTGCGGGGCACTGGTTACCGGATGGTCGAGGGATGAACATCGCGCAGGCGCACCGTCGCCATGTCGTACGGATCGCCTTCATCACGACGCTGCTGGTGATGCTCTGCTACACGGTCGCCGCGGTGGTGGGCTCAGCGATCGTGACGCACCATCTGGTGGGCAACGTCGATACCCGACTGGCTGACCGGCTGGAGGACGCCGAACGCCAGCTCCCGGCCATCACCTCGGCCAACCTGCATGAAGACAACGTCGATGACGCACCTTCGTTCCTGTGGTCCATCAGCCCGTCCGGGAAGGTCACCGCCCTGACGCCAGACGCACCCAAGCTGCCCACCGCGAGTTGGAATGTTCCCCCGGCGTCGATGCCGGTGGGCAGTTCCACCTTCCGCTTCGACTCGCTGCGGACCGACGGCACGACGCTGGTTGCCGGCCAGAGCATTGCGAGCACCTCGAACACGCTGACGAACTTGCTGGTGGCGGAGATCGTCTTCGGTGGGGTCCTCGCGCTGGGCGTGTTCTTCGGGGCGTTGGTGGTCGGTCTGCGCGCGGCGGCGCCCTCAGAGCTCGTTCGGCGCAGACAGGCCGAGTTCACGGCGGACGCCTCCCACGAACTCCGCACGCCGATCTCAGTGATTGAGGCGGAGGTCGGGTTGGCCCTCGATCGCCCACGCGAACCCTCGGCCTACCGGGACGTGTTGGAGCGTGTCGGCAACGAGAGCACCCGGTTGCGCCACATCGTCGAGGACCTGCTCTGGCTCGCCCGCGCCGACGACGACGAGCCGGCGGCCACGAATGCAGCGAATGTCGCCGACGTCGGCGAGGCGGCGCAGCGCTGCGTCGAGCGCTTCGGCGCCGTGGCCTCGACCCACAAGGTTGCCCTGTCCATGGCGCGCCTCGGCCCGGGACCTTTCACGGTCCAGGCTTCGCCGGCCTTGATCGACCGGCTGGCCGGCGTGCTCGTCGACAACGCCTGCAAGTTCGCCGGAAACGGTGGACGGGTCGAGGTCAGCGTTCGCAACGCCGGGAATCGGGTGGTGTTGCGAGTGGACGACTCGGGTCCGGGGATCCCCGAGGATCAGCGTGACGCCGTCTTCGACCGCTTCCATAGGGCCAGCGAATCGGTCGCCGGGACCGGGCTCGGGCTCGCCATTGCGGACTCCGTCGTCCGATCGACCCAGGGCAATTGGGCCATCGGGGTGGCGGAGCTCGGTGGCGCACGGCTGGAGGCGACCTGGCGCCGTGCCGTACCCCGTCGCTCTCGATCTGGGCCGACGGAGGTTGCACCTCTTAGTGAATCTTTAGCCTGATATGCCTGCCAGCTTCATCAGCCCGTCAGCCTCCGCCAACTACGCTGTGGGCATGGCAAAATGCCCTGGGTTCCGCCGCGGCGCCGACGTTCCTGGCCAGCGTCTTGCCCATTTGGTCGGGGACGTGACCGCCCTTTTGTCGACGTGACCCGCCGGGTAAAGGCAAGGACGGAGCCGTCCTGTCTGAAACCGGTGCCGCCACCCTCGGAGTGCCCGTGCTGAGCCCCACCCTCGAAAACGAGCTCGACGCCGAGCCGAACACGCCGCCACCACCACCGCCCCGCAAGGCCCGCTGGTCGCGCTCCGCCGTCCACCGGCGTCGGCGTCGCATCTTTGCCGGCGTCGCCGTGGTGCTCGCCGTGTGCCTCATCTGGCTCGCCGTGTCTCTCGGCGGCGCACTGACCAACCCGGCGTTGGGCAGTTCGATGAGCGCCCGGCTGGCCGAGTGGGCCCGCGAGCACGGGGGCGCCTCGGTCGTCAACTGGGCGGAAAACGAGTGGTACTCGCACCACCAGCCGAAGATCGGCGGGGCGCTCCCCAAGGGGACCATCCACAAGCCGAAGACGGTGACAACGGCCCCCGCGACGGTCGCGGTGCCGCACCTGCCCGAACCAGCGCCCATCGTGCCCATCGTGAGCCCCGCCGTCACCGGGGAAGGTCAGTGGTCACCGGCCGGACGACTCGTCGACGGGGTGCCAGCGGTCTACACGACGGTGCTCCGACCGAGCGCGATCCACACGAGTTACGTCGTCGGCATCGCGTGGATGGACGCGACGCTCCTGAAGGCAACCCTCTACTCAGGGAGCCAGATTCCGGGGGGCGGTCCGTTTACCCACACGGCCCCGGTGTCCCCGAGTGACGCCACCTCGCTGGTGGCGGCCTTCAACGCGGGCTTCCTCATGCCCGCCGCAAACGGGGGCTATTACACGGACGGCAAGACGATCGACCCGCTCCGTGACGGTGCGGCGTCCTTCGTGGTCTACAAGAACGGAACCTCGACGGTCGGACAATGGGGACGGGACGTGTCGATGAGCGCGGACGTCGCGTCTGTGCGCCAGAACCTGGACCTCCTCGTCGACAACGGTCAGGTGGTGCCCGCCGCCTACAACGCCAATGCGACCCAGTGGGGAGCCACCCTCGGCGGCGCCGACTACGTCTGGCGCTCGGCGCTCGGGGTGACGGCGAACGGCGCACTCGTCTACGTCGGCGGCCCAGGGCTCAACATCATCGACCTGGCGAACATCCTCGTGAAGGCTGGAGCGGCCCGCGCCATGGAGCTCGACATCAACACGGACTGGGTGAACTTCAGCAGCTACCAGCCCTCGACGCCCAACGGGCTGGCGAGCGCCGTCAACGGGACGGAGTTGTTGTCCGGCATGACCGGCACGCCGGGCCGCTACTTCGCCCCTTGGTGGGCCCGCGACTTCATCACCCTGTCGGCTCCGCCTCCGACCACGCGCTGATTCGATGTACGACGCCTTCGGGCACCCCCAGTCGGTCGTCGTCCTCGGCGGCACCTCCGACATCGCGAAAGAGATCGTCAAGGTCCTGGCCGCGCAGCGATGCCGGAGCGTCGTGCTCGCCGGCCGCGACGCCCGGGCGCTTGACAGCGCTGCGGGTGAGCTCGGCCAATTGGTGAAAGGCGTGGCCACGGTGTCCTTCAGCGCCACCTCGACCGAGGAGATCGACAAGACCGTCGCCCGTTGCTTCGAAGCGGCCGGCGAACCCGTCGACCTCGTGATCATGGCGGTCGGGGAACTGGGCAACCAGGAAGACGATGAGTCCGATCCGGACCGCGTGGCGCAGATGATGACGGTCAACGTCACCTGGCCGGCCGCTGCGCTGACCGCCGTCGCCGGCCGTCTGCAGCAGCAAGGTTACGGCCGGGTCGTCGTGCTCTCTTCGGTCGCGGGCTACCGGGTCAGACGGTCGAACTTCATCTACGGCGCAGCCAAGGCCGGCCTCGACGGGTTCGCCCTCGGGCTCAGCGAAGCGGTGCGCGGCACGGGCATCTCCGTGCACGTGGTGCGCCCAGGATTCGTCCACACGAAAATGACAGCCGGAATGCCGGCCGCCCCGTTCGCCGTCGGTCCCGAGCGGGTGGCGAGCGACGTCGTTCGTGGTCTGACCCGGGGAGACACCGTGATCTGGTCGCCCGGCGCTCTGAAGTTCGTGTTCTCGATGTTGCGGCTCCTCCCCCAGGCGCTCTGGCGCCGGCTCCCCGGCTGAAGGCCGGTGCTCTTTCTCGAATACGACGTCCTGCCGAACGGCGAAATCGAACTCGTCGCCCTCGTGAACGCCATCGACGAGGACGGACACGACCCAGACGGATCCGCATGGATGCAATGGCGCGTCGCCGAGTTCGACGACGATGGACTCGGCTGCGTGGGCGTCGACCCCGCCGATCTCGCGTTGATGGAGGAGACGGAGGATCCCGACAGGCTCCGGGACATTGCGGAGCGCATCATCCTGCACGACCGATCCACCAAGGAAGGTGGCACGGCGTGAGCACGACCAGGTCGCAGCTCTATCGGCTGGCGCGGGATCTCGGCAACGTCGAAGCGGTACAACATGGCTACCAACGGGGTGGCCTGTCGGGCGCCGCCGGCGGAGCAGCCCAGCGCGAGGCCCGACGCGTGATCTACCGCCAGGGGAATCGGCAGATCAACCGGTTCGTCCGTGCCATAGGTCTCGGACCGAGACGGCGCTAGGGCCGTCTAGCTCACCCGGGGATTCTCGAGCACGAGCGCGACCCCCTGCCCCGAACCGACGCACACACCCAGAACTCCGTAGCGGAGGTCACGCAGATGGAGCTCGGTCGCCAGGGTCAGGACGTAACGAGTCCCGGACGAGCCGAAGGGATGCCCGATCGCCACCGCCCCACCGTTGGGGTTGAGCCGATCATCGGGGACCTCAAATCCATCGAGCTGGACGGTCAGTTCCCGCAGCTCGCCCAGCGCCTGGGCCGCGAAGGCCTCATGGATCTCCCAGACGTCGATGTCGGTCGGCGCGAGTTCCGCACGCCGGAGTGCCGCGGCAATGGCAAAGGCCGGAGCGATTCCCATGTACTGCGGGTCGAGCGCGTACGTGGCCGAGGCGACGACTCGGGCCATTGGCTCGATGCCCAAGGCACGAGCCGACTCCAGGTTCGCCAGGACCACCGCGCTGGCGCCGTCGCTCAAGGGCGAGGAGTTCCCTGCGGTCATCTGCGTCGTGTTGGGTTGCGGTGAAAGGGCCGCGAGCGCTTCGAGAGTCGTGTCCCCTCGGATGACCTCATCGTGCTCGAAGGTTCGTCCCGGTTGCTTGCGGTTGCCTGGAATCTCGACCGGGTGGATCTCGGCGGCCAAGCGACCCGAGTCCCGGGCCGCCGCGGCATGTTGGTGAGAGCGAAGGGCGAACGCGTCGATCTCTTCGCGAGTGAGCCCGTATTTGTCGGCCACGTTCTGTGCCGTCTTGATCATTTCGACGTAGGCGTTGCGAGCCAGCAGCACCGGGTTCGGAGGTCCGCCGGCTCCGGCCCACATGGTGTCCAACAAGAAGATCGGACCCCGCGGGCTGAAGGGCGCATCGCCTTTCATCTGGGCCCACCCAGAATGCGACATCGATTCGACCCCAGCGGCCAACCCGATACCCAGTTCGTCGCTCCGGATGGCGTGGGCCAACGAAATGGCGCCGCTCAGCGATGAGGCGCAGAACCGGTTGATCGTGACGGCAGGCACGGAGTCGGGAAAGCCGGCTGCCAACGCGCCCCAGCGCGCGATGTCCCCCATCCCTTCGTGCGCCACATTGACGCAACCCGCGGCGATGTCCTCGATCTTTTCGAGCGGGACGCCCACCTTCTGGCAGGCCGCCACCATCGTCTGCCCGAGCAAATCGTCGGTGCGAAGGTGTGACAGCGATCCGCCGTAGCGACCAACCGGCGTTCGCACGCCACCAAGTATGAAGGCCTCGCTCATTCTCTCCTCCTCGTTGCCATAGCGCAGCAGTGCTCGCCGTCTGGTCCGGTCGGACAGATAGCACGCTAAAGGCGCGCGTGGCGCGGCCGGTACGGCGGGCGAGCCACCGGTCGCTCTCGAGTCTTGGCCCGAGGATCCGAGTTGCATCCTCCGTTTCACTTGGATCTCTGTCCGTACGGGCGACCTCCGCCCGACCGCCCTTTTTTCGGCCCGGCCATGGTCCGTCCTCCACCAGGGCACGCGGACGACGGCGGCGCGGACGTGATCGTTGACTTTTTCGGGGTACGGGCAGACAGTCAGGACAGAACCGCAAGGTGAAGGGATGACCATGCCAAACGACCATGCCGGGCCAACGACCACCGACGCCGGTATCCCGGTTGCGAGCGACGAGCACTCGCTGACGGTGGGCCCCGATGGCCCCATCCTGCTCCAGGACCACTATCTGATTGAACAAATGGCGAACTTCAACCGGGAGAGGATCCCCGAGCGCCAACCCCACGCAAAAGGTGGCGGCGCGTTCGGCCACTTCGACGTCACGGCCGACATGAGGCAATTCACCAAGGCGGCGGTGTTCCAGCCCGGCACGAACACGGACACCTTGATCCGCTTCTCGACGGTGGCGGGAGAGCGCGGCAGCCCCGACACCTGGCGGGACCCGCGTGGATTCGCGTTGAAGTTCTACACGTCGGAGGGCAACTACGACATGGTGGGCAACAACACGCCCGTGTTCTTCCTCCGCGACCCGATGAAGTTCCAACACTTCATCCGTTCTCAGAAGCGTCGCGCCGACTCCGACCTGCGCGATCACGATATGCAGTGGGATTTTTGGACCCTCTCACCAGAGTCGGCCCACCAGGTCACGTGGCTGATGGGCGACCGTGGCATTCCAAAGTCATGGCGGCACATGAACGGCTACTCCAGCCACACCTACATGTGGGTCAACGCGAACAGCGAGCGATTCTGGGTCAAGTACCACTTCAAGACCGACCAGGGTGTCGAGTTCCTCACCCAGGCGGAAGCCGACCGGATTGCCGGCGAGGACGGCGACTATCACCGCCGCGACCTGTTCGGGGCGATCACGAGGGGCGAGTACCCGACCTGGACCTTGCGCGTCCAGGTCATGCCGTTTGAGGAGGCCCGGACGTACCGGTTCAATCCCTTCGACCTCACCAAGGTGTGGCCCCACGGCGACTACCCGCTCCTCGACGTCGGACGCCTGACCCTGGACCGCAACCCCACGGACTTCCACACGGAGATCGAGCAGGCCGCGTTCGAACCGAACAACCTCGTACCCGGGATTGGCGTCAGTCCGGACAAGATGTTGCTCGGGCGCATCTTCTCATACGCCGACGCGCACCGGGCCAGGCTGGGGGTGAACTACAGGCAGATCCCGGTCAACGCACCGATCGCCCCGGTGCGCAGTTACAGCAAGGACGGCGCAATGCGGATCCAGAAAGTCTCCGATCCCGTCTACGCCCCGAACTCGAAGGGTGGACCGGCGGCCGACCCAGAGCGATACCCCTACGTCGAGCGATGGGAGGCGGACGGCGAATTCGTCCACGCCGCCTACACGCTTCGGCAGGACGACGATGACTGGGGTCAGGCGGGCTCGCTGGTGCGCGACGTGATGGACGACGCCGCGCGCGGTCGCCTCGTCGCAAACGTGGCCGGACACCTGAGCCAAGGGGTGTCCACACCGGTGCTCGCACGCGCCCTGGAATATTGGCGCAACATCGACAAGGAGGTTGGCGACCGCATCGCCGAGAGCGTAACGGGGTGATGGCTTAGCTGCTGCTACTCACGCTGTTGCAGGTGTTCGCCACAGGTCAATGCCGGCATCAACGGCGTAGCGGTCGATGCTGACGATCTCATCCTCGGAGAACTCCAGCTGCTCGAGAGCACTGACGTTTTGGTCAAGCTGGGCGACACTGCTTGCGCCGATGAGCACGGAGGTGACTCGCGGGTCGCGTAACGCCCAGGCAATGGCCAACTGCGCAAGTGACTGCTGGCGACCTGCTGCGATGTCGTTGAGGGCTCGAATGCGAGCGAGGTTCTCCTCGTTGAGCATGTCGTGCGTGAGTGATCCGTTGAGCGAGGCCCGGGAACCCGGAGGGATGCCGTTGAGATATCGGTCGGTCAGGAGACCCTGGGCCAGGACCGAGAAGGCGATGCAGCCAACTCCTTCCGCGCTCAGGACGTCGAGGAGACGGTCTTCGATCCAGCGATTGAACATCGAATACGACGGCTGGTGGATGAAGAGTGGCGTCCCGAGGCCGCGGAGGATGGAGACGGCCTCGGCGGTGCGGTTGTCGGAGTAGGAGGAGATGCCGACGTAAAGGGCCTTGCCCGCGGTGACGGCGCTGTGCAGGGCGCCCAGGGTTTCCTCGAGGGGAGTCTGAGGGTCGTAGTGGTGATGGTAGAAGATGTCGACGTAGTCGAGGCCGAGTCGGCGCAGGCTCTGATCGAGGCTGGCCAGGAGGTACTTGCGGGATCCAAGGTCGCCGTAGGGGCCCGGCCACATGTCCCAACCGGCCTTGGTGGAGATCACGAGCTCGTCGCGGTGATCGCGGAAGTCGTCGTGCAGGATTCGCGAGAAGTTGGTCTCCGCGCTGCCATAGGGCGGCCCGTAGTTGTTGGCCAGGTCGAAGTGGGTGATGCCCACGTCGAAAGCTCGCCGCAGGATTGCGCGTTGGGTGGCGATCGGCCGGTCGTCGCCAAAGTTCTGCCAGAGTCCGAGCGAAACGGCGGGCAAGAGGAGTCCGCTCCGGCCAGAACGCCGGTAGGTCATTGACCCATAGCGGTCTTCGGCGGGGACGTACGTGGTCACGTGGTGGCGGCGTTTTCGCTCTCGCGTCGCTCGAGTGCCGAGGTGACGATCGTGAGATCGAGGTCGCCGAGCCCTTCTTCGACGACGGCTTGCCACTCGTCAGCCAAGCTGGCAAGCGCCCGGAAGCGGTCGTCACCATCCGCCTCGAGGGCGAGGTGTACATCCTTGAGCGCAAGCGACAGCGCGAATTGGGCAGAGAAGTCATCCTGGGCGATTCGTTGCAACTTGGCCGCTTGCCATGGGGACACCAACGGGCTGCCATCCAACGCGGTCGCCACGGTCCCGACGTCGAGCCCCAGCCGACGGGCCAGCGCCACCGAGGTGTTGATCGCCTCGGCTGCCAACGCGAGCCATGCATTGGCGACGAGCTTCAGTCGCGTCCCGGATCCAACCGCCCCCACCCAGATCGTTCTCTGACCCAGCGCCGCAAAGAGGGGGTCCAGACGCGAGCGGACGGCCTCCGGGCCCGAGGCGAAGATCGTGAGCTGACCCCGCTCGGCCGGTTCCTTGCTGCCCGACACCGGCGCATCGATCAGGGTCACATCGGGACGCACGGCCTCCGTCATCCCCTTGACGCGTTCGATTCCTTCGACGCCGATCGTGCTCATCTGGACCCAGACGGCACCGGGGGCGAGAGCAGCGAGCATGCCCTGATCCTCGGCGATCGACATGACGGCGTCCGCGTCGGTCACCATCGTCACGACGATGTTGGCCCGTCGCGCCGCGTCGGCAGGTGATTCGGCGACTTCAGCGCCGAGATCGGCGAGATGGCGGGTGACTTCCGGACCACGGTTCCAGACGATGGCCGGAAGGCCGGCACGCAAGGCGCTGGTCGCCATCGCGCGTCCCATCGTCCCAAGGCCCAGAAACGCAACCGGCTCTTGATCTGGGGTCATTGCTCTCCCCTTTCGATGCAGGTCATTGCTCCTCGCGTTGCCAGCATCGCGCTGCTTACCCGAAGGACGCGCTTTTCGAACGGACCACCGGTTTCAGGGCCTCTGACCTCGGCAAGGAGTGGATCTCCCGATCAGCCCGTGCCTGAGGCTTTCGGGGGCTGTCTCCGAGCGCACGTGTCGTAGCCAGCAGGCTGAGGCCCACGGCGGGTGCAGTCCTAATCCGTCATTCCGCTATGTCCAAACCGTCGATGGTCATCTTCATGTCAGTGAATACGTCCTCAACCGGTTGTTCGCCGTTGATCTCATGGAGCAACCCTCGCTCGCGATAGAAGTCAAGCAGCGGCTGCGTCTGAGCTTCGAAGACCTCAAAGCGGTGCGCGATGGCGGCGTCCGTGTCGTCACTGCGCCTTTCGCTCACGGCGCGAGCCCGGAGTCGATTGTGCAACTCGTCGATGCTGACGCGTAGGTACAGCACGGCCTGGAGTGTGATGCCCTCGACACCCTGAGCCAATGCGTATGCCTTTTCGGCCTGGCGCACCGTCCTCGGGAATCCATCAAGGACATACCCGCCATTGCGGGCTGCATCGAGCACCTTGGTCGAGAGCATTTCGAACATGAGCTCATCAGGAACGAGATCGCCCCGCTCGAGATACTCAGCCGCGAACCGCCCGATCTTGGTGCCCTCGGCGACCTCATGGCGCAACAAGGCTCCGCTGGACAGGTGCGCGATTCCGTAGTGTGCAGCCAACTTCTCCGCCTGCGTGCCTTTCCCAGCCCCCGGATAAGCCACCAACAACAGTCGCATTTGCGTCAAGCTAGCGGTTGCGTCGAGGTGACTGGTTCGATTCGGGTCGTGTCGGAGCCCTTGAAGACCAGCGGCGGTCGATCACAAGGGAATGGACTCGAGCCGGCAGCCCCCCACGCTTCGATTCCACCAGTACTGGCCGCAGAGCCAGTCGGTCAACTGCCGAACCCCCGCGCGGCGTTTAAACGTGCGGCCAACCGCTCAAGCTGTTCGGGCAGCTCTTCTGGGATACCTCTGGCGGCAACACCTTCGTCCGCTACGGCATCGACGGCTCGGAGCAACCCACTCATAGCGTCGGTGAGTCTCGAAGCTGCGGCCTTGATGTCGTCGTTCTTGCCACTCATGAGCTTCGCCTCTCTGTCAAAGTCGTTTCGGGGTCATGGACCCGATGGGCGTCGCCAGAATATGCGGCATCTGCGCTCCGGGCGACGGCATGTCCGTCTAAGTTCCCTTTCACTGACCAGTGCTTCGATTCGAGGTCGCCTCCCGACATGATCCGTCTCATCGCAGCCATCGATTCTCGACGAGGCATCGCCACCGACTCGGGTATCCCGTGGGAGCTTCCCGGTGACAGCGCCTACTTTCGGGAGAAGACGGCCACGGGCGCGATCCTCATGGGCGGGGCCACCTACACGGAGTTCGCCGCGCCGCTCCACGGGCGGGAGAACTTCGTGCTGACGGCCCGACCGGATCCCTTGCGCACGGGATTTCGAGCCGTAGGCACCCTGAAAGAATTGGCCACCGATCAGGCGGGTGAGGACATATGGGTCCTCGGCGGTGGCAAGGTGTACGCGGAGGCGATCGGCCAAGCCGAGGAACTCTTCCTCACTCAGGTCGTAGGAGACTTCCATTGCACAAAGTTCTTCCCGCCTTACGAAGCTGATTTTCGGCTCGCTACTCGGGCTGACGACCTTGAGGAGGGAGGGGTCACCTATCGCTTCGAGACATGGCAGACGCTTCGAGCAGCACCTTGAGAGAGCACTTCTGCTGCGTTCATCCGAAGAACACTTCCGCTTCGGCATAGAGCTCCGGTGGTACCTGCTTGAGAGTTGACGTCGCTTCAGCGAGTGGTACCAGATCGATCGAGGTCCCGTGGAGCGCCACCATCTGACCCAGTTGACCGTCATGAAGGGCGTCGACTGCGTGCAGCCCGAACCTCGTGGCGAGCACCCGATCAAACGCCGTCGGGCTACCACCCCGTTGTACGTGCCCGAGAACCGTGGCACGTGCTTCCTTCCCGGTGCGTTTGCTGATCTCGGACTCCAAGAGGTTTCCGATCCCCGAGAGACGCAGATGGCCGAACGCGTCGACCTCGCCGTCGCGCTGCGGCAACGTGCCCTCCACGGGAAGCGCTCCTTCGGCGACCACCACAATCGGCGAATAGTGACTCGCGAAGCGATGCTCGATGAACGCACACACATCGTCGATGAGAAACGGGCGCTCCGGAATCAGAATGACGTTTGCTCCTCCCGCGACACCAGAGTGCCAGGCGATCCAACCCGTGTGGCGGCCCATCACCTCGACAATGAGCACGCGGTGGTGACTCTCTGCCGTCGTGTGCAGCCGATCGATGGCCTCGGTCGCAATCGTCACCGCGGTGTTAAACCCGAAGGTGTAGTCGGTCGCGCCCAGATCGTTGTCGATCGTCTTTGGTACTCCCACGATAGGAAGACCGGTGGCCGCCAGCTTGGTGGCCACGCCGAGGGTGTCCTCACCCCCGATGACGACAAGACCATCGATGCCGAGGCGACTCACGGTGTCGAGGATCCGGCGTTCACCGTCGTCAGCCTTGTGCGGATTGGTCCGGCTGGACCCCAGAATCGTGCCGCCGCGCGGCAGGATCCCGCGCACAGAAGCCACATCAAGCGGCATCGAGTCCCCCTCCATGGGTCCTCGCCACCCGTCGCGAAATCCGACGAACTCGTCGCCGTAGACCTGGACACCCTTACGTACAACGGCCCGGATCACGGCATTCAGACCCGGGCAGTCACCACCGCCAGTCAGCACCCCAATACGCACGAATGTGAGCGTACCCAGAACCGGGGTCGACCCCGGGTTCGATTGCTTCGGGATCATTGAGCCCGACTGCGCCAGTCAGCCCCGGCCCGAAGGCTCAGCCGCTGCTCGCAGGCGCCGGGGCGGCTACCTGAACGGGAGCGGTCGCGGTCGACTCGCCGCCGGTTTGATCCAAATGGCGATGACGTACGACACGACCACGGCCACGATGACGAGCGGCATGAGGTTGACGGCGTCGGACAGGAACAGGAGGCTCGGCAGCAGCACCGCGGTCATCGGCATCTTCAGCGCCCCGGCAACCATCGCTCCCACGCCCATCGACGCTCCAGCGATCATCGGCAGGCCACCGATGTGCGACAGCGCGATTCCGCCCGCTGCGCCGATGAACATGCTCGGAAAGATGGGACCGCCCCGGAACCCGCTCAGCGAGATCGCATAGGCCAGCCCCTTGCAAACGACGAGGAGTAACAGCGCGCCCACGGTCCAGCTGGCTGCGTGCTGGACGAGGGATGGGAGCGCAGTCTGTCCGGAGAACAGCACCGACGACGAACTTCGACCCGTCCCGGCCGCGAAGGCGATGGCCAGACCGGCGACCGCCAAGCCCGCCACCGGCGTCACGAGGACTCTGCTTCGTGCAACCAGTGGCCGGAGCTTCGTCGCCAACCAGAAGACTGCCGTGGCAATGACAGCCGCGCCGACGCCAATGACGATCGCCCACAGAAACTCGACGACGGTGGGCGACCCCACGTGGGGTATAGAGGACACGGTAAGCGAGAACGATCCGAATCCGGTCAGGTTGTCGAGTCCGACAAAGATCAGCGAGCCCACTCCGGCCGCAAGGAGACCGGGAATGAGCACGATCTCCATCATCGGGCCTCCGAGTCCGGCCATCTCCATCAGAAGGAAGGCCCCGACGAGTGGAGAGCCCAAGAGTGTCGCGATAGCGGCAAAGCTTCCCGCCGCGCCAATTACCAAGGCGGCCATTGGCGGCGCGTCGCGCTTCACGAGGTGGACCGCCAGAACGCCGAGACCGGCACCAAGTGCAATCAGCGGCGCTTCCGGGCCGAGCACCACTCCAAGGCTCAACGTCGCAAACGCCGCCGCGACAATGCCGAAGACCTCGACAGGCTCAACGGTACCGCCGGACTTGAACCCCTCCGAAGGTTCGTGCCCTCCTGTTCCGGGCAGATAGCGAATCGCCAGAGCAACCAGCAGGCCACTCAAGGCCAACCAGGGCAGTGGCCACCAGAGCGGTTCTCCGTGAAACCCCAAGCTGTTCGGCAGATCGGTGAAGATCTCCGTCTGGACCCTGGACACTCCCTCTAAGAAGAAGTACGCCAGCGTGGCGACGGGAACACCGATCAGGGCGCCGAGCAAGAGGAGCGCGATATAGCTCCGGGATTTGATGATGGTGGCCAGGTCGGGGGTGGGCGCTGCTTCCGGCGCCCCTGCGGGGTCGGTCACGGTCCGCACCTCGCACCCGCTTGTCTCTGCACTGCCGCACCGGTGCGCCGAAGACCCCTGACATGAGACATCTGCTGCATCATTCCGGAAGGTCCTCCCGGCTCAATCCGCTCGACGCTTCCTCTGGTGTCCGCAGCCTTGCCATCCCGCGCGTCGCGGCGCCAAGGATCAAACGGACGACCACGGCAAGCACCGCAAGGTCCGCGAGCATCTGCACCATGGCGACGACCCGAGCCGGATCCGTCTTGGGTGTGATGTCGCCAAACCCCACGGTCGAGAACACGGTGACCGTGAAGTAGAGGGCGCCGGTCCGGCTCAGTTGTCCGCCGAAGGCGGCGGGACTCGAAATCGACATCGTGAGATAGATCCACGCGAACAAGACCAGGAAGAGCGGGATGATCGTGGCCATCGACACACCGGCCCGGAGCATCGGGTGGCTGTGCTTCGGGATCCGACTGACCTCCAGCGCAAGAACCACCGAGAAGAAAATCAACGCCGCGCTCAAACGCAACGCCACGGATTGGTGCGCCCGATGCTGAACCGGAAGCACGTAGTACAGCGCGACGAGCAGCACCACGCTCAACGCGGCACGCAAGACCGTCTGCAACAAGTGAGAGCGCTCAATGGCCCCGAAGTAAGAGTCGGCAGGCATCGTCACCTCGTCGGGCGACCCGCTCCCGCGATTCCCCGCAGCGCCCAACACGCCAGAACGATCACTATCCCCTCACTGGGTCGGACAAAAAGTCGCTGAGCTTTGCCTGCCTCCGCTGTGCTGCCCACACGGCGACTCTGTGACCACCGACCGTGCAGACGAGCGAGATCCCACAGGCCACGGCGACTCCCAAACCGAGGTCATGATCAGGCAGTTTCTCAGAAAGCCCGTGAGGAGAGGTGAATCCCCACAAAAGCAGCGAGGGCACCAGCATCAGCGCGGCCAACGCCGGAACGAGGATGTAGGGAGTCACGACAAGGGTGAGCCACCGGACCAGCATCCGCCTCCAGGGCTGACGATGCTCCCACCGATACCGCAAAGGCATCGGATGGTAAGGAAAGACGATGCCTACCCAACCCGAGATCGCCAAGAAACCGAAGGGAATGACGCCGATCGCGACGACGGTGTAGAGCGTCGACAACGACGAATGGTGGACGAGCCCGTTGATGATTGCCACCACGGCACACAACGGGGTGACCATGAGCCACAGGACGATGCTCTTGGCATAGAGAAGCCGGCGAAGCATGACGGCATCGTCCAAGCTCTCGGAGACCCGCCTGGCGTCGGGCCCAAGGATGTTGGTCGACGGCACATCCGAGTACATCCATGCGGCGAGTATTAAGGCAAAGGCCAGGGTGCCGTGAAGCGTGAAGACCTTGTCTCGCAAGCCCGTAGGGAGGAAGAACCACGCGGAGCTCATAAGGGCTCCGTTCACTGCGATGGTTATCGGACTCTCAAATGGCGGCTGAAATGTCAAAGCGATCTGCTGACGCACCGCTTCCCTGGTGTTCTCCGGTAGTCGGACGTCGACGGTCTCAAGCATTGGTCACACGCGTCTTCCTCGCTTGTGACGTGCCGTTTCGTCCACTGCGTCTCCCCCGTCCCCTCAATCCTTTTTTGTAGAAGTCCGGTCTACTACGTCATTGCTCCAGGATCCCCGTCAAAGCCCTGACTGACGCCGCGTTGATCCGGCCACGTGGGCTGGGCCGAAGCGCCGGCGCCAGCCGGGAGTCGCTCGGTACGCTCGCCCCAAACCGGACAGCCCGTTACAGCCAGCGCGGGTGATCCGTGCTCCGCGTGCTGGCTCCTCGTCCGCTCACTGGGGGCGCTCTCTGACGACCTCAGCCGGGCTCTTGTCGTCGCGGAGGCCCAGAAAACGCGGCTGACGAAGCCGAGCGTCGTTCGTCCATTCGGCAAATCCAATCTGAACGACGAGCTCGGGCCGGGTCCAGTGCACGCCGCGGGGAATCGGCCGGACGTCGACAAATGCTGGCTCGACCGTCTCCAGCTTCCGTAGCCGGATGCCAAGGTCGTGCAGCGTCGCCTTGGTATAGCCGGTGCCAACCTTCCCGGCGTAGCGGAGAGAACCGCGCTCGTAGTAGCCGACGAGCAGGGCGCCGAAGTCCGTCCGGGCGCCGCCTGGATCGGTGTAACCACCGACGACGAATTCCTGCTCCCAGACGCATTTCAGCTTCAACCAGTCCTTCGAGCGGCCCGCGACGTACGGTGCATCGGCGCGTTTTGCGATGAGGCCCTCCCAACCGGAGCGGCAGGCCGCGGCAAATCGGCCTTGGGGGTCGTCGCGCCAGGCCTCCGTGTGCTGCAAGGCTGAGCTCGACCGAATCGCCGTCGTCAGTCGGTCGCGGCGCTCAACGAGCGGTCGGTCAGTGAGATCCTCTCCGTCGATCTCGAGGAGGTCGAAGACGCAGTAGACGACCGGATACTTGGCCACCTGCTCTGGAGACGGACTGGTCGTCCCGAGACGCTGCTGGAGCCGGGTGAATGATGTCTGATCGCCGTCGTACGCCACCACCTCCCCGTCGAGCAGGAGATTCCGTGGCGCTTGAGCCGCGACGGCAGAACGGACCTCGGGATACGTCCCCGTGAGATCCTTGCCCGTACGCGACTCGAGTTGCACGTCATTGCCCGCTTTGCGTGTGACGCAGCGCTCACCGTCGAACTTGCGCTCCAAGATCCAGTCGTCGCCGAAATCCCGGCGGTCGGTCAAAGTCGCCAGCATCAGCGGTATCACCACGCCAATATCGTTGCAGGTGAAGGTCAAGGCAGACTGGATCGCCCGATGATTGGAGGCAACCATGAACGAAACTGATCCGGGTGACGTACCCTCTGGCCATACCGCTGAAGGCGGAGTCCTCGTGGGCGACGTCAATGCGAACAAGATCATGGTCCTCTTCGAGGATCCGCAGTGCCCCTACTGCCGAGAGTTCGAAGAGGTCAACGGACCGATCATCACAGCCGCATTGGATGCAGGCGAATTGCTGGTCGAGTATCGCATGCGGTGCTTCTTGGGCCCTGAGTCAGTGAGAGCCGACAACGCCCTTGCCCTTGCGGCCGAGGCCGGGCGTTTTGACGAGTTGCGACGGGCCTTGTTTGCGGCCCAGCCGCCCGAGGGTACAGGGGGCTTCACTGCCGAGGATCTCTTGCGCCTGGGTGCACAAGTAGGACTGACCGGCTCGGTCTTCACCTCGGGCGTCCGAGACGTCCGCTATGAGAAATGGGTGCTGAAACGAGAGATGCGGTACCAGTCGGAGGACCCGCAGGGAACCCCGGCCGCCTGGCTCAACGGCAGCCCGGTGGATTCGAGGGTGCTCTTCGACAGGTCGGCGTTCGCGAACGGTCTCCGTCAGTAGCTCCCACGGCCGACACCGCAAGAAGGACGAGTTCCGGGCCCGGCCGCACTCCCAGATGCATTACCCCTCGCGAGGCGCGACAATCGCCAGACCATGACCACAAGGAAGAGGTCCGGATGAGCACAACTGATGGTGGGGCCGGCCAGTCGACAGGCCACGGAAGTGTCGACCTGAAGCTCGAAGTAGCGGTGATTCCAGTGGCGGACGCCGACCGATCGAAGGCGTTTTACGCCGGTCTCGGGTGGAGGCTCGACGCCGATTTCTCGTTCGACAACGGCTTCCGGGTCGTCCAGTTCACGCCGCCCGGCTCGTTGTGCTCCATCCAATTCGGCACCAAGATCACGTCGGCGGAGCCCGGTTCTGCAATGGGCCTCTACCTGGTCGTCTCCGACATCGAGGCGGGACGCGCGGAGCTCATCAATCGGGGAGCCAAGGTGAGTGACGTGTTCCACGCGGGAGCACCGGGGGCGCAACTCCAGTTCGACGACACGAGCGATCGCGTGAGCGGTCCCGATCCCGATGGCAAGAGCTACGACACCTTTGCCACCTTCGAAGATCCTGACGGCAACGGATGGCTCCTCCAAGAAGTGACCGACCGACTGCCCGGACGGCTCGACCCAGTCCATCACGTCGTTCAGCTCGGCCGGCGATTTGGCGAACGCATTTCGACGTGCAGCGGCGGCCCATGGCGAACACGAAAAGCGCATCGGAAAGGCGGACCCTGAGTGGCCCGACTGGTACGCCGCGTTCATGGTGGCCGAGCAAGCCGGCACTCCGCTTCCGTCGTGAGCAATTACGACGTCATCGTGCTCGGCGGGGGGGCGCCGGGTGAGCATTGCGCGGCGGCGCTCGCCGCACGTGGACAACGTGTCGCGGTCGTCGAGCGCGAGCTGGTGGGCGGCGAGTGCTCCTACTGGGCCTGCATCCCGTCGAAATCGCTGCTCCGTCCGGGCGAGGCCGTGCAGGGCGCACGGGAGGTGGGTGCGAGCGCCGAGGTGAACGTCGAGGCCGCTTTCGCCTGGCGAGACTTCATGGTGTCCAACTACACAGACGTTGGCCAAGAGCGATGGCTGGCCAGCCGAGGCATCGATCTGATCCGGGGTTCCGGTCGCCTCGCAGGGACAGGCGTGGTCGAGGTTGACGGCGTGCAACACACCGCTGCGCAGGTTGTCGTGGCCACCGGCTCTGATCCGATTGTGCCGCCCGTCCCCGGCCTGCGCGAGCTCGACGGCGTCTGGGGCACCCGTGACGCCACAAGCATGAAGGTGGTCCCGCGCCGCCTGCTCGTCCTGGGCGGGGGTTCCGCAGGGGTGGAGCTGGCGCAGGTCGTGCGGCGCTACGGCGGCGAGTCGCTGATCGTCGAGGGCGCCGACCGCCTGATCCCCCGGGAGCCCGCGCCGCTGGGCGAGGCCCTCGGGGAGACGCTCCTTCGCGAGGGGATCGAGCTCGTCCTCAACCGACGCGCCAGCGCGGCCCGCCGTGATGGAGACGAGTACGTGCTCGAGCTCGACGACGGGTCCGAGGTTCGCGGTGACCGGCTTCTCGTCGCGACCGGACGACGCCCACGGGTTGACGGCATAGGCCTCGAGTCGGTCGGCGTCAGCGTCGACCCCAAGGGCATCCAGGTCGATGATCATCTACGGGCCGGGGACCGCCTGTGGGCCATCGGCGATGTCAACGGCATTTGGCCGCTCACGCACGTCGGCGAATACGAGGGCGACATCGTGGCCGCGAACATCGCCGGCGAACCCCGCCCGGCGAACTACGAAGCCGTTCCCCGCGTCACTTATACGGACCCGCAGGCGGCTGCCGTTGGAGCCGCCGACGCGCCCTACAGCGCGACGGCACTGGTCTCAGAGGTGCCGAAGATGGCGACGTACACGCACGCGTACGCGGAGTCCAAGGGGTTTATGACCCTCCTCAGCGACGGCACACGCCTCACGGGTGCCTACGCGCTCGGACCAGAAGCTGGCGAGTGGATGCAACAAGCGACCCTTGCGATCCGCGCCCAGATACCTCTCGACGTGTTGCTGGACACGATCCAGCCTTTCCCGAGTTTCTCGGAGATCTACGACACGGCGCTGAAGGAGCTCATCATGTCCGTAGCGGACATGCCGCTCCCGGCCCGACCTATGAGCGCGCAGATGCCCAGCACTACGACCTGAGGCTGCGCGGAGCAGCGAGGTGACCCGCCTCGGCACGCAGGGAGGAGCTAAAGCATGACTCTCGACGGTCAGAAGAAAGCAGCGCTCGAGGAACACTGGCTTGCTTCCGAACGCGGAGATAGTCACATCGAGCATGCAATCTACAGTGCGGACGCGATCCTCGACTATCCCCAATCAGGTGAACGCTTCCGCGGACGCGACACCATTGCGGCGCAACGCGGCGCACACCCTGCCAATCGTCACTTCACCGTCCTCCGCATCGTCGGTTCGAGTGATCTTTGGGTCAGCGAGTGCATCATCACGTACGACGGGGTGCCCAGTTACTCCGTGAGCGTCATGGAGTTCGAGGATGGGCACGTGGTCCACGAGACGCAGTACTTCGCCGACGCATTCGGCGCGCCTGAATGGCGTACCGCACTCGCAGAGCCAATGCCGGGCCGGGAAATCGCCAGAGCCTGAGCGGCGCCGGGGACTTCTACGAAGACGGCCTGGACTGTGGAGTCTGCTTGTTCCATCCGTGAAAGGCCGAGTAGTCCTCCGCATCCCAGGCCTCGCGGAGCCCTGGCTTGCTCAGGTCCCAGTCCGGGCGGACCTCGCTCGTGGCAACCCGCAAGTCGCTCCACAGCTCGTAGAACGACGGCCGTCCCCAGAACCAGTACCCGTTGTAGATGCTGTGCACCACTAATCCCGGCTTCAGCACCAGCGTGTGGGGGATCATCGGGTCGTGGTCCGGATCGGTGTATTCCTGGATGTCGAGGTCCTTCTGCACCGTTCGAGCGGGATCGGAGAGGAAGGACCATTGGGCTCCGACCGAGGCCCGGAACTCTTGCGTTGTGTGGTGGTCGTCGGTCGAGATCGTGACAATCTGGCAATAGCCGACCGCGATCTTCGGATAGTTGGCCGCGAGCTCAAGGTGCTGCTGATGTTCCTTCGGACAGTAATGTCCCCGCGCCAGTGTGAGGATCATCGGATCGTCGCCTTGCAGCTCGCTGAGCGTGCGCACCGTGTCCGTGTGATCCGGCAGGCTGTAGTCGGGGAAAGTGCCGCCGGGTCTGATGTCGGATCGCATGAATCGTGGCCTCCTTCGTCGTAACCGCTGTCTCATCCCGCTGTGGGCGTACTCGTCGTTGCAGCATTATTGCTTCGGCGAACTCGCGCGTCACCACGCGTCCGACCCGGTCCTCCCTATCGAAAATAATCCCCTCAGGGCTGGTTCAGGAACTGTCTCCAGCCACCGGGCAGCGTGGTTTGGCCGACCTCGATCAGGTGACCATCGGGGTCGCGGATGTAGCAGCGGATTTCCGTTTGGTGCTGCTTTGGTTCCGTGAGGAACTCGGCTCCGCGCGCGCTCCACTCCGCGTAGGCGGCCTGGATATCCGAAACCCGAATGTTCATGAAGCTGCTCGTGCGTTCCGGATCAGGCGGCGTCTCGAGTGTGACCATGGGTTTGTCGTCCGTCGGTCCTCCGCCAACGTTGATGATGATCCAGCTGTTCGCCAGCGCCACGTAGGACGGTTCACCGGAACGAATGAGTTTGCCTCCGAGGACCTCGGTGTAGAACCGACTCGAGCGCTCCACGTCGTCCGAAACTATGAAATGCGTGAGGGCCATCTCGTATGTCTTGGCGACTTCTTCGGGCATGAGGACCTCCATCCTCTCGTGGTCTTCATTCGTCCGGACATGAGCGGAGCCCGGCTCGCGGCCGGTAGCCTTCCGTGCACTACATGATGCCGAATACAAAGACGGTTGGCGCAACTAAAGCTTGAATGAGGAACATGGCAACCTTCCGGCTAGGGCGAATCAGTTTCCGTCCGAAGGGCGAACCGCAGGATAAGTGATGCGGCGCGGTGGCCTCGTTGATGTGACCTCCGAGGTTGCGCAATCGACGGTGGTGGGTGAGTGGTACCTCGGCTCACCAAGCGGTCATCGCGACGCCCGCGTGATTGCGGCGTACAGGCAACTCCAGGTGGAAACGGATCATCTGTACACCCTCATTACCCGTCACACCGCGCGTCACGCCATGCGGGTCGCCTTCACCCGATGCGTCCAACCCTATGAGAGCGACGAAGAGCTCATCGCCGCGGTACGCGCCGAAGGGACTCTCGAGATCACTTCAGCCGCACTCATGAGGGAGCGCCTGCATCCTCTATTCGGATGTGAGTTCGGTGGTCCGTTTGACCGGTTTCGTGCCGTCCATGACCTCATCGGTCATGCCTGGTGCGGATACGGATTCGATCTTCATGACGAGTGTGCGGCCTGGATCGTTCAAGACCGCCTGCACAGCGGCCTCGCACGGTTGGCTCTTGCCGCGGAGCTCTATGGAGTAAACGCCGCACGCGGCATTGTCGGCGAGGCGCCAGAACTCAGGGCGTTGCTCCTCAAGCCCCCTACCACCATGTCAACGGGTAGTGGCACTCCTTGTCTGACGGGAGGTTGTTCACCAGGACGGCGACCAACAGCAGAATCAGCGCGCCGAGAAGCACAGGCGATAGGACGAATTCATAACCGAGCCGATGTACCTGCGCAGGCCCGAGGACGGCAATAAGTGCAGTTGCTCCGGCCGGAGGATGCACTGCTTGCATGAGCTGCATGACCACTACCGTCCCGGCGACCGCGAGGCCCGCCGCGACGCCTGGGTGGTGCCCCACGACCTTGTACGCAGTCACACCAACCACAGCTGCGATGAGCTGACCCACCACGAGGTGGCGCGGTTGCGCGAAGGGCGAGGAGGGGGCGCCGTAGAGCAGAGCCGCCGATGCACCAAATGAGCCGATTAGGAACAATTTCCCGGAGAGCGGCCAGCCTGGATAGATCTCCGGGAGGGAGATCAGATAGATCCCGGCGAAGGCCGCGCATCCCGAAAGAGCGATCAACGGCAACGACCGGCGTTTGCCAACCCGAGGAGCGGTACCGCGCATCCGGCGTAGGTAGACCGTTACCGCCGAATTCCGGCTCACCACCGCACGGTACTACCCCACCACCTCTGGCGTTGGGCCGCCAGGAGCCCTGACCGCCCCGAGCTCGCCAACGAAGGCGGGCTCAACTATGAGATCGGAAAATCAAAGTACGTGTGTGGATACGGTTCATTCCTCAGCGTGTAGTGCCACCACTCGCTCTCATACGAACTGAATCCGCAGACGTCCATGATGGAACGCAGGATGTGCCGGCTTCTCGATTCGGAGTCCGAAATTCCTGGTGCTCCATGATGTGAGACAGAATCCATCAAATCATGGTCACCGCCCATCGGAACAAGATCGCGGCAGTCCAGGTAAAACAGTGTCAAGTCAACCGTGCTGCCCCGGCTGTGGCCCGACTTCTTGGCGACATATCCATTTTCGAACATTTCGGATCTATCGATATTCGGATAATGCCTTTGCTTCATCCGGCCATCCTCTGGCCGTTGTGACCAGCGCACAAAGCAATCGACAGCGCGTTGGGGGCGGTAGCCATCCCAAAGAAGCAGGCCAAAGCCCAGTGACGCAGCCTCTACTCGCGCCTTTTCCAGGGCTCGGCACAAGGTCCTGGTGCCGACGATTCGATTTGCCAGATACCCGTCCACCGGCGTCCCGGTGAAGTTGTCCCACGTCGCGTACTTGGCATCCCAACGTATTCCGGGCACGAGCTCGTCGACAAAGACAAAGTCATCCGTCACCGTCCAGCTCCCGTCAATGCCAGAGACACCATCCGGTCGATCACTTCGGCGAGCGATAGACCAGCGGCCGCCATCATTCTCGGATAGCGGCTGTACGGAGTCATGCCAGGGAACGTGTTGACCTCATTGAGGACCACCGTGCCATCATCTTTGAGGAACATGTCCACCCGCGACAGGCCCCTGCATCCAAGGGCCCGATAGATGTCCCTTGCGGTCTCCTGCACGAGTGAACGCGACTCTGCCGAAATGTCCGCGGGAACGATTGGCGTGGCGTTCTCAGAACCGCTCTCGGGCTCAGCCTCTTGATGGATCCGGAAGAACCCATGGGAGAGAGAGATTCGATCTACCTCTCCCACAATCAAGTCACCGTCGCTCCCCAATATGGCGCATCCCACCTCGCTGCCTACGACGGCCTCCTCAATCAGGACCTTCGAGTCGTACTGTCTTGCGGTATCCACCGCACACTGCAGTTCATCCTCTCGACAGACACGACTGACGCCGAAGGATGAACCCGACCGAGCCGGCTTCACAAAGACGGGATAGGTAAATCGACGGGGATCACAATGTTCGCCCTCAGTGAACGCCCAGAAGTTCGGCGTCGCAACTCCCGCGCTTCTGGCGACGATGTAGGCCAGGGACTTGTCCATGCACAGGGAAGAGCTCTGGATATCACACCCTACGTAGGGGATTCCGGAGAGCTCCAACAAGCCCTGGATCGCGCCGTCCTCGCCCTGTTTGCCGTGGAGCACGGGCAGCACGATGTCAACACGGATCGATTCGTGTCGTCCCTCATCCAAGATGAGCAACCCGTGCACGCCTCTGTCGGGTGACAGCAGCGCGGGACGGCATATGCTGTTTTCCCAATCTGCTTCGGGACGCCCACAGAGCATCCATGCACCGCTCCTTGTGATCCCGACATAGAGGGGCTCGTACCTTTTGAGGTCGATGTTCTTTGCAACTTCTTGAGCGGATTTGACGGAGATTGCATGTTCCTCGGAGCAGCCTCCGAAGAGGATCGCAATCTTCAACCGGGCCATGTGGCAGCTCTTTCAAACCGCAGGCAGTTCACCAGGCTGTGCCTAACGATGTCCCTTAGTGCGTGCTCTGTGTAATAGGCGGTGTGTGGCGTGATGAGAACGTTCGGCAACCGTTGCAACCGCGACAACAGCTGGCTTTCAACGGCCCTTCCGCCGTGGTCGGAATAGAACACTCCCTCTTCTCCCTCAAGGACATCGAGCGCCGCGCCGCCGAGATGGTCGCCTTCTAGCGCCGCGAGAAGAGCCTCGGTATCAAGGAGTGCACCGCGCCCGGTATTGACAATCAATGCGCCATGCCGCATCTGCTCGATCCGTTGACGGTCGAGAAGGTGCCGCGTCTCCGCGTTGAGTGGCGTATGGAGAGTCACCACATCACTTTGCTGAAGCAGCTCGTCAAGGGACACGTAGTTGGCCGAGGTCTTGGGACAGCTGTCATGGGCCAGCACTCGGCAACCAAATCCCCTCAACCTGTCCATCACCGCTGAGCCGATTCGTCCCGTTCCGATGACTCCAACGATCAGGTCCCGGAGTTCGCTCCCGCGCGTCGTTCAGTCGGTAGTCGTGAACCTGCGCACGGACGATTGTGGATTTGGCATTTCGCACCGCCATCAGCATCAGCATCAGCGTGTAATCAGCCACGCTGTCTGGCGAGTAGTTGACGTTTTCAACGGAGATGCCCAGGTTCTCTGCGCAATGCACGTCGATATGGTCATAACCAACGCTCCTGGTGGAGATGTACAAGACGCCGGCTTGGCGGAGCGCGACAAGAGTCGAACCGGGGATCTCCGTCTTGTGGCCGACACTGATGCACCGCTTTCCGCGTGCCAGTTCAGTATTTGCGTCTGACACCGGGGCCTCGGTGAGTGTTGGGATGACGCCCAGGCCAGGCGCGATTGCACGGAACAGGGCGGCTTCGTCCAGTTCACATCCGTAAATTGCGAGTCCGATTCGCGGAAGGGCGCCATGTTCTTCAGCCAGTGTGCCTGGGCAGTCGGATCCGGCCCCGGAGATCCCGGACTGCATCGACAGGTCGCCACGGGAGGCTGTTCGTGTTGGCTCGTCGTAGGTCACGACTCCAGTCAATCCAGCCTGGCGTTGCCAGGACGTTTGCCGCTTTTCATATGCCGGCGATATGCCCAAGCCTCGTAGCATCGAGGGTGTGCGTGTATTGGTCGTCGAAGACGAGCTCTATCTGGCAGAGGCCATCCGCGATGGCCTTCGCCTGGAGGCGATCGCCGCCGACATTGCAGGTGACGGCGACACTGCCCTGGAGTTATTGACCATCAACTCCTACGACATCGCGGTCCTTGACCGCGACATCCCCGGGCCGTCTGGCGACGAAATCGCGCAACGCATCGTCGCCTCCGAGACCGGCATGCCTATCCTTATGCTCACCGCGGCCGACCGGCTCGACGACAAGGCGACCGGATTCGAGCTCGGCGCGGACGACTACCTCACGAAGCCGTTTGCACTTCGAGAGCTCGTGCTCCGCCTCCGAGCACTCGACCGGAGGCGTGCCCACAGCCGGCCACCCGTGCGGGAGCTCGCGGGGCTGCGAGTGGATCCGTTCCGTCGCGAGGTTTACCGAGACGGCCGCTATGTTGCGCTCACCCGGAAGCAGTTCGCCGTGCTCGACGTTCTCGTCGCTGCCGAAGGCGGCGTCGTCAGCGCCGAAGAGCTGCTGGAACGGGCGTGGGATGAGAATGCCGACCCGTTCACCAACGCCGTGCGCATCACGGTCTCGGCACTGCGGAAACGCCTCGGTGAACCCTGGATCATTGCCACCGTCGCCGGCGTCGGGTATCGCATCAGTGCACAAGCCGACACCGGTCGTGAGGAAGCAGACCGTGGATAGAGCTCCTGGTTTGAGCGTTCGCCTCAAACTCACCGTCAGCTACGCCGGCTTCGTCATGCTCGCAGGCGCTTTGCTGCTCGCTGCCGTGTGGGTATTCCTCCTCCGATATGTGCCCAGAGGCGAGACCGTGATCGTCCACAACACGCATGTCTTCATATCGCCCGGCCGCGGCGAACTGCTGCGTGATTTTGCTCCCGCCGCGGCGATCTCGTTGGCGTGCGTGCTGGTATTCGGTCTGCTTGGAGGTTGGCTTCTCGCCGGCCGGATGCTCGCTCCACTGACTCGCATCACTGACGCCACCCGGACGGTTGCAAGTGGGTCGCTCTCCCACCGTATCCGGCTCCCGGGCCGCAATGACGAGTTCCGCGAGCTCGCCGACGCCTTCGACGCCATGTTCGCCCGACTCGAGGCCCAGGTGGTCGAGCAGCAGAGATTTGCAGCCAACGCCTCGCACGAGCTGCGCACTCCACTGGCGATCACGCAGTCGATGCTCGACGTGGCCCGCAACGATCCGAGCCAGGACAACGCCGAACTCGTCGACCGCCTCTACGCCGTCAATGCCCGCGCCATCGACCTCACAGAAGCACTGCTCCTACTTAGCCACGCCGATCAGAAGTCATTTGCCCGCGAGCAGGTCGACTTGTCGCTCGTGGCCGAAGAAGCCACAGAAGCGCTCATTCCTTTCGCTGAAAAGCACGACGTCACCATCGAAACCTCTGGCGACCTGAGCCCAACCATCGGCTCCCACGCGCTCCTTCGGCAGTTGAGCACGAACCTCGTGCACAACGCGATCGTCCACAATCTTCCCGAACGGGGCACCGTGTGGGTCACGACCGGCGCTCACGCCGAAGTCGTGGTGCTCACCGTAGAAAACACGGGAGAGAAGCTCGCTCCTCAATTGGTATCGACCCTTGTGGAGCCATTCCTTCGCGGCACCGAACGCATACGCACCGACCACGCCGGAATCGGCCTCGGCCTGGCGATCGTCAGCAGCATCACCCAAGCACACGACGGAACACTCACACTGGCCCCCCGAGACGCTGGAGGGCTCCGCGTCACGGTGCAACTACCCGCCGCACCACCAATCGTTGGCAGTTGACAATCCGGAGAATCACCGTCCGGCCCCGAGCTCGTCCCGCCCGTAGATCTCATCAAAGAACCAGGATGCGTTCTCGTAAAGTGCCGTTCCGTCCACCCAACTTCCAGCCCGTCCTGGCGGCCGTCCCTGTAGTAGAGCGGTCTCCTTCGACTTTGCACTGGTGCTTCACCGCACCTGATCGTGCCCACGTTCAAATGCGCTGCACCGACTCGCCCCCGGGTGGCTCATCGTCGGAGTGCTTCGCCACTATGACTTGGCAACGCGTTGCGGAACCCTGCAGAACCTCCGGAATGGCCGGGCCAAATAAGGTCGGTGAGATCACGCACGACGGCGGCACGACTCATTGTGCGCTGTTCGAGCCAACGGTCGGCTGCGCCACGGACCAACCCGACGATCCCGAAGCCCCAGAGTTCTGCGGTGGCCGCGTCCATCTCCGTTTCTCGCGTGAACTGAGCGATCACGCGAGATGCGTGAAGACCAACGATCGTGACGTAATCCCCGAGATCGCGGTGCCGGACCGCAAATCGATACAACTCTGGCCGGGACTCGATGCCACCCAGATAGGCGTCGATACCCGCCGCCAGCTTGGCCCGAGGTGATTCGGCGGCGTCGATCGCGATTGTCGTCTCCTGCACCACCTGTTCCGCCGCGATGCGCCCAACCTCAACGAAGAGTTCCGCCTTGTCCTTGAAGTAACGGTAGAAAACCGGTTTGGCGATCCCCGACGCCTTCGCAATGTCGTCCATTCCCACATCGGCACCGAGTTCAGAGACAGCGGCCATGGCGGCTGCGATGAGCTCTTGGCGGCGGAAGTCTCGGTGGGCCTTCCAGCGCTCGCTGCGTCCATCTCGTCGTGGGATTTTGGAGGTCCGCCGGCTCATGTTTGCATATTACCTGTTACGGATAGTAACACATAGTATTCCTATGTCCCGGAGCCGACCATGAGTGTTCTCGCTAAACGCGGGCAGGAGAACGAGTCCGACCCGTCTACCGACGATCCTCGTGACCCAGGAGCCGACTCCGCGTCAACGGCCGCATTCGTCCGGAGCGTCGTTGCCCGCATGACGACTCCCCTACTGCCCGACGACTACCTGCACATGGTGAATCCACTGTGGTCGGCCCGCGAGTTGCGCGGGAAGGTCATCGAGGTAGTCCCAGAGACGAGCGACGCCGCCACCTTGGTCATCAAACCCGGGTGGGGTTGGAACCTCAGCTACCAGGCAGGCCAATACGTAGGCATTGGCGTGCACCTCGACGGTAAGTGGCACTGGCGCTCCTACTCCATCAGCTCCTCGCCCGCTGACGGCAACTCGAGACGCCGCCGCGGCCTCCTGACCATCACGGTAAAGGCAATGCCCGAGGGATTCCTGTCTGAGCACCTCGTCCGTGGTCTAGAGCCCGGCACCATCGTTCGGCTCGCGCTGCCTCAGGGTGAGTTCGTATTGCCTGATCCCCCACCGGCAAAGATTCTGTTCTGGACCGGCGGAAGTGGCATCACGCCGGTGATGTCGATGCTGCGCACGCTCGACAGACGGGACACCATGCCCGACGTGGTGCACATCCACTGTGCTCCCACCATGAAGGGTGCCATCTTTCGCGAGGAGCGCTTGGCCCTAGCGGCGCGACACGCTCGCCTCCAGTTGATCGAGAATTTCGATGACCAACACGGCATGTTCGACGTGGAGCGGCTGGCCGAAGTGTGCCCCGATTGGAAGACCCGTGACGCATGGATCTGTGGCCCCGCCCCGATGCTGGCAGCTGCGGAAGAGCAATGGGACCACGCCAAGCTCACGAGACGGCTGCACCTGGAGCGGTTCTCCGCCGTGCTCACCACGTCGGCCCAGGGAGGGCGAGTGACCTTTTCGACCTCCGGGAAGACTGCCGAGGTCGACGGCGCGACCGACCCTGCTCGAAGCCGGAGAGGCCGCCGGTATCCCGATGCCGTTCGGATGTCGCATGGGCATCTGCCATACATGCATCGTCCCGTTGAAAAAGGGCATGGTCAAGGACCTACGAAACGGCGCGGAATATCAAGAGAACGCCGGCGTGCAGACCTGCGTCACGGCGGCCGCCGGCGATTGCGTACTTGAGATCTAGGAGGAATCACTGATGGCCATTTCAGACGTGACGACGTTTGCTCATCTCAGCACGGCCGACGTCGAGGCACTCGGCCGAGAGTTCGATGCGATCCGCCAGGACATCGAGGAGTCTCGGGGTGCCGACGATGCTGCCTATATCGCTCGAATCATCTCCATTCAACGGCGGCTTATGGTGGCCGCACGGGTCACCCTGTTCGCCAGCGGGTTTCCCCCGGCCTGGGTCGCCGGGACCGCCATGCTGGCGGCCGGGAAGATCCTCGAGAACATGGAGATCGGGCACAACGTCATGCATGGCCAGTGGGACTGGATGAACGATCCCGAGATCCACTCCGGCACCTGGGAATGGGACACCACCTGTCCGGCCGCCCAATGGAAGCACTCCCACAACTTCGTGCATCACACGTTCACCAACGTGCTGGGCAAGGACAATGACGTCGGCTACGGCATCCTACGGGTGACCAGCGACCAGAAATGGCACCCGGTCAATCTGGGGCAGCCCGTGTACAACGCGCTCTTGGCGTTGCTCTTTGAATGGGGCGTCGCTCTGCATGATCTCGATATTGTGGCCATCCGCAAGCGCGAGAAGGATCCGAATGAACTGAAGAGTCAACTCAAGGGGATCTGGCGCAAGGTGCGTCGCCAAGTGGGCAAGGACTACATCATTTTCCCGGCACTGTCGGGCCCCAATTTCTTGACCACGTTGTCAGCCAACGTGGCGGCCAATCTGGTCCGCAATGTCTGGTCCTACATGATCATCTTCTGCGGACATTTCCCGGATGGTGCTGAGAAATTCACCGAGGAAGAACTCGACGACGAGACCAAACCCGAGTGGTACCTACGCCAGCTACTTGGTTCGGCCAATTTCGAGGGAAGCCGATTCCTGCACATCATGGCCGGCAGCCTGGGTTATCAGATCGAACACCACCTCTTCCCTGACCTCCCAAGCAACCGCTACCCCGAGATCGCCCGGCGCGTCCGAGCACTTTGCGAGAAGTTCGATCTTCCCTATACAACCGGACCGCTCTACCGACAGTACGGACAGGTACTGCGCACCATCTTCAGGCTGAGCTTCCCGGACACGTCCCTCAGCCCCGTGCCCAATTCGCCGAAGCCGCGAAGGGCAACCCGAGAAGAGCTTGGTAGCCACAATGGAACTCTGGCACCTCAGGCCGCAGTGGCCTAAACAGACAGGCCATTCCCAGGGCTAGAGGAACTGGTGCGGCCCGTGATCAATTTCAATTTGCGGATTGGTGGTGCCAATTTGCCGACTGCGATGAGGCATTTATCGCTCGAATTCTTGAATTGGTGAGATGTTGCGCCGACCATCGCGCGCAGGAAGGAGGGTGTCGACACGGACCAGTTGGAATGATCGTCTCACCCGTGCGAAGGCTGATGATGTTTTAACGGTCCGGCAACCTTTGGCGGTTATCGGGTTGGCAACATGACGGGGTGCGTGCCGAGGTGAACCTGGAGCTGAATGACCACGTTGTCGTTTGCGGTCTTCAGGGTGTCGGTCTGCGCACCGTGGAACAGTTTCACCTCAGCGGAACTCCGGTCGTTGTGGTCGATGCCGATGCGGACCCTCGTTTCGGGCGGATCCTGCTTCAGTGGGGTGTGCCACACATTCAGAAGAACGCGTACCTCGGTGAGGCTCTCCTCGAAGCTGGCTTGACGCAAGCTCGTGCCGTCGTCTGCGTAGAGATTGACGACCTGCGAACACTCGAGACTGCGCTCAGGATCCGGGAGTTCCGACCCGATGTGCGAATGGTCGTGCAGCTGGCCAATCCGGCGGTGGCTCGAGCCCTGGAGAGAGTGTCTGGGCAGGGCAGCGTGCTGGACGTTGCCACGCTGGCCGGACCCTCTTTCGTCGAGGCGTGCCTTGGACAGAACGTGCACACCATCGAACTTGCTGGCGTGCACTTCGAAGTGACGCAGGTTGAGGTCGGCCCGTCGGTGGAGGCCAATGCCACCTTTCGAGGTCACTTCGGGCACTTGGCGCCGGTGGCAATCATGCCTGGTGACGGTTCCGAAATGGCGCAATGTCCGGGCCGGGATCATCCGGTACTCCCGGGTGACCGTGTTGCGGTATTGGGCACAGTCGCGGAGCTCGAGGCCTGCGGCATCGAGAGACAATCGTCCGGGTCGACCACACCGCGAACGGTCGGAATGGCGAGGAAGTTGGCACGAAGGGCAGCCGTTCTGGCGGAGGAGGGCAACCGGGCGCTGTCTTACGTTGTGGCGGCACTCGTGACCGTGATCTTCGTCTCCACGGTAGTTCTCCACTTCACTTATCGAGTACCAAAAGGTCAACCACCTTTAGGCTTTCTGACCGCGGCGTACTTCACCGTCGAAACGGTCGCCACAGTTGGATACGGCGACTATTCCTTCGCTACGCAAAGCCCTTGGATGCGGCTGTACGGGATCGCACTGATCGTGATTGGCGTCGCGCTGGTTTCCACTGCGTTTGCCCTTTTTACGAACATACTGGTGAGCCGTCGCATCGAACGATCCCTGGGGCGTCGGGAAGTTCCGGGAATGGTGGACCATGTTGTCGTGGTCGGACTCGGGTCTGTCGGCATCACGGTGGTACAAGGGCTCATGGAGAGTGGCCAGCGAGTGGTCGTGGTCGAACAAGACGAACACAACCGATATTTGGCGCAAGCCCGAGCCTTAGGTGCGCCGGTCGTGATCGCGGACGCGACGCAATCGCAGACCCACAAGATGGTCAACCTCGCTGACGCATCCGCCGTCGCCGTCCTTACGAGTGCCGACCTCACCAACATCGAAACCGCGTTGGCTGTACGAGAGACCTTGGGTGATCGTTGGGAGCAGGTCCCGGTGGTGATACGGGTCTTTGACCGGGATCTGGCACGCCTCATGGAGCACAGCTTCGGTTTCCGGCACGTGCGATCCACTTCTGCATTGGGCGCGCCGTGGTTTGTGGGCGCCGCGCTGGGCCTGGATGTCCTCAGCACGTTCTACGTCGATCAGCAGCCGTTCCTTGTGGGTCGAGTGAAGGTTGCCCCTAATGGGGGACTACAGGGTCTCGCCATGGCGGATCTCTCAGCTCGCACACGGGTCATCGCCATCCGCCGGGCGGCCGAGGGTGGGCGGTTGGAGCACCCGCCGCGCCGAGGGACCCGATTTGCTGGCGGCGACGAAGCGTTTCTCTTAGGTCCCTACGAGGAACTTCTGCGAGTGCTTCAACGTGATCAGGTCTCTCGGAAGTGAAGGCTCGCTCTTCTGCGGAAACGATCGAGCAGTAGAGTGTGCGTGTCGCAAACAGCACCTCTGACCCGCTAGTTCGAGAGCGGAAGACGGGATTCGAACCCGCGACCCTCACCTTGGCAAGGTGATGCGCTACCACTGCGCCACTTCCGCGTTGAGGTACCACTGTATCGCGCCCCGCACGCCACTTTGAGTGGCCGTCACGGCTCAGTGAGCTGGCCGTTCACCGCGCCGCGGGCGCCCGAAGCGGCGTGCGGTCGCTCCGGTAGATTCCGATCGTGCGCCAGGACGAGAACACGGCCGTGCTGCGCGGGTCCTTCGGTGCCGTTGCCGGGGAGTACGACCGCCTTCGATCTGGCCCGCCACCCGAAGCGCTCGACTGGCTGCTGCCGGCGGGCGCGAAGGACGCCCTCGAAATCGGCGCGGGCACGGGCATCCTCACCCGGCTCCTGGCCGAACGGATCTCCCACGTGATGGCGGTCGAGCCCGACGGCCGCATGCGGGCCGTGCTTGCGGGCTCGGCGCCGGGCGTCGACGTCCAGGCCGGGCAGGCCGAGGAGCTTCCCGCTGAGGACGCCACGTTCGACGTGGTCATCGCCGCCTCGTCCTGGCACTGGGTCGACGAGGAGCGTGCCGTGCCCGAGGTCGCCCGCGTGCTGCGTCCCGCTGCCCGGCTGGCCCTCGTGTGGAACGGGCCCGATCGCTCCGTCGACTGGATGCGGTCGTTGTGGGCCGGCGGCATCGTCTTCAGCCCCGAGCAACGCGACGCCGTCGACCAACGCCGGCGCGGCCGCCACGTGGTCGACATGGAGGCGAGCGGACCGAGCCCGTTCCACGCGCCCGAGACCTCGCTCTTCCGCTGGACCAAGCCCATGACGCGCGAGGACCTCGTCGCCCTCTCCGCCACCTACAGCGCCATCATCACGATGGACGACGCGACCCGCGAGGCACACTTCGACGCCATGCGGCGCTTCCTCGACGCGCAGCCATTCCTGGCCGGCCGCGACGTCATCGACGTGCCGATGCGCGCCTACTGCTGGCGGGCCGACAAACGCTGACCCGCTCGCGGGCCACACCCGAAGCACCCTGACGCGGCGGTGTCCTGTGCGCCGGCCTGGCGCGAGCTGAGTCCACCCGCCACGTCGGCCGTGACGCCGTGCATCGGCTGTGAATCGTCACCCAATCGTCGGGAAACCCGACCATTGCGCTGCGGCCGGGTTGCGCCGAGCCACAGGTCCAGGGCGCACCGTATGCATGCCGGCCCGAACGGGTCAGCGCAACACACGAACGAAAGGGCAACGATCATGAAGCTCCGACTGCGCAACGTGTTGGCCATGGGCGCGCTCACCACCGGGCTGCTTGCCGGTGGTGCGCTCGTCGCCGACGCCGCCACCACCTCCACCTCGTCCACGACGGGCACGACGGGCTCCGGCTCGGCCTCAGGTGCGAGCACCAACTCCTCGACGACCACTCCGTCGTCGAGCTCGAGCACCTCCAATACCGGGTCGAGTGGATCGAGCAGCACGGGTTCCGGCACGGGCTCCGGCTCGAGCTCGTCGGGCTCCGGTTCCAACTCGAGCACGGGGAGCGGCTCCACCAAGAACTGCCCGAACATGGGCAGCGGCTCGGGCTCTGGCTCGAGTCCCAGCGGGACGCCCCCCACCGGCTCCGGCACGCCACCCGCCGGTGCAGGGTCGACGCCGGCTTCCTAACGCCGCCCGCACCCAAGGGCCACAGAGGATGGTGGTGTGGGCCGTCTCGCCAAGCGGCCTGCACCACCGCCTCTCGGCGCGACGCACGTGGCCCCGAGCAAATCGCCTAGGCCGACGCCCCCCGGGCGTCGAGCGCGCAGACCACGAGCTCGGCCAGCGCGTCGTCGAGGTGCACGCCGAGCTCCTCGAGCTCGGGCAGCAGCTTGCGGCAGGCGAACAGCCCGAAGTGCACCCGGTCGAGATACGAGAACACCGTCACGTTCACCCCGATCCCCTCGGCGATCGGGCCCGACCGGGTAGAGGTCGACCACGCGGCTCCCGGCGCAGAACAGCGAGAAGTCCGGACCCCGCACGCTCGACACGGTCACGTTGCACGGCGGCCGCACCTTGTCGAAGAGCCGCGTGCCGGCCACGGCGCGGGCCAGCCGGGTGGTGAGCGCCGGCAGGGCGATCTGGGCCAGGTCGCCGAGGAAGCGCCCCCGGTGCAGCTTCTCCTGCTCCTTGGCGACCCGCGCCGACTCCGAGATCGCGTCGAGCCGGGCCACCGGGTCGTCGAGGTCGCTCGCCAGCGACACGAGCATCCCCGAGATCTGGTTGCCCAGCGCCTCGCCCTGGCCCTCGGGCCGGGTCGACACCGGCACCACGGCCACGAGCGAGTGCTCCACCGATTCCCCGCGCCCGGCTAGGAGTCGGCGCAACGCCCCCGAGACGCACGCGAGGACGACGTCGTTCACCGTGCACTCGAAGACGCGGCCGACCAGCTTCACGTCGTCGAGCGGCACCGACAGTGAGGCGAAGCGCTTGCGGTTCGTCACCGCCCCGTTGAACGAGGTCCGAGGCGCGCTGAAGAACCCGGGCGGGGGTTGTTCGCCCCGGCCGACGAGCTCGCGGTTGTGCATGCCGAGGTCGGCCACGGCGTCGATGCCGGCCTGGAGCGTCGACAGGGTCTCGCCCGGTTGGTGCGTCAGCGAGGAGGCCGCGTGCTTCAGCATCTGCGCGTTGGAGGGCAGCGAGTCGGGGTGCCACTCCTGGGGCAGCGTCACGAGGCGTGACCGCGGGTTGAGGTCGAGGAACGCCGCCAGCACCGAGGCACCGCTGACCCCGTCGAGGATCGCGTGATGCACCTTGGCCACCAGCGCGGTCCGCTCACCCTCGAGCCCCTCGACCACGTGCATCTCCCACAGCGGGCGGTCGGGGTCGAGCTGGCGGCTCATGACCGCAGCCACGAAGGCGTCGAGCTCGGCCTTCCCGCCCGGCGACGGCAGGCTGGCCCGGCTGAGATGGTCGTCCAGCTCGAAGTCGGGGTCGTCCACCCAGACCGGGTGGTGCAGCCCGAACGGCACCCGGATGGCGCGCTGGCGGAACGGTGCCACCAGGTGCAGGCGCTGCTCGATCACCCGGCGGATCTGGGCGTAGCGGGTCGAGGGCGAGAACAGCGAGCGCCGGCCCTCCGGCGGGTCGAGCACCAGGGCCACGCCCACGTGCATGGGCGTCGTCGGCGTCTCGAGCGACAGGAACGCCGCATCCATGCCGACCAGCGACTGCATCACCACTTCTTACCCGTCCCGGCGCCCTCCGTCATCTGCGCTGGCGCGACATACGACCTCACGTCCCGGAGTGCCCGAAGCCACCGGTCCCCCGCTCCGAGGTCCCGAGACCCTCCGCCGGCACGACCTCGAAGGCCACCTGGTCGGCCCGCATGATCACCAGCTGGGCGATGCGGTCCCCCCGCTGCACGGCGTAGTCGTCGTCGGGATCGTGGTTGACGAGCACCACCTGGAGCTCGCCGCGGTAGCCGGAGTCGACCAACCCTGGTGTGTTGAGGCAGGTGATCCCGTGCCGGGCGGCCAGGCCGCTGCGGGGCAGCACGAAGCCGGCGTAGCCCTCGGGGATGGCGACCGCGACCCCGGTCGGCACCACGGCCCGGCCACCCCGGCAGGCGAGGACGACGTCGTGGCGCGCCACGAGGTCGGCTCCGGCGTCCCCGGCGCGCGCGTAGGCGGGCACGGGCAGGTCGGGGTCGAGCTGGTGCAGGGCGACGCGCAGCATCGCCGGACCTTACAAGGCCGCCCTCCCGGATCCCGAACGAACGCACCGATCCCTGCGTCCCCCAGGAGACCGTCCGCGCCCGACCGGTAGCATGCCCGCGACATGCTGGCCTGGATCGATCTCGAGATGACGGGGCTCGATCCCGCGCGCCACGTCATCGTCGAGATCGCCTGCCTGATCACCGACGACGACCTGACCATCGTCGACGAGGGCCCGGACCTGGTCGTGCACGCCACGCCCACCGAGCTGGCCGGCATGGACGACGTCGTGCGCAACATGCACACCCGCTCGGGCCTGCTCGCCGACATCGAGGCCTCCACGCTGACGGTGGCCGAGGCCGGCGACCAGACGCTGGCGTTCCTGAAGAAGCACATCGCCCAGCCGCGCACCGTCCCGCTGGCCGGCAACTCCATCGGGACCGACCGTCGCTTCCTGGCCGCCTTCATGCCCGAGGTCGAGGACTACCTGCACTACCGCTCGGTCGACGTCTCGACCATCAAGGAGCTGTGCCGCCGCTGGTGTCCCGAGGTCTACAAGGCCGCGCCGGCCAAGAAGGGCGGCCACCGGGCCCTGCAGGACATCCGCGAGAGCGTCGACGAACTGGCCTACTACCGCACCGCCATCTTCAATCCGACCGTGGGAAGCAAAGAGGAGAGCACGTGAGCGTCACCGACCAGGACACCCCAGCGAAGTCCCTCCAAGAAGCCACCGCCGAGCTCACGGCGCCCGGCCAGCTCTTCGAGATGGAAGAGGTCGTCATCCGCGGCGTCCCCACCCGCACCTGGAAGAACGCAGCCTCCGACCCTGCGCGGCCGTGTTCGACATGTCGGCCGGGCACGGCGATGCGACGTTCATGGTCTACGAGGACGAGCGGGTCACCTTCGCCGAGCACTACCGCATGGCCTCGACGCTGGCCCACCGGTTGCGCGACGAATTCGGTGTCGAGAAGGGCGACCGCGTCGCCATCGTCATGCGCAACCTGCCCGAGTGGGTCATCGCCTTCTGGGGCGCCGCGCTGGCGGGGGCGATCGTCGTGCCGCTCAACGCGTGGTGGAGCGGCGAGGAGCTGCGCTACGGCCTCGAGGACTCGGGCTCCAAGGTCGCCTTCGTCGACACCGAGCGCGTCGATCGCCTCCGGTCGTTCCTCGGCGGGCTCGACACGCTCAAGGCCCTGATCGTGGCGGACGAGCACCGGACCGAGACCAAGGCGCCGATGGCCGTCTACGTGCCGCCCGGCGGCGCCCCGCCCATCCCCGAATGGCCCTTCGCCCTGGCGCTCGGCGCCGTCGACGACGCCGCCACGCCGCCCGACGTCGCCATCGACCCGGAGGACGACGCCACCATCTTCTACACGTCGGGGACGACCGGCCGGCCCAAGGGCGCGGTCGGCACGCACCGCAACATGGTCACGAACCTCATGAGCCTGTTCTTCTTGAACACGCGGACCTCCGTGCGCTTCGGCATCTCGGCGCTGCCCGACGAGGGCAGCGAGCCGGCCGAGCGCGTCCAGCCCGCCTTCCTGCTCTCGGTGCCGCTCTTCCACGCCACCGGGTGCCACTCCATCATGGTGACCAACATCGCGGCCGGCGGGAAGATCGTGATGATGCACCACTTCGACCCGGACCGCGCGCTCGAGCTGATCGAGCGCGAGAAGATCGCCACCTTCGGCGGCGTCCCCGCCATGGTGATGCAGGTGCTCGACTCGCCCAACTTCTCCAAGTACGACACCTCGTCCATCCGCGGCGTCTCCTACGGCGGCGCGCCCGCGCCGCCCGACCTGGTGCGCCGCATCCGCGCCGCCTGGCCGATCGGCTCGCCCTCCAACGGCTACGGCCTGACCGAGACCTCGTCGGTCACCTCGATGAACGCCGGCGGCGACTACGTGGCCAAGCCGGACAGCGTCGGGCCGCCGGTGCCCGTGTGCGACGTCGCCATCGTCCCCGAGGACTACGAGAAGGACGAGCCCGACGACACCATCCCGCACGGTCCCGACGTGCGCGGCGAGCTCTGGATCAAGGGGCCCAACGTCGTGCGCGGCTACTGGAACCGGCCGGACGAGACGGCCAAGACGTTCTCAAAGGGCTGGCTCCACACCGGCGACGTGGCGCAGCTCGATGACGACAACTTCATCTACATCGTCGACCGGGCCAAGGACATGATCATCCGCGGCGGCGAGAACGTGTACTCGGTCCAGGTCGAGGCCGCCCTCTTCGAGCACCCCGCCGTCGCCGACGTCGCCGTCATCGGCGTGCCCCACCCGACGCTGGGCGAGGAGGTCGGTGCGGTCGTCGTGCTCCGTCCCGGGGCCAAGGTCACGGCGGAGGAGCTCGGCCAGCACGTCAAGGCGCGCCTGGCCGGCTTCATGGTGCCGACGCACGTGTGGTTCCGTGCCGAGCCGCTGCCCCGCAACCCGCAGGGCAAGGTCCTCAAGCGCGAGCTGCGCGAAGAGGTCGTGGCGTCGAGCGACTGAACCCCTGGGAGGCGGGTCGCCGAGCGGCCGAGACCTCAGCGCGCGCTCGGGTCGCGCCCCGTGAGCCCGAGCAACCGGTCGAGCAGCGGCGCATCCTGGGGTACCGGGACGGCCGCCGGGTAGACGCCGATGGTGCGCCACTCCTCGGCGTGCGGGCTCACCTCGTCCCAGACTCCCTGCACGAGCTCGGCGGGCAGGTCCGGCTCCACGCCGATCACCCGCGCGATGTCGTGGGCCCGCAACGCGCGGAACGAATTGATCTGCCAGAAGTAGTGCCGGACGGGGTAGTCGCCGAAGGAGAGGTGGGCGACGGCGTCGTAGTCGCGCACCGCCTCGGCGGCGGCGCACGCCTTGTCGACGATCGCCTCGAAGCGCTCGACCGGGACGTCCCCGAGCAGGTCGCCGTCGAACTTGGTCGAGCCGGCCTCCTCCATGGTCCGGCCCGCCAGCGTGTCGGGTACCCAGGCGTCGTCGTAGGCGTGGTAGTTGACGACGTCGCGCAGCGTGGGCACGGAGTCCCGGCTGGACGTGGCGAAGGTAGGGGGTAACGACACCGCCCATTGCGCGGGCTCAATCCGGGCCACCACCTGCGCCAGGGCTCGATCCGCCAGCACGAACACCTGGGCTTCGTCCATCGGCAACTCCTCTTTCGCTCGGTCTCTCGCTCTCTGCGGAGGCGCCATTGTCACCGCCGGATGTGACGCGGCGCGGGGGCCCCGGACAGCGATCGAGCCGGCCCGCAGGCCGGCTCGATCTAGATACGGTTCGCCCGCCACCGCGGGCTCAAGCGGTGTGCGCTCAGCGGTTGGGCTGGGGCGTCACCCGCAGGTACGGCTTGAGGGCCTTCCAGCCCTTGGGGAAGCGGTCCTTGGCCTCGTCGTCGCTCACGCGCCGGCACGATGATGACGTCCTCGCCCTCGGTCCAGTTCACCGGCGTGGCGACCTTGTAGTCGGCCGTCAGCTGCAGGGAGTCGAGCACGCGCAGGATCTCGTCCACGTTGCGGCCCGTCGACGCCGGGTAGGTCAGCGTCAGCTTGACCTTCTTGTCCGGCCCGATGATGAAGACCGAGCGCACCGTGAGGGTGTCGTTGGCGTTGGGGTGGATCATGTCGTAGAGGTCGGCCACCTTGCGGTCCTCGTCGCCGATCAGCGGGAAGGCCAGGGCCGAGCCCTGCGTCTCCTCGATGTCGCCGGCCCAGCCCTTGTGGGACTCGACCGAGTCGACCGACAGGCCGATCAGCTTGGCGTTGCGCTTGTCGAACTCGGGCTTGGCCTTGGAGAACGCGCCCAGCTCGGTCGTGCAGACCGGGGTGAAGTCCTTCGGGTGGGAGAACAGGATCCCCCAGCTGTCGCCGAGCCACTCGTGGAAGTTGATGGTGCCTTCGGTGGTGTCGGCCGTGAAATCGGGAGCGGTGTCCCCGAGTCGTACTGCCATGTGTCCTCCTGAAGTCGTGACGGCTCCGTAGTGCGAGGACTGGACCTTACCGGGAACTCCCGCAATTGT
>CAWDVF010000006.1:0-263030 GCA_963805665.1 uncultured Acidimicrobiaceae bacterium | reverse complement strand
ATTGGCTGTCTTGTTAAAGGCGTCCAGGGCGACCGTGTATGCTTCCCAAGCTTCCTGGAAGTCGCGGTTTCCTAGCTCCAAATGCTCAACGGTCCTAAGCTGATCCCGAGCTTCCTCCAGCGCCTTCTCTGCCGCTACCCATTCTTTCCATAGCGGGTTGTCTGCCACGGGCATCCTGACCTCTTACACGGGCATCCTGACCTCTTACTAAGCGCGTAGCACGGGGTCGTCGTTGATTTGAACGGGATGAGCTCTTGGCGGTGCAGCTAATCGACCAGAGGGCGATTCGGCGGCCCAATTTCTTGCCTTCGCGACTTTTCCCCTTACGGCTTTATCTTGGGATCGCCCGCCGGCTCGGTCTTCGTCGGTTGCGAGATGGCCGGCGGGTCCGAGGACGGGAAAAAATCCTCAAGGGATTTGTCCAGCTCTTTATCAATTTCTTCCTGGCTCCTCTGTGCCTTGTGTCCCTTTCCGCCGTCATCGCGTTGCAGATCGCCGTCATCCTTGCCGCGTCCCGCAGTGTCGCCTCGATTGGCTGCCATGGCCTTACTCCTGTTTGCGAGGGCGCCCCATTGCAATCGAGTTCGGCTGAGATGGTTCCAGATTTTCAGCTTTCCGGCATTGCATTCCTCGGCAAGCCCACTGGTGAGGGCCCCTGCTCTTCGCTGACCGTTTCCTTCCGGCCACACCCCCTCGTTACGGCCATCGCAACTGGGAACGGTGGCCGGGGGGTCGTCCGGTCGGGCCCCTCGGATGCTCCGCTCCCCGTCCCACTGTCTGGGCGAGTATTGCGGATGGCAAAAGCGGCAGTTGATTTGAGCGCCTTTACGTGGAGACATCTCTTTCGCTTTGCCGAACGCCTCATCGTAGTTGGGATACGGTCCGTGCCACGATCTTCCCTCGGAAAGAGGGCCTTGCCGCCACATTGCGTGTTCCGCATTCAGCGCGATGAATAGCAATACGCTTGTTGGGCTTGTCCTGAAAAATCCAGAAATTCATGCCCAACCTCCACTATCATCGCCTTGCCAGAATGACGCGAACAGGAACAAGAGCGATAGGCCGCATGCTACGGCGAAAAGCTCAGACACAGTCATGGCATCCTCCGTGAAGCCTCCTTTCCAGCCGATCAACGCATCGGACAGCGCCACATGTTCGTTCCTCATTCATTGGAGAGGTTGGCTATGGCCGCTCTCGCCGCTGCCGCGGCTGAAAATCCGGCGCTTGCGCACGACCCGGTGGTAACGACTGCTGGTTTCCGTCGCACAGGCGTCCAGCGCGCGAAGTGCGTCCATAACATCGTCGAATGCGACCGGCCTTCCTCCTTTAATGGGAGCACGGCGCAATTCCGGTACGGACTCAACTGCGCAAGCATCAGATGCCCATGACGCCAGGATCGCCCGCTTTTCGTTCAGCGTTAGGTCGGGATCGTTAACGACATCCGCGGGGTGCGAAAACGCCTGTGCGGGGTGAAGCAGATCATTGAGGTCGAAGGTGTCCTCGTTGTTCCGCTCGAAGTCTCCACCATCTATCTTCAGTTTTCGCAGTGGTTCGCCCATAGCCATCCCTCCTTTCTTTGGAGGTGGCTCAAGTGAGATGGACACAAGAGCCACCCGCACTGCTTCGATATTGGTGTTCAGTTACGCTGCCTGGCCCTGATCGACCGATCTTCAGTTTTTCTGTCTTGCGGGTTGACGCACCAGCGCCGATTTCGATTTTCCGCGGCTTCATTGCCTCAGGAATCTTCCGCGCAAGCTCAATCTGGAGCAAGCCGTTCTCGAACGACGCTCCCTCCACCTCAACATGATCTTCGAGGTTGAATTGCCGCTCGAATGGACGCGCCGCAATGCCCTGATGCATGTACTCATGTTCAGGGGTGTGCTCGGCCTTGCTGCCGGCAACGGTCAACCTGTTCTGCTGCGCCGTGATGCTGATTTCATCCGGTGAGAAGCCGGCGAGGGCGAGGGAAATGCGATAGGCATTTTCGCCGGTACGCACGATGTCGTAAGGTGGATAGTTGTCCTGTGCCTCTAGACGTTGCGTGTCGTTGATCAGATCGAACAGCCGATCAAAACCAACGCTCGATCGCCACAGGGGGGCGAAGTCGTAAGTCCTCATAGCCACATCCTCCAATGAGCAACATGGGTACAAGCAAGGCGCGCCGGACATCCGGCGACGTCCGACCAGGCCCCTATCGGGCACCTGGCGAAAAAAATCTGGGAGCGGCATTTTCCATTTCAAGGGTCGGAGGTTCTCGAACGCCAAAAAAATTGTCATTTGTGCTCAATAGGTTAAAGGGGTTGAGGGTACCTTAATCTCCTGCGATCGAGCAGGAAAACAAGCGTGTTGGCCCGTCCGGTTCCGAAAAGGTATAAGCGCGCTTCTTGCCTCCGTGATTGTTTTCCCGGCCGACGACAAGAAGCCCGTTACTCCGCTCCCCGGCGGGGTTCTGTGATGTCCTCGAAACGTTCGCTTTGGCGCTCATTCGCGCCTGGCGCTGCCCACTCCAGCGGGAACTTCTTTTTCGAGAACGCGTTTAGCGGCCGGCTCCGGCCAGTTGGCCTGCACCCGGTTCCGTTACCTTTGCGCGACGGGGTGGCGGCTGGCCACGAAGGGCGAGCCTGCCTGAAGCGCGTTATGGATCGAGGTCGTGCGAAAACGTCGCTATCTGACGTGTAGGACCAATTGGTGGAAACTTAGCAACCCGAACATAACCAACCAAAAGACATAACCCGGAACGTCGGGATCAAACGTCCTAATCATCCTTCTGATGCCTGTCTCTTGGTCCTCTTGGAGTGCCTCGGGTGGTGTCCGTTTCAGCATGGCCGCCTCCGCTCGCTGGCTCTGTTGTTAACAACCGGATGAAGCTCGAAGGCACAATCTGGTTCCGCGGTTCTTATTCTGCATACGGAGTCGTACAGGCCGCCGCCAGGACCGCAGGCTAGGGGGATAGCGACCCAGTAGGCGCGCCGCGGGTCCCGGTCGGAATCCGACGCCGAAACAAATCGGCCGCCCGCTCGTTGTGGGGTGGGTTTGCCGGACCCTTGTTCGTGGTGGTTCTCGGCCCGGCAAGCCTGCATACATCGACCTCCAACTAGCCCCGCCTCGGCGGGGCTTTTTTTCCTCTCTCCCGCCGCCGTTCCCCTCGCAACGCTGCGCTGTGGCGTCCACGCGGCCCAAGAAAAAGCCCCGGCTGGCCGGGGCTCAGTACGGGGGAAAGGTTACGCACTAGCGCGGGTTCGGGTTCTTCCAGAGATCGAACCATTCTTTCACGGAGTCGGGTTTGCGATTATTGGGCCGCAATGCCTTATCTCGCACTGGCCGGGGAACTGCGGGCTCGTGGTGGCCGGTTCCGCGGCAGCGGGTGCAGGCCACGGTTTGCGGCGGTTCGGGGTCGGCTGTGAGGATGCGGATTGTTCCGCGTCCACGACAGGTGGGGCATACGGAAGACATGGGGTTTGCTGGGATGCGTAGATGCTGACGCGCCGCATGTAGTCGTGCTGGGCGCGCTGTCAACTTCTGCAATGCGCGCACTATTTGGCCTGCGCCGGCTCGTCTACCCGACGCTCTGGGATAGCGACAAAAAAAGCCCCGCCGAAGCGGGGCTAAGTTCGATCGATCGGGTTTGCCGGGGAGGTGGCAAACCCACCTCTCAACACCGACCCGCTCCGTTGGTTTCTGTGTCGAAAGCCCGACGCAGCACCGGTTGGCAGCAGCGCGAAGCAAAACCTCGCCGGAGGATCGACGGGGCGGCGAGCGGTTTGGTTGCACAGCGCACGGAGGCTCGCATCTCGACCGGCTCCCTGAAGGCGGCCGGCGACTAACAGACCGAGGTCGCGGCCATGATGCAAGCGTCAGCCTGGACGGTCTCAAGCGAAATGCCTGCCGCAAAATCCTACCCAGTTCGTCGAACCGACGCCCAGGTTCAACGTTGTGAGAGTGCGGGGAGTATCGCCTACATGCATGTGGACAGTTAAAGCCCCGCTTCGGCGGGGCTTTCCGCATCAGGTCTGCGGCTCTGATGCGCTTTGCTGCCTCCCCTCGGCGCAGCCGACGCGGCAGCCCCGGTGGAACCGGATCGAAAGTGCATGGGTTGCCTTGGCATCACAAACGAAAGAGGTCTTCCATGATTAGGAAATTCAGTGTCGCCGTGGTCTTCGCAGTGTTGTTCGGATCACCGAGCTTTGCGCAAGACGCAGGAAGTCAGAAATTCCTGAAAGAGGCGATAGAAGGCAATTTAGCTGAGGTAGAGATGGGAAAGTTGTCCCAGAAGCAGGGCGCCAGCGAGGGTGTTCGGGCGTTTGGCCAAATGCTGGAGAAGGATCATTCGGATGCAAATCAAAAGGCAACCGCAGTGGCAAATTCGGTGGGCATGACGGCGCCGACCGCACCCAACAAAAAGCAGAAAGCCGATTACGACAAGATGTCGAAGTTATCCGGCGCGAATTTTGATAAGGCTTTCGCAGCTCACATGGTTGCGGATCATAAGAAGGACATCAAAGAATACGAAAAGGCGGCAAAGAAACAGGATGCTGTCGGAAATTATGCCAAAGAGACGTTACCGACACTGCGCAAACACTTGGAGACTGCGCAGTCTTTGAACGGCACTACCACCACTGCAAACCCGCCCGCAAAATCGCCGGCCGTGATTGCCGTCCCAGCACCCGCGGCAGGCGTTCCCGCACCCGCACCTGAGACTACGAGGGGCGAAAAGGTGCGTTAGCCGGGCCGGGATTCGTCCGGTCGAAAACTAGGGCGGCCACGTCACCGACCAAACCACTTGCCAGCAATAGGATTGAAGCCCAATCTGAACTAAATCGAATCGACGGGGGAAATCATGAAAAAGGCTAAGAAGCGCGCCAAATCCAAGACTTCATCGAAACGACGAGTTAAGTCGAAGACGAGTTCAAAGCGTGTCGCCGCCAAGTCGAAGTCTCGCAAACAGACAAAGACCAAGCGGCCGACGAAATCGAAAAAATCCATCCTCCCTAATACGTCGAAGCTAAAGCGAGTAGCTAAGGAAGCGGCCGTCGCCGCAGGGGTGGCTGCACTCGATACTGCTCTGTCCGCCGTGCAACCCCAACGAAAGAGGGCTGAGGAAGCTGCTGGAAGCGGGGCCGAAAGGAAGGACGACACCTCGAAGAATTAAACGGGAAGCCCCATAGCTAGCTGGAACTTTGGGTGTCGGGTAGTTGTTCAACGGCCGGACCCGTGCTTCTCCACGAGTTCGCGAACCCCGCCCCGAGCAGCCTCCCTGCTCGATGGCGGGGTTTGACGACTTGTTGGGCCGCATCGACGGGTGCTCTGAGCCAGAAAACTGGACCGTTTTTGGCTAGACTTTTCCACGCCGATTCCCCGGCTAAAAATACTGATACCGTGCCGGGAAAATTTCCGCGAAGAACGCCGCCGACGACAAGCTCAGCACCGCTGCCTACACGTTCAAGCTGTGACCGAGGAGCAGCGCCGCGCGATCTACACCGCGCTCAAGGGGGCAGCCCGCCGGGCCGGCCTTCAATGCCGATATCGGCGCTGAGCTAGATCAGGCCTTCTGCCTTCAGCGCCTCCTGCACCTTGGGACGCGCGGCGACCCGGTCGACATAGGCCTTGAGGTTCGGCCACTTGGCGAGGTCAATGTCGATACGCGAGGTCCAGCGCAGCACCGTGAACAGATAGGCGTCGGCGATGGTGAACTTGTCGCCCATCAGGTAGTCCTTGCCGGCGAGCTGCTTGTCGAGCCAGTCGAAGCGCTTGCCCAGATTCTCCTTGGACAGCGCTTTGAAGGCGTCGGGCGTGGTTGGCCGGAAGATCGGGCCGAACGTCTTGTGCAGCTCCGAGGTGATGAAGTTGAGCCACTCCTGGACGCGATAGCGCTCGAGCTTGCCGGCCGGCGGCACCAGCCCGGAGGCCGGGTTCTGGTCGGCGATCCACTGCACGATGACGGGGCCTTCGGTCAGCCGCTCCCCGTTGTCGAATTCGAGGACCGGGACCTGCCCCTTGGCGTTGATTGTCCAATAGTCGGTCCCGGATTTGGTCTTCTTTTCCTGATTGTTGACCTGCTCCAGGTCGTATTGGGCGCCGGCCTCGCGCATCACAATGTGGGGCGAAAGCGAACAGGCGCCGGGCGCGAAATAAAGCTTCATCACTACCTCCTTGAACCGCCGGCCACGCCGGCGGCGCGGACCTTGCATCGGCCGGGCTGCAGCGCGCAAGCCGCTGGGCAAAATTCTATCGTGTCCACGCTTCCATGGTCCTAGCGTACCAATTAATGGAATTACGGGCACGGCGGTCTTGGGAAGGACCAGACCGAGCTTTGCCGGCCTTCCCCGGCTGCAGTTGCTTGGTGACCCCGGTGGCGGCATTATCACGATCATGGGACGAGATCGCACTCAGCAAGCAACCTCCGACCTGTTCTCAACGGCGTCGTCCGGAGAACCATCCCCGCCGACGAACAAGGTCTTACCCGCGCAGGAACGGCGGCATCTCCTGCCTAAGGACCTGCCGAACGCCGTCAACTACCTTAGTGACGAGGAACTCGACCACCTGCTCACGGTGGCACTCGCTGAGGCGAGGCGGCGGGGCAGATCGATGCCGGCCGCCCAGCCTTCCCGAACGCGTCAGCAGGGCGAGGGTACGGCCTCGTTGCCGCGTGGGCAGCTAAACGCCGTTCGCGCTGCTTTCAAAGCTGGCGTCACGCCTGCGCGGATTGCCCGACAGTTCGGCTTATCCCAATCAGATGTGCGGAAAGCACTGGCGAGCGAGGCATCGGGGCGAGGAATTATCGACTAACCCAACTTGGGCGTTTAGGTGCAGAAGCCGCCATGCCGCGAATCCCTCCTATCGCAGTCGCACTCTGCATTCTTGCAACATTGGGTTCATTGGGAGTGCTCGCCGCCTTACCCGTTGGGGCGAAACCCGCGAAGAACAGGGCCGTGAGGGTACCGGCAGCGAAACAAGAAGTTATCCCCACCGACCGCACGCCTACCGATCGAAACAATTGTCTCGCCATCGCGCATGCTCTTAACGAACAGGCGAAAACTCTGTCTAAGCGAACCAAGCAAGGTGTCCCGAGAGAGTTTACTCGCGTCGCATCGGACCTCAATGCGTCTTGCGGCGAGGAGGATTTTGGTAAGGCGTGGATCAGCATCGAGTGGATGAACGGATGCCTTAACAATTTTACAAAGCGCGAAGCCCTCGGAGCCCGGCGCACACGTCAGGTTGGTGCCGTCGTAGTCGGCCCACGTGATCGACGGATCGCCGCGGGTCGGGACGATCAGGCGGAGCGTCGCCGTTGCCGAGTGTCCTGCACGGCGATGTCGGTCGCGAAGTTGCCGACGCGGACGCCGGCGTCGGGCGCGCATGAACTGCGCTCTCGTCGCAGATCAGCGTCTCGGTGTGATCGGTGTCCGGCGTGCAGCCGTCGGGATGCCGTGTGGCTCGGCGTCCACGCGTTCGCGATCCGGTCGACCGCCGCGAGGTCGATCACGACGATCGAGCCGGAGTCGTAGCGCAGCTCGGAGTTCGCGTTGGCGACGAACAGCACCGACTCGTCGGGCGCGATCGCCAGCGCCGGTCGGGAAGAACAGCTGGTCTGCCGGCGGCTGGACATCCTCCGCCGAGGCCGTGCAGCCGGCGACGACAGCCGAGACCGAGCGCGAGACGCAGCAGTCCTCATGGGTGCCGCTTCGACCGCCGAGCGGTCCGGGGGTTGCCTGCGTCGACGTCCGATCACCTGGCGGTCGTATGCAGTGATTACCGCGATCACGTCATGGTCCTTTCCGGCAGAGCGCGGCGCGGGCCGCCGCGACGCGCGCGATCGGCACCCGGAACGGCGAGCACGACACGTAGTCGAACCCGGCGCGGTGGCAGAACTCGACCGAGCTCGGCTCGCCGCCGTGCTCGCCGCAGATCCCGACCTTGAGGCCGGGCTTGGTGCTGCGCCCGCCGCGAACGCCGAGCTCGATCAGCGCGCCGACGCCCTCGGGATCGAGCACCGCGAACGGGTCGACCGGCGAGCACGCCGCGCGTCGAGGTAGGCCGGCAGGAACCGGCCGGCGTCGTCGCGCGACAGCCCGAACGTCGTCTGCGTCAGGTCGTTGGTGCCGAACGAGAAGAAGTCGGCGTGCTCGGCGATCCGATCGGCGACCACGCACGCGCGCGGCAGCTCGATCATCGTGCCGATCGTGTACGGGATCTTCGCGCCGCCGAGCGCCGCGTCGAACGCCGTCGCGACCAGCTCGCGCAGCCGGCGCAGCTCCTCGGGCACCATCACGAGCGGGATCATGATCTCGGGGTGGACGGCGATGCCGGCTCGCGCGCGACCTCGGCCGCCGCCTCGCCGATCGCCTGGGCCTGGATCTCGTAGATCTCGGGGAACGTGATCGCGAGCCGGCAGCCGCGATGGCCGAGCATCGGGTTGGCCTCGGTGAGCTCGGCGACCTTGGCGCGCGATCGCTGTCGGCGGACTTGCCGAGCGCCGCGCGCGACCTCGTCGATCTCGGCTGGCGTGTGCGGCAGGAACTCGTGGAGCGGCGGATCGAGCAGCCGGATCGTCACCGGCAGGCCGTCCATCACGCGGAACAGCTCGGCGAAGTCGCCGCGCTGCATCGGCAGGATCTTCGCGAGCGCGGCGCGCCGGCCGGCCTCGTCGCTCGGCGAGGATCATCTCGCGCACCGCGAGGATGCGCTCGGGCTGGAAGAACATGTGCTCGGTGCGGCACAGGCCGATGCCCTCGGCGCCGAAGCTGCGCGCGGTGCGCGCGTCGGTCGGCGTGTCGGCGTTCGTGCGGACCTTGCAGCCGGCGGAACGCGTCGACCCACGTCATCAGCGTGCCGAGCTCGCTCGCCGAGCTGCGCGGGCACGAGCGGCGCCGTGCCGAGGAACACCTCGCCGGTCGAGCCGTCGAGCGTGAGCGTGTCGCCCTCCTTGAGCTTGCGCTCCTGGCCGCCGCCGACGAACGATCGCGGTGCTTCTTCGCGGCGTCGACGCGCAGCGACGTGCACGCGGTGACGCAGCACTTGCCCATGCCGCGCGCGACGACCGCGGCGTGCGACGTCATGCCGCCGCGCGCGGTCAGGATGCCCGACCGCGGCCTTCATGCCGTGGATGTCCTCGGGCGAGGTATCGGTGCGGACGAGGATCACGGTCTCGCCGCGCTGCGCCCACTCCGCGGCGGCGTTCGCGGTGAACACGACTCGGCCGATCGCGGCGCCGGGCGACGCCGGCAGGCCCTTGGCGATCGGCGTGCGGGCGCGCCTTCGGATCGATCGTCGGGTGCAGCACCTCGTCGAGCTTCGCCGGATCGATGCGCAGCACCGCCTCGCGCGGCGTCAGCTTGCCCTCGGCGACGAGGTCGACCGCGACCTTGACCATCGCCTTGCCGGTGCGCTTGCCGTTGCGCGTCTGCAGCATGAACAGCTGGCCGCGCTGGATCGTGAACTCGAGATCCTGCATGTCGCGGAAGTGATCCTCGAGGAGCTTCGCGACGCGCACGAGCTCGGCGTGCGCCGCGGGCAGCTTCTTCGCGAGCTCGGCGATCGGCTCGGGCGTGCGGATGCCGGCGACGACGTCCTCGCCCTGCGCGTTGGTCAGGAACTCGCCGTACAGCTCGGCGGTGCCGGTCGCCGGGTTGCGCGTGAACGCGACGCCGGTCGCGCAGTCGTCGCCGAGGTTGCCGAACACCATCGCCTGGACGTTGACCGCGGTGCCCATCGTCGCCGGGATGTCGTTGCAGCTTGCGGTAGAAGTCGGCGCGCGGGTTGTTCCACGACCGGAACACCGCGCCGATCGCGCCCCACAGCTGCGTCGTGGACGTCGTCGGGGAACGGCGTGCCGGTGCGCGTCGAGGACCTCGGCCTTGAACGCGGCGACGGCCTCGCGCAGCGCGGCCTCGGTGAGATCCTGATCGCGGTTCGCGCGGTGCTTGCGCTTGACGTCGTCGAGGATCCGTCGAACGGCGGCTCGTCGTGCTCGCTCGGCGCGACCACGCCCAGCACGACCTCGCCGTACATCGCGACGAACCGGCGGTAGCAGTCCCACGCGAACCGCGGGTTGCCCGACTGCGCTTCGCGAGCGCGGCGACGGTCGTGTCGTTGAGCCCGAGGTTCAGGATCGTGTCCATCATGCCCGGGCATCGACGCCGGCGCGCCGGAGCGCACGCGACCGAGCAGCGGCTTCGGTCGGCGTCGCCGAACTTCGTCTTCGGTCAGCTCCTCGACCTTCGCGAGCGCGGTCGTCGACCTCGGCGTCGAGCCCGTCGGGGTACTTGTCCGCGCCGTGCTCCATCACGTGGCGGCAGACCTCGGTCGTGATCGTGAAGCCGGGCGGCACCGGCAGGCCGAGCGACGCCATCTCGGCGAGGTTCGCGCCCTTGCCGCCGAGCAGCGCCTTGTCCTTCGCGCGGCCTTCGGCGGTGCCGCCGCCGAACTGCCGGACGTACTTCACGACGCACCTCCGAGCAGGCGGAAGTCGGCGATCTGCGCGTACGGCGCGATGAACCACGTGGAGCAGCGCGAGCCGGTTGTCGCGCAGCGTCGGGATCGGGATCCATCACCATGACGCCGCCCTTGTCGAAGAACGCGGCGACGGTCGGGCGCAGCTCGCTCGAGCGACTCGAACACCGCGGCGTAGTCGCGATCGTCGCGCGGCGCTGCGCTCGCGCCTGCTGCGCCTCGGTGATCGCGGCGTACAGCGCGTGCTCGACGTTGTCGGCGGCGCGAACAGCGCCGGGTCGACCGTCGCCCGGATCCGATGCTTCTTGGCGCGCGCGTCGTCGAGGATGTTCGCGATGCGCTTGAACACCTCGCGCGCCTCCTTCGAGATCTTCGCGCAGCGCGAGCGCGCGCGCGCGTGCGTCGATCGGATCGCGCCAGTCCTGCGCGAGCGCGGCGTCGACGTCCTGGGCCGGCGATGCCCTCGTCGACGAAGATGCCGCGCAGGCGCGCCGGAAGAACTCGTCGAGCTTCGCCGGAGTCGTCGGCGAGCGTCGACGCCTTGCTTGCGCGAGCGCGTCGCGGCGTCGCGGCGAACAGCGGCGTCGAACACGCGATCCAGCTCGGGCGCGATCGAGCAGGATCTGCCAGACGCCGATCGCGGCGCGGCGCAGGCCGAACGGATCGGCCGAGCCGCGTCGGCTCGAGGCCGACGGCGAAGCAGCCGACGAGCGTGTCCATGCGATCGGCGATCGCGACCAGCGCGCCGTCGTCGGTCGTCGGGCAGCGCGGCGCCCTGCCCCTTCGGCCAGCAGTGCTGCTCGATCGCGATCGCCGACCGCGTCGGCCGAGCCCGACGATGCCGCGCGTAGTGCTTGCCCATCACGCCCTGCAGCTCGGGGAACTCGCCGACCGCGCTGCGACGCGAGATCGGCCTTGCACAGGTGCGCGGCGCGTACGCGCGACGTCGCGATCGCACGCGACGCGCTCGGCGAGCGCGGCGACGATCGCCTCGATGCGGCGGACCTTGTCGCCGATCGTCTTCGCCTTGTCGCCGAGCTTGGCCTGGAACACGACGCCGTCGAGCTTCTCGTTCCACTGCGTCGAACGACTTCTTGCGGTCCTCGGCGAAGAAGAACTTGCGCGTCGGACAGCCGCGACGCGAGCACCGTCTCGTTGCCGCGCGCGACGACCGTCGGATCCTTGACGATCGTCGCCATCATCGTCGCGAACCGGGTCGCGAGCTTGCCGCGCGCGTCCTCCATCGCGAAGTAGCGCTGGTGGGTGCGCATCGCGGTGACGATCATCTCCTCGGGGACCTCGAGGAACGCCGGATCGAAGCTCGCCGACGACGCCGACCGGGTACTCGCCGAGGTGGATGACCTCGGCGAGCAGCGCGTCGTCGGGGCGCACGCGCAGGCCGGTCTCGCGCTCGAGCCGCGCGAGCTCGGCGCGCACCAGCTCGCGCGCGCGCGTCGGGATCGACGACGACGTGCGCGGCGCGCAGCGCCTCGACGTAGGCGTCCGGCGCTCGCGATCTCGATCGGCCCGGCGACAGGAAGCGATGGCCGCGGCGTCTGCCGGCCGCGGTCTGGCCCGCCCACGTCAGCGGCACGACCTCGCCGCCGAACAGCGCGACCAGCCACTGCACCGGGCGCACGAACGTCGGTCTCGCTCCAGCCCCAGCGCTCGACTTCGGCCACGCGATCGCGCCGCGCGAGCTCGGCGAGCAGCGTCGGGCAGCAGCGCGCGCGTCTCGCTGCGCCGGCGACGTGCGCGCTGCGCGACGACGTACAGGCCCTTCTTGCCGGCGACCTCCTGCTTCGCGAGCGCCTCGGGCGCGACGCCGTTCTTCGCGGCGAAGCCCTGCCCGGCCTTGGTCAGCGTGCCGTCGGCGCGCGAACGCGGCGCCGACCGGCGGACCGACGACCTCCTCGTCGAGATCGGGCTGGCGATCGGCGAGCTGCTTGCACGATCACCGCGAGCCGGCGCGGCGTGCCGAGCGCGCGGACGCCGCCGTGCGCGAGCCGCGCGCGCGGCGAGCCGGCCTCGACCAGCGCCGGCAGCTCGGCGAGCGCGCGCGCGAGCATCTTCGCCGGGATCTCCTCGCAGCCGATCTCGAACAGCAGATCAGCCGGCATGGGGCAGCTCCTCGGCGTGCGGCGCGACGGCGCGCGCCGCGGCGAGCGCGCCGGCGTTGACGCCGCGCCTCGGCCGCGCCGCGATACGCGGCGACCGCCGCGCGCCTGCAGCTGCGGCGGCAGCAGCGGGAAGCCGAGCGTCGCGCGCGACTGCGACGTACGTCTCGGCGCACGCCTTGCGCCATGCCGCGCACGCGGCCGATGAAGCGCTGGCGCTCGGTCACGCTGATCGCGCCGCGCGCGTCGAGCGAGTTGAACGCGTGCGACGACTTCATGCAGAACTCGTACGCCGGCAGCACGAGCGGCCGCTTGCGCGCGAGCAGGCGCTTGCACTCGCGCCTCGTACGTGTCGAACGTTGCGCGAACGCGATCGTCGGCGTCGAGCTCCTCGAACTGGTACGTCGAGTACTCGACCTCCCACGGCTGGCGGAGCTGGCCGTACGTGACGTGCTTGTCCCACTTCAGGTCGAACATGTTGTCGACGTCCTGCAGGTACATCGCGAGCCGCTCGATGCCGTAGGTCAGCTCCGCGGTGACCGGCAGCAGATCGATGCCGCCGGCCTGCTGGAAGTACGTGAACTGCGTGACCTCCATGCCGTCGCACCAGACCTCCCAGCCGAGGCCCCACGCGCCGAGCGTCGGCGACTCCCAGTCGTCCTCGACGAAGCGGATGTCGTGCGCCGCCGGATCGAGGCCGATCGCGCGCAGCGAATCGAGGTAGAGCTCCTGGACGTGCGAGCGGCGACGGCTTGAGGCCGACCTGGAACTGGTAGTACGCGCCGGCGCGGTTCGGGTTCTCGCCGTAGCGACCGTCGGACGGGCGGCGGCAGAACTGCGCGAACGCCGCGTTCCACGGCTCGGGGCCGAGCACGCGCAGGAACGTCGCCGGGTGGAACGTGCCGGCGCCGACCTCGACGTCGACCGGCTGCTCGATCACGCAGCCGCGGTCGGCCCAGAACTTCTGGAGCGTGAAGATCAGGTCTTGCAGGTACATGGCGCGCAGCGGGGACCCTACCGTCGGCGCGCCGGCGCGGTCAAGCCGCGCCCATGAGCTAAGTGCGCCAGAATCACTTGACGTTCTCGGCGCTCGGACGGCTAGCGTGGCGAGCATGGTCCGGGAGTGTCGTCGCTCGCTGCTCGCTGGTCGCTGGCGCCGGGCTGCTCGCTGATCCTCGACTTCTCGGACAAGGCCGATCTCCGACGACGCGGCGATCGACGCGCCGTACACGCAGGACGAGTGCGACTACAAGGAGCCGAACGACTCGATCGACGACCGCCGCGATGATCGACCGGCGACCGACATGGGCCCGGCCGCGATCTGCGCGGCCGACGACCGGCCGAGGACCACGACTTCTACAAGTTCACCGTGCCCGACGGTGCGACCAGCGTGACGGTCACGATCACGTTCACGAACCGCGCGAGCGGCGATCTCGACCTGCGAGCTGTACGACGCGACCGGCGACGATGCTCGCGCAGTCGCGCGGCTTCGGCGACGGCGAGACGATCATCTGCCCGGCGGCGTCGCCGGCGTGCCCGACGCTCGCCGCGGGCGACTACGTGTTCGAGGTGCTTCCCGGCGGTCGCCGGGCGCGGTCAACAACTACACGTTCTCGCGTCGCGTCTCGCCGTGATCAGAACTCGTACGATCGACGGTGTAGCCGACGCGCTCGATCGCGCCGCGGCTGCACGGTCGAGCTTCGTCGCGCAGCGACGTCGCCGCGCTCGGCGCGGGTGGCTCGGCCACGCGCGCTCGACGCGTGCGACGCCGCGCGGGCCGCACGTGCTCCTCGATCCAGACCTCGCGCGGCGACGTCGCCGAGGTTCGCGACCGAGAGCGACGAACCGCTCGGCGAGCTCGGTGCCGCGCCGACGGCATCGGTCGATGCGCTGCGCGCAGGCCGTGGAGCGTCGGCGTCGATCCACAGCGGCAGGCGCACGTGCGTCGCCGCGTCGTCGTCGCGGCGCGTCCGCGGCGACGTCGACGTCGCGCGACGGCTCGTCGTCGGCGAGCTCGAGGTGGGCGTGGACCGGGCCCGGCGCGACGCGAGCGCCGGGCAGCTCGAGCCACACCCAGACCGCGTGCGTCGAGCTCGTCGCCCCACGCTCGCGTCGGCGACGGGCGATCCGGCGGCGTCGGCGACGCGCGCCGTCGTAGATCCGGCGCAGCTGCGCGGCGATCGTCGCGCGGCGGCGTCGCGAGGATCGCGATCGAGCCGTCGAGCGCGATCGCGCCGTGCGCGAGCTCGCGCGGCGGTGCGCTCGCCGCCCGGCGCGCCGTCGAACACCGTGACGTCGGCGCGCGCTCGTGCCACGCGCGGCGTCGGCGATCGCGAAGCGCGTCGTCAGCGATCGCGCGATCCGGCGCGGCCATCGCGACGTCGTGCTGGGCGCGATAGCGCGAGCGTCGTCGACACGTAGAGGATGCGGACGAGGTGGCGGCCGGGCGCGCCGTCGACGTCGCAGCGCACGATCGGCGACGCGTGACTCGACCGGCGGGCTGTCGCGGCGGCTCGATCCGCGCTTGCGCGTCGCGGTTGCGGCAGCGGCGCGGTCGCGCGATGCGATCGCGCGCGGCACGTGCCGATCTGCGAGCGCGTCGGCGAGCGGCTCGATCATCGAGCGACGGCAATGCCGCGGCCGGATCGATGTCGCCGAGCTCGAGCGGCTTGCCCGGCTCGACGTCGACCCACGCGGCGATCGTCGACGACGGCGTAGCGTCCTGCCGTCCGCGGTCGCGTACATCGCGATCGCGATCCCGGCGCACGGAGGTGTGACCTCGAGCGGCTCGATCACGAGCGACGGCGACGACGCGGCGACGCGATGATCGATCTGCGTCGAGCGACGAGGTCGGCGCCGCGAGGCCTCGACGGCGCAGCGACGATCGTCGACGGACGCCGTCGCGGTCGAACGTTCGGACCGCCCGACCGTCAGGGCCGATCGATGTCGAGGCCGTACCTGCGGCGTGCGTCAAAGTCGATCGGCGCGGTTCACGTCGCGTCGCGGTCAGTCCACGACGCACGTCGTCGACCACGTCAACGTCGACGTGACCGCTGGTCCCGTCATTATTCCTCGACCGCGACCGTATCGCCGATCAGCTGCGCGGCCTCGCGCGGCTCGGCGCGGCCCGACGAGCACCGCGGCGACGCCCGGCAGCACCGGCATGCGCACGCGCAGCTTGCTGCGCGAGCTCGGCGCCCGCGAGCGCGGCGCGCGCGCCCTCGGTGCGTGCGCGCATCGGCGGTGACGACGCCGTCGGCGAGCCGGCGCCCGAGCACGTAGTCGGCGGAGCGCTCGCGTCGCGCGCACGAGCAGGTTGCCGAGCCCGGCGAGCCCGGCGAACGTGCGCGCCTCGGCGCCGGCGGCGACGCCCGAGCCGCGAGGCCTCGGCGACCGCGCGCGTGATCAGCACGGCGCGCGGCCCGGCGCCCGATCGCCGAGGCCGTCGCACAGCCCGAGCGCGACCGTGTACGCGCCCGACGAGCGCCGACGCGAGCTCGACGCCGACGAGATCCTTCGAGCCGTAGACGCGCAGCGCCGGCGGCGCGTTGAGCAGGCGGCGGCCTTCGGCGACGACCTCGTCGAACGCCGACGCGACCACCATCGACGAGTACTCGCCCTCGACGAGATCGGCGGGCAGCGCGGGACCGGCGAGCGCGCCGATCTTGAGCGTCGGCAGGCCCTGCGCCATCACCTCGGAGACGCGCTCGTTGCTCGGCGCGCGCGAGCGCGCCGATCGCGTGGACGACGATGTGGCTGCCGTCGAGCACGTCGCCGAGCTCGCGCGCGCGATCGCGGACGTTGGTCGAGCGTCACCGCGAGCACGAGGAAGCGCGCCTCGCGCGGCGAGCCGCCGCGGATCCGCGGTCGCCTCGAGCGGCTGCGGGCAGCGGCGCGTCGGGCAGCCGCGGGCAGCGCCGCGTCGGTCTGGATCGCGTCGACGACGTCGGCGTCGCGCGACCACAGGATCGACGCGGCGACCGGCGCGCGCGAGCACCGAGCCGAGCGCGGTGCCGAACGCGCCCGGCGCCGACGATGCCGACGGTGTCGCGCGCGGGCTCACGACGCGCCCTCCGGCGGGATGTGCGCGGTGCGGTTCTGGTAGTAGTAGAGCAGCTTCACGTCGTCGACGTGCAGCGCGTCGCCGCGGCGCGCGACCGATCGGCCGCGTGTGATACGTCGACAGCCCGCGCACCGCGTCGTCGACGATCGCGGTCGCCGCCTGCGTCGACGAGCAGCGGGTGCTCGGCGCCCCACGCCGGGGTGCTCGGCGAGCCGCGCGCGCAGCCGCATCGAGCGCCGTCGAGCGCGTCGGCGCGCGGCACCGCGAGCTGCGCCGGCGGCAGCGCGCAGCAGGCGATAGATGTCGCGCGTGCCGGCGCGCGCGCGCGAGCGCGTCGTAGAGCGCGCGCGCGACCAGGTGGGTCGCGTGGAACACGGTGAGCCTGCGGATACACCGCGGCGAGCCGGCGGCCGAGCGCGCGCGTGTACTCGGCGTCGCGCTGATCGTCGTCGGTGACCTCGCCGTCGGCGCCGCGCACGAAGCTCGCCGGATCGACGACGCGGCCGGCGCGATCGATCGACTCGCCGTCGTCGGTGACGTCGTTGCCGAACGGATCGAGCGGGCGGCCGAAGCGGACGATCACCGAGCCCTCGTGCGCGAGGATCTTGCGGAAGAACTCGACGATGCGGCCGACGCGCGAGAACTCGTCGTCGGTGATGATGTAGCGGCTCTTGCCGGTCTCGGCGAGGTAGTCGTCGATCAGCGTCTCGGCCTCGAGCACGAGCCGGTAGTTGATCGTCGCCGGCACGATGTAGAGCCGCTTGTTCGGCGCGCCCTCGCGCACGATGTTCTTGTACGCGGTGACCGTCGTGCCGAGCAGGCCGAGCTTCAGGTGCTTCTCGACGATGTTCGACCGGCAGCGCGTGCCGCCCGGGAAGAACAGCGAGTGGTAGCCGTGCTCGAGGAGCACGGTCGAGTACTCCTTGAGCACGTCCTTGTAGAGCTCGAACTTGCAGCCGGCGATCGACGCGATACGCGCCGAGGTTGCGCATGAAGAACGAGATGAACGGATTCGAGAACAGATTCTTGCCGGCGCCGTACGTCGTCGGCGGCAGGCCGGCGCGCATCAGGCCGAAGCCGATCGCCGGCGAGTCCATGTTCGACGAGTGGGTCGGCGTGACGACGATCGTGCCGCGCTCGGCGCACGCGCGCGCGAGCGTCGAGCTCGCCGTCGGCGTGGATCCGCGCGTCGAGGTTGCGCAGCGCCTGCATGCCCTCGCGCAGGCTGCCGATCGGCGAGAACACGAAGCCGAGCAGCGACGGCGCCGATGCCGGTCGCGAACTTGTAGACGCGCGGATCGAAGTTGCCGACGACGTCGCTGGCCGTAGTGGCGGACGAGCGTCGCGCAGCTCGGCCTGCTTGTCGCTCGTCGGTCATCGCGAGCAGCCGGCGCGACAGATCGCGCCAGCGATCGAGCGCGCGCCGTTCTTCTTGGCGCGCCTCGAGCCGCCGGATCTCGCAGAACGCGACGTCGTTGAGCACGTACTCGAGCGAGGCGTCGCCGCCGGCGCGTGGCCTCGGCGACCCGGCGCGCGACGACGCGGCGCTCGACCTCGGCGAGCAGGCGCTCGCGATCGGCGTTGAACCGCTCGAGGCGGTTTTCGGCTTCCCGGACCGGCCGGTCGCTCGCCATGGACCGGTCATATCATGCAGTCACGGCCGGATATCCGGCGATCGCGCTTGCGCGGCCGCATCGTGGTATGCTGATCGATTGAGTACGCGAGCGGGCCTCGGTCTGGAGACGCTCTGCGAGCCGACGCGATGGAGGGCCTCGTCCGCTCGGCTCGGCGAGAGAGTGACGAAGGAGACGTGATGTCCACGACCAAGCGTCCAGCGCGTCGAACGCGAAGAAGAACGAAGCGACGAAGCCTGCGAAGCCGCGCGCGAAGCCGCGCCGGCGCGCGAAGTCGCCGCGACGCCGAGCCGGCCAAGCGCGACGGCGGCGCGGACGAAGCGCTGCGACGGCGACCGCGCCGAAGGCGCGCGGCAAGGCGAAGGCCGTCGAGCCGCGCCGCCGCCGCCGCCGCAGCCGCGCCTACGACCTCGACGGCGCCGAGTCCCGCCCGAAGGCGCGAGGCTTGCCGCCGAAGGTCGGCGCGCTGCTCGGCGTCGGCCAGAAGGCGCTCGGCATCAAGACGTTCCGCCCCGGCCAGGCCGAGGCGTTCGAGCACCTGCTCGCCGGCGAGGATCTGCTCGCGGTGATGCCGACCGGCAGCGGCAAGTCGCTGCTCTATCAGCTGACGTCGCTCGTCGTGCCCGGCGTCACCGTCGTGGTCAGCCCGCTGATCGCGCTGATCAAGGATCAGCTCGACAAGATGGTCGCCGAAGGGCGTCACCGCGGTGCAAGATCGACTCGACGCTGACGGTCAAGCAGCGCCGCGAGGTCGACGCGCTGATCCGCGTCGCCGGGCGGCAAGCTGCTGCTGACGACGCCCGAGCGCATGGCCGATCCCGAGTTCCGCGTGTTCCTGCGCGAGGCGTGCGGCGGCGTCGGCGTGTCGCGGTTCGTCGTCGACGAGGCGCACTGCGTCTCGCAGTGGGGCCACGACTTCCGGCCGGCGTACCTGTCGCTGCGCAAGGCGCTCGAGGACGTCGGCCGCCCGCCGGTGCTCGCGACCACCGCGACCGCGCCGCCGCACGTCCGCGACGACATCCTGTTCCAGCTCGGGATCGAGAAGGCGACGATCGTCACGACGACGTTCGATCGCCCGAACCTCCACTACGAGGTGATCGTCTTCTCCGACGAAGACGAGAAGATGAAGACGCTCGTCACGCTGCTGAAGAAGCTGCCGCGGCCGGGCATCGTGTACTGCGCGACGGTCAAGAAGGTCGAGGAGCTCTACGAGGCGCTGACGCGCTGGGGCGTCCCGGTCGGCAAGTATCACGGCCGGATGAACAAGGGCGAGCGCGACGACAGCCAGAACGAGTTCATGGCGTCGTCCGACCTCGTCATGGTCGCGACCAACGCGTTCGGCCTCGGCGTCGACAAGGCGAACATCCGCAACGTCCTGCACTATCACGTGCCCGGCTCGCTCGAGGCGTACGCGCAGGAGGCCGGCCGCGGCGGTCGCGACGGCAAGCCCGCGCGCTGCGTGCTGCTGTTCTCGCCCGACGACGTCGCGATCCAGGAGTACTTCCTGTCGGGCACGTACCCGACGAAGCGCCAGGTCCGCCAGGTGTTCGACGCGCTCGAGGTGTTCGGCAAGCGCGGTCGGGCACGCCGGCCGAGCGACGTCGCCGCCGACCGTCGTCGAACATCGCGCTCGGCTCGAGCGTCGGCCAGCAGCGCACGCGCACCGTGCTGTCGCTGCTCAAGGACGAGCAGCTTCATCATCGAGAAGGACGGCGGCCTGTACTACGTCGCCGATCCGCCGCCCGAGCTGCGACGAGCTGATGGAGCGCGCGCGGCAGTACGAGGCGCGCCGGATCGCCGATCGCCAGCGCCTCGACGCGCTGCTCGCCTACGTCAAGGCGCCGGGCTGCCGCAACCAGGTGATCCTCGAGTACCTCGGCGAGCCCGAGCCGCCGAAGTGCGGGCGCTGCGACAACTGCCTGCGCTCGCGCGAGGCGGCGCTCGCCGCGTCGACCGAGGCGACGCGGCTCGGCGCGTCGCTGACCCGCCAGCTCGACGACGACGCGGTCGAGCACGGCCGAAGCCGAAGCGCGAGATCAAGGCGCGCATCGTGCGCATCGATCAGCCGCCGCCGCGGCGCGCCGGTCGCGGCGGCCGATGCCGCGCCGGCGCCGCTGCGCCGACGGTGCTGCGCCGGTGCCGCGGCGCTGCGACGCCGAAGCCCGGCGCCGCACCCGAGCGCCGCGCCCGCGGCCGCGAGCCGCCGAGCCGGGCACGTCGCGCGCCGCGCGAAGCCGGCCCCGGCGCCGGTCGCGAGCGCCGCCGCGCGAGGCCGAGCCGACGGTCCGAAGAAGCGCAAGCCGCCGCAGGCGCACGACGACGATCTCGACGACGACGACGAGGACGACGACGAGCTCGACGACGACGAGGACGACGACGAGCTCGACGACGACGATCGACGACGATGACGACGACGACGATGACGACGACGACGACGACGATGACGACGACGACGACGACGACGACGATGACGACGACTACGAGGTGATCGACAAGACCGCGGCCGAGCTCGCCGAGGAAGGCATCGAGGGCCCCGGCGAGATCACGGTGCTCGCGCGCAAGCGCGTGCCGAAGCAGCCGAAGCAGCGGCCCGAGCGAGCCGCCGACACGACCAGTCGGCGAGCGCGGCCGAGGGCTTCGAGGGCAAGATCAGCCTGGTCGGCGAGGAGCTCCACCTGCCCTACGACCGCCCACCCTTGTCGAAGCAGGTGCTCGCCGGCACCTGGCCCGCCGAGAAGGCGGTGCTGGCCGACAAGAAGCGCTCGAGCGAGCTGCAGGTGCACGAGGTGCTCGGGCGGCGCGGCCGTCGGCCTCGACGTGGACGGGCGCTCGGTGTCGCTCGACGACGGGTCGGTGTTGTCCGGTGACGGCATCGTGCTGTCCACCGGGTCCGCGCCCCGGCGTCTGCCCGGCACCGAGTCGCTCGGGCCGGCCGACGGGCTCTTCACCCTGCGCACCCTCGACGACTCGCTGGCGCTGCGGGCGGCGGTCACCGCCGTCGATTCGGCGTGGGTGGTCGTCATCGGTGCGGGCTTCATCGGCACGGAGGTCGCGTCGACCTGCGCCGGGCTCGGCTGCCGGGTCACCGTGCTCGAGGCGATGGTCGTGCCCCTGGCGACCGTGCTGGGTCCCGTGGTCGGCGCCCACTGCGGGTCGTTGCACGGGGCGAACGGCGTCGACCTGCGCACGGAGGTCTCGATCGCCGCGATCGAGGCGCGGCTGGGCGTGACGCGGCGAGCCGGCTGCAGGTCTGGCTCGAGTCCGGGGAGGCGTTCGACGCCGACGTCGTCGTTGTCGGCATCGGCGTGAGCCCGTCGACCGGGTGGCTCGAGGGGTCGGGGTTGACGCTCGAGAACGGCGTGGTGTGCGACGACCGCCTCTTCGTGGTCGACGGCATCGTGGCGGCCGGCGACGTGGCGCGCTGGCTGTGGCGCCACGACGGGGGCGAGGAGCTGATCCGGATTGAGCACTGGGAGGTGGCCGCGAACGTGGGCGCCGCGGCAGCGCGCAGCCTGCTCGCCGGACGGGCCGATGCGCCGTCCTTCAACCCGGTGCCGTACTTCTGGTCCGACCAATACGGCATCCGCATCCAGATGATCGGCAACTGCAGGGGCGACGACGAGATGCTCATCGTCGACGGCTCCTTCGAGGAGGGCAAGTTCGTCGCGCTCTACGGCCGGGCCGGGCGCCTGCGTGCGGTCATGGCCATCGGCAAGCCGCGCCAGCTGATGGGCTTTCGGCCCTTGTTGGCGAACGGCGCCAGCTGGGACGAGGCAGTCGCGCGACTTAGCGGGCTGATTCGCTCCCTGGTTATTTTGGTCTGGCTTTTCCTTTAGAAGGACAGGCCGGAGAGCTCGGGGATCGTCGCCTCTGACTTCTCCCGCGCCGCCAGCCAGCGGTTGCGGTCGGTGGTGCGGCCGCGGTCGTCGTTGAGCGCCGGCTCGACGGTGCGGCGGGGGACGAACGTGCTCGGCCAGTTCGTCGGTGTTGTCGTAGGTGCCGAGCGCCAGGCCGGCCAGGAGGCCCGCGCCGAGCGTCGTCGCCTCGAGGACGGGCGAGACCTCGATCGGGCGTCCGGTGGCGTCGGCCAGCGCCTGGACGAAGACGCCGTTGTCGGACATGCCGCCGTCGACGCGCAGCGAGGCGATCGGGTAGCCGCTGTCGGCCTCGGACGCCTCGACCAGGTCGGCGCCGCGGTGGGCCACGCCTTCGAGCACGGCCCGGACGATCTCGGGCCGGCCCGAGCCCCGGGTGAGCCCGACCAGGGTGCCCCGGGCGCCGAAGTCCCAGACCGGGGTGCCCAGGCCGAGCAGGGCCGGGCACGAACCAGACGTCGCCGGTGCTCTCGCACTGCGGGCGACTGCGCTCCGACTCATCGGACGACGCGATCAGCCCCATGTCGTCGCGCAGCCACTCGACGCAGGTGCCGGCCGACAGCATCACCGCCTCGGTGCCCCAGGTGGCCTGCGCCGCCGACCCGGAAGGCCACGATCGGGAACGTGCCGCGCGCCGCTGCGCTGCGCGCTGTGCGGGCCGGTCCCCGGGCCGGTGCACTGGTCGAGCATGCCGCCGGTCCCGAAGGTGGCCTTGGCCATCCCGGGCCGTGGTGCAGCCCTGCCCCACGAGCGAGGCCTGCTGGTCGCCGGCGATGCCGCAGATGGGCGGCGCGCCGGGCAGCGCGGTGGCCGGCGCCGAGGCGCCCGGAGGAGTCGACGATGCGTCGGCAGCATGGCCGCCGGGATGCGCAGCCGCTTCGAGCAGCGTCGTCGTCCCAGCCGATGGTCCGGGGGTCGACGAGCGCGGTCACGGCCGCGTTGGTGGCGTCGGTGACGTGGAGGGCGTCGGCGTGGTGACCGCCGCCGCTCAGCGTCCAGGCCACCCAGGTGTCCACCGTGCCGAAGCACAGCTCGCCCGCTCGGCCCGGGCGCGGTCGGGGTCGACCTCGTCGAGGATCGCCATCACCTTGGTGGCCGACGCGTTCGGGGCCAGGCGGATCCCCTCGGCCTGGAGGGCCAGGCAGGTCCCCACCGTGCGCAGGTCCTGCCAGCCGATGCCCGGCGCGACGGGCCGGCCGCTGGCGCGCTCCCACACGACGATCGACGCGCGCTGGTTGGCGATGCCGACGCCGGCGACCGGTCCGCCTGCGGCCAGCGCGGCCGTGGCCACCTCGAGCACGGCGTCGGCCATGGCGGTGGCGTCGAACTCCACCAGGCCGGGCGCGGGCGAGTCGGGCAGCACGTGGACGTGGTGTTCGTGGGTCACGGTGGCGTCCGGGCGCACGATGGCGGCGCGCACGCCCGACGTGCCGACGTCGACGACGAGGACGCTGCCGCTCACGTGCTCATGCGGTTCAAGCCCATGGCGCCGGCCCGAACGGCGAGTCCAGCCCGAACTTGCCGGGGTTGAGGATGCCCTGGGGGTCGAACGTCGTCCTTGAGGCCGCGCAGGACCTCGAAGCCCGATCCGAGGGCGCGGGGCAGGAAGCGGCTGCGGTTCAAGCCCGATGCCGTGGTGGTGGCTGATGGCGGCCCCGTGCGCCAGCGTCGCGTCGGTGACGACGTCCCACGCCTCGCGGTAGTAGTGCTCGCGCCAGGCCGGCGTCGCCTTCGGGCCCGCGGCCGCCGAAGGTGAAGTACAGGCAGGCCCCGTCGGTGTAGGAGTGCGACTGGTGCGCCGACGCCGCGAGCGTGCCGTCGATGGCCTTGAGGGCGGTGACGACCTCTTCGTAGAGGCCGGGCAGCGCGGCCCACTCGCCCGACATCTCGGCCGTGTCGACCACGATGCCGGCGCGCCACAGCGGCGCCAGGGCGGAGACGTCGTTGCGGTGGCCGAGCCACCGCTCGACCAGCGCGCTCGTCGAGCGGCTTGGCCGCCGCCTGCGGGCCGCACTCGGCGTCGACGACCGCCATGGTGGCGGCCAGCACGGCGGGGTCCGCCTCGTCGAGCACGATGAGGACGTTGGTGTCGCCCTGGTCGAAGTTCCGCTCCGACTCGGTCTCGTCGTAGAGCCGGAGCACGGCCGGCGTGGCGCCGCGCCGCATGATGCGACGGCACGCCTCGAGGCCCGCCGCGAACGTGTCGAAGCCGAAGGCGCGGCGCTCCTGGGCCGGCGGGAGCGGGTGGATGCGCAAGCGGCGCCTCGGTGATGACGCCGAGCGTGCCCTCGCTGCCGACGAAGAGCTGGGTGAGGTTCGGGCCCGTGGCGGCACGCGGGCCCGTGCCCTCGGTGCGCACGACGCGGCCGTCGGCCAGCACGACCTCGAGGCCGATGACCATGTCCTCGATCTTCCCGTAGCGCGTCGAGTACTGCCCGGCGCCTCGGCAGGCCAGCCAGCCGCCCACCGTCGAGAGGTCCATCGACTGCGGCCAGTGGCCGAGCGGTGTAGCCCGTCGCCGACCTCGCCGAGCGCGTCCTCGAGGTCGGGGCCGAACGTGCCGGCCCGCACGTCGACCGTGAGCGACGTCTCGTCGACGGTGACCAGCCCGGCGAGTCCGGTCAGGTCGAGCGCCACGCCCCCGTGGACGGGGATGGAGCCGCCGCACACGCCGCTGCGTCCGGCCGCCGCGGTGACCGGCACCCGCGCCTCGTTGCAGGCCGCCAGCACGGCGGCCACCTGCTCGGTCGTGCTGGGCGTGACGACGACGGCGGGACGCTGGGGCACGCCACCTTCGGCCGCCCACCCGATGGCGAGCGGCCACCAGTCACGTCCCGCCTCGGCCCGCGGCCGTCGGCGCCGGTGTCCACGGCGGCGCCGGTGGCCTTGAGCCGGTCGAGCAGCGCGGCGGGGACGTCGACGGCGTGTGGACCCCGAGGCGGTCGGCGACCTCGTCCGGCGCGGCGTCGATCGGCGTGACCGGGGTCGGCGTCGGTCACGGCAGGTCGAGTCCCGGCCGTCAGGAGCTCCTTCTCGCACGACTCGGTGAAGCGCGCCGCCTGCTCGGCCGCCTCGGCCGCGCTCCACCCCAGGTCGGGGGCGATGAGTGTCGGCCGCGCGCCGCGGCGGCCGTCCATCGTGGTCTGCGCCCGCTGGATGCATGGCCCGCGTCCGGCGCGCCAGCACGTCGTCGAGGGTCTGGGCCATCTCCTCGCGGGCGGCGTAGACGCAGCTCGGCGCCGGTGTAGGGCAGGCCGGCGATGGCCGGCTCGAGGAGCTCGGGGTGGCCGTCGGCCAGCGCGAGCACGTGCGGGCGACTCGGTGCCGTAGCGGCCGAGGAGCCGCGCCGTGGGGCTGGGCCATGGCGACCGGGTCGCGCGTGCCTGGTCGTCGCGCCGATGCAGTTGGAGTGTGCTTGGTGACGCAGCGGCGTCGCCGCGGCGACTCGCCGAGCTGGCGCACGACGGCGTCGACGGTGTCCTGGGCCATCTTGCGATAGGTGGTGAGCTTGCCGCCGGTGACCGTCACCACGCCCTGCGCGCGACGTCATCACCGTGTGGCGGCGCGAGAGGTCGGCCGTGCGTTCCGAGACGTGGTCGCCCTGTCGGGGCCAGGAGGGGCCGCAGGCCGGCCCAGACGCCGGTGACGTCGGCCCTCGTGAGGTGCGACGTCGTGACGTTGTTGGCCGCCTCGAGCAGGTAGTCGACGTCCTCGGGCGTGCAGGCCGGGTCGTCGAGCGGGCCGGTGTAGTCGGTGTCGGTCGTGCCCGAGGTAGACGAGGTCGGTGCCGGGCCACGACACGACGAAGATCGACCGCTTGTCCTTGGGCACCGGGAATCACGGCGGCGATGTCGCACGGCAGGCGGTCGGCCGGCACCGTGATGTGCACGCCCTTGGCCGGGCGAATGGAGTGGGGGTGGGTGCCCTCGTCGAGGGCGCGGATCGTCGTCGGCCCACACGCCGGTCGCGTTCACGACGACGCGGGCCGAGATCGTCGAACGCGCTGTCGGGATCGGACGGGTCGGGCTGGACGCGCGCGCCGCTGGCCGTGCCGCCGCTGGTGTCCAGGCCGACCACCGGGAGGTAGTTGGCGATGGCCGCGCCGTACTCGATGGCCGCGGTGCGGGCCAGCGTGAGGGTGAGGCGGGCGTCGTCGGTCCGGGCGTCGAAGTAGAGGAAGCCCGCCACGAGGTGGTCGGTGTTCAGCGTGGGCAGATGGGCGAGCGTCTGGTCCTTGGAGACCTCCTGGTGGCGCTCGCCGATGCGCCAGCCGCCCGGTGATGTCGTAGAGCCACAGCGCGGCTGGAATACGAGCGGGCCACCGTCTTGGAGACGACCCCGTCGCGCCCGAAGAGCGGGATGAGGAAGGGCAGGGGCGCGACGAGATGGGGTGCGTTGTCGAGCAGCCGCTGCCGCTCGGCCAGGTTCTCGTAGACGAGCCGGATCTCGCGCTGTTGGAGGTAGCGGAGGCCGCCGTGCACCATCTTGGACGACTTCGAAGAGGTGCCCGAGGCGAAGTCGTCCTTCTCGACCAGCGCGGTCTTGAGGCCGCGGCTCGCGGCGTCGAGGGCGACGCCGGCCCCGGTGACGCCGCCGCCGATGACGAGCACGTCGAAGGTCTCGTCGGCCAGGCGGCGCAGCGCATCGTCGCGTCGAAAGGGGTGCACCGACCCAGCCTGCCACACGCGCCGCGGGGCCAATCCGGTGCGCTTCGGGCCCGGGAAACGGGGGATTCACCTCGGCTTCGCCGTATGGGAGACGAGCGCCGCGTCGGCAGGAGAGCGTGCGTAGCGTCGGGTGAGTGTCGGTGGACCTGTTGGCGGACGACGACCCCTGGGCGGCGTACGCGCGGACGGTGGTCGTGATCGTGTGGCCGGGCGCGCCGAACCTCGGCGTCGCGGCGGCGCCGCTCGGGTCGGTGGGGTCGTGGCCTTGGGCGACCGCCGACGCGGTCCACATCCTCACGGCCTGGGACCCGGGCGACGTGCGTCCGGGCGAGAAGGAGAACCGGCGCCGCCAGGCCGCGCTCGAGGCGGACCTCCGGCCGCTCGCCCCGGTCGAGCTGTGGCCTGCGATCGGGACCGACCCGGTCTCGGGCCACCGCGAAGAGGGCGTGGCCGTCGGCGGCCTCGAGGTTGGCCGCGTGCTGGCGTTGGGGGCGCGCTACGGCCAGGACGCGATCTTCGAGTGGACGCGCAACGAGTGGGCCATCGTGGCGTGCGGCGGAGAGCGGCGGGCGGTCTTCGGCTGGTCGCTCCGCCCGCTCTGACGCGGGGCCGGGTGTTGCCGTTACTACGTCAGACGTAGTAGTCTGCCGCGCATGCCACGTCGCTCCGCATCGAAGGGGGACCTGGGCCGCAGCAACGAGCCGCCCGTCCTCATCTTGACCAGCCTGGCCGCCGGGCCCAAGCACGGGTACGCGCTGACCAAGGACATCGAGGACTTCGCCGGGGTCAACCTGGGCCCCGGCACCCTCTACGGCGCCATCGCCCGGCTCGAAGAGCGCGGCCTCATCGCCCCTGAGCCCGCCGGCGAGGACGAGCGCCGGCGTCCCTACCGCATCACGGGCGCCGGTCGGGTCGCCCTGGAGTCCGCCGTGCGCCAGATGCGCACCCTCGCCGACGTCGGCGCCACGCGACTCGGGATCACCGGGACCGTGTCGGCCCCGGGGGTGCTCGCATGACGATCCAGAGCTACGAGCGACTGCTGCGCTGGTACCCGCCGCAGTGGCGCGACCGTTACGCCGGCGAAATGACCGCCCTGCTCGAGGACACCTACGCGACCGCGAGCGACGTGCCGTTTCGCCAGCGGGTGAGCCTGGTCCGCTCCGGCGTGGCCGAGCGGGCCCGAGCGTCGGGCCTCGTGGGCTGGTCCGAGGACCCCGCGGTCCGCCTGCGCGGCGGGTCGCTGCTCGTCTTGTGCGGGTGGGCCTTGTACATCGTGGCCGGGGCCATGTTCGTCAAGGACGCCGATCGCTGGTCGACCTCGAGCTCGCACGTCGGCCACTGGGTGGCCACCGGGGGGTTCAACGTGGTTGGCGTGACCCTCATGATCGGCTGCCTGGCCGTGCTCCTCGCCGCCGCGCTGGTGCTGCCGGCGTTCGTGCGCTTCTTGCGGGCCGGCCGCTGGCCCGAGGTGGCTCGCCCGGTCATCGTCGCCGTCGCATCGCTCGCGCTCTCCGCGCTGTTGTTCGTCACCCTGGTCGCCTGGGCGCACAGCCTGAGTGGCCACGACCGCAACGGCGGCTTGGCGGTCTACGGCTGGTTCTTCATCGTCGTTAGCTTGGCGTTCTTCGCGGCGGTCGCGTGCGCAACGACCGCCGCGGTGTCCGTGGCCCGGCGCCTCGAGCTGTCGCGCCCGACGCAGCGCACCTTGGGTGGCCTGGCGATCGCGCTGGTCGGCGTGATGGCCCTCACGCTCGTCTCGCTCGTCGCCTGGTGGGCCGCCGAGGCGCTGCACTCGCCGGGCGTCCTGGCGCAGTCCATCGGCAACGGCGTGCCGTTCACCTCGAGCGTGGTGCCGCCCGTCTTGTTGGTGTCGGGCCTGTTGATGGCCCTCGGGCTCGCCGTGGGCGTGGCGGGGCTGGTCCGCATCGTGGGTTCGCTCGGCCCGGAGGGTCACGCCGCGGCCTGATCGACCGACGGGCAGAATGGCCGGGTGACGTTGGCCGCCCGCGTCTTCGCCGCCTCCCACCTGACGGGCTCGTTCGTCCTGCGCTCGGGGCGCAAGGCCGACCACTACTTCGACAAGTACCGCTTCGAGTCCGACCCCGCGCTGCTCGCCGAGATCATCGCGGCGCTGGTGCCGCTGGTGCCCCCGGACGTCGAGGGTGTGGCGGGCCTCGAGCTCGGCGGCGTGCCTCTCGCCACCATGCTCTCGTCGGTCACCGGGTTGCCGGCGTTCTTCGTGCGCAAGGAGCCCAAGAAGTACGGCACCGAGAGGATCTGCGAGGGCGGTGACGTCGAGGGGCGCCGCCTGGTGATCATCGAGGACGTCGTCACGACCGGCGGCCAGATGGTGCTCTCGGCGCAGGACCTCCGCGCCGAGGGCGCGATCGTCGAGCACGCACTGTGTGTGATCGACCGCGAGGGCGGCGGCGCGGATGTCGTCGGCGCCGAGGGGATCGAGCTGCGGGCGCTCTTCACCATGCGGGACCTGGAGCCGTTCCGGGAGTGATCCGCCGGGGCCACCATGTGACCGTTCACGGATTTCCCTGGAAAATTGCACGGCGGTTCACCAGGAATTTCAGGTTTCTTTCCCTGGAATTTCACGCCGATTTCCCCAGGTCGGACTCTCACTGCTGAAGGCGCGCTCAGGCGTTCTCAGATCCGATTCACGCGAAATGCCGAAGACCAGACGCGCAGGTGCGTCCGTGGCCCTCGAGTGAGGTGACCCCGGCGTCACACTCGAGACGGGCCTCCGGAGCAAGAGCGCCGAGATCTGCCGAAGGGCCCTCCGCCTTGGCTCCGAAGCCCCCTTTTGACCTGGTCCGCTTGGTCTGAGCAGGTTCAGATTGAGGTTGTATTGGGCAATAGTTGCCGTGTGAATCTATTTTCCGGCACGTCCAACCTCAGCGAGGACTCGATGGTCGACGCCGTCCTGAGCGCCAGCCGGGTTCTCGTGGCTATCGCCGCCCGCTCGCTCGCCGACGCGGGAGAGGAGGTCACCCTCACCCAGTACCGCTCCCTCGTCGTCCTGGCCTCGCGCGGGCCGCAGGGCGTGGCGGAGCTGGCCGAGGCGGTCTCGGTCACTCCGCCCACCGCGTCGCGATTGTGCGACCGCCTGGTGAAGAAGGGCCTCGTTCGTCGACGGACCGACCGCCACGACCGCCGCCATGTGCAGATCGCCTTGACCCAATCGGGCAGGGACCTCGTCGACGCGGTCACCGATCGCCGTCGCCAGGAGATCGCCGACCTCCTGTCCGCTGTCCCGGCCAAGACCCAACGTTCAGTCGTCGTCGCGCTGCGCCAGTTGGCCGAGGCCGCGGGTGAAGTGCCCGAGCAGGATTGGAGCGCGGGGTGGGACCTGTGAGCGAGCAGGCCGACACCCCCCACCCGAGCCGCGCCGTGTGGGCCCGGGGACTGAGCGCACGGGCGGGGCGCTGGGTTGCCTCGGCGTCCTATCTCAAGAAGTGGAGTGTCCTGGGTGTGGTGATCGGCGCCGTCGCCGGCGTCGGCGCCATCGTGTTCTACGAAGCGCTCGTCGTCTGCACCCACTTCTTCATGAACGTCCTCGTCGGCTACCAGGTGCCGACGCCCAAAGGCGAAGGCGGTCTGGCCGCGTCGAGCTCACCCGCCCGGCCGTGGGCCCTGCCGCTCATCGCCGGGGTCGGCGCGCTGCTCGGCGCGGTGCTGGTCTTTCGCATCGCCCCCGAGGCCGAAGGGCACGGCACCGACGCCGCCATCTCGGCCGTGCACCACAACCCACGGGGAGTGCGTTTCCGTGCCGTCATCGTCAAGATCGTCGCGTCGGCACTGACCATCGGCTCGGGAGGCTCCGGCGGCCGAGAGGGACCGACCGGCCAGATCAGCGCCGGCTTCGGGTCGCTGCTGGCCCGCCTCCTCGATCTCGAACCCGCCGACGGGCGGATCGCGGTCGCGACGGGAATCGGCTCGGGCATCGGGGCCATCTTCGGGGCGCCGCTCGGCGGTGCCGTGCTGGCCACCGAGATCCTCTACCGCGACGACTTCGACCCTGCGGCGCTGCTCCCCAGCTTCATCGCCTCGGTGGTCAGCTTCGTGGTGTTCGGGGCGGTCGAAGGCTTCTCACCCCTCTTCGGCTACGTCGCCTCCTACCACTTCAGCGACCCGGTCCAGCTGCTCTGGTTCGCCCTCATCGGCGTGCTGGCCGGCCTCATCGGGCTGCTCTACGCCAAGGGCTTCTACGGATTGGCCGACCTCTTCAAGCGCTCCCCGCTGCCCCGCTGGGTGGCTCCGGCGGTCGGAGGCCTCGTGGTCGGAGCCATCGCCATCGCCGTGCCCCAGGTCATCGGCACCGGCTACGGCTGGGTGCAGCAGTGCCTCAGCCACCAACGGCATCGAGTCCATCCCGTTGTGGATCGTGCTCATCGTCCCCTTCGCTCGGATCCTGGCCACCGGTCTGTCCATCGGCTCGGGAGGATCGGGCGGGATCTTCGGTCCGGGGATCGTGATCGGGGCCTTTCTCGGCGCGGCGGTGTGGCGGGTCTTCGACCCCGTGTTCCCCTCCATGGGGCACGACCCGGCCCCCTACGTGATCGTCGGCATGATGAGCTGCTTCGGCGGCATCTCGCGCGCACCGTTGGCCGTCATGTTGATGGTGGCCGAGATGACCGGGAGCCTCTCCATCCTCACGCCCGCCATGATCGCCGTCGGCATCTCCTGGCTGATCGTGCGCCGCAGTGACGACACCATGTACCGCAGCCAGCTCAAGAGCCGCTCCGACGCGCCCGCCCAACGCCTCTTGGCCGGCATGCCGCTTCTCGGCGCGATTCCGGTCACCCGGGCCATGGCCGACGCCGAAGTTGGTGCTCACCTCCAACCGCAACATCGACAGCGCCCGACGGGCACTTGTCGACGCCGATCTCAGCGGAGCACCGGTGGTCGACGAGGCCGGGCGATTCGAAGGGACCGTCGCCCGTTCGACACTCGAGAAGCCGGCCGAGGGGCACCACGGACTCGGGGATCTTGTCGATGCGGGCGCTTCCACCGTCTCAGAATCGAGCCGGCTCGACGTCGCGCTCGAAAGCCTCACCACCGCACCGGAGTCGTGGGTCCCGGTCCTCGACGGCGAACGCCGAGTCGTCGGAACGCTGTCCATCTCTGACGTGGTGCGTGCCTACCGCCAGGAACTGGTCACGAGCGCCGAACGGATGAGTGATCTCGGAACGACGGAGGGCGCGGCTCAGGTAACGGTCACAGAGAGCTCACCGGTTGCGGGCAGGACGCTGCGCCAGGCCGGACTCCCCGTCGGACTGCTGGTCACGTCGATCTCGCGAGGGGACAGGGTGTTCTTTCCGACCGGGGACACCACGCTCGCCGTCGGTGACGAGTTGACCGTGATCGGCGAAGAGTTGGACTCGGCTCAGATCGGAAATGGCGTAGCGATGGGCGATGTCGACGGAGCACCGGTGAGGACCCATCGCTATGGTCGCCACAGTGAGTGAACGCACACGACGTTTTCTTCTGGTGGTTGAGCGTTGCGGTCATGCTGCTCATCACGGCAACGGACGCCCTCCTCGGGTCCCGTCATCTTGATCGGGCTTCTCATGGTCGGTCCTTGCTGCGCTCTCGCGCGCGGATGTCGACCGCCCGGCCGGGCGATTGCCGTCGGGCTGGCGCTCCTCTTGGCGCTCCCAGACGGGATCTGGGACACCACGGCCCAGTTCGCCTTCACCGGTGGGGTCTTGCTGGTTGCCATCGCCTGTACGTGGGCGGCCGGAATCATCGAGTCGATCACCCGACGATGAGCCGCGTGCGGCTGCAGATCGGCACATCGTTGCGCGCCCCCTACTCGGCTCAACTGTGTGACCAGCAGGGGGGTTGCCTCACCTCCGCCCATCCGTGACTCCTACGTGACGGCAAGGAGCACGACCACGAAGAGGACGTAGGCCGCGATGATCAGGGCCCCTGCGGCACGCCGCAGGCCATAGCCGACATAGGCGAGCGCCAACGTCAGCGCGGTCAGTCCGACGTACCAGCCTGCAACGAGCAGCCCTGACCCAGAGGGCTTGGCCAGACCGATCACCACGGCGGGGATCAACAGGCCGGCGGTCACATTGATCGCGTTCGAGTTGAGTGCCGTGCTCAAGGTGGCCGCCCCTCGGCCTCGCCGGGCCAGATAGATCGCAGAGACGGCATTGGGAAGGCTCGTGACTGCGGCGAGCACGAGCGCGCCGATGACGATCTCGGGGACCTCGAAGTGATCGCCCAGTGAGGTCGCCCCCTTCTCCATGGCCACGCTGGCCACCACCACGACGGCCAACGCTGCGCCGGCCGTCCAGGCGTCTCGCGACGTTCCTCGGCGGGGGTGGATCGCCCCTTCGAGTTCGCTCTCCTCCTCGACGATGGCAGCGGTGATCCACGCTGTCCACCTCTTCGGAAGCGGCAGCCGCGCCAGGATCCTTCGATGCGCGGCGAGCAGGGCGACAAAGGGAATGAGAACGACGAGGACAACGATCAGGCCTGCGCCAGCCGAGAGCTGGCCTCCGACGCTGAACAGGCACGCGGCACCAACCGCCATGCCCACCGTCCCGCTGAAGATCACCACCTTGCGGTGCAGGCTGATGCTCCCGGCCACGACCGCACCGAGGCCAAGGAGCGCAGCCAGGTTGAAGACGTTCGACCCGAGGACGACCCCGGCACCAACGGTCGCTTGACGATGCACCAATGCCGTGATCGATGCAGTGACTTCGGGTGCATCGGCAGCAAGGGCAGCCACCATCCCAAGCAGGGCCTCGGACAGGCCGAGGCGCTCGCCCACGCGCTCGAGCCGAGAAACGAGCAGCCAACTCGTAGCCAGGCTGACGATGGCCCCGACAACGAAGGCCGCCGTGGAGAGACCCACGCTCATGGGCGCTCAGACACTGCGTTCACAGCAGCAAAGGTTCGGGTAGGTGAGTGCGTGGGTGGGGTGGATGAGATGGGACAGTCAGGCGACACGTCAGCTCCTGGGCGCGAACCTCCGTTGTGCCGACCAGGCTTCCCGGCTCTCCGACGCCGAGCGTAGTTTTCGCGAAGGCACTCCCACGAACCGTTCAGACCACGGCGTTGCCCGGGCCTTGCCGTGTGAAAGGTCACACAGACCGCAGGTCCCACGGCGATTTCGACAACGATTGTCAAAAAGCGTGACGGGGCCGCTAGGGTCCCTCGCCATGGCCGACTACGAGATTCCCGAGCCAGAGCCCAAGGAGATCGACGAGCAACTCTCCGTGGAGCTCGGCCACATGACCGACAACAACGTCCTCCGCGGGCATCCCTCGGGCGACGAGCGGTGCGACAACTGCCGCTACTACCTCGACGAGACGAAGGATCTCTCCTATTGCTGGCACCCGAAGCTCCGCATCCTGGTCGGGGGGAACTGGTGGTGCCAGTGGTGGGAGGAGATCCCGGCCGGCTGAGGCCTTGTCCCGTCGCAGGTCGCAGCCTGATTTCGACAATCATTGTCAAAAAGGGCGGCGGCGCAGCTAGGGTGGCTGCGAGATGCAATCACCGGAGGCACTGACGGACCTGTTCCGCGCGCACGGCCGCAAGATCACGGCCCAGCGCCAGTGCATCTTCCGCGCGCTCGACGGTGACGTCACCCACCCCTCGGCCGAGCGGGTGTACGACAAGGTCCGCACCGAGATGCCGAACGTCTCGCTCAAGACCGTGTACCAGACCCTCAACGACCTGGCCGACCTCGGCGCCATCTCGGTGCTCGACGTCGGCACGGGTTCCGCCCGCTTCGACCCCAACGTCGAGACCACGCACCACCACCTCGTCTGCCGCTCGTGTGGCAAGGTGCGCGACCTGGCCGCCGACTTCCCGGGCCTCAGCGTGTCGCGCCGGGCCGCCCAGGGCTTCAACGTCGACAGCGCCGAAGTCGTATTCCGGGGGCAGTGCGACGAGTGCCGCTCGAAGATCTCGCAGTAAGCAACCACAAGGACCCAAGGAAAGAAAGGTACCAATCCCCCATGCCAGCACTGAAGGGCAGCCAGACCGAGTCCAACCTCAAGGAGGCGTTCGCCGGCGAGAGCCAGGCCAACCGCCGCTACCTCTACTTCGCCCAGAAGGCCGACATCGAGGGCTACCCCGACGTCGCCGCGCTGTTCCGCTCGGTCGCCGAGGGTGAGACGGGCCACGCGTTCGGGCACTTCGACTTCCTGCGCGAGGTCGGCGACCCCGTCACCGGCGTGCCGGTCGGCGCCACCGAGGACAACCTCAAGTCGGCCATCGAGGGCGAGACCTACGAGTACACCGAGATGTACCCCGGGTTCGCCAAGACCGCCCGCGACGAGGGGTTCGAAGAAGTCGCCGAGTGGCTCGAGACGTTGGCCCGGGCCGAGAAGTCGCACGCCGGCCGCTTCAGCAAGGGCCTCGAATCGGTCTCCTAGGCGATCGTCACCCGCGATCGCACCGATCGGGGCGCGGCTGGTGAGCGACGACGACGGTGTGGTGGCGGGCCTGACGCTCTCCGACGTCTTGGACCTCCGCGCCTACGAGCGGGTGCGCGAGAGCTATCGGGCCGCGGTGATCGCCCGCAAGAAGAACCGACGGGTCGCCCTTGGCCCGATCATGACGCTCGTCTTCGAGTGCTTCGACACCGTGCGCTTCCAGGTCCAAGAGATGGCCCGGGTGGAGAAGATCATCAGCGACGAGGCCATCCAGGTCGAGCTCGACACGTACAACCGGCTGCTGCCCGCCCCGGGCGAGCTGTCGGCGACCTTGCTGATCGAGCTCACCACCGAGGACGACCTGCGCGAATGGCTGCCCAAGCTGGTGGGGATCGAGACCCAGGTCGGGATCTCGGTGGACGGCGATGTCGTCATGAGCGTGCCCGAGGCCGAGCACGGCGCCGCGCTGACCCGTGACACCATCACGCCGGCCGTCCACTACCTGCGCTTTGTCTTCTCCGAGGCCCAGGTGGCGGCGTTCGGCTCGGCGGGGGAGGTGGCGCTCGTCTCGACGCACCCCGCGTATCCGAACCAAACCGTGCTGGACCCAGAAGTCCGGAAAGAGCTGCTCGGAGACCTGCTCGGCACAACAAAGCCTCTACCCATCGCCTGACCTGGGACAATTCCGTGCGCCACTCTTTACAGGCGCTCGATTCTTGGGCCATACTCTTTGTTCGCCGAATTCGGAGCTGATGCCTTGGGTCCCCGGACCATAAGGGCCTCCGACCAGGGCGAACGTCATTATCCGCCTGAAAACCCGTGAGGGAGTGTTTCCGATGACCGCCACCCCGTGGCGCAAGCAAGCCGCCTGCCGGGGCCTCGATGTCGAGGCCTTCTACCCGGTGACCGAGGACGAGGCCGATGCGGCCGAAGCCAAGGCTATTTGCGCCGAATGCCCGGTTCGCCAGCTGTGCCTCGAGCACGCTCTGGCCCACCGCGAGCGTGAGGGTGTCTGGGGCGGCACCACCGAGCGGGAGCGCAGGCGGATCGTGCGGCAGCGCCGCAAGTCGGCCTAACCCATCTTCCCCTTCGCCTTCAGCGTGGTCGTTGTCGTCGTGGGCACCGCCTGCGTCGTCGCGCCCAACGTGCACGGGAACGGGTTCCACGCCTCGGGCTGGGTGTTCGTGTAGACGTCGGACGGGATCGTCGTGGTGGTGGTCGTCGTCGGCCCGGTGGGGAGGGCGCCCGTCGTCGTCGTAGTCGTCGTCGTGCCGGCACCGGTGGAGCCGGTAGCGCCCGAGTTGCCCGTTGGCGGCTTCACGGTGAGGGCCGTCCCGGCGACGAGGAGCTGGACGGTCTGGCCGCTCAGGTTCGAGTCGGCGACCAGGGTCACCGGGCCGGCGAGGTCGGCCGCCAGCGTCTGCGCGGCCGCGTAGTCGGAGGGGCCGTAGAGGATCTGGGAGGTCTCGCTGCCGAGCGGGCTCTGCGCGTCCGCAATCTCGTTGATGGTGAAGCCCCCGGTGGCCAAGGCGCTAGCGACGAGGTGCGCGAGGCCGTTGGTGCTCGCTCCGCTCGATGCGTTGAGCACGTCGACCTCGACTTGGCGGTGGGGGAGCGTCGTCGTGGTGGTCGTGGTGCCGCCCTTCGCACCGTTGGCGACCGCGGTGGCCGGCGGCGCGCCGATGGCGTTGAACGCGCTGATGATGTTTTGCGCGTACGGCTGCGCCTCCTTCAGCACCGCGGCGCCGCCGTCGGTGGTGTAGCCCAGAGTCGGCAACGTCTCGGTGACGAGGTTCGACCCCGCCAGCCCGCGGAAGTCCTCGGCCAGGTGGAGGAGGTCGCTCTGGGTCAGCGTGTCGTCGATGGTCAGGTTGCCTACCGCCGCCCCGAGGAACGAGTTGATGGCGAACGGGTTCGTGATGGACGCGTTCGCCTTGGCCAGCACGGCGCGGAAGAACGCGTCCTGGCGCTGGATGCGGCTGAAGTCCGACAGGCCGTCGCCCTCCCAGTAGCCGTTCTGGTTCTTGTACTCGAGGTGACGGCTCCGCACGAGCTGCAGCGCGGTGACCCCGTTGACCGCCTGGCAGCCGGTCTGGGTGACGTCGAGGCCGGTGTACTGGTCCTTGATGGGCGTAGGGAAGTCCATCGTGACGCCGCCGAGCGCGTCGACCATGGACGAGAAGCCGGGGAAGTTGACCGCGATGTAGTGGTTGATGTTGATGCCGAGGTCCTGTTCGATCGTCTGGATCAGCAGGTCGGGGCCCGAGTCGTAGGCGGCGTTGATGCGGTTCATCCCCGAGATGTCGCTGTTGTTCGCCGGGATGTCGACCCACAGGTCGCGCGGGATGGAGAGCACGGTCACCGTCTTGTTGGCCGGGTCGAAGCGGGCGACCATCGTCACGTCGCTGCGCTGGCCGCCGGTCTGACCTTCGTTGCCGAGCTCGCTGGTCAGGGTCTGGTTGTCACCGACGAAGGCCCGTGAGTCGGACCCGACGATCAAGATGTTGAAGGGCTTCCCCGGCGTGGCGGGCTGGGCCACCAGGTGCTTGGCGTGGATCTTCTTGATCTGGTCGTAGCGGTACTTGGCGTAGAAGTAGAGGCCGCCCGCCCCGAGACCGGCGATGAGGACGATGGCGGACAGCGCGTAGATCGTCCGCCGCCGCCAGCGGTGCTTGCGCTTGTGGTCCTTCTTGCGCGACTTGCGCAGCTCGGCCTGCACGTCGGCGCGGGAGCGGCCCGAGGCCTCCAAGATGGCGACCGCGTCGAACGGCACCGCGTCGTCCGCTGCTGGGTCGGGAGTCGCGTCCGCAGCGGCCGGCTCCTCTGGTGTCGCGTCCTGGGTCGCCGAGTCCTCTGGCGTCGCGTCCGGCACTGCCGGCTCCTCGGGGGTTGCGGCGTCGACGTCGGCGCCGTCCTCGGCAACAGCGTCAGGGGCGTCGTCGGGCCCCGCGTCGGGGACCTCGTCTGGGGTCCCGGCGCTCTCCGGGGGATCGGTTGCATCGGGGGTCAAGAACCAGAAAATACCTGCCCGGAGCGTTCGATAGCCTGCACCGGTGGATTTCGACCTCTCCGACGAATTGGCGGCGTTGCAGGCCTCGGTGCGCCGCCTGGCCCAGGACAAGGTCAAGCCCCGCGCCCGGGCCATCGACAAGGAGAGCGCCTATCCGGCCGACCTCTTCGACGCCTTCCGCGACGCCGGCCTGCTCGGCCTGTGCATCCCGCCCGAGTACGGCGGCTCGGGGGCCGGGATCCTCGGCCTCGCCATCGCCATCGAGGAGGTGGCCAAGTACTCCAACACGGCGGCGCTGATGCTGCTGCTCACCCGCCTGCCGACCGGGCCGGTGATGATCGCCGGCACCGAGGAGCAGAAGAAGCAGCTACCTGCCCGGGATCTGCGACGGGTCGCTGCGGGCCGCCTTCGGGCTGTCCGAGCCCCAGGCCGGCAGCGACGTGATGGGCATGCGGACCCGCGCCGTGCCCGACGGCGGTGGCGAGCGGCTGGATCCTCAACGGCACCAAGTGCTGGATGTCGGGCGTCCAGGAGGCGGACTGGTACACCGTCTTCGCCAAGACGAGCGACCCGGCGAGCCGGGCGCACGACTCCATCACCGCCTTCATCGTCGAGCGCGCCTGGGACGGCGTCGACGTGGGCCGCACCGACCACAAGATGGGCGTGCGCGGCGTCGACACCGGCGAGCTGATCCTGACCGACGTCCACGTCCCGGCCGAGAACGTCATCGGCGAGGTCGGCGGCTTCCGCCTGGCCATGCTCGGCCTCAACGCCATGCGCCCGATCGTGGCCGCGCGCGGCATCGGCCTGGCCGAGGGCGCGCTCATGTACGCCACCGAGTACGTCCAGCAGCGCGCCGCGTTCGGCAAGACGATCGCCGACTTCCAGGGGATCCAGTGGGAGATCGCGAAGTGCGCGGTCGACATCGAGGCGGCGCGTCTGCTGACCTACCGGGCCGCGTGCCTGCGCCGACGCCGGCAAGTACACCAAGGAGTACGTGCCGTACCTGTCCATGGCCAAGTACCACGCCACCGAGCTGGCCGTGCGGGCCTCGTCGTTGGCCGTGCAGCTGCTCGGCGCGGCCGGCTACATGGAGGACCACCCGACCGAGCAGTGGTACCGCGACGCCAAGCAGCTCACGATCGTGGAGGGGACCTCGCAGGTCCAGCTCGGGCTCGATCGCCCGCGGCGTGCTCGACCGCGACCTGTGGTGGGACTGAGCGCAGCCCGCGAGCTCGCCGCCATCCGGCATCACCTGGCCCGAGATCCTCGCCACCCTCACCCGCCGCCAGTCCCTCACCGCGGCCGAGGCCGAGGCGACCCTGGCGCATCGTGCTCGCCGGCGACGCCACCCCGGCCCAGATCGGCGCGTTCCTGACGCTGCTGCACGCCAAGGGCGAGACGGCCGAGGAGGTCACCGGCCTGGCCCGCGCCATGGTCGACGCCGCGGTGCCGTGCCCGCTCGGCCTGCCCGACGACGCCGTGGTGCTCGACCTCGTCGGCACGGGCGGCGACCGGCTCGCCAGCATCAACGTCACGACGCTCGCCGCGTTCATCACGGCGGGGGCCGGCGTGCCGCGTGTGCAAGCACGGCAACCGCGCCGCCTCGTCCGCCGTCGGCACGGCCGACGTGCTCGAGGCGCTCGGCGTGGCGATCGAGCTCGGGCCCGAGGGCGTGGCTCGGTGCGTCCACGAGGCCGGCATGGGCTTCTGCTTCGCCCAGCGCTTCCACCCGGCCATGCGCTTCGTCGGCCCCGTGCGCAAGGAGCTCGGCGTGCCCACGGTCTTCAACTACCTCGGCCCGCTCACCAACCCCGCCCGCACCCGCTACCAACTCGTCGGCGTCTCGGACCCCGCCATGGCGCCGATCATGGCCGGCGTCTTCGGCGCCACCGGCAGCCGCCGCACGTTCATCATCCACGCCGACGACGGCCTCGACGAGCTGAGCGTCACCTCCCCGGCCGACGTCCTCGAGGTCCGGGGCGACGGCGCCGGCAACTTCGAGCTCTCCGAGTGGCGCGTCGACCCCCGCACCCTCGGCCTCGCCCCGGCCACCATGGCCGACCTCAAGGGCGGCGACGCCGCCTTCAACGCGGAGGTCATCCGCTCCGTGCTCTCCGGCGAGACGGGCGCCCGCCGCGACATCGGCGTCCTCAACGCCGCCGCTGCGCTGATGGTGGCCGACCGGGTCGACGACCTCGCCGCCGGCATCGCCCTCGCCGCCGACGTCATCGACAGCGGCCGCGCCCTCGCCGTCCTCGACGCGCTCGTCGCTACGTCGCAGTCAGCAGCTTCGCTCCCCCCGCCGGGCTGATCCGCCAGGCCCGTCTCGGCGCATGGGCCATCGGATCCAAGGCCGGCGAGTCGCCCATGCACAAGGCGATGACGCACCCGCCGAACCCTCCCCCCGACATCCGCGCCCCGAACACGCCCGGCATCGCCAGCAGCTGATCGACCAGCTCGTCGACGGCCGGCACCGAGACCCGGTAGTCACCGGCCAGGCTCCGGTGTCCCTCGGTCATGATGGCGCCGAGCGCGACGAGGTTCCCCCGCGCCAGCACGCGTTCGGCCTCGCGCACCCGTGCGCACTCGGTCACGACGTGGCGCGCCCGACGCCGCAGCACCGGCTCGCTCAGCTCGCTCAGGTCGCCGAGCGTGCACAGTCCGAGCGGCCGCCCGAGCACGTGCGCCGCCCGCTCGCACTCGGCGCGCCTTGTCGCGTACGGCGAGTCGACCAGGAGCCGCGGCGCCTCGCTGTGCACGATGACGAACGCCGCCTCCGCAGGGATCGGTACCTGGCGCATCTCGAGCGTGTGGAAGTCGATGTGCAGCGCGTGCCCTTCTTCCGCGCCGGCGATGGCCAGCGGGTCGAGCAGCCCGACGTGGGAGCCGGCGAGGCGCTCGGCCTCTTGGCACGTGGTGGCGAGTGCCATGCGGGTTCGTCGTGGTGCCCGAGCGTCAGCAGCAGCGCGACCGAGAAGGCGGCGCTCGACGACAGCCCCGCGCCGACCGGCAGCGTGCTCGTCACCCTCATCGACCCGCCCGCCGGCGGTTGCTGCCAGCCGCAAGAGCGCCGCCGCCAGCCGCCCGTGTTCGGGCAGCGGCACGCCCGCCGCGACCGCGGCGGCGCCCCAGGTCCAGCCGCCGTCGACGGCGATCTCGACGGGCTGGTCCGGAAACTGGTCCGAGTCGATGCCGACGAGGAAGCTGTCGGGCTTCGGCGTGTAGGTGACCTCGGTGGCCAGGTCGATGGCCATGGGCAGCGAGAGCCCGCCGTTGTAGTCGGTGTGGTCGCCGATGATGGTGACTCGTCCGGGCGCACGGGCGGTGGGCACGTCCTCCAGCTTGACCGCCCGGCGGCGCGGAGCCCGGGTCACGATCCTGCGATGGCCGAGCACGTGCGCAGTGGCCCGCTGAGCGGGATCAAGATCATCGAGCTGGCGGGGATCGGGCCGGCGCCCTACACCTGCATGATGCTGGCCGACGCCGGCGCCCAGGTGCTGCGGCTCGAACGGGCGCCCGCCGGTGCCGTCGAAGCGGGGGAGGAGTTCGCCCAGTCCGGCTCCGGGTCCTACTGGGACCTGCTCAACCGGTCCCGGCCGTCCGTCGGGATCGACCTGAAGAACCCCGACGCCCTCGAGCTCGTGCTCGGGCTGGTCGAGCAGGCCGACGGGCTGATCGAGGGATTCCGTCCCGGCGTGGCCGAGCGCCTCGGCGTGGGGCCCGAGGACTGCTTCGCCCGCAACAAGCGCCTGGTCTACGGCCGCATGACCGGTTGGGGCCAGGACGGGCCGATGGCCTCCATGGCCGGGCACGACATCGACTACATCGCCATCGGCGGTGCGTTGTGGTCGCTCGGCCGGGCCGACTCGGCGCCGGTCCCGCCGCTCAACCTCGTCGGCGACTTCGGCGGCGGCGGCATGCTCCTCGCCTTCGGCATGGTGGCCGCGCTGTTGGAGGCGGCCCGTTCGGGTGAGGGTCAGGTGGTCGACGCCGCCATGGTCGACGGCGCCGCGTCGCTGATGACGATGATCCACGCCTTCCACCGGCACGGGCTCTGGGGCGACGAGCGCGGGGCGAACATGCTCGACACCGGCGCGCCCTTCTACGAGGTCTACGAGACCGCCGACGGGAAGTGGATGGCGGTCGGTGGCATCGAGGCGCAGTTCTACGCCGAGCTGCTCATGGGACTCGGCCTCACCGGCGACGCGTCGCTGCCGCACCAGATGGCACGCGACGAATGGTCGGCCATGAAGGCACGCTTCGGCGAGATCTTCAAGACCAAGACGCGCGACGAGTGGTCGGCCATCTTCGACGGCACCGACGCCTGCGTCGTGCCGGTCCTCTCGCCCTGGGAGGCGCACCTGCACCCGCACAACGTGGCGCGCTCGACCTTCGTCGAGGTCGAAGGCGCGGTGCAGCCGGCGCCGGCGCCGCGCTTCTCGCGCACGCCGTCGGCCATCTCAAAGCCGCCGTCGCCTCCCGGCGCCGACACGGTTTCCGGTCTGGTCGAGTGGGGCGTCTCCGAGGACGCCGTGGCGAAGCTCGCGAGTCGGGCGCGCTCAGCTAGGCGCTCGACGTTTCGCGGCACCTGGCAATTCGGCGCATCAGCAGGTCCCGTAGGGATCGATCGGCGCCGTCGACCGCCCCATCAGCACCCACGAGTTGGACGCCTCGTTCATGTAGGCCGCCGGGCAGGCGTCTGCGATGGCGATGAGCAACTCGTTCGGGCAGACGCCGGGCTCGTTGTCACACGTCATCGCCTGACGGCCGAGGGCGTCGCCCGGGCACTCGAACACAAAGCCGGGGTAGGCGTAGGCGTTGAGGTAGGTCAGCGCGGCGGCGCAGCCCCACGCCGTGGCCTGGCCCGCCGGGGGAACGGCGCTCGACAGGGAGGGCTGGACGGCGGGAACTTCTACCGGCGGCGGAGGCGCGATCGTCGTGGTGGTGGCCGGTTCCGCTGGAGGCGGGGTCGGTGCCGGCGTGGCCGGAGGTGGCGGCGGCACCGTTGTCGACGTGGTGGACGTCGTCGGCGGGGAGGTCGGCGTCGTGGTGGTGGGTGTACTCACTCCTGGTTGCCTCGGCTTCACGGCGCGGTCGACCTGGGCCGCTGCCGCGCTGAACACGCGTGCTCGCGGCGCGGACGGTTGGCCGAAGTTGGCCACCTGCACGGCGATGACTGCGCCGGTCGCCACGAGGAGGATCGGAAGGAGTCCAGCGGCGCGGCGACGCCGCGCGGGAGGAGAAGGCGCGGATTGTTGGCCGCCGGGTCGGGAGTCTGGGACCGGCACAGGAGATGCGCGCGCAGGTCCTCACGAGGAGGATCGGAAGCAGTCCGGCGGCGCGGCGACGCCGCGTCGAGGGAGAAGGCATGGGTTGCTGGCTCCTGGGTCGGGATGGTTGTGGGGGTGCTTGCACCCCACGATGAAGGGGTCGCTGACCACTACCCAGTTCGGTCGCAGCGAATCGCGAAATTGCACATTCGTGGCAATTTCCGAAGGGTTCGGATTAGCCCGGCAACGCATCGCTGCCGAACCCCCATTGACAGGATGACCCCTAGGGGTTGCACGGTTGGCGCACCTCGGGTGCGTTGTGGGAGCAGCGAAGCGCGGGAGGCGCGGGATCGCGGTGAGGCGCGGGCGAGGAGTGAGCCCGCCGGATTGCTAGAGGGGTTGCGTCAGAGGCGGACGATGGGGCACGTGATGGTGCGGGTGATGCCCTCAATCTGCTGGAGGTCCCGGACGACCATGCGGCCGAGATCGTTCATCGAGGGGGCCTCGGCCCGGGCGATGACGTCGTAGGGGCCGGTGACCGCTTCGGAGAGGGTGACGCCGTCGATCGCACTGACCAGGTCGGCGACGTGCGCCGCCTTGCCGATATCCGTCTGGATCAGGACGTACGCGTGGACGGTCACGGCACACCGTACATTGGCCTCGTGGCGATGACCGCAAGAGTCGAGCAGTTCAAGGTCATGGCGCGCCAGGCGCGTCGTGACCTGTTCGACCAGTCACACCCGATCGGGCGCCTGTCGCTGGTGCAGTGCGCCATGCTCGGCGGCGGGACGCTGGTCACGATCTCGCTGGCGGGGTCGCTGTTCTTCTCCCTCTCGCCGAACGCGGCCGACCATCAGGTGCTGCTGTACCTCCTGTTCACCCTGGCGCCGTTCGCCATCGTGTCGCCGTTGCTGGGGCCGCTGATCGACAAGAGTCGCGGGGCCCGGCGAGCCATGTGCGTCGCGTCCGCCATCGGGCAGGCCGTGTTGTGCCCGTTGATGGCGATGCACATCCACGGTCTCCTGCTGTTCCCGTTGGCCTTCTTGGTCCTGGTGTTCCAGAAGCTCTACCTGGTGACCAAGGGGGCCTTGGTGCCCGAGATGGCGGCGATGACCGCGCCCGACGAGGACACCGGGGAGCAGGCGGGGTACGCACCGCTCAACGCCCGGCTGACCCTGCTCGGGACGCTGGCCGGGTTCGCCGTCTCGGTGCCGGGCGTGATCCTCTACAAGCTCGGGGGCTCGCCGGCCGTCCTGGTCTTCGCGACGATCGTCTTCGTCGGGGCGGCCGTGGCGGCGGCACGCCTACCGGTGATCAGCGGCCGTCGGGCCGAGCGGCTGTGGACCGATCAGGACACGCGGGTGCGCGAGTTCGGCGCCGAGGGCGAGGCGTTCGCCCGCGAGCAGGACCTGTTGCAGTTGCAGCCGATGGCGAACCCCGAGGTGACGTTGGGGCTGACCGCCATGTGCATCGTGCGCGGGCTCACCGGGTTCATGACGTTCATGTTGGCCTTCGGCCTGCGCCGGATGCACGGGGTGGGCCTCTACTGGTACGGCCTGGTGCTGGCCGGGACGGGGGTGGGGGCGATCATCGGGTTGGTGCTGGTCGGTCGCCTGCGCAAGCGCTTCTCCGAGCAGCAGCTGTTGCTCGGCGCGTTGTGGCTCATCGCCGCCGCGGCGGCCGGCTGCGCCGTCTGGGGCACCTTGTTCGCCCAGGTGGTGCTCGCCTTCATGGTCGGCCTGTGCGGCGCGGTGGCCCAGCCGTCGTTCGACTCGATGACCCAGCGCTTGATCCCGTTTTCGGCGCAGGGTCGGGCGTTTGCCCGCTTCGGCATGCGCCAGCAGCTGGTGTGGGTGGTGGGGTCGCTGATCCCGGTGATCATCGCGTTCTCGCTGCCCGCGGGGGACGCCACCATGGCGGTGCTGGCCGCGCTCGGCGGGCTGTCCTACGTCTCGGGGCGCCGGGCCGCGCACGCACCCCGCGTGGTCCGCGGGATCCGCGACATCGGCAACATCGGCGACGTCGGGGGGCCGGCGGGGGGTTAAGCACGGGAGGACCGGCAGCAGGAAGGTTCCTCCGAGGAGCAACTTCTACGGTCGTCGAGACGTTGGCCCGTGAAGCGCAGTTCTGAGTATTGCTACGGGCATTGCCGTGAGTGCGAACCCCTCGGTACACTCGTCGCCGAGGTGGACGAGCGGGGAGAAACATGGACGCACGCACGGCCTTCCGCCACCTTGTTGCCGGCGCCCTTGTGGTGGGAATCGGGACCGCATCGTCTTCCCTGATGTCGACCCAGCAGGTCGGAGCGAGCGCCCCGGCGAAAGCGACGGCGGCCATTGGTACATCTGGCGCGGCGGGCGAACTGTATGGGGTGGACGCCATGCCGGATGGTGACGCCTGGGCGGTCGGCTTTTCGGGCACCAACGCCGGCTCCGACACCAAGGCACTCACCCTGTACTGGAACGGCTCTGGTTGGAGGTCTGCGCCCACCCCCCGCATTCCCAACGCGGAACTCCGCGGCGTCGCGGCCACTTCCCTCACGAATGGATGGGCGGTCGGTTCGAGCGGCGACCCTTCGAACCCCCAGACGTTGATCCTGCACCGGAAGGGAACAAGGTGGCAGCAGATGCCGAGCACCACCGGCGCCCTCTACGGGGTGTCCGCCGTGTCGTCTCTTGATGCCTGGGCCGTCGGCTCGACGAACAGTGGCAACACCTTGATCCTGCGATGGAACGGGAAAACGTGGCAGCGGATGCCGCCAACCCCCGGCACGCTCTCGGGGGTGGCTGCCGTCTCGCCGAAGAATGCCTGGGCCGTCGGCTCGACCAACAGTGGCGACTCGTTGATCTTGCACTGGAACGGGAATACCTGGCAGCAGGTGCCGAGCCCGAATCCGGGCAGTACAGAGGGTCTCTCCAGCTTTTTCAGCGACGTCACGGTGTCCGGCGGCATGACCTGGGCGGTCGGCAACGGCAACAACTGCGGCTGTGGCCCTGGCAACAGCTTGATCGCGCGGTGGAACGGGAACGCATGGGCACAAGTGCCAGCGCCCACATTCGGCGGCGGCGTCAATCTCTCTTCGGTCGCATCGGTCTCCTCGGGCCGATCGTGGGCTGTCGGGCTGAGTGGCAGCGGTGACGGCCCGAGGACCGGGGTGATCTTGCAGCGGACCGGTGCGACGTGGGCGCGTGCGCGCTACCCGCAACTTGGAGACGGGGACAGTGCCCTCGAGGGTGTGGCGGCTATCTCGCGCTCCAATGGATGGGCTGTCGGTTGGGAGAGTGCCGCGGGCCATCCCGGCGCCAGTCCGGCCGGTGTCCCCAGGATCGTCATCCTGCGTTGGAACGGCACCACCTGGAAATCGGAATTTTCCCTCGTCAATTCGGCCAAGACCCCGGTCGGTGGCGTGCGGGCTTCGACCACGACGACGCTCGCGCCGACGACGACCACCACGGTGCCGCCCACCACGACGCTTCCGCCGGCCACCACCACGACGGGGCCCCTGCTCGGAAGTGCAGCGTGGGGTCAGGCGTTGGGCTCGTACGCGGGGATCAGCGGCTTTGGCGAGGTGGCTCCCGCCAACATCAGCTTGGGAGGCGTGGCGTCCTCACCGCATGTCGGCTCGATTGCGTGGTCGAACTGGGGCGCGCCGCAGGCGACGGGGCAGGGCCAGGCCATCGACGGGACGGGTCAGTCCGGGCCGGTATCGAGCTGGCCGGTCGAGCCCGCGACCGTGGTCGCGTTCGATCTCGGAAGTTGTGACGGTGGTCCGCCGGCCTACCAGGAGGTGACCTGGTACTTCCCCCAAGACGGACAGACGTTCGATTCGAACACGGCAACGAACGCCTGCACGGGGGAGTAGCTGTCGACCGCGCCGCCCCGGTTCTCGGAAGAGGCGGAGTCTCGGCTGGAGTCGGCGAGGGCCGAGGCGGGACAGATCCCGACTCAGCCCAGGCGCTTCTCGAGCGTGTCGACCTCGTCGGCGAGCGCGCCGGGGAGGCGGTCGCCGAACTGGGCGTAGTGCTCCTCGATCGAGCGGCACCTCGGCCCGCCAGCTCGTCGGTGTCGACCCGCGAGCAGCTCGGCCATGTCGCTCGGCGGTCACGTCGAGCCCGTCGGTGTCGATGGCGTCCGGCGGCGGGCAGCGTAGCCGATCGGCGTCTCGACGGCGTCGGCCTTGCCGGCGACCCGCTCGAAGACCCACTTGAGCACCCGGCTGTTCTCGCCGAAGCCGGGCCACAGGAACTTGCCGTCGGCGTCCTTGCGGAACCAGTTGACGTAGAAGATCTTCGGCAGCTTGGCCGGCGTCGGCCGCCTCGCCGATCGTCGAGCCAGTGGGCGAAGTAGTCGGCCATGTTGTAGCCGCAGAACGGCAGCATGGCGAAGGGGTCGCGGCGCAGCTTGCCGACGGCGCCGGCCGCGGCGGCGGTCGTCTCCGACGCCATGATCGAGCCGAGGAACACGCCGTGCTCCCAGTCGAAGGCCTCGGTGACCAGCGGGACGACCGTGGCGCGGCGGCCGCCGAAGAGGATGGCCGAGATCGGCACGCCCGCGGGGTCCTCCCACTCGGGGGCGATGGCCGGGCCTGCGCGGCCGGGGCGGTGAAGCGGGCGTTCGGGTGGGCGGCCGGGCGTGCCCGACGCGGGCGTCCAGTCGTTGCCCTTCCAGTCGATCAGGTGGGCCGGCGGCTCGTCGGTCATGCCCTCCCACCACACGTCGCCGTCGTCGGTGAGCGCGGTGTTGGTGAAGATGCAGTTGCCGCCGAGCGTCAGCATGGCGTTGGGGTTGGTGTTCGTCGCTGGTGCCCGGGGCCACGCCGAAGAAGCCGGCCTCGGGGTTGATGGCGTAGAGCCGGCCGTCGTCGCCGAACTTCATCCAGCAGATGTCGTCGCCGACCGTCTCGACCTTCCAGCCCGGCGAGGGTGGGGATGAGCATGGCCAGGTTGGTCTTGCCGCAGGCCGACGGGAAGGCGCCGGTGACGTAGCGGGTCTCGCCCTCGGGCGAGGTGAGCTTGAGGATCAGCATGTGCTCGGCCAGCCAGCCGTCGTCGCGGGCCATGACCGAGGCGATGCGCAGGGCGAAGCACTTCTTGCCGAGCAGGGCGTTGCCGCCGTAGCCCGAGCCGTAGCGACCAGATCTCGCGGGTCTCGGGGAAGTGGACGATGTACTTGTTCTCGGCGTTGCACGGCCACGGCACGTCGGCCTGGCCCGGCGCGAGCGGGGCGCCGACCGAGTGCAGGCAGGGCACGAACTCGCCGTCGGCGCCGAGCACGTCGAGGGCGCCGTGTGCCCATGCGGGTCATGATCCGCATGGTGACGGCCACGTAGGCGCGAGTCGGTCAGCTGCACGCCGATGTGGGCGATGGGCGAGCCGAGCGGGCCCATCGAGAACGGGCACCACGTACATGGTGCGGCCCTTCATGCGAGCCCGGTGAAGAGGCCGGTGCAGCGTCGGCGCGCATCTCGGCCGGGTCGCGCCAGTTGTTGGTCGGGCCGGCGTCGATCTCCTTGGCTCGGAGCAGATGAAGGTGCGGTCCTCGACCCGGGCCACGTCGCCGGGGTCGGAGTGGGCCCAGTAGCTGTTGGGCCGCTTGGCGTCGGCGAGCTTGGTGAAGGTGCCCGGCGTCGACCAGCTGCTGGCAGAGGCGGTCGTACTCGTCGGCCGAGCCGTCGCACCACTCGATGCGGTCGGGTGTGGTGAGCGCCGCGACCTCGTCGACCCAGGCGAGGAGTTTGGCGTTCTTGGTGGGCGGCATGTCGGGGGGATCTGCTCCTTCGTCCGGCCGGTTTCGGTGGGGTCCAATGCTAGGCATGTGCCGTGGGATCCCCCAAACCTCGGCGCACACGCATCTCGCCGGTGAAGACGAGATCGTTGGAGCGTATCCGGCGGCACGCTCGGAAACGGAATCGAGCCGTTCGGGCTTGCGCGACGACGCCGCCGTCGTCGGCGTGCCCGGCGGCGGTCCGCTGGTGGTCTCGGTCGACAGCGTGGTGGAGGGCGTCCACGTCGACCTGGCCCTCTGCAGCCCCGCCGACGTGGGGTGGAAGGCCCTGATGGGCGCGCTGAGCGACCTGGCCGCCATGGGCGCCGCGCCCGCTCGGGGCGCTGGTGGCGCTGTGCGTGCCGGGGCCGGCCGGGCGACGGGCGAGCTGGCCCTCGGCGTGATGGAGGGCGTGGCCGAGGCCTCGGCGGCGAGCGGGTGCCCGGTGGTGGGCGGCGACGTCTCGTCGGCGGGCGAGCTGGTGGTGGTCGGTGACCGTGCTGGGCACGGTCGGACGGGCGGCGGCGCCGGTGCCGCGCGGTCGGGGCGCGCGGCCGGGCGACGCGCGTGCTGGTGACCGGGCCCGTGCGGCGGCTCGGCGGCCGGGCTGCGCGCAGCTGCGGGCGCGGCGAGCCGGGCGCCGACGGCCGCCGCGGCCTACCGGCGGCCGGTGGCCCGGCTGGCCGAGGGCGAGGTGGCCCGGCGCGGCCGGCGCGCACGCCATGATCGACGTCTCCGACGGGCTGGCGCTCGACCTGCACCGCCTGGCCGACGCCTCGGGCGTCGGGTTCGCGCTCGACGACCGTGCCGGTGGCCGCGGGGGCGACCCTCGACGAGGCCCTCGGCGGCGGCGAGGACTACGAGCTGGTGGTCGACGGTCGCGCCGAGGCGACGTCGACGCGCTGGTGGCCGCGTTCGCACGCGGCGGGGCTGCGCTCGCCGGTCCGGATCGGCGCGATCGTCGGCGGATCCCGACGTCGCGGATGCTTGGCGGACGAGCCGCTCGAGCGGCTCGGCTGGCAGCACCGCCTCGGGCTGGACCGAGCGAGCCTCGGACGCGGCTCGCCGAGCAGGCGAGCCCGAGGTTCAGCTGGCGGCGTCGGCTCGTGCGTCCGGCGCGGCGGCTTGGTCACCTTGCCGGCCCGGATGCACGAGGTGCAGACGTGGAGCCGCTTGGGCGCGCCGTTCGACCACGGCCCGCACCCGCTGGATGTTGGGGTTCCAACGCCGCTTGGTGCGCCGGTGGGAGTGGCTCACGTTCATGCCGAACGAGGGCTTCTTGCCACAGATCTCGCACACTGCTGCCATGGGGTGAACCTTCCTGAGGGAGCGGCCAGCGGTGCCGACCGCGACCACGGCAGGCCTTCACGAACGGCGCAAAGGTTAGCATCCCCTGCCATGACCTCCCTGGCGACCTTGGCGCGCGGACGACCTGCGTGCGGTCATGGGGGGCTACCGAGACGCGCTGCGGCTCGCACCAGGCCGACATCAACCGCCTCAACGTCTACCCGGTGCCCGACGGCGACACCGGGCACCAACATGGCCCTGACCCTCGAGGCGGTGGTCGGCCGAGCTCGACGGCGTCGCCGCCGGCGCCGGCCTGCCCGAGGTCTGCAAGGCCATCGGCCACGGCTCGCTCATGGGCGCCCGGGGCAACTCCGGCGTGATCCTCTCCCAGATCCTCCGGGGCATGGGCGAGCGCATGGGCGCCGCCGGGCGACGACGGCGTCGGCCCCGAGATCCTCGTCGACGCCCTCGCCCACGCCGCCGAGCTGGCCCGCCGGGCCGTCGTGCGCCCGGTGGAGGGCACCATCCTCACCGTCGCCGCGGCCGCCGCCGAGGGCGCCGCCACGGCGCCGCCGGCCGACGGCGCCGGCGCCAGCCTCGTCGGCGTGGTCGAGGGCGCCCGCGACCGAGGCGGCCGACGCGCTGGCCCGCACGCCCGAGCATGCTGCCGGTGCTGGCCCAGGCCGGCGTGGTCGACGCCGGCGGCACCGGGTTCCTGCTCCTGCTCGACGCGTTCCTGCTCGGTCGTCGACGGCCGCCCGCTGCCCGAGCCCTCCGGAGTGGCGGCCCCCGACCTCTCCGCCCTGAACGGCCGCCTGTCGCGGCGGCCGGCGGCCGAGGGCCGCGGCGACGACGGCGAGGACGACAGCGTCGGCGACCTGCGCTACGAGGTCATGTACCTCCTCGACGCGCCCGACGACTCCATCGCGGCGTTCAAGGACGTCTGGGCCGGCATCGGCGACTCCATCGTGGTGGTCGGCGGCGACGGCCTGTGGAACTGCCACATCCACACCGACGACATCGGCGCCGCCATCGAGGCCGGCGCTCGACGGCGGGCGGCCCCGCGCATCCGGGTCACCGACCTCGACGAGCAGGTCGAGGAGGAGCGCTGGGTGCGCGAGGCGTCGGCGCCCCCGGCGCCGGCCCGAGCACCGAGGGCTCGGGCCCGCCGCCGACCACGGGCGTCGTCGCCGTCGTCACGGGCGACGGCATCGGCCGCATCTTCCGCTCGCTCGGCGTGCACCACCTCGTCGCCGGCGGCCAGACGATGAACCCGTCGACCGCCGACCTGGTCGAGGCGGTCGAGGCGGTGGGCCGGACCAGGTGGTGATCCTGCCCAACAACAAGAACATCCGCCCCGTGGCCGAGCAGGTCGACGCCCTGAGCGACAAGACGGTCCGGGTGGTGGCGACCGGCTCGCATCGTCGAGGGCTTCGCCGCGCTGCTGGCCTACGACCCGGAGGCCGACGTCGAGACGAACGTCGCCGCCATGGGCGAGTCGGCCGCCCGCGTCGTGCCGGCCGAGGTCACCCGGGCGGTGCGCGACTCGATGACCGACGCCGGCGAGGTGCACGAGGGCGACTGCCTCGGCATCTCGCGCGACGGCGTCGTCGCCATCGCCGACAACGTCGTCGTCTGCACGCCGCCTCGCTGCTCAGCCGCCTGCTCGACGACAGCCACGAGCTCGTCACGCTCATCGAGGGCGAGGGCGCCCGGGTCGCGCGACACCCGGCGGATCGAGCGAGTGGCTGGCCGAGGAGTACCCCGACGTGGCGCTCGAGGTCCACCACGGCGGCCAGCCGCTCTACCCGTACCTGCTCGGGATCGAGTAGCGGCCGCACCCTGCGGCGCCCTGACGCGCGATCGAGGTGACGCGGCTCCACGGCGTTTCGGAGCGGCGCACGAAGGCGCTGGCCGAGCTCGGCATCGAGACGCGTCCTCGACCTCCTCACCACCTACCCGCGGCGCTACATCGACCGCACCCGCCAGGCCGACGTCTCCGACCTCGACGTGGGCGACGAGGCGGCGGTGCTGGCCGCCGTGCAGTCGGTGCGCTCGCCGGCCGCACGCGCCAGCGCCGCGCCATGGTCGAGCGTGACCGTGCGCGACGACACCGGCGGGCTCAAGATCGTCTTCTTCAACCAGCCCTGGCGGGCCAAGCAGCTGCGAAGCGGGCACCGAGGCCATCTTCTTCGGCAAGGTCGAGGAGTACCGGGGCCGCCGCCAGATGGCCAACCCGGTCGTCGACGTGGTCGCCGGCGCCGACGGCCGAGCGGCGCACCCTGCCGCATCGTCCCCGTCTACCCGGCGTCGGCCAAGGTCGGCCTGACCAGCTGGGAGATCGGCGCCTTCGTCGAGGAGGCGCTCCAGCGGGCCGGCGAGTTCGCCGACCCGGTGCCCGAGGAGTGGCGCACCGCGCTCGACCTGTGGGGCCGCACCGAGGCCTTCGAAGCCATCCACCGGCCCGAGTCGTTCGAGGCGAAGGACCGGGCCCGCCGCCGCTTGGTCTTCGACGAGCTCTTCCGCCTGCAGCTGGCGCTCGTCCTGCGCCGGCGCGCCTTCGAGGTGAACGCCCGCGCGCTGCGCCACGACGTGTCGCCGCGCGAGGTCACCGGCGCGTGTCCGACACGCTCGTCGCGCGCTTCCTCGCCGGCCTGCCCTACGAGCTCACGACGGCGCAGCGCCGCGCCCTCGCGGTGATCGTGGCCGACCTGGCCGGTCCCTTCCCCATGCACCGCCTGCTCCAGGGCGACGTCGGTTCGGGCAAGACGGTCGTCGCCGTGGCCGCGCTGCTGGCCGCGGTGCAGAGCGGGCATCAGGGCGCGCTGATGGTGCCGACCGAGGTGCTGGCCGAGCAGCACTTCACGGCCGTGCGCGCGCTGCTCGGCGACCTCGAGGGTCCCGGCGGCATCGCGGGCGGCGAGCGTCCGCGTCGAGCTGCTCACCAGCAAGGTGAAGGGCGAAGGCCCGGGCCGCCGTGCTCGACGGCCTGGCCGCGGGCGCCGTCGACGTCGTGGTGGGCACCCACGCGCTGTTGACCGAGGAGGTGGCGTTCCACTCCCTCGGCTGTGTCGTCATCGACGAGCAGCACCGCTTCGGCGTGGAGCAGCGGGCCACCCTGCGCGCCAAGGGCGACCGACGGCGACCCCGACCTGCTGGTCATGACGGCGACGCCCATCCCGCGCACGGCGGCCATGGTGATCTTCGGCGACCTCGACCTGACCATGCTCGACGAGCTCCCGCCCGGTCGCGTGCCGATCACGACGGAGTGGCTGCCGGGCGCAGGGGAGGCGAACGAGGCCTGGGACCGGGTGCGCAGCGAGGTCGCCGCCGGGCCACCGGGCCTACGTCGTCTGCCCGCTGGTCGAGCGAGTCGCCCCGGGTCGAGGCGAAGTCGGCCAAGGAGGAGTTCGAGCGGCTGTCGGCCGCACGAGCTGGCCGGCCTCCGGGTCGGGCTCCTGCACGGGCAGATGCCGACGGCGGCCCGCGAAGAGGTGATGGAGCACTTCCGCGCCGGCGAGGTCCACGTGCTGGTGGCCACCACGGTCATCGAGGTCGGCGTCGACGTGCCCGAGGCCACCGTCATGGTGGTCGAGAGCGCCGACCGCTTCGGCATCGCGCAGCTGCACCAGCTCCGCGGCCGCGTCGGCCGCGGCAGCGACGCCAGCTGGTGCTACCTCCTCGGTGGCGACGACGACAACGAGCGTCTGGCCGCCGTGGCCGGCTCGACCGACGGCTTCGCGCTGGCCGAGGTGGACCTGCGTCTGCGCGGCGAGGGCACGCTGCTGGGCGCCCGTCAGAAGGGGCAGAGCGACCTCAAGCTGGCGTCACTGAGCGACGAGGGCGACATCGAGCTCCTCGGGGAGGCCAAGAAGGCCGCCGAGGCGATCGTCGACGCGGACCCGCAGCTGGCCGACCACGAGGGGCTGCGCGAGGAGGTCGGCCTCCTCCTCAGCGAGGACGAGGGGGAGTACCTCTTCAAGAGCTGAGGCGAAGCCATGCCCAAGCCGGGAGAGCAGGACCTTTCCACGTCAGTCCCGCCGGCCCGCCCGCAACGGAGTTCCGCGCCGGACCTCCGAGTGCATGGAACGAAAGGTGTTCACTCGCCTGAAAATGAACACCCAGGCTGCATTAGAGACGGCGAAGGCAAGCACGCTCCTGTCATGGATTTCTTGACATTCGATGACTCCGCGTCCGATGCACTCCGACCTTTCTCCAGGAGTGAACCCCCATCGAACAGTCGCCCGCCGGAGTCTCGATCGACGCCTCGCCGGCTTGGAAGAGCGGATCGGACCGCCTCCGGCGAAAGGTTGGCTGCGCACCGTCCGGGACGCGCTGGGTATGTCGAGTTACGAAATGGCGCAGCGAATGGGGGTCGCCCAGTCCCGAGCATGGAGGCTTGAGGGCGCCGAGCTGACCGGTTCGATTCGGCTCGGGAGCCTCATGCGAGCAGCGGAAGCGCTCGACTGCCGCCTGGTGTACGCCTTGGCACCAGACGAATCGCTTGAACAGGTCGTGTGGCGGCAGGCACACCGCAAGGCGGTCGAAGCACTGCACGCGTCGATGCCCGAACGGCCCGAGTACGTAGACAAGGCGCTCATGGCAGAGGTGATGTCGGAATACCTCGCCGCCCTCGTCAACGATTTCGTCGACCATCCGAAACTTTGGCGGTAGCTCGCGGCGCCGAACCGCCCGATCCGGGCCTGGGATGGGTCGTGCGATATTCCGCCACTCGATCGCCGTATGGTGGCCCGATGCGGGTCATCGGAGGCCGGAGCCGTGGGCGCCGGCTGGCGGCCAAGCTGCCCAAGTCCGTGCGGCCGACCTCGGACCGGGTGCGCGAATCGATCTTCGACATCCTCGGCTCACAGGGCGGCGTCGAAGGGCTGCGGGTGATCGACCTCTTCTGCGGGAGCGGCGCCCTGGGCGTCGAAGCGCTGTCCCGGGGCGCCGCCTCGGCCACCTTCGTCGACGTCGACCCCAACGCGCTCGCCGCCGTCCGGCAGAACCTCACCGCCGTTGGCCTCGACGACGCCGCGACCACCCTCGTGAGGGCCGAACTGCCTGGTTGGCTCCGCATCGGCACCCGGACCGGCAGCGGCAGCGGCAGCGGCAGCGGCAGCGGCACCCGAGCCGCAGGCCCAGAAGGCCCCGAGGGACCGGCCTTCGACCTCGCGCTCTGTGACCCGCCCTACGACTTCGAGGACTGGCCGGCGCTCCTCGAGGCCCTCGACTCGGCCACCGTCGTCATGGAATCTTCATCGCCCATTGAGCTGCCCGACACCTGGGTGGTCGCAAGGGAACGGCGGTACGGCGGTACGCTCATCACCGTGGCTCATCAGCGAGGCGACGCCGGACACGACGCCGGAGACAACGGGCAGGGCGCATGAAGGTCGCCCTCTTTCCCGGCTCGTTTGACCCCTTCCACAACGGGCATCTCGAAATCGTCGAACGGGCGAGCAAGCTCTTCGACGAGGTCGTGGTGGCCGCGGTGCGCAACCCCCAGAAGGGCGCCCAGCTCTTCGACCTCGAAGAGCGCGAGGAACTCCTCCGAGACGTCACGGCGCACCTCGCGGGTGTCCGGATCGTGTCGATGTCGACGCTCACGGTCTACGTAGCCCGTGACGTCGGGGCGAACGCCATCATCCGCGGCCTGCGCGCCGTCTCGGACTTCGAGGCCGAGATGCAGATGGCCCAGATGAACAACCACCTCTCGGGCATCGAGACGATCTTCATCCCGACCAGCGCCGAGTGGGCGTTCTTGGCCTCCAAGCTGGTGCGCGAGGTCTGGCGCTTCGGCGGTGACGTGTCGGCCTTCGTGCCCGAGCCGGTCGCCAAGGCCTTGGCGGCCAAATACGAGGAGGGAGGGGGAGAGCAGTGAGCGACCGCTTCCTCGATGTCGAAGAGGAACAGCCGGTCGAGGAGGTCGGAATCGATTCCATCCTCCACCAGCTGCTCGACCTCATCGCCTCCGCCAAGTCGATGCCGCTGTCGTCGTCGGTGATGGTGTCGCGCGACGAGGTGACCTCGCTCCTGCAGTCGGCGCTCGAGTGCCTGCCCGACGAGCTGCGCCAGGCGCGCTGGCTCCTGCGCGAGCGCGAGGAGTTCATGGCCGAGCGCGGCCGGGAGGCCGAGGCGCTGATGGACGAGGTGCGCGCCCAGGCCGAGCACATGGTGCAGCGCACCGAGATCGTGCGCCAGGCCAACGCCGTCGCCCAGCGCATCCTCGACGACGCCAACGAAGAAGCGCGGGCCCTGCGCCACCAGGCCGAGGACTTCGTCGACACCAAGCTCGCCGGGATGGAGATCGTGCTCGACCGCCTCACCCGCACCGTGGAGGCCGGCCGGGCCAAGCTCGCCGCCCCGACGTTGGAAGCCCCGACCGAGGACCTGGCGTCCAGGGAGCGAGGAGGACGGCTTCTTCGATCAGGACCAGAGCTGATGCCGCGCCGACCCGTTCGTCGTCCAGGTCGCCCGGCTGCGGCGCAACAGCGGAATGCACGCGCACGAGGTGCGCCGCGGCGAGGTCGCCCTGGCCGGCCCGCTGCGACGAGGCAGGGCGTCGACGAGGGCCGCAGCGTCATGCCGCCCGGCGCCGAGGCCGAGGTCGACGTCGAGCTGGTCTCGTTCGAGGGCGGGATCGAGGCCGAGGGCACGGTGCGGGCGCCCTGGGTCGGCATCTGCCGGCGCTGCGCCGAGCCGGTCGAGGGCGAGCTCACCATCGCGGTGCACGAGCGCTTCGCCGACGCCGCCGTGGCCGCCCCGAGCGACGAGGACCTCTACCCGATCGAGCTCGACGCCATCGACCTGGCCCCCCTGGTGCGCGACGCCGTGGTGCTCGAGCTGCCGATGGCGCCGCTGTGCCAGGACGACTGCGCCGGGCCTCTGCCCGCAGTGCGGCGCCAACCGCAACGAGGGCGACTGCAGCTGCGTTGCCCCCCGGGACCCCCGGTGGGCTAACCTCGACGTGCTTCGGTAGCCCCTCCCCGGAGGGCTTGCACCGGCTCAGAGCGCCCAGGGTGTGGCGCACGGCGTCACCCGAAAAGCGACCCGATCCCGATCGTCACGTTGGAGTCCGTCCATGGCAGTCCCCAAGAAGAAGAAGTCCAAGGCCAAGGGCCACAGCCACCAGGCCGCGGCCTGGCGTCTGGGCCGGCCGCCCCGCAGCGTGTGCCCGCACTGCCAGGCCGCCAAGACCCCGCACGTGGTGTGCCCCAGCTGCGGCTGGTACAAGGGTCGCCAGGCCGTCGAGGTCGACTGACTTGAGCCGCCGGGGCGAGCGTCCGTCGCCCGAGGCACTGGCCAAGCTCCCGGTCGCCGTCGACGCCATGGGCGGCGACAAGGCCCCGGGCGAGATCGTCGAGGGCGCCCGCCGCGCCGCCACCGAGCACGGCGTGCGGCATCGTGCTGGTCGGCCCGCCCGAGCAGGTCGGCGACACGATGGGCCTCGAGCTCGTGCCCTGCACCGAGGTCATCGCCATGGACGACGACCCGGCCGGGGCCGTGCGCCGCAAGAAGGACTCCTCGCTCGTGCGCGCCGCCGAGCTGGTGCGCGACGGCAAGGCGTCGGCCATGGTCTCGGCCGGCAACACCGGCGCCACCATGGCCTCGGCGCTGCTGCGCATGGGACGCCTGCCCGGGGTGGTGCGCCCGTGCATCGCCACGCCGCTGCCGCGCCTCGGCCGCACCCCCGCCGTGCTGGTCGACGCCGGGGCCAACGCCGAGTGCACGCCGGCCATGCTCGTGCAGTTCGCCCAGATGGGCGCCGCCTACGTCTCGGCCCGCTTCGGGACCGAGTCGCCGAGCGTCGGCCTGCTCTCCATCGGCGAGGAGCCGACCAAGGGCACGCCGCTGGTCAAGGAGACGCACCACCTGCTGGTCGAGGACGCCGCCGGGCCCGACGCGGCGTTCGAGTTCGTCGGGAACCTCGAGGGGCGTGACCTCCTGCCCTCGCCGGCCGACGTGATCGTGACCGACGGGTTCACCGGCAACGTGACGCTCAAGGCGCTCGAGGGCTCGCTGCGCTTCCTGTTCGACACGATGCTCGGGGTCTTCGGCACCAACGACGAGACCCGGGCCGCCGCCGAAGCCCTGCTCCCGCACCTCCTGCCGCTGGCGGCGCAGTTCGAGCCGGAGAACACCGGTGGCGCCATGCTGCTCGGGACCAACGGCGTGTGCGTCATCAGCCACGGCTCCTCCAATGCAACCGCCATGATGAACGCCGTGCTGGTGGCGCACGAGTGCGCCACCCGGGGCCTGGTCGACCAGGTGGCGGACGCCGTGCGCCAGGTCGAGGACGCCGAGGCCCCCGCCGGGGGTTGACCCCGCAGCGGGCCACGCCGGACGGCGCGCCGGAGCGCCCGGGAGCCCGCGGCGAATTTTCAGGATTGGCTAAAAGTCCAGTTCAGAGGGGGTAAACGGGCGGTTCTACGCGCGTGACACCTACACTGGTCGGCGTGCCAGCCGAGACCCACACCAACCAGGGCCCGCTCGATCGAAACGGAGTGTTCGAGCTGATCAGGGACCAGCTGGCCGACATCTTGGAGATCGAACCCTCGTCGATCACCGAAGGGGCCTCCTTCACCGAGGACCTCGACGCCGACTCGCTCGCGCTGATTGAGCTGGTCGAGGGGCTCGAAGAGGAGCTAGGGGAGCGCACCGTGGGCTTCCGGATCGATGACGAGGATCTCGAGGACCTGCGAACGGTCCGTGACGCCGTTGACTACGTCTACGCCAAGCTCGAGAAGGGATGAGGCCGGGGCTGAGGGCGCGGCCGATCTGGCCGCACGGCTGGGCCACACCTTCGGCGATCTGAGCCTCCTGCAGCACGCCCTCGCGCACCGAAGCTGGTGCGGCGAGCAGGAGGGCGGCGCCCCCTCCAACGAGCGTCTCGAGTTCCTCGGTGACGCCGTGCTCGGCCTCATCGTGGCCAGCTACTGCTACGAGGCGTTCCCCGACTTCGCCGAGGGGAAGCTGGCCAAGGTCCGCAGTGCCGTCGTGAACGCGCGCGTGCTGGCGCAGGTCGCCGCTCGACTCGGGGTCGGTGAGGTCCTCCTGTTGGGCCGGGGGGAAGAAGGATCAGGTGGCCGGACCAAGGCCTCGATCCTCGCCGACGCGTTCGAAGCCATCCTCGGCGCCATCTACCTCGACGCCGGCTGGGACGCGGCGCGGGCTCTGGTGCTGCGCCAGCTCGGCGACGCCATCGCCCGGGCGGGCGAGGAGCCCGACGACTTCGACCACAAGAGCCGGCTGCAGGAAAGGGCCGTGCGCGACGGGGACGGGACGCCGCGCTACGTGGTGGTCGGGAGCGGGCCGGACCACGACCGGGCGTACACGGCCGAAGTGTTTTTGGGAGGGACGTGCTGGGGTACCGGCGAGGGGCGTTCCAAGAAGGACGCCGAGCAAGAGGCCGCCCGGGCGGCCTGGGAGGAGCTCAGCAATGCCTGAGTTGCCCGAGGTCGAAACCCTGCGCCAGGACCTGGCGCGCGAAGTGGTGGGCCGCAAGATCAAGACCGTGGCCGTGTCCAACGGGCGCTCCGTGCGCCGGCACCCATCGGCCAAGCACTTCCGCGCCCTGTTGGAGGGCCGCACGATCAAGTCGGTGGGGCGGCTCGGCAAGTACCTGTTGTTGACGCTGGACAACGGGGACACGCTGGTCGTGCATCTCGGCATGAGCGGCCAGGTGCTGCGGGTCAAGTCGGTGAAGGACCCCAAGCCGAAGCACACCCACGTCGTCATCACGTTCACCCAGGGCGGCGAGCTGCGCTACGTCGACCCCAGGACGTTCGGCGAGCTCTTCGTCTCGACGCCGCCGCTCAAGGCCGACGGCACGCCGCTCTCCCCGGTGTCGGGGACGTCGGGCGGCGACGGCGCGGCCATCCGCAAGGCCATCCCCGAGCTGGCCCACCTCGGCTTCGACCCGATCGAGGACCTGATGAGCTGGGACCGCTTCGGCGCGCTGCTGCACCAGCACCACGGCGGCATCAAGGCCCTGCTGATGGACCAGAGCTTCACGGCCGGGATCGGCAACCTGTACTCCGACGAGATGCTCTACCAGGCCGGGTTGCGCTACGACCGCGCCGCCGACTCGCTGACCGCGACCGAGGTGCGCCGGCTGTACCGGGCGATCGTCGAGACGCTGGCCGACGCGATCAAGCACCGGGGGTCGTCGCTGGCCGACGAGCAGTACCGGGATCTCTTCGGCGAGATCGGCGACTTCCAGGGCTCCCACCAGGTCTACGACCGCGAGGGCCAGCCGTGCCGGCGGTGCCGCAACAACATCGTGCGCGTGAAGGCCGGCGGGCGCTCGACCTTCTTCTGCGAGCACTGCCAGGTCTAGGTCCGGGGGCGCTCGGTGGCGGCGTCGGGGGCGGTTCGATGCGGCCCGCCGAGATGAGTTCCGGCGGCACCGCCCGGTCGCCAAACCACATCTGAAAGGTCATCCGAGGCACCCTGCCCCGACCAGATAGGGTCGCTCCGAATGTTCCTGAAGTCCCTCAGCATGAAGGGGTTCAAGTCCTTCGCCGACCCCACGGTGCTGGAGTTCGAGCCCGGGATCACCGTCGTCGTCGGCCCCAACGGGAGCGGTAAATCCAACGTCGTCGACGCCGTCACCTGGGTGTTGGGGGCGCAGGGGCCGCGCTCGCTGCGCTCGGCGAAGATGGAAGACGTCATCTTTGCGGGGACCTCGTCGCGGCCCCAGCTCGGGCGCGCCGAGGTCTCGCTGACCATCGACAACTCCTCGGGCAAGCTCTCCGTCGACCTCTCCGAGGTCACCATCACGCGGACGCTGTTTCGCTCGGGCGACAGCGAGTACGCCATCAACGGCGCGCCGTGCCGCTTGTTGGACATCCAGGAGCTGCTGAGCGACTCGGGGGTCGGGCGCCAGCAGCACATGATCATCGGCCAGGGCCAGCTCGACACCGTGCTCAACGCTCGTCCCGAGGACCGGCGGGCCATCATCGAGGAGGCGGCGGGTGTGCTCAAGCACCGGCGCCGGCGCGAGCGGGCCGAGCGCCGGTTGGCCGCCACCGCGGAGAACCTGGAGCGCCTGGGCGACCTGGTCCGCGAGGTGCGGCGCCAGATCCGGCCGCTGGAGCGCCAGGCCGCGGCCGCCCGCTCGCACGATGCGGTCGCCACCGAGCTGCTGGCGGTGCGGCGGTATCTGGCCGGCGCCGAAATGTCCGACCTGAGCGCCCGGCGGCTGGCGGCGACCCAGAACCTGGGTGTCTGTCGTGACGAGGAGCGCGAGCTGCACGAGGCGCTCGAGGCCTTGGACGCCGAGGCCTCGTCGACGACGGCGGAGCTCTCGTCGCGCCGCGAAGAGGACCTGGCCAACGCGCTCGGCCGGGTCCAGGGCCTGGTGGAGCGGGCCCGCGGCCTGCGCGGCGTCCTGCGCGAGCGCGGCCGCGGCGTGCTGGCCGCGTTGGACGCGGCCGCCGACGTCGACGTCGTCTCCACCCTCGAGGCCGAGGCGGCCCGGCTCTCGGGCGAGCTCGCATCGGCGGAGGCAGAGGACGAGGCCGGCGGCGCACCCGAACGGGCCGAGCTGGCGGCCGCCTTGGACGCGCTGGACGGCGAGGACGCGGCGTTGCGCGAGCGGTGGGCCGGTGTCCTGGGCGGCGACGCCCCCGACGAGGCGATGGCGCGCACCCGGGGGCGGCGCGAGCTGATCGCCCGCGCCGCGGCACGCGAACAACAGGATCTCGACGGCCTCGGCGCCCGGGTGGCCACGCTCGAGCAGCGCCAGGCCGCCGCCGCGGTGCGAGCCGACCTGCTGGCGCGCGACGCGTCGGAGATCGACGGGACGTCGGCGGCGCTCGACGGCACCCTCGCCGCCGCGACCGAGGAGCTCGAGGCGGCGACCCGGGCGGCCGAGGAGGCGCAGGTCGCGGCCGACGAGGCGGCGTCCGACGGGTCACCGCAGCGCGGCGCGGGCCGAGGCGCTCGAGCGCGCCCTGAGCGAGCTGCAGGGCGCGGGCGGGCGCGAGCTGCTGCGCGAGGTCGACGGCGTCGTGGGCTCGCTGGTGGACCTCGTGGAGATCGACGCCGGCTGGGAGGCCGCCTTCGAGGCGGCGGCCGGCGCCGGCGTGGCCGCCGTCGTCGTGGACGGGCGGCGCTCCGCGCAGGCCGCGCTGTCGACGCTGCGCGACCGGGGCGTCACGGGGGCCGTGCTGGCGCCCCGACCCCGGCTGCCGGGCAACGGCTCGGGCGGGGGCGCCGACGCCGCCAGCCAGCTTCCGCCAGGTTCCAGCGCGCAGCCGGTCCGCGCCCATGTGCGGGCCCGCCAGGGCGGCGCCGTCGCCGAGTCCGTGCTCGACACGCTGGTCGGGCGGGCGGTGCGCGTCGACGGCTGGGAAGAGGCGATCGACCTGTCGCTGGCCCGCGACGATCTCGTCGTCGTCACCCCCGAGGGCGACCGCTTCGCCGCCACGGGCTGGCGCGTGCGCTCCGGCGCCGGCGTCGTCACCAAGGTCGCGGTCGAGGAGGCGCAGCGTCGGGCGCGCCGAGGCCGCCGGCGTCGCCGAGCTGACCAAGGCGCACCTGACCGAGGCGCGTATCGCGTCGTCGCGGGCCCGCGACGCCCGCGCCGCGGCCGAGCGGGCGGCCGACCGTCACGCCACCGCCAGCGAGGCGACGCGGCGCCGAGGTCGCAGCGCGCGGCCGAGGAGCAGTTGCGCCTGGGCGCCGAGATCGAGGACGCCCGCACCGCCGTCGTCGAGGCCCAGCAGCGCCTGGCCGACGTCACGGCCGAGGAGGCGCAGCTCAACCGGGCGCTGCCCGACCTGTCCGAGGCCGCTCGCCGCGTGGCGCGAGCTGGCAGGCGCGCCGCGAGCGAGGTGTTCGGCGCGGCGACAGGAGCTCGAGGTCCGGGTCGCCGGCGTGGTGGAGCGCCGGCGCGTGCTGGCCGAGCGCCACGCCGAGGTCGAGCGGCGCCTGGCCGGCCACGCCGAGGAGCGCGCCTCGGCGGCCGCCCGCCGCGAGCGCCTCGAGGCCGAGGGCACGGCGCTGCGCCGCCTGGAGGCGGTCGTCGAGACCGAGCACGAGCGGCTCGACCGCGTGCTTCGACGAGCTGCGCCACGACTACCAGGACCAGGTCGACGCCGTGCGGGCCGGCGGGCGAGAAGCTCGAGCAGCTGCGCCAGGACCGCCACACCACCGAGCAGCGCCTCGATGCGGTGCGCAACCGCACCCGCGCCCTCGACCTCGAGGCCAACGAGGTCGACCTGCGCACCGAGTCGCTGCACGAGCACATCGCCCGCGACCTGGGTGCCCGCCCCGAGGAGCTCGTCGGGGCTGCCCGAGCCCGAGGCGCCCGAGAACACGACGCTGCCGCAGCACGCCGACGAGCTCGAGCGCAAGCTCACCGCGCTCGGCCCGGTCAACCCGCTCGCGCTCGAGGAGCTCTCCCAACTCGAGGAACGGCACAAGGAGCTCGAGGCACAGGTCGACGACGTGCGCGGCGCCCGCCGCGAGCTGCACGAGGTCGTGCGCACGCTCGACCACGAGATCATGACGTCGTTCGCCGCCGCGGCCGCCGACGTGAACGAGCACTTCTCCACGCTCATCGCGATGCTGTTCCCCGGCGGCACCGGGCGCCTGATGCTGATCGACCCGGACGACCTGTTGAACACGGGCGTCGAGATCGAGGTGCGCCCGGCCGGCCGCAACGTGCGCCGGGTGTCGCTGCTCTCGGGCGGCGAGCGCTCGATGGCGGCGCTGGCGTTCCTCTTCGCCGTCTTCCGCAGCCGCCCCTCGCCCTTCTACATGATGGACGAGGTCGAGGCCGCGCTCGATGACGTCAACCTCTCCCGCTTCCTCGCCCTCGTGCACGAGTTCCGCGACGAGGCGCAGCTGCTCATCGTCAGCCACCAGAAGCGCACGATGGAGACGGGCGACGCGCTCTACGGCGTGACGATGGCGCCCGGCGGCTCGTCCCAGGTCGTCAGCCAGAAGGTCGAAGGCGTCGGCGTCGGCGTCGGCGTCGGCGTCGGACAAGGAGGCGGCGTCGGCGTGATCGGCACGATCCTGATCATCGTCATCGTGGTGGTCGTCTTGGCCTGGCCGCCGGGTCCTTCGTCGCCGTCCGGTCGCGGCGGCGTGGCGGTGGTACCGCCGGACCGAAGTCGGCGCCGCCGACGGCGCCGCCGACACGACCGCCGACAAAGCCGCCGACCAAGGGGCCGGCGCCGGCGGCGCCCCGTGCGCCTGCGTCGGCAGCGCCCGCCGCGCCCGCCGCCGACCGTCGAAGGCGGCGCCCGCACCGGCGCCCGCCCCCGAACCGATCGTCGAGGCGCCACCGTCGTACCGCAGCCGCCTCGGCGGCGTGCGCGGCCTGTTCGGCGGCGCCGTGGCCGCACTGCGGGCGGGCGCGCATCGACGCCGCCACGTGGGACTCGCTCGAGGAGGCCCTCATCCGGGCCGACGTCGGCGTCGCCACGGCGGACGCGCTGCTGGCCGACCTGCGCGCCAAGGTGGAGTCGAAGGAGATCCGCAGCGGCGACGACCTGCTGGCGGCCCTCGGCCACTCCATCCGCGAGCTGCTCGAGACCGCCGGCAGCCGTGCGCTGCGCTTCGACGGCCGGGCCGGCGCGCCCGACGTGTGGCTGATCGTCGGCGTCAACGGGGTGGGCAAGACGACCACGATCGGCAAGCTGGCCCGCGAGCCAGTCGGCCGCCGGGCGCTCGGTGCTCCTGGCGGCGGGCGACACCTTCCGGGCCGCCGCCGCCGACCAGCTCGCCATGTGGGCCGAGCGCACCGGCGCCGAGATCGTGCGCGGCGCCGAGGGCGGCGACCCCGTCCGCCATCGTCTTCGACGCCGTGCAGCGGGCCGCCGCCCGCGGCAACGACCTCGTGCTGGCCGACACGGCCGGCCGGCTGCACACCAAGGTCAACCTCATCGAGGAGCTGAAGAAGATCCGCCGCATCGCCGACCGCGACCCGGGCAACGTGACCGAGGTGCTGCTCGTGCTCGACGCCACCACCGGGCAGAACGGCGCTGGTCCAGGCCCGCCAGTTCACCGAGGCCGTCGACGTCACCGGCATCGTGCTGACCAAGCTCGACGGCACGGCCAAGGGTGGCATCGTCATCGCCGTCCAGCGCGAGCTCGGGCTGCCCGTCAAGCTGGTCGGCCTGGGCGAGGGCCGCCGACGACCTCGTGGACTTCGACCCCGACGAGTTCGTCGACGCGCTGCTCGCCGGCGACTGAGGCGACTGAACGGCGCGTCGGGTCCGCACCGAGCGAGCAGCGAAGCGACCAGCAAGAGGAGCCCCATGGCCGAGAGGCACCAGCTGACCGAAAAGCAGAAGCGGATCCTGGTCGTCGGGCTCGTGATCCACGCCATCGTGCTAACGATCACCTGGCGCGACCTGCGCCGGCGCCCCGACGCGGCGGTACGGGGGCCGAAGCCCGCGTGGGCGATTGCGTCCGGGTTGAACACCACGGGCTCACTCGCCTACTGGTTCTTCGGGCGCCGTCCGGCGCCCGAGCTCACGCTCGTCGAGCCGCCATAATGGCCCGGAGGCTTCGCCTCTCGGCCGCCGGTTCCAGTTCACCCGACCGCTCCCGTCCACTCGGGTGTAGCGTCCGATCGCGGCCGTCCTCATCCGACGGCAGGGCGGCCCGAAAGGGAGGTGGACCATGTTCAACCGGTTGCTCACGTTCCAGGGTGCGACCGACCTCGACGGAGGCGTGACCTATCTGCGCCAAACGGCGTTGCCGGTGCTCGAGGCACAACACGGATACCGAGGTGTTACCGCCAGCGGCGATCGGGCGAGGGGTGTCTTCGGGATCTTGTCGGTCTGGGACACCGAATCGGACAGATCGGCCAGCGATAGCGCGCTGGGCAAAGCCCGCGAGGAGGCGCTCAAGATCGTCGGGGGCGAGATCACGGTTGAGAATCTCGAGGAGGTCGTCCTCGAGATGGTCAAGCCGCCGAGCCCTGGGTGCGGACTCTTCGTGACTCGCGTGCACATGGACCCTTCGGTCGTCGAGGAGAACCTCGAGTTCTTCAAGAGCGAAGTCCTACCCCAGATCAAATCGCAGTCCGGGTTCTGCGGTCTGCGCAACATGGTCGATCGCGCCACCGGCCGGGGCCTCGTGGGTTCGGTGTGGGAGACCCGCGCCCAAGCCGAAACGATGCAAGCGACGGCGCCCGAGCGTCGGGCGCGGGCCGAGGAGCGAGGCGTTTCGTTCGACGAGACCGAGGTGCGCGACATTCTTTTCGCCTCTTTCCGATAACGAAGAACGGCCGTTCGTCGAAACTCCTGGCGGGTCTAGTTCGGACCTCGGATAGGAGCGGGGCACGCAGCGCGGCAAAGCCGCCGGTGAGGGCGACCGCCTTGGTCAGGGTGTCCGCCGAGAGGTAGGCGATCGGATCATTCGCGCGACCAATCCCGCGAGAGCAGCAAGGCGCGTGGAACGCCGTCCCGGCCCGGCCCATGGGCAAGACCGCTCCAGGTGGCCGGAGCGCGACGACCCAGATGGGCCGATAGAGGGGTAACGCCAGGTGTCGGGGCGATTTCTGGCCCTCTGATTCACAACGATCGCTCAAGTCGAGCCCCGAACCCGCCGATATGGACAGCGTGTCGGCAATGGGTGCCGGCGCGCCCCCGGTGATTCAAAATGGACGGAACGCAGAACCTGGAAGGTCATTCCGTTGGGCCAGGCCCGGCAGGGGCCGCCCCCAACCCTGACGCGCCTCCTGGCTCGGACGAGGCGAGCCGTCCGACCACGTCGACGCAAACGACCCTTCTGGCCGTCAACGCCTTTTCCGCAGCGCTCGCCCTCGGGGCCGGGGCTCTCCTGTTGTCCGGACCCCTCCACCACGTGGGGCCGATCCATCTCCTGCTTCCCCAGCCCGCAATGTTCATCATCCTCTGCGTGATGTGGGCCGCCGCGGCCTGGGCTCCCGTCTCGCTCCATTACCGAGGCAACACCTACCTCTTCGTGCTCGAGGAGGTGCCGATGCTTCTCGGCCTCGTGTTCCTGTCGCCGTTCCTGCTCGTTCTGTGCGGCGTCTGTGCCGAGACCTTCGTCCGCGCCGGGCCGCGCCGGCAACCGGCGGTCAAAGTGTTCTTCAACGTCGCATCGGGCGCGTTGAGCGTCGCGTTGGCCGCCGTCGTCTACCGCGAGGCGCTCGGATCCTCCGGTCCCATGAGTCTTCGGGGTTGGATCGCCGCCGCCGCGGCGTTGTGCACTTCGATGATCGCGACCACGCTCATGGTCCGTGTCGTCATGAAGCTGAACGGCCAGACCACCGAGCGCCGTACCGGAGTCCAGTTCACGACCGAGGCGTTGCTCATGGCCGCGAACATGTGCCTTTCGTTCGTCGTGCTGGACCTGGCTTGGTTCAGCCTGTGGGCCACGGTGCCACTCATCCTGGTCGGGGCGTTGATCATTGGCGCCTACCGGGGTTACGCGCGTCTGACCCTGCGGTTTGCCTCACTGGAACGGCTCTACGACTTCAGTCGTGCCCTCGGCACCGCGAGCCTCGAGCCCCCGTCCATGAGTGTGGACGTCCTGCGCCAGGTGTGCACGGTCATGCGGGCTCGACGAGCGGAGCTCGTCCTCGCGGAGCCCTCAGGGATCGCTCTGCGGATGTCGTTCGACGAACGGGGATCGTCGGGATTCGAACCGATCAGCCTCGGGAAGTCGTCATCCATCGTGGGCACGGCCATTGCCACGGGAACCGCGTCCCTTCACAACATCGTGGCGCAGAGCGGCAAGTCCGGATGCGACCCGATCTCGGGCCCGTACAGCCACGCGGTCGTTGCTCCGATCATGAACGGGAAATCGGCCATCGGCGCGATCGCAGCCTTCGATCGCGAGGAGGAGCTGGACAGCTTCGACGACGACGATCTGCGGCTCTTCGAGACGTTGGTCGCGCACGCAAGCGCCAGCCTCGAGCGCGCTCGTCTCGTCGAGGAACTTCGGTTCGAGGTCAACAGCAAGTCACACCAGGCGACCCACGACGCACTCACCGGACTTCCAAACCGAGTCCTGTTCCAGTCCCGTGCGGCGCGTGCACTCAGCGAGAGCACGGGGATCGCTGTCGTGCTGCTCGACATCGACCGCTTCAAAGACGTCAACGACACGCTCGGGCATGCCATCGGCGATCGCCTCCTCTGCGAGGTGTCCGATCGCCTGGTGCATGCGGTCTCTGGCCGCGCCACGGTGGCACGTCTCGGTGGAGACGAGTTCGCACTGGTCATTGCCGATATCGACGAGCCCGAGCAAGCGATCGCCATCGTCAACGACCTCCACCGAGAAATGTCACGGCCGATTCGAATGGACGGGCTGACCCTCGCCGTCACGGCCAGTGCCGGCATCGCACTCGCCCCGGAGCACGGCGACGACGTGGCCCTGCTCCTCCAGCGGGCCGACATCGCCATGTACCTCGCCAAGGAACGCCGGAGCAGGGTGGAGCTGTACAAGGTGGAGCACGACCAGAGCATGCGGTGGCGGCTCATGATCGGCGGATTGCTCACACACGCTCTAGAAACCCGGTCGGAGCTGAGCGTGATGTATCAGCCGATCGTGGACGTCAAGTCCGGCTCGATCGAACGCGTCGAGGCGCTGGTGCGATGGAACCACCCCATCCACGGCGCCATCCCGCCCGAGCAATTCATCGGCATAGCCGAGCAGATGGGTGTCATCAGCCAGGTCAGTGATTTCGTGCTCGCCGAAGCGTGCGCCCAGTGCGCCAAGTGGCGACGGAGCGGCAACACCGTGGGGATCGCGGTCAACTTGTCGGGACGCGAGCTCTCCGACGCCGGACTCGTCGACCGGATACGAGGTCACCTCGAGAAGAGCGGCCTGCCATCTGACTTCCTCACCCTCGAGGTGACGGAGTCGGAAGTGATGGCAGACCTGACCCAGGCGAGCATGGTGCTGGACGAGCTGTCTGCGCTGGGCATCAGCCTTGCGATCGACGACTACGGCACCGGCTACTCGTCGTTGGCCTATATCCACCACCTTCCCGTACAAGAGCTGAAGATAGACCGGTCGTTCGTGACCAACCTGCCGAACGAATCGAGCAACGCCATCATCGTCCAGTCCTCCATTGCGATGGCCCACTCACTCGGGCTCAAAGTGGTGGCCGAGGGTGCCGAAGACGCGATCACCTGCTCGATGTTGGCGGAAGCCGATTGTGACTTCATTCAGGGCTACCACTACTCGAAGCCGCTCACGTCGGCTCAACTCCAAATGAACTTCTTGCGAGTCGCGCCGCTCCAACAGGCACCGTCCCGACGACCGTTTCCGGCCCGGGGAAGGCGAGCCCTGCGCGCCGTTGCGTCGTAGACAATCGACGCAAAACGACGCGTCGCTCTGCAATGGGCAGCGCGAACCGCGAGGGTGTGACGGAGGCGAATTGGTGACGCCGGCGCCGTAAGCGGACCACCCGAGCTTCGACACTCGACCTGAGGGCCGAAGGGGAGCGCACGACGTTGCGGCGACTTCCTGGGCCCGTCGATCCGGCGATGACCCGCGAATCGTGCCTGGCCAGGGCGTGAAAGCGCCCGAATACTTGCCCTAGGGGTTGCATCCCGGAGATACTTGCCGCGGGGAACGGGGGGCACCGGTGGAACGGTGCTGGAGGCCTCGCAATTCCCCCTTTTGTCGAGAGCAAAGGGGGTGGAAACAAATGAGCGAGTTCGCGACGAAATGGGGCTGACCCAACGGGTCAACAATTACGACTCAGGGCCGTAGCGAATCTCTGCACCCCACCGCACAACGACGGGGTGTTGCTATGTCTCTATCGGCACGGCGGGTCGCCGCCTTGAGCAAAGAATCCTTCTTTGCCGGGCGGTGGTACCCGCCGTTGTCGCGCCCGGGGTTCGTCTCGGGCGGTCCAGCCGGAAAAGGGCCTCTGACCGGGTCAACCGACCGGTAGATTTCACGAAGATGCGCACCCGGGGGAAGGGGCCACGGCACCGTCGCGGACGGCCTTTCGCCCGCCTCTGGGTCGGCTTCACCATCGCCAGCTCGGGCGACGGCCTCATGCTCGGCGCGGTGCCGCTGCTGGCGGTGCTGGTGAACCCGCACCCGTTCGCCGTTTCCGCGGTGGCCGCCGCGGACAGCATTCCGTGGCTCTTGATGGCGCTGCCGGCGGGTGCATGGGCGGACCGGTTCGAACGCGGCCCCCTGATGGCCTTCGCCAACGTTCTGCGCGCCGGGATGGTCCTCGTCGCAGCGCTCGTGATCGCGAGCGGCGAGATGCGGCTCTGGCTCCTGATCGTCGTCGTGCTGGTCAACTCGGCCGGTCGGGCGGTCTACTACTCGTCGTTTCAGGCCGTCGTGCCCGAGCTCGTCGAAGACCACGCACTCGGAGCACGCGAACGGCATCCTCACGGGCACGGAGGCGGGCACCGAGCATCTCGCCGGCCCGATCGTGGGGACCTCGCTGTTCGCACTCGCCACTTCGATCCCGTTCTTCGTGGACGCCGTCGCGATGGTGCTGTCGAGCCTCCCCCTCGTCCGGTTCCGCACGACGGTGCCCCGACCGACGGAGTCGTCGACCTCGGTGTGGGAAGGCGTGCGGCTCCTGTTCGCCGACCGTCGGCTTCGGGTGCTCGTCTTGATGGTGGCCGCGCTGGCGGGACTCCAGGGAATGGAGACGGGCGTGCTCGTCCTCCTGGCCACCACGTTGTGGGGTGTCCACACCGGCGCCTTCGGCGTCTTCTTGGCGACGGGCGCGGTCGGCAATCTTGTCGGCAGCGTGGTCACCGACCGCTTGGTCGGGCGGTTCGGGAGCGCCCCGACCCTCATCGCGACGGCCGTGGTGTCCGGCCTGGCGTACCTCGTCATGGCGTCGGCCAACGCGTGGCAGGTGGCTGCGCCCGCCTACTTCGTGCTCGGCACGGCAGTCGGCATCGGATCGGTCGTGGCGATCTCGCTGCGCCAGCGCTTGACCCCGGGCGACCTCATGGGTCGGGTGGGCAGCGCCTGGCGCGGTCTCGTGTGGGGCGCGGCGCCGGTCGGGGCGCTGCTCGCCGGGAGCTTGGCCACGCTCGGCGGGCTCCGACTGCCCATCGTGTTGGCGGGCGTGCTGCAGATCTTGGTGGCGGTCGTGCTGGCCCGCCCGCTGTTCCGGAGCATCCGGGGCGGGACACAACCCCCTGCAGAGCCCCCTGCCGTGAACGGCCCTGTGGCCTAGGGAATCCGCACGGCGTCGCCGAACGCGTCGAGCACGCTGGCGTCACCCTCGATGTGCAGCCGATCGCGGCCGGCACGTTGCCACAGCGCGAGATACAGGTCGCCCGCCGCACCCCGGACCGTGCACTGCGGCGTCCCGGCGCCGACGCCGACGCCGACCGAGGTCGTCACGCCGTCCGGCCCGATCGACAGGACCCAGGCGCCGTCGTCGTCCGCGCAGCGGAAGGCGAGCGTCGCCGACCGGTCGGCGGACAACCCCTTCGACGCGGCGGGGCACGAAGCACGTCAAGAGCTCGTCGACGCCGTCGGCCGCGAACGCCGGCGCGCACGGCGACAGGTCGCCGGGCGCCCGGCCGGCCGCCAACTCGGCGTCGACGCGGTGGATGGAGGTCTCGTGCGCCTGGCGCCGGCTCCACACCGCCAGCGGCGACGGCCCGGGCAGGAACGTCCAGCACTGCAGGTCCGGCCGGTGCGGCCTCGAGCGCGGCCACGAGCCCGAGCCATCCCGCCTCGAACCAGTCGATCAACTGGTCGTCGTCGTCGGGCCAGGCGCCGACCTGCTGGCCCCCGATCTTCCCCTCGGTGCGCGCCTCGGCGACGAAGCCGGTGGCCCAGCGGTGCACGCCGCCCGTGTGGCGGATCAGGTCACGCACCGCCCAGTCGGGACACGACGGCACGGGAGCGTCGAGCGACGTCGCACGTGCCGCCGCGGTCATGCGTGCGCCTTCTTGGCGCAGCGTCTCGATGTGCTCGGCGATCTCCATCAGGAGATCAGCTTGTCAGCTGATCAGCTTGCTAGCCGATCTTCTGGACGTCGATGACGAAGACGAGGGTGTCGTTCGCGGCGATGCCCGGCCCGGGCGACTGGTCCTTGTAGCCCAGGCTCGGCGGGATGATCAGCTCGCGGCGACCGCCGGCCTTCATGCCGACGACGCCCTGGTCCCAGCCCGGGATCACCATGCCCTGGCCGAGGGTGAAGGGGAAGGGCTGGCTCGTCCACGACGACTGGACCACCTTGCCGCTCGAGTAGGTGGCGAGCACGTACTGCACGGTGAGCTTGTCGCCGTCCTTCGCGCCGGGGCCGGTGCCGGTGATGAGGTCCGAGCTCTCGAGCTGGGTGGGTGGCGTGCCCGACGGGACCGTCACCGTCGGCGCGGTCCCGGCGGTGCCGGCGGCGGAGAGGTCGGCGGCCGGGATCGGCGCAATGGCGTTGAGCGGGCTGCCGGCGGGGGAGGTCACCGTCGTGGACGGCCCGACCGACGCGCCCGAGTTGGAGGTCGTGGTGGTCGTGTTCGAGCTCGATGAGTTCGAGGGCGACGAGCTGCAGGCGGAAAGCCCGAGCGCGCCGGCCAGGACGAAGGCGGGCACGAGCGCGCCCGTGCGCAGGGAGAGTTGGGGCATGGCGCAAAAAGGTAGCCGGTCGCCCGGGCGCCTCCGCCGCGCCCCACCCCGCCGCACGGCGCCCACCCGCCCGGCCCCACCGCCGCCGCAGCGCCCACACGGCGCCCAGATAACCTGAGACCCCATGTTCGACGCCCTGTCCGACCGCCTCGAGCGGATCTCGACCCGCCTGCGCGGCAAGGGGCGCATCAGCGACGAGGACCTCGACGAGGTGCTCCGCGAGATCCGCACCGCCCTCCTCGACGCGGACGTCGAGCTGGGCGTCGCCCGGCGCTTCTGCGACGGCATCCGCCTGCGCGTCAGCACCGAGGCGCTGTCGAAGAGCCTGACGCCCGGCCAGCAGGTCATCAAGATCGTCCACGAAGAGCTGGTCAACGTCCTCGGCGGCGAGACGCTCAAGCTCACCTACGCCAGCCGCCCGCCGACCGTCGTGCTGATGGCCGGCCTGCAGGGCTCGGGCAAGACGACCAACGCGGCCAAGCTCGCGCGCTGGTTCAAGCAGCAGGGGCGCAACCCGCTGCTGGTCGGCGCCGACCTGCAGCGCCCCGCCGCCGTCGAGCAGCTGCGCATGCTCGGCGAGCAGGTCGGCGTGCCGCGTCTTCTCGGAGTCGACCGATCCCGTCCGCTGCGCGCAGGCCGGGTTGGAAGAGGCGCGGCGGCTTGGCCGGGACGTCGCTCATCGTCGACACCGCCGGCCGTCTCACGATCGACGACGAGATGATGGAGCAGATCCGGGACATCTCCGCCGCCATCCAACCGCACTACACGTTCCTCGTCATCGACGCCATGACCGGACAGGACGCCGTCGCCACGGCCAAGGCGTTCCACGACGCGCTCGAGCTCGACGGCGTGATCCTCACCAAGCTCGACGGCGACGCCCGCGGCGGCGCCGCGCTGTCGGTCAAGGAGGTCGTCGGCCGGCCGATCGCCTTCGCCTCGACGGGCGAGAAGCTCGACGACTTCGACCTGTTCCACCCCGACCGCATGGCCGGACCGCATCCTCGGGATGGGCGACGTCCTGACCCTGATCGAGCAGGCCGAGCGCGTCATGGACCAAGACGAGGTGGCGAAGAGCGCCAGCCGCCTCATGGAGGGCCACTTCACGCTCGAGGACTTCCTCGAGCAGCTGCAGCAGGTGAAGAAGATGGGCTCGCTCGGCGGCCTCATGCGCGCTGATGCCCGGGATGCGCAAGGACATGCGGGAGGCGGCCAACCAGATCGACGACGAGGAGGTCGCCAAGGTCGAGGCGATCATCCGCTCGATGACGCCCGCGGAGCGCAACGACCCGACGATCATCGACGGCTCCCGCCGCACCCGGATCGCCCGCGGCTCGGGCACCTCGGTGCAGGACGTCAACGCGCTCCTCAAGCAGTTCAAGGAGATGCAGAAGATGATGAAGGGGATGGCGTCGGGCAACATGCCCAACCTCCCCGGAATGCCGAACATGTCTGGGATGAGCGGCCGGGCCGCCAAGAAACTGGCCCAACAGGCGGGCGGAATCGGTGCCGCCGGAAAAGGGGCCCTCGGCGCCGGCGCCGAGGGCGCCGACTTCGACATGCTCGGCCAACTCATGGGTGGCGACGGCGATGCGGCCGCCGAGCTGGCCGCCGCCTTCCCCGGCCTGCCCGCCGCCGGTGGGTCTCCCCGGCCCGTGGTCAGCGTCAACAAGGGGACGAAGAAGAAGAAAAAGGGCGGGCGGGTCACGCCGCCCAAGGGCCGCTAGGCCCCCCAATTCGCCTTGGAGGCCCGCCACCTGCCCCATCTGGCAGAATGGTGACCCCGGCGCGTCCGTCGATGCGCCGCCCCGAGGGTCGCGAACAGTGCACCTCGTGCACCTCGGGGAGAGCGAACGCTCGCAAGATGCGCAAAGTGGAAGGAATCAATTCGTGGCAGTGAAGCTCCGCCTGGTGCGGATGGGCAAGAAGAAGCAGCCGACCTACCGGGTCGTGGCCGCCGACAGCCGGTCGCCCCGTGACGGCCGGTTCCTCGAGATCCTCGGCACCTACGCCCCCCGGGGCGCCTCGACCGCCGAGCCCGACGCCGTGGTCCAGATCGACAACGAGAAGGCCGTGAAGTGGTTGGTGAACGGCGCGCAGCCGACCGAGCGGGTCGAGCGCCTGCTGAAGACCTCCGGGGCCTGGGACGAGTTCTCGGCCGCCAAGGCCAAGTGAGGATCCGGTGACCAATCTCTACGAGGCTGGTGACATCAACCAGACCGGCGGTGGCGCGGCCGACGACGACTACGACGACACCTACGACGACGAGGTCGGCGAGGGCAACGAAGCCGGCGGCAACGAGGTCGACGAGGTCGACGAGATCGACGACGAAGACGGCGAGGGCAACGAGGGCAACCAGGTCACGGCCGTCGACGGCGGGACGTCGTTGTCGGTGCTGACGTATCTGGCCAAGTCGCTGTCCAACGAGCCCGAGTCGGTGGTGATCGAGACCGAGGAGCGCCGCAACGGGCTGCGCCTCAATCTCCACGTGGCCCCCGAGGACATGGGCCGGGTCATCGGCCGCCGGGGCCGCACGGCCCAGGCCATCCGCACCCTGGTCAACGTGGCCGGCGTCAAGGACGGCGTCCAGGCCAGCGTCGACATCGTCGACGACTGACGTCTGACGTCTGACCTGCTCAAGATCGGCCGGGTCACCAAGGCCCACGGCCTGAGGGGTGAGGTCGTCGTCCAGCTCTGGACGGACCAGACGCAACGGCTGAGCCCGGGCACGGTCCTGTCGTCGGCGTCGGGCCCCCTGCGGGTGACGGCGTCGAAGTCGATGGTGGGCGATCGCTACATCGTGCAGTTCGACTCGGCGACCGATCGCGCCTCGGCCGAGCGCCTGCGCGGCCTGGAGCTCGAGGCCGAGCCGCTCGACGACGCGCCGCCGATGTCCTCTGGGTCCACGAGCTGGTCGGCGCGCTGGTGCGTCGACGCGGACGGCACCGAGCTGGGACGGGTCGTCGGCCGTGGAGGCCAACCCCGCCAGCGACCTGATGGTGCTCGAGTCGGGGGGCCTGATCCCGGTGCGCTTCGTCACCGGGCACGACGCGGCGGCCCAGACGGTCGACGTCGACATCCCCGAAGGGCTGCTCGATCCGTGAGGACTCCGTGAGCGGCTCCGTGAGGATCGACGTCTTCACGATCTTCCCCGACGTCGTCGCCGGCTACTGCGGCGCCTCCATCCTCGGCCGGGCGGTCACGTCGGGCGCGCTCGACGTCCGGGTCCACGACCTGCGCGACGGCGCCGACGACGCCCGGCGCTCGGTCGACGACAGCCCGTTCGGCGGGGGCGCCGGCATGGTGCTCATGCCCGAGCCGCGTCTTCGCGCAGCGTGGAGGCCGTGGCCGACCTGCCCCGGCCCCTGTACCTGCTCACGCCCGGCGGGCGGCGCTTCGACCAGGCGGTCGCGCCGAGCTGCGACGCTGGCCGACGGGCCGTCGGGCGGGTTCTCGCTCCTGTGCGGGCGCTACGAGGGGGTCGACCAGCGGGTGGCCGACCACCTGGTCGACGGCGAGCTCTCGGTGGGCGACTTCGTGCTGGCGGGTGGGGAGCTGGGGGCGCTGGTGGTGATCGAGACGGTGGCCCGGCTGCGTGCCCGACGTGCTGGGCAACGAGGACTCGGCGGCGGACGAGAGCTTCTCCGACGGGCTGCTCGAGTACCCCCAGTACACGCGACCGGCGGAGTTCCGGGGCTGGGCGGTCCCCGACGTGCTGCGGTCCGGCGATCACGGGCGCGGTCGCCGCCTGGCGGCGGACCCAAGCCCTGTTGCGACACGGCGGCGCGGCGGCCCGACCTGCTCGAGCGCCTGGTCAGGGCGGTCCGCGCTCAGCGACGACGACGTGCGGGCCCTGTCCGAGCACGGCTACCATGTTCCGTCCGGCTCAGAGCGGATCGACCCCACCGAGCCGGCGTGACCCGAAGGAAACGCCCGTCATGAACCCGACCGAAATCGATCGACCGCGACAGCCTGCGCGACGACATCCCCGACTTCCGCCCCGGCGACACCGTCAAGGTGCACGTCCGGGTCGTCGAGGGCAACCGCGAGCGGGTGCAGGTCTTCCAGGGCGCCGTCATGCGCCGCCAGGGTGGCGGGGTGCAGGAGACCTTCACCGTCCGCAAGGTGAGCTTCGGCGTCGGCGTCGAGCGGACCTTCCCGGTGCACTCGCCGACCATCGCCAAGATCGAGGTCATCACGCTCGGTGACGTGCGGCGGGCCAAGCTGTACTACCTGCGTGACCGGCACGGGAAGGCGGCCAAGATCAAGGAGCGGCGCGTGCCCCGTGGTCCGGGTAAGGGCGCGGCGGCGGCGGCTGCGGTCGAGGTCGACGAGGTCGACGTCGATGAGGCTGAGGTCGACGAGGTCGAGGATCTCAACGTCGACGACACGGAGCTCGTGACCGACGAGGTGACGGACGAGGACGAGGTCGAGGTCGGCGAGGGCGACGAGTCGAGCGACGCTGCCGAGGAGGCCGCTGACGAGTAGGCCCGGCGCCGCGTGAGCGAGGAGGACCTCGAGCGCTACGAGTCCGAGATCGAACTCGGGCTCGTCCAGGAGTATCGGGCCGTCCTGCCGGTCTTTGCGTACGTCATCGAGACCGAGCGTCGTTTCTACCTGGCGAACGAGGTGTCGCTGAACGTGCGTGCCGACACGACGCCGGCGTGTATCGAGGTCGAGCTCAAGGACGCCTGGGTGTGGGACATGTACCGCCCGGCCCGCTTCGTGCCCGAGGTGCGCATCGTGACGTTCCGTGACGTGAACATCGAGCGGCTGCCCGAACAAGAGCTGTGAGCGGCCTGACGCCTGCGGGCCCGACCGTTCTCCGGGCGTGAGCAACCGCCGGATTGCGTTGGGCCACCGAGGCGAGGACTGGGCGGCGGCCTGGTACGAGGAGAACGGCTACTCGATCCTGGCGCGGAATTGGCGGTGCGCACAGGGTGAGATCGACCTCTTGTGCACCCAGTTGAACCCCGCCGGCTGCGTCACGCTCGTCATCTGTGAGGTGAAGGCACGCACGTCGAACACGCGGGGCCACCCGTTGGAGGCCGTGACGCCGGCCAAGCAGCAGCGCCTGCGCCGGCTGGCCACCGCCTACCTGGCAGGTCAGGACACCTACTACGACCACATCCGCTTCGACGTGGTGGGGGTCACAGGGCGGCAGCTCCACGTCGTCGAAGGTGCGTTCTGAGAGGTCCGCGGCGTAGGGTCGGTCCTCATGGAGACCCTGATCGTCGAGCGTAAGGACGGTGTCGTCACCGTCACGATGAACCGCCCCGAGCGCAAGAACGCGGCCAATGGCCGGATGCTCGTGGAGCTGCGTGAGGTGTTCGAGTCGATCGAGGACAACCCCGACGACCGGGTGATGATCCTCACCGGTGCCGGTGGCGCTTTCTGCTCGGGCGCCGACCTCGGGGACTCCAAGGGCCCGACCAACGACCCCTCGCGTTCGGCCCTCTCCCGTATGCGCCGCCTGGGCGACGTCGCCTTGGCGCTGCACCACATCACCAAGCCCACCATCGCCAAGGTGGACGGGGTGGCCGTCGGGGCCGGCTTCTCGCTGGCGCTCGGGTGTGACCTCGTCGTCACCACCGACCGGGCCCGGCTCTCCATGATCTTCTCCAAGCGCGGGCTCTCGCTCGACAACGGCGCCTCGTGGCTCCTGCCCCGGCTCGTCGGGATGGCCCGGGCCAAGGAGATCGCGCTGTTCGGCGACATGTGGAGCGGCGAGGACGCCCTCGCCATCGGCCTGGTGAACCGGGTGCTCCCGGTCGACGAGATCGACGCCTTCGTCGAGGAGTGGGCGCGCAAGCTCACCGCCGGCCCGCCGCTCGCAATGTCGATGACGAAATCGCTCCTCCACGCCTCCTCGATGGCCTCGATGGAGCAGGCCGTCGAGGACGAAGCCCGGTGTCAGGCGCTGAATTTCTCCAGCAACGACACGGCCGAGGCCATGGCCGCCTTCGCCGAGAAGCGAGAGCCCGTTTTCATCGGCCGGTAATAGGGTGGTGGCCGTGCTCAACGGCGTGCAGGGGATGATCGGGGATTCCGCCCTGGTGACCAAGGCCATTGAGGGCGCGCACCACCCGGGGCGGATCCGGGCCCGGGGTGAGGAGTGGCTGGCAATCCCACTCGACCCCGACGCCAGTATCCCTGTCGGGACCGATGTCGTCGTCGCCGACGTCGAGCGCGGTCTGCTCGTCGTCTACGCCACCGATAGTTAGAAGAGAGGTACCCCATGATCGCATCGGCCGGAGATGTGGTAGCGATCGTGATTGTCGCCGCCCTGGCAGGGGTGGGGATCGTCGCACTGTTCATGTCGCGCTTCGTCAAGATCGTCCAGCAGGGCAGCGTCGGGGTCGTCAAGCGACTGGGTGAGTTCAAGTCGGTCGACCAGCCCGGCCTGCACATCCTCACGCCGTTCATCGACCGGATGGAAAAGGTCGACGTGCGGGAATTCCCGATGACCGGCGACCAGCAGGCGGTCATCACCAAGGACAACGTGTCCCTGCAGGTGAGCGCGACCATCTTCTGCCAGGTCATCGACGTCAGGTCCGCGCTCTTCGAGATCAACGACTTCCAGCTGGCGGTCGACCAGCTCTCTCGCACCGCATTGCGTGCGGTGTTCGGCGAGCTCTCGCTCGACCAGGCGTTGAGCGAGCGCGAGACGATCAACAGCCGCATGCAGGACCACATGGCCGACGCCACGGCGAAGTGGGGGGTGCGGCTGAATCGGATCGAGATCCTCGACATCACCCCGCCGATGAACGTGGTGCAGGCGATGTCGGAGCAGAAGGAGGCCGAGCAGCACAAGCGAGCGGCGATCCTGAAGTCCGAAGGGGAGCAGCAGGCGGCCATCAACAGCGCGGGCGGCCGCAAGCAGGCCGCCGTGCTCGAGGCCGAGGGCGCCAAGCAATCGGCCATCCTGCGGGCCGAGGCGCAGATGAAGGTGCTCGAGCTGCAGGCCGAGGGTGAGAAGAAGGCGCTCGAGCTCCGTGGCCAGGGTGAAGCGGCGCGCCTGACATCGATCGACACCGCCACCATCAACCCGCGCACGCTGGCCGTCCTCCAGCTCAGGGCGCTGCAAGAGATCGCATCCGCCGACAACGCCAAGGTGGTCGTGCCCTACGAGGCGACCAGCCTGATGGGTGCGGCCGAGGTCCTTCTGTCGACCTTGCGCAACGACGACCTGGGCGGCAGCAACGGCGCCACCCCGGAGGCCGTCGCGACGCCGGCCCGGCCGCCCAAGGACCTCCCGCCCCCGCCGCAGGGCTGAGGGCTCCGAGGGGATCTGGGAGGGTTCTCCATCGGGACCTCGACGCGCGAGGGAGTGGCGTGAGCCTCTTGAATACCCGAGGGCCCACGCGCCATTGACGATTCGCAGCCGCCCATGAAATACGTGGTCGAGACGTACGACACGCTGCTGGAGTAATCCGCCCGAGCCCTGAGCGAGGAATCTTCCACTCCGCCGCTCAGACAGCGATTTCGGTTCCACCAGGGATTTCATCTTCGAACCTGAGCGCGGAGCGATTGGCGGAGACTCGTCGGCAAGCGACTACGCGGCACAGGCGCCTCCACCTCCGGGTACCTATGGGGTTGCTCTACTCAAAACAGGGCGGATCTATAAGAGCAGGGCCGTAGTCACGCAGAGGTGAGCTCGCCGAGCGCGCGTAGGCAGTCGAGGCTGAATACCCGCCTTCCGCTCGATCAGTCCCATGAGAAAATTGTTGAACCAGCAGTGTGGGCGTGGCGACCGTTCTTCGGCATGTTGGCTGTCGTGAACTCAGCGATGCTGAGCGGGGCTGTCGGATGCTCTGTCTCGGTCGAAGTCCAAGTCTCCAGCGGGTTGCCCGGATTTACCATCGTCGGTCTGCCCGATGCTGCAGTGCGCGAAGCCAGAGATCGCGTGCGAGCAGCCGTGTTGTCCAGTGGGTTGTCCTGGCCAATGCGCCGGGTCACCGTCAATCTGGCGCCATCAGCCGTCCGCAAAGCGGGCGCTGGGCTCGACTTGCCGATCGCCATCGGATTGCTGGTGGCAGCGGGCGATCTTCCTCCGGACTGCACGGAGGACCTTGCTTTGTGTGGCGAGCTGGGGCTGAATGGCTCGCTGCGGCATGTGCCAGGAATGCTGGCATTGGCAGATGCAGCGACGTCTTCGGGCTTGGTCGTCCCGCTCTGTGACGTACATGAGGCCGCCCTGGTCCGCGGTGCTGACGTCCACGGCACCTCCACGTTGTCGGAACTTGTGTCCGTCCTGCGCCGGCAGGCGACATGGCCTGCATCTCCGGAGGCGCCCCTTCCGGCTAGTTCAGCACCCGGTCCTGATCTTTCCGATGTCCGTGGCCAGGCGGTAGGACGACGTGCCCTCGAAGTTGCTGCGGCGGGAAGACATCACCTGTTGCTGATTGGGCCGCCGGGCTCGGGCAAGACGATGTTGGCGGAACGACTGCCGAGTCTTCTTCCTCCGCTCAACAAGGAAGAGGCGCTAACGGTGTCGCGCATCCACTCAAGCGCGGGCGCGGCGATCCCGTCAGGCGCATTGCTCGATCGGCCGCCGTTCAGGGCTCCCCATCATCAGGCGACGATCGTGTCCTTGATCGGTGGCGGGAACATGACGCTCCGACCGGGCGAGGCGAGTCTGGCGACGCACGGCGTGCTGTTCCTCGATGAACTCGGTGAGTTTCCGGTTGCCGCCCTCGAGTCGCTGCGTCAACCGCTTGAGGAGGGTGTCATCCGCGTCAACCGTGCGGGTGGCTCAGAAGCCTTCCCCGCCGAGTTCTTGCTCGTGGCAGCCATGAACCCCTGTCCGTGCGGAGAGGGTGTTTTCGATGGGGCGTGCAGTTGTTCTGTCGTCATCAGGGCGCGCTATCGCCGTCGAATTTCCGCTCCCTTCCTGGATCGATTCGACCTCGTTGTGCCCGTGTGTCGGCCAAATGCTGAAGACCTTCTGTCTAGCAATCCCGGCGAACGGTCGGCCGTCGTTGCGGCACGTGTCGCCGCCGCTCGCGCCAGGGCGGCTGCGCGGGGATTTGAGGACTTACCGCTCGCCTCCGATGCCACTTCATCACTCGCGAACAAGCTCCGCGAGGGAGCACTCAGTGCCCGAGGCCTGAACAAGGTGAAACAAGTCGCCCAGACCATGGCGGATTTGGAAGGAGCAGAACTCGTGACCCATAACCACATTGCAGAAGCTCTCTCGTTGCGTGCGGGGCGATCCGCGGTGATCGCATGACCGCAGAGCTGCCCGACGAGGCATATGCGCTGGCCCTTGCCCTGCTGCCTGCCGTGGGTCCGGCAAAACTACGCGAGCTGCTGTCCGAAACCGATCCCCAGGTCGCTTGGGAACGCGTTACCGGGCCATCGGGTAAATCGCGGGAGGAGTTGGCGAAGCAGTGGTGGCATTACTGCGATCTGGGAATAACTGTGATTTTGCAAAGCCACCCCCACTACCCAAACCGCCTTTTGGGATTGCCGCACGCACCCGCTGTGCTGTTTTGTCGAGGCAACTGCGCAGTGCTCAATGACAGGCCGACTGCAGCCGTAGTTGGGACCCGCTCGCCGACGAGGTACGGCATCGGCGTGTCGGCGCAACTGGGCGCCGATCTCGCGGCTGCGGGTGTGAGCGTCGTCTCGGGACTGGCCCTGGGGATCGATGGCGCAGCTCATGAGGGTGCCTGCGGCGCAGGAGCGCCGCCCATCGCAGTACTTGCCGGTGGTGTTGGTCAGCCCTACCCAGTTCGGCACTCTCGTCTCTGGGAACGAGTAAGCGAACTTGGGGCGGTCGTCTCAGAGACGCCCGAAGGGGTGAAGATGGAGAAGTGGCGCTTCGCCGTCCGCAACCGCCTCATGGCAGCGCTCAGCGACGTCGTCGTTGTTGTCGAAAGTCGCCACCAGGGAGGATCTCGCCACACCGTCGATGCGGCATTGCACTTGGGTAAGCCAGTAGGAGCGGTCCCTGGGTCGATTCGCAGCGTTGCCTCGGAGGGCACGAATGCCCTCATGTCGGAGGGAGCGTTTCCTGTCTGTTCGCTCACCGACGTCTTGGTTGCGCTCTATCGGGCGGGTGCTGATGTCACGGTTCCAAAGAAGAGCAAGCAGAAAGGTGAATCCCAGGAGCCCAAGACGGCCTCCGAAAAGGCCCTCTTTGACATCCTCACCTTCGACCCGACCTCGTTGGACGAGTTGGCGCGATTGACGGGGCTCGAATTCTCAGCGCTATGCGGCGACCTGGAGCGGCTCGCGCAGGCCGGACTCGCTCGTGACGTCGGCGGGTATTGGGAGCGGATCTAAAGCCCCCCTCAGCCTTTCGCGTAGTCCGAGGCGCCCCACCAGTCGATCAGGACGACGGGCTCCTCGCCGACGACCCAGGCGTCGTGGCCTTCGGGGACAGCAACGACGTCACCCGCTCCGCACTCGAGAATCCGCCCGTCGGCCATCTCGATTTTCAGTGAACCCGTGGCCTGGTACTGGAAATGCGGCGCCTCGCAGAGCTCGGTGCCCGCCAGGGGCTTCACGTGGCTCGACCAGCGCCATCCGGGCTCGAGCGTCAAGCGCCCGATGTCGCTTCCCGCAACCCTGACGATGTCCATCCGCCCGTTTTCGAAGTTGCGGGTCTCATCCGGCTTGGCGAATGTCTTCTGCTCGGCCTTGGCCATGGCAATCGAACCTCCCGTGTTCCGTGCCCGGAGCGTCCGGGCCTCGACGAATGGTGCACCGGCGTGCTTGCCATGGGCTTGCCACCGGCGCGGCAAGCCCATGGCAAGGTCCGGCGTCCAGACTGTCCGGAGTGGAATCACCAAGGAGGAACGGCATGGCGACGACGACAAAGACAATCGAAACCGACCAGGTGGTCGACCGGCTCCTGGCAGCGATTGGGGCCGGCGGCATGCCGGCGCCGGACCTCTTCACCTCGGACGCCGTCCTGGACGCAACGGTGCCGAACTGGCGGTTCGCCGTGCGAGGTGGCGAACCGGTGCGTACTGAGCTGGCGCGCTCGGTATGCGGACAACGGGGTCCTCGAGGACGTGTCTCGTACCGCGCTGCCCGACGGGGCGCTGGTGACGTTCACGCTGCGCTGGGAGGAAGGGGGCGTCCCTCACGCCGCGCATCAGGCACACGTGCTCACGATCGAGGACGGCCGCATTCAGCGCGACCAAGTGTGGTGCGGGGGTCGCTGGCCGGCGGCGCTGCTGGCAGAGATGGCCGGAGCGGCCGGTGCGTGACGCCTCCCTGGGCGATCTCCTGGCCCGCGCTGAGGAGAGGTCGCCGTGGATGCCCGACGACACCAAGTCGGGGGCTCGCTTCGAGAGGGTCGTTCTCGACGGCGAACGGTTCGTCCTGAAATACCAGGATCAGCGAGACGACTGGTTGTTGCGTGCCGTCGGCGATCCCGGCCAGAGCTACGTCCGTCTGTGGGAGAGCGGGTTGCTCGATCGACTCCCGGAGGTGATCGATTCCGCCGTGGTTGCTGCCTCGTTCGATGGAACGGTCGGGATGGTGTTGTTGCGGGACGTCAGCAGCTCGTTGCTCGTTCCTGGTCGTCCGTTCACCCTGGTGCAGCATGCCCGCTACATGGATCACATGGCTGCGCTGCACGCCACCTTCTGGGGCTGGGCCGACGACGTAGGACTGACGGACCTCACGCGGCGCTACGTCATGTTCTCTCCCGCCGTTGCCGAGTTGGAAGCGGCTCGGGGCAGCGACGCTTTGGTTCCGAAAGTCATGGCCGAAGGTTGGCGGCAGCTGCCCGAGGTGTCGCCCGCGCTCGCCCGTGTCGTCTTGCCGCTCCTCGACGAGCCGCGCCCGCTGATCGAGGCGCTCCAGCGCGTCCCGCACACCCTGGTCCACGGCGACTGGAAGGCGGCGAATCTGGGCACCCACGAAGACGGCCGCACGGTGCTCCTCGACTTCGGCGAGCTCCCGGGCGAGGCGTCGGCTCTCACTGACCTCGCGTGGTACCTGGCCCTCAATGCGGACCTGCTGCCCGAGCCGAATGATGCCGTCGTGACGCGTTACCGGGCGTCTCTGGAGCGCCAGGGGGTCGACACCGAGAGCTGGTGGGAAGCCGCCCTCGACCTCGAGTTCCTCGGCTGCATGGTGCAGTTCGGCTGGGAGAAAGCACTCGGCGGCCCGGGGGACGAGCTTTCGTGGTGGGAGGAGAAGGCGCTTCGGGGCATTCGTCGCCTCTGACGAAACAATGCGTCCGTCCGTTCAGGTGAACCTCGCGGCGGCCGCACGACGCAGCGATCCTTCGTAGGGCCCGGCCACGACCAGAAGGTCGCGCACCCGGATCTCGGCGAGGGCTCTCCACTCTGCGACGCCAAACTCCGCCGCCACTTCTGCAGTGAGCCACCACGACTCCAAGCCCGCCAGCCGGGGGAGTGCGGCGAGCAGGGCTTCGATCTGGGTGAGGTCCGTGGGTTGGCCGAGCCGGTGGGCGGCGACCGCGTGGAGCAGGCGAGCCTGCAGGGCGTGGCGGATGGCCCCGAGGGTGGTCGCGTCGTCGGCGAGCGCCAGCGCGCCGGTCAGGGCGGCCTCGCTCAGTTCACGGTCGAGTTGCAGGCGGGTCTCGAGGAGCCGGCGACGCAGCCGGTGGCGCCACTTGAACGTGTGCTCCTGTTGCTCGAGGTGTTCGGCCTGCGCCAGGAGGTCCGACGTGCCGGCGAAGTCCGCCACCATGAGGCGCCCGGCGGCGAGGTCGAGGAGTCCGTGGGCCAGCGGCTCGGCCATGCCGATCTGCCGGGAGCCCTCGACGGCCTCCGCGTTGCACTCGTCGGCCTGTGTCACCTCGCCGAGGTTGCGGGCGATCCAGCCGCGCAGGTTGCGCGATCTGGGGACCCAGCGAGCGGCGTCCATACGCTCGATGTCGCTCTCGAGCAGCTTGAGGCTGGCGAGTGCCCGGTCGGGCCGGCTGAGCATGGCCTGCGCCATCGTTGACGCCATGAGCGCGTAGGCATTGGGGTAGCGGTAGGCCGCCAGCCCGGTGCCGTCCGAGGCGTGCACCAAGCCCACCGTGTCCTCGGGTTGCCCCTGGCTCACGCGCAGCCAGGCCAGCCACGACTCGGCCTGTACCGCCTGGCCGGGCGGCGCGACCCGCAACGCTTCCTCCAGCCGCTCTTCAGATCCGCTGAGGTCGCCAGAGGCCAGCGCCACCCAGCCACCGAGCGCAAGACAGGCGGTTCGAAGCTCGTCGGAGTTGGCGTCGCGGACACCCTGGTCCGCCAGGACCAGTGCCTCGCTCAGGTGGCGTTGGAAATGGGCGGACCACGCCGCGACTTCAAGTACCTCTGGTCCAGCGCCGAGCTCCTTCGCCCTTTGGAGGTCAGCGTCGACCTGCTCGTTGCGGTTGAGCATCGTCAGGACGCGCGCCCGCTCCACCCGCGCCTTGGCCGTGTCGTCGAGCGCGATGGCGTCATTGAGCAGCCGCAGGGCCTCGTCCGCCTCGAAGCGGCTCACGGCGATGTGTGCGGCCGTGATCAACGCGTCGGCTGCGCCGACGAGGTCGCCACCGAGGCGCGAGTGACGGGCGACCGACAATGGGTCCGGCCGCACCCGCGACGAGAGCACCCGGGCGGCCTCGCGATGGATGAACGCCGTCCGGGCGGCGCCCACCGTGGAGGCGAGCGCCTCGCGCACCAGGGCGTGAGAAAACTCGAAGCGCGGACCACGCTCGACCAGGAAGCGCCGTCGCACGCCTTGCTCGAGGTGGTTGAGCAGTTCGTCCGGCGGCAGGCCGGTGACGCCCGACAGGACGTCAAGGTCGACATCGGGCCCGATCACCGCGGCCGTCCGCAGCGTCGGGGCCGCCTCTTCGGCCCGGGCCACGCGTTCCTCGACGCTCCGGCGAATGCTCTCGGGCAAGTCGGTCGAAGAGCCATGCTCGGTTTCCCACGCGGTGAGCTCCGCCAGGAACAGCGGGTTGCCGCCGCTCCGGGCGAACAGGTCCGGGGCGCGGGACGCTCCGACGATCGCGGTGACGGTCTCGAGGCTGAGTGGTTCGAGCGTCAGGCGCTCCGTGACGCCGCGGAACGTCAATCCCTCTTCGGTGCGGGTGCTGGCCAGAATCATCACCGGCACCCCGGCGAGTCCGCCCGCCGCTTGGGAGAGCCAACGGATCGTCGCCACGTCTGCGAAGTGGAGGTCGTCGATCACGAGCACCAGATCCCCCGATGCAGCCGCCCGGCGGAAGGCGCGGGTGAGGGCCCCAGAGATCAAGCTTTGACCGGAGCTTGGCTCGGTCAGGGTGGCCATCTGCTCGGGCGTCGTCCCGGTCCCCAACAGCGGCCCGAGCAACGCCGCGTCGGGGCCGGCGAGCGCGGCGTGTCCGCCGAGATGCGGAAGCAGCGCAAGCCGGTCGAGGAGGTCGAGCAAGGGCTGCACCGAGAGCCCTTGGCCCATCTCGTCGCAGGTGACCATGGCCGTGCTGCGCGCGGAGCGGTCGGCGGCCGCCTCAACCCACGTGCGGAGCAACGCTGTCTTGCCCGCCCCGGCCTCGCCTTCGACGAGGCAGACGACGCAGCGGCCGTGGGCAGCCTCTTCGGCGAGCGCATCGAGCCGGTGGAGGGTGCCGTCACGGCCTGGGAGCGACGTGACGGCCGGCGCAGGTGGGGAGGGAGCGGAGGTCGACTCGTCAACGCCGGGGAACTCGGGGAGCGCGCCCTGGAGGAGCTGCAGGTGCAGCGTTTCCGTCTCGTCGTCGGGACTGACGCCCAGCTCCTCGGCAATGTGATGGCGGAACTCCGCGTAGGCGGCGAGCGCGGACGCCGTGCGGCCGTCGCGCGCCATGGCGGTCATCAAGGCGCGCAACCCGGCCTCGTCGAAGGGATCGGCGGCCAGAAGATCCGTCGCCTGTTGTTCCGCGAGGGACCACTCTCTCGCCGCCAACGCGGCGGCGACCACCACGTGGCGCAGACGACGGATCGCCTGCTGGGCGGCGGCCGACTCGCTCGACGCCCACCACGGGTCGCGCTCGTCCGCCAGCAGCGGGCCGCGGACCAGTGACAGCCCGGCCGCCGCGGCCGTGCGAATGGCGGCGAGGCGGGTGGGCTCCTGGGCCAAGCGGCGTTCCGCCTCGTCCGCGTAGGTGGCCAACGCATCGATATCGAGCCAGTCGAGGGTCAGCGTGTAGCCGGCGTCCGTACGGGTGATCCGCTCGGCGCCGACCACGGCGCGCAGCCGGCTCGCGAGGACAGAGATCTGGTCGCCCGCCCGGGCGGGGCTCTCGTCGCCCCAGAGGCACTCGGCCAACCGATCGGTGCTCACGGGCCGGCCGTGGTGGAGGGCGAGCACCTTGAGCAGCGTGCGCTGTTGGCGGCGCCGGAGCGCCTGGGGTTCGATGCCGTCGACCTGGAGCTCGCCCAACAGCCGCACGCGCAGGCTCTGCACGGCTCCATCCTGACGCCACCACGGACCACACGGCGGATGCGGGGGAGGGAAAAGGGGTCCCGGGCTGAGCGGCCGGGGCAGCGACGGCGGCCGGGGAGAGTCGTTCTGAGCTGGCACGACCCCGAATAGGGGTGCCGCGGGCCGTATCCTGCCTGGCCGTGGACGGACGCTCACTGGCGGTGCTGCGGGCCCAGGACGTCGGGGCACTGCGAGCCGAGGCGATCCGGGCGGAGCAGGAAGGGACGGAGGCCGTGATGGTCGGCGAGGGTCCGCTGGGCGACCCCTTCGTCCTGATGGCCTCCCTGAGCGACGCCGTGCCATCCCTGCTGCTCGGGGTGCACGTGGTCCTGGGCGACGGGGGCCGCCACCCGGCCCTGTTGGCCCGAGAGGCGACCAGCCTGGACCTGGTGTGCGGGGGACGGACCCTTCTGTGCTTCGCCCCACCCTTCGGCGGGGGACTCGGCGAGGCCATCGGCTTGTGCCGGGCCTTGTGGCGTGACGGCACGGCCACGAGCGAGGGACCGGTGTTCCCCGTGGCGGGTGCGATCAACCGGCCGCGGCCGGCGAGCGCGAGGAGCCCGTTGCTCGCGCTGGACCTGACCGGCCCCGGCGCCCGGGACGAGGCTGGCGGAGCGGCGGCGTTGGCCGACATGGTCGTCGTGGCCGATGGGGATGCGGTGTGGCGGTTGGAGCGGGTGTGACGGACGTCGAGACGGCACTGGCCGAGGAGCGGGAGGGGCGGACTGCGGGGCTGGGGGTGACCGCCGTCACGGGGCGGCACCTGCCGGCGCTGAACGGGCTGCGGGGGGTGGCGGTGATCGGGGTGGTGGCGTACCACCTGCAGCTCGGTTGGGCCCGGGGTGGGTACCTGGGGGTGGACCTGTTCTTCGTGCTGTCGGGGTTCCTCATCACGACGCTGTTGCTCGAGGAGTGGGTGGCGAACGGGCGGATCGGGCTGGGGGCCTTCTGGGGGCGGCGGGCCCGGCGGTTGCTGCCGGCGTTGTTCTTGGTCGTCGCCGCGCTGGCGGTGTATCTGGTCGTGAACGGGGTGTGGGGCGGGCCGGGCGCGAACGGGTTGGTCGACCTGTCGGGGTTGCGGGGCGATGCGATCTCGACGCTGTTGTACGTCAACAACTGGCACGCGATCTTCGCCCACCAGTCGTACTTCGCCCAGTTCTCGACGCCGTCACCGCTGCAGCACACGTGGTCGCTCGCGATCGAAGAGCAGTTCTACCTGGTGTGGCCGTTGGTGTTGCTGGTGCTGTTCCGCTTCGGCCGGCGGGGGTGGCGGGGGATCGGCGTGGCGATGGCGGTGGGGCTGGGGGTGCTCTCGAGCATCTTGATGGCGGTCTGGTTCAACCCGGCGCCCGGGGTGGACCCGTCACGGGTGTACTTCGGCACCGACACCCGGCTCTTCGACCTCATGGCGGGTGCGACGATCGCGTTCATCGCGGCGGCGCGGCCCCAGCCCAACCCGCGGGCCCGCCGGACGTTGCACATCGCGGCGCCGGTGGCCGGCGTGGCGCTGCTGGTGTTCTGGATCTTCGCGGGCACGTCGGGCGGCCTGCCGACGAACCTCATGTTCGAGGGCGGCTTCCTCGTGTGCGCCGCCCTGGCCGGGCTCGTGGTGGCCGACGCCCGTTTGGCCGAGCCCGGGCGCCTGTCCCGGGGGCTGGCGTGGGGCCCGCTGCACTTCGTGGGGACCATTTCGTACGGCATCTACCTGTGGCACTGGCCCGTGATCGTCTACCTCAACGGCGCGCGGACCGGGCTGTCGGCGTGGCCGCTCGACATCCTGCGCGTGGTGGTGACGCTGGCGCTGTCGACGGCCAGCTACTACCTCGTCGAGCGCCCCATCCGCCTGGCCCGCCTGCACGGGTGGGTGCGCTACTGGGGCGCGCCGCTGGCGGGCGTGCTGACCGCCGTCTTGATCGTGGCGGCCACGTTCCCGGCCGTGGCCGACCCGTCGACCGTGGCCAAGACCACGCACCTGTCGAGCGCGACGGGCACCGGTGCCGCGGCAGTGGCGGGGGCGGGGGGGTTCGCGGGGCAGGCGCCGATTCATCTTGCGGCGGCGCCGTCCGCAGCCGACCCGCTGCGCGTCATGGTCCTCGGCGACTCGGTGGTGCACGACGCGTCCTACGGCATCACCGCCGCGCTCGGTGCGACCGGCGAGGCAACGGTCGCCACGCGCACCATCGACGGCTTCGGTCTCACGACGGCCACCAATTGGCCCACGTCGCTCCCCAACCTCATCCGCCAGACCCGGGCCCAGCTCATCGTCGCGTCGTGGAGCTGGGACCAGTACGGGCCGACCACGCCGAACGCGCTCCATCAGCCCGCCGCCTACGCCCGCCTCCTGCGCAGCGCCGTAGCCACGATGCTCACGCCGGGCAACGGCGTGGAGGGCGTCGTCTTCACCGAGTTCCCCCAGTCGGGCGAGATCCCGGCGTCGAATACGGCGGATCAGGCGGCGTACAACTCGGCACGCACCGCCGGGGTCGACGCGTGGAACAACATCGCCAAGAGCATGGCGAAGGACTTCCCGGGCCAGGTCATGTACTTCCCGCTGGCCGATTCGGTGCTCCTGCACGGCCGGTATTCGGCCTGGCTGCCCCCCGAGGGCGACCCGCACGCCCCGAGTGCGCAGTGGACCCGCGTGCGCAAGCTGGACAAGGTCCACCTGTGCCCCGAAGGCAGTGCCCGCTACGCCAACGCCCTCCTGGCCGACATGACCCGGGTCTTCGCGCTGGCGCCGGCGGCGGGGAACTGGTCCCAGGGCCCCTGGACGTCAGACCCCGACTTCAACGACCCGCCCGGAGCGTGTCCGGATGACCACCCTCCGGGCGGGTAAACGCTGAAGTTCTGTTGTGCCGTGGCCGGGCCGTGGCCGGTGGCTCCGGCCCGGTCGGCGTCGGCTCCCTAGCCGCTAACCGATGGAGCCGAAGGCGATGGCGCCGTTGATCGGGGCGTTCAGCCTGATCCCGCCGAGGGAGCCGGCGAAGGGAGCATCACCGAAGGTGAAGACGCCGCCGTCGGCGCCGAACTCCCAGTATCCGTTCCCGGTCGACGTCGCCTGGCCGAACACGATGGGTGCATTCAGCGGGGTGGTGATTTCGCCGTGGGGCTGTGCGTCGCCCAGGGAGGCCACCAATCCGTTGATCTGGAACATCCAGTAGCCGCCGCCGTCGGGCGTGGTGGCGAGCGTCACGACGAAGTCGCTCACCTTGCCGACGCCGGAGCCGATGTTCTTCGGTGCGTTCCCGAAGGGGTACACATCGCCCAAGGAGTCGACGAGCCAGTACCCGGCGTCGTCACCACTCGTCGTGGTGCCGAACGGGTACGTGGTCGCGCTGGCGATCGGCCCCGGTGGCGTAATGAACTCACCCGGCAGGGAGCCCTCGAAGAGGGCGTCGCCGAAGTCGAACACGCCGCCGTCGGTGGCGAACATGCGGTAGCCGTTGCCGTCAGGCGCCGCCTCCGCAGCCACGATCGGCCCGTTCAGCGTGCGGTGCTGGGGATCGAGGACGCCCGGCACCGAGCCGAAGAACTGCGCGTCGCCGAAGGAGAACACACCACCGTCGGCGGCGAACAGCCAGTAGCCCTGGTGGTCCGGCGTGTCGGCCATGGCCACGATCGGCTTGTTGAGCGGCTTGCCACCCATGGACCCGTAGAACTGCGCCCCGCCGAAGGCGAAGACGCCGCCGTCGGACGCTGACATCCAGTAGCCGGGTGCGATGTAGGTGAAGTTCTCCGGTGAGCGAGCCGACCCGCCAGGCGTCATCACGACGACGGGGACCGTGCCCGAACCGGGCGGCTCAGTGACGGTGATCGTGGTGCAGTCCGGCGTGATGTTCGTGATGGTCGCCGTGGCGCTCCCGAACATGACGCTGGTCGCGTTGCACAGGTTCGTGCCCTTGATGATGACCGTCTCGCCGCCCTGGGTCGGGCCGCTGGTCGGGCTGATGCCCGACACCGTCGGCGCAATGATGTAGGTGAACGTCACCGCCGGGTTGTTGTTCGACGTCCCGCCGACGTCGGTGATGGTGACCGGTACGGGGCCGGCACCTGATCCGGGCAGCGGGCTGGGCGGCGTCAGGGCCAGGATCGTCGTCGGGTTCTCGACGTTCACCTGGGTGGCGTGCGCACCCCCGAAGCTCACCGTCACGTTCGGGTCACCGGTCGGGAAGTTGCTGCCGGTGATCGTCACCGGCGTGCCACCCGTGGTCGGGCCCTGGTTCGGGTTGATGCCGTTGGTGTTGATGACCGGGGTTCCCTCGAAGGTGAACTCCTCGGCCGCCGGCGCCGTGCCGCCCGTCGCGGTGATGCAGACGACGGCCGGACCGTCGGCGAAGGCGGGGGTGGTCACCCTGGCCTGGGTGTCGCTCACGGGCGTGACGCTCGTGCCCGCGGTGAACGACCCGCTGCCGCAGGCGGTGAAGTCCGACGCCTTGGTGAAGGTGACGCCGGTGATCCCGGTCAGGCCGGTCCCCGTCATGGTGACGACGGTGCCGCCGGTGTCCGGGCCGAAGGCCGGGTTCAACCCGTTGACGCCGACGTTGGGCGGCGAGATGTAGGTGAACGGCTCGTTGTTCGAGGTGCCGCCGATATCGGTCACCGTCACGTTCACCGTGCCGGGATCGCCCGGCGGGGTGTCGGCGGTGATGTGGGAAGAGTCCACGACGACCACGTTGGTGGCCAGCGGCCCGGTGGGGCCGCCGAACTGCACGGTCGCCCCGGTGCAGGAAGCCGGTACCGGTGATCGTGACGTGGGTGCCGCCCGTGGTCGGACCGCTGTCGGGGACGATGCCCGTCAGACCGGGCCCGGCGGGATTGATCGTCGGCGCGGCGAAGTAGGTGAACACGTCACCCGCGTTCGTCGCCGACGTTCCGCCCGAGGTGGTCACCGTGACGTCCACCGGACCGGAGTGGTCGACGGACGGCAGCGTGCTCGCCGGCGACACCGCGGTGATGGTCTCGGCGTCGACGACGACGACGTTCGTGGCGAGGTTGGCCCCGAAGTGCACCACGAGGTGCGGGTCACCGGCGGCAAAGTTGGTGCCGGTGATGGTCACGGCGGTGCCGCCCGCGACGGGTCCCTGGTTGGGGACGACGCCGTTGGTCGAGGCGATCGTCGGCGCGTCCAGGTAGGTGAACTCGTCGGCCGCCACGACCGGACTGGTGGTGACCGGTGTCGTGACGGTCACGTCCACCGTGCCCGCCGCGTGCGCCGGGATGGACGGCACCGTGATCTGGGTGTCGGAGTTGACGGTGTACCCGGTCGTGATGGTGGTCGCACCGAAGTGGATCGCCGTGGCGCCGGTGAGGCCGTTGCCGTGGATCACGACCGAGATGCCACCGGCGGTCGGGCCGAAGTTGGGCACGACGCTCGTGACGTTCACGTTGGATGTGAAGTACGTGTACGTCAGCGGCGCCGACGTGCCGCCCGCGTCCGTCACGGTGACGTTCACCGGGACCGACCGCTCCGGGCGGTGTTCGGCCGGTGAGCGAGAGCTCGTTGTTGGCGACGACGACGTTCGTCGCCGGCCCGTCAGCGCCGAAGGTCACGACGGAGTCGGGCCCGAGGCTCGATCCGTTGATCGTGAAGGCCTGCCCACCCGTCGTCGGCCCGGTGTTGGGGACGATGTTCGAGGCGATCGGCGTGACCTCGTACAAGAAGCCGTTGGCGATGGAAGCCGTGGTCGTGCTCGTCCCGAACGGTATTCGACACGTTGACGGCGACCAGTGAGTTGCTGGCCTGGTTCGTGGCCGGCGGGCTGACCGCGGTGATCTCGGTCGAGCTGACGACGTTGACGTTCGTGGCGTTGTTGGCGCCGAACTTCACGGTCGAGGTGGGGACGAAGCCCGTGCCCTTGATGTCGACCGCAGTACCGCCGAGGGCAGGACCGAGGTCGGGCGTGACCGACGTCACCGACGGCGGGGCCTCGATGTCGGAGCCCGTGGCCTGGCAGAACGACTGGGCGGCGTCGACTACGAGGCCGCCGTTGAGCGCGCCGAGGAGCTGGATATGCAGGCCGATCACCTGGATGCTCGTGCCGTTGATCGCGGGCCGATCCTTCTTCTCTGCGGCCGGCTGGTAGTTCAGCGTGATGTTCACGAGCCCGGCGAGGGGGCCGAGCTCCGAGGCGGGGAGGAGGAAGTTCGGCGGTACCGGGCTCGGGATGTTGATCGTCGAGCCTCCGATGGAGAGGCCGACGACCGTGGTCGACGCGGTGGACCCGGCGGCCGAAGACGTGCACGACGTGTCGATGGCGTCGACGTTGAGCAACGGCGCCAGCAGCGAGAGTCCGAGGACGCCGGAGATTCCCTCCACGCCGGCATCAGCGCTGATCGTCTCGTTCGCCTGACCGAAGTTCGTCGACGCGGTGTCGGCGTTCAGCGTGTTGGCGGTGATGAGGCCCGGCACACTGAGCGGCAGCGTTTGTTGAAGGCTGGACGACTCACCATTCGGCCCGAGGGTGGCGAGGGGAATTGGACCGAGCACGTTGCCACCGAGCAACTTCACGTTGAGCCCAAAGGCATTCGAGGTCCCGGTATCCGGTGTGACCGCCTGCGCCGACGGCGCAGCAAAGAGTCCAGTGGTGACCGTTGTTGCCGCGATCGTTGCGATCACGACGCCCACCATTCCAATCGAGTGCTTGACTCGAGTCCGCCACATACTGAGGTCCCTTCACCCGTTTCCACCCGGCCCGTGCCGAGGGCCCGCCTCTGCGGGACGCTGCTGTGTTGCTGTGTCTCCGCTTCCCGAAGGAATCCCTACCCAGGAAACTAGCGCGACCTATCCACCTCACGAATGTTTCAACCAATCGATCGAACGGGGTCATCGCGCGCAACAGGGGTGCGCGCCGCCGTCCCGAGTGCAATGGGGATTGTGCTGGTCAGGAACGGAATTTGGCTCGTTCGGGACCCGCTTGGCGCGCCGCTGGGCGCGTGCTGAGCGAGCACGGTCGGACGGCCCACTCGCGTTCTGACAGTTCACTCAGAGTTCATTGCCCGTTCAGAAGATTCACTTCGTCTGACGGTGTCCGACCGCCATGGTGACGGTCGACGTGACGGTCATGGTTCGGCGCACCGAGCCCGGGAACCGGCGTTCAGGCCCCGCCGTAAGCTGAGGTCGTGACGAACACGCGCGTGGAAAGCGACAGCATGGGGGAGATCGAGGTCCCGGCCGACCGCTACTGGGGGGCGCAGACGCAGCGGTCGATCCACCACTTCGACATCGGCACTGAGACCATGCCGAAGTCGTTGATCCGTGCCTTCGGGATCCTCAAGGGCGCGTCGGCGTCGGTCAACCGCGACCTCGACAAGCTCGATGACGGCTTGGCGGGGCTCATCGAGCAGGCGGCGGGTGAGGTGGCCAAGGGCGCGCTCGACGATCAGTTCCCGTTGCGCATCTGGCAGACCGGCAGCGGGACGCAGACCAACATGAACGCGAACGAGGTGATCTCCAACCGCGCCATCGAGCTCGCCGGTGGCGTCATGGGCTCGAAGCAGCCCGTCCATCCCAACGATCACGTCAACATGTCGCAGTCGTCGAACGACACGTTCCCCACGGCCATGCACATCGCCGTGGTCGAAGAGATCGTGCACCGCCTGCTGCCGTCGGTGACCGCGTTGCGCGACGCGTTGGCCGTGAAGGTGGAGGAGTACGCGGACGTCACCAAGATCGGCCGGACCCACCTGATGGACGCGGTGCCACTGACGTTGGGACAGGAGTTCTCGGGTTACGTGGCCCAGCTGACGGCGGACCTGGAGCGGATCGAGCTGACCATGCCGGGGCTCTACGAACTGGCCGCCGGCGGCTCGGCCGTGGGCACCGGCCTCAACACGCATCCCGAATTCGCCGAGCGCGTGGCCAGGGCAATCGCCGACATGACCGGGCTGCCCTTCGTGACGGCGCCGAACAAGTTCGCTGCCCTGGCCGCCCACGACGCCCTGGTCTTCACCCACGGGGCGCTCAAGACCCTGGCCGTCTCGCTCATGAAGATCGCCGACGACCTGCGCTGGATGGGCTCGGGGCCGCGCAGCGGCCTCGGCGAGCTGCAGCTGCCCGAGAACGAGCCGGGCTCGTCGATCATGCCGGGCAAGGTGAACCCCACCCAGAGCGAGGCCATGATCATGGTCGGCATCCAGGTCATCGGGAACGACGTGGCCGTGACGACGGCGGGCAGCCGGGGCAACCTCGAGCTGAACGTGTGCAAGCCGGTCATCGCCTACAACGTGCTGCAGTCGATCGCTCTGATGACCGACGCCTGCCGCGGCTTTCGCGAATTCTGCGTGGAGGGGCTCAAGCCGGACTACGAGCAGATCGACCAACACCTGCGCAACTCGCTGATGCTGGTGACCGCGCTCAACCCGATCATCGGCTACGACAACGCGGCGAAGGTGGCCAAGAAGGCGCAGAAGGAACGCACGACGCTGCGCGAGGCCGCGATGGAACTGGGACTCATGACGGGCGAGGAGTTCGACAACGCCGTGCGGCCCGAGAACATGACGCATCCGTGAGTGAGCCCGTGCTCGCACAGACCGAGGTCGACGCGCGCGCTCGAAGAGCAATCGCTGCGCTGGACGCGCCAGGGCGACGAGCTCACGACGACGGTCAAGCTGCACGACTTCGCCGCCGCGCTGGCCTTCGTGAACGCGGTCGGTGCGGTGGCCGAGGCGGCCAACCACCACCCCGACATCGACATCCGGTGGAACAAGGTGCGCCTCGTCCTCACCACGCACGACTCGGGTGGCATCACGCTGCTCGACCTGGCGCTCGCCGGCGCCATCGACCGGCTGCGCCCCGACGCGAGGGACTAAGGCCGGCTCCACCCCCGAGCGCTTCGCAGGGCGACACCCACGACGTTCGCCATGCTCTGAATGAATTGTCCAGAAGACCGAGTGAACTGACGCTGCTCGGTGCTCGCCGCGATCAGGACCCCGATCACGCCGGTGTCTACGAACACCGGCGCGGCGGCGGCCGACATGAGGCCCACCTCAGTCGTGTGAGCCGATCTGTCGAAGCGGCGATCCCGCGCCGCGTCGTCGACGACGACCATCTTCCCGGAAAGAGCGGTGTAGCCCGCAAGAGAGCGGCTGTCTGGTTGGACGACGTCAACCGGCGGCGTGTCCAAAAGGTCGCCGCTCGCGCGGCGTACCGCGAGCGCATCGCTCCCGGACACACACTCCAGGAGGTAGACGTACTCGCACCCGAGCACACGCCGGATCGATTCGACGGCCTCCGTGAGGATGACGTCGAGGTCATCCGGAGTACTGACATGCGCACGCGTCCCGAGCAACGCGAGCGTCTCCTGCTGCTGTTCTTGCCCGAGGAGGTCGTGCTGGAGTCGATTTCGCTCCGTGTTGTCGATCAGAGTTGAGATCAGTCCGACGAGTTCGCCATTCGCGTCGAGGACCGGTGACCCGGTCACGTGCGCCGGGAAGCTCGTTCCGTCCCGACGGGCCAGTTCGAGATCGCCGGAATAGACCCGTTTCCGCAGAAGTCTCGAATGGATGCGTTGCGAATCTTTGGCGGCGGCCTCGGTCGGGAGGAGATCGAGGCCGCTTTGGCCGATCAGCTCATCGATCCTCCAGCCGAAGAGGCGCTCTGTCGCAGGATTGGCATACACGATGGTCCCGTCCGGGATCGCACCCACGACAGCTTCACCGATCGCGTCGAGCAGGGCGTTCTGAAAGCGTGATGCCGCTTCGGCCTCCTTGCGCTCGGTGATATCGGTGACAACCGCAACCGCTCCTTGGTACGACCCGGAACTCGAGAGCAGCGGCGTCGTCGCCGTCTCCGCAAGGAACGACGTCCCGTCAGCTCGCCGCAATCGGATCTCATAACGCTGGTTCACCCCGCCGCGGCCGATACGCCCTCGTTCCCTGATTTCGCCAGCCGACTCCGGGTCGTAGAAATCCCGAACCGGCCGCGCCAACAGCTCCTCGACCGAGCACCGCATGATCTCCGCCATGCGCCGATTGACATAGCGGGTACGGCCGTCTTGCGACACCCAGATCCCCTGATCGGCTGCCTGCATGACTTGGTGCAGCAGGAACGCGTCAGCCTCGCCGACCGATGGCGCAGCCGTCCCGGCGCCGGCGACCCTCGTCATCGCGGCCGAAAGCGTCAGTCCCTCAGCCACCAAGCGGGACACCGCGTTCACCCGTTCGATGTCGGCGTCGGTGTAGACGCGTTGCCCGCTCGGAGAGCGCTGAGGTTCGGGGAACCCGAACCGACGCTCCCAGGCTCGAAGGGTGCTCACCCCAATCCCGGTGCGCCTGGCCACCTCGCCAACCCTCATCGTCACGCCCGAAATAGAAATGGTAAGAGCCCCAATGTCGCGGCCGGAAAACTCTATACAAGATGTCCAGGAATATCTGCGCCCAAAAATCGGAATGGTCACCTTTCTGTTGCAAAATCCCAGTGGCAGGATCGACAGCTGGGGCGAGCGACCGACTGGATCGGAGATATTCGTGGTTTCGGGGGCGGGCTCGAGATGACGAGACGGCACCTCTCGGCCGTTCTCGTGCCCTATGCGTGAGTGCCTCGGCCACGACTGGCCGACGAGGGACAACGCCGGTTCGAACCGCGAGAGTGGTATCGACAGCCCGTCCGGGGCTGACGCAGGGACGCCGGGAGGACCCGGAACCTCAGTAGGCGGCGAGGCCGCGGGCGTCGGATCAGACGCTCCTACCCGAGATGCCGTCCTTGACGCACTCGAGACGGTCGTGGAGGGGCTCCTCGAGAACTCGGCCCGGATTGAGCTCGCGGTCGCACGCGCCGAGCAGATTCGACAGCAGCGCCTTTCGGGCTGGACGTGGGCTCAGATCGTCGAGCGGTCCAACGGGCCCCTGGTGGTCGAGATCCTCACCACCAACATTTCCGTCTTGCACAAGCTCGGGCACGAACTTCGCAGCGCCGAGGCTCAAGCCCTTCGGCGAGAAGGCCTGAGCACGATCAGGATCGCGGAACTGTTCGGCGTTTCCCGGCAACGAGTCGCCGCGCTCCTCCGGCCACATCCCGATCAGCCCGCCGACGCCGGGTCACTCGACAACACGGAGGAAGCCGGCAAGGCCTGGTACTGATCCGAGAGGACCACCTTCGCACTGCTCTCTGAAGTGGGTGCGTTGTTCAGACGGGTGTCAAGGGCGGGCGCCGACGGGCAGCTCGCCCGTTCGCCCTTGCTGCAAAAGCAATGCCATGTCCTTCTGGTCGAGCGGACGGGAGAACAGGTAGCCCTGGCCCTCCACGACGCCGAGTTCGACAAGCAGGTCATTCTGCTCAGGTGTCTCAATGCCTTCGGCGATCACCTCCAGCCCGAGCACCCGACCGAGTCGCACAAGGGTCTCCACGATCGCCTTCGTCGTGGGACTGTCTGTGAGACGCGAAATGAAGCACTGGTCAATCTTCAAGACGTCGATCGGAAACTGCTGGAGGTACGCAAAGGAGGAGTACCCGGTTCCGAAATCGTCGACGGCCAACCGCACCCCCAGGGTTTTGAGCTTCGCGAGTCGAGAGACCGTCGCTTCGTCGCCGTCCATCAAGGCCGACTCTGTGAGTTCCAATACGAGCATCGACGGGTCAAGGCCGCTTGTCACCACCGCGCGCCGCACGTCATCAACGATCTCGTCGCGTTGCAGCTGCTTCGCGGAGACGTTCACGGAGACGGATATCCGATGTCCACGGCTGTGCCAGCCTTCTCCGGCCAGGCATGCGGTCTCGAGCACTGAGCTTCCCACCTTGGTGATGAGGCCAGATGCTTCGAGCCGGGGTATGAACTCGCTGGGCGACAGCACCTTCCCCGTTGGGTGATGCCAGCGCAGAAGGGCTTCTGCACCGGTAACGACACCGTTCGCCAGAGCGATCATGGGCTGGAAGAGCACGAAGAACTGCCGTCCCTGAAGAGCATCGTGGAGCTCCAAATCGAGACGGCAGCCGTCATCGATCGTCTTCGTTAGGGCACCAAAGGTCGAAGCTTGCTGCCTCTGGAACCACTCCGACACTGTGCTACCCCCCACTGCTTCCTTGTTCAGTCGCCAATGCATGGCCTTGCCACACGAAATCCACCTGCGGAACCGCCTCGTTCGCTCGGAACTCGTCAACGCACGTTAAACCTGTCAACAATTCTTCCGGCTAGGGCCGTTTGTCACGAATTCTTCGAAATCATCGGGAAATCCTCGGCTCCATGAGCGGAGTTCGGAACCACGCACCGCACGGCGCCTGACCGATCCCGAAACCTGCTCCCAGAAAAAATCTTGCCCGCAACAATTGTTGCGCGGCCACTGCACCTAGCCGACCACGCTGACGCAACCTTCGCATGGTCCAATCCATGGGTATCCCCAAGAGCGGGGGCAACGGTCGGACGGTGCCGAATGGAGGGGAACACCCATGAAAATGACGTCTCGTCACATCGCGACGCGAGAGCCCGGATCAAATCGCATCGAAGCTTTGTGGTCCGAGTTCAAGGAGACAGGCGCGCAGACATTGCGCAACGAGCTGATGGTCTACTTCTGGCCCGTCGTCAGAGGAGTGGCCAGCCAAGTGCAGAAGACTCTGCCTCGTCATTTCGACGAGGAGGATCTGATCAGCTACGGCATCTTTGGCCTGATCGACGCCATAGAACGATTCGAGGTCGATCGCGACATCCACTTCGAGGCGTATGCGTTTCCCCGGATCAAGGGTGCCATCATCGACGGCCTCCGTGCCATCGATTGGGTTCCCCGTTCCGTGCGCACGAAAGCGCGGGCTGTCGATCAGGCGTCCGCACACCTCGAGGCAACCTTGGGGCGAATACCCACCCAGGCGGAGGTCGCGGCCGACCTCGAGATGACGGCCGCCGAATTCCACCGGGCCCTGCGCCAGATCGCCTCGGCCGGAATGCTGGCGCTCGACGAGATGCGGCGCGAGGGAGAGCGCTCGTCGCTGGGCGAGAGCCTCGCCGACAACTCGTGGGGGCCCACCGACACCTTCGAGGAGAAAGAGGCCAAGACAACGTTGGCCGCGATGGTCGAGGCGTTGCCAGAGCGCGAGCGAAGCGTCCTGAAGATGTACTACTACGAGGGCCGGACGCTCAGAGAGATCGGCAAGGTGTTGGGTGTGTCGGAGAGCAGGGTGTGCCAGATGCATACCAAGGCCTTGCGGCAGATGCGTTCGAAGTTGACTGACCCTCCCGAGACAACCGTCCGGAATATTGCGCCGGCGCCGGAGACGGCCCTGGCCCCGAAGGCCAACCGCATGTGCCGGAACGAACAGGACAGGCGCGTGCAGCGCCTCGCGAGCTAGCTAATCGGTTCGAGCAGGGTCGCCCGCAGGCTGGCCACGAGCCCGGGCCCGGCCCCGAGGCCGGCCACGTAGGCGTCGACCGATCCGTAGGTCGCCCGGAGGTGGTCGAGCAGCGCCTCCATCTGGGCGGGCTCGGCCGAGAACACCTCCGAGATGTTCTCGAGCGTCTCGCGCCCCTCGGGGTACTTCACGATCAGCTTGGCCCGCAGGCGGATCATGGCCTCGCCGCTCAGCGCGTAGTCGGCCACCACGGTCGGCTCGTCCACGCCCAGTAGCGACAGCACGATGGCCGACAGCACGCCGGTGCGGTCCTTGCCCGCCGTGCAGTGGAAGACGGCGGGCAGCGCTGCGGGGGTGGCGAGGATCTCGAGCACGGACACGAACGAGCGGCCCGCGTCGCGCACCATGTCGAGATACTGCGTGCCGAGCAGCCCCGGGTTCTTGTCGAACGCATCCGCGTCAGGCAGCTGCTCGATGATGGGGAAGTGATGGAACGTCACCGGGTGGGCGTCGACGTCGTAGCGCCCACGCTCGAGCTCCTCGGCCGAGCGCAGGTCGATCACCGTGCGGATGCCGAGCGCGCGCATGGTCGAGAAGTCGGCCTCGGTCAGGTCGCCCAGGCCGTCGGCCCGGAACAAGGTGCGCCAGCGCGTGCGGTGCGCGTCCGGCGTCGCGTACCCGCCGAGGTCGCGGAAGTTCACCGCGCCCTCGAGCGGGATCATCCGCACGGGGGCATCGGACGAGGCCGCCGCCGCCCCTGCCGCCGCCGCGGCCGCAGCCGCAGCTGCCGTCATGCGACCGGCATGTCCCACATGGGGAACCGAGCGCGACAGGTCCGCCTCTACCGGCAGGTCGGAGCCCACCATGGTGCGGATGCGCAGTTCGAGCTCGGTGTCCCGACGCTCCTTCGCCGCGTCGACCGGTGCAAAGGGATAGAAGGTCCCGCGCTTGAAGAGGTAGACGAGGCGGAAGGCGCGGGCGTCGTCGGGTGCGTCGGTGCCCGGCACGAACCCGAAGACCGAGCAGAGCAACTGGGGGCCCCAGCCGTTGTCCTGCAGCGTGGAGTTGGCCATGTGGATCTTGGTGACCAGTTCCTCGAGGTCGGGGTCGTCGAGGAGGAGCCAGCCGTAGTCGAAGGAGTCGGTGGCGTGGCGGAAGCCGTCGCCGACCAACTCGGAGATCTCCTTCTGCGCGTCGGCCGTCGCTTGGCCCGGCGGCGGCTTCCAGCACACGCCGGCGTGGCCGGAGGAGACCAGGCCGCCGGCGCTCTGGAGCGTGAGGCCCGCCGTCGGCAGCGCGAACAACGCGTCGAGGTTGGCCCGGACGGGCTTGGAGCGGCCGAGGATGGTGTCGAAGAGGCCCATGGTGAACGACGTTCTAGTCCGTGCGCCGGATCACTCGACTCGGCGGCGGCGGGGGCTCGACCCTGGCGTGCAGCGGCGGCCGTGGCAGCGGCAGCAGCGCAGGAACGAGCCGACGCAGACTCAGTTGACCGAGTCCGGCGTGCCGGCCTGGCCGAGCTGCTGCTCGAGCTGCGAGAGCTGGGCCAGCCGGCGCTCGAGCGTCGGGTGGGTGCGGAACAGGTTGCCGAAGCTGAAGCCGCCCCCGCCCCCCTGGGTGGCGCCGCTGGCCACCGCCGGGGTGAAGAAGAAGGCGTTGAACGGCTCGGCGGCCCGCAGGTCCTTGGTCGGGATGCTGCCCATCTCGCCGGTGATCTTCACCAGGGCCGAGGCCAGCAGAGCCGGCCGCCCGATGAGCAACGCCCCGGAGCGGTCGGCCGCCAGTTCGCGGTAGCGCGAGAGCGCCATCGTCAGCAAGAAGCTCACGAAGTACACGACGATCGAGACCAGCATCACGATCGCCTCCATGCCGGCGGCGTTCCCCTGGCTGTCGTTGCCCCGGCCGCCGCCGAAGATCTCCGAGTAGAACATGACCCGCGTCAGCAGGCCGGCCAGCATGCCGAGCCCGCTGGCGATCGTCATGACGGCGACGTCGCGGTGCGCGACGTGGGAGATCTCGTGCGAGAGCACCGCCTCCACCTCGGGCTCGTCGAGCCGGCGCAGCAGGCCGCTGGTCACGCAGACGACAGACGACTTGGGGCTGCGGCCGGTGGCGAACGCGTTGGGAATGTCGGTCGTGGCGATGGCGACCTTGGGCTTGGGCATGTCGGCCAACGCGCAGAGCCGGTCGACGACACCGTGCAGCTGGGGCGCCTGTTCGGGCGTGACCTCCTTGGCGTGCATCGCGTACATGGCGATCTTGGCGCTGAACCAGTACTGGCAGAAGATCAGGATGAAGCCGATCGCCAGCACGAGGGCATAGGACAGCCCGACCGCGATCAGGATGCCGATGACGGCGCCGTAGAGCACGACGAGGAAGAACCCCGTCATGAGCATGCGGAACGTGAGGCCGCGATCGGCCGGGATGTTGCGTGAGATCGCCATCAGGCGCTGTCTCCTCCAGTACCGCCGGTGGTTGTTCCATTACCCCCGGTTCCTGCTGCTTCAGGCGATCCCGCTGCGCCTGCACCCCCCCGCACCCGCACCTGCACCCGCACCCGCACCCTCGGCCGGAGCACCCGCAGCCCCAGCCCCCGCATCGGCCGACGGCAGCGCCGCCGCCTCGGGCGTCCCCAACTCGGCGCGCAACGCGGCGAGCTCGTTGTCGACCTGTGACGTCGACGACACCTTGTCGAGCTCCTTCTGGATGTCGTCCACCGGTGTCGACAGGTCGTTCAGCGCCCCCGACGCCAGCAGTTCGTCGATGGCGCCGGCCCGCGCCTGCATCGAGGCGATCTTGTCCTGGGCGCGCTGCATGGTGGCGCCGGCGTCCTTGGACGAGGTGGAAATCCCCGACACCGCCTCGCCGACCTTGGTCTGGGCCTCGGCGGCGGTGTACGACGCCTTCATCGTTTCCTTCTGGGTGCGGAAGCGCTCGACGCGGATCTGCAGCTCCTGGGAGGTCGCGACGAGCTTCTGCTCCTGGTCGGTGATCTGATCGTGCTGGGTCTTGAGCTCGGCCAGCTGCTCGCCCAGCGCGGCCCGGCGCGACAGCGCCTCGCGGGCGAGGTCCTCGTTGCCCTGCGACAGCGCCGCCTTGGCCTGGCCCTGCAGCTTGTCGGCCTGCTTCTGCAACCCTTGCGCCTGCAACTCGATCCGCTTGCGGGCCGTCGCCACGTCCGCCACGCCCCGCCGCACCTTCGTCAGCTGCTCGACCTGACGCTCGTAGGAGAGGTCCAGCGTGTCGCGGGGGTCCTCCATCCTGTCGAGGGCCTTGTTGGCCTTCCCGCGGAAGATGTCGAGGAACCTTTGGAACGAGCCTGCCATGGATATCGAGCATAAGGCCCAGCGGGGGGCCGGTGGGCACCGGCCACGTCCGGACGGCCCTGCGCAGGGCCGCCGCTAAGGTCGGTTGGGTGCCCGACCGCCTGTGCCTGCTGAGCGTCCACGCGCACCCCGACGACGAGGCCTCCAAGGGCGCGCCGACGGTGGCGAAATATCACGCCGAGGGCGTGCACGCCGTGCTCGTCTGCTGCACCGGTGGTGAGGAGGGGGACATCCTCAACCCCGCCATGGACACACCCGAGGTGCGGGCCGACATCGGGCGCGTCCGGATGGCCGAGCTCAAGGCGGCGACCGACATCATCGGCTACGACGAGACGGTGTTGCTCGGCTACCGCGACTCGGGCATGCCCGACAGCGAGGCCAACGCCAACCCGGCCTCGTTCGGCCAGGCCCCCCTCGACGAGGCGGTCGAGCGGCTCGTCGCCGTCATCCGCCGGGAGCGCCCCCAGGTCATCATCACCTACGGCGAGGACCACTCGGGGTACCCGCATCCGGACCACATCCGGGTGCATGACATTTCTGTCCTGGCCTTCGACTCCGCCGGTGATCCGGACAAGTACCCGGAGGCCGGACCGCCGTTCGCCCCGCGAAGCTGTATTACTCGGTGTGGGCCGCCTCGCGCTTTCGCGAGATCCACGCCAAGTTCGAAGAGCTCGGGCTGAAGTCGCCGTTCGACGACAAGTGGCTCGAGCGCATCGGGCACGACGAGAAGTTCACGACGACGATCGACATCACCGCGTTCACCCACGTGCGGGCCGAGGCGCTCAAGGCGCACGCCACGCAGGTCGACCCGAACTCGCCGTTCTGGTTCGGGCTGCCGCCCGAGGTGATGCGCGACATCCACCCGACCGAGGAGTTCTTCCTCGCCCAGAGCCGCATCGGTCCGACCGACGTGACCGAGGACGACCTCTTCGAGGGGCTGCGCTAAGGAAGGTTCAGGCGACGGGGCCGAGGAAGCCCCAGTCGATGATGCCGGCGCTCTGCAACAGCACGAGCGTGACCGCCGTGGCCAGCACGCCCAGCAGTGCGATCGCCACGACCGCCTTCCACGTCAGCGTGAGCGACCCGAGCGTGCGCCGTTGCTTCGACGATGCCTGCCGCCGCTCGGCGCGCGAGGACGTGGGCGGAGCCGGCTCTTGGCTCTCCGGCGCTGGCGCTGCCGTGGGCGCTGCCGTCGGAGCGGGCGTCACAGCCGCCGCAGCCGTCGCCGCAGCCGTCGCCGCAGCCGCATCCGCCGGTGGCGAGTGCACCGACTTTCGCCTTGTCCTCGTTCGGGCGGTCGGCGCCTCGGTCGCAGCAGCAGCAGCGCCTGCAGCAGCGGCAGCGGCAGGCACGGCGCCGTTCTCCTCCACCGCGTCGAAACTCGGGGCTGGTCCATCGGGCACGTAGGTCACGGCGCCCGAGGTGACGTCGCGCATCAGGATCTCGAGGTCGTCGAGTGACCACCCCGGCACGATGAGCGGCGTGATGGCGCCCCGGCCGCGCAGCGTCAGGAGGACGTAGCCCTTCCGCTCCTCGATCTCCCACTCCGAGACGCGGCTCCACGCCATCTGCTGGACCGGCTGGCCCGGCCGGCGCACCTCGATGCCGGCGGGCGAGAGCCCGAGCTCGAACACGTCGGCGTGGCGCTTCTTCTGTCTCGAGTGGACCGAGACGCCTTGGATGGTGGCGGTGGTCGTGGCGGACACCGTTCAGCCCCCGGCCCGCGCCAGATCGCGCAGGGGCCGGTACCCGATCAGCGTGGCGCCTGCCTCGTCGAGGGAGCGCCGGATCCAGTCCTCTTTGCAGATCATCTCGTAGTCGTCGACCCGGGTCATCCAGTCGTCGGTGGCCAGCGAGCGCAGCTCGGCGCTGTCGACGGCCGGGTGCAGCAGGAATTCCGTCACGCCCGGTCGGAGCGTCGCAAAGTCCCGCTCGAACGTCTGGCGGGATCCGACGCCGCCCATGTAGCGGAAGTGGTCGGTGAAGACCGCCCCCGCCTCGGCGGCGACGGCCCGGGCGGGAAAGCCCATGTAGCGCTCGGTCGCCGGGCTCACCATCCGCAGCGGCAGCCCGAACTCGACGGCCAGGTCGAGGTAGACGTCGAAGAACTCGGGCCGCAGCTGCAACGTGCCCATGTGGGAGTCGAGGTGGCTGACGTCGAAGCCCCAGAGGATCGCCCGCTCGATCTGCGCCCGGCACTCGCGGCGGACCTCGTCGAGGTCGGCGTGGTCCCAGACGTCTTCGACCGTGCTCGGGAAGCCCCCGTCGCCGTCGAGCAGCGACGGGGCGTGGGTGATCGGGCCCCAGCGGTAGAGCTCGTACTCCGCGTTGAGCGTGAGGTGCACGCCGACGTCCTCGCCCCGGTAGCGGCTGGACGCCTCGCGGGCCCACGGGCACGGCACCATGAGCGTGGCGCTGGTGACGGTCCCGGTGGCGAGGCACTCGAAGACGCCGACGTTGGCCGAGTGGCACGAACCGAGGTCGTCCGCGTTGATGATGACCAATTTGGCGTCGGCCGAATAGCCGAGCCGCTGCGCCAAATTCCCCTCAGCCATCGTGACGTGCTCCTCCGGACACGTCGGCGTCTTGGGCACGCGCGTCCGCTGCGATCTCCTCCTGGAACGCCTCCATTCTGCCAGCCAGGGCGGCGTCCTCCAGACCGAGGATGCGGACGGCCAGCAGCCCGGCGTTGCGGGCGCCGTTCACGGCCATGGTCGCGACGGGCACGCCGCGGGGCATCTGCACGATGGAGAGCAGGCTGTCCATCCCGTCGAGCTGCGTGAGCGCGACCGGGACCCCGATCACGGGCAGGCGGGTCACCGAGGCCAGCATGCCCGGCAGGTGCGCCGCGCCGCCGGCGCCGGCGATCAGGACGCGGAGGCCGCGTCCGGCCGCCTCCTGCCCGAAGGCGAGCATTTCGCGGGGCGTGCGGTGCGCGGAGACCACCCGGACCTCGTGCGGCACGTCGAAGCGTTGGAGCATCTCGACGGCGCCCTCCATGACCGGGAGGTCAGAGGAGCTGCCCATCACGACGGCGACCAGCGGCGTCACGCTCACGGCGCCTCCCCCGGCACCTCGAGGCCCTCGGGGACGGGCGTGCCGAGCGCCCGCGCCGCCGACCAGGCGCGGGCGCGCACCTGCTCCGGGTCGTCACCACACACCGTCACGTGTCCCAGTTTGCGTCCGGACCGCGGCTTCTTGCCATACAGGTGCACGTGCGCCCCCTCGGTGGCCAGGCCCCGGGCCAAGAGTTCCTTCGGGTCCTCGCCCGCCGGGCCGCCGAACACGTTCACGCTGGCGACCTGGGCGTGCTGGGGCGCCGTCGAGCCGAGGGGCAGGTCCAACACGGCGCGGACGTGGTTCTCGAACTGGGAGGTGACCGCCCCCTCGATCGTCCAGTGCCCCGAGTTGTGCGGGCGGGTGGCCACCTCGTTCACCAGCAGGCGTCCCTTTGACCAGAAGAGCTCGACGGCCATCACGCCGACGCCGCCGGCGATCTCGGCGACCTTCTGGCCGAGCGCCGATGCCGCCTCGCCCACCTCGCGGTCGAGGCGTCCGGGCACCAGCACCTCGCGGCAGACCCCGCCGACCTGTGCCGTCTCCACCGCCGGCCAGACGGCCGACGCACCAGAGGGGCGCCGGGCGACCAGCACCGCCAGCTCGGCATCGAGCGGGAGCAGTTCCTCTACGACGACGCGCCCCTCGATGTGGGCGAGGACCTCGGCCGCCTCTGCCTCGTCACCCACCGGCCAGACACCCTTGCCGTCGTAGCCGCCGCGGCGCCGCCTTGAGCATCACCGGCCAGGCGTGGGCGCCGGCGAAACGGACGACGGCGGCGAGCGCGGCCGGACCGGCCTCGACGATCTCGTACGCCGGCACCGGCACGCCGGCGGCGTCGAGGGTGCTGCGCATATGGGCTTTATCGACCGCAAACTCGAGCGACTGGACCCCGGGCCGCAGGACGAACCCCTCAGCGACGAGTCCGGCGACGATTTCGAGGTCGACCTGCTCATGGTCGAAGGTCACGACGGCGCACCGTTCCGCCAAGGCCCGGAGGTCGCGCTCGACGAAGGGCGTGCCCAGGACCACCTCGGCGGCCACCCCGCAGGCGGCGTCGTCGGGCCGTTCGGCCAGCACCGCCATGGACAGCCCGAGCGCGCTGGCCACCTCTCCAGCCATGCGCGCCAGCTGGCCTGCCCCGACGAAGCCGATGTCGTGCGTGCTCAGGTCGCTCGCCCCCGCCGGATGATTCGCATAGACAGGGGGTCTGACACAACCGGCAGACTACGCGAGGAGTCCGAGGACCATGGCCAAGCAACTACGCATCGGGGGTCTGCTCGATGTCGACCAGCCGCTGCCCCGCATCGTGGAGCAACTGCAACGATTCGAGGAGGCGGGCTTCGACCACGCCTTCGCCTCACAGATCTTCGGGCCCGACACGCTCACGCTGCTCGCCGTGGCGGGGGCGCAGGTGCCCCGGATCTACCTGGGCACGGGAGTCGTACCCATCTACCCACGGCACCCGATGATGCTGGCCCAACAGGCCCTCACGGTGCAGGCGGCGACGGACAACCGGCTGATCCTCGGCATCGGGCTGTCGCACCAGGTGGTGGTCGAGGGGATGTGGGGGATGAGCTTCGACAAGCCGTACTCGTACATGAAGGAGTACCTCGATTCGCTCATGCCGATGCTGCGGGGCGAAACGGTGTCCAGCGCGGGCGAGCGGGTGACGACGAACGCGTTCCAGCCGGTAGGCGTGCGCGGGACCGCCGCGCCGCCGGTGCTCGTGGCGGCGCTGGGCACCTCGATGCTGAAGCTCGCCGGGCGGGTGGCCGACGGGACCATCACGTGGATGACGGGGACGGGGACGATCGCAGATCACATCGTGCCGACGATCACGGCGGCGGCCGAAGCGGCGGGCCGGCCGGCGCCGGCCGTGTTCGTGTCGCTCCCCGTGGCGGTCACCAATGACGTGGAGGCGGCAAAGGAACGCATCAACAAGGACCTGGCCATCTATCCGACGCTGCCCTCCTACAAGGCGATGCTCGACAAGGAGGGTGCGGCGAGCCCGGCCGACGTGGGCTTCGTCGGGTCCGAGGAGGCCGTTGCCGCGTCGATCGCCAAGCTGGCGGACACGGGCGCGACGGACTTCGGCGCGGCGATCATCGGGGACGCCGCGGAGCGAGAGCGGGGCTTCGCCCTCATCAGCGAGCTCGCCAAGGGTTGAGCGAGCCGGGCGCCTCGAGCCGCCAGCTCCGGTGGCTTGGGCGGGTCGGGCGGCTCGTGCTGAGTTTTCAGCGATCGAGCGTCGTGAACTTGAATTCGTTGAGGTCGGGCAGCGAATCGAAGAGCTCGATGACGCCCTCCACGTTGCGGCGCGCCGAGCGCGGCATCGCCTTGGGGCCGGCTCATGATCCGCACGAACGCCGCGCGCCCGTCAACCACGAAGGTGGGGACACCGAAGGCCGACCACTCGTTGACAGCCAGCTCGTGCGCCCGGCGGATCTCCTGGATCGGCGCGCCCGACTCCACCTCGGCGATCACCTTGTCGCCCGGGACGTCGACGCGGTCGAGCACACCCGCCACCACTTCGGGGACGCGCAGGTCGAGGCCCTCGTCGTGGCGCGCCGTGAACAGCGCGATGTGCGCGTCGAGGAAGCGGTCGGGGTACTGGTCCCGCACCACCACGCCTGCAGCCAGCGCCATGAGGTCCTTCGTCTTGTCCGGCTGGTCCCACACCGGCGGGTCGCCCTCGGCGACGTGGACCTGGCTCAAGGAGAAGGGCAGGAACTCGACCTGCCAGTCGGCACCGTCGGCCAGGGCGGTGGCGACGTGCTCGTGGGCGTTGCGGGCGAAGGGGCAGCGATAGTCCCAGTTGACGGCGAAAGACTTCATATCTTGTGCAACACGGCCTCGTTGGCCTCCATTCCCCGGCTCCGCCAACGGGCCCGTGCGGGAAGGCGGCGTCCACGGGTTCCCGGCGTCACCAAGTTGACGAGCGGGCGGAGGCCGAGCCCGAGGATCGAGCCGATCGCCGCACCGCCGATGACGTCGGTCGGGTGGTGGGCCCGCAGGTGGACCCGGCTGGCGGCGACCGCCGCCGCGAAACCGACGTTGGCCGCCGTCTGCGTGTCGGAATCGGCCAGGACGAACGCCGTGCAGAAGGCCGCCAGCGTGTGGCCGCTCGGGAAGCTGCTGCTCGATGGCGTCCGCACCGTCGCGTCGAGGTGGTCGTCGGGCCGGTCCCGCTCCACCGCCGCCTTCACCGCTCGGCTCACGAGAAGAGAGGAGAAGCCGGCCGCCGCCAGCGCGACGACCGCGCGCCGGCGGTTCGGTCCCCGTCGACGGGCCTTGACCGCCGCGAGCGCGACCCAGATGAGCCCGTAGTCCGCCAAGTTGGACAGCAACGCAGCTGCCCGGTCGGCCTGCGGGTTCCCCCGCAGCGGCTCGAAGGCGGCGTTCACCGCCTCGTCGATCGCGGTCATCTGCGACATGTCAGGCGGCGAAGGCCGGGCAGGAGGATTTGAAGTTGCAGTAGTCACAGAGGGGGCCGACGTTGGGACGGAAGTCCTCGCGGTCACACGCCCGCTCGATGGCCGACCACACCGCCACGGCCCGTTTGCGCTGCCCGCGGATCGTCTGATCGCTCGCCACCGCGGTGATGGCCAGCGGCTGGCGCAAGTAGAGCAGCCTCACCTCGGCCGGCGCCTGGCCCAACATGGCCTCGCAGAGGAGGGCATAGGTCTGGACCCCGCCGAGGCTGCCCCGTTCGAACCGCTCGCTCGGCGCGCGGCCCGTCTTGTAGTCCACGACGATCAGGCGGCCGTCGGGCAGGACGTCGAGCCGGTCGATGATCCCGCGCAGGCGCAAGCCGTCGAGCTCGGTCTCGACGCCCAGCTCGACACCGACCGTGTTGGGCTCGTTCGGGTCCTCCAGGAGGAAGTAGTTCTCCACGAGGTGCCCGGCGTCGTGGAGAAAGGCCGCCGCGGCCTCCTCGTCCAGGCCGAGCTCCACGACCTCCTGGTCATCGCGCAGGGCGTCCCAGGCTCGCTCGAGCTCGTGGGCCGCGGCGGCGGGCGTCCGCTGGCCGGCCGGGTGCTGCCAGAACAGGCGTTCGAGGGCGGCGTGGACGAGCGTCCCCTTGACCGCCGGGGCCGAGGGTGGCTCCGGGCGGCGCTCGATCTGGGAGAAGCGGAAGGCCAGAGGGCAACTCGTGAACGCGCTCACCTTGGAGGGAGACAGTGTCCTCGGAGGAGCCAACGCCATGGGTTCACACTACGGCCGGGTTGCCACTGCGCTGGCTGATCCCCGGACATCCCCGGACATCCCCGGACCGGGTAGAAAGAGCCGCATGGCACCCTGCGCCCGTGGCTGACCTCCGCCGCTCTACCCGCTGGGCCGGGTTGCGACCCGGCGACCCGGTGCAGGTCGACGGCACGCGGCTGCGCGGGGCGTCGTGGGAGTTCGTGGCCCACGTGACCAACGGCGAGACCGGCGAGGTCTGGGTCGAGGTGGTGGGCGGCCGCGCCGGCGACCGCTCCGTGCGCTCGTTCCGGCCGAACCAGCTCTACGCCCCGACCGCTCGCCCGGGTCACGACCTGCCCCTGGCCGATGCCCCGGGGCTCCCGCTCGAGTGATTCCCGTCCTCACCACGGAGCGGCTCGTCCTGCGCCCCTTCACGCTCGACGACCTCCCGGCGCTCACCCCGATCCACGCCGACCCGTCGTTCTGGTGGTACCCGCTGCGCGCCGCGATGTCCGAGGAAGACACGAAGGAGTTTCTCGTCCGCGTCATCGGCCGCTACGAGTCGGACGGCTTCGGGGTCGAGGCACTCGAGGACCGCGCCAGCGGCGAGTTGATCGGGTGGGCCGGGCTGGCCGTGCCGCACTTCCTGCCCGAGATCCTCCCCGCGGTCGAGGTCGGGTGGCGCCTGGCCGAGCCCTGCCGCGGTCGCGGCCTGGCCACCGAGGCGGGGGCGGCCGCGGTGCGCTGGGGCTTCGCCGAGGGCGGTTTGGACCGCATCGTGAGCATCTACGAGGCAGAGAACACGGCGTCGGGCCGCGTGATGGAGCGCCTCGGGTTCACGCTCGAGCGAACGACCTCGGGAACGCTGCGTGGCGAGACGGTCCGCGTCATGGAGCTCGACGCGCCAGCAGTGGGAGGCACGGGGCACGCATGGGTGACATTGAGGAGCAGACCGCCGTGCGACCGGTCGGCCAGGGCCGCTATACGGCCGACGTCCATCAGGACTGGGAGATCTGGGGCCCGTGCGGCGGCTACGTGGCTGCGATCGCGTTGCGCGCCGCAGGCGCGGAGAGCGGGCTCCTGCGGCCGGCCAGTTTCTTCTGTCACTACCTGTCCGTCGCCACTTTCGAACCGGTCGACCTGGCCGTGACGACGTTGCGGTCCGGCCGCACCGTGCACGCGCAGCGTGTCGAGATGACCCAGCAGGGGCGGCCGGTGCTCGACGCCATGGTCTGGTCGGTGGGCGACGTGGCGGGCCTCGAACACGAGGACACGGTCCCGCCGGAAGTCCCGGGGCCCGACGAGCTGCCCAACCGCGAGGAGCTGTGGCCCGACGCGCCCCGCCCGGAGTACGCGTTCTGGAACAACTTCGACCAGCGGATGATCGAGTGGTCCGACACCTGGCCGCCGCCGGGCCCCCTGCCGCCGACCTGGCAGACCTGGGTCCGACCCCGGCCCACACCGGCGTTCGACGACCCCTGGGTCGACGGCGCGCGCTCGCTGATCATGCTGGACGTCGGGAGCTGGCCAGCGGGGGCGCGGCCGCACATGCACCTCGAACCATCGTTCATCGCGCCGAGCCTCGACTTCTATGCGTCGTTCCAGTACCCGGGCAGCTCGTCGGAGTGGGTGCTCATCGACGCGCACTCACCGGTGGCGCAAGGTGGGCTGTTGTCCTGGACTAGCCGAATCTGGTCGCAGGACCGCCGGCTGATCGCCAACGGCGGAGGGCAGGCGGTGTTCCGCCACACCTGACGCACCCGCTGCCGTCCTACGCGCTCCCTTCGGGCCGCACCTTCTCTAATCGACGTGCGTCTGCCGCGAGCCCCTTGCCAGTGCATACGCGTTGCTCCTTATGTTTATTCGTGCACGACGCCGGTCACCCGCCCACTCAATAAGGGGGAACGCGTATGCACTCGCGACAGAGCTGCGGCTCTCCTCGCGCGCACGGCGTAGGGACGACAGCAGCAAAAGTGCGACCGTTCTTCCGCATGAGAACCTTCAGACCAGGCCGTCTGTGGTTACTCGACCACAGGCTGGCCGAGCTGGGTCGCACGTTCCCCGATCCGCCACTTCGAGGGTGGGTGCGGACGATTCGCGAAGGGCTCGGGCTGAGCGGATCGGAGCTCGGTGTTCGCCTCGGCGTCAGCCAGCCACGAGTCAGCCAGATCGAACGGGCGGAGTTGGACGGCACGTTGCAACTGGGCACGCTCGAGCGGGTCGCCGCCGCGCTGCACTGTCAGCTGCGGTACGCGTTCATCCCCAGGGAGCCCCTCGAGGGACTGGCGCAGGAGCTGGCAGAGCTCAAGGAGTACGGATGGACGGAGGGAGGGCCGCAGCGACCACAGGTTCCAAGGATCTGATCGGCTGTGACCCTTGTCATGGATTGACGGGGTCGCCCCCCGATGAGGATTACTCGACCGAGTAGCCGTCCATCCGCGCCAGGATGCGCAGCATGACCTCGTCCGCTCCGGCGCCGATGGAGTCGAGGCGCGTGTCGCGGAAGTAGCGCGACGTCCAGTTCTCGTCCATGTAGCCCATGCCGCCGTGGAACTGGACGGCCCAGTCGGCCACCTCGCGCTGGAGGCGCGAGCCGAGCAGCTTGCCGATCGTCGCGAAGCGGGTGGCGTCCTCACCGCGCAGGACCGCGTCCGCCGTCGTGCGGGCGTAGTGCTTCAGGACGTCGTGGCGCGCGGAGAGCTCGGCCAGGGTGAACTGCAGGTACTGGTTGGCGAGGAGCGGCGCGCCGAAGGCATGGCGCTCGCGGGTAGGTCTTCGTCCGTTCGAGCGCGACCTCAATGGAGCCGACCTGCTTGTAGAAGGTGGTCAGGCGCTCGGCCTGGAACTGCACCATCTGCTGCTGGAAGCCCCGGCCGATGTCGCCGATTGTGTTCGCCACGGGCACACGGACGTCGGTGAAGGAGAGCTCGGCGGTGTCGCTCGACCACATGCCGAGCTTCTCGAGCTTGCGCGAGACGGCGACGCCCGGGATGTCGGTGGGCACGACGATCAGCGACATGCCGCGTGCCCCGTCGACCTCGTCGGAGGTGCGGGCCAGCAGGCAGAGCCAGTCGGCCTGGGCGCCATTGGTGATGAACATCTTCGAGCCGTTGATGACCCACTCGTCGCCGTCGCGCACGGCGCGGGTGCGGATGCCGGCGACGTCGCTGCCGGCGTCGGGCTCGGTGACGGCGATGGACGTCACGACCTCGCCGCGGATGGCCGGCGCCAGGAAGCGCTCCTTCAGTTCGTGGCTCCCGTAACGATGTAAGCGCCGGGGTCGACATCGACATCTGCACCGCCATGGCCATCGGGACGCCACCGCAGCTGATCCGGCCCATCTCCTCGGCCGCGATCATGGTGAAGGTGTGGTCGGCGCCCATGCCGCCGTAGGCCTCGTCGTATTCGAGGCCGAAGAGGCCGACCGCGCCGAGCTTCGGGAAGAGCTCGTGCGCCGGGAACATCCGGGCCGATTCCCACTCGTCCACGTGCGGCTCGATCTCGCGCTCGAAAACGTCGCGGAGCGTCTTGCGGAACAACTGATGCTCGTCGGACTCGATCACCGGCGAACGATATCACCGGCACATTTCGGTCGATCCGGCGTGACCCCCCTACACTGCGCATTCGTGACGGACTCGTTGCTCAGGGTGCACCACGACGGCGGCGTGCGCACCCTGACGCTCGATTCGCCCGAGAACCGCAACGCGCTCTCGGCCCGGCTGCTCGGCGAGCTGGACCAGGCGTTGCGTGACGCGACGCGTGACGTCGAGGTCCGTGCCATCGTCCTCACCGGGGCGGGCACCGTGTTCTGTTCGGGCGCCGACCTGTCCGAGCGGGGGAGCGCCGCGCCGAACCGCATGCCCGACATCCTCACGACGATCGTGGAGAGCGCGGTACCGGTCATCGCTCGGGTCAACGGTCACGCCAGGGCGGGGGGTCTCGGCCTCATCGCGGCCGCCGACATGGCGGTGGCACCCGAATCGAGCACGTTCGCCTTCACCGAGGTGCGGGTGGGGGTGGCACCGGCGATGATCATGGTCCCGGCGCTGCGGGTGATGGACCGCCGCTTTCTCGCCCGCATGACGCTGACCGGTGACCGCTTCAGTGCGCACGCAGCGGCCGACGCCGGGCTGCTGAGCGCGGTGACGGCCGACGGCGACGCACTCGACGAGTGGGTGGACGAGCAGACGACCGCCATCTGCCACGGCGCGCCGGGCGCGCTCAAGGCCACCAAGGGTCTGCTGCGCAACCTGCCCGGGCTCGATTGGAACGACGCCCTCAGCGCGGCCGCCGCACTGTCGGCCGACTTGTTCGCCGGCGCCGAGGCGGCCGAGGGCATGGACGCGTTCTTGGAGAAGCGGCGGCCCTCGTGGGACACGACCGAGTGAGGACCAGCGCGATGAGTGCGCCGCTGCGGACGATGCTGGCGACGTCGAGCGAGGACTTCCTCGCCAACGCGGACGCCATGCGCGCGCTGGTCGACGAGGTGCGGGTGTTGCACGACGGGGTCCTGGCCGGCGGCGGGCCGCAGTACGTCGAGCGGCACCGGACCCGCGGCAAGATGATGGCGCGCGAGCGACTCGAGGCGCTCGTCGACCCCGGCACGCCGGTGCTCGAACTGTGCCCGCTCGCCGGCCTGCAGACGGGCGACCCGGTCGGTGGTGGCGTCGTCGTCGCGCTGGCCGAGGTGGCCCACACGCAGTGCCTCGTGATCGCGAACGACCCGACCGTGCGGGGTGGCACGACGAGCCCGACCACGATCCGCAAGCTCCTGCGCGCCATGGACGTGGCCGAGGAGAACCGCCTCCCGCTTCTGCTCCTCGTCGAGTCCGGAGGGGCCGATCTGCCCCGCCAGGCCGACGTCTTCGTCCCCGGCGGCGAACAGTTCCGTCGACTGACCCAGCTCTCGGCGCAGGGCATCCCGACCATCTGCGTCGTCTTCGGCTCGTCCACCGCGGGCGGCGCCTATCTGCCGGGCATGAGCGACTACACCGTCATGGTCGAGGACCGCGCCCGGGTGTTCCTCGGCGGGCCCCCGCTGGTGAAGATGGCCATCGGCGAGGACGCCGACGAGGAGGAGCTGGGCGGCGCGCTGATGCACGCCCGGACGTCGGGCCTGTGCGACTACCTCGCCCACGACGAACACGAGGCGTTGCGCATCGCCCGCGGCATCGTCGCCCACCTGCACTGGCGGCGCCTGGGCCCGGATCCCGACGGCCCGCCGGACGAGCCGCTCTACCCGGCCGGAGGAGCTGCTGGGCACCGCGTCGGTGGACGTCCGGGTCCCCTTCGACACGCGCGAGATCCTCGCCCGCATCGTCGACGGCTCGCGCTTCGAGGAGTTCAAGGAATCTGTACGGCCCGCAGCTGGTGTGCGGGTGGGCGTCCATCGGCGGCTACCCGATCGGGGTGGTGGCCAACAACGGCATCTTGTTCTCGCCCGAGGCGCAGAAGGGCGCCCAGTTCATCGCGCTGTGCAACCGGACCGACACGCCGATCCTCTTCGTGCAGAACATCACCGGGTTCATGGTCGGCACGCGCTACGAGCAGGGCGGGATCATCAAGGACGGCGCCAAGCTGATCAACGCGGTGTCCAACTCCACGGTCCCGCACCTCACCCTCATGGTCGGCGCCAGCTACGGGGCCGGCAACTACGCCATGGCCGGCCGGGCCTACGACCCGCGCTTCGTCTTCACCTGGCCCAACCACCGCATCGCCGTCATGGGCCCCAAGCAGCTGGCCGGGGTGCTGTCGATCGTGCGGCGCAACAGCGCCGCCGCGGCCGGGCGTCCCTTCGACGAGGACGCCGACGAGGCGCTGCGCGAGGCGACGGAGAACCAGATCGAGGAGGAGTCGACCGCGCAGTACGCCACCGGTCGTCTCTGGGACGACGGGATCATCGACCCGCGGGACACGCGCACCGTGCTGGCCATCGCGCTGGCGGCGGTGCACTCGGCGCCGGTCCAGGGGACCGCCGTCTTCGGGGTGGTGCGGCACTGATGGCGCCGGCACCGTTGCGCCGGGTCCTCGTGGCCAATCGGGGCGAGATCGCCCGGCGCGTCATCCGCGGCGCGCACGACGCCGGCAGTGAAGCCGTCGCGGTGTACGCGGCGGACGACGCGGCCAGCCCGCACGTCGGTGAGGCCGACGCCGCCGTGCTGCTCGTTGGGGCATCGCTGCGCGAGACCTACCTCGACCCCGACGCGCTGGTCCGCGCCGCCCGAGTCGTCGGACGCCGACGCCTTGCACCCCGGATACGGCTTCCTCTCCGAGAACCCGGCGCTGCCCGAGGCCTGCGCGCAGGCGGGGCTCGTGTGGATCGGCCCGCCGGCCGAGGCGATGCGCGTGATGGGTCACAAGGCGAGGGCCAAGGAGGTCGTCGCCGCAGCCGGCGTGCCCGTGCTCCCGAGTGCGGTCGTGCCGACAGGCGCTACCGGCGCCGCGCTGGCGGACCTGGCGGCGGGCGTGGGCTACCCGCTGCTCGTGAAGGCATCGGCCGGTGGTGGCGGGAGGGGCATGCGCCTCGTCGAGGCGCCCGACGAGTTGGGCGAGGCGGTGGCCGCTGCACAGCGCGAGGCGGCGGCCGCGTTCGGGTCCGACGAGGTCTTCGTGGAGCGGTACCTGTCCGACCCCCGGCACGTCGAGGTGCAGATCATCGGGGACACCCACGGCACCGTGCTGCACCTCTTCGATCGGGAGTGCTCGGTGCAGCGCCGGCACCAGAAGGTGGTCGAGGAGGCCCCCGCCGTGCTCGTGCCCGACGCTACGAGGCACGCCATGTGGGAGGCCGCCGTGGCGGCGGCGCAGGCGGTCGGGTACGTGGGCGTCGGCACGGTCGAGTATCTCGTCGACGGGAGCGGCTTCTACTTCCTCGAGATGAACACGCGCCTGCAGGTCGAGCACGGCGTGACCGAGCTCGTGACCGGCCTGGACCTCGTCGGGCTGCAGCTCGCCGTCGCGTCCGGGCGCCCGCTGCCGTTCGCCCAGGAGGGCGTCAGCACCACCGGTCATGCGATCGAGGTGCGGCTGTGTGCCGAGAGTCCGCGCGACGGGTACCGGCCGACGCCCGGCACGGTCGCGCACGTGCGCTGGCCCGAGGGTCCCGGCGTGCGGGTCGACCGGGCCATCGAGTCGGGGAGCGTGGTGAGCCCCGCCTACGACTCGCTCGTGGCCAAGCTGATGGCGCACGGTGACGACCGGGCCGGGGCCGTCGCCCGCCTGTCGCTGGCGCTGCGTGGGCTCGAGCTCGACGGGCTGGAGACCAACCGCGAGTTGCTCGGTGCCGTGCTGGGCGACGCGGCGTTCGGGCGCGGGGAGATCGACATCCACTATCTCGAGGGCCGGCCCGACCTGCGCGACGCCGGCGCGCCCGAGGAGGTGCGCGAGCGGCGCGCCGCCGCGGTGGCGTTCTCGCTCATGGAGCAGCGCGCGGCGCGCAGCATCGTGCCGGTGCCCGCGGCGGGTTGGCGCAACGTCGGCCGGGCGCTCCACGCGGACGAGCTGCGCGACGAGGCCGGGGTGATCGAGGTGCGGCTGCCCGCACCGGACGAGCCCGCCGAGATCCGGGTCGACGACGAATGGCGCGCCGTGGGCACGGCGACGACGCGGGACGGGGTCGTCGACCTCACGACGGGGGACGGGTTGCGCCGGCGCTACCGGGTGCGGCTGGCCCCGGACGCCGCCTTCGTGAACGGGCCCGAGGGCCAGTCGACCTTCGCGTTGCGCGCCGAGGACGACGCCGCCGAGCGGGGCGGGGTGGCCGGCGAGTGCCGGGCGCCGCTGCCCGGGGCCGTGACCAAGGTGCTCGTGCGCGTGGGCGACGTGGTCGCCGAGGGCGACGGCCTCGTCGTGCTCGAGGCCATGAAGATGGAGCACACCCTGCGGGCGCACGGAGCCGGGACGGTGCAGGCGATCCACGGCGCAGCCGGTCAGCAGGTCGACGTGGGCGACCTGCTGGTGGAGCTGGAACCGGCGTCGGCGTCGGCGTGAGCGAGTCGTGAGCGAGTCGGGTGCGGGGCGCGACGTGCTGCGCATCGCCAACTGCAGCGGCTTCTTCGGGGACCGCCTCTCCGCGGCGCGTGAGATGGTCGAGGGCGGCCCGATCGACGTCCTGACCGGGGACTGGCTGGCCGAGTTGACCATGTACATCCTGCACAAGACGCGCGAGCGCAGCGGCGGGTACGCGCGCGACGTTCCTGCGCGAGCTCGAAGAGGTACTCCCGGCGTGTCTCGAGCGCGGGATCACCGTCGTGGCGAACGCGGGCGGCCTCGACCCCGAGGGCCTGGCGACGGCGGTGCGCGAGCTGGCCCGGCGCCAGGGGGTCGAGGTGCGGGTGGCGTCGGTGTCGGGCGACGACATCACGGCGCGCATCGAGGAACTGCGCCGGGGCGGGGAGCGCTTCGTGAACCTCGACACGGGCGAGCCGCTGCCCGAGGAGGCGCCGGTCGTGACGGCCAACGCGTATCTCCGCGCCCGCCCGATCGCCGACGCCCTGGCCGCCGGGGCCCAGGTGGTGGTCACCGGGCGGGTGACCGACGCCGCGCTGGTCGTCGGGCCGGCCCTCCACACGTTCGGGTGGTCCGACGACGACCTCGACCCGATCGCCGGCGCCGTCGTGGCGGGCCACGTGATCGAGTGCGGTGCGCAGTGCTGCGGCGGGAACTACGCGTTCTTCGAGGAGATCCCGGGCCGCGAGCGCATCGGCTTCCCGATCGCCGAGCTGGGGTCCGACGGGTCGTCGGTCATCACCAAGCATCCCGGCACGGGCGGCGCCGTGACGGTCGGCACGGTGACGGCGCAGCTGCTCTACGAGATCGGGAGCCCGCAGTACCTGAGCCCGGACGCGGTGGCGCGGTTCGACAGCATCGAGCTGACGCAGGAGGGCATCGACCGGGTGCGCATCGCCGGCGTGCGCGGCGAACCACCACCGCCGACGCTCAAGGTCACCGCCAACCTCGACGCCGGCTGGCGCAACTCCATGACGCTGGCGCTGACCGGTGCGCAGCCGGTCGCCAAGGCGCGCTTCGCCGCCGACGCCGTGTGGGCGGGGATCCCGGGCGGCCGCGGCCGCGCCGGCTTCGCCGAGACGGCCGAGGACCTGACGGGCGACCTGAGCGGCGGGGGCATGGCGTATCTCCGCCTGGCCGTGCGCGGCGACGACGAGCAGGCCGTCGGGCGCGCCTTCTCCGGCGCCGTCGTCGAGACGAGCCTCTCGAGCTACCCGGGCACCTTCTTCACCTCTGCACCCTCCGGCGCGCAGGGCGTGGCGCGCTACTGGCCGACCACCGTCGCCGCGTCGGCGGTGGTGCCGCGTGTCGAGTGCGAGGGGACCGTCGTGGTGCCGACGCCGGCGCCCGCAGCGGGTCCGTTCCACGCACCACCGGCTCGGGCCGGGTCCGCCTCTCACGGTCAGGGCGTTGCGGCCGCGACCGACGAACTCACCCGGGTGCCGTTGGGGGTCCTGGTCGGTGCCCGCTCGGGCGACAAGGGCGGCGACGCCAACCTCGGACTGTGGGCCGACGAAGACGACGTCGCCGCGTGGCTGCAGGCGGACTTCACGTCCGCGGCGCTCCGGGCGCTGCTGCCCGAGCTGGCCGAGTACGAGATGGACCGCTACCCACTCCCCAACCTGCGAGCCGTCAACTTCGTCGTGCACGGGATCCTGGGCTGGGGCGTGGCCTCGAACCTGCGGCTCGACACGCAAGCGAAGGGCCTCGGCGAGCTGGTGCGGTCCCGGACCATCGAGGTGCCGGCCTCGCTCGTGGCGGTGGGCAAGCCGGCGCAGCGCCTGGCCGCCCGCGCCGCCGCCGTCGACGCGCCCCGCCCCACTTGACCGGAGCCGCCGGGAGGCCGGGGCACATCTGACAGGATGACCGCCATGGAGGTGGCCCGCCTGGTCGGACTGATCGCGGGCATCGTCATCGTCCTCGTGACGATGTGGAACGTCTTCACTGCCCTCGTGCTGCCCCGAGTCACCTCGTCGCGCACGATGCGCGGCATCACGCGGGTGCTCGGCGGCGGCGCGCGGCTCGTCTCGCCGCGCCTGCCCACCTACGAGCTGCGCGACCGCGTGCTGTCCTTCGTCGGGCCAGCCTCGATGGTGGCGCTGTTCGCGCTCTGGCTGCTCCTCATCGTGTTCGGGTTCGCGTTGATCATCTGGTGGAACGCCGGGACCGACTTTGCGTCGGCCTTCGGGATCGCCGGCTCGTCCGTGTTCACCTTGGGCATCCTCTCGGCCTCGGGTGCCGGCCCGCACGCGCTCGAGATCCTGGCCGCCGGCGTCGGCTTCCTCGTCCTCGCGCTCGAGATCGCCTACCTGCCGGCGCTCTACAACGCGTTCGCCGTCCGCGAGACGGAGGTGACCCTGCTCGAGGCGCGCGGTGGCGCACCGGCGTGGGGGCCCGAGATCCTGGCCCGGCACTACTGGCTCGACAACCTGGGCGAACTGCCGCCGCTGTACGCCGAGTGGGAGCGCTGGGCGGCGGCGGTGTCGGAGAGCCACTCGAACTACCCGGGCCTCATCTGGTTCCGCTCGCCGGTCTCGCGGCGGAGCTGGCTGCATCGCGCTGGTCGCGATGATGGACTCGGCCGCGCTCTACCACTCGGTCAGCCCGGACCAGGCGCCGCGCCAGGCGCGCCTCTGCCTGGCGATGGGTATCCGGTGCCTGCGTTCGATCGCGCGGGCGCTCAAGATCGAGTTCGACGCCGATCCCTTGCCGACCACGGGCACCCGCCTGACCCGCGAGGAGTTCGACGAGGGCTTCCGCCGCCTCGAGGAGGTGCAGTTCCCGATGGAGCGCGACGCCGACGAGTCGTGGCGCAACTTCGTGGGCTGGCGGGTCAACTACGAGTCGATCGTCGACGAACTGACGCAGCTGGTCCTGCCTCCCCCTGCGCCCTGGTTCGTCCCTCGCCCCGAGCTCGGTGAGGCGACGTGGCCGCTCGTGCGCAACCGCACGCCCGAGCACCCCGAAGGGACGCTTCAGTTCGGCCGCAGCAAGACCTTCAAGACGCCGTCGACACGCGAGTCGAACAACTCGTAGGCCTCGGCCACCTGGCTCAGCTCCATGTGGTGGGTGAAGGTGTCGGCGAGTTGGAGGCGGCCCGACTGCACGAGCGGGACGAGCGAGGGCCAGGTGCCCGGCACGGGCGCGAAGACCGCGCGCACCGTCAGGCTCTTGAGGAACACCAGGCCCATGGGAAAGGGCAGCGCCAGCGACAGGTTGACCCCGACGATCGACACCGTGCCGCCGCTCTTCGCGCACGCCACCGCATCGAGCACGGTGGCGTCGGCGCCCACGGCCTCGATCACCGAGTCCGCCCCCCGGCCGCCGGTCGCTTCCATGACCTGCGCCGCGCCGGGGGCGCTCCGGGCGTCGATCGGCTCCGCCCCGAGCCGCTCGGCGCGGGCCAGGCGCTCGGGCACCTGGTCGACCGCCAGGATGCGCGCCGGGCCGAACAGGGCCGCGCACTGCAGCGCCATGATGCCGACGGGCCCGAGGCCGATCACGGCCACCGTCGAGCCCGGGGTGATGGACGGCCCGCAGCGCGCCGACGTAACCCGTCGGCAGGATGTCGGTCAGCAGCACCGCCTCTTCGTCGGCGATGCCGTCGGGGATGCGCAGCGCGAAGACGTCGGCGAACGGCACCGCCATCGCCTCGGCCTGGCCGCCGGGTAGGTCCGCCATGGTGCCGAACGCGGCGGCCTTGTCGGCCAGGCACACGTTGGGCTGCCCGGCCAGGCACGGGCCGCACATCCCGCAGCCGATCACGCCCGAGACGAGCACGCGGTCACCGCGCGCCACGCTGCGCACGTGCGGGCCGGCGTCGGCGACCGTGCCGATCACCTCGTGACCGAGGCGGATGCCGGTCCCCGTGGGCGCGTCGTGGAACAGGTGGAGGTCGGATCCGCAGATGGCGGTGCGCTCCACCGTCACGACGATGCCTTCGGGTCCCGGGAGCACCGGGTCGGGGACGGTCTCGAGGGACACGTCGCGTGGTCCGTTCAAAACGGTGGCTTGCATGTCGGCACGCTACCTCGCAGGAGTACAATGTCCTGGGCCAAAAATCCGACTCCGACCCGTTGCCCCGGGGCACACATGTCCACGCACTCCCACCCCTCCACCATCGATCTGCCCGATCTCGCGGACGCGGACATCGACGCCTTCTTCGCAGTCGAAGACCTGTGGGCGGTCATCGTGTGGAACGACGACGTGACGACGTTTCAGACCGTGATCCAGGCGTTCGTCGAGATCTTCGGGCACACGGTCGAGCGGGCCGACCAGTTGGCGTGGACAGATCCACCGCACCGGGAAGGCCGTCGCGGCGGTGCGGCCCAAAGACGAGGCCGAGGCCGCCGTCCATGCGCTGCACCTGCGCAAGATCCAGGCCACCATGGCCCGGGCCTGAGCTGGACTACCGCCTTCGGGGCGACACCGTCACCGTGGCGTCCGCCACGGCGACATCCAGGTCGACGTTCGTCTGGCTGTGCCCGTGGAAGCTGACCTCGCAGGTGATCCCGGCGTCGCTCCAGACCAGAAGGGTGTGACCCTCCACGATCTTTATCCCTGAGCCAGGGGTCGACGCATCTCCGCATTGGTACAACTTGGCCAGGTGTCCATGGATGCGGATCGGGCCGGAAGGGTTCAGGGGTGCGCAATAGGACGGTACTGGCGCGGCGCGCTTGTCCCGATTGTTCGTCATGACGTGGCGCAGGTCGGTTCCCGACATGAACACGAAGTGGCCGAGTGGTCCACCGCTGATCGAAGTATCGGGGACCACCGTTCCGTTGCTCTGCGCAAAGGTCACGCCGACGTAGCCGGGCGGCACCTGGAAATTTGATTGGCTGAGCTCAAAGAGGTTTCCGCCGGCCTGGATTGCGGCGGGTCCGCAGGATCCTTCGCCGAAGGCTCCGTAGTTGCCGGGACACAGCGTCGCGGCCGACGTGGGGGACACGGGTATCGGATCGGGCAGCAACCCTGGGCACGGCACCGGCCTTCGGAGGCGGTCGGCAAAGGCTTGGCACTCACCTCGCTGTGACTTTGTCGTCGGGACGAGCGGCACCGCGTCGACCACCCGTGCGCGCGGTTCGGCTGGGGAGGCGGCGAGTGTGGCGGTCTGGGCCTGCGCGGTCTGCGGCGGTATCCACGCGGTCAAGAGAGACGCAGCGACGAGCACGACGGCCAGCCCGGCCAGCTGGACGCAAGAAAGCCGACCAACCCAGGCGCCTCGCGCTGGATCCGGCCTCGTCACGAGGAAAGTGTGACAGTCATCTCCCGATCCGAACCGTCACATGACGAAAGGGATCGGCTGGCACCATCACCGACGCAATGCCGTCGCAGCCTCCCGCACGGCGTAATACAGCAGGACGTAGCCGGCGAGCGGATCAGCCCACCACCACCCGGCCACGGCATTGAGCACCAGGCCGCAGAGAACCGCTGTCGCCAAGATGCCGTCGATCATGGTGATGCGCCCCTCGGCCCGCAGCACCGGATTGCCCAACGCAGCACCCGTCCTTGCCTTGCCGAAGGCGAGGACGAACATCACGGCCGCAGTGACGCCGGTCCAGACGATGCCGAGTGCACTGTGGCGCGGATGGAACCCGATGACCAGAACGACGGTGCTCTGAACGCCCAGGTACACGGCCAGACCAACGAACGCGAATCCGATCAACCGCATCGCCCGGTGCTGCCGTTGCTCGTTCACGTCGGCCAGTTCCCACAGGACGACCGTCGACGCACCAATCTCAATCAGGCTGTCGAGCCCGAACCCCGCCAAGGCGACGGATCGGGCCTGCACGGCGGCGAACGCCAGCACGAAGACACCGACGATGTTCCAGCCGAGCGTCGCCGCTTCCAGCTTGCGGCCCCGGGTCAGCAGTTCGGCAGCATCTGTCCCGTTCGCCGCCTCAGACATTCGACCAGCCTCCCAGACGGCGTCGCTGAATCCGACCGAGTGTCCCGCGACGTCGCAAGCGATGAACAGCCGCTACGGTGCGTGTGACGAGCGGCGAGCGGAATTACGACTGATGGGAGACCGGTGATGACCTCGAAGTCCGACTTCACGACAGAGGAATGGGAGCTCATTTTGGAGGCGCCACCGAGCGCGGGAATGATCGTGGTCACCGCCCAACGCGGGGGTACATTCCGCGAGACCATCGCGATGGCGAAGGCCTATGTCGAGGCGCGTCAGCAGCACGGCAAGAGCCAGCTCCTCGACGAGATCGTCGCGGCGAAGCCGGAGCGGGATCACACGCACTCTCACTCTCCCGAGGAACTCAAGCAGCATGGTCTCGAGCACCTGCGCAATTCGGTCGTTCTGCTCGAAAAGAAGGCGACGCCCGAAGAGGTCGAAGAATATCGGCGGTTCATCGTCACGCTGTCGCACAAGGTCGCGGCTGCGCACCGGGAGCACGGTCAAGAGGTCAGTGAATCCGAGCAGGCTGCGATCAACGACATCACGGAAGCCCTGCACGCAACTGCCGCATAGGGAGGCTTCCGAGCGCCTGAATCGCGGCTGAGTCCCCACGCGGCCTCGGTCGGCGAGATGTACGGTGGCTTCACGACCCGAGAACCAAGGAGATTCGCGACATGGCCACGACATTCGGTATTACCCACACCTTTAAGGGCGGGACGGCCGAGCAGTACGACCGGTCGATCAAGGTGGTGCACCCCAACGGTGGCAAGGGACTTCCCGCCGGGCAGACGTACCACGCCGCGGGTGAGACGAGTGATGGGTTGGTCGTCGTCGCCATGTGGGACTCCGAGGCTTCGTGGGTGAAGTTCCGCGACGAGACGCTCTTGCCGGGGCTGGCGGGAGTGGATGGGGGCCTCGTCGGACCGCCCGAAGAGGTCTCCTTCCAGGTGCACAACACCGCATCCGCCTGAGCCAATCGAGGAGCCAGCGGGACTGGTACCACTTCGTCGCCCGCCGTGGCACGCCCGGCCCTATATCTCGGCTCGGGGTCTGCTCCGCGCCATGGCTGGATTCGGCATGCCGCTGCACCAGCGGCGATCCTCGGCAACCCCGGTTCGGACGGCTCGCAACACGCAGGGTCGCGTCTGCCGAAAGGATGCGCCAGCCGGGGCGTTTCTAAAAGGGGGGAACCAGAAAGAAGGGCGGTCTGATGGTTTCTCTCCGACAACACGGTTCCACTCCGCGACTTCGTCGCCTAGCGAAGCGCTCGGCCTTGGCCTTGCTTCCCCTCTGCACGCTCGGCAGCCTCGCCATCGCGCCGACGCCGGCCCTCGCAGCGACAAGCTCTCCGCTCGCCTCGTCGACGGCGAGTTCGGGCGTCCCGAGTATTGATCCGACGCTCGCGGCCCTCGAAGCAGAGGTCACCGCTGCCGTCAACGAGGTCCTCACGACGCCCCTCCCGCTGGTCGCGTCATTGTCCTGCGTCCCCTACTACGTCACGGGGATCCTCAGCGGCGGCCGCGTCTATCCCTGCTGACCCAGCGAACTCTCGCTTTTGAGAAAGCTCCCGGAGCGCGGGATCGCCAGAACCTGAGTCGATGATCAATGATGGGTCTCTGGCGGGCTTAGAGCCGAGTGCTTCTGCGGAAGCCGAGACCGGCGGCCTCGCCAGGCCCCGGAACGTTGACGCGCTGATATCGCTTTGGTCCGCAGTTGGTGCTGTGGTTTTGCTTTTCGCGTACCAACCCTTCCGGAGGGTTGAGATCCTCTTCGCCGCCCCGACGGCTGGCCTCATTGCAACCATCTCTGGGATTGGCGGGCTGAGCAGAGCTCGTCGGATTGGCAGTGGTCGAGCGGAGTCCTGGGTCGGGCTCATTCTGGGGTTCGGCATCGTGATCATCTCGGGCATCGTCGTCGGTCTGTTGCTCTGGGAATTCAGCCGTACCCCGTGGCAGTTCTGAGGCTGTCAGGCCCTGCCACGTAGGCCATGTAGGAGCGATGGGCTCACCCGGGTCACACCTGCGCACTCCCTACACTTGGTGCATGCCCACGCCGGTCGGCCCGGTGCCGCCCGACCCGGAAGATCCCGAGACGTGGGACTGGGGTGAGTTCGCCGATGACCGCAATCGCAGGAAGCCACTTTGGCAAGTTGTTCTTGTCGGCGTCGTCGTGCTGGGACTGGTCCTACTCATCATCACCAGCGTCCTGTAGCTGATCTCGGGGCGACAAGGCAGGCACCAAGGAGGTCACCAATGGCTGAAGAAGTGGAAGTGGGAACAAGTGCGGAACTGCAGCCGGGAGTCGTCCGCGGCGCGGGCCACTACGCCGTGGGGAACGCCGGAGGCGAACTCTTTGCCGTGAGTCGACGGTGTCGTCACCTGCGCGCTGATCTCGCTCAAGGATCGATCGACGAAGAAGGTTGCCTGGTGTGCCCCTGGCACGGGGCGAAATACGACGTCACGACCGGTCGCATGACCCTCGGACCACAGGGTGGCTTCGCGAAGGTTCCCGGCCTCGATGCCTTTTATCGAGGATTGACGAAGGTCATTCCGTTGCGGCGGGGCAAGGTCACCCAACGGGACGGCAAGGTCTTCGTGCAGTAAGGCGCAGTGCGAGGACCAGGTTCGCTGCACCGCAACTCGAGAGCGGGTGGGTTCAGAACCCGGCGCCCCCGCTGCCACTCGAGCCGCCACCCGAACCGCCACCCGAACCGCCACTCGAATGGGCCGGAGTGGACGTCGTCGTGTTCTGTTGTCCACCACTCGACGCACCGCCGCTGGAGTCGCAAGCCGCAACGGCAATGCCGAAAATTGCGGCGATTGCGACCGGAACGAGCCGTCGCGCCATCTTGAGGCGACGTGTGGAAACTCGAGTCGTCATGTGGGTTCTCCTTGTTCCACGCACCGCGAGGCGTGTGAAGGGGATACGGCCGGCGAGTGGCTCAGGATTGGGTCGTCCGGAGAGGTGAGATTTCTGCAGGTCAGCACCGGGCGAAGCCCAGTCCGCCGGGCGCCCCGTGGTGGATGAGCCGAGATCTCGGGCCGGGGGCTAAATTCACCCGCGTGAGTTCTCCTTCGAACACCGACAGCGTGAGCTTCGAGACAGACGTCAAGCCGCTCTTCAGGGAGCGTGACCGCCAGTCCATGGAGCGAGCATTTGATCTCTGGTCCTACGACGACGTGCGTGCCCACGCAGGCAAAATCCTCGAACGCGTGAAGGACGGCTCCATGCCCTGCGACGGCGCGTGGCCGCCGGAGCAGGTCGCGGTGTTGCAGCGGTGGGTCGACGGCGGCACGGCCCCGTAAGGACCGGACTCCCTCGTTACGCTGCCGGAGGTGGGTCGGTGCCCGGAACGGCTCCGTCTCGCACGTGTTCCGTCCATTCGGACCCCGACCAGTACCGCAGCTCATGCCGACCCGAGGGGTCTGTCAGCCAGCCGGGAGCGACGCCGGTGAAGGTGGTCTGGCCGGGTGATGCGTCGACGACGTCAGTTGCGTGACCTTGAGGCGGACGCGTGGCGCCGGTGAACGAGCTCGAGGCGGGCGGGCTTCCGTTTGGGCGTCGGCGGTGTCGCTGCGAGGAGAGCACCCGCAGCGCGAACAGGGCGACGAAGATGACCAGAGCGATCGAGGAACCGTGACCGTAAAACGTGTGCACAGCCTAGCGTTGCTGGGCAAACGGACTCCCGCGGGGCACGATCGCCGATAGGGTCAACGACAACCAGGGAGGGCAGAAATGATGGCAGGCCGGAGCGAGGGTGACGAGCCCCACGAGTGGGGAAAGGCCGTACCGGCCTCATCTGGTATCCCCAAGCCGGGTGACATCATCACCGAGTCCGGCCTGGCGATTGCCCCGGAGCCTCTGGTCGGCCACGACGTGTCGACTCCGCTCGAAGAGGACGAGCCCGAGCACACCATCCCGCCGGGTCCCCTGTGGGCCATGAAGGAGCGCCGGCACATCCAGTGGCACCTGCTGCCGGCCCACGAGCGGCACGAGCGGATCCGCGAGTGCCTCGAGGCCGACGACTACACCCTGTACTGCATCGATGACGGCGGGCACCACGCGATGATCGGTCGCCGTGTCGGCACGTCCCCCAGCGGTTGCGAGTACTCGCTGATCGGCCGAATTAGCCGCCAGCGTTACGAGGAACTACGCGACGAAGTGGTGCTCCTGGTGAACTGTTACGACACCGCGACCGAGATCCGACTCTGCGGGGTCGTGGTCGAAGAGGAGATTCGTTCCTCGAACGTCTTTGACGTCGCCAACTACGACAGCGTCGACGACATCCCCGAGGACTACCGCCCGGGCTCGCCGTTCCACCGCTTCAGCCAGGATCTTCAGATCACCGCGTACTGAGGGATGCGGCCAAGGTGAGCCACTCGCCTTAGTTCGCCCCCAACCGGGCCGTCAGGCGCGCCTTCACCTCGGGCCACTCCTCGGCGACGATGGAGAAGCGCGCCGAGGTGCGCACCGTGTCGTCTGCGCCGGGCCGATCGGCGCGCATGATGCCGTCGAGCTTGCCACCGATGCGCTCTATGGCGGCCCACGGCGCCGCGTTGCGCACGTCGGTCTGCAGCGCCACCCGGTGCACCTGCCAGACCTCGAAGGCGTGCGTCATCATCAGCAGCTTGGCCTCGGTGTTCACCGGGGTCCGCTGCACCGAGGCGCCTAGGAACGTGAACCCGATGTCGACGACGTCGGGCACGCCCGCCCGTTGGTGGGCCGCGCCGGGCGGCCATTGCCAGAAGGCAATCTCGCAAAAGCGCGTCGACCCGACCACTCTGTCCGGCTCGCCGCCGCCCCCGGCGCCACCCCGCTGGCCACGTTGCACGGTGGCGAACGCGACCTGCGCCCCCGCGGCCGCCTTGTGCAGCGCTTCACGCACGTGGGCCGTCATCTCCTCGGGACCGTCGGGCACGTAGGTCCACTGGTAGTTGGCCCGGTCCTCCGATGCGGCCTCCACGAGGCCCGGCACGTGGGACTCGGCCAGCGGCTCGAGCCGTACGTAGGTGCCTTCGAGCGTGAAAGGTTCAAGCATGGACGGCCGGCAGCGGCGCGTCCGCGCCCGGCTGCCCCGCCGCCTGGCCCGCGCCCGGGCTGCCCGGGATCACGAAGTCGCGCTGGCGCACGAGCACCAGCCCGGCGACCGCACCGACGAACGCCACGATGGCGCCGATGACCATGAGGTGGTTGATCGTGGTCGAGAAGCCCTGGTGGTAGGCGCTCAGGAGCGCGGTGCGCCCGGCGCCGGGGATGTGCTGGGTCGCCTGTTGCACCTGGCCGGCGGACAACGCCCCGCGCAGTTGCGCACCGCCGTGGCGCAGCACGGCGACTCCGTCGGCCGTCTTGTTCAGCGCCGCGGTGGTGTGGGCGATGATCTGGGTCTGGAACACCGCGCCCAGGACGGCGATCCCGGTCGCGATGCCGACCTGGCGGAACGTGTTGTTCGCGCCCGAGGCCATGCCGCTGTGCTGGGGCTGCACCACCGAGATCGCGCCGCTGGCGAGCACGGGGTTGACCGTGCCGATGCCGATGCCGCACAGGACGAACCCGGGGAGCAGGACCGTCCACGCCGATGTCGGGGTGGTGTCGGACATCCACAGGAGCCCGCCCGCAATGAGCAGCATGCCGACGGCGAACAGGTAGCGCGACTGCACGCGCACGGTCAGGCGCCCCGCGAAAGGCGCCACGATGAAGGCGAGCAGCGTCAGCGGGAGGAACTTGATGCCCGCCGGCAGAGGCCCGAAGCCGAGATCGTCCTGGATGTACAGCGTCAGGTACAAGAACATGGCGAAGATCGACGCGGCGATCGTGAAGGCGACGATGGACACGCCCACGAAGGCCGGGATCTTGAAGAGGCCGAGGTCGAGCATCGGCTCCGGCGTCCGGGTCTCGTTCACGAAGAAGGCCACCATGAGCACGACCGAGGCCACCAGGAGCGCCACGATGGTCGTGCTGCTCCAGCCGAGGTCGTTCCCGCGCACGAGCGCGAAGACGAGCGCGAACAAGCTGCCCGAGAAGGTCACGAACCCGATCCAGTCGACCCGGTGTGCCTGCTCGTCCTTGGACGGGGCGATCTGGGTGAATGTGATGAGGATGGCGATGACGCCGATCGGCACGTTGACGAAGAAGATCCAGCGCCAGCCCCACGCGCTCGTGATGGCCCCGCCGAGCAGCGGGCCGATCGCGACGGCGCCCCCGATGACAGCGCCGTAGATGCCGAAGGCCGTGCCGCGGTCGCGCCCGACGAACGCGCCGGCGATCAGTGCGAGCGACGTGGCGAACATGATCGCACCGCCGACACCCTGGACGGCGCGGCAGAGATTGAGCATCAGCGGCGTCGTCGACAGTCCGCACAGCAGTGACGCCAGCGAGAAGATGGCGAGGCCGGCCGCGAAGACCGTGCGCCGTCCGTAGATGTCACCGACGACGCCGGCGGTCAGCAAGAACGCGGCGAGCGTCAGCGAGTACGCGTCCACGACCCACTGCAGGTCGGTGAAGCTCGAGTTGAGCGAGCGCTGGATGTCCGGCAGCGCGACGTTCACGACGGTGATGTCGAGCAACAACATGAACACCCCCGTGCAGACGGCGATGAGTGTCCACCATTTCCGATCGAGAGCGGCCATCCGCGGAGTGTACCGAGGCATTGTTCCTGCTCGTACAATGTGTCGTGATCGTCGGGTCGAACCTCACCATTGAGATCGGCGACCGCACCCTGGTCACGGACGCATCCTTCGTGGTGGGGGAGGGCGAGAAGGTCGGCCTGGTGGGCCGCAACGGCACGGGGAAGTCGTCCTTCATCTCGGTCCTGGTCGGCGAGCCGGGCCCCCAGTTGCGCCACCACGGCAACGTGCGGCTCCTCGGTTCGTTCGGCTACCTGCCCCAGGCCCCGGTGCCGGGCGGGCTGGGCCTCGAGCCCACGGGGTTCTCCCACATCCTCTCGGCCCGCGGGCTCGACGTGCTCGACGACGCGCTGGGTTCGGCCCGCAAGGCGCTGGCCGACGACCCCACCGACGCCACCATCGAGCTGTTCGCCGATCTGCAGGACAAGTTCCAGTCCAGCGGCGGGTACGAGGCCGAGGCGGTCATGGCGCGGCTGGCCGACGGCCTCGGGCTCCGCCAGGAGCTGCTCTTCGAGGACGTCGACGAGCTCTCCGGGGGCCAGCGCCGCCGGGTCGACCTGGTGCGCGTCCTGTTCCAGGACCCCCAGCTCATGATCCTCGACGAGCCGACGAACCACCTCGACCGCTCGGCCAAGCGCTGGTTGCTCGACGAGCTGGCCCGCTTTTCCGGCGCGCTGCTCGTCGTGAGCCACGACCTCAAGCTGCTGGACCACTCCATCACCAAGGTCCTGCACATCTCGAACCAGCGCCTCACCGAGTGGAAGGGCAACTACTCGAAGTTCCAGGCGCAGCACGAGGCGGATCAGTCCCAGCGCGAGCGCCTCTCCGAGCTGGAGCAGCGCGAGATCAAGCGGCTGAGCCTGCTGGCCGACTCCATGCGGGCCAGCACGGAGAAGCGGGCCCGCAAGGCCAAGCAACTCGACCGGCGCGTCGAGCGGATCGAAGGGACGCGCACCCAGGTCGACAAGCGGGAGCGCGCCAGCAAGTTCAAGTTGCCCGTGCCACCGCGCTCGGGTGCCACCCCGCTCGAGGTGGCGAAGGTCGGGGTGCGCTACGGCAACAACGAGGTGTTGACGAACGTCAGCTTTCACGCCGGCCGCGGCGACCACATCGTGATCATCGGGCGCAACGGCGCCGGCAAGTCCTCCCTGCTGCGGTGCCTGGCCGGGGTGCAGGACCCCTCAAACGGCGTGGTGGAGCTCGGGGCCAATGTCGTGCTCGGCTACTTCGCCCAGGAACACGAGCAGATCGACCCCGACCTGAGCGCGCTGGCCAACGTGAGCGACGCCGTCCTCAAACAGGAGAAGGAACGCCGCGCCCTGCTCGGCTCGTTCGGGCTGCCGTCCAAGGCGGCTGACCAGAGGCCGGCGACGCTTTCGGGCGGGGAGCGGGCCAAGCTCGGGCTGGCCATGTTGTCGGCCGGCGAGGCCAACGTGCTGCTCCTCGACGAGCCGACCAACAACCTCGATCCCTCGTCGATCACCGCGGTGGGCACCATGCTGGGCGACTGGCCCGGCACGATCATCGCCGTGAGCCACGAGCGCAGCTTCGTGGAAGCGCTGCGCCCGACCTACTGCCTGCGTTTACCCGAGGAGCACTACACCCACTGGCGCGACGAATACCTCGACGACGTCGAGATGCGCTGACGCTCCCGCCAGCGCCCTACTTGACCCAGATCTGCGTCGGCCAGAGCACGCCCTCGTCGAACGCGACGGCCTTGGCCCCCGTCAGCGTCTTCGGGTTCGTGAAGTTCTGCACCTTGGTGTTGGCGACCGCGGCCCAGGTGTCGCGGGCCAGCCACAGGTACGGGGTGTCCTGCGCCAGGTAGCTGTTGATCTGCTGGTAGCTCTTGACCCGCGCCGACCGGTTGTTCGTCGTGCGACCGGCCACCAGTGCGGCCTGGATCCGGGGGTCGACGTTGCGGGCCATGTTCAGCGCCAGCGGGCCCGACGCCAGCTGGGTGGTCCACCACACGTAGTTGAGGTCGGGGTCAACCGCACCGAACTGGCGCCACAGGGTCGCCTGGTAGGTGCCGGCCAGGGCGTTGTTGATGATGGTCGCCTGGGCCACGACGTTGATGTTCACCTTCATCCCGGCCTGCTGGAACGCCTGCTGCAGGAACTGGGCGGCCCGCAACACGTCCGCGTTGCTGGTCGAGTTGAGGTTGAAGGTGGGCTGCTTGCCGGTCTGCTGCTGGACCTGCTTGACCAGCTTGGCCGCCCCCGCGGGGTCGTACGACGGGTACGGCGTCTTGGAGTAGTACGGGCTCCCCGGGATGAACAGGCCGTGCATCGGCGCATCGATGCCCTTGTTGATGACCTTGGCGAACTGGGCCTGGTTGATGCACTTGGCCATGGCCTGGCGCAGCGTGCGGTTGTTGAACGGCTCGGCCGACGTGTTGAGCATGATGCACTGGACCGTGGGCTGGCCGACCACCTGGCCGCTGTTGTCGTAGTACGCCCACTTCTTGTCGCCCCGGAACTGCTGGATGCTGGTGGGCGAGTTCGTGTGCATGATGTCGATCTCGCCGGTGTCGAGCGCCTGGGCCCGGGCGTTGGGGTCGATGATCGGCTTGTAGGTGATGGAGTCGAGGTAGGGGTAGCCCTTGCGCCAGTAGTGCGGGTTCTTGTTCGCCGTCATGTGGCTGTTGGGGACCCAGTCGGAGAAGACGAACGGCCCCGTGCCGATCGGGTGTGACGTCCCGTTGGGGTTGTTGAGCATCGACGGCGCGGCCACGTAGCCCGTCTGCGCCTGCGCCAGGTAGTAGGGGAACGGGGCCCACGACGACTTCATGGTGATGGTCACGGCCATGGGGCCGGTGACCGAGGCGCCGCTGATGTTGGTGGCGAAGGCCGGCCCGGTGAGGACGGAGGTCGCCTGCTTCTCGATGTTCGTGTACAGCGCCTTGCCGTCGAGCGGGGTCCCGTCGTGGAAGACGATGCCGGGGCGCATGGTGATGGTGAAGGAGGTGAAGTCGGGGTTCGACGTGATCGACTGCGCCAGATACGGCTCGACCTGGCCCTGTGCGTTCACGATCGCGATCGGGTCGAACACGGTGCGGCCGTAGAGGTAGCCGCCCTCGTCCCAGCGGGCCGTGGAGGGGTCGAAGCCGCTCTCCTCGGTGTCGATCCCGAAGTTCAGGGAGCCACCCTGCTTCGGCTTGGCCGTCGAAATCCCGTTCCGGCCCGGGCCGTTGGTCTGGGCGGCTCCGGCCAGCCCGCCCTCGCCGAGCATGGCGGCGCCGGCGCCCAGCGCCAATCCGCCCGCCAGGAACGACCGCCGATCAAACGACTGCGACATCGCAACCCCCCAAAGGTCTCTGTCTCACGTCTGACGACGCCCCCGAGGCGCCGTGCTGTCGGCACGTTACAACTCTGTGACCGATTGAGGGCGGCACCCGGCCTATGGCAACCTGAGAACCCCCTGACCCCTGAGGAGAGACCCGAATGACGATCGCAGTCGGCGACCGCATCCCCGACGTGAAGGTCTTCACGTTCGGCGACCGAGGCCCCGAGGCGACCACCTCGGCGGAGGTCTTGGGGCACGGCAAGGTCGTGCTCTTCGGCGTGCCCGGCGCCTTCACACCCACCTGCTCGGACCACCACCTGCCCGGCTTCGTCCTGCGGGCGGACGATCTGCGCGCCAAGGGCGCGGGGAAGGTCGTCTGCCTCTCGGTGAACGACCCCTTCGTCATGGAGGCCTGGGGCGAGGACCAGAACGTCGGCACGACGGTCGAGATGCTGGCCGACGGCAACGGCGAGCTGACCGAGGCGATGGGGCTCACCATGGACGGGACCGGGTTCGGCCTCGGCCACAGGACCCAGCGTTTCGCGGCGATCCTCGACGACGGCGTCGTGTCCTGGCTCGCCGTCGAGCCGGGCCCCGGCCTCAAGGTCAGCTCGGCCGAAGAGGTGCTCGCCGCCCTCTGATCAACCCCAACGGCGCCCCAAGGCGCGCACCGATTCGCACAACGGATCCACAACTGCGTAGTGCGATCGGACCAATTTGCGACTGAGTAGTCCAAATGTACCTGGATACGTTGCGCGCGTTTCCTTACCGTGACCCTCGGCGCCGCCAATTCCACGCGCGGCGCTCCGAACCGAGGGGGAACGGACAATGCTTTTCGAGACTCGGCGCGGCAAGGCGGCCGCGCTCTGTACGGGGACCGCGGCGGCAGTGGTCACGACGGTGCTCTTGCTCGCGCCCTTGGGAGCGCCGACGAGCATGGCCGCAGCCTCGTCCCGCTTCAGAACGCCGACGACGACCACGACACGCCCGACCACCACCACGACGACCACGACACGCCCGAGCACCACCACGACAACCACCACCGCGGCCACCACCACGACCACCACGACCACCACGACCACCACGGTGCCGGCAGGCTGCGGGGGCGCGACGCCGCTCGGGCTGAGCGGAACCTGGAACTGCTCCTTCGACGACGAGTTCAACGGGACGTCGCTCAACACGAACCTGTGGCAGCCGCAGCTGACCGCCACCAGCCTCTACGTGGCCGGGCCCGACTGCTACGTGAATAACCCGAGCACCATCTCGGAATCCGGCGGGTACCTGAACCTGTCGGTCGTCAAGGTGCCGCAATTCCAGTGCGTCGGCTCCTACTCCTCGCAGTACCAGGCGGGGATGGTCACGACGACCGGCCACTTCGCGCAGACCTACGGCGCGTTCGAGGTGAACGCGAAGCTCCCGACGGGGACGACGCCCGGTCTACAAGAGACGTTTTGGCTCTACCCGCAGACGCTCACCTACGGGAAGTGGCCGGCCTCGGGCGAGATCGACTTCGCCGAGTTCTACAGCCAATACCTCAATTTGGACATCCCCTACATCCACTACTCGCCGACGGGTAGTGACCCCAACGTGACGACGCACAACTGCACCATCGACCCGACGACGTTCAACACCTACGGGGTGGACTGGACGCCGACGGCGATCACTATCCTCTACAACGGGAACGTCTGCCTGGTCGATCATCCGATCAACGGTCCGGCCCCGTTCAACGAGCCGTTCTTCATCGCGCTGACCCAGGCGCTCGGACTCTCGGGTGGCAACGCGGTGAACTCGAACACGCAGTTGCCGGCGACGACCCGGGTTGACTGGGTGCGGGCCTGGACCCAGGCCTCGTAACGCCTCGGATTCGCCTCTGGGAGAGACGGCCCCGCCCTGCCCCCGGACCGGGGGTTCGGGCGTGGGCCGTTCTTCTTTTTGCGCCGCCTGCGCCACCACCACGTCGTCCGGATCCGTCCTCGCCCGTTTGAAATCCTCGTTGGAGACCGGGTCGGCTCTGCCGGCGTCGTCATCGGCGGGGTCACTCCTGCAACCCCCCTGCAGATTTTTCCCTCCACAACCGGGCGACAACCATTTACAGTTGCAGTGCACCGCCAGTCGCCGCATCGGGTATGTCACGCCGCGCGTACGTCTGGCGGGCTGGACCAATGGCCATTGCCGGACCCGTGGCGGGCTCCGCACTTGGGGATAGAGGAGGGTGGACGGAAATGTCGCTCCGCACCACGGCGGCGCACGCCGCACCGCGGTCGTTTCGTCTGCGCACGAGGCTGCCGCTCTCGGCCCTCGTGGCCGCCGCTGCTGTCAGCACGTTGGTGCTGGTGCCGCTGAGCCAGAACGTCGGCGCGCCGCTGGCGTCGGCGCAGGGCCCGTCGTGCGGCGGGAACCCCGACGGCCTCAGCGGGAATTGGACGTGCACCTTCGACGACGAGTTCAACGGCACGTCGCTGAACACGGCCAACTGGCAGCCCCAGCTCACCGCGACGAGCGGCTACATCACCGGTGGCCCCGACTGCTACGTCAACAACCCGAACACGATCAGCGTCTCGGGCGGCTACCTCAATCTGTCGGTGCTCAAGGTGGCGCCGTTCACCTGCGTGCCCGGCTACGTCTCGCAGTACCAGGCCGGCATGGTGACCAGCAGCAGACTCTTCTCGCAGACCTACGGGGCGTTCGAGGTGCGGGCCAAGATCCCGGCCTCCAGCGTGCCCGGTCTGCAGGAGACGTTGTGGCTCTATCCCCAGAACCTGACCTACGGCCCGTGGCCCGCTTCGGGGGAGATCGACTTCGCCGAGTTCTACAGCCAGTACTCGACGCTCGACGTGCCCTACATCCACTACACGTTGTCGGTGGCCGACCCGAACGTCACGGCGTACAACTGCACCATCGACCCGACGCAGTTCAACACCTACGAGGTGGACTGGACCTCCTCGGCCATCACCATCTTGTACAACGGCCAGACCTGCCTGGTCGACCACCCGATCGCCGGGCCGGCGCCGTTCAACCAGCCGTTCTTCATCGCCCTGACCCAGGCGCTCGGCCTGGGGACCAACGCCCCGACGGCGAACACCCCGCTGCCGGCCACGACCCAGGTCGACTGGGTCCGGGCCTGGTCGCAGGCCAGCTGATTTGACTGAGCTGACCTGATCTGACCTGACCCCGCCGCGCCGGGTCCGGCGGACCGACTGCGGCTGACCCCAGGAGAGAAAAGGGGGCTGCCCCCCTTGTAAGTGCACCTTCATGCGGCGTAGAATACTCAGTATGCTACTTCGAAAAGGTGACGTATGAGCGTCCGTCATGCGCTGTTGGCCCTGCTCAGCGAAGGTCCCAAGTACGGGCTGCAGCTGCGCCAGGAGTTCGAGGCGAAGACCGGCGAGGTGTGGCCGCTCAACGTCGGGCAGGTGTACACGACGCTCCAGCGCCTCGAGCGCGACGGCTTGGTGGAGTCCGACGACGCCGCCGACGAGGGCCCCCAGAAGGGCTTCCACATCACCGAGGACGGTGCCGCCGAGCTGACGCGAGTGGCTCCACACCCCGCCCGACTTCTCCTCGCCGCCCCGCGACGAGCTCGTCATCAAGGTGCTCGTCGCCCTCGGGCTCCCCGGCGTGGACGTGCACGAGGTGGTGCAGGTGCACCGCCGGTACCTGGTCGAGCTGATGCAGCAGTGGACCCGTCTGAAGGAGGACGAGTCCCGCCTCGATCTGAACTTCGCCCTGGTCGTCGACGCCGAGCTCTTCCGGCTCGACTCGCTGATCAGGTGGTTGGACACGGCCGACGGCCGTCTGAAGCGAGCTGCGGCGGGCGTGGACGAGCCGGCCACCCAGTCGTTCCCCCTCCCCAAGGCCCGGCGCAAGGTAGGAGCCCCCCAATGAGCTATCTCGAACTCCGCGACGTCTCGAAGGTCTACGGCGAAGGTGCCGCCGAGGTGCACGCCCTCCAGCGCGTCGACCTCTCCGTCGAGGCCGGGTCGCTGGTCGCCGTCATGGGCGCCAGCGGGTCGGGCAAGAGCACGCTGCTCACCATCGCCGGCAGCCTCGAGGACCCCTCGAGCGGTGAGGTCTACGTCGGCGGCCAGGCGCTCTCGACGCTGTCGCGCAACGGCAAGGCTCGGCTGCGGCGTCAGTCCATCGGGTACGTCTTCCAGGACTACAACCTGCTGGCCGGTCTCAGCGCGGTGGAGAACGTGTCGTTGCCGCTCGAGCTCGACGGCATCTCGGCGCGCAAGGCCCAGGCGAAGGCGCTCGAGTCGCTCGACGACTTCGGCCTCTCGGACCGGGCGTCGCACTACCCCGACCAGATGTCGGGTGGCGAGCGCCAGCGCGTCGCCATCGCCCGGGCCGTCGTCGGGGGGCGCAAGCTGCTGCTGGCCGACGAGCCGTCGGGCGCGCTCGACTCCACCAACGCCGAGTCGGTCATGCGCCTGATCCTCGCGGCGTGCCACCGCGGGTTGGCCGCCGTCGTCGTGACGCACGACGCGCAGCTCGCCTCGTGGGCCGACCGCGTCATCTTCCTGCGCGACGGCCGCATCGTCGACCAGACGCTGCCGCTCGAGAGCCCAGAGGCGTACCTCGCAGAAGCCCCGAACCGGTGAGCGTCGACGTCCTCGAACGTCCGGCCACGCAGTCGGGCATCGAGCCGACCAGCGGCGGTGTGGCCGCCCGCCGGGCGATGCTGCGCTGGTCCTGGCGCCTGTTCAAGCGCGAATGGCGCCAGCAGGTCCTGATCCTCCTGCTGATCATCGTCGCGGTGGCGGCCGTCGTCGTCGGCTCGGCCGTCGCGGTCAACACGCCGTCGGCGCCCAACGCCGGGTTCGGCACGGCGCACGAGCTGGCGACCTTCAACGTGACCCCCACGGCAAAGTCATCGGCGAACAGCCAGGCGCACGTGGCGGCGCAGATCGCCCAGATCGAGCGCGCCGTCGGCACAGTGCAGGTCATCGCCAACCAGAACTTCACCGTGCCCGGCTCGACGCAGACGTATCAGCTCCGGTCCCAGGACCCGCACGGCCCCTACGGCGGTCCGATGCTGCAGCTGCTCTCGGGGCACTACCCGAACGGGCCGAACGAGATCGCCCTCACCCCCGGCCTGGCGTCGCAGCTCAACCTGGGCGTGGGCGACACGTGGTCGCAGGGCGGCAAGACGGTCGTCGGCATCGTGCAAAACCCCCAGAGCCTGCTCGACGAGTTCGCGTTGGTGCCTCCGGGGCAGGTGCCGCACCCGCGTCGGTCAACGTCCTCTTCGACGCGTCGCCCAACGCGATGAAATCGCTCAACTCCCTCTCGTCGTACATCACGACGCCGGGCGGCACGAACACGAACCTGGTCAACCCGTCGACCATCATCTTGGCGCTGGCGACCGTCGGGATGCTCCTCGTCGCCCTGGTGTCGATCGGCGGCTTCACCGTCCTCGCCCAGCGTCGCATGCGCTCCCTCGGCATGCTCGAGTCCATGGGGGCGACCGACCGCAACGTCCGCCTCGTCCTGGAGGCCAACGGCGTGATCGTCGGGGTGGTCGGCGCCATCGTGGGCTTCTTGCTCGGCCTGGCGCTGTGGGTGGCCTACCGGCCGACCAATGAGCAGAACGCGCACCACGTGATCCCGACGTTCGCCCTGCCGTGGAACGTCATCGCTCCGACCTTGGTGCTCGCGGTCGTCGCCACCTTCTTCGCCGCCGGCTACCCCGCCCGCGCCATTACCCGGGTGCCGGTCGTCCGCGCCCTGGCCGGGCGCCCCGCGCCGCCGCGCCAGATCCGCCGCTCGCTCGTCCCGGGCGTGGTCGCGCTCGTCATCGGGTTCGTGTTCTTCTCCATCTCGGGGGCCTCGAGCCAGGGCGGGGGAGTGATCTGGCTGATTCCCGGGTTGATCGCGTTGATCGTGGGGATCATCTTGATCTCCCCGTTCTTCCTCGTGTTGCTCGCCCGGATCGGCGCCCGGGCGCCCATCGCCATCCGCCTGCCCCTGCGCGACATGGCGCGCTACCGGGCCCGCTCCGGCTCGGCCCTCTCCGCCATCAGCCTCGGCATCATGATCGCGGTGATCGTCTGCGCCGTCGCCGTGGCCCGCTACTCCAACGTCTTCGACTACGTCGGGCCCGAACATGGCGGCGAACACGGTCAACGTGTACACCCCGCCCACCGGGCCGACGTTCGGGCCGAACGGAGAGCAGCAGAACGCCGGTCCGGTCGCGAGCCTCTCCGGCGCAACTGGCCACCGTCCACGCCATCTCCACCGCGGTCGGCGGGACCCACGTCGTCGAGCTCGTCAACTCCGCGGCGCAACTGCAGAGCCCGAGCGCCGTCGGCCGGCAATGGAGCGGGCCGATCTACGTCGGGACCCCGGCGCTGCTGCGCGCCGTACGGCATCAATCCCTCGTCGATCCCATCTGACGTCGACGTGCTGAGCTCGCGGTCCGGGCTGGCCGGCTCGGGTGTCCAGCTCACCTACAGCGGTGACGGCAAGGGCGCCGGTGGCGGCAACGGCCTCGTCAACCTGGGCGACCTGCGCGGTCCCGGCAGCGGACCCGGTGGCGGGAGCGGTCCGGGCGGGGTCCGGGCGGCCCGAACGGGAACACGAATTCGTGCTCGCCGGGCTCGTGCGTGGCGCACCCGGTGGTGCAGGTGGACAGCCGGCTGCCCGCCGGCACGTCGGCCCCCAACACGGTGATCACCGAGAGCGCGCTGCGTCGCCTGCACATCGCGAACCAGAACAGCCTCGGCGGTTGGGTGATCCAGGCCAACAGCACGATCACCTCGGCGCAGCTCCGCAACGCCAACTCGCTGGCGGCCACCACCAACATGAGCGTCGAGTCGAAGAACGACGCGCCGGCGGCGGCGGAGATCGTGAACTGGGCGACCATCTTCGGCATCGCACTGGCCCTGGGCGTCCTGGCCATGAGCGTCGGCCTCATCCGCAGCGAGACGGCGAGCGACCTGCGCACCCTCACCGCCGCCGGCGCGAGCTCGCGCACGCGGACGCGCCCTGACCGCAGTCACCGCAGGCGGGCTGGCCTTCCTGGGCGCGCTGCTCGGGACGATCGCCGCCTACGTCGGCGTGTTCGGCTTCTTCCGCTCGAACAAGCTCGAGGGCGGCGTGTCCGACATCATCAACCACGTCCCGTGGAACAACCTGTTCTTCATCTTGATCGCCATGCCGGCGGCGGCGATTGTCATCGGCTGGGTGCTGGCGGGACGCGAGCCCAGTGGCCTCTCTACCCGGCCGATGGAATAGGTCAACGTGACCATCCGCAGCGACACCGGCCCGGTGGCGACGCGACTCCACCTCGCCGCCACCGGGCGCTGCGGTGCCCCGGGGTCACCGGACGGGGGCCCGGTTCGCCGTCCACCTCCTCCTGCTGGCGACCTTCGCCGCCTCGCTGGCCACCGTGACGCTGCTCACCGAGGGGCTGCCGCACCTCGTCGTCGGCCTGGCTTTCGTGGCCCTGGTCGGTGTGCACCTGGTGCAACGCCGCCACACCGTGGCGCGGTTGCTCGGGAACCTGGTCCGCGTCCCGCACGTGGATCCGCCGCCCTGGCCGCCTGGCGTGGTCGGACCTGGTCCTCGCCCTGCTGACCCTCAACGTCCTCGTGTCGGGGACCTACGACCTGGCCACGGGCAACCAGGTGATCCTCCACCCCCGCGGGGTGGGTATCCCCTTCCGCGACATCGGGTGGCACGTGGCCGCCGCGCTCGTGTTGCTCGTGTACCTGTTGGTGCACGTGGTGCGCCGCTGGGGGCGCATCCGGCGCTCGGTCATTCGCTGACCTGACCCGTCCCGTCGGCCGCAGCTGCCACGGCGCGTCCTGGGCCGATCCTGGGCCCGAGGACGTCCGGAGCCGATCGAGGGTGCCTACGCGTTCCCCCTTGTGAACTGGGCGGTGACAGGCGTCAAGTACGAATAAAGATAAGGAGCAACGCGTAGGCGGTCGCAGGCCGAGCGCGACCGGGAACGCGTCAGCTGTCGACCGCCCTACGCCTCGCGCGTCACCCCGAAGCGTTCGCTGTAGAACGAGAAGGCCTTCCGGCACTCGACGGGGTCGAGGTCGAATTCGGAGAGGTCGTACTCGATGGCGCCGAACTTGCCGCGTGGATGTTCGGCCATGAAGGCGTGCATGGCGTCCCTCGACGACTGGTCGAGAGGCTGGTGCGCCACCTCGTACACACGCGCCACCATGGCCAGGTCGTCGGCCATGAACTCGTCGAAGTGGACGTCGATGGTCTGCGCGGCCGGCAGGACGGATCCCGGTCGCTCGGCGCAGCGCGCGCAGCATCTGCTCCAGCCGGTCGGCCCAGTAGTGCCCGATGCGCTCGGCACGTCGACGTGGTCGCGGGTGAGGCGGGCCGAGTAGGCGAGCATCGTCACCATCGAGGTGGTCACCGAGACCGGGTCGCGGTGCGTGACCACGAACGTGGCGTCGGGGAAGGTGTCGACGAGGGCGGGGAACTGCTCGAGGTGCTGGGGCGACTTGAGCACCCAGCGAGTCCCGCCGCGCAGCCACTGCAGCACCTTGAGGACGCGTCTGCAGGTAGGCGTAGCTGGGGCGCTGGTCGCGGGCCAGGTAGTGCGTCGCGCCACGTCGGCATCGGCGCCGTGGTCTCGAAGCAGCATGGTCGAGAAGTCGATCGCCAGGAGCTGGATCTCCTCGTGGGCGTGGTCGACCGTCATCTCGTGCATGCGGTTGAAGTACGGCATGGCGACGTCGAGGAACGACAGGGCCATGGCTCGGTGCGGTCCCGGCGCGGGTCGGGCTGGCCGTCCGCCGGTCGCTCGTCGTCGGCCAGGACCGGCTCGAGGCTCTCCCAGTAGGGGAGCGAGCGCAGGGCCGGATCGGCCGAGATCAGGTTGTGCAGGTGGGTGGTCCCGGTGCGCGGCAGCCCGCAGATGACGATCGGGGCGACGATCTCGCTCGTCGAGGATCTCGGGATGTCGCGCAGATGACGTCCTCGATGAGCAGGCGGTTCTTCAACAGCCCGGTGACGAGCGTGTGCTGTTGGAAGATGCCGGCGTCGTTGAAGCCGCCCTCCTCGCGCATGGCCCGGCAGAGCAGCGTCGAGCCGGGGCACGAAGTCGTCCGAGCCGAAGTCGTCGAGCCCGGTCTCGGCGGTCGCCGCCTGGAGCAGCGCCGACGGGGTCGAGGGTCGAGCTGGCGACCCCGCCTCGTCCATGAAGTCGAGGATCGGCACGGGCCTCGTCGGAGAACCGCGGCTCGGCCAGGTCGTCGATGCGTGACCGGCGGCGGGCGGTCGCTCACAGCGAGGCCACCGGCACGACGCCCGACCTCGGGTTGGCTCGGGTGTCGCGTCGGGCAGGAACCAGCGGAACCAGATGCGGCCCGGTCGGTGGCCGGCCGTCGAGACCCAGTTCGGGTGGCCGGGCTCGCCGCGGCGCGACGACGATCGTCCAGGAGCCGTCCGGCTTCGTACTCCACCTGGGCGCCGTTGATGGTGACGCGCTCGTAGTCGTAGTTGTAGGTGTGGAGGAACGGGTTCCACAGGCACATGTTCCAGAAGACGCACTCGGGCGAGCGGCCCCGGATGACCAGCGCCTCGTCGTCGGCGAGCTCGAAGCTCGCCCATGGCGTAGGCGGCGTCGCCGGCGGCCCAGCCGAAGGTCGTGGTCGGCACCGGGTACGGCGGGTCGATGGTGTTGGGCGTGGCCGAGCGGCAGCGGGACGATGCTGGCCTGCTCGCGCACCCAGGTGAGCCATGGCGCGGAGGCGACGGGCCAGGTCGGCGTCGTCCTGGCGGAAGCGTGTCGGCGGGTCCGTCGGCCTCGATGTGCCAGGCGGCGCGCCGCCCGTGCACCGGGTCCTCGAGGTAGTCGCGGGTGATCGCCGCGACGGCGTCGGGCTCGAGCCGGATCCAGGCGGCGCCGCCTCCGGGGTCTGGGGTGACAGCACGATGTCGATGGTCCCATCCGGTCGCCGCTTCGGCGTCGCGGCTGTTCACCGCGCCCACGATCCGCTCGGAGTAGCGACCGTCGTCGGGTCCGCCGTAGACGGTGAGCGAGAGGTAGACGGCGTCGCCGGGTTCGACGCGTCACCCGGTAGGTGCGGGCGGGATCGATCGGGGCGAAGCAGTAGAAGGCGTCGGCGTTGTCGCCGCCCCACTTCTTGTAGGGACCGACGATCTCGACGAACCGCGGGCGGGCGGTGTCGGCCCACAGGTTGACGTCGGCGGCGACCTGGAGGATCGAAAGGAGCCACTTGTGCGCTTCGAGCAGCGTCGTCTCGTCGTCCGTGAGCTGGTCGGCCATGCGACGGTGGGTGGCGGCGACGATGTCGAGGAGCTCGTCGAACGCGGCCTCGGTCTCAGTCGCCATGTGACCCCCTCATTCGGTGCCCTCGTTGCGCTTGGAGGATCATATGAATTTTCGGCGACCAATTGGCGATGAGACCGTATTCGTCGCCTAGTGTGTTGGCGTGCCCGCGGTGCTCGAGGCCGTGGTCATCGGCTTGATTACAACCCAGATCGCTTTTGTCGTGACGACGGTGTACCTGCACCGCTCGCTCGCTCACCGGGCGGTCACCCTCAAGCCTCCCGTCGCCTTCGCCTGTCGGATCGTGATCTGGATGGCCACGGGGACCCGACCCAGCCAATGGGTGGCGGTGCACCGCAAGCACCACGCGTTCACCGACAAGGACGGCGATCCTCACTCGCCGAAGGTCTTTGGCTTCCCGGCGGTCCAGTTCGGCAACGCCGTGCTGTACCGGAGAGTGGCCCGCAACCCCGAACAGGTGGCCCGCTACGCCCGCGATCTGCCCGGTGACCGTTGGGACAGGCTGTTGTTCGATCACGCCCTTCTGGGCCTGGGCCTCGGTATCGGCCTCCTGTTCGCGGTGTTCGGGTGGGAGGTCGCGTTGATCGTCGCGGTCTTCCACGCATCGGCGTACATCCTCGGTGGGGGCGCCATCAACGCCATCGGGCACAAGTGGGGGAAGCGCCCGCACGACAATCTGGCCACGAACAACCAGTGGCTGGCTCTGTTGGTCGCCGGCGAGGGTCTGCACAACAACCACCACGCCCTCACGACGTCGGGCCGTTTGGCCATGGCCAAGGGCGAGATCGACCCGGGCTGGTGGGCCATCCGCTCGCTCGTCGCGCTTCGCCTGGCCTCCGTGCGACAGATCACGCGGGCGGCCGTGCCGGCAGCGACGTAGCGCCCCGCCCCGGCTCGCGACGGCGGGCGGGCTGATGCGACTACTTGAGCAGCCGAAGGTGGGTCTCGGTCGTTCCCGATGTCTTGACGTGCACGCGACGGAGGAGTCTCGTCCAGAGGTCGCCGAGCCGGCTCGGAGGTGTCTCGGAATCGGGCGGCTCGCCGGAGATGGGGATGGCCTCGGTCATTCCGTAGGCCAGGGTCGAGATCAGGTGGGCCGCATTCGTGGCGGGCATGCGAAACGTGCCGGTGCAGACGTCGCCCTGCCAGAGTGAAATGACGATGGTCGAATCGCCCGGATGCGTCGAGACTCCCATGCGGCGAACCTGGCCCCGTGCGTCGTAGAACCACACCCGTTCCCCGTATAGATGGCCCTCCACCGGCACGCCTCCGAGTATCCCATCGACGGGGTCCTTTGGCTACTGGGGTTGGCCACGTGGGCGCGACCGGCCCTTTTACGTGGGGCGCGACGATGCGACGGTCGGACCGATGTGACGATCCGGCGGCGCGGCCAATAAGGGCACGACGTTGGCCGCCATCCACGGCGAGCCCACCTCCGTGGCAACCCGGGCCAGGGCACGTCCAGCGAACCAGGTCTTGTCTGTTGGCAACCGATTCCTCTGAGCCAGAGGGTCCTCTTACTACTGGGTTCCGGACTGTCGGGAACGCTCCGCCTCGACCTTGATCCTCTTGAGGATGTTTCGAACGCTGACCACGTGGCCTCCCGTCCCGATCACGAGGGCGCGATACGCCAGCCCGTGCGGGCCTGGGAAGGCGGCCGACGATTCGGCGCTGACCCGGGAACGCTCGCCTTCGAGCGGAGCAACTCGAAACGTGAGGGCGTAGCGCGAGAACAGGTGCCTTCCTTCAAGCGCCCATTCCGTCGGTGGCACGGACCGTGCAACGCGAAACCCCGGGACGGAGGCTCCCACCGCGTCAGGGACGCCAGTCGCATGGTCGGGTTGGCAGCGAAGAGCTTTGGCGATGACGCGCCAGCCTGCACCAGTCGTGTAGCCGGTGAACGTACTTAGGACGGCAGCCCACGCCTCTCTCGGCGGTACTTCGACCAAAACCTCGTGTTCATCGATTTTGGGCAGGGTGCCCGTCGCTATCACGGCGCAATTATGACAAGAACGACCAGAGGACTGTCCAAGCCTCAGGGGCGGGGACCTGCGTCCATCCTGTCGTCCGTACACGGCGAGTTTGATGACTCCGGAGAGCGGCCGACCAGGATCGAACTGGCATCATCAGCTTGGAAGGCTGAGGTTCTACCATTGAACTACGGCCGCGAATCGGAGGCATTCTAAAGCCTCTACTCTCCACCCCGTGGACGGACTGTTCGATCGGGTCGGTGGGGCATCGTTCTTCGTCGATCTGGTCGAACCGGTTCTATCTCGGCGTCGCCGGCGACCCTCTCTTGCGCCCGCTCTATCCGGACGACCTCGCAGAGTCCGCCGAGCACCTCGCGCTGTTCTTGATGCAGTATTGGGGCGGCCCGCCGACCTACAACGAATTGCGTGGTCACCCGCGGCTGCGCATGCGCCACGCTCCATTCGTCATCGGGCCGGCCGAGCGCGATGCCTGGTTGCGGCACATGTCCGGCTCCCTCGAGGAACTCCGGACAGAAGGGCGTATCAGCGACGCCGATGCCGAAGAGTTCCGTTCCTACCTCGACATGGCGGCGCACCAGCTCGTCAACACCGCGTAGCCAGCGTTTCGACCGCAGCGCCGAATCGGTCAGTCCTTGAACTCGGGCGTGCGCCCCTCTTTGCGGGCCGCGACCGACTCTTCGAAGTTACGGGTGAGACAACGCACGAAGAGTTGCGAGGTGCCCTCCGCGTCCATATGGGACTGGAAGCTGCTGGCGTCGAGGCTGTTCCAGAGCTGACGCTTGGTCAGCTCGACGCCGGTTCGACTCCAGCCGATGATGCGGTCGGCCAGCTCGAAGCACGCGGGGAGGAGCTCCGGCGATGGCACAACGCTCGACACGAATCCGATCCGTTCCGCCTCGGCCGCGTCGACGTCCCGTCCCGTCAGCATGATCTCGGTGGCCCGCGACTGGCCCGACCGAGCGTGGCAGCAGATAGCTGAGGCCGAGTTCGGCCGCGGTCAGGCCGTTGTTGATGCCCGCCGCCCGGAAGTACGCGTCTTCGGCGGCTATGCGGATGTCGGCGGCCAGGGCCAGGCAGAACCCGCCGCCTGATCGCTGCGCCGTTGACGGCGGCGATCACCGGTTGATGGAGGCGCCGGATCGTTGCGATGACGTCGTCGAGCATTTCCATCGAGCGCAGTGCGATGGTCGGAAGCGTGAGGCCGTCGATGTGCGGGATGGAGCCGGGGTTCTCGTGGTCGGCGCCCGAACAGAAACCCCGTCCGGCCCCCGTGATGACGACGACGCGGACCGAGTTGTCCGTGCCGATCTCCCGGAGGGCGTCGCGGAAGGGGATCATGACGTCGAACGCCATGGCGTTCATCCGCTCGGGACGGTTGAGGGTGACGACGGCGACGCCGGGGTGTGGCGTCGTGACTTCGGTGAAGGACATGGACCGGCATCGTAGAGGGGCGCGGTCGGAACTCCGATAACTACGGCGTGGCGCGAGCTCCGGTCTCGGGTGGCAGTCCGTGCGGACCGGCTCGATGCACCGAGGATTCGGTCCTGGCCATCCACCGCAGGCGGGCCGCCCGGGCGTCCCATGAGTAGACGACGGCCGTCCCGGCCATCAGGTCGTTCACGGCGCGCCGCTCGCGTTGGAAGATGATGCCCAGGAAGGCGATACCGAGGGTCAAGAGGCATAGGCCAAGTGCCAGCGTGCGGACGACGGCTTGGCGAATCCCGATGGGCCGTCCTTCTGCCGTCACCACCTGTAGCCCGAAGACGGCCATTCCCACGGTCTTGCCGCTCACGGCCCACTGGTAGGAGAAGTAGATGAACTCCCAGACTCCGAGAAGGATCAGAGCCAGCACCTGGTGGTTGGTCAGGCTGTAGGAGCGGCGCGTCAGCAGTTTGAACGCTGTGTCAAAGAGCAACACCCCGAGCGAGTAGAGGCCCCACGAGGCCCCGACGTCGACCCCGAACGCCACGAGCCGGCTCACCGCTCCCGCATAGTGGCCCTGGCGGCCGACGGTGAGTTCCGGTGCCGGAACCGGCACGGTCATGTGGCCGCTTTTGGTTCGACGAGCAGGGGCGGGCCCTCGGGCCAGGTGGAGATCCGTCTCCCGCCGTCCGATCAACCGGTTGCCCCAACGGAAGATGAAGTCGTCGAGCCCGACGCCCTGCGCCCGGATCACGTCGAGGACCTCGGTGACGATGCCGGTCGTGGAACGGGCGATGATCGACCCGAGCTCGGTCTGCTCCACGAGCGAGTCGATGTCGATCTTGTTGACGATCGAGTTGATGTCGACCCGTTCGATGATCTGCTCCACGTCGACGCGGTCGATGATCTTCTGCACGTCGACGCGGTCGATGATCTTCTCCACGTCGACTCGCTCGATGACCTTCTCCACGTCCACCCGGTCGATGAGCGCGTCGATGTCGATCGCCTCGATCACCATGGGCACGATCGCGCTCCGCCAGCGCCTGGGCGAGCTGCTCCATCCGGGATCCGATGGGGTTCGGGCTCATCGTGGCACCGGGGATTGTGACATCCCCGTGATCTTCTCACCCCGGGCAGGTGCCGGTGAGGGATTGATCGGGTACCGTCGGAAGCGTCGGGGTCCCGAGCACGAGGAGCGAGGAAGATGGAGTTCGAACGCTACGACGACGGTGTCCCTTCCTGGGTGGACCTGGGGAGCACCGATCCGGCCAAGACGAGGACGTTCTACGGCGAGTTGTTCGGCTGGAACTGTCCTGAGGGACCGCCCGAGGCCGGCGGGTATTCGGTGTGCGACATCGGCGGAAAAACGGTGGCCGGCATCGGACCACAGATGAACCCCGACTTCCCGCCCACGTGGATGACGTACGTCAACGTGGACAGCGCGGACGCCACGGCGGCCAAGGTCGCCCCGGCCGGGGGTGCCGTCCTCGTCGAGCCGATGGACGTGATGGACGCCGGCCGGATGGGCATCGTGGCCGACCCACTCGGGGCGGTCATCGGATTGTGGCAACCGAATCAGCACACCGGGGCGCAGTTGGCCAACGAGCCGGGCACCTACACCTGGAGTGAATTGATCACGACGGACCTCGGCCAGTCGAAGACCTTCTACAAGGCCGTCTTTGGTTGGGGTGCCGAGGACCAGGGTCCTCCCGGGGGACCGCCCGCATACACCGAGTGGAAGGTCGGCGGGAAGTCCGTCGGCGGGATGATGCTCAAGCAAGAGGACATGCCGGCCGAGATGCCCCCCAATTGGGGCGTCTACTTCGCCGTGGCCGACGCGGACGCCTCTGTCGCCAAGGCCCAGGGACTCGGGCGCGACCCTGTTCATGGGGCCGACGGACATCGAACCAGGGCGCTTCGCCGTGCTGGCCGACAACGTCGGTGCCGTGTTCAGCATCCTCCAGCTCAAGAGCTGAGCCGGCTCGTGGAGCGCCGTCGTCTCGGGCGTACCGGGCACGAGAGCAGTGTGGCGGTGCTCGGCGGCGCCGCCTGTTGGGCCGCCACGGTCGCCGAAGCGGGGGAGTGGCTCGACCTCGCCTTGTCCCACGGAGTGAACCACCTCGATATCGCGCCCCAGTACGGCGCGGCCGAGTCGGTCGTAGGGCCGAATCTGGGGGCGCATCGCGGCGAGATCTTCATCGCCGGCAAGACGTTGCGGGCCAATCCAGCTGGCGTGCGCGACCAATTCGACAACACCCGTCGACTCCTCGACGCCGAGGTCCTGGACCTGTACCAGGCCCACGCAGTGACCTCCCTCGAAGAACTCGACCGCCGTTCGCCCGCGCTCGAGCAGATCATCGCGCTCGCGCGACGCCGGTCATACGCGCTTTGCCGGCATCACGGGGCACGACATGGAAGTGCCACGTTCGCACCTCGAGGCGCTGCGCCGGTTCGATCTCGACACCGTGATGTTCCCCGTCTACCCCGCGCTCTGGGCTCGGGCCGACTACCGCGACGCGGCCGAAGAGCTGCTCTCCGTCTGCGCCGAACGCGATATCGGGGTGATGGCGATCAAGGCGGTCGCCCACCGGCCCTGGGCCGATCATCGCCCCCTGTCCGACGCCATCGCAGGGAGCGCCGAGACGGCCGAACGCTGGGCGTCATCGTGGTACGAGCCGGCGCAGACCGACGAGGAGGTCGACCGTGGGATCCACTTCGCGCTCTCGACGCCAGGAGTCCACGCGTTCTGCACACCCGGCGACATCGCGCTGTTGCCTCGGGTCCTGGCCTCGGCCGAACGCTCCGCGCCGATGAGCGACGAGGAGCGCGCCGCCGCGATCGACGCCATGGCCAGCGAGGATCTCATCTTCCCCATGCCGCGCTGAGTCCCCGGCGTCAGACCTGGCCTCCGCCGACGGTGGCCCTGAGGCTGACCATCGGCGGCGATTCGAGGTAGGTGTCCCAATAGCCGGGCGCGAACGTAGAGCGCCCTTCCGCAGAGACCGTCGGCATCACCCAATCGAACGAGGTGAACCCGGCGAGCCCGAACTCGTGTCGGTACGCCTCGGTCGGCAGGTAGTAGTTGTCAATCTCGAACACGCTCCCGTCCGGATTGAAAAACCTGTACGTGATCGTGCTGCCTTCCTGGGGCTCCGCCCCCCCGAACTTCACGAACCCGTACGGCCGGTAGCGGTCGAAGTGGCTGGGTGGATTGTCCGGATAGTCGTTGCAGCCGATGACACACCCCCCGGGGCGGAGGAGCCCGGCAACCCCCTTCACCAGGGAGCGGAGCTGGTCACGACTGCGGGCGTAGTTGAACAGGAAGGAACAGAGGGCGACGTCGAACTGCTCGCCGATGTCCACGGTTGCCACGTCGGCAACGACATACTCCGCGCCGAGTGGCTCCGTCTCCTCCGCTTGGCGAGCGAGGGCAACCATCTCGGGCGAGATGTCCACGCCGACCACGCGAGCGGCGCCTCGGCGTAGGAGCTTGCGGGAGTAAATGCCCTCGCCGCACGCGAGGTCGACGACCGAGCGCCCCGCGAGATCCGGGAGGAGTTCGAACATCGAGTGCTCCTCGATGTGGAGGCGGAAGGGCAGCCGCTTGGACTCTTGGTACTCCCGGCCGATGCTGTCGTACTCAGCGGCCACGTGGTCGAAGTCGGACACTAACGGTCGATCGTACCCGTCGGCCGATCCTCGTCCACGGTCGAGATTTGAGCGGTCGCTTCGTCGCGACCGATGCAAAGCAGGCCCTCAAGCGACAGACTGTGCATGAGTGGAGCATCGTTGAAGGCGAATGTGGGGTAGGGGAAGCACGAGAGGAGCGCGTGGTGGGCGACGAACAGGTGGTACCTGAGACGAAGGGTGTTGCGTCGGAATTGCTGGCCACGGTTGACCTTGGCCCTGAGATCGAGGGAATGGCGGGCGCGAGCTTCGACTCCGTATGTTCACGTTCGATCCTGGCGCTGTCTTCGGTCCCATGCACGATCACAAAGACAGACCAGGCATCGTCTACATACTGCAAGGGACGATCACCGACCACCGCGATGGCGTCGCGACGGACTATGGGCCGGGAGTGGGCTGGCCCGAAGATAGAAACACCATGCACTGGCTGGAGAACAGAGCAACGACTCCGGCCGTGGAGATCTCGGCCGACATTGTCAGGCACGAGTAAGTTGCCGGTTGGCATGTTCGATCTCGATGCCTTGGTGGCGAGTTGTCACGAATCCCTTCTCGAAGAGGAGCCTCGCCGGGCGGTGCGAGAGGTTCTCTTGAAGACGCTCGAGCAACGCGATGCGGTCGCCGAGCGGCTCGGACGATCTGAGGGTGGACTCGAAATCCTGTTCAACTCGCCCGAGCTCACGGTGCTCAACGTCGTCTGGGCACCGCGGATGTCGCTCTTTCCCCACGACCATCGGATGTGGGCCGTGATCGGCATCTACGGCGGCGTCGAGGACAACGTCCTCTTCCGCAGGGACCCAGAGGGGCTGGTCCGGTCCGGCGCCAAGGCCCTCTCCGAAGGCGAGGTGTTGTCTCTTGGCTCCGGGGCCATCCACTCCGTCGACAACCCCATGGCCCGGTTCACCGGCGCAATCCATGTCTACGGGGGCGACTTCGTGAATCAGCCCCGAAGCCAGTGGGATCCCGAAACCCTCGAGGAACAGCCTTACGACGCGGCCCGGGTTCGCCGGGTCTTCGACGATGCGAATGCGTCTTGGGCAGAAGAGTCTCGATGATGAGCGTGACGCTCGATGCCTCGACATCCTCGATGCCCTAGGGTCCGCTTTTCCCCTCCGCACAACCGACGAACGATCGCATCGACGTCAGAACACATCTCCCTGCTGAAGCCGTGGGAAGGCTTGGAAATTGGAGGATTCGGGCATGGCCAGTGGTGATGCGAGCCCCGACGTCGAGTGGTGTCCCGCTCTCGCAGCCTGGATCGGCCTTGACCCGGTGAGGCCTCGCCGCCTGTCCTGATGACGACGACCTCCACGATCGTCGGCGAAGAGATCGTCGAGCCGCCCCAGCCCGGCCGACGCGGCTTCATGACGGAGTCGAGCCCGTGGCGGCTGGGCACCCTGAGCATGCTGATGCTCTTCGTCGAGCTCGCGCTGATCCGATGGACCGCGGCCAACAACGTCCACCTCGCTCTCATCACGAACTTCGTGCTCCTCGCGAGCTTCCTCGGCATCGGGACGGGCTTTCTCCTCGCCGATGGGTCACGGAACCTGTTCCGGCTGGCGCCGTTGTCGCTCGCCGTGCTTGTCGCGTTCGTCCTCCTCTTCCCCGTGAAGCTGGTGGCGCTCCATGGCCCGCATGAGTTCCAGGGTCTGTCAGGGCACGTTCCCCTGTCCCAGTGGGTGAGCCTCCCGATCATCTTCGTGTTGGTGGTGCTGGTGATGGCCGGCCTCGGACAGGCGACGGCCCGGAGCTTCGCTCAGTTCAAACCACTCGACGCCTACCGCCTCGACATCATCGGCAGCATCGTCGGGATCGCGCTGTTCTCGATCCTGTCTTTCGTCGGGCTTCCGCCCATCGCCTGGGGTGCGACGGTGGCCGTCATGTTCGTGGTGCTCCTCGGAGCACGCCAAAGCTGGTGGCAGTGGCTCGCGATCGCCGCCATCGTGGTGATGCTGCTGTTCGAGTCACTCTCCACGGTCGACGTCTGGTCGCCGTATTACAAGATCACGACCGCCAATGTGACCACCACGGTCGACGGCCACGCGTACCACGGGCTCGGGGTCTCGGGGAACAACATCCCGTATCAGACCTTGTACTCGATCTCCACGCTGCACAGGATCGAGACCTTCTACTTCTTCCCCTACCGGCACGTGACCAAGCACGCGCTCTCACACGTCCTCGTGATCGGCGCGGGGACCGGCAATGACGTCGGGGTGGCCCTTTCCGAAGGGGCGCGTCACGTGGACGCCGTCGAGATCGACCCGGACCTGGTCCAGCTCGGGAAGGAGCACAATCCCGAGCACGCGTATCAGAGCCCGCGTGTCAGCATCCACATCGACGACGGGCGAGCATTCCTCCAGGACACCAGCCAGCACTTCTCGCTGATCCTCTACGCCTTGCCGGACTCCCTTACGGCCCTCAGCGGCCAGTCCGCACCGGTGGGTCTCGAGAACTACCTCCTCACGACCCAAGCCATACAAGAGGCCCGGGACCATCTCGCCCCCGGCGGGACCTTCGTGATGTACAACTACTACCAGCCGTTCCTGCTCGATCGCTATGCAACCGCGCTCGACGAGACCTTCGGCTCGCGGCCGTGTGTGGAACTGGGGAACACCCTGAACGGACGCCAGCAAGCCGTGCTCACGGTCCCGCTCAACGGCCACACCCCGAACTGCTCCAGCTCCTGGAACGGCCGGCAGGTCGCGCCAGTCTCCGACGACCGTCCGTTCCCCTATCTGCCCACCCCTTCGATTCCGAGCCTCTACTTGTTGGTGGCCGGGCTCATCCTGGCCGCCTCCCTGCTCGTGGTGCGGGCCGCGGGAGGACCTTTCAAGAACATGACGCGCTACATGGACCTGTTCTGGATGGGGGCGGCTTTCCTCCTCCTCGAGTCGAAGAACATCGTGCAGTTCGCGTTGCTGTTCGGCACGACCTGGTACGTCAATTCGCTCGTCTTCGCCGGCGTGCTCGTCAGCGTGTACGCGGCTGTCGAGACCGCGCGGCACGTGAAGCTCCCGCGTCCTGAAGTGCTGTACGGAGCACTGCTCGTGGCGCTGATGGTCTCGTTCTTCGTCCCTCAGGCTTCCTTGTTGGGACTGCCGGTCGTGCTGCGCTTCTTGGCGGCGACGGCGCTCGCGTTCGCACCGATCTTCATCGCCAATCTCGTCTTCGCGCAGCGCTTCAAGGACGTGGCGACTACCACCACCGCCTTCGGTGCGAACCTGCTGGGTGCGATCGTGGGGGGCGTGCTCGAATACCTGTCGCTCATCACGGGGTTCAGGTTCCTGCTCGTGGTGGTGGCGGCGTTCTACGGCCTCGCCTTCGCCTTCGGCCGGCGCCATCTGGTCACGTCCTGACGTTCGGCGTCACCAGGCGAGTTCGCCGCCGTCCTCCTGGAAGGTACCGCTAGGTCCGTCGGCGCCGATCGTGGCCATCCGCACAATCACCTCTGCGCCCTTCTCGACCGGCTGTCCGGCTCCGCTGAACGGGGTGAGGTCGGTGGCCGTGAAGCCCGGCTCGACGGCATTGAACTTGATGGCCGGAAACGTCTTGGCGTACTGCACCGTGAGCATCGAGACGGCGGCCTTACTCGAGCCGTAGATGATGCTCGGGAAGTGAAACTGCCGCCGTTCCGGATTGGTGACGGCCCAGAACGAGCCGAGGGCACTCGAAACGTTGACCACCACCGGGTTCTCGGACTGCTCGAGGAGCGGCAGTGCGGCCTGGGTCACACGGATGAGACCGAAGGCGTTGGTATCGAAGACCTTCAGCGCTTCGGGCCCACTGACCTCGGCCGTGGTGCTGATGCCGGCGTTGTTGACGAGGACATCCAGATGGCCCTCGCGCTCGGCGATGCCACCAAGTGCTGTCCCGACCGATGCGTCGTCTGTGACATCGAGCTGCACGAACCGGCCGCCCAGCGCTGACGCCGCCACCTGTCCACGTTCGGCGTCGCGCGCTCCGAGGTAGACGGTATGCCCCCGCTCGATCAGCTGTCGGGCGGTCTCGTAGCCGAGACCCTTGTTGGCTCCGGTGATGAGCGTGACGGTCACTCTCGGTGCTCCTCCAATCGTGCTCGAGCTGCCGGTCTTGCAGCGCTCGTCGCAGATTGACGGTAGCGGGGTGCCCCGGAGGCCGGTTCAGCCCCGCTTGCTCAAGGAGCCAAGCTGGAGGAGGTCGACGATCGAATGCTCGGTTTCAGAGAGGCCGACGAGTTCGAGTCCGGCTCGCACGATTCCCTCCGGGCCCGCCTTTGCATTCCGCACCTCGCCGGTGAGCGTCATGTCGATGGAAGCACCCACCGGCAGGCGCACGGAGATGCGACGGCCCACGAGATCGGAGCCCTCAGGGTGGCGAAGGTCCATTCCGATCCCGACCAGCGAGAGGTCGAAGACGCCGCACTCCCGCCACTGGTCGGACGGATCGCCCTCGACGTGGCATGAGCCGATCCAGACGGCGGATTGGCGCTCTGCCCGTCGGCGATTCTCCACGGTTCATCCTCCAGATGTGGCGGCGCGGCGCGGCGCTGCCGCGCGCGTCCATTGGATCAATTTCGACCAATGTCGTAGTCCACTTAAACACATCTCGCACGTCATCTGAAGCGCCAACCGAGCGGGACCGCACCAGCGCGGTCCGTGCTGCCTCGACCGTGCCGAGGTCAGCCGACACGCTGGACCCGGTGTGCCTCAGGCCGCCTGGAGGGCGGCCACGACGCCGGCGAAGGCCTGGTCGTCACCGGTGTCGAGCGGGGCCGACACCACGATGCCCTGCCCGAGTCCCTCGAAGCGCGCCCGCAGCACCGCCGGCAGTTCGTCGAAGGTGCCCGACGGCACCAGCGTGTCGAGGACCTCGTCGGACAGGATGCCGCCCAGGTCGTCCCAGCGATCCCGGTGGATGAGCTCGCGCAGGCGCGGTCCGAGGTCGTCCCAGCCGTAGAGCTCGAGGGTCGTGGCGTAGGCGGGCGTGGAGTACAAGAAGGCCAAGAGACGTCGTTGGCGCTCGCGCTCACGGTCCACCGCCGGCTCGGACGCGCCCGTGATCACCGGCGTGCCGATCACCGTCTCGAACCCGTCCGCTCGCAGGTCGCGCCCGACCGACCGAGCACCCTCGGCGAGCGCGGGCAGGCAGGACTCCTCCAAGTAGCGGGGATTGGAGTTGGTCGGATGGCTGACGAACCCGTCCGCCACCGCCCCGGCCAGCGCGCAGGCGCGCCGTTGCACCCCGCCCAGGTACACGAGCGGCGCCGCCGTCTCGGGATCGGGGCCGGGGTTGAAGTAGGGCTGCAGGCGCGTCACCCGGTAGTGGGTGCTCTCGTAGCACGGCGCCACACCAGAGGCGAACGAGTCGAACGCCGCGCGGACCGCACCGACGTAGTCGCGCAGCCGGCCGATCGGGTCCTCTCCGAACTCGACGCCGTAGCGGTCCTCGATGTTCTGGCGGATTTGCGTGCCGAGCCCGAGTTGGAATCGCCCCCCGCTCAGCTTGGCAATGTCCCAGGCCGCATACGCCAGCAGCGTGGGGCTGCGCGTGAAGGCGAGGGCCACGCTGGTGCGCACCGTGATGCGCTCCGTGTGCTCTGCCGCCAATAGCGCGACGGCCATGGCGTCGTGGACGGTCTCGGCCACGTGGAGGCCGTCGTATCCCAGTCGCTCGATCCGCTGGGCGTGCGCGATCACGTCGGGCAGGCTCAGCCGCGGGTCCATGCCCGCGTAGACCTTCACGCCGGCGCGCCGTCGAGCCCGGTGCTCTGCGCCCGCCCTCGGGCCATGATCTTCTCGCGCTCGGTGGCCAGGCGGGACTGGTCGAAGCGCTCTTGCATCCAGCGGCGCGACCAGTCCGATTCGGCCCGCCAGGCCTCGTCGCCGGCCAGGGCGCCGATGGCGTCGTACATCCGGCGGATCTCGCGGACGTTGTCGGCCGGGATCGACGCCACGCCGGCGGCGATCTCGCGGGCCCGCTCGAGCAGGCGCTCGTGCGGCACCACCTCGACCACCAGCCCCCACGCCAGGGCCGTGGCCGCGTCGATGAAGTCGCCGGTGAAGCTCATGCGCCGGGCCCGGTCGACGCCGACCAGCTGCGGCAGTCGGACGATCAGCCCTGCGCCCGGCATGGCGCCGACGCGGGCGTGCGTGTCGGCGAACCGGGCCCGCTCGGACGCGATGAGGAAGTCGCAGTTCAACGCGATCTCCAGGCCGCCGGTCACCGTGGCGCCGTTGATCGCGCCGATCACCGGCGTCTCGTGGGGCGGGAGGAACCCGAAGTGCGCGAGGGGTCCACTCTGGCGATCCATCTGATCCTCCCGACGCTCCGAGGCCAGCGCCTTGAGGTCGACGCCGGCACAGAAGGCCGGGTCGGCCCCGGTCAGCACCATGCAGGCGACGTCCTCGCGCGCGTCGAGGTCGGTGATCGCCTGGTCCAGCTCGCGGGTCAGCTGGCCCGAGATGGCGTTGCGCGCCTCAGGACGGTTCAAGGTGATCGTGCCGATCCCCTCCGCCACTTCCACGATTACGGCCGTCAATGTGCCTCCCCAGCGTCGTGCCGCACGGGCGGCCCCTCTTCCCTGCCCTCGGGGTACCCCGGCTCGAGCCCCTCGAAGGCGACGATCCGACAGATCGCCCCGGACTCGTCGAGCGAGCCGAAGATCCAGCCTGACATGACCACCGCGCCGCGCTCCACCCGATCCCACGTGAAGCGGAAATATCCATGGTGCTGGTCCACGGCGCTGGTGCGCCGCAACGCCGCCGGTTGGCGGTCACCGCGCCGCAGGCGCTCGAACGCGTCGCTCAGGCCGTCGGGCCCGTCGAAGACCGCCTCGGGGCTCACATAGACGACGTCCGGCGCCACATGGGCGCCCACGCCCTCGCGCCGCGCCTCGTCGTCGGCCCGCACGGCGGCCGCCATGAGGTGGTCGATGCGGTCGGTCAGGCCCTCTTCTCGATGGTCGCGGCGGAACACGGGCGCAGTTTCCCAGCAGGCTCAGCCGGGGGACCATTCGGAGCGCAGCAGAGCGAAGCAGTCGACGTCGCGCTGCTCGCCGTCGATCCGCTCCCAGCCGTGCAGGGTGGCCTCGCGCCGGAAGCCGGCGGACTCGGCCGTGCGGGCGGACGCCGCGTTCCATGGTTCGACGAAGAGGTGGAGGCGGGGGATGGCGAGGGCACCGAACGCGTGCGTCCCGCAAGGCCCGCAACGCGTGCCCGGCCAGTCCGCGGCCGCGGGCGGGTTCCACCAACCAGTAGCCCACCGAGGCGCGCCCGCTCTCTATCTCGTGCAGCCACAGGCCGATGGAGCCGACGCCGACGGCGGGATCGGTCTCCTCCGCGATCACGAACGAGAAGCCGTCTCCATCGATGGCGCGTCGGTGCTGGCGCTCGATGAAATCCCGTGCCGCGTCGTCGCTGTACGTCCGGGGGACCGAGGTGATCGAGGGGATCAACGGATCGGCCGAGGCCGCCCGGACCAGGTCGAGGTCGGCCAGGCCGTAGGGCCGCAGGAGCACCGGCGGCCACGTCAGTCGGGGGACGCGCAGCGGAGGCGACAACGCCGTGAGATCGAAGACGCTCATCGCAACGGCGAAGTAGCCCGGCACCAGGTGGTGCGGGGTGTCGAGATACCCCTTGGCCTCGGGCAAGTCCGCCGAAGCGACCATGGCTCCAGCGCACCTCGATGTGACCGGCCACCTCGCTGACCTCGTGGGTGCTGCCGGTCGCGCACCACCGCCAGCCAGCCGACCCGCGGCTGGCCCCCTCGCTGCGGATCCAGCTGGATGGAGATCAATTGGAACTGCTGGCGCCAGTCCCACGAGGTCGCGATGCGCAGGCGCAGCGAGCGCTCGGCCGACGAGCCGAGCACGAAGTACGGCGCGCTGCCGATCCGCAAGAGGCGCCAGAGCATCGCCTCGCCGGTGCCGCCGCCGCTCGTCCATGGCGGCCTCCCACCGGGCCACTGACAGGCGGCGCCACGGCATCGGAGAGGTCGACGTAGCGCTCCTTCACCCCAGGTGGCCAGCCGGAGCGGAGCCAACTGCCCGAGCGCGTCCCGCTGCGTCGTCGTGAGGTCGACGGCCCGGGTCGGGAGGTCCCGCAGCCCTTCCGCGCCGCCACCGCCCGATCCGTTCGACCGAGCCCGCGCCGGTCCCGCCCGTCGCACCCGGAGCCGGGCCCGGCTCGGTGTCTCCGACCCCCGTCCCGATGCCCGGCAGCGCGGGGCGCCGCCAGACCGCGCCGCCCGCACCACCCCCGGACGTGCACCTCTCGCCCCCATCGTGCCCATCGTCCGCATCGGCGCGTCGTCGGCGTCATCTCGGAGCACCGCCTCGCGCCGCCTCGCGCACGGCCTCGTAGAGAGCCTGGTACCAGCCCGGTGCCACCTCGGCGTACCAGTCACCCCCGCCGGGCAGGACCTCGCGGGCCGCCCGGCCGCCGCGGCTCTGACCCGCGAGCAGCAGATGGTCGAAGACGGCGGCGGGCGAGACGTTGAACAAGATCTTCGACAGGTACTTGCAGCTCACCAGGTACACGTGGTCCACCCGCACGTCGATGGGCGCCACCTCGTCGCCCGGGGCCCGTCCCGTGCCCTTCCACTCGACCACCTCGGGCCGTCGGCCGCGCAGCCCCTCCGACGCGGCCAGGAAGGCGCGGCCGTTCTCCCACGCCGCGTGGAACTCCGCGTCGAAGGCGCCGCCGGCACGCAGCTGCGCCAGGTGGTGCCACATCTCGGGCGAGACGCTGTGCATGACCGGCGAACGGGCACCGATCGCCTCGTCGATGTCGGAGTGGCCCAACATGCCGAGGCCCGTCCCGAGCTCGGTCACGGTGGTGCGGTCGCTCGGCATCCTCGAATCCTTCCACGACCCGCCCGGCCCCGACCCGAGCCAGGCCCGAACCCGGCCGGTCGCCCGGTCCGACCGATTAGTCCGTGAACAGCGGCGTGAGCTGCAGCTCGAGCGGCCCGACCGCGGCCTCCGCCGCCAGATGCATGTCGGTGCTCTCGTACACGTCGACCGCCGTCCCGGTCCGCGCGATGAAGGCGAAGACGGCGTCGCCCCAGCGCTCCTCGCGCAGCGCCCGGCGCAGCTCCTCGCGCTCGCCGGTCGGGCAGGTCGTGCCCGGGCGTCTTGGCCACCAGCTGGCAGGCCAGCACCCAGTTGAGCGTGTCGATGTCCTGGGCCACGAAGACCCGGGGCGGGTCGTCGCGCACCACGGCGCAGGCGACGAGCGCGCTCACCGGGCCATTCAGACCTTCCCCGGCGCCAGGTCGCGCTCGTCCCAGAACCCCGGCAGCGGCGCGCCACCTCGGCTCTTGGCGTAGGCGGCCAGCCGGGCCGACCCGCCCGCGGCGGCCGACCCGAGGTCGACCACGTCGAAGATGCCGCCCGGCCCCGGCGCCCGCAGGGCCCGGTCGGCCTCGGTGCCCGCCCGCGGCAGCTGCGTCGTCAGCACCACCAGGGGCCCAACGCCGCCGGCCGCCATCACGTGGGCGCGCCCGAGCGTCCGCCAGACCGTCTCGGACTTCGACATCCCGCCTCGATACGACGAGTTCGCCCCCGCCACGTCGAAGTACCAGGTGCGCCCGCCGGCGCCGACGGCCGAGAAGCTCACCGCCAGGCCGAGGCCGCGCAGCCGACGGTTCGGCGCGGACGTCGCCGAACCCAGCCCGCTCGATCGCCTCGCGGGCAAGCGTCATCACCGCCGTCCCGTCGCCACCACCCGCCACACCGCGCACCGTCACCGTCCGAAACCGACGCCGAGGTCGACGCCGACGCCGGCGGCACCGCCTCGTCCCCGGCCAGCCGGGCCAATGCGATGTCCACGTACGCCGGGTCGAGGTCGTAGCCCACGGCGTCACGCCCGCACCGCGCGGCCGCCACCAGCGTCGTGCCGGAGCCGCAGAACGGGTCGACCACCAGGTCGCCTCGATACGTGTAGAGCTCCATCAGCTTCTGCGGCAGCTCGACGGGAAAGGGTGCCGGGTGCTGGACCCGCGCCGCGCTCTCGGGCGGGACGTCCCACACGTCGAGCGTCAGCGCCATGAAGTCGTCGGCGCCGATCGTGCTCTCGTGCGGCAGCCCGTCGCGCCGTCGTTCCTTCGGCGACAGCGCCCGCCCGAAGCGGCCCTTGCTCGCGACCACGACGCGCTCGGTCACGTCGCGCAGCACCGGGTTGGCCGCCGAGCGGAACGACCCCCAGGCGCACGAGCCGTTGGCGCCCTCGCCCTTCTGCCAGATGATCTCGCCCCGGGGAGCAGGTGCAGGTCGTCCTGCAGGATCGTCATCACGTCGGCCGACAGACTCCGGTACGGCTTGCGCCCCAGGTTCGCCACGTTGACGGCGATGCGGCCGCCCGGCTCGAGGACCCGCTTGCAGTCGGCGAAGACGTCGCGCAACAGCTCGAGGTACTCGATGTAGGAGCCGGGCACGCCCTCGCGGTCGAGCTCCTCCTCGTACTGCTTGCCGGCGAAGTACGGCGGGGAGGTGACGACGAGCGCAACCGAGTCGTCGGCCACCGCGTCCATGTGGCGGGCGTCGCCGCACACGCACGTCACGCCCGGTGCGTGCGGCGTCGACGTGCTCGTCGGCGCTGAGTCTCGGGCGCCTCGAACCGAGCGTAGAACGCGTCGGCGACGTGCGACTCGCGGCGCCCGACGCCGAAGTTCGATGTGGAGGTCGCGGTGCGACGGCGCGGCGGCATGGGTGGACCGAACGCTACCGGCCGGCCGCGGAGCGGACCGGGACCGGGACCGGGAACCGCCGGCGGGCGCGGCCGGTCGGCCAAGGGGGCGTCTGGGGCATGGCGGGCACCATAAGGAACGGCTGTGACACGGGAGCCGGACCTACATCTCGTAGACGACGAAGGAGGTCGGGCGCCCGACCTGGTCGTAGAGCGAGCGGGCCCGGCCGTTGTACGCCTGGGTGTGCCAGTAGACGTGGCCGGCGCCGCGCGCCGTGGCCTGCTCCTTCACCGCGACCAGCAGGGCGCGCCCGAGGTCGTGGCCCCGCGCCGACGGTGCGACGAAGAGGTCCTCGAGGTAGCACTTGGGCTGCCGGGACCAGGTCGTGGCGTGGATGACGCAGTGGGCCATCCCGATGCCCCGCCCGTCGTCGTCCAGCCCGATGAGCCCGAACATCTCGTCGCCTCCGGCGCACAGCCGCTCGAAGGTGGCCTGGGTGGTCTTGTCCGACAGCTCCGCTCGGTAGAAGGCGAGGTAGCCCTTCCACAGGGGGTCCCAGTTGGCCCGGTCGGCTTCGGCGAGCGCTCTGATGGTGGCCACCCCGCCAGCTTCGCATCGACCGGGGACCGGGGGCCGGACCGGTCCCGCCGGACCCGTCGGCTCCGGACGCCGGCGGTGCGCAAAATCGCCTTGATCAGGTCGTGGCGTCGGGGCGCGCTACGGTCGCTCGGCCCCTGGCGGGGGTACCCTTCGAGCTGCGAGCCGGCTTGTGCTCGTGGTTGGCGACAGAGGTGGTGACCGAATGGTGAAGGCGCCAAGGGGACGCTCGTCCGTCCCACGTCGGCGGGGTTTCGGCCGGTTGGGCGTGTGCGCCATGGCGCTGCTCTGCAGTGGCGCGTCGTTGAGCGCCGTCGTGTTGGTTGCACCGGCTGGGGCTGCCGTGGCCCGAGGGGCGTCTGCGTCCTCCGGGCGGGAGGCGGCGTCCCAGACCCGCCCGTCGACGTCGCCGGCGCCCTTGACGCTGGCGAACTTCGTGATCGTCGGACCAGGCGGTGACGCCCAGGCGTACAGCGAGTCCCTCCGGGTGCCCTTCGGCGGCATCCACACCTGGCAGGTGCTGACGCAACAGAACTACCAGTTCGACTTCGCCGACTTCTCGCAGACGCTCACGCCGGGACAATTCGACCTGTCGGCCGACGGACAGCTCGACCTGATGAACGATCCGGCGTGCGCACATCCGGACGACAACGTCGGGACGTTCGAGATCGATCAAGCCACGTACGACAGCGCCGGGACGCTGCAGCTCGCGGCGGTCCAGTTCGACTTCTTCTGTGCCGACGGCACCGAGGTGTTCGGCACCATCGCGTACCAGATCCTGAACACGACGCCGAATCTTGGCTACTACATCTTCGACCAGAACGGTGACGTGACTGGGTTCGGCAACGACAGCTACCTGCTCTACCTCGGCACGCCGGCGACGCTGAACCTGAACGCGCCGATCATCGACATGGTCACAACCCCCGACGGCAACGGCTACTGGATGCTGTCGTCGGACGGCGGCATCTTCGCCTACGGCGATGCGGTGTTCTACGGCTCCATGGGTGGGCAACACCTCAACGCACCCGTCGTCGGCCTCGCCTCGACGTCGGACGGTCACGGCTACTGGCTCGTCGCGTCCGACGGGGGGATCTTTGCGTTCGGTGACGCCATGTTCCTCGGCTCCCGCGGCGGGCAGCCGCTCAACAAGCCGATCGTCGGCATGGCGCGGGTCCCTGGCGGTACCGGCTACTGGCTCGTCGCGTCCGATGGGGGGATCTTCAGCTACGGCGGTGCCCCCTTCTTCGGATCCACCGGCAGCATGCGCCTCAACAAGCCGATCGTCGGCATGACGCCCACCGCCGACGGCATGGGCTACTGGTTCGTCGCCACCGACGGCGGGGTCTTCGTGTACGGCGATGCGCACTTCCACGGCTCGGCCGGCTCCCTGACCCTGGCCCGGCCCATCGTGGGCATGCTGAGCACGGGCGACGGCGGGGGCTACTGGCTCGTGGCGTCGGACGGCGGCATCTTCACGTACGGCAACGCGGCGTTCGCCGGCAGCCTCGGGGGCTCAGGCGATCTGCAGGTGACGGGGATGGCCGCCTGAGCTGAGGGGTCGGGCGACGGGGGTCGGGCGGCGCTCAGCTGCGGCCCGGCGAGCCGAAGCGGATGACGTTGCCGTCGGGGTCGACGTGGGTGCCCTCGTACTTGCCGTAGTCGAAGTTCTCGGGCCCGGTCACCTCCAGGCCGGCCTTGCGCCACTCGTCGGCGATCTCGTCCGCATTGTCCGTGTGGAGGTAGACGACGCTGCCGCCGGGGTGCGGGCCCGTCCCGTCCGAGAGCTGGAGGTGGATGTTGAGCTTGCCGGCTCGCTCGGCGAACGCGTAACCCTCGTCGTGGTGGCTGACGTCGAATCCCATCTTCTCGTAGTGGTCGACCGTGCGCGGCATGTCCGACACGGTGAAGATGCAGTCGAAGCTGTTGACGGTCCAGCCGCCCATGCGTGTGCGCATCTTCCGGTCGCGCTGGCCGTTCAGCCCCTGCAGGCAGTTGAAGCAGATCTTGATGTCGGGACGGCTGTGCAGGTGGACGCTCGACGCCTCCTCGACCGGGTCTCCGCAACAGGCGCAATCGATTGTCATGTCCTGATCACCTCGCCATCGTCGGTGCCATCTTGGCCTTGGCCACGGCAGCAACGATCGCACCAGTTATCTCATGGCGCCAAGCGGGCCGTGTCGAGCGAGATCCTCCAGGGTTGCACGTTCACCCCGGGTTCGGGTCCGGTCCGCGCTCGGCCAGTTCGCGGAACTCCTCGGGGACTCGTTCGCTGCCGGAAAGCGCGACCGTGGCATAGCCGACCGCGGTCCGGCCGAACTTGTCCCGGATCGCGTCGACGGAGCGGTCCACCCCCCATCTCGACGCTTCGACCACGGATCCGACTTGCGGGCCCGCATTGCGCAGCCGAGTGGGGGAGTCGAGAGGGAGCTCGAGCTGCAGGGAGTGCTCTGGGCGCAAGTTGGAGACGGACACGGCGATGAGCGTGATTTCGCGTTCCCGTTCGTCGAGGATGGCCGCGTGGGCGAGCTTTTCCGCCACCTCGGTCAGCGTCAGCGTCGTCGAGATCGCAACGGAGAACGTGATGGACCGCGTCACGGAGCGCAGGTGAGCGAAGCGGACCCGCACGGTCACCGTCCGACCGGCCAGATTTGCCTTTCGGAGGCGGCCGGCGACCCTGTCCGCCAGATAGCCGAGCGTCTCTCGGATCAGCTCCGGCGTTGCCTGCCGCCGGCCGAGGGCGGCCTGGGCACCCATGGATTTCGACGCGGCCGGTGTCGCCACCGCCCGCTCGTCGTCGTTGGTCGAGAGAGCCGCCAGCTTTGCCCCGGCTGCGTGTCCGAGCAGGCTTTCGAGGATCGGGTTGCCGGAGTCGGCCAGTTGCCCGATGGTGAAGATCCCGACGTCGTGGAGGCGACGTTCCGTCGCGGGTCCGATGCCCCAGATGAGCCCGATGGGAAGGGGATCGAGAAAGGCGCGCTCGCCTCCCGGAGCCACGGCGACGAGGCCATCGGGTTTTGCGACCTGTGACGCCACCTTGGCGAGGTGCTTCGTGCTCGCCACGCCGACGGAAACGGGGAGGCCGATCTGGTCGCGCACGTGCCGCCGGATGGCCGCCGCGATCTCGGTCGGTGCCCCGAAGAGGTGGACGGCGCCGGCGACGTCGAGGAATGCCTCGTCGATGGACACCCGCTCGACCCGAGGGGTGAAGTCATGGAAGACCGAGACGACATCGTCACCAAACTGCTGGTAGCGGTCGAAGTGGCCGCCGACGAACACGAGGTCACCGCAAAGCTGGCGGGCCCGCCACCCGGGCATGCCCCCGCGGACGCCGTAGCTCCTGGCTTCATACGATGCCGCCAACACCACGCTGCCGCCTACGGCGATGGGCCGATTCCGCAGTGTCGGGTCCAACAGTTGCTCGACCGACGCATAGAAGGCGTCGAGGTCGGCGTGCAGGATCGTCGCTCGCCCGGCTGGCGGAGGCTCCACCCGTGCCAATGTAAGCGAACATGTGTTCGCTGACCAGGGGATCGCCTATCGGGCCTTCGACCTGGCCCGGCGGCCCGGGTCGGGGGCCGCCGGGCCAGGTCCGAAGCCGCAGGCCGCAGGATCAGCGGCGGGCGCCGCGGCCCCGGCGTTGGCGATCGCGGTCCTCGAACTTCTCGCGCACCTGGGCCCGCCGAGCCTGGATTTCGCGGTGAGTCAGGTGTTCGGTCGATTCGTCGAGGCCGAAGCTCGCCTTGACCCCCGAGAGGTCGGGCGTCCAGTCCTCCTCTTGCTCCAGGCCGAGCTGGGCCATGATCCGCTCGCCGTGCTTGGTGGCGAACATCAGCGCAATCGCCTCGACCTCGGCGAACAGATCGAGGTCCGGCGCCAGGGTGGCGATCGTTCCGTCGAGGAACATCAGGTTCTTCACGAACAGCATGAGCTCCTTGGGGAGCTTGGCGCCGAGGGCGAGCAGCGTCTTGATCGTGCGCTGCATCTCGCCGACCAACTCGTCGGGGGTGAGCTGGGTGGGGTCGATGGGTGGCCGGTCGAGGCCGAGCTGCTCGATCACGCGGTCGATGTCGGTGTCGTCGGGGAAGGCACCGAGGTCGCGGAGTGCGGCCACCTGGGTCGGGATGTCCGCGTTCGACGCACCGACGAGGAGCGAGAGGAGAGCGAGGCGCTTCGCCTCGGTGAGGCGGCCCGTGATGCCGAAGTCGAGGAGCGCGATCTTCCCGGACGGCAGGACGAAGAGGTTGCCGCCGTGCAGGTCGCCGTGGAAGATGCCGTGCATCATGCAGCCCTCGAGGAAGCCGATCATGCCGGCGCGCACGACCTCTTCGGTGTCGATGCCCGCGGCGTGCATGCCGTCGACGTCGCCGAAGTTGAAGCCGTCGAGCCGCTCCATGACCAGCATGCGGCGCGTCACCAGCGTCGGGTGCGGTCGCGGGACGACGAAGGAGCGCTGGTCCAGCTCGGCGAACGTCATCGCGATGTCGAGCATGTTCTCCGCCTCGAGGCGGAAGTCGAGCTCCTCCATGATCGTCTCGGCGAAGAGCTCGACGAGGGCGGGCGGATTGGCCAACGCGGCGACCGGGATGCGGCCGACGAGGTGCGGGGCGAGCCACGCCATGATGGCCAGGTCCTGGCGCACGCGGACGGCGACCGACGGGCGCTGGATCTTGATCACGACCGGGGTCCCGTCCAGCAGTGTGGCCGGGTGGACCTGCGCGATGGACGCCGCCGCCTTGGGCGTGTGGTCGACCGAGGCGAAGACCGAGCTGATCGGGCGCCCCAGCTCTTCGACGAGGACGCGCTCGACGACCGGCCACGGCTCGGCCGGGACCTGGTCGCGGCACCACTTGAACTCGGCGACCAACTCGGGCGGGAAGATGCCGTCCCCCGAAGAGATGATCTGGCCCAACTTGATGTAGGTCGGCCCGAGGTGCTCGGCGGCCACGCGGAGCCGGCGTGACAGGCCGGTGATGGAGCCGGGAGCGCCCGTCCGCCGCTCCTTGGCGTACCAGAGCCCGAGCGCACCCCCGAGGTGCTGCACGCTGGTGCCGAGCCGGCGGCCGGGCGGGAGGAGGCGGCGTCGGGTGAGCGCAGGGAGGGCCGCGTTGAGGTCGGAGCGGACGCCGGCCAGGCCCCGGCGCCAGGCGAGGGCGTCGAGGTCGATCTGCCAGGGGCCGTCGTCGGTGAAGACCCCGATCTCGGTGTCGCGGGCGACGCCGGCGGGAGGCGTGGGCGTGGAAGGTGCGTGTGTTTCCGATTCGGGGGCCACCGGGAACGAGCCTACGGCCCCCAGGCACCGCCTAAGAAACCCAGCAGTCCCTCCCGAGCAAACTCCGTGGCGTCATACCACCGCTCCGACAGGGACTGGAGGCCGGACCAGATTTTACCGCCGCTCGATGAGGGAATCATGACCGCAGGGTGGCACTGAGCGGGTGAGCGGGCGAACTGGTGTGGGCGCCTCAAGGTTCCGACTGGAGCCGTTACGGCTCCACTCCGTGTCTCGAGGAGCTAGGAAAACCCTCCCTTGTGACGGCGTCTCTGTGAGTTCACGCGCGCGCTGATCCACCAACGAGGCGCCTTAGCAGACGCCCCCACCGACGATTTCACCGGTGAGGATCCTCTCGACGTCGAAGGGGATGCAAGAGACGGATCCGAGCAAGGGAAGAGAAACGCTGTTCAGTGCGGCGCTGACTTGTGCTTCGAGTGCTGCCAGTTCCGGACCGAGGTCCGGTATGCCCGTACTCGCGGCCGTGGACTTGGTCGCTGCGCCGGCCGGTGTCGTCGTCGCGGCGAGACCGCCAAAGGCCATCAATGATGCGAGCGGGACCAAGACCAGCGACAAACGCGCCGTCAGTCGACGGCCACGTGACCGATCGTGTGCTCGAGAACCCATGGAAAACCGCCCTTCTCCAGGTTCCCCCCTCTCTCGAGAACGTCACCACATTCACTGCCTTTCGATCTCGTGCGCCTCTCATTTGAACCCCTGCCCACATGGTCATTGCATCGTTTGAAGGCCAGGTAGTACCCGCGAAGCTGAGGCAACCAAACACGGAGACGCAAGGCCGGCGATCGGTGACATCCTCAGCCGGAATGCAGGTGCGCGTTTGGGGTCACCCTCGCATGCCGGTAAATGGAGGTCCATCAGCGCCGTGCACTGCGTCGGCTCTTGCCGGATCGATCGCTTCTGCTCGCGGGAGCAAACAGTGGAGGGCCCGGACCACGAGGGTGGGTGTGAGACCCGGCCGAAGTGGGGAGTCCGGAACGGGCGAAGAAGTGGTGCCCAAACCGACAAGCCGGTGCAATATGCGGGGTCTCCTTCGGCGTCCCGGCCGAAGTTCCTCGGCCATTTCGGCAAGATGATCAAGGGACAGCCGCTCTCTAAGCTTTGCCGAGTGGACCCGCCTCCGATTCGCTACATCGAGCGCGACGGTGCCCGGCTCGCCTACCAGGTCGTCGGTAATGGTCTCCACGACGTCGTCTGGACGCTCGAGCTGGTCGAGCACCTCGACTTGCTCTGGACCGACCCACATTTCAACCACCTCTACGAGCGGGTTGCCGGCTACGCACGCAGTGTCTTGATGCAACGTCGGGGTTTCGGGCTCTCCGACGCCATCGACTACGTCCCGAGCCTGGCGCAGCAGTGCGACGACATCCTGGCTGTCATGGATGCCGTCGGCATGCGCTCCGCGACGATCGCCGCGCACCTCTCCAACGCTCCCGCGGCGGTCCTCCTGGCGACCACGTTTCCCTCAAGGGTCAAAGGCCTCCTCTTGACGAACCCGTTCCTGCAGGGACCGGCTACGACGAAGCCGATGCTGAGTCTGACCAAGACGGAGGCGAAGGACGTATCGGATGCGTACCTGATGGCCCTCGATCACTACGGAGAAGGTGCGTTCCTCCCCCTGTGGGAGACCGCGCTGGACTCGTCGTTCAACCGGAGGCTCTTCGGATTGCTCGAACGATGCTCAGCCAGCCAAGAGGCGGCACGGGCACAAGTGGAGTGGGCCTTGTCAGTCGACGTCACCGACCTCCTGAGCACGATTCAATGCCCGGTTCGAGTTCTGCACACCCAAACCGGGGTGTTTCCCCGCAGGTTGGCTCAGGCTATTGCGGATACCGTGCCACACGGTTCGTGTGTGGCCCTCCCGGTGCCGGCCCCCGGCACGTCATTGGGCGAGGGAATGGTGGCCTGGGTAGACGAGATGCAGGCCCTGGTCACTGGGACTCCACGTTCGGCCGATGCGAACAGAAGGCTGAGTTCGATCCTCTTTACGGACCTCGTGGGCTCGACCGAACTCCTCGCCCGGATCGGGGATGTCGCCTACGCCGATCTTCGGACAGAACATGAGCATCATGTCCGTCACGGCGTCGAGGTCCACGGAGGGACGCTCGCGAATGTCAGTGGAGACGGGACCCTCAGCCTCTTCGACAGCCCGACCAAAGCCATCCAGTGTGCGGTGTCGATCCGTTCAGCGGCGCAGGAGAGCGGCCTTCGAGTGAGAGCCGGGATGCACACGGGCGAGATCAACTGGACGGCGGTCGATGTGTCGGGCTTGGCGGTCCACCTTGCTGCACGAGTCAGTGCCGCCGCCGGAGCCGACGAGATCCTCGTCTCGAGCACCATCCGGGATCTCCTCCTCAACTCCGAGTGGTCATTCACCACCGCCGGTGCTCGTGAGTTGAAGGGAGTTCCGGGCACCTGGGAACTCTTTCGTCTTGATGCCGATCGCCGCCGCCCGCTGGTCTTGGCGGCCGAACCGGGCACGACCCGGGTTGACCGAGTGGCACTCCGAATGGCGCACGCAGCTCCGGGATTCTCGAGGATCGGCGTCACCATGGCCAACGCCGTGCAACGCCGACGTGGAAGGGCCTCCTCCGCAAGTCAATGACAGAGAGTGGGAGCTGAGGTCTGGAGCTCCATCGTTTCTAGGGACTCAGCAAGAGTCCAATCGGGAAGTTCCCGGCCGGCAACAGTCGCGAACTCGCAGAACTCTGCATCCTTTCTCGATTCCTGGATCCGTAGCTAGGTGGGCTCTCCTGTGCGGACAGCGTGTGGAAAACTCCGTACTGGAACTGGTCAGGGGGTGAGGTGTCGGATCGTCATGAATCGGATCTGAAATTCGCTGGCTCGGTGCCGGAGGTGTACGACCGGTACTTGGTACCGCTGATCTTTGATGCTTACGCCGCCGATCTGGTGCATCGCCTCGAAGACCTCGACGTCGGGTCGATCCTCGAGGTCGCCGCCGGCAGCGGCGTCGTGACCCGAGCGATGGCTTCCGGTCTCTCAGCATCGGTGTCGATCACCGCCACCGATCTGAACCAGCCAATGATCGACTACGCGCAATCGGTTGGCACGTCGCGTCCGGTGGTGTGGCAGACCGGGGACGTGATGGATTTGCCGTTCAGTGATGCCAGCTTCGACGCGGTGGTGTGTCAATTCGGAGTGATGTTCTTCCCAGAACGGCCAGCCGCGTTCGCTGAGATAGCTCGGGTACTGCGTCCGGGTGGAGTGTTCTTGTTCAACGTCTGGGATGCGATTGAGCACAATGAATTCGCGGCCGTCGTCTCTACCGCCGTGGCCGCCATGTTCCCTGATGACCCGCCCCTCTTCCTTGCGCGTACGCCGTACTCCTATTTCGATGAAGCCGGGATCCAAGCCGATGTGGCAGCCGGCGGTTTTGTTTCGCCGGCGAGTATCGCGGTGTTGGAGACTCGGAGCCGGGCACAAACAGCCGAGGTTCCGGCGATCGCATTTTGCCAGGGCACGCCCTTGCGCAATGAGATCGAGGCCCGACTTCCGTCACGTCTTGCAGAAGCGACAACCACGGCTGCGGCCGCTATCCAAGCGCGCTTTGGCAAAACCGATGTCGACGGCAAAATCCGGGGCATCGTCGTTTCCGCCATCAAGCCCCTTGCGGCGTAGAGATGGTCGATCCGCAACACAAATGAGCCGCGGTCCCGCCTCAGCGATTGATTCGGCCGCTGACCTGGCGAACGTATCCCAAGTCCTGACATCCGGAAACTCGCCCATCGGTATCCCTCCTATCCGGCCTACTGGGTCAGGGTGCGCGCCTTGGCTCAGGGAGCAATCTCAAGAACCTCAATGACATCCCCGGTGAGGATGAAACGGAAACGAAGCTCCGCGGAACCGCCAGGAAAGTTGCCATCGAGGCGGCACGAGACCTGATATGTCTCCTCGCCCATCGACTCGATTCCGGAAAGTGTGACCGTGTACTCGTACCGTGAGGCCGGACCCAGTTGCCACGCTCGAAGATCAGCTGGTCCCTGCCAGGTGCGCCCCTCATCTATGACCGTGGCATTTTCTGCAAATAGTCCGAGGATCGATTCCACGTCGCGCCGAGAGTCGCACTCAAAGTAACGCTCGATGGTGGGCGGGATTTCCATTCGTCAGGCTCGCAATCTGCTCAGTCCATTTGAGGCACCATGCCACGAGGGCCGATTCTCGGCGGCACGGAGCCGCCCTCGATGGTGCCACTCGCATGTGACAGGCCCGGCGCACCCGGTGCCGACCTCGGTTTCGACGAAAAGCCTTCAGCGGTTTGTGACTGATCCGTGAACGGATGATCGCTGGGGAACCCAGCAATCGTCACCGTCGGCCGATGGCATTTCTGGTGCCGAGCTAGATGTGTAGGGCGCCGCAGTTACCGAATCATGTTCCGGTGCGAGGAGGCAGAGGCAGATGATTCGAACGGCGTTCACCGAACTCGTCGGATCCCCGTCGGCGCCGCTTCGGCCAGTTCGCGCGCTTTGGCTGTGCTTGATTCCCTGAAGCGAGGATGGAAGCATGCATTTGCTAACGGCGGAGGCGGCGATGTGCCGGGGGACCCCGACGGGAGGGTAGCCATGGAACGACGCGCCTCATGAGAGCCAAAGCGAAGCGAACCCCGGTTGCGCGCCGTACTCGGGACGAGAACTCGTGATTGGAAGGATGTCGTCGATGAAGAGCGGGGCACGCAGGCGAGGTCCAGTGGTACTTGCGGTAGCGACTTTGGTGGTGTTGGTACTGGCGTTCGTGTTGATTTCGGCCGCCGTAGGGACGGGGCCGGCCTCGGCTGGACCCCTGAGCGTGCGGACAGCTGACATCTCGCTTCCGAGTCCGTTTACGGGAGGGCCCTGCACGAACAGCGGCACCGGGTTCGATCCCGGGTTCTCACAGGAGACTTCGGTCGCGGTGAACCCGCGCAATCCCCAAAATGTCTTGGCCGCGTGGATCCAGGACGGTCGGGCCACGGACCTCGTAATGGCGTCGCGCGACGGAGGACGTTCGTTCTCACGCATCCTCGTTCCCGGGCTCTCCTACTGCACCGGCGGTGCTGAAAAGGTCGCCAGCGACCCCGGTGTCTACTTTTCGGCTGATGGGCGGATCGCCTACTTCTCCGCGATCGTCGTCAACTTCACCTCTCCAACCGATCCGGAGTCCGCCGCGACGAGCATGTTGGTCAGTCGATCAGTTGACGGCGGCTTCTCGTGGTCGGTGCCAACTGTCGTGCAGTCGCTCACTGGTGACTTTTGGGATCTCCCGAATTTGACGCCGGATCCTCGCCAGCCAAAGACGGCCTACTTTTACTACGTTCATCGGTCGGGACCCGGCTTCTTCACTGGCTACAGCCTGCTCTCGATCACAACAGACGGCGGGCGCACATGGTCGAAGCCGCAGGTCCTGTACGACCCGAAGACCCCGGACAGTTGGCCTTCTCGGGGCAAGATCCTGGTGAACAGCGACGGTTCGCTGCTCAATGTGTTCGGGCTCGTCAGCAGTGATCCGAATCCCGATCCGAATGCGGTGCGCGAGCTCCCCACGCAGGAGTTGGCGCTGCGGTCCGTCGACGGCGGCCGCACCTGGAGCAAGCCGATCACGATCGGGCAGAGCGGCGGGCGAGACATCCATGATCCGGTCACGGGACAGGGCATGAACATCTATGACACGTTTGCGGGGGAAGCCGTCGCGCCGAACGGCGATGTCTACGTCACCTGGTCGCAGCCCGGCGCAACGTCCTCGCGGGTCGTGGTTGCACGGTCACAGAACGGTGGGCGCACCTGGAGCAGCCATTACCTCGGGGTCCGTGGCCAAGTGTCACTGCCCACGATCGGGGTTGCCGGCGACGGCACGGTGGGCGTGACGTACTACAAGGCCTCCGCCGCGAGCAGCGGTGGGTACTGGCCGACGCAGGTGATTTTGGCCAGCTCTCGGAGTCAGGGTCGGACCTGGAGCTCTCAGCCCATCGGCGGGCAGTTCAATCTGCTCACGGCAGGCAGCGCGGCCCGCCCGTGCTGCTTCGTCGGCGACTACGAGGGCATAGCGCCCCTGCAGCATGGCCTGGTGGCAACGACCGCGATGAGCAAGCCACTGGCGAAGTACAAGGTCGACGTTTTCTTTAGCCGCATCGCCACGTCGTCAGGGTGAGAGCAGGACCTCAGGCTCAGGCACCGCGATCACAGCCCTTTTCCGAACTCAGGAGGGGCGCACGATGCCGGACTGGAAGGCGAAGACGACGGCCTGCACACGGTCGCGCAGGCCGAGTTTGGCCAGGAGCCGGCCGACGTGTGACTTGACCGTCGCCTCGGAGACGTAGAGGCGCGCCGCGATCTCCGCGTTGGAGAGGCCGTCGGCGACGGCGAGGAGGACCTCACGTTCGCGGTCGGTGAGTTGGGCAAGCGCGGAGTCCGCGGCGGTGCCGCCCGAGCGACCGCTGCCGTTGGGGGAGAGGTCGGGCAGCTTGTCCGCGTACTCCTCGAGCAGCCGGCGCGTCACCCGGGGGGAGACGACCGCGTCGCCGCGGGCGACGGTGCGGATGGCGCCCACAAGCTCCGCCGGCGGGACGTCCTTGAGGAGGAAGCCGCTCGCCCCGGCGCGCAGGGCGCTGAAGGCGTACTCGTCGAGGTCGAAGGTCGTGAGGATGAGGACGCGGGTCTCTTTGCCGGCCGGCGAGGTGGCGATGGCACGGGTGGCCTCGATGCCGTCGAGCACCGGCATGCGCACATCCATGAGGACGACGTCGGGCCGGTAGAGCTCGACGAGCCGGACGGCGTCGGAGCCGTCGGCCGCTTCACCCACGATCTCAATTCCGTCCTCGGCCTCGAGGATCATGCGGAACCCCTTGCGCAACAGCGCCTGGTCGTCGGCCAGGACGACGCGGACCGTCACGGCGTGACCGGCGCCTTGCAGTCGCGCAGCGTGGCGAGGACCACCCAGCCCCCGCCGGCTTCGGGGCCGGCGCGCAGCGTGCCCCCGAAGGCGGCGGCCCGTTCGGTCATCCCGGCGACGCCGTGCCCGCCCGAGCCGTTGGCGTTGATCGGTGCGGCCCCGCTGACGTTGGCGCCTGCGCGATACGTGCCATCGGCGACACCGCCGGAGGCTGTCACCTTCGTCCGCCCGTCGTCGCGCACGTGGACCGAGATGTCGGGGTCCTCGAAGTCCAGCTGCACCTCGACGACGGCCGGTTCCTCGGCGTGCTTGAGCGCGTTCGTGAGGGCCTCCTGCACGATCCGGTAGACAGTCAGGCCCGCGGCGCCCGAGACGTCGAACGGGCGCCCCGCCCGCTCGACCGAGACGCTGAGCCCGGTGCCGCGCACGCGCTCGACCAGCGCATCGAGGTCGGCGAGGCCGGGCTGCGGGGCGAGGGCCGCCCGTGCGCCCGCGACGGCCGAGTCCGGGCTTGAGTCCCGAGCGACGGGCTCCTCGCGCAGCACGCCGAGCATGCGGCGCATGTCGGTCAGGGCCTGACGCCCGGTGCTCGATACCTCGCGCATGGTGTCGGCGGCCCGGTCGGGGTCGGCCGTGTGCGCGGCGGCCGCAGCGTCGGCCAGGGTCACCATCACCTGGATGTTGTGCGAGACGACGTCGTGCATCTCACGCGCGATGCGAGCGCGCTCCGCGGCGGCGGACAGGGAGGCCTGCTGGTCGCGCTCGATCTCGAGGCGCGCCGCGCGCTCGGCCAGCCAGTCGAGCTGGCTGCGCAGCGCACGGACGACGACGCCGGCCAGGAGCGCCGCGAAGGCGAGGCCGGTGAGGAAGACCCACGACTTCACGTCGTTGCCCGTCGGCGTCCAGTGCACGGTGGCCATGACCACACCCGGTCTCGAGGATGGCGAGCGCGATGGCGACGAGGATCCAGGCCGACTCGACCGCCACCGTGAACATCGCCACGAGCAGCGCCGAGTCGGCCAGGGCGGGACCGCTCACCAGCCACTGCACGAACGCCACCGTCGAGATGACGAGGAAGACGGTCATGGGAGCCCGCCGCCGGAAGATCAGCGGGAAGATCAGCGCGGCCACCACCCACAGGTTCGGGTTCGCCGCGTGCGAGGAGAGCAGCCAGCCCGAGCACAACACGAAGAGGCCCGCCGCCAGCACGACGTCGACGTAGGTGGCGTAGCGACGGTCGAAGTCCCGCACCCGTTCCCACAGGCGCCAGGCCCGGTCGGTCTGCTCGTCGGGGCCGACCCCGGCGACGGCCGTGTCCGAGATGGCGGGCCGGAGCCACGCCGGATAGAGGTGACGGGAGCTGGGGCGCATCGGATCCTTCGTTCCCAGGCGAGACATCAATGGTAGTGCCCGCTGAGCAGGATCTCCGTACGGAATCCACCCGGCCTTCATCCCGGCAAGCCTCGCCGCCACCGCCGGGCGACGGCCTCATCCCCAGGGATGAACAGGGGTCCGGCGGTTCATTCCTGCGGGCGATTGGACCCACGCACCGCCCGATCTACCTTCAAGAGGGCAATGCCTACGGGTGGCGCGAGGCAGCGGGCGCATTCCGCCCCGAGTACGCAGCGCACTTCGCGCCGCCCGTAGTCCTTGGGCTCCCCGGGGCCGCTTTTTTTGGGGCCACGGAGCCCGGCCGCCGGAATCGGTCCGGCCGGCGGACTCGGTTGCCCACCCGACAATGACCCCCGCTCCACGGCGGAGTCCGGCGGCACGTTCGAGGTGACTACGGCGAAGTGCTGCGCCTTCCGACGCGCAATGCGCACTGACGGGGTGCGCATTCGGGGCGGGAATGCGCACGAATGGCGCGTGGGCAGTCCGAAGTCGGGCGCCGCTCAGTCGCCGAGGCGGGCGGCGACCTCCCGGCACGCCTCGAGGTCGTCGAAGGCCCGGGCGACGTCGTCGGGGGTGAAGGCGAAGAAGAGCGCCGCCACCGCGTCGGCGCCGGCCTCGGCGTAGCGCTCGACGTCGTCGGGCGTCAACGCGTTGAAGTACGGGCAGACCGTGATGCGCAGGTCCGCTCGGCTGCGTCCGGCGGCCTCGAGATGCGGGTCGAGCTCGGCCAGCCCCTCGGCCAGCTGCTCGGGGCTGCGGTTGAACGTGTGCCAGCCCTGGCCTCGCTGCGCCGCCCGCCGCAGCGCCGCCGGGGTCTCGCCGCCGATGTGGATCGGGGGGTGGGGGTCCTGGAGGGGCTTGGGGAACATCTCGCAGGGGGGCAGGTCGAAGGTCTCGCCCTTGAACGCGGACACGTCGTCGGTCCACAGGGTGTGCAGCACCTCGAGGTACTCGTCGGTGCGCCGGCCGCGCCGTTCCCACGGCGTGTTGAGCGCGTCGAACTCCTCCTTCAACCACCCGACGCCGATGCCGAGGTCGACGCGCCCGCCCGAGAGCCAGTCGAGCGTCGACACCTCCTTCGCCACGTAGACCGGGTTGCGTTGGGGGAGCAGGAGCATGGCGGTGCCGAGGCGCACCGTCGTCGTGCGCGCGGCGAGGTAGGTGAGCGTGACGATCGGCTCGAGCAGGCCGCTGCCGGGCGGGGCGGGGATGCGCCCGTCCTCCGCGTAGGGGTAAGCGCTCTGGTACTCGGGGAAGAGCACGACGTGCTCGCCGACCCAGATGGTGGCGATGGCGCGCTGCTCGGCGCCGTCGGCGACGACATCGAGCAACTCGGGGGTGGTCATGGGGCTGGCGGTCGGGAGCCACAGGTCGAACTTCATCTCAGGCCCCCAGTCCCCATTGGACGAACTCGCAGATCTCGTCGGCCGCCTGCTCCGCCGGGATCGGATCGGGCTCGCCGGCGCGGACGGACAAGGCACCGTAGATCTGCTGGCCCACGAGCACGACCGCCCGCTCGGGGTCGAGGTCGGCGCGGAACTCGCCGGCCTCGATGCCGGCGGTCACCAACTCCTCGAGCACCCGGATCATGTCGAGGCCGATCATCATGAGGGCGCCGCCGACGGCGGCCGACCCGGCCGACCCGGCCGTGGCCTGGGTCGCCATGGCGAGCCGGAGGAAGTCGGGGCTCTCGTCGACGCGCTCGAGCACGCCGAGGATCAACGTGCGCAGCCGCTCGACCGGCGGGGTGTCGTCGGCGACGATGGCGCCCACCGTCTCTTGCAGGCGGTCGTACATCGACTGCACGCACGCCTGGAGCAGGTCGTCGCGGTTGGCGAAGTAGACGTACACGGTCGAGCGCGCCACGCCGGCCTCGGCGGCGATCTCGTCCATGGAGACGTCGGTGGAGCCGTACTCACCGAAAAGGCGCCGGGCCGTATCCATGATCTGGTCACGCCGGAAGTCCCGGATGACGTCTTTGAGTGCGTCGGGGGCGCGTCGCGGCATGGCGGTGCGTTTCTTCTCTGTGCGGGCGGGTCGGGTTCGGGGCCGCTCAGGCGCCGACCGGCGCGGACGGGGTGAACGCGACGGGGAGGTGCTTGACCCCGTTGATGAACTGCGACTGGAGGCGTTGCACGTCCCCATCCTGGTGGATGTCGGGCACCCGGTCGAGCAGGTGCTCGAACATGACCCGGATCTCCATGCGGGCCAGGTTGGCGCCGAGGCAGAAGTGCGGGCCGCCGCCGCCGAAGGCGACGTGCGGGTTGGGGTCGCGGCCGACGTCGAAGGTGTCGGGGTCGTCGAAGACGCTCTCGTCCCGGTTGGCCGAGGCGTGGAAGAAGACGACCTTGTCCCCGGCTGCGATCTTCGTGTCGCTCAGGACGAGGTCGGTCATCGCGGTGCGGCGGAAGTTCATGACGGGGGTGACGAAACGGAGCATCTCGTCGACGGCGGTCGGGAGCAGGCTCCGGTCCGCCACCAGGCGCTGCCACTGGTCGGGGTGTTGAAAGAAGGTGTGCATGGCGCCCGACATCAGGTTGCGCGTCGTCTCGTTGCCGGCGACGGTCAGGAGGAGGAAGAACAGCTCGAGCTCCAGGTCGCTGAGCTGCTCGCCGTCGACCTCGACGCTCGTGAGCACGCTCATGAGGTCGGCGTGGGGGTCGATGCGCTTGGTGCCGTAGAGCTGCGACGCGTAGGCGTAGAGCTCCATCGCCGCGTTCAGCGCCTCCTCGGCCTGACCCTGGTACTCGGGGTCCTCGTTGCCGACCATCCGATTGGACCACTCGAACATGCGGTGCCGGTCGTCGGCGGGGACGCCGAGCAGCTCGGCGATCACCTGGAGGGGGAGCTCGGCGGAGAGGTCGGTGACGAAGTCGGCCTCACCCTTTTCGATGACCTGGTCGATGATGGCGTCCGTCGAGCGGTGGATGCTCTCTTCGAGGTCCCGGACCATGCGCGGCGTGAAGCCCTTGTTGACGAGCCGGCGGTAGCGGGTGTGCAGCGGAGGGTCCATGTTCAGCATCATCAGGGCCTGCTGCTCAATGTCCGCGTCGGGCATCTCGAAGGGCATCGTGCCGCGGGCGGCCGAACTGAAGCGCTCGTAGTCGCGGTTGACCGTGACGCAGTCGTCGTAACGGGTCACCGCCCAGAAGCCGGGCCCGCCGTCTTCGTCCTGCCAGTGCACGGGGTCATGGCGGCGCAGGTGGGCCAGCCAGGCGTGGGGGACACCGGACACGTAGGACCGCGAATCCGAGAGGTCGACAGGGGTGACAGGGGTGACTTCCGCCAGGGTGCTCATCCGGACAACTCCTCTTACGAATCGGACAGCATGTCCGATTACTAGGAACCTATGTCCAGCGGCGGTGGGAAGTCAATCCTTTCGGGGTGAAGTTGGGCTGGGGTTGGGGTTGGGGTTGGGGTGGGTCAGCCGGGGTGGTCGGCGCCGTCGTCGGTGCCGTCGCCGTCGGCGTCGGCGGCTCTGGTGGCGGGGGGTGGGAGCACGGCGATCGACTTGGTGGGGTCGTCGGGATCGAGGATCACCTGGAGGCGGTCGGGATCGGCCGGGCCACCCGGTATCGGGGCCACCATCACGACCTGGTCCTGGGGGGCGACGAACACGTTCTGCAGGCCGCGGGCGATGCCGGTGCCGACGGAGCCGAGCGCCGACTCACGGCGCCAGCGTTCGAAACCGGCCGGTGGGAACTCGGGCTCGATGGGCTCGTCGGAGTCGTCACCTGAGTCGTCGTCGGGTTCGCTCGCCGGTGCTCCGCGGTCGTCCGGCTCCATCAGGCCATCCTCGCGCCTTCGGGGTGTCGAGGGTGCCGCGCTCGGCGTTGCGGAGTAGAGGGCAACCGTTTGGGTCCGCGAGTGGTCCCTCGAGGGATCCGACCGGCGGTCGTCAGCTTCCTGCCGCGCTCGGCAGCGCCCGCTGGACGTCCCAGAGGTGGTGACACACCTCGTGGGCGTTGCGCTGCACGACGTCGAACGCGCAGATGGAGCCGGCCTCGGGGTGCGCGGTGGCGACGTCGGCGGGAGCCTCGAGCGCAGCTGTCCGCCAGGCATTAGCCGAAGCGATGAGGGCGATGAGCCCGACCACCGGAGAGAGCGAGTCATACCGGCGGACCTCCGCGAGCACGTTCTCGTCCCATTCGGGCACTCCAAAGCCTGGGTCGGCGCCGAGCGTCCACAGCCGCTCGGTCCCGATGCGCAGGACGTCGACGGTGTGCCACACGTAGCGACTGGCGGACCAGAGCCCGGGCTCCACGGCGGCGGCGGGATCGATGCGCGAGAGAACGCCGCCGAAGACGGCAACGTTGCGGACACATTCGCCCACAAGCACTTCGTAGACCGAGAGGTCCCAGTCGAACGCGCACTCGGGGCAGGAGCCGAGCGGGTGTTGCCAGCTTCCACGCGACGCGGGCGCCATCGCGCCGCTCACCACGACTCCGGGTGGTCAGCCGTCATGGTCGACCGGCCGGCCCAGGTGCCACGCCGAGCAGGTCGAGCAGCGGTAGACGTCGAGCTCGACGCCCACCTCGCGCTTGCGCTCATCCGCCACCGAGTGGGCCTCCCCCTGCGACATGTATGAGGTCTTGGTGGTGCCGTCGGCTCGCCAGTGGGACCCGAGACCGCCGCTCCGGTGCTCGTCCGGGGCTCGCGTGCGCCGAACACGTGAGGAATGTCGGCGGGGCACCACCCCATTCTGCTGCCTCGCTGTGCGGGGTGTGGCCGTCTGGGCCCGGAACGTGCCCCGACGCGCCTGGGATTCGACGGAGGGGGAAGGGGTCGATCCCAGCGCGCCGAGACTGCATCCAGGTTATGACGTTCGCGGGGCCGCTCGACCCATTTCGGGAGGTTTTCCCCCAGGCTCGGGCGCCGGCACCCCGCTAACCTCGGGCGGGTCGACGAGGCGGTCGTCGATCGGAGGTGTGACATGGCGGACGACCTAGGTGGCCCGGCCTCGCCGGGACCAGGACCCTCGGCGCAGGTGATCGCAGACAACCCCCAGGCGGCTGCTGGTGCGCCACCCAAGGAACCGGGGTGGTACCCCGTGCGGACCAACCCCAACGAACAGACCTATTGGGACGGCCACATCTGGACCGGACGTCGTCTTTGGAGTGCCGGCACCGGGTGGACCGAGGTCGGCGCCGAGTCCCAGGCCGCCGCCGCACCCGGCGTCGCGGCGCCGGCGCCCCGCCTCTCCGCCAATCCCTACGCGCCGCATGCCACGCCGACGACCTCGGTGGCCCGACCGGCGCCGGGGGTGACACTTGGTCTCCTGCTCCTCGTCCTCTCGGCCCTCGCCATGATGGTGGGCTCGGTCGCGACGTGGATCAGCTCGAGCTCCTCCGTCGCTGCGAGCTCGGTCCTCGGGGGGACCTCGGGAGTCGGCCAGACCGTGTCGACCGCCTCGTCGGGCGTCGATGCGGGGATCTCGAGCCTCGTCGGCATCAACGGCTACATCACCCTGATCGCGGCCGTCGTGGTCTTGGTGTTCGCCGGGATGATGGCGGTCTCGGACGACCATTCGGTGCGACTGATCGGGTGCCTGTTCGCATTCGTGAGTCTCGGTCTCTCCATCTTCGCTGTCGTGCGTCTCGTCCAGAAGATCAACGATGCCCATCCCTCACACGGCGTCAGCGTCAACGTCGGCTGGGGCGTGATCCTCGTGCTGGCCGCGTCGGTCGTCGCGACGCTCATCACGCTCTTCGAGGTGACCAAGAGCCGATAACCCGCCGCCGTCCGCAAACGACGGCGGCCACCCGCGGCCCAGAGGTTGGGCACGGATGGCCGCCGATCGTCAATCGTCGGTTGTCGGTCCGGTTCTACCGGCCGGAAGGGCTACTGGGGCGGTCCCGAGCTCAGCTGCGCCGTCGCCGTGTGGGTCTGCCCGTTGGCGTCGGTCCATGCGACCTGCACCTTGTCGCCCGGGTGGTAGGCCCCCATGTCGCCGGTGAGGTCGTTGGCCGAGTTGATGGTCTTGCCGCCGAGCGACGTGATGACGTCGCCCTGGGCGAGACCGGCCTCCTGCGCCGGTCCGTTGGTCACGACACCGGCCACCGCGGCGCCCGAGGTGGACGATCCGGAGTTCCCGGTGCTGCCGCTGTTCCCGAAGAAGCCACCGAAGCCGCCGCCACCGCCACCGCCACCGTTGCCGTTCCCATCAGCCCGAGCTCGAACCGCTGGGGCTGATCTCGACGCCGAGGAAGGCCGTCGGACCGATGTGGATGGTGGAGGAGCCGTTGCCGGCCTCGATCGACCGGGCGATGGAGAGCGCCGTGTTGATCGGGATGGCGAAGCCCTGGTTCCCCTGGGACTGGCCGTTGGACTGGAACGAGAACCCGGCCGAGGCCGCGGTGTCCATGCCGATCACCTGGCCCGAGGTGTTCACCAGCGCGCCGCCGGAGTCACCCGGCTGGATGTTGGCGTTCGTCTCGATGAGGCCGCTGAGCTGCTCGGAGGTGCCGTCACCCTGGTCCTGGCGGTGATCGACTGGTTGAGCGCCGTGACGGTGCCGCCGGCCGCGCTGGGCGTGCCGCCCGTCCCGCCGGCGTTGCCGACGCCCACGACGTCCTCGCCCACCGAGATGTTGGACGAGCTTGCCGAGGTTCGCGGTCTGGAGTCCCGAGGCGTTGTGGAGCTGCAGCACCGCGATGTCGCCCGTCCGGTCGTAGCCCACGACGCTGGCCGTGTAGGTCTTGTGGTTGCCGATGTCGGTCACGCTGATGCTCGTCGCACCGTCGATCACGTGGTTGTTGGTCAGCACGATGCCGCCGGACGACAGGACGATGCCGGTGCCGGCCGCCTGCTCCTGCTGGTAGCCGAGCGTCGTGTTGATGTCGACGAGCCCAGGGTCGACCTTGGCCGCGATGGCGCTGACGTCGCTCGGGCCCGAAGAGGACGAGCCCGAGTTGCTGTTGCCGTTGCTATTGCCCGTGTTGCCGGTGTTGCCCGGCACGATCTGGAACGGGTTCGAACCGCCGTGGTTGCCGCGGGCCGGGAGCTGGTTGTTGGTCGAGGACGCGGCCGAGGGGATCTGTGTGTTGTTGTTCCACGCGGCGTGGCCGATGCCGATGCCGCCGGCCAGCACGACGAGCGCGGCGCCACCGGCGAGCAGGCCGTTGCGCAGCCGGTTGTCACGGTGTCCACTCGAGGGAGCGGCCGCGGGCGGTGCCGGCCAGAAGGGTGCGTTGGGATCGGTCGGCGGCCCGGCGTACGGAGGGGGCGGCGTGGCCCCGAGCATCGGATTGCCGGCCAGCGCGCCCATGGCGTACGCACCGGTCGGGGGGCCCTGGGGGACGCCCTGGGGCGGCGTGTCGGGCTGCTCGGGCTGCTGCAGCGGGGTGGCGTCCGCGGCCGGGGGTGCCTCCGACGGGAGTGACCGCGGTGTCGGCGGCCGGAGTCGGCGCTGCTTGCGCCTCGGTGTCCGACGCGGCGGGCATCGGAATGGGGCTGCCGGTTTGCTCCGTCGCGGGAGTGGCCGCAGTCGGCGACTCGGAGCCGCTCACCGCCTCCTGCCCGGTCGTCTGGTCGTTCTGGTCCTCGGTCATTGGGAGTCCTCCGTCTGCCTGCCAGTGTGCAGGCTGGTCACGACCTCCATTGAAAAGGTCCCAGCTGTACGCCAGTTCATAGAAAGTTATGAGCCGGATAAATGTTGTCTGTGCGGCTCCGTTCGAGTCGTGCTCGAGTCCAAATGCTGTGTCGGGCGCCTCCAGGCCCGTGTGACCAGTGGCTGCCCCAGCATGCCCGCCCGGCGCAGGTCGGCGAATACCCCCTCATCGTGGTCGGTGCCCAGCCACAGAGAAGGCGCCCACCCGGGTCTACGCTGTCGGAACGACCTAACACCGCCGGGGGGCCACGTGGACACAGCGATCTTCGACGCCGACAGCCACCTGATGGAGACGCCGGATTGGCTCCGTGAATTCGCCGACGAGTCGGTACGCACCCGGCTCGAGCCGCTCGGCCTCGCCGGGGCCGGGGCCGGGGCGGCCGAGCTGATGGCGAAGCTGCCCGATCTGTGGGACTCCCATCGCACACCAGGAGATCGGTCCCGAGGTGCTCAAGGGGCCCAAGGGATGGATGGCGCCCGGCGCGCTCGACACCGAGGTGCGTTCCCGCGTGCTCGACGCGCTGGGCATCGACGCGCAGCTCGTGTTCCCGACCTTCGCGCTCGGCCACTTCTGGCCGGGACGCGAGAGCGATCTGCTCTACGGGGGCACCGGCGCGCTCAACCGCGCCATGGTCGCGTTCTGTGCGCCCGACCCGAGGCTCAAGCCGGTCGGCTACCTCCCGTTGAACGATCCGGCGCGGGCGGCCGAGTCGCTCGAGCGCGCGCTGGCCGAAGGTGTGGCGGCCATCTGGATGCCGTCGGACGCGCCGGGCGACTTTTCGCCGACCCACGTCGACCTCGATCCGGTGTGGGCGCGCCTGGCCGAGGCGGGCGTGCCCGTTCGTGCTGCACGTCGGCGGCGGCAAGCTGCTCCCAAAGGCGTTCCACAACAACGGGATGCCCCGGCCGAAGGACTGGCTGGGCGGCGGCGAGAACCTGCGCGCCAAGGACTTCCCGGTCCTGCACCACTCGCCCGAGCGCTTCCTCGCCTGCCTGGCGCTCGACGGCGTCTTCGAGCGCCACCCGGAGCTCCGTGGCGCGGCCATCGAGCTCGGGGCGACGTGGGTGCCCGGCCTGTTGCGCAACCTCGACCACGCGCACCGCTCGTTCTCCAAGTTCGAGCCGGCGCTCCAGGAGCTCACCCTGCTGCCCTCGGAGTACCTCCGGCGCCAGGTGCGCTTCACGCCGTTCCCCTTCGAGGACACCGCCTGGCTGGTTGAGCAGTGCGGGCCCGAGCTGTTCATGTTCTCGACCGACTACCCGCACCCCGAGGGCGGACGCCGTCCGTTCGAGATCTTCGGTGACGCCGTTGGCGGCTTCGACGAGCCGACCCGCGAGCGGTTCTTCTGGCGCAACGGCGCCGAGCTGCTCGGGCTGGTCTGAGGCCTACGGCGTGAGACCTGAGGCTCGACGCGGCCGCTCAGCGGCGCGCGTCCCGCCGTGCCCGACCCACTCCTACGAGAGGCCCGGCACGGCGGGACACGCCAAATCAGGTGCCGGAACCCCCGACCACCGGCTTGTTCAGGTGGAGCGAGCCGGCCGAGCCCTTGAACAGCGCCCCGGTGCCGTAGTTGAAGACCCCGCCGTCAGCGGCGAAGGTCCAGTAGCCCTGGAGGTCCGGGGCCGTCGCGATGCCCACGACCGGTGCGTTGAGGTGCAGGCTCCCGGCCGAGCCGAAGAAGCCGACCGTCCCGAAGTTGAAGATGCCGCCGTCGGAGGCGACCTCGGCGTAGCCGGCGCCGTCGGTGGCCGCAGCGATGCCGACGATGGGCTTGTTGAGCGGCTTGCCGCCCATGGAGCCGAAGAAGCCGGCGTCACCGAAGGCGAAGATGCCGCCGTCCGAGGCCACCTCCCAGTAGCCCCGTCCGTCGGGCGTGACGGCCATGCCGACGATCGGCTTGTTGAGCGGCGTGCCGCCCATGGAGCCGAAGAAGCCGGCGTCGCCGAAGGCGAAGACGCCACCGTCGGAGGCCACCTCGCAGTAGCCCTGGCCGTCAGGTGTCGAGGCGATGCCGACGACCGGCTTGTTGAGCGGCTTGCCGCCCATGGAGCCGAAGAAGCCGGCGTCACCGAAGCTGAAGATGCCGCCGTCGGAGGCGACCTCCCAGTAGCCCTGGTTGCCCGGGGTGTGCGGCCATGCCGACGATCGGCTTGTTGAGCGGCTTGCCGCCCATGGAGCCGAAGAAGCCGGTGTTGTAGGTGAAGATGCCGCCGTCGGTGGCGTCCTCCCAGTAGCCCTGCTGGCCGGCGCCCTGGCGGTCCGAGCTGGGGGAGAAGCCACACGACGTGTCACCGACGGTCACGCCGCCGCCCGACGTGGGCCGCAGGTTGCGGCGCTGTCGTTGATGAAGGCGCAGTCCGCTTCGGTCGCTGCCGGAGGTCCGGTTGTCGGCCACCGTGGAGTTGGCCATCGTGCCGCCACCCTGGTTGCGTCACCGTCGAAGGTGAGGCCGGCGCCGGTGTCGGAATGGTTCCCGGCGACCGTGACGCCGACGAAGTCGAGGTTCGCGTCGCTGGTGTTCCGTCTGGTACACGCCGCCACCGGCGTTGTTCGTGCCGGTCGTCGGTGTTGTCGACGATGGCGACGCTCGTCGCCTGGACGTGGAAGCTCGTTGAAGACGCCACCGCCGAAGTTGGCGGTGTTCCCCGAGATCAGCGAGTTGGTCCAGATGTCGGCGTCGTCGTTGTAGACGCCACCGCCGCAATTGTCCGCGTGGTTGTTGCTGATGGTGGTGTTGGTCATGACCGTCGGCTCGTCCGTGTACATGCCGCCGCCGATACCTTCGTTGACACCGTGGGCGAAGTTACCCGAGAGCGTGGAGCCGCTCAGCGTCTCGCCCTCGCCGTCCTCGGCCAAGCCGCCGCCGCTTCCGTTGGTCACGGAGTTGCCGGTGATGGTCGCATTGTTGACCGTTGCGACGTCGAAGTTGGCGAATCCGCCACCTTCGCCGTTGCCGTTGTCGTCGTTGACGGCGCTGTTGCCGGTGAAGGTGCTGCTGTTGATATTGATCACGAAGTCGTTCTCGACTCCCCCGCCATAGCCGGACTCGCACGCTGTGTTGGCGGTCGCTGTGTTGTTGGTGAACGTGTCGCCGGTCAGCTCCATGGTCTCGTCGTTGCCGACGGCACCGCCTCCAGCACCATTGCTGCTGTTACTGATTGCCTGGTTGCTCGTGAAGGTGCTGCTGTCGATGGACACCGGGCCGTCGTCGTTGTAGATCGCGCCACCTTCGGCGAACTCGCTGCCGGTGCTCGTGACGGAGTTGTTGTTGAACGTGTCAGACGGTAAACCGGGCTGACCCGTCCTGGTTGTAGAAGGCTCCGCCTCTCGAGGTCGAGGTGTTTCCGTCGAAGACGGAGTTCGTCGCCCAGAACTGGCCGTCGGACCACACGGCGCCACCGTCGCCGTCCTCCGAGTTGTTGACGAAGTTGGTGTTGGTCGCCGTGGCCGTGACGTTGTAGTCGTCCAAGACCAGGGCCTCCCCCGCGCTGCCGGTGAGGGTCACGTTGTTCAGGGCGAGGAATCCGCCCGTAGTGACCGACGATGGGCTCGTTACTGAGTCCACCTCGAGAATGGAACTCGTGGCCCCGCCGTTGGTGATCAGCACGCCGGGGCCGGTTCCGAGCAGTTCGGTCCCGCCGACGTTGGTCACCGAGACCGTTCCGGTTGTCAGTCCGTACGTGCCGGTCGGCACGTTCACCACCACGGTCGCCCCGTTGAGGTTGTTGGCGGCGTCGATGGCGGCCCGCAGCGTGCAGTGGCCCGACCCGTCGTCGCAGGTCGTGCCCGTCGAGGGGCTCACGTCGGCGTCCGTCGTCGAATTGACGGTGAAGGTGACCTGCGCCGACGGGAACGTCCGTGGCGAGGCCGCAAGGAACGGATGGACAGCTGTGCCCGGTGGCGGCGTGTGGGTGTGCGGTCGTGTGTGGGACGACGACGTGAGGCGTCGCCGCTCCTGCGGCCGTTGGTGTGGTGGCTGCCAGTATCCCGAGTGGCGCCATGACCAGCGCCAGGCTGAAAACCCCTCCGAGAAGCGTGCGGAAACGCTTCGTTGAACTCGCCATTGCGTGAACCCCCTGGTTCTTTCCGTTCGCATGCGGATGCGACAACGGCTGACAGTAGCGAGTTTGCAGCCCCTCTGCAGGAATTCTTCCGCAATCACGTCCGAGGGAGGCCGTATCCGTCGTTTCGACACCTCGACGCGCAAGCGTTCGATGTCCGCAGAAGGTGTGCGGAGCTCAGTTGCTGAGTATGGGCTGGGCGGAGGCAGGCCGGTCCCGGACGCGGCGAAGTCCGCCGCACGGGCTTTTGACCCGCACGGCGGACTTCAGCGCAACGATCAGGTGCCGGTGCCCGCCACCACCGGTTTGTTGAGGTGCAGCGATCCGGCCGAGCCCTTGAACTGCGCGCCCGTGCCGTAGTTGAAGACGCCGCCGTCAGCAGCGAACGTCCAGTACCCCTGGAGGTCCGGCGCCGACGCGATCCCCACGACCGGTGCGTTCAGGTGCAGGCTCCCGGCCGACCCGAAGAAGTGCGCCGATCCGAAGTTGAACACCCCGCCGTCGGAGGCGACCTCGTAGTAACCGGCACCATCGGTTGCCGCAGCGATGCCGACGACCGGCTTGTTGAGCGGGTGCCCGCCCATGGAGCCGAAGAAGGCCGCGTCACCGAAGGCGAAGATGCCGCCGTCCGAGGCGACCTCCCAGTAGCCCTGCCCGTCGGGCGTCACCGCGATGCCGACGATCGGCTTGTTGAGCGGCTTGCCACCCATGGAGCCGAAGAAGCCGGCGTTCCCGAAGGTGAACACCCCGCCGTCGGAGGCGACCTCTATGTAGCCCTGGCCGTCCGGCGTCGAAGAGATCCCCACGACCGGTGCGTTCAGCGGCTTGCCGCCCATGGAGCCGAAGAAGCCGGCGTCACCGAAGCTGAAGATGCCACCGTCCGTGGCGGCCTCCCAGTAGCCCTGGTTACCCGGCGTGTGCGCCATGCCGACGATCGGCTTGTTGAGCGGCTTGCCACCCATGGAGCCGAAGAAGCCGGTGTTGTAGGTGAAGATGCCGCCGTCGCTCGCCGACTCCCAGTAGCCCTGTTGGTCGGCGCCCTGGCGGTCCGAGGTCGTGCGGAACCCGCAGGAGGTGTCGCCGACGACATTGCCGCCGGCTGAAGCCAGGGGCACGACCGGAGTACCTCCGACGAAGGCGCAGTCCGCTTCGCCCCCACCCGGCGCCGTGTTCCCGGCGACGGTCGAATTGGAGAGCTTGCCTCCGCCGGACCCGGTGGCGACCGCAATCCCGGCCCCCGAATCGGACGTGTTGCCCGAGACCGTCACTCCGTTGAAGTCGATGGCGCTCCCTCCACCGTTCTGGTTGGAGACGTACACGCCGCCACCGGAGTTGTCCGTCCCGGTGGCCCGGTTGTCGACGATGGCGCTGGACGACATCTGGACGGTCCACTCTGTCCAGATGCCGCCGCCGAGCGTCGCCGTGTTGCCCGAGATCGTCGAGTTGTTGATGATGATGCCGTCGTCGCCGCCCAGGCCACCACCCATCGTCGCGGTGTTGCCGCTGATCCGGGTGCCCTGGATGTTGGCGATGTCCCAGGCCCAGACGCCGCCCCCGGCCCCGGCATCGGTGTCCCCGGGGGAACCACCCGTCGCCGAGTTGCCCGTGAAGGTGTCGTTGATGAGGAAGGCCCCGTCGGAGTCCTCGTAGATGCCGCCGCCGTTGTTGTTGACGGCCGAGTTCCCCGTGAAGGTGGAATCCCTCACGGTCATCGCGTTGTCGTCGAAGATGGCCCCGCCACCGTCGTTGTTCGCCGAGGCACTCGTCGCCGTGTTCGAGGTGAACGTGCTGCTGTTGATGTTGTTGAGGCCGTAGTCGTCATACACCGCACCGCCATCTCCCTGGTCGGAGGTAGAGGTCGCGCTGTTGCCGGTGAAGGTGTCGCCGGTGAGCTCCATCTGCTCGCGCGTGAAGATGGCGCCGCCTTCGGCACTTCCGCTGCTGTTGTTCACGCTGTTGTTGATGAAGGTCGAATTGTCGACCGCGGCGGGGCCGCCACTGTTGTAGAAAGCCCCACCCTCGTCACCCGTGATGCTGTTCCCAACGAAGGCGTCGCTGCTCAGCCGGAGGGAACTGCCGTCGTCGGATCGGATGGCGCCGCCGATCGAGGTTGCGGTATTGCCGGTGAACGACGAATTGGTGATCCAGGTCGAGCCGTCGTTGTAGATGGCACCGCCCTCGTTGGAGGCGTTGTTCGCGAAGGTCACGCCGGTGATCGTGACGGTGTTGTTGGCGTTGTCGACGATGAGGCCACCCCCGCCGCTTCCCTGGATCGTCAGGTTGGAAAGTGAGAGGAAGGCGCCGGCACCCGTGGTCGGGTCATTGTCGGTCTCCATGATGTTGTTGGCGGCACCCGCGTTGGTGATGTTCACCCCGGCGCCGGTACCGATCAGCTGCAGGCCGGCTGGGTCGAGGATGTCCAGCGGTGCCGCCACCGATCCACTTTCCACGTTGGTCAGGGTGTAGGTCCCCGGCGGGATGTTGACGTTGACCGTCTCGGAGAGGTTGTTCGCCGCTTCGACCGCGGCGCGTAGCGAGCACATGCCACCGGAGTCGCTACAGGTTGTGCCGGAGCTCGGGTTCACGTCGGTGTCGTTGGTCGTGTTGACCGTGAACGTCACCACTGCCGGAGGGAACGTCCGTGGTGATTCGGCCAAGAACGCGCGCACGGTGTGCGCCGTCGCCGCGCCGCTCGGCGCCGCGGCGACAACTGCCAGCGGCGCGACGACCAGCGCGACGCTGAATAGCCCTCCGAGAAATATGCGAATGCGGCTCGCGTGACTCGCCATGGCATGAACCCCCTGCTCTCTCCGTCGTTCGCGAATGCGATTTGTCGTGAGAGTAGCGAGTTTGCAGCTGCTCTGCAGGAATTGTCTGACCCCTCACCTCTGTCGCTCACTTCTGGGGGATGCCGTATCCTCGTTCGGCGGCTCGACCGTGAAGACTGGTGCCGACATGAAGCGACACGGTTCTGAGCGAGAGCTGGGTTGAGTACGGGAGGTCGGGTATGACCACGACACGGACGACGGCGTTGGCGGTCGAACCGGTGGCCGGCGCCTTGGGCGCGTCGGTCACGGGGATCGACCTGACCCGGGTGCGTGAACCGGACGAGCTCGAAGGCCTCCGCCGAGCGTTGGCCGACCATCTTGTTGTCTTTCTGCCCGGGCAGGATCTCAGCCTTGACGACCTCGAGCGGGTCACCGACCTGCTCGGAGGGCGAGACGTCACTCCCTTCGTCGATCCGCTGGAGGACCGCCCCTACGTCATCCGGGTCATCAAGGAGCCCACCGACGTCTTGAACTTCGCCAACGCCTGGCACAGCGACCTCAGTTACCTCCCCGAACCGCCCGCCTACACCCTGCTCCACGCGTGGGACGTTCCCGACCACGGCGGGGACACCGTGTGGTCGAACCAGTACCGTGCCTACGAGACCCTGTCGGGCGGGCTGCGCGAGACCATCGACGGGCTGCGCGCCGTCCACTCCGCCGGCTTCGCCTACGGCACGGGTGGGATCCTGGACCAGTTCAAGGACTTCTCGTCCATGGCCATTGCACCGTCCGACAAGGCGTTCGCCGAACACGTGCACCCAGCGGTCACGGTGCACCCCGTGACCGGTCAGCGGGCCCTCTACGTCAACCCGGTGTACACGACGCGCTTTGAAGGGTGGACGAAGGAGGAGTCACATGCGATCTTGGCCCATCTCCACAAGCACAGCATCAACGAGAACTTCACCTGCCGGCTGCGGTGGTCGGTCAAGACGCTCGCCATCTGGGACAACCGCTGCACCATGCACAACGCGCTGAACGACTACTCAGGCGTGCGCCGCGAGATGTACCGCACGAGCGTGAAGGGCGCAGCCCCCGCCGGGCTGCACTGATCACGCGGGCGCCGGGGAAGCGCCCTTGGGGAGGCCGGAGCTCAGAAGGAGAGTGGGCGGCCTGAGGGGGAGGGGGACCAACCGGCGCGGCAGTTGCGGGCCGGTTGGCGGAGGAGGAGGCGGCGTTGGTGACGTTGCGGGCGTTGACGCTTGCCGGACAGCTCGTAGTGGAGGCGCACGCCGAGGTCCCCTGCGAATTCTTGGATGCCGCGCACGTCGAGCCGCCATTCGTAGTCGGCGCCTTCGACCGCGCCGTCCGTGATTGCGATGTCCGCTCCGGGGCAGGCCAGCCGGGCCCGTGAGAGGAGTTCGAAGCGGGCATCGTAGGGGTCACGGCCGGCGTGGCGCAGGAGGAGGGCGCCGGTGATGCTGGGGGATTCGACCACGACCACCCAGGTCTGGCCCTGGCGGCAGAGGTAGAGGGTGGCGCCGTCGAGCACGCCGTGGTCGTTGGTGGTCTTGGAGGTGCTGTTCGCTTCCATCGCCAAGTAAAACGGGCGTGCCCCGGCCACCTTGCTAGGACCAAAGTCCTAATTTCGCCGGCCCCCCCGGCCAGCCGGGAGGCAGCCAGGAGGGACCGGAGGTCCCGGCGCCCAGCCGGCCGGGCTGCCACGCCTAGCCGTCGTAGAACCCGTTTCGGTGGAGCCCGACGAGGGTCTGTTGCCGTGTGGTCTTGGCCCGGGCCCGCGCCTCGTCGGACAGTTGGTTCACCTCGGCCGTGGGCCGCAGCCGCTGCGCCAGGTCACGCCGGCCGTAGTGGCACTGGATGAACAGCCGGCCCGGGTCGCCGCGCCGCGACGGCAGGCGCCGGTGCCAGATGTCCGAGACGAACAGTGCGACGTCGCCCGCCTTGGCCACCAGCGCCACCGGCTTGGTGCCCTCGTACTCGAGGTCGTCGTCGGCCATGCGGTCGAACGGGGGCGGCTGGCCCGAGGTGTGGCTGCCGGGGATGACGCCGGTCGGGCCCGCCTTGAGCGGGCAGTCCTTCAGGTAGATGTGGGTCGCCACCGCGAAGACCGGGTAGGGGATGCGCTCGTCCCACGGGACGCCGGGCGGGCGCGGCACGTGCGGGCCGCTGTCGATGTGCCAGAACCTCCCGCCGTGCTTGTTGTTGTCCGGCGGCTGCCACCACGCCGTGTTCGCGATGACGTGGCAGTCCTCGCCCAACAGCGGCTCGATCGTGGCGAGGATCTTGCGGTGGGCGATCGCCTTCTGGACGGCGGCGCTCCGGTTGAGCATCTCGTAGCGGAAGGGCTCCCAGTGCTCGGGCGGGTAGCGCGAGGAGCGCGCATCGGGCGCGTACTCCTCGTAGCACGCGCTCGACGTCGTGCGACGAGGGCGTCGACGGCCTTGGCGTCGAAGACCTGTTCGAGCACGACGTAGCCCTCGGACTGGAGCTGCTTGGCGGCCGCGCCGCCCGAGCCCGGGCGCCGCAGGGTGAGATAGCCGGTCGAACGGGTGAGCACGGGGGCGATTCTGCCGCGCCCTCGCCGACCCCGCACCCCGGCCCGGCCGCGACCCCTTCAGTTCTGCGGCCGGAACACGACCTTGATCGCCTGCGACGTGTGCCGGTCGATCGCCGTCTCAATGGCGGCTCGGTAGTCCTCCAGCCCGAACTCGTGCGTCACCACGACGTCGTCGGGCAGCAGCCCGGCGGCAAGGACGTCGAGGGCGCGGTCGACCGAATGGCGCTCCGGGCCGCCGGCCAGGCCGGGCGCCGACCCGGCGTCCACCGTGTGATCGATGGAGCCGACCAACGCCGCCTCCTTGTACCAGATGGGCGTGAGGTCGACCTCGCTGATGCCCGCAGCACCGAGCAGCAACACCGTGCCCCGGTGGGCCACGGCGCGCAGTGCCTCGGTGACCGAGCCCGGCGAACCCACCGCCTCGACCACGTAGGGGAAGCCGCCCATGAGCATCTGGTTCTTCTTGCGTCCCACCACCCGCGAGCCGCTCAGCGCTGCCAGGTCCTCCCAGTGGCCGTTGGCGGGGTCGCTGAGCACGACGTGGTCGGCGCCGCACGCGGTGGCGGCCGCCGCCTTGATGCGGGTGGCGCGCCAGCACCGTGACCGCGCAGTGCGGGAACAACCCCCGCAACGCCGCCAGCGCCGCGAGGCCGATGATGCCGGCGCCGACGATCAGCACCGGATCGCCGTCGTTCGGCGTCGCCCGCAGCAGGCCGTGGCACGCGATGGAGACCGGCTCGTAGAGGCTGGCGCCGCGGTCGCCGACGGCGTCGGGCAGCGGGTGCAGCATCGATGCGTGGGCCAGCACCGTGTCGGCCCACCCGCCCCCGAGGTCCTGGGTGAAGCCGAGCGAGCGCCCCGAGCTGATGACCCGGCTGTCCAGGTTGAGGCACGACGAGGTCCAGCCCCGTGCGCAGTTGGCGCACGGCGGCATCCCCCTCGGGCGCGGCACGGGATGCACGGGTCGATGGCGACCCGGGTCCCGAGGTCCACTGGGCAGTCCGTCGCCGGCCTCGACGACCCGCCCGGCCGTCTCGTGCCCGAGGACGAACGGGAAGGTCCCGATCGACGCCAGCGTGGGCGACGGCCCGGTGTTGTGCGCGAAGAGGTGGAGGTCGCTCCCGCAGATTCCCGCCGGTCGTCACCTCGATCCGGGCCCACGACGCCCCGGGCAGCTCCGGTTCGGGCAGCTCGGCGAGCGAGGCGGGGAACGCGGGATCGACCATGTCGAAGACGACGGCGCGCACGGCGCCGAGCGTAGGCCCGGCTGTTGGCAGGCCGCGGGCCGAAGGCGGCGCCGCCGAACCTCCCGGGAGTCTGGCGCGTGTGCCTACGACGCGGACGCTCGCGTTCTGCCGATAAATGCGCAGCGACGCCTGCGCATTGTGGGCACAAATGCGCAACGATTGCGCATGGTCACCACGGGCCGGAGCCTCAGAAGCCCCCTCGAGCCGCCCGCACGACCCTGGCCCTAAGGTCCAACAGCGATGCGCGTTCCCGACGCCACGCTCGACGAGGTGCGCCAGCAGGGCTTCTCGCTGCTCGAGGGATTCCTCGCCGCCGACGAGCTCGAGGCGGCCCAGACGCGCTCTGGCGCCACTTCCCCGCGCCCGACGACTACTTCGCCGACCCCACCCGACCCGAGCACGCCCGCTACGCCGCCGAGCCAGTTCGCCGGCGTCGAGGAGTTCCCGTACCGCTCGTGGGATCTCAACCGCCTCGCCGTCCACCCCGATCTCGTCGATGCGGCCGAGCGCTACCTCGAGACCACCGAGCTCCACCTCTACAAGATCGAGCTGTGGGCCAAGTACGCCGGCGCCGTCAACTACGACCAGCCGCTGCACCGCGACTACGGCAGCCACAGCCTCGTCGTGCCCCGCCCCGAGCCGCGCTACCAGCAGCTCACGACGTTCATCTATCTGAGCGACGTCACCGACGAGGACGGCCCCACGGTGATCGTGCCCTACGACGCCGGCAAGGACGTCCCGTTCACGCCGTTGTACCTCCCCTTCGGGGAGCTGGCCGCCGCCGAGGTGCGGTGCGTCGGGCCGGCGGGGTCACTCCTCGTCTACCGGACCGACGTCCTGCACCGCGGCTCGGACTTCAGCGCCGCCGGACGCTCGCGCTTCTCCATCCTCGTCGACTTCCAGGTGCGCGGCACGACGTGGGGCGGGAAGATGGCCTGGCCCAAGGCGTCGCCCGAGCGCTGGGCCAAGTTCATCCCGCAGTGCTCGGTGCGCCAGCGTGACCTGTTCGGCTTCCCGCGCCCGGGCGACCCCTACTGGAACGACGACACGCTGGCCGGCGTGGCCGAGCGCTATCCCGGCATCGACCTGTCCCCCTACCGAGAGTCGTGACCTGACCCGTGGCGGCCCCGCCGAAGTTCGAGGTCCGCCGCGTCTACGACGAGGAGCCGCCGGTGGGCAACGGGCAGCGCGTGCTCGTCGACCGCCTGTGGCCGCGCGGAGTGAGCAAGGAGAGGGCAGCGCTCGACGAGTGGGCCAAAGATGTTGCGCCGAGCGACGGCCTCCGGCGTTGGTACGGGCACGAGCCCACCAAGTTCTCCGAGTTCGCGGCCCGCTACCGCGCCGAGCTGGCCCTGGCGCCCGGGAGGGACGCGGTCGACCGACTGCGGGCCCTGGCCGAGAAGTCGCCCGTGACCCTGGTGACCGCGACCCGTGACGTCGAGCGGTCGGGTGCCGCCGTGCTCCTCGATGTCCTCACCGGATACCCGGCGTCTTCACCCTGAGTCCAGCCGGTCAGCGGGGAGCGCCGCTCGGGCGATCGGGCTAGCGGGCAGAATGACCGGGCCCGGCCGAGGAGGGGCGACGTGGTGATCGACGAGCGACTCGACAACGAATTCGGGATTGACATGGATCCGACTCACGGCGCCGTCGCGCTCGCGCCGCCGCTCGGCCCGCCGTCGGACCCGGCCAAGCGCGCCCTCGTGGCGGCCGGCGTGTCGCTCATTGGGGTGATGGCGCTCGTGCGGGTGCTCCGCCGGGTCCGCCGCACCCGCCCGGGCGCCTGAGCCCAACCCCACGCGCCACACGCGTCAGTCCCCACCTCCCAGCCACGAAACCGCGTGGGGGGAGGTGGGGGACTGAACGATGCGACGTCCGGGTCGTGCCGGCCTAGCCCAGCGCCATCCCGACCACCGGCTGGTTCAGCTTGAGGCTGCCCGTGGAACCCTGGAAGTGGGCGCCGGGACCGAAGGCGAAGATGCCGCCGTCGGATGCCACCAGGTAGTAGCCGTCGCCGGTCGGTGCGGCTGCCATGCCGACGATGGGCTTATTGAGCGGCTTGCCACCCATCGACCCGAGGAACGGCGCGTTGAAGGCGAAGACCCCGCCGTCCTTGGCGACCAACCAGTAGCCACCAGTCGTGGGATCAATGGCAATGCCGACCACCGGCTGGTTGAGGGGCTTCCCGCCCATCGAGCCGAAGAACGCCGTGCCCGGGCCGTAGTTGAAGACACCGCCGTCGGACGCCGCAAGGACGTAGCCGTCGTTGTTCGGTGCCGCCGCAATGCCCACGACGGGCTTGGTCAGCTTCAGGGTGCCCGCAGAACCGAAGAACGGTGCGTTCGAGCCCATGGAGAGCACCGCACCGCCGGAACCCGCGAGCCAGCAGCCGTTGCCGCCTGGGGCCGCCGCAATGCCGACGACCGCTTGGTTGAGCGGGCCGTTCGCACTGGTGCAGTCCGTCGCACGGGGTCCGTCTGCGAAGACGGTTCCGTTGCCTTCAGCGAGGTTGTAGCCGCCCGTGCCTCCGGGTACCGCAGCCATGCCCATGATGGGCTGACTGAGGGCCGTCCCGCTCTGCGAGCCGAAGAAGGGCACGCCGTAGCTGAAGATGCCTCCGTCCGCCGCGGCCAACCAGTAGCCGTGCAGCGCGGTGCTCGGCAAGGCGATGGGCGTGGCAGGGGTGTCAGGTAGCTGCGCGTCTGGCTGTGTCACGCCAAAGGCGCACTCACCGCTGGCAGAACCCGAGACGGTGTTCGGCGACCCGCCGGAGTCCCCGTACTGCACGACCGGCGAGTTGCCCGAGCACAACAGGTTGCCCGCGATCTGGTTCGTGAGGTTCTCCGATGCATCAGGATCGACGAAGGTGTTGTTCGCGAAGGTGGCGCTTCCCCCGATCTGGTTACGGATGGCGCCGAACCAGCAGGAGATCACGCCGGTGACGCGGAGGTTCCCACCGATCACGTTGTCCTCGTAGTCGCTGTAGGCGGGACCGCCGCCGAAGACGTCGCTGTTGTCGCAGTTGAATCCACCTCCGCCGCTCGTCTCCACGACATCATTCGCGATCGTCGAGTCGTGCACGATTACGCCGAGCGCGCTCGGGGCCAAAATGCTCCCCGCCACTGAATCGGGCGAGTTCAACGTCGGTGAACCGGAGTTCGGATCGTCAAAACAAGGGAAGGCCGACGCCTCGCACCCCAAGACGAGCGCCCCGCCGTCTTGCACGTTGATGTTCCCGCCGACAGTGATGCCCGAGGTCCCCGAAGCGCCGTCAGTGGCGAACGCCGCGAGGAGTAAGGCTCCCGGCTGGATCGTGACGTCGCCGCTGGTAACGACTTGACCCGAGTCGACGGCGCAGGGGCCGGCGACCGTGACTGTCGTGTAGCTGCCAGCGGGCAACGAAGCCGGCGGGCTCATGGCAGCTCCGCACGTCACCGGGCCAGGAGTCGTGGCCGACGCAATGCCGGCCTGCCCGGCCAGGCTCAGTGGCACGACGAGCGCCGCGACCGCGGCAGCCGTGATGCCGACTCGTCGGAGGGCACCTCGGCCCGGATGGCCGGTTTTCCGGCCTCGTACCGGGCCAGCGTTGGCCTCGCCAATGTGCATATCAGCGTGCATTTCCGCACCGCCTTTCTGCTCGTCGCCCCGAGCAACGTAAGGTCCGGCCGAGTATAGAGAGGTCGTTCCAGAAATGCTCAGGGATTCCTCAGGCCCGGGGATCGTGCCTGAGGGGCTGTCTGGAAGACCCGGAGCGACGGTGAGGTCAGGCATGTCGGACAATTTGAGGACGCTCGCGAAGTACAGCGAGGCGATGGACTCGGGTGACACCGAGGCCGTCTACGAGTTCTGGGCGCCGGAGTTCCACAGTCACGTGACCTCACGCGTCGCACCCGACCGGGTCGGCGAGGACGTGCGCGGTGAGGAGCAGAAGTGGTGGCAACAAGCGCGCGCTGCCTTCCCCGACATGACCTTCACCGTCAATCTCGTCATCGAATCGGACGACCTCGTGGTCTCCAACTGGACGGTGCAGGGCACCCACACCGGGGAGCCTTTCTACGACGTCGCGCCTTCGGGGAACCCGGTCACCATCAACGGCACCGCCATCCTGAAGCTCCGCGACGGCCTGATCGTGGAGCACTGGGGCGGGCCGCACTGCCAGGAAGGCCGCGGGCTGATCCGCTGAGCCCGGCGACCTCTAGAGGGTCGCCGGAGACCAATGCGGCGCCTGTCTTAGGAGGTGCACGCCCACGAGCCGGTCACGTGCACCTTGCCCTTGCCCGCCTTGCCCCTGAACGAGCTGTAAGGCCCCAGGGTGACGCTGACCTTGCCGGACGTCTTCGTCGTGGTGATCGAACCGTTCTTCGTGGTGGACGTCCAATTCCAGTTCTCGTTCCCGCTCGCGTCCGCGCCGATCAGGGTGGCGTTCGCACCCTCGCCGTTCTCCTGGCCAAAGCTCTTTGACGTTCCGGCCTTTGGTGCGTAGAGCTGGAGCGTCCACTTCGTCGCCGGGGCGCCCTTGAGCGTCCCGGCGAGCATGAACGTGGCGCCCTTCGCCGTGACCACCTGCTCGCTGCACGGCGAATTCGGGAGGGTCAGCTTCCCCTTCACGGTGCCGGTGAACGTGAACGAAGTCTGAGCGGGAGTTCCCGCTGCGCCGACCCCAGCTGGTGCAATCGAAAACGCCACCAGTCCGGCCACGAGAAAGACGCCCCCCTGGCCTATTCGTCGTCGCCAGCCGCTGAACGGGTTTTGGCTTGCCGGTAATGGGCCGTCGCTGGGGAACATGGGCCATCCTCCTGACTCCCCTACAGCATAAATACCGGTGTCTGCACGGTCGAGGCCTGCAACTCGGACCTCGATCAGCCCTGGGCGGGGTAGGTCAGAAGGCGCCATCCGTCACGGCTTCGAGGTGCGCGCCGACAACCGGAGTCAGCCAGTCGGCGTAGGTCGCGCTGATGTGATTGTCGTCGCGGTACACCAGCATGTTCCCGACTATGACGGTGCAGGTCGATGCGATGCAGAACCACGGGTCTGTGTCCACGTAGCCCGCACCGCTCGAGGCGGCGACGGACTTTTCTTGCGGGATCCCGCTCGGGTTGTAGAAGGGATAGTGCTTGGGGATCGCACACGCCGGAGTGTCCGCCAGGTGTTGGCTCAGACAATCGGGTACCGACTGCTGGGGGTAGGGGTCGTCGCCCATGAGTACCACCCGGGCACCGCTGTCTCGCTGGACCGTGGTGATCATGTCGGACAGCCCGGACAGCCACGCCGGCCCGTCGACGGTCACGTGGTCGGTGGCGATGCCGTACTCGCGGGAGAACCCGAGGATCACGACGGCTGGGTGCAGCACGGTCATCCGTTGGAGCTCGGCCGCACGCCACGAACTGCACTCGGTGTAGGGGCGTCCGAGGTCCGGGCTGAAGATGGAGATCTCCAAGGGTGGACACGTGGCTTTCGCCATGACGACGAGGGCGTCGTGTTGCTCGTTCGCGAGTTTGTCGATGGCCGGGAACCACATAAGGGCATGCGAGTCGCCGAAGAGGACGATGCTCCGCGAGGAGCTCGTGTCGCCGTACAGGCAGGTGTGCACGGACGCGTCGGTGAAACCGTTGAAGCAGCCGTCGTCGAAGGGCACGGGAACGTCCGCCGCGGCATTGTCGAGCGATGGCGTGAGCGACGCCGGGACCTGCGAGTTGGCGAGCGACTCGTACACCTGCTTGTTGACCTGCGTGTCGAGCGAGGTGGCCGTGGCGGCCGCGGTTGGCCTCGTGGCCGACGAGGCGCCGGCGTTGCTGCGGTGCGTCACCAGCGGCGCGGCGCTGGCATGTCCACTGCCGACGGGCGGGGGCACCGCCGCCACCAGCAGCACCGCCGCCAGCGCGGCGCCGAGGCTGAGTGCGCCGCCGGCGACGAGGCTCCCGCGGTGCGAGCCGAGAGCCAGCGCGACCGCCGGACCGGCTGCTCCAAGAAGACGGTGGTGAGGGCCGCCAAGACCAGGCTGAACAGGCTGATGGCCACGTTCTGCGCGAGGCCGAGACGATGCCCCACGACGTACGGTGCGAGGATCAGCGCCGGCCAGTGCCAGAGGTACCAGGTGTAGGAGACGGCGCCGATCGGCTGCAGGGGAGCCAAGCCGAGGAGACGCGCCGGTCCGGCGGTCAGGTTGCGCGTGCCGGCGACGATCGCAGCGCCGGTACCGAGCACGGGGACGAGTGCGGCCCAACCCGGAAACGGCGTCTGTGGTCCGAAGGCGAAGAGCGACCACGCCACCGCGCCGATGCCGGCCCAACCGATGACCCCCAGAGCCCACCCGGGGATCCGACGAAGGTGGGACGCCGCCAGGGCCAGGAGTCCGCCGACGGCAAGTTCCCATGCTCTCGTCGGCAGCGAGAAGAAGGCCCAGGGCTCGTTGCTCTGGGTCAACACGACGCACATCCAGAAGGACGCGACGGCGACGACGGCCAGGGTGCCCGTGACCGCGAGGCGAGAGCGGTCCGTCGAAGACCGTTGGTGGCGGCCCCGAGAGCGGCGGCCGATGAGCGAAGCGGCGAGGAGGAGTGCCGGCCAGACAAGGTAGAACTGCTCCTCCACGCCGAGTGACCAGTAGTTCTGCAGGGGAGACACCGGTCCGTGTGCGTTGAGGTAGTTCGTCGCCTGGAAGGCGAATCGGTAGTTGCCGACGTAGAGCGCGCACGCCACCGCGTCCTTGCCGACCACTTTCGCCTCGAGGGGACCCAGCACCGCGACCGAGACCACGACGGTCACCACGATCACCAACACCGCCGACGGCAGAAGGCGCCGGGCCCGCCGCGCGTAGAACGTGGCGAAGGAGATGCGACCGCCCGCCGAGAGCTCGTCCCAGAGAAGCTGGGTGATGAGGTACCCGGAGATGACGAAGAAGACGTCGACGCCCACGTAGCCGCCCGGCACCGGGAGGCCGGCGTGGTAGGCGACGACGGCGAGAATCGCGACCGCCCGGAGCCCTTGGATGTCGCTGCGCCGGGTGCGGTGAGCCACCCTTGCCTTCATAGCCGCTGACGAGCGGGCGCCGGAGCCACCGCGGGACCGATGCGAAGGTCGGCGATCCCGATCGATAGGTGCCGCCTGCATGCGGTGCGGGATCAACGAGCGGCCCGTGTCCCGCTGGCGAAGACCTCTCACGATGCTCACCCTCGTGCCTGAGCGCGCTCGAAGACGGGCCCGAAGCGACCATATCGCTCAACAAATTGGCAACAAGTTTCCCAAAAAGATGCAACTGGCAGGGATTACAACCCGATTGCATTCGGGAGGCAACGGAAACGCACTTGTCGCTCCGTTCTTCTCAAAAGCGAGCCAACGGCATCGTCTATCGAGCCGCCGCGTGGCGTGAGGAAACAGAGGGGGAAATCAATGCTGGGAACAAGGGGATCAGAGCCGACGAGTCGCTTGACGCCGTCTAATGAGCCAGAGCATCTCCGGTCGCGCCGACTGGGCCGGGGGTTCGGTGTGCTCTTGGGCATTGTGCTCGCAGGCACAGTCGCATACGCCGTGACCAACTGGGTCGTGGGGCTGAACTCGGGATCCTCGGGCGAAGGTCAGTCCGCCACGGTGTCCAACCTCAGCATTACCGCGGTGGCCAGCCCGGCAGCTTCCAACCTGCTTTACCCGGGCGGCAGCGGCGACGTCGTCGTCACGATCGACAATTCCAACACGTACCCGGTAACCATCACGGCTGTTCAGGTACCGACGAACACGACGTACGCCGCCGGGTACTCCGACAGCGCACTGTCCTCGGCTCAGACCGGCTGCTCGAGCACCCAGAGCGATGTGATCTGGAACTACTCGAGTGGCACCAGCGGCTCGTCGCACACACTGGCAACGCCACTCGTCGTTGGAGCCAGCGCCAACCTGGTCGTCACATTGACCAATGATGCATCCATGACAACGTCGGCGCCGGCAGCGTGTGCCAACACTTTCTTCTCCATGCCGTCGCTGACAGGGGTCAGTGCCACCGGTGGAGCTGCCACCGCAACAACGAGTCCAGCCATCGACTCATGGACGAGCTAAGCGGTACGCCAGCCAGCTGAGGGCTTGGTGGCGGACCGCGGAAGAAGCGGGAGGATCTCTATGGCGAGAGGAGGTCGGCTGCCGTTGCTGGCAGCCGTCCTCCTCTTAGCCATGGCGGCCAACGTCACTGGGGCAGCCGCCACCACCTGGATGGTCAATGTGTCTGCGCTCAATAATGGCCACGGCCAATCGCAAGCGTTGCCGGCCGCACCGGCGGCAACCGCGACGTGCTCGGGTCTCGTACTCGGCAGCATCATCATCACGTGGACTGCCGTGTCTCCGCCGGGAACGACTTACACGATCTATAAGTCGACGACGTCGGCCACGACCGGCTTCAGCACCATTGCGACTGGCGTGAGCGGAGCCACCTTTACGGTGTCGGGGCTCGCGATAGCAAGTTACTGGTTCAAGGTGCAGGGTGTGGCAGGTGCCAACTGGGTCGGTTCGATGTCGGCCGCCACGACCAAACGCAGTATCACGTTGGTTCTGTGCTCGTAGTTGCGCTCTCGGGTCTCTTGCGACCCTTGCCTGTCATTCGCTCCGCAGCACAAGAGCGGCCGGCGTGCGCGAGGCGATGCGCGCCGGGATGGCCGCAACGAGGTTGGCGAGGATCAGCACTCCCACGGCGACCAGGACGATGGATACCGGCACCGTGGGCTGGGGGACGGCGTTGATATTGCGGGCGAAAAGGGTCCAGAGCTGCCGCCCGGCGGCGATGCCGACGGGCACGCCTATTGCGGCAGCGATGACGGCGATAACCGAGGCCTGCCAGGCGACGGTGGCGGCGAGCTGCCGGGCGGTGAACCCGAGGGTCTTCAACATCGCGAGATCCCGTCGTCGCCGTCGTACCGATGCGATGAGGGTGAGCGCCAGGGCAAGGATGGCGCCGAGGGCAAGACCCGCGGCGAGGACGACGGGCGTGGCCCCAGTGGATTGGTAGTTGACGATTTCGGCCGGGTGTTGCACGCCGAGTACCGCGACGTTGTCTCCCGACGTCTGCGGGTCGGCGGCGAAGACCGTGTCAGCCAGAGTGGCGATGCGCTGCATGTCCGCCCGTCCGGCCGCTTCGCCGACGCCGTTGCGCAAGCGCACGAAGACCAAGCCCGGTCCGTTCTGATTGGGGTCGGGGCTCTGGGTGGCCTGTTCGATCGCAGGGCTGACGTCTTCGGAAAGAACGGCTCCTGTTCCCATGGAAGGGTGGTCGGCGAAATTGCTCTGGCCGCCGATGGCGGGGAGCGTCGCAGTGCCCGTGATGACCAACTTGAAGGGAGGGAGGTAGAGCGGGGCGGTGTTCGGGGTCCCGAACGAACCGATGACGGTGTCGCCAACGTGTTTGTGCAGGAGCGAAAGCGTGGTGGGGCCGAGGACGATCTGCTTGTTGCCGTCGACCGCGTGTCCAGAGAGCATCGGTGGGGCGACGGTCGCGTGGTTGCCCCCCAAGAGCGCCGGGACGGTCTGACCGTTGATCTGGAGCGAGAGAGGGAGGTAGCCCGACGAGGCCGCCACGTCAGGGTCGCGGTGCAGGGCCGCGATGGCCGCCGGCGGGACGTCGTTGACTGAGGTCAGCGCGTAATTCCAATTCCACCCGTACAGCGCCGGGCGCGACACCAAGGTGTGCAGCCCGCTACTGAACGTGAGGGTCGTGGTCACCAGGATCACGGCCAATGTGGCGCCCACCAGCACCGAGCGGGCGGGGACCGAAGTACGGCCTCGACCTGACTGTAAGGCGAAGCGGAGCCCCACCACACCAGAGGGCGACAAGCCGGAGGAGGTGGCCACCTGCAGCAGCCTCGAGTCGCGGGGGTGGTCGTTGCGGGAACCGGTTGCCAGTCGGTGCGGTGCGCCTCGATAGGCCAACGCCACCGCCGTCGCGCCGAGTCCAACGATCAGCGCGAGGAACCCGAAGCCCAGGACCGTCCAGTCGAGAGCGAATCCAGACTCGTGGTACACGGCTCGGATTGGTCCGAGCGGGGACAGCGGCGACAGCGCGACGGCGACCGCCACCGCCAGCAGTGCGCCGCACACGATCGCACCAAGGACTCCGACCAGCGCGTCGGCCATCGTGGTGCCCGGTCCGGCCCCGAGAGCGCGGAGGACGGCGAGATCCGTCTCATCCGAGCGCAACGCCCGGGCCACGCCCAGCGCCCCGATAGCCAGCGCCGCCAAGGCGGCGATCGCGCCGAACACACCCAGTGCGATCGACTCCGGCTTGACGGCTCGTTCCACCTTGGTCTCGGTGATTGCGGTGAGGCTGAAGTTGGCATCGCTCCCACTCGGAAGCAGGTGGAGAAGCTTCTCCTCGACAGCGGGAATGGAGGTGCCACGGACGAGCTGCATGGCGTACCAGGTGCCCTGGACCGAGTTGGAGTTCAGCACGGTGCGGGTCAGGGCGGGGGTGAACACGACATTGGTGGGGAGACGGTCGGCGTCGTCCTCGATCACCTGATTGTTGAAGACGACGAGGCCGACCAGCTTCATGTCGATCCTGCGCGTGGGCGGCACGCGTGGCGTGCCGAAACCCGGCTGCCCGAACTGGTCTGCCGTGTACACCCCCATGGGAACGACTTGGCCTACGTGCCAACCCAACGCGCGAGCCCCCAACTCGGTGGTGACGAACTCGTCGATGCGACCTGGATCGGCCATCCGACCGGCGACGGGGGTGGCTCGGTCCTCGTTGAAATACAGGCCGTCGAAACTGGCGGCCGTGTTCAGCGCCTGATTCAGAACCGGTGCTCCGTCAGGCGTCAACGGTACGACCCCGACGCCCACCCAACCCTCGACCTTCTTGACCTCTGGGAGATGGGCGATCTGGCGCGTCACTTCCGCCGAATAGCCGTTGGCCCCGCTGTCGGAGGTGACCCCGTACGTCGACATCGTCAGTTGCGACGCATTCGTTCTGGCCAGAAACGCCGGGTACGACGACTGTGTGCGCCGGGCCGCCGCGATCGACCCCATGGCGATCCCGCCGACCAATCCGACGAGGAGCGCAATGGCCAGAAGGCCCGGCCAGCGACGGCGGAAGGTCGCTGCAAAGCGGTACCGGGCCACCGTCACCATGCCGTTGTCACGCCCCTCGACTCTCGCCCTGCCTGATCACAAACAAATATTGTGGTTGCAGCGCCGGTGGCCAAGGAGGGCAGCATCCGAATTTCCTTCGTGCCAGCACCCCGAATCCAACCTGGGGGCTCCGGATGTGGGCTTCGCCCGGTGACGCCCCGGGTCTTGCGGATGATCCCGGTTCAGTGCCCCCGGCGCCGGGCCTCGGCCTCCCCGATGGTACGTATCACTTTGGGTGTTCTCCAGACGGCGAGGGCGCCGACGCCGATGCCCAAGGAAGCCGCGACCAGGCCGACGAGGTCGACGGTGAATACGAAGCACGGCTTGCCCTGCACCGTGGAGAAGGCGCCCAGCGGCACGGCGAGATGGATCTTGTCGCCCACGTCGAGAGTGAGGACGGCCGGCACAACCTCGCCTTCGGACACGGGCACCGGCGGTTGGATCGAGAGCAGGTGGTGATGGCGCAGCTCTGGCGTCGCCCCTAAGTCTCCGTGGGTAGCGACTTCCGGCCTCGCTTCGGGTGTCATGGTCGCCGACCTCCCACTCGCTATTCGCACCCCACTCTGACGCATCGTGGTTGGTAGTGCCTGTGGGATCAGCGATTATCGGCGGGTGTCGGTGCACCTCCAACGATGCTCACGCACACGGTTGCGCGTGAGCACCCTTGGAGGTGGCGGGAATCGAACCCGCGTCCTCCGGAGTCTCAATAGGCCTTCTCCGAGCGCAGCCGGCAGTGGATTGTCGGGGGCGGCACTCACTGCCGGCGGCGGTGCCGCCCCGTAACCAACGAAGATTGTCCTCAGCGTTCAGTTGGTGTGAAGCTGCTGAGTAAGCCCTACTTGATGGCGCCCGCATTCCGATCCGTAGGGCTGAGACCGGGTGGACGTCGCTACTTAGGCAGCGAGCGCGAGCTGAGGCTCGGCGTTTGTTTTTGGTTCCGGCTCTTTAACGTGGCTCCGGAGACCACGGCTCGCTTCTCCTACATCGACGACCGGAGTCGAAGCCAATCACCCCCATGTCTGGGTTGCAGCTGACCACGTTGATCAGCCCGACCAGTCTACGGCCGATTCAGGCATCGGCCTCCCGGCCGTTCAGGCCCCGTTCCAGCGGTTGATCTCCTTGGTGGCCCGGGCCGCCTCCCGCTCGGCGTCGCGGGCCATGATCACGTTGCGCTTGTCGTAGAGCTTGCGGCCCTTGGCCAGGGCCAGCTCCACCTTGGCCTTGCCGTCCTTGAAGTAGAGCGAGACCGGGATCAGGGTGAGCGACTGCTGCTGGGTCTTGCCCATCAGCTCGTCGATCTGCGCTCGGTGCAGCAGCAGCTTGCGCTTGCGGTCCGGGTCGTGCGCCCCGAACCCGGTGGCGTACTGCCAGGGCGGGATGTGCAGCTGGAAGAGCCACATCTCGCCGTCGTCGACCCGGGCGTAGGCCTCGCTGAGCTGGGCCTTGCCCTCGCGCAGCGACTTCACCTCCGAGCCCTGCAGCACGATGCCCGGCCTCGAACGTCTCGAGGAACTCGTACTCCCGGCGGGCGCGCCGGTTGGTGGCGACCGTGCGGTCGCTCCCTCGCTCGTCGCGGGCGGCCGCCCGCTTGGCGATCTGCTTCTTCGCCCTGGCCATAGGGCGTACGAGGGTACCCTGACCAGCCGTGCTCCGCCTGTCCCGGGACCTCTACATGGAGATGGTCGCCCACTGCCTGGCCGGTCTGCCCGACGAGGCGTGCGGCCTCCTGGTCGGGTCCTACGGGGGGGACGAGGCCACCCACCTCTTCCCGACGCCCAACGCGGCCGCCTCGGCCATGGTCTACGAGATCGACCCCAAGGACATGCTCCGGGTCGACCGGGCCGCCCAGGCGCTCGGCGCCGACATCATGGGCGTCTTCCACTCGCACACCCACACCGACGCCTACCCGTCGCCGACCGACGTGGCCCAGGCGCGCGACCCGGGCTGGCACTACGTGCTGGTCTCGCTGCGTGACACCCACCCGGTCGTGCGCAGCTACCGCATCGTCGACGGGCGGATCACCGAGGAGCCGGTCGACGTGCCGGGCCTCGACGTCGCCCGGCCTCGACGTGCCGGGCCTCGACGACCCCGCCGCCTTGTAGAATCCTTACCAGATCAGTCAACAATCGTCTGACCGCTCCTTGGCGGCCGGGTGGCGCTCGGGCCGGCACGAGCGGCGGTTGCACCCGAGACCCAGAGCACTCATCGAGGAGGCCCCGTGGCCGTCGAAGTCCGCCTACCGACCGTCCTGCGCAGCCACGCCGGCGGGCGCCTCCGTCGTCACCGTCGACGGCGCCACCGTCGGCGAGGTGCTCGCCAAGCTGGTCGCCGAGTACCCGGGCATGGCCGGCCAGGTGGTCACCGAGGACGGGTCGCTGCACAAGTTCGTCAACATCTACGTCGAACGACGACGACGTGCGCTACCTCGCAAGGCCTCGACACGCCGGTCCCCGACGGCGCCGAGATCTCGATCCTGCCCGCCGTCGCCGGGCGGCTGACGGCGCGGGTCGGGAGCACGAGGCGCGCATGACCCTGTCGTCGTCGGTCCTCGACCTGATCGGCAACACGCCGCTGGTCGACATCAGCGCGCTGAGCCCGAACCCCGCGGCGCGCATCGCTCATCAAGCTCGAGGGGCAGAACCCCGGCGGGTCGGTCAAGGACCGCGTCGCGCTGTCGATGATCGAGGAGGCCGAGCGGACGGGCGTGCTCGTGCCGGGCAAGCCGGACCAGATCCTGATGGAGCCGTCGTCGGGCAACACCGGCATCGGCCTGGCCATGGTCTGCCGGGTCAAGGGCTACCACCTCAAGGTCGTGATGCCGACGAACGTCTCGATCGAGCGGCGCCAGCTGCTCGAGGTGTGGGGGGCCGAGATCATCGAGTCGCCGGGCTCCGAGGGCTCCAACGGGGCCGTGCGCATGGCCCAGCAGCTGGCCGAGCGAGCATCCCGAGTGGGTCTTCCTCTACCAGTACGGCAACCCGGCCAACCCCAAGGCCCACTACGAGGGCACCGGGCCCGAGATCTTGCGGGACTGCCCCGAGCATCACCCACTTCGTGGCCGGGCTCGGCACCTCGGGCACGCTGCTGGGCGTCGGCCGCTTCCTGCGCGAGAAGCTCGGCGACGCCGTGCAGATCTGGGCCGTCGAGCCGCCGGCGGGCGAGATGGTCGACGGCCTGCGCAACCTCGACGACGGCTACATCCCGCCCGATCTTCGAGGAGCTCGGCGGCGCCGAGCTCCTCGACCGCAAGACCGTGGTGCGGCCCCGGGAGTCGATCGAGTGGACGCGGCGGCTGACCGAGGTCGGGGTCTTCGCCGGCATCTCGTCGGGCGCGGCCGTGGCCGGCGCGGTCAAGTGCGCCGCGTCGCTGGAGCCCGGCGTCGAGGCGTCGATCGTGGTCGTCGTCGGCCGACGGCGGGTGGAAGTACCTCTCGACCGGGGCCTGGACCGACGACCTCGACGAGGTCACCGAGCGGGCCAAGTCGATCATCTACTTCTAAGGTTCGTCCCCATGACAGCACCGAAGCAGGTCGTCGTCTGGGGCACGGGGTTCGTCGGCAAGATGGTCATCCCCGAGATCCTGCGCCACCCCAACTTCGAGTTGGTCGGCGTCGGCGTCAACGACAAGGACAAGGTCGGCCAGGACGTGGGTGACATCTGCGGCATCCCACCCACCGGCCTCCTCGCCACCGACGACCTCAGTTCGCTCACCGCCCTCCGACCCGATGCCCTGGTGCACTACGGGCCCACGGCCGGGCACGCCGACGCCAACATCCGCGACATGAGCGCGTTCCTGCGGGCGGGCATCGACGTCTGCTCGACGGCGATGACGCCGTGGGTGTGGCCGCACATGAAGCAGAACCCGCCCTCGTGGATCGACCCGATCACCGAGGCCTGCGCCGAGGGCGACGCCACCTGCTTCACGACCGGCATCGACCCGGGCTTCGCCAACGACCTCTTCCCCATGACCCTGATGGGACTGTGCGCCGAGGTGAAGACGGTGAAGGCGCTCGAGATCCTCGACTACCTCAACTACACCGGGGCCTACGAGGACGAGATGGGCATCGGGCGCCCACCCGAATTCACGCCGCTCCTCGAGCACACCGACATCTTGGTCATGTCGTGGGGCGGCACGGTGCCGATGATGGCGCACGCCGTCGGCCTCGAGCTCGACGAGATCACCACCACGTGGGAGAAGTGGGTGACCGACGCCCCCATCACCACCGCCAAGGGCGTGATCAACCCCGGCGAGGTGGCCGCCATCCACTTCACCATCAACGGGATCTACAAGGGCGAGCCCCGCATCAGCCTCGAGCACATCAACCGGGTCGGCACCCACGCCGCGCCGGACTGGCCCCGCGGGACCCAGGACGACGTCTACCGGGTCGAGATCGACGGCACCCCGTCGATCACCCAGGAGACGGCGTTCCGTTTCACCGACGGTTCGGGGCGTGACGCGGCCGCGGCGGGCTGCCTGGCCACCGGGCTGCGGGCCCTCAACGCCGTGCCCGCCGTCAACGATCTGCCTTCCGGATGGGCGACCGCGCTGGATCTGCCTCTCATCCCGGGGGCGGGCACCATCCGCTGAGCCGCCTGACCGGCGAGCGAGGCTGCACCTTCGAGCTCCTTGACGAGCCCGGCGGTCGAATCGAAGACTGAGGCGATGAAGACCATTCATCACGTGGTGGACGTCGACGGATCGGTGGATTCGATCTGGACGGCGCTCACCCGCCAAGATCGCATGGCCGGCTGGTGGAGCACCAAGGTCGACGCCCCTGACGCGTTGCCCGGCACGCTCGTCGAGTGGACCTTCGCCGGTGACTTCAACCCGGTGATGGAGATCGTCGAGGTCGACGAGCCCAACACTGTCGTCTGGCGGTGCGCGAGCGGCCACGAGCCCTGGCAGGACAGCACGTTCCGCTTCGAGAGCAGTCCGCTCGATGACGGCCGGACCCGCCTGCGTTTCTGGCAGGACTACGCGGTCGAGCTCGCCGACGACTACTACGGCGTCTACAACTTCAATTGGGGCTACTACCTCGAGAGCCTTCGCCTTCTCTGCAGCACCGGCACCGGCAAGCCCTTCGACGCCCGCTGAGGGTCATGCGGCTGCGGCTGCGGCTGCGGCTCAGCGAGCGGCCAGCTCGCACAGCTTGGTCACGGTGTTCCAGTTCCGCGTCGTGCTGACGACACCGAGCCGACGCTCCAAGAAGGTGCCGGTGTACTTCGTCTCGGCGTAGCCGTTGGGCGTGTGCACGTAGACCTCGCGCCCGTCGACGACCAGCTCGTCCTGGCCGCTCTTGGGGAGGTCCAACGCCTTCAGCACGGCCGGCTTCGGCGCGCTGGCCAAGAAGGTGACGTGGTGGCGCGCCGGGTCGGCGCCGCCCTTCGCGTACGGGCTGCCCGAGCCGACGCGGCGGAGCTCGGGCAGGGTGCGCAACAGCACGGCCGGCGCGTCGCCGAAGTCCTCGGCCAGCTGGCGCTCGATCGACTCGACGATCGCCTTCTCGCTCTTCGACGACGCGGAGAACAGCACGTTGCCGGTCTGGATGTACGTGACCACGTCGTCGTAGCCCAAGGCGGCGAAGGACTCGCGCAGGTCGGCCATGGCGATGCGTCCGTGACCCGCCACGTTCACGCTGCGGAGGAGGGCGACGTACCGGGGCATGGGCGCAACCTATCGGGCGATGGCTGGCGCCTGGTCACCGTCTTCGGTCCGGTCCGATCGGCTCCGGCCCGCGCCGGTCGAGGCGGAAGGGGTGGAGGTCGACGGCGCGGCGCGGTGCCGTCGGCGAGGTCGGCCAGCAGCTCGCCGAGCAGCGGACCGAACTTGAACCCGTGGCCGCTGGTGCCGCAGCCGACGACGACGTGGCCCACCCGGTCCAGCACGAAGTCGGTGTCGACCGAGTTGTCGTAGACGCAGCGTTCCGTGGCCACCGGCGTGGGGTCGAGGCCCGGCAACAGGCGGCGCACGGCCTCGGTCAGGACGGCCAGCAGCGCGGGGTCGTCGTCGAGCCGGGCGGCGGACGGCGTCGTCAGGTCCTCGTCGTAGCGTGTCGAGCGGTGGGCCCGGCGTGTGATGCGAGACCTTGAAAGTGCCGGCGTGCGCGCCCGTTCCGACGACGGGGAGTCCGTAGACCATGGCGTCGCCCCACTCGATGAAGACGGGCAGGCGCCTCGGGTCGAGCGAGCCCTCGGCCGCGGCGCGGAAATAGGCCACCTGGGGTAACGACGGCGGCGCGCCAGCTGTGCCCGCTGCGCCGGCTGCGAGCGCCGCGGACGGCCCGAGGAGCCCCAGTGCGGCCGGCCCGGCGCAATCGATCACGACGTCGGCTCGGCGCGCACGCCCGTCGCCACAGCGGACCGTTGCCCCGTTCTCGGTCTGCTCGAGCTCGGTGACGCGGGTGTTGGTCCGCACTTCGAAGGCGGTGGATGCACACAGCGCCCGCAGGCATTCGTCCGCCTCCAGGACGCCCGACCCCGGCTCGAAGAGCGCGTCGCCGGAGAGAGCGACGTCGGGGTAGCGGGCGCGCGCGTCGCGCCGCGCGTCAGTCGCTCCGCCGGTTCGCCGTGACGTGCCAGCGAGGCGGCCACGGCGTCGACCTCGTCCGCCTCGCCGAAGCTCAATTGTCCGGTGACGTGCAAGAGGCGACGCCCGACTTCTTCCTCGAGCTCATGCCAGAGCGCCCGGGCCGCGATCGCCATGTCGACGTAGTGCGGCTCGGGATAGCCGAGGCGGAAGATGCGGGCGTCGCCCTTGGAACCCGCGAACGGGTGGCCGATCGTGTCGCCCGCCTCGAGCACCTCGACCGTCCAACCGCGCCGTGCCAGCGACCGGGCGGCGGAGAGCCCCAACAGCCCGGCCCCGATCACGATGCATCGGCGACCCGAGGGCACGGACGAATCTTAGGAAGTCACGTCGCGATACCCCGGCCGCCCAGGGGTCCGGCACTACGCTCGAGCGGGGTGATCATCGGGAGGCATGCGTCGACCCCGGCGCTCCCCGAGGACACCGGGGCCGAGGTCCTCCTTCCGGATTCCGAGGAGCCGGACCCCGTTTCCATCGCGGGACCAGCCGAGCGCGGCGGTGCCACGGTGCGCGTCGTCAAGACGGTGGGTTTCCACCTCGGCGCCCTCGTCGTGTTCGCGGTGCCCGCCGTGCTCTTGTGGTGGCACGTCTGGTCGGGCCACCCGGCGAACACATTGACGTGCGCGTGCGGGGACCCCGCCCAGGAGGTCTGGTTCGTGGCCTGGCCGGCCTGGGCGATCACCCACCTGCACGACCCCTTCTTCTCGAACCTGGTCAACGTGCCCGACGGCGCGAACCTGTTGTCGAACACTGCCGGCACGCTGGTCGGTGTCGTCCTCGCCCCGGTCACATGGTTGTTCGGGCCGGTGGCCGCCACCAACGTCGCGCTCACCTTGGCCCCGGCGCTGAGCGCCTGGGCGTGCTTCGCCGCCGTCCGCCCGCTGGTGAAGTGGAAGTGGGGGGCCGTGCCGGCGGCCCTGGTGTTCGGCTATTCGGCCGCCATCTTCCAGTCGTTGATCTTCGGTCACGTGTCGCTGGCGCTGCTGGTCTTCCCGCCGTTCCTGTTCACGACGTTGTACGAGATCGTGATCAGACAGGAGCACTCGGTGCGCCGCGACGGTCTGCTCCTGGCGGCGCTCATCGTGGGCCAGTTCCTTGTTTCGCCCGAGGTGCTCGTGCTGTGCATCATCTTCGCCATCGTCGGCCTGCTCGCCGTCGTGGCCGTGGGCTGGCGCCAGGTGCGAGTCCGCGCCGGGCACGCGTTCCCGGCGCTGGCCCTCGGCCTCGTCGTCGCCGCGGTGCTGCTCGCCTATCCGACCTGGTTCGGCTTGGCGGGGCCACAGGCGGTGACCGGCGTGCTCTTCATCATCTCCCCCCTGGCCGGCGTTCCGCTCTCGGGGATCGTCTTGCCCGGGCAGTACCGGACCTTGGGGAACACCTTTCTGCGCTTCGGGGGCTATCTGGGCCCGGTCGGTCCGCCGCCGGACTATCTCGGCGTCGGCCTGTTGTTCTCGACGGCCGCAGCGCTCGTGCTCGGTCGCCGCCGCGCCCTGACCTGGCTGCTGGCGCTGTTGGGCCTCGTCGCCTTGTGGCTCTCGCTCGGCCCCTACGCCATGGGCGCGCCCCTCTGGTTCCATCGCGTGTGGCTGCCGTGGCGCGACCTGGCGAAGCTGCCGCTGCTCAAGGAGATCCTGCCGGACCAGATCGCGCCGTTCGTCGCGCTGTTTGTCGCCTTTCTGCTGGCGGTCGGCCTCGACGCGCTCTACGTGCACCATCGCAGCGCCACGTCGTGGCTGGCGTCGCATCGCCGCGCCGTGACGGCGACGGCCACCGCGGCGGTCGTGTTGTTGGCCGTCATCCCCGTCTTCGTCACCTTCGGGGTGCCGCTGCGGGTGGGCCCGGTGAGGGTGCCGCCCTACATCCGCACCGTCGCGCCGACGCTGCCGGCGCGCACGGTCGTCCTCACCGTTCCCTTCGCCGTCTCGGGCTCGACCCAACCCATGCTCTGGCAGGCGATCGACACCATGCAGTTCGATTTGGCGGGTGCCGCGTTGAAGACGCCAGGGCCACACGGTGGACCCGTGGCCCAGGGGGCGCCCGGATCGGCGCGGCGGATCCTGACCAACCTCACCATCGTGGGTGCCCCCGAGCCCAGCGGGACCCCGAAGCAGGTCGCCACGGTGCGGCACGCCTTGCGCACGTGGAAGGTGAGCCGGGTGGTGGTGGCGGGTGCGAGCCGCGACCCCGTCTATGCCACCGGCTTCTTCACCATGGTGCTCGGGGTGGCGCCAACCGAGGAGGCAGGCGCCCAGGTCTGGACGTTGCACCACGGGATCCCCAAGGCGCCCCCGGCGATCGGCAGCTCGCTGGGCTTCTGTTTGGCCGGGACGGAGAACGTGGCGCGGACCAGCCAGGCCGAGGCCATGGCCCATTGCGTCCTCTACGCCGCGGGCCGGGCCTGAGCAGCGCCGCGCAGCGCCGTAGGCTGGGCGAGCATGCAACCCATCCTTCATCTCTCATTGCCAGTGCGAGACATTGAAGAGGCGCGGGACTTCTATGTGGGCACATTGGGCTGTCAGGCGGCGCGTCGCCGCGACGACTTCATCGACGTCTGGTTCTTCGGCCTTCAGCTCACGCTGCACGACCGGCCGGGCGAGGTGACCGAACTTGGCGCCCGGAGGATCGCGGCACTTCGGGGTCACGCTCGGGTCCGAGGAGTTTCACCAGCTCGTGGATCGCCTGGAGAAGAGCGCCGTCGAGTGGCTCGTTCCGCTGACGACCGACGACGCCGGCCTGCTCACGGAGCAGACAAAGGCCAAGATCGTCGACCCGAGTGGCAACGTGATCGAGATCAAGACGTACCAGGACGTGGAGGCTGCGCTCGAGATCTCCACCCACTCGTACCCCGAGGCGGTGGCGCGGGGCAACTGAGCGCCCGACGACGTCGTTCCTGCGGGAGGGGCGGCGACATCGCGGTGGCCTACGGTGTCGGCCGAGACGGGCGGCATCGAATTCGAGAGGAGAGCAGTGGGAGGTAGCGAGATCAGCGGGGATCCCCGGACGGCGCGCAAGGACGGTCGGGCCATCGACCAGTTGCGCCCGGTCACGTTCGAGCGGGACTACACGGTCATGGCGCCCGGTTCGGTGCTCGTCACGTTCGGACAGACCAAGGTCCTCTGCACCGCATCGGTGGAAGAGCGCGTGCCGGCGTGGATGCGCGGCACAGGAAAAGGGTGGGTCACCGCGGAGTACTCCATGCTGCCGGGGTCGACGCCCGAGCGAGCGTCCCGCGAGGCGGCCAAGGGAAAGCAGTCCGGGCGGACCCAGGAGATCCAGCGGCTGATCGCACGCTCGTTGCGCGCGGTGTGCGACCTCGTCGTGCTCGGCGAGGTCCAGATCACCGTGGACTGCGACGCCCTGCAGGCCGACGGGGGGACCCGTACGGCTTCGATCTGCGGCGCGTACGTGGCGCTGCACGACGCGTGCACCCGACTGGTGCAGGCCAAGACGATCGCCGCCCATCCGCTGACCGACTCGGTGGCGGCGGTCTCGGTCGGCATCGTCGACGGCGTGCCCATGCTCGACCTGCCGTACGTCGAGGATTCCCGGGCCGAGGTCGACATGAACGTGGTCATGACCGGCGCGGGGCGCTTCGTCGAGGTGCAGGGCACAGCGGAGGGCATGGCCTTCAGCCGCGGTGAGCTCGACACCATGCTCGGGTTGGCCGAGGCCGGCATCAAGGAGCTGACCGGGCTCCAGGCCGCCGTGCTGGCCGAGCCGCCTTCTCCTCGGTGAACGCAGGCGGGACGCCGCTGCGCCTGGTGGTGGCGTCGGCCAATCCCGACAAGGTCAAAGAGATCGTCGCCGTGCTGTCGGAGGCGCTCGACGTCTCGTTGGTGCCTCGGCCCGAGGACGTGCCTGAGGTGATCGAAGACGGCGCAACCCTCCTCGACAACGCCCGGCTGAAGGCGCAGGCCCTGATGGAGGCCACCGGCACGGCCTCGGTGGCCGACGACACCGGCCTCGAGGTCGACGCGCTTGGTGGCGCACCCGGCGTCTTCGCCGCCCGCTACGCCGGTGAAGACGCGACATACGCCGACAACGTCGCCAAGTTGCTCCACGAGCTCGGCGCGTTGGGCGACGACGGCGGCGAGCGACGGGCGCGGTTCAAGACCGTCGCACTGGTCGCCTTTCCGGACGGCTCCGAGGTCTGGGCCGAGGGCGTCGTGGCCGGCCGCATCGTGACGGCGCCTCGCGGCGATCAGGGCTTTGGCTACGACCCCGTCTTCGAGCCCGACGGGAGCGGCGGCCGGACCTTCGCCCAGATGGGCGCCGCCGAGAAGGACGCGATTTCGCACCGTGGGCGGGCCTTCAGGGCGCTCGCCGAGTTGCTGGCGGTGTCGCCTTCGCGCTGAGCCCGGGCTGCGGGCGCTCAGCGCCCCAGCAGCGCCGGAGCCAGGGCCCGGTACTGGGCGGTGGGGAACTTGTCGAAGTCGGCGACGACCTGCACGCAGACGTGGTCGGCGCCCGCCTCGAGGTGGGCACGGACGCGCTCGGCGATCGTGTCCGCATCGCCCCAGGGGATGACCGCCTCGATCAAGCGGTCGCTGCCGCCGCCCTCGATGTCGTCGTCGGTGTAACCGAACCGCCGCAGGTTGTTCGTGTAATTCGGCAGCGGCAGATAGATGCCGGCGTAGCGGCGCGCCAGTTCCAGCGCCGCGGTGCGATCGGTTTCGAGAACGACGGCCACCTCGGTCGCCAGCAGTGGGCCGGCGCCGAGCATCTCGCGGGCGTAGGCCGTGTGCTCGACGGGGACGAAGTACGGGTGGGCGCCGGCCGCCCGTTCCTTGGCCAGTTGCAGCATCCGGGGTCCGAGGGCGGCGAGCATCCGCCGCTCGGCTGGGAATGGTCGCTCGAGGGCGTCGAGGCCGTCCAGGTACTCGACCATGCGCGAGTAGGGCCGGGTGTAGTCCTGGACGACCAACGCGTGGCTGGCGCCGATGCCGAAGACGAAACGGTCGTCGTAGCGATCTTCGAGCTCGGTCACGGCCGGACCGATGTCGGACGGCGTCGTCGTCCAGATGCTGGCGATGCCCGAGGCCACGGTGCAGCGTTGGGTCCCGGCCAACAGCTCGGCGAAGCGCGGCGCAAGGCCCTGCTCGAAGCCGCCCGAGGACCACAGCGTGCCGTATCCGAGAGACTCGAGCTCGCCCGCCACGTTGAGGGAGCGATCGTCGGCGTCGTGCCACGACCCGCTCCACCAGACGCCGATCCTGCCGAGGTCGAGTGCCATCCGTCAGCCCAGTTTCAGGAGGCGGGCGGCCGTGCCACCGAGATAGGCCTCGGCCGCCGCGTCGGACAGGGGCAGGTCGCGCGCGGCGGCCACCGCCCGTTCCATGGGCAGGAAGGGGTGGTCGGACGCGTAGAGCACCCGGCCGAGACCGCGCTTGGAGTCCATGAACGCGACGAGCGCGGGATCCATGTACTTGGCGAGGTAGGCGGAGTTCGACAGGTACAGGTCGGGCCACTTGAGCATGTACTGCATCAGGAGCGCTTCGAAGGGATGGCCCATGTGCGCACCGATGACCGGCATGCCCTTGAAGTCGATGAGGACGTCCTCGAGGTGCTCGGGGTTTTGGCACGCGGAGCGCACGCGGGGGCCGGGGATGCCGACGTTGATGGAGACGGGCAGGCCGAGCTCCGCGCACAGTGCGTAGACGGGGTAGTAGAGCTTGTCGTTCAGCGCGTACTGGTGCACGAGGGGCGTGACGCGTACCAGGGCCACCCCGGGGTGCGCAGAGAGCGAGCGGAGCCGTGCGCACTGCTTGACCGGTCGGTCGGGACGGTCGACCACGAGGGCGACCCGCAGGCGGTCGTGGAACCGGACCGATCTCATCGAGGAGGGGCTCCGTCTCCTCGCTCGAGAGGCCGGCGGCGACGATGCCCACGTCGACCCCGCACTCGTCCATGGTGGCGAGGAGCTGCTTCACGGTGGCGGCCGCCGAGAGGTCACCGCCGAGCAGGTCGGGGATGCCTTCGTTGCCGGCCTGGCCGAGGAAGGCTTGCGCGGCCTGGCCGCTCAGTGCGTTGACCCAGAGGTCGACGACGGTCACTTGGGCGCTTCGGGGACCGATGGCGCGGTTGGCGCTGCCGCGGCGGCCTGCGGCCTTGTCGGCGGCCTTGGCCTTGGCGCGACGGAGGTACTTCACGCCCGTCTCGAGCGACTGCTTGATGAGGTGGTCGTTGTCCTTGGAGATGAACGCGTGCACGCGCTTTTCGAGCAGGGCGCGCAGCAGCGGGTTGAAGGCGTGGTACGTCTCGGAGAAGTGGACGCGGGTCCGGCCGTCGCCGAGGTCCTCGAGCCGGGTATGGCCCTCCGCCTCGGACAGCAGCGGGCGGCCGACCGCGGTGTACTTCCAGGACTCCTTGGGCTTCACCTCGGTGAGCCACTCCCAGGACTGGCCCTTGCCCCCGGTCAGGAGGTAGCGGGGGACTCGGAAGGTGCAGTGTCGGATGAGGCCGTCGCCGATCTCGTTGCCGGGATAGAGGATGTCGATCGTGACGTCCCCCGTCTCGGTGTGGGGGATACGAGCCCAGAACAGCTGCCAGAGCTCGTCGACCGTGGCGTCGATGTCCACGAAGTAGTGGTGTTCTTGCACCGGCTCACCCTATCCCTGGGCCTGACGGCGGCGTCAGGTCGAGAGGCGACGACTCCGGCCTGCTCACGGCCCGCTTCGCCCGCCGGCGCCCGAGCCGGGCGCGGCCGCGGGGAGTGTGTATGCCATGGAGATCGGGCGCCGCGCGCAACCGTATATGGCCAATTGCTGCGCATTCGGGGGTGCGAATGCGCAGACTTTCCGCATATGCAGTTGATCGGGGCGCGCCAGGAGTTCTGCGTATGCACTCGCAGGCGACGCGGCGAGTGCGCCGGGCAGGGGCAGCGGGGGTGCGACTACGGGAACGGGGTGCCGTAGCGGTCCCGGTGCGCCTTTTCCGAGATCGGCCGGCGGCGGGGCGGGCCGAGCGGCTTGGGGAGGTGGCCGAGGGGAACCACCGCGAGCGGGCACGACCTCGGGCGGCAGTTCGAGCGGGCCCGAAAGCTCGTCGCCCCCGACCACGGGCAGGGTGGTCAGCGTCGAGCCGAGGCCCAGCGCGTGGGCGGCGAGCAAGAGGTTCTGCACGGCCGGAAAGATCGAGGAGGGGAGCGCGGCCTTCAGCGTGAGGCGGGTGTCGCCGCACACGACGATCAGGACGGGGGCGGCGGCGATGCCGCCCATCGCACCGCGGTCGACGTCGGCCAGGAACGTGGCGGAGAGGCGCTCCTCCTCGTAGGCCCGCGCACCGCCTTGCCAGATGCGGGCGGTAAGGGCGCCGATGGTGGCCCGCAGGTCCGGGTCGCGTACGACGACGAAGACGAACGGCTGGCTGTTCTCGGCGGTGGGGGCGTGGGTGGCCGCGGTCAGGACCCGAGCAACGGTCTCGTCGTCGACGTCGTCGGGCAGGAAGGTGCGGGCGGCCCGTTGCGTGTGCAGCACGTCGAAGAAGTCGGGCACGGCGGCCGATGGTATCGAGCGGCGGCCGAATCGGCCGCGACGGGGCCGGTGCCGGGACGGTCGTGTGGATTGGGCGGCGCCGATGCGACCCGCTACCTTTGGCGCTGCATCGGCCCGGGGAGGCGGGTGCCCGCCATGACGACGTGGATCGGAACCAGGGCGGAGGGGGACAGGAGGCAGACGGTGGCAGAAAGCGCCACATCGCACGAAGACGTGCTCAAGGGAATCGTCGGGCAGCCGACGGGCAAGACCAAGGTGGTCGTCGAGCGCGGGCCGGTCCAGCACTTCGCCGACGCCGTGCTCAGCACGAGCCCGATCTACCACGACCCTGCGGCGGCCAAGCAGGCCGGCTTCGACAACATCCCGGCGCCGCCGACGTGGCCCTTCGCCATGGAGTTCTCCGGCAAGTTCGACGAGATCCAGCCGGCCGACGCACCCACGGGCAACCCGCTGGCGTCGGCCGTCGGCCCGCTGATCGCCAAGGGCGGCCTCATCCTCCACGGCGAGCAGGAGTTCATCTACCACCGCCCCGTGCAGGTGGGTGACGTGCTGGTCAGCGAAGGCAAGATCGTCGACGCGTACCAGAAGGAATCAAAGGGTCGCACGATGACCTTCATCGTGCAGGAGACCAACTGGAGCGATGACAAGACCGGCGAGCCCGTGGTGACGGCGCGCTTCAACCTCATCCACCGGGCCTAGGTCGAGAGGATCGCGGTGACGCTGGCAACGAGTGGGACGACGTGGCTGACGGCGGCCGAATGGCTGGCCGTGCTGCGCATCGGTCTGGGCGTGTGGTGGTTCGAGAGCTTCCGGCACAAGGACAAGGCCGCGTGGTTCCAGCGGGGTGCGGGCATCTCGTGGGGACAGTCGGTGGCCGAGAAGCACAAGTGGCCGTTCGTGAAGAAGGGCTTCGACGCGATCGTCGTGCCGCGGCCCAAGGCGATGGCCTACATCGTGGTGTTCGGCGAGCTGGCGATCGGCCTGGGGCTGATCTTCGGCTTCTTGACGCCGGTCGCGGCGATCGCCGGGATCCTGTTGAACATCACGTATTTCATCTTGATGATCTCGGACTGGGCGGAGCAGGGTCAGAACTTCATGATGATCCTGGCCTCGGTGGTGGTCCTGGGGGCGCACGCGTGGAACGTGTGGTCGATCGACCACTGGCTCCACCTCTTCGGGGCGTGAGCGCGATGGCGGCGATGGCAGATGTGAGAGAAGGCAAGCGGCGCGACGGGAGGTCGAGTCGATGGGTGAGAAGAAGCTGTCCTATGACGACGTGAAGGTCGGGGACGAGGCCCCGGTGACCACGCACACGCTGACGCGTACGGACCTGGTCAAGTACGCCGGCGCCTCGGGTGACTTCAACCCGATGCACCACGACGAGGTGGCGGCGCAGGCGGCCGGCCAGCCCAGCGTCTTCGGCCACGGCATGTTCTCCATGGGCCTGCTCGGATCTGCGTTGACCGACTTCGTCGGCGTGGGCAACGTGCTCCGCTACCAGGTGCGCTTCGCCCGCCAGACCTGGCCCGACGAGGTCCTCTCCTCGAAGATCGTCGTCACCGGCAAGCGGGAGGAGGGCGGCCAGAAGCTGGTCGACGTGTCGGTCACGCTGTCCAACGCGCGACGGCGAGGACAAGCTGGTCGGCGAGGCGACCGCGGCCGTTCCCTGATCGCACACCGGAGGAGCCAGCCTTCAGAGCTCTGCCCGCCGGGAGTTCCGGTGGTGTCTGTCGACTGCCCCGGCGTTGCCGGTGAAGAAACCGACGTTCTTTGACCCTTGCCGTTTACGCCATGAACGCCAGGGTTGAAATTTCTCGAAGACGTTGACCAGGAGCGCCGATGCGCTCGCGAGAGGTGCGCCCGACGTCGGGTGCCGGGTTCGAAACTAGGCGCTGACCGCTTCGACGCTGGGCTCGAAGCGCAGCGGGAGCCGCGCCGGCCCCCAGATCCCGAAGGTCGAGGGCTTCCACTCGATGTCGCCGTTGCGGGTGAGACCCGGCATCCGCTGGGCCAGCAGCGGGAGGGCCTCTTGGAGCTCGGCCCGGGCCAGCGCCGCCCCCATGCAGAAGTGGATCCCGGCGCCGAACGTCATCTGCGCCGTGCCGCGCTCGCGGGTGATGTCGAAGACGTCCGGGTCGTCGAAGGCCTCGGGGTCGCGGTTGGCCCCGGCGAGCGAGGTGGAGACCAACGTCCCCGTCGGGAACAGGACGTCGCGGTAGACGATGTCCTCGGAGGCGATGCGCGCCGTGCCGCGCACGGCACCGAGGTAGCGCATGGACTCCTCGACGGCCCGGTGGGCCAGCTCCGGGCGCTCGGCCAGCAGGGCCCACTGATCGGGGTGCTCGCTGAAGAGCGCGACCGAGCAGGCGAGCTGGTTGCGCGTCGTGTCGGTCCCGGCCATCAGGACGGCCTGGGCCAGCATCGTCATCTCCTCGGTCGAGAGCCGGTCGCCCTCTTCCTCGATGGCGATGAGGTCGCTCAGCAGGTCGTCGCGGGGGTCGGCGCGGCGCTCGGCGATCATCTCGGTCACGTAGGCGGTGAGCTCGGCGCCGGCCCGCTGGATGAGCGGCAGGTCCTCGAGCATGTTGTTGTTGAAGATGCGAAAGATGTCGGTCGCCCAGGCCGAGAACAGCTTCCAGTCCTGAGGCGGCGCGCCGAGCAACTCGCAGATGATCGGGATCGGGTACGGCTCGCAGACGTCGGCGACCAGGTCACACTCGCCCTTCGTCGCCACGCGGTCGATCAGCTCGCCGACGACGGTGCGCATGGTGGGCCGGAGGCGGTTGGCCGAAGCCGGGGTGAAGGCGGGCGCGACGAGGCGGCGCAGGCGGGCGTGGCTGTCCCCCTCCATGGTGAGGATCGACTCGCCCCGCGGACTTGCGGCCCACTCGGTGTCCACGAGCTCGGGCGAGCGCTGGATCATCGACAGCGCGGAATGGAAACGCTTGTCGCGCAGGATCGGCGGTCACGTCGGCCAGCCCCATCACCGAGTAGCCCAAGTCGGTGCGGGCGAGCCAGTGCTCGGCCCGGGCGGCCTTGACGGCGGTGATGGCGTCCTGGCGCTCGAGGCCGATGGTGTCGAGGTAGCGGGAGCTCGAGCTCGGTGACCAGTTGTGCCATGGGAACCCCCCGACGTGCGGGGCCGGGCGTGTGTCGCGTCGACCCCGAGCGAGGTTAGTGGAGTGGGGCTAGGGCGCCCACTTGGGTGCGGGGCCTCGTAGCTGGCCGCGTCACGGCCGACTACGCAGGCTCGGCGGGCTTCAGGGCCGGATGACGCTGCGCCATGATCGGCAGCAGCAGGGACTTCGGGACAAAGTGCGCCAGCGCCGCGCCGGCCCGGTTGGCGGCCCCGGGAATGACCACGGGACGCCCGGTGGCAAGGCCTTCGACGGCCGCCTTGGCGACGTCGGCCGCCGAGACCCACATGAACTTCGGCAGCGTCTCGCCCGCTTCGGCATCGCTGAGCCCCGCCGCCTCGGCGAAGCCGGTCTCGACGGGCCCGGGGCACAACGTGGTGACCGTCACGCCGCTCCCGCGCAGCTCGGCCCCGAGCGCGCGACCGTAGGAAAGGACGAAGGACTTCGACGCGCCGTAGACGGCTTGGCCGGGCAGCGGCTGGAAGGCCGCGGTGGACGCGGTGTTGAGGACCGCGCCGCGGTGGCGGGTGACCATTCCCGGGATGAACAGCGTGCACAGGTCGACGACGGCCTCGACGTTGGTCCGCACCATGGCGAGCTCGTCGGCGCGCGTCCGCCCGGTGTACCGGGCCCATGGTCGTGAAGCCGGCGTTGTTGACCAGAATGTCGACCGTGAGCCCGCGCGCCTCGACCTGACCCGGCAGCTCGCCGCGCGAGTCGGCGTCGGTCAGGTCGGCCGCGATCACCTCGGCGCGCACGTGGTGCTTCTGGGCCAGCTCGTCGGCCAGCGACTTGAGGCGATCCTCACGCCGGGCCACGAGGGTGACGCCGTGACCACGCCCGGCGAGGTCTCGGGCTATCTCGCTCCCGATGCCCGACGAGGCGCCGGTGACGATCGCGGTCGTGTTCTCCTTGGGGGTGGGCAGTGCCATGGCCAGAGCGTAGTGACCGACCCGGCGGACCGACCCTGGGGTGCGGGGAGCGAGGTGGCGAGGGTGACGAGATGAAGTTCGCGTGACGGCGCGCACGTTCGACCAGGGCGTTCGCGAACGCCCAGTTCGCGTGGGGTTCACATGACGAGGGTGCGGGGGGATACTTGAGCCAGAAGCGAGCGGCAACTGGAGCACCCGCCGTTGCCCAGAGAGGAAAGGAGCTTGCCGATGCCATCGACACGCTCAACCGAGGAGGGCGATCCGCCGGGTTGAACCCGCGTCACCGATGTCGGTTTCGGTGACGCCGCCGGCAGTTTGCCTGGCATGAAGTCCGGCGTGTGTATCTTGGCCGCGCTCGCGCCGGTGCGTGTGCCGGCCGGCCGACAAGGCGGCCCCCGCACCAACTACGCCGCAGGCTGGGACCGGGAAAACTGCAGACAGACAGAATCACTACGAGTGAAGGACCGGCCGTTACGGCCGGTCCTTCTCGCGAAAGGCCTGGGGCGCGGCCTGACACCGCGGTGCCAAGGTGGGGCATGACCGGGACCCGCTTGCCCATGTTCCCGCTCTCGGCGGTGCTGTTCCCACACTCGGCCATGCCGCTGCACGTGTTCGAGCCGCGTTATCGCGCGCTCATGCGTGATTGCCTCGAGGGCGACCGGCGCTTTGGTGTCGTGCTGATCGAGCGGGGCTCCGAGGTCGGCGGCGGCGACAAGCGGGCCGCGCTCGGGACGCGCGGCGTGATCACCCGGGCGGCCGAGCTGCCCGACGGCCGCTGGGTCCTCGAGGTCCAGGGCGAGGCGGTCGTGGTGATCGACGAGTGGTTGGAGGACGACCCCTACCCGCTTGCCCTCGTGCACGAGCCCGACCCCGTGCGGCTCCAGCCCGAACCCGGGCCGCTCCTCGACGACGCCGTCCAGCGGTTGCGCCGGGCACGCGCGCTCCTCTCGGAGCACGGGGGTGGCCCCGCCCTGGAACCCGGGGCGGCCCTGGACGGGGGAGGCGACGCCGAACGAGCGGCGTGGCAGTTGTGCGGCGCCGCACCGGTCAGCGCCTATGACGCCCAACGCCTCCTGGCGGCCGACGGTGCGGCGCAGCGGCTCGCGCTCGTGGTCGAGCTGATGGACGAGCTCGAGCTGGACCTGCGCCGGATGCTCGCCGAGTAAGGGCGCGCCGAGTAACGGAGCGCCGAGGGCGCGGAGGAATCAGTCCTACAGGATGCGGATGTGCGACGTGCTGAATTCTGCGGTCCGGTGGATCACTTCTTCGTCGGTGAGCCTGACCTGGTCGGAGACGATCCGCGGCATCCCCAGATTCGTGGTGGGCCGACTCGTGGCGAGGTAGCGACGGATCCGGTCGGCCAGGGCGGAGAGGTGCGCCGCATCGTCTGCGCTCTCGCAGACACCGGCGACCATCTCGAGCTCACCGGCTGCTTCGATGAGCAGATCCATGCCCGTGTCGTAGGCCGGAGCCATCACGCTTCGTCGCCGATCTTGGCGATGAGAGGCCGGACAACCCCACTGTTTCGCTCCGAACCCATCGGGACTCGCGATCCTGTCACCGTAAGCGGGGACGCTGCAGCTCGCACTGAGCCACTGCGAGGGTACACCCGGCGTCTCGCCCGGGGCGGCCGGGCGTCTTCGCCTATAAAAGCGTATGGCCATTGTGATCGTGCAGGGAGTGTTCTCGGTTGACCCGAATGAACGGGACCGATTCGTCGCGGCGAGCGTGGAGGGAATGCGTTCCTCTCGACAGGAAGACGGTTGCCTCGAATACGTCATGGCGGCCGACCCCCTCGACCCCGAGCGCGTGATTCTGTCCGAACGGTGGGAGTCAATGGACCATCTGAACGAACACCTGGCCCGGCAGAAGGATCGTGCTCGGGGCGACAGGCCGGCACCTCGGAATGTTGAGATCACACTGTTCGAGGTGGCGACGACACGTCCTCTGCGCTGACTTCGGGACTCCGTCGCTCGCGCACTCTTGTCAGGAACTTTCGAGGTCAGCACCTGTTACGGTGCCCTCGAGAGGATTCACACATCCCTCCGGTCTTCGGGTCGGAGGTTTCGAAGAACTCCTGACCTTCTGGTCACTTGCAACTCCTCGGCGCGAGGCCGTCCGCGGCACCTCGTCGTGATGTCATCTCGATGGAGCGTCTTCAGGGCTCTGTCACCTGGCTGACGTGTGTGCGTTCACCCGCAGGGCGCCGAGCGTGGCGCGAGAGACATCGAGACAGAGGAGATCAGTTGTGATCGCTATCTACGTGAAGCCCGAGTCCTTGACCATTGACCAGTACAACCAGGCCCGCAAGGGCTTGGAAGCCTCTGGAGCGAACATGGACGGGCGCAAGCACCATTCCTGCTTCGGGGAAGACGGCCAGCTCATGGTCTTCGAGATCTGGGATTCCCAGGAGAACTACGACGCCTTCGGCAAGTTCCTCATGCCCGTTCTCCAAGAGGTCGGGATCAAGCCGTCGTCGCAAGACATCATGCAGGTGGCGAACCTCGAGCAGTAGCTCGAGCGATCAGGAGACGACCTCGTAGAAGTTCTGCACCACTTCCTCGTCGAGAGTGGCGAGGACCTTCTCGAGGTGTCCGCTGGTGAGGATGAGCTCTCCGAACGCGGCGTCATGCGCCTCGCGGGACGCCCACGTTTGGACGAAGACGAACAATCGGTGATCTCCCGCGTCGCGCAATATGTCGAAGGATTCGCATCCGGCGGCGCCCAGCATGCGTCTCCTCCCCTCGGATTGAAGGTCGAGCAGCGTCTGCTCTTGCCCGGCGGTGGCATGGAATCGCGTCAAGGAAGTGACACTCATTTTGAGACCTGGTTTCGGTGGGGGTGTGCACGGAACGTACCGCACCCATGAATCGATTGTTCCGGGGTCGGTGGCACCGGCTCATTTCCCTTGGCGTCGGCGAACTTCCGCTTCGTGCAATGTCCTCCACTCGGGGTCCGCGAGGTCGAGCGCGTCGGTGGAAGCCTTCGATCCGCATCCCCAGGACCTGAGCGTTTCGAGCACCTCGGTCGGGGTGGCGGCGGTCCCGGTTTCCTTTCGGCTCACGTCGGGAGGCGTTGCGACCAGGTGCCAACCACCCTCACCACGCTGTACCCGAATCGACACGTACCGCAGTCTGGCCCATGGACTGCCGCGAATAGGGCCACGGGAACTGAGGGACGGCCCAACTGAGTTTCCAGCGATCGCCGGCGCAGGTGGACGAAGAGCCCATCTGCGGGGATAAACGTGCAGCATGTATCGGGGTTTCTCGGAGTGGTCCGACTTTGGCAAAGGTGCTCCCGCCGTTGGGAGATGATGTCCCCATGGCAGGCCAAGTCCAACACGTCTCGATCCACGGTCACGACGTGGCGTACCGCATTGAGGGCACCGGACCCGTGCTCCTCCTGCTCCACGGCATCGCTGGGAGCTCGAGGACCTGGCGGGACGTGATCCCGCTCCTGACGGATCGCTTCACCGTGGTCGCGCCGGACCTCATGGGTCACGGTCTGTCCGAAAAGCCGGTCGGGGATTACTCGTTGGGCGCGTTCGCCAGCGGTATCCGTGATCTTCTCGAGGTCCTCGACATCGAGCATGCATCTGTCGTCGGCCAGTCGTTTGGCGGCGGGGTGGCCATGCAGCTCGCCTACCAGCACCCCGAGGTGTGCGATCGTCTCGTGCTCGTCAACAGTGGCGGTCTAGGGCGAGAAGTCAACTGGATGCTGCGGTTCATGACGTTGCCGGCGAGCGAGTACCTGATGCCGGTGATCTTCCCGGGGTTCGTGCGCGACTGGGGAGACAGCCTGTTGCGCACGATCAACAACCGCGGGATCCGCCTGAACCGGATCACCGAGATGTGGAGCGCGTACGCGTCGCTGGCCGAAGCGGAGAACCGTCCGGCGTTCGTCCGCACCATCAGGTCCGTCATCGACCCGGGTGGTCAGACGGTGAGCGCGATGGATCGTCTCTACCTGGCTTCCTCGATGCCGACGTTGATCGTGTGGGGGGACCGCGACGACATCATCCCGGTCAGCCATGCCTATGCCGCGCATCAGGCCATTCCCGGGAGCGAGCTGGTGATCATCGAGGGGGTTGGTCACTTTCCCCAAATCGAGGCTCCGGAAGAGTTCGTCACCGCTCTGGTGGACTTCGTGGAATCGACGGAACCCGCTCGCCTCGGGGCCAAGGATCGCCAGCGGATGCTCAAAGAGCGATCGGGTCCGTCCCAGGACTAGCGATCACGTCAGGCTCGGGATACCGAGCAACTCCTCACGCGAAGACGACCGCGGTCCTCGTTATCTTCGGCCCGTACCGCCGCTTCACAAGTGCAACTCAGCTTTAACAGGGGGCGCAACGGGCGGTGTACTTTGACGCCCGTGCCGATGTACTTGGACCGCCACGACGTCCCAGGAGTGACGCCCGAGGAGCTCGCGGACGCCCACCGGCTCGATGTCGACGTCCAGGACAAGCACGGCGTGAAATATCTCACCTACTGGTTCGAACCCGACAACGGAGCGGTGTTCTGCCTGGCCGAAGGGCCGAGCAAACAGGCCATAGAGACGGTGCACCGAGAATCGCACGGACTCCTGGCGAGCAGCATTTTGGAACTCGATGAGTTCACGCAGCTCAACCAGTTCTTCGGCTCTCGGCCCAGTCATCCCGTGGGGACGGCGTACGCGGCGCCCGCCCTGCGGGCGATCGTCTTCACTGATGTGTGCGGATCCGTCGCGCAAACGCAAGAACTCGGCGATGAAGGCCACATGCAGCTGCTCAAAGAGCACAACGGGATCGTTCGCAGCGCACTCGAGGTCCATGATGGCCGAGAGGTCAAGCACACCGGCGACGGCATCATGGCCTCCTTCACGTCAGTCGTTTCGGCCGTCGCTTTCGCCGTGGAGGTGCAGCGGCAAATGGACGAACGCAATTCGAATGCGGTTGTGCCGTTCGACGTGAGCATCGGCATCAGTGCGGGCGAGCCGGTCACCGACGACAACGACGACTTGTTCGGGGCGGCGGTGCAACTCGCCGCCCGGCTGTGCGCAGCCGCAGGAACCGGCGATATCGCCGTCTCCGTCGCCGTTCGTGAGCTGTGTATCGGCAAACCGTTCCGTTTTGAGGACCTGGGTGAACTCACCCTCAAGGGCATGGCGGAGCCGACCCGCACCTACGCCGTGTCCTGGCGCGGATAGCCACCAACAGATCCGGCCCCGCCACCTCGGGGTCAGCGACGCGATGTCGTCGGGGCGTGCCGTGGAGGCGTCGGCCTGGACCGGACGGAGTGCCAGGCGAAGCCGGTGACGGCGCTCCACTCCTCCGCTGTGGCCTCCTGCCACACCCAGAACGACGCCCCGAGCGCGCCCGCCCGCCGGCCGGCGCTCAAGAACTCGGCGATCTCTGCTCCGCTCGGCGAGGGGGTCCGGCCGCCATCGCCGGCGAAATTGAACGCCTGTCCGATGAGGTGCACCGGGCGGAGCGTCGAGAGGCGAGCGATGTCGAGCGATGAGTCGGTGCCCGGATCGGTGCACTCCCAATAGACCATTGGGGCAAAGGCGTCGACGTAGGGCGCCATGGCCCGGTACGGATACGCGTTGGCGCCGGTCCAGCTGGCGTCCGTCGGAGGGTAGACGGTCGCGACCAGCAACCGGCTTCCGGCGGTCTGGCGAACAAGCCCGAGGTAGACGGATGCCCGCTGGGCGCTCAGCATGACGCCCTCGGTTGCTTCCTCGATGTCGGCGCTGTAGCCGTCGACCTGCTGGCCGTTGGCGGCGTGCCAGTCCAGGATCTGCGCGGTCCACTGCGCGTCGCCGACGGGGTCCCAGAGGTAGGGGAAACCCCATGCGATCACGGCAATGCCGTGGGCGTGGGCGACGGGGACGAGCGCGTCGAGCTCGGCTGCGCCGTAGAAGCCGTTCATCGAGTCGCCCACGCGGACCCAGAGCTGATGCAGCCCCGCCGAGACGGCCTGCTGCACGACCTGGGCGGCATTGCCACCGTCGGTACTCGACCACTGCCAGATCCACATGCCCTTGCCGGTGATCGCGGCGACGTGCGAGGTCCACGGCGATGGTGCCTTCACCGGTGGAAGGGCGGTCACGAGGGTCGCCGGGTGCCACGGCGGCGGTGCGGTCGGGAGCGGCGCGTGAGGAGGCACGGGGCACCCGGCGAGCGGGACCGTGCTGGACGTCGTCGTTGTGCTGGTTGACCGTGTGGTTGGGTGCGCCGCGCTCCTCGAGGCCGTGAGAGTGGGCGCACCGGATGCGGGGCCGATTGCCCCCACCACACTTGCCACCGCCACGGTGCCGAGTACGACAGAGGCGGCGACGAGCGTACGCCTCCTGCCTCCGGATACGAGCACGCTCCATTGTCGCGACCGGATCGGCGAAGTGCTTGGCGCCCTGCAACCCGCAATGGCAATGGCCATGGCGATGACTCGAGCGTCAACGCGCGGACAACCTATTGACAGTTACCCTGCCAATTGAGACGATGGCTGTATGCCCGCGCTGACCACCCGGGAGCCCAAGGTCGAGACGTCGGCCGCCTCGGGCACTCCGGGCTCCGCAGTCGGGCCTCACGCCGCCGGCGCGCCCGAGCCTGAGATCACGGTGGCCGAGACCATCGCCGACGGCCGCACCCGCCGGCGGCTCAACTCCTACGAGCGGGCGGTGGACGCGCTGCTCGATCTGATCGAGTCGGGCAACGAGGCGCCGACGGCCCAGCAGATCGCCGAGCGCTCGGGCATCTCCGTGCGCACGGTCTTCCGGCTCTCCGAGGACATCGAGTCACTGCACGCAGCCGGGGTGCTCCGCCAGATGGAGCGGACCGCGCACCTCTACATCACCCTCCCCGGCACCGGGCCGCTGAGCGCGCGGCTGCGCATGTTGGTCAAGAACCGCGTGAGCGTCTTCGAAGCCATCGCGCCGGTGCGCCGGGTGGGCGACCGCCTGGCCGCCAGCTCGACACGCATCGCCGAGGGCCTCGAGCTGCACCACATGCTGTTGCGTACGCAGATGGCCGAGGTCTTCGAGCGCGAGCTGACGCGCCTGCCCCGGTCCCGCCGGATCACCGCGCTCGATGCGATCGACGTGGCCGCCGGGTGGGAGACGTGGGAGCAGCTCCGACGGGGCAAGGGGCTCTCGGTCACGGCGGCGGCGCGGGTCATGGAGTTACTGATCACCGGGGCGTTGCGGGGTTAGCGGGCTGGTCCCGGGACCCCGGCCCGGGCGACGACGAGCAGAGGAGGACGGCCGATGGCCATCACACCCACAAGAGAGCAGTTCACCGAGTTCGCCCACGGCACGCGCGACGGCGAGGTGGTGATGATCAACCTGCTCCATTTCGCCCGCGGCGACGAGCCCGAGCGCGACCCGGAAGCAGCAGCAGCAGGAGCAGGAGCACCAGCGGCGGCGAGCAGCGGTGCCGACGCCTACCGGGAGTACAGCGACCAGGTGATCAAGATGGTCGAGGCCCGGGGCGGCAAGGTGATCTGGACCGGCCGTCCCGAACACGTCCTGATCGGCGACTCCGACGCCGACGAATGGGACCTGGTGGCGCTGGTGTCGTACCCGAGTCGGTCCGCCTTCATCGACATGGTGACCTCACCCAACTACGAGGAGGCGCACACGCACCGCGAGCGTGGGCTCGATCGCACCGTGCTCCTGGCCTGTGAGCCGCTGATGAGCATGCTCGGGACGCCCGGCGACGGCGACGGCGACAGCGACGGCGACGATGCCTGAGTCGGACCCGGGCCCGTCGGCTCGCCGCCGCAACATCCTCTTCATCACGACCGATCAGCAGCGCTACGACAGCCTGGGCTGCAACGGCGGCACGGTGGCGCGCACGCCCGTCGTCGATCAGCTGGCCGCCGAGGGCATCAACTTCCGGCGCGCCTACAACCAGAACACGGTGTGCATGCCGGCGCGCTCGACGATGCTGACCGGCCAGTACGTCCGGACCCACGGCGTCGTGGCCAACGGGATCCCGCTGCCCGAAGACGCCCCCTCCGTCGCGCAGTACCTCCACGACAAGGCGGGCTACCGCACCGCCTTGCTCGGCAAGGCCCACTTCGAGCCCGGCTTCGACCCCGACCTCCGGTTCGAGGAGAACGCGCGCGTGGCCCGCGACGACACCGGCCCGTGGCGCGGCTTCGAGCGCTCGGAGCAGGCGATGCACGCGGCCGCCTGGGGCAACCATGCGATCGCGCACTACGGGCGCTGGCTGCGCGAGCACCATCCCGAGCACCTGCACAGCTTCGCCGGCCTGCTCCAAGGTTCGCCCGGTGGCGACACCGGCGCGCCCGAGACGAAGAACAACCCCATCCCGCGCGAGTGGTACCACACCGATTGGGTGGCCGACATCACGGTCGACTGGCTGTCCTCGCTCGGCGCCGACGAGCCGTGGTTCTGCTGGATGTCGTTCCCCGACCCCCACCACCCGTGGGACCCGCCGGCCTCGGAGCTCGACCGCGGTCCCGTGGCAGGACCTCGACCTGCCGCCCGGCCACCCCGGCAGCGACGACGCCATCCGCAAGGTGTTGGAGGGCAAGCCGCCGCACTGGCTCGGCTATTGGGAGGGCTCGTTCTCCAACATGGAGGGCGGGCCCGCCAACTTCGTCCCGTCACGCCTCACCCACGACAACATCCGCGAGGTCAACGCCAAGGTCCACGTGATGAACGAGCTCATCGACGAGGCCTGCGGCCGCGTCATCACGACCATCGCGGCGCGGGGCTGGCTCCAGGACACCGACGTCATCTTCACCACCGACCACGGCGAGCTGCAGGGCGACTTCGGCCTCCTCTACAAGGGTCCGTATCACACCGACGCGCTGATGCGTCTGCCCTTTGTATGGCGGCCGGCCCCTTCCGCCGGAATCCCCGCGGCGGTGGTGCGCGATCCCGTCGGACAGGTCGACCTGGCGCCGACCTTCTGCGCCATCGCCGGGATCGAGCCCGCACCGTGGATGCAGGGCGGCGCCTTGCCGACGCAGGACGGCGCACCAGAGCGCGCGCGCATGCTCTGCGAGTGGGACAGCCAGTTCCCCGGCTACGGCATGCACCTCCGCACGGTGTACCGCGACGGCTGGCTCTGCACGGTCTACGAGCCCTCGACGGCCGGGCAACCCAACGGACTCGAGGAGACGTGGGGCGACAACGTGCTGGCGCCGTGCTCGGTGGTCTACGAGCAGACCAGCACCGGGCCCGGTGGGGTGGGCATCGCGACGGGCGAGCTCTACAACGTGGACGAAGACCCGTACCAGTTCGAGAACCGGTGGGACGACCCGTCGTCACAGGCGCTCCGTGACGACCTCATCGGTGAGCTCTACGCCAACTTGCCCGACGAGGTCCGTCACCTCAAGGTGATCGCGCCGGCCTGACCGTCAGGCGGCCAACGGCGCGGTGTCGCGCTCGATGACCGCCCAGCCGCTCGAGGCCTCGCGGCGCGCCTGCTCGGCCCGGTGGCCGCCGCGGAGCCCGAAGAGCCGCTTGGCGAAGAGCAGGTAGATCACGACGGCGAGGTTGATCACCAGCGTGATGATCTTGAACACGCTCACGCTGAGGGTGAGCTCGTACACCTCGTAGGGCACGAGCACCGTGGTGGCGACGAACGTCAGGTATTCGGCCCACCGCTTGTTCAGCCAGAGCCCCACCGCCTCGGTCGCCTCGAGCGCCGCGTAGGCGAAAAGGATGAGCGCCAGGACGCGCAGGTGCGTCGGGGAATACTTGAACGCGCGGCCGAGGTAGCCGATGACCCCGCGGACCTGTGACGCGCCGGGGGCGCCTCCGGCGAGCGCGCTCATGAGGTTGTCGTAGTCCTGGTGCAGGGTCTTGTTGTGCGCGGCGAAGGTCAGCAGCACGATGGCCAGACCGCTCAGCACCACGACGTGGATGGCCCGATCGAAGGCGATCAGGCGCAGCACGTAGCGGTCGCGCAGCGCGGACCCACGGAGCGGCAGCTTGATCTCGTCTCTGCTCTCGACTCGTTCGCGTCCGGGTTGCTGCGGGTCCGCCCGGCGCACCCAGCTGTCGCAGCGCAGGCAGCGGTGCCAGCGCACGCCGCCGTCGGGGCGGACGAGCGACGCGTCGTCGGGCGTGACCGTCTCCGCATCCGTGCCGACCAGGACGTGGCCCGACCAGGCACACGTCAAGAGCTCGTAGCGGTTCGTGGGTCGACGACGAGACACGGCCGACAGATTAAGCCGGACCCTCGGGGGCGTTCGGGACGCCCCGTGAGCTCAGTCCAGTCCGGGGAGCACGGCTGCCAAGAAGCGGGCCGGCGCCTCGACCATCGGATAGTGCCCGACGTTGTCGATCCGGACCGAGGTGGCGTCGGGACGCGCGGCGAGCAACGTGTCCACCATGCTGGGCACGGCGATGGGGTCGTCGAGGCCCCAGACGACGTGCAGGGGAGCGGGGTCGGACTCGATGGCGCCGGTGAAACGGCGCTCGTTGGCCCGGCGCTCCTCGATGTAGCGGATGAGGCGAGGCAGGATGCGTTGCCCCTCGGCGTGGACGATCTGCGCCGCCGCCTCGGGGACCGGGTCCTCGGGCCAGCCCGGCGGGACGAGGGGCGTTGAGGCGCTGAACGTGTCGCGCAGGCTCTGCGTCAGCGACGCGGCGTCGATGGGCACTCCCTCGGGCAAGAGCTCGTCGGGCAGGGAGAGCAGAAGCTGCTGGCCGTTGGTGAGTTGCGCCTGCTCGATATAGATGCTCCCGTTCGTCACGACCCGGCGTGTCACCTCAACCGTCCACGCTCCCTCGGCCCGGCGCGCCAGGAGCTCGCCCCCGACCGTGTCGCCCATGTCGTGGGTCAGCAACGCCAGGCGCTCGACGCCGAGCTCGGCGACGAAGGCCATGGCGATATCGGCCTGGAGGGCCATGGTGTAGCCGCGGTCGGGCTTGGCGGACAGGCCGTAGCCGAGCATGTCGACCAGGAGCACCCGGCGCCCGGCCCGCAGGCCGTCGAGCACGGCCGAATAATCGAACGACGAGGTCGGGAAGCCGTGCAACACCAGCAGAGGCTCGTGCTCCTCGGCGCCGATGGCCGGGACGTCGACGGTGAAGACTCGCTCGCCGAGCAGGTCGCGGTGCTGCCCGATGGCCTCCCATCCCGTGCTCGTCGTGATGGTCATGTGTCGGCCAGCTTGCTCACGAGGGGGGCGAGGGCCTCCCAGTCGTCCGACTCGATCGACCAGTAGGAGATCCCGTACTCGGCTCGGCGCCACTCCAGCTCCTCGGCCATCTCGTCGAGGGTACCAATGAGCGCCAGCGGCACGTGGAGTGCGTCCGCGGGATCGATGCCGAACGCCGGTGCCATCTGCCCCGCCAAGCCGGCGGCGTCGTCGGTGAACATGACGAAGCCGATCAGCGAGTTGAGCTCGAGGTCCTCGAAGCGATCGCCCGCCGCCTCCTTGACCCACGCCACCTTGATCCGTGTCCGCTCGGGTGTGGCGTCGGCGGCCGTTTCGACCCCGCCCGTGCCGGCCCGCAGGTTCACGTTGATGCTGACAATGTCGGCGTGCTGCGCGGCGAAGGACAGCACGCGCCGCCCGCCGCCACCGATGATGAGTGGCGGTCCGGGTTGTTGGACCGGGCGGGGCGTCAGCGTGTGCCCGAGCACCTCGTAGTGCTCACCGTGGAAGTTGAAGGGACCATTGGTCCGCAGGAGGCCCTGGACGACCTTGACCGCCTCCTCGAAACGCTCGACACGGAGCACGGGATGGTCATAGGTCAGACCGGCGGCGTCGTAGTCCGTGCGCTTCCAGCCCGCGCCGAGACTGAGTTCGAGGCGGCCCTCGCTCAACACGTCGAGCGTGGCCGCCTCCTTGGCGAGCACGAAGGGGTGGCGGTAGTCGTTGCAGAAGACCAGAGCTCCGATCCGAAGCGTCGAGGTCGCCGCGGCCACGGCGGCCAGCGCTGGGACCGGGGCCAGCTGGTCGTCAAAGTGATCAGGCATCAGCAACGCGCTGTAGCCCACGTCCTCGGCCTTGCGGGCCTGTTCGGCCCAGGAGCGAGCGGTGCCGTCCGGCGACTTGCTCAGTTGCGCCGCGAAGCGGAAGCGGTGGTCGTGTGCCATGGCGACATGCTGCCCCATTGGGGTAGCAGTCGCCTGGCTTGGGTTTGAAGGAAGTCGAAACCGACCCTGAGAACAAATTGGGCATGTTCGACGAACCAAAGGCCGTTGACGCCGAATCGTTGGCTCAAAGAGGTGGACAACGGCAATTGCACATGTTTCGATGGACCAAGCGGGTTGGTGACTTGGTCAACGCAAGAAGGAGTGATGTCCATGCCTGGAGTAGAGAGCAGGAGCTTCGACAAGGCCGATGAAACGCGGACACCTGCGAAGACGAGGGTTGACGTCGTCCGCATCGGAGGGACGGAGGTCGGACGCTTTACGTTTGAACCGGGCTGGAAGTGGTCCGAATGCATCAAGCCCGTCGCCGGGACGGAAAGCTGCCAGAACGATCACGTCGGCTACCTCGAAAAGGGGCGGTTGAACGTCACCCACGAGGACGGCACGCAAGTTGAGATCAACGCCGGCGAGGCGTATCGCATCGCGCCCGGACATGACGCGTGGGTCATCGGCAACGACTCGGTCGTCGCCTACGAGTTCAAGAGCGCTGACACGTACGCGAAAGCCTGAGTCCTCGCAACGAGACTGCGCGTCGGAGGGCGCCGCCGAACCGCTGCGCGGACTTTGCGGCCCTTGCGATTTGTGAAGGGCCGCGTTGCGTAATCAGCTTTCGGGCAGCGCGGCGAAGTCACGCTTGGTTTTGCGGTACCAACCCATGCCCGCGATGGGGTGCTTCCACCGGCCCTTCATTTCCTTCAAGGCCGGTCCATGGGCGACGTCGCCACCGTCGACCATGTCGTTGAGGTGGCGATCTTGCGCCTTGATCACCTCGTCGGCGGTGGTCCCTTGGTGGCCGATGTCACAGGGTCCACCCATCTGACTGCACGTCATTGTCTTCGTCACGCTCGGCTCCTTCAATGAAAACTGGGCCGTCGAGAACTGAGTGTTCTCGGACCCCGGGCGGTTGCCCGATTCACTGACATTTTAAAAGCCGGGGTTTGGAGCACGCTTCTCCGAAGCTGCTCATGTTCCGGGCCGAGCGCGCGTTTAGATGAAGCTGAAGTCCGGCACTCCCGAGCTGATGCCCTTGAACATGTCGCCCTTGGCGCCGACGAGCTCCGACGGCGTCCACGCTGACTCGCGGGTCACCTGACCGACCGACTTGAACGCGCTCATCACGTAGACGTCGGCGCCGAACACCACGAGGATCTGACCGTTGACGTCCGCCGACTCGGGCGCCGCCAAGAAGGCGACGACGTTGGCGATGTTCTTGGGGTCCCACTTGTCGAAGCCGTCGGCGGTGTCCATCCCGTCGCCGAAGATCGTCTCGGTCATGCGGGTGCGGGCGCGCGGGGCGATCGCGTTGGACGTCACGCCGTAGCGGCTGAGCTCGCGGGCCTCGACCCAGGTGAGCGCGGCGATGCCGGCCTTGGCGGCGGCGTAGTTGGCCTGTCCGGCGTTGCCGAAGAGGCCCGCCTCCGAGGACGTGTTGATGATGCGCCCGGTCACCTCTTCGCCGGACTTGGCCTTGTTGCGCCAGTAGACCGCGGCGTGGTGGGTGGCGGCGAAGTGACCCTTCAGGTGGACGCGGATGACGTCGTCCCAGTCGGACTCGTCCATGTTGAACGACATCTTGTCCCGCAGGATCCCGGCGTTGTTCACCAGGATGTCGAGCGAGCCGAACGTGTCGATCGCCTGCTCCACGACGTTCTTGCCGCCCTGCCAGGAGCTGATGTCGTCGCCGTTGACGGCAGCCTCGCCACCGTCCTTCTTGATGAGGTCGACGACCTCCTGGGCCGGGTGGACGTCCGCCCCGCCCTCGCCGTGCAGGCCGGCTCCGACGTCGTTGACGACCACCTTCGCGCCCTCCGCAGCGAGCGTGAGTGCCTCCTCGCGGCCGATGCCGCGCCCTGCGCCGGTGACGACCGCCACCTTGCCGTCGAGCAGTCCCATGGTGATGCCTCCTGTGCCGCGTCGTGTCTGCAGAGTCGTCCTGGTGCGGCCAAGCAGTGTTGCCGATGGCTCCGCTCAGGGGCAAAACGTGGCCAGGAACTCGGCCGTTGTCCGGGCGATGAGCGCGGCCGTCTCGGCCCTCGCCCGCTCGCGGCCGAACAGGGCGACCAGGCTGCGGACCTCCATGCCCTCAGGCGGGCGGGCGACCAGGCTCCGGTCGGCGCCGCCGACGATGCACAGAACGGGCACGGGACCGGCCGGGCGGGCGCGGGCCAGGGCGAGCACGCCGCCGGGGACCTTGCCGCGGAAGGAGGGCGGGTCGAGATGGCCCTCGCCGGTGACGACGAGATCGGCCCCCTCGAGGCGGGCGGGGAGGCCGACAAGCCCGGCCACGAGGTCGAAACCGGGCTCGAGCCGGGCGCCGAGCACGAAGAGGCCGCCGCCGAGGCCACCCGCGGCGCCGGCGCCGGGGGTGGTGGTGACGTCGACGCCCAGCTCGTCTCGATAGCGGGCCGCCACCTCGCGCAGGCGGCGCGTGAGGAGCTGGACCTGTTCGGGCGTCGCACCCTTCTGGGGGCCGAACACGGTGGCGGCGTCGGTGAACGCGGTCGTGACGTCGCAGGCGACGACGAGCTCGACGTTGCGGAGCGCGGCGGCCGAGCCGACTGCGTTGACGGCGCCCAGCCCGCCGTCGGTCGTGGCCGAGCCGCCGCAGCCGATCGACGATCCGGCGCGCCCCGGCGTCTCGGGCGGCGAGGAGCAGCTGGCCGACGCCGGTCGTGTCGGCGCGTACGGGGTCGTCGCCGTGGGGCCGGGGGAGAAGGGCGCGTCCGGCGGCCCGCGACATCTCGATGACGGCGGTTGGGCCGATGGTGGCGTCGGCGTCGGCGTCGAGCATGCGCCACTCCGCGTTCACAGGGTCGCCGAGGGGTCCGGCGACCGTGGTGGTGTGGGGATGGCCTCCGATCGCATCGAGCAGGCCCTCGCCGCCGTCGGACATCGGGACCTCGTCGGCCGTCCAGCCCGCCTGGCGTGCCGCCGCCGCCATGGCCGCCGCGACCTCGGCAGCCGACGCCGTCCCCCGGAACTTGTCCGGGGCGGCGACCAGGTGCGGCACGATGCCGAAGCTATGCGATGCGGGTCTGAAGGGGAGCCGAGGCTCGTTGCGACTGCATCGGAGTTGCCCTACTACTTCTCGGTTGAAGCCAGTAGTCAGGACTACTAAGTCCCAGAAAATGAAGGCTGGACTACTGGACTTGCTGAAAATCAGTAGGCGAGTGCCAATGCACTCGGCACACGACCGTGCGCCCGTCCGGTCCATGACAGTCGGGTCCGTTTCAAAGGGGCCTTCAAAAGGCCCCGGGCCCTGGGTGCGGGCGAGAGGACTCGAACCTCCACCCCCTGTGGGGACCGGGACCTAAACCCGGCGCGTCTGCCAATTCCGCCACGCCCGCAGCGGTCCCTGCAGTGCGAGTGACCTGGGAGCTGTACGGCCGATGTGCCTACGGGTGCCTGCCGCGGCCACTAGCCTCGTGCCCATGTCCAACGCATCTGAAGCCCCCAAAATCCTCGCCGCCGGGGCTGATCTCGACTCTTCCGGACGATCTTCCAGCGGCTCCTCAAGGAGCGCATCGTCTTCATCGGCAGCGCGATCGACCAGGTCACGGCCAACCTGGTCTGCGCCCAGCTCCTCCTCCTGGAGGCCGAGGACGCCGAGAAGGACATCTCCCTGTACATCAACTCGCCCGGCGGCTCGGTGACCGACGGCCTGGCCATCTACGACACCATGCAGTTCGTCCGGCCCGACGTGTCCACCATCTGCGTCGGCCTGGCCGCCAGCATGGGCCAGTTCCTGCTGTGCGCCGGCGCCCCGGGCAAGCGCTTCGCCCTGCCCCACTCCCGCATCCTGATGCACCAGCCGTCGGGCGCCATGCAGGGCCAGGCGGCCGACATCGCCATCCAGGCCGAGCAGATCATCTACCTCAAGCGGATGATGGCCGAGCGCATCGCCTTCCACACCGGCCAGCCGCTCGAGCGGATCGAGGCGGACTCCGACCGCGACCGCTGGTTCACCGCCGACGAGGCCCAGGAGTACGGCTTCATCGACCAGGTGATCGACCGGTCGGCGGCCACCGCCGCCGCGGGGACCAAATAGGCGTGTCCCTGGACGTCCCGGCCTCCTCGTCGGACGCCGACAGGAGGCTCAGGGAGGACCCCGAGGAACGAGTGGCGGACCGCTCACCCATGGCGGCGCAGGCGGCTGGGTTGAGCGAGCGCGCGCTCGCGCCGCAAGGTCGAACACGCGCATCGTCACGCCGACGATCAGCGTGCGCCAACGGCTGCGCGAGATCTGGCTCTCCCGCGAGCTCCTGGTCTATCTGGTCCGGACCGAGATCAAGGTCAAGTACAAGAACTCGGTCCTCGGCCTGGTCTGGTCGATGGTGGCGCCGGCGATGACGCTGGCCATCTACTTCGTGGTCTTCCAGCTCATCCTGGGCAACAAGATGCCCGACTTCGTCATCTTCCTGTTCGCCGGGCTGTTGCTGTGGAACCTCTTCTCGCTGGGCGTGCTGACCGGGACCGGGGTGGTCGTCAACAACGCCGGCATCGTCAAGAAGGTGTCGTTCCCCCGCGAGATCCTGGCCCTGGCCGCCGTCGGGTCGGCCTGCGTGTTCTTCTTCTTCCAGTCCATCGTCATGGTCATCTTCATGATCGTCCTGCACACGGCGCCGGACTGGCCTACTTCCCGCTGCTCCTGCTGGCCCTCGTGACCGGGCATCGTGCTGGCCTGCGGCCATGGCCGTGCTGCTTGTCGGCGATCAACGTCTACCTGCGCGACACCCAGCACCTCATCGAGGTCCTGCTCACCGCGTGGTTCTGGGCCTGCCCGATCGTCTATCGCCTACCAGCAGCAGATCGGCGACAAGCTGGCCCACAGGCACGTCTGGATCTACTTCCTGAACCCGATGGTCCCGCTTGGTCCTGACCTTCCAGCGCTGCATCTACGCCCGGCCGACCGCGGTGGCCGACGCCAAACCGCTGCCGACCGTGTACCACGTGCTGCCCGACAAGGGCATGCTCTGGTACGGCGGGCTCGACCTCGCCGTGCTGCTCCTCGGCGTGGTGCCTCTTCCTCGTGGCCCTCGCCGTCTTCGGTCGGCTCGAGGGCAACTTCGCCGAGGAGCTCTGAGGATCGCATGAGCGACTTCGCCGTCGACGTCCGCGACGTCTCCAAGCGCTTCCGCCTGGCCCACGGGCAGTACAACTCGGTCAAGGAGCGCATCATCCACGGCGGCCGGCGCAAGGCCACCGAGGACTTCTGGGCGCTGAACGACGTCTCGCTCACGGTCAAGCAGGGGGAGACGGTCGGCATCCTGGGCCGCAACGGCTCGGGCAAGTCGACGCTCGCTCAAGTGCATCTGCGGCGTGCTCCAGCCGACGTCGGGCGAGGTCGTGGTGCGGGGGAAGCTGGCCGGGCTGCTCGAGCTCGGTGCCGGCTTCCAGCAGGACCTGACCGGCCGCGAGAACATCTACCTCAACGGCTCGCTGCTCGGCATGTCCAAGAGCGAGGTCGACCGGGTCTTCGACGACATCGTGGACTTCTCCGAGCTCGAGGAGTTCATCGACGGGCCGGTGAAGTTCTACTCCTCGGGCATGTACGTGCGGCTCGGCTTCGCCGTCGCGGTCAACGTCGACCCCGACATCCTGGTGATCGACGAGGTGCTCGCCGTGGGCGACGAGCGGTTCCAGCGCAAGTGCATCGACCGCGTCAAGCAGTTTCAGAAGGAGGGTCGCACCATCCTGTTGGTGACGCACTCCGCCGACAAGGTGCGGTCCATCTGCGACCAGGGCGTCGTGCTGAGCCACGGGCGGATGATCGCCGAGGGCGACCCGGGCGAGGCGATACGGATCTTCCGGGAGCGCCTCATGGCCGAGGGCGCGGGCATGTCGGTCATCGATCCGGCTCTGGTGGCGGTGCCGGCAACGCCCGACATGCTGGCCACCACGACGACGGGAGACGACCGAAGGCGATCCGGGACGTCCCGTCCGCTTCCGTTCCGTCCACCGCGTCTTCTCGGGGGACAACACGGTGCCGTACATGACGCACGGGCGACGACCTGACCATCGGGGTCGAGTTCGAGGCGCTCCATCGCCACCGACGACGTGGTCTTCTCGCTCGAGATCCGCGACGACGACGACAACACCGTCATGCGCACCGACACCGACATCATCGGCCTGCATCTCGACGCACCGTCGGGGCACGGGCGTGATCCACTTCGGCATCGTCAACATGCCGATGCTCGACGGCTCCTTCTCCTACGCCCTGGGGATCCAGAGCCGGAGCGGGATCCTCTTCGACTGGCAGGAAGACGGCCGGCAAGTTCGAGGTCATGAATCCCGGACGAGATCACCGGATCGGTCGCGCATGGACGTCCACGCGGCACTCATCTCCACCGAGAGCAGCGTCGACTCGGCCGCGCTGGCCTGAACGGACCGACGACGCCCATGAGCGACAGCGACGCCGACGTCGAGCGCAGCGCCGGACACGCATCCCGATGACCCGGGGGCCTACGTCCAGCAGGTGATGGCCGAGATCGCCGAGGAGGTGCGCCTGCGCCGGGCCTCGGGCGACCTGCCGCCCAAGCTCGAGCGCGAGCTCGACGAGCTGTTCCTGGCGCACTCACCGATCGGCGTCCGCGGCGGCGACCTGAGCGAGGCGCTCCGCATGGTCGACGCTGCCACCTTCATCGACCCCGTCGTGCCGGTCGAGTCGGAGCGGGCGGCCGGAGCCGTCGTCAAGAAGGGCATGCGCTCGATGCTGCTCTGGTACGTGGGTTGGCTCACGCACCAGATGAGCCAGTCCGCCTCGGCCGTGAGCCGGGCGCTGCACATCGTGGACGACCGGCTGAAGGAGCTCGAGCGCCAGGTCGACGTCGCAGCGGGTGTCCGACGCGACGGTCGTCGAGTTCCCCACGCTCGGTGGGCGCCGACGCCTGGTGGGTGGAACCGGCGCTCGCGGCGCTGGCCAAGGCCCCCGGCCGCATGCTGCACGCCGCGTGCGGCGACGGCTGGCTGGTCCGCCGGATCGTCGACGCCGGCGTGGACGCCTACGGCGTCGACCCCCGTACGCCGATCGTCGACATCGCAGAGCTGGACGCGCTCGACCTGCGGAGCGAGACCGTGCCGGACCATCTGCGTGCGGTCGCCGCGGCCGGGCTCGGCGGCATCGTGCTGAGCGGGACCGTCGAGGGCATGGCCGGCGGCGAGCGCAGCGAGCTGCTCCGTGCGGTCGGGACCCGGCTGGCCCCGGAAGGGACCTTGGTCATCCACTCGGTCGGGCGGCCGACCTGGGAGGCCGCCGACGCGCCCTACGAGGCCGACCTCGCGCCGGGGCGTCCGCTGCGGGCAGCGTCGTGGTGCCACCTGCTCGAGGAGCACGGCTACACCGCCAGCGCGCAGGACGGACCCGGACGGCACCGACTACCTGATCACCGCCGTCCGCGGCGACCGTCACGCCGTCACCCCGGCGAGCGGTGAGCGCGCGCCGCCGGGGCCGCCGGTGGCCGTCCACCAGTTCCTCCCCGCCCTGAATCCGCACGACGCCACGGGCACGCACACGCTCATGCTGCGCGAGGTGCTGCGCCAGGCCGGCTGGCGCTCGGAGATCTTCGCCGAGGCCATCCACGACGACCTGGCCGCCGAGGCCTTCAAGCACTGGATGTATCCCGAGCACGCGGCCGAGGGCGACGTCGCCATCTACCAGTTCACGACCTCGTCGGCCGTGGCCCGCGTACCTGGCCGAGCACGGGCTCCCGCTGATCCTCGACTTCCACAACTTCACGAGCCCCGAGCTCTTCGCGGGCTGGGAGCCGCGGCAACGTCGACGCGGGCGGCCCAGGCGGCCGAGGACCTGGCGCTGCTGGCGCCCGAGGCGATGCTGGGCTTGGCCGACAGCGCGTTCAACGAGCGCGAGCTGCGGCGGGTCGGCTGCCGGCGCACCGCCGTGCGTGCCCGGCGCTGGTCGACTACGGGCGGCGTCACGGCGCGCGCCCGACCCCCGGGTGGCGGCCGAGCTGGCGGCACGACAGGCCGAGGGCGGGGCGGACATCCTGTTCGTGGGCCGGATCGTGCCGTCCAAGGCGCAGCACGAGCTGGTCAAGGCGCTGTGGGCGTACCGGCGCCTCTACGACCCCGAGGCCCGGCTGCACCTGGTCGGGGGCACCTCGAGCTTCGAGTACCTCAAGTCCCTCCGCGGCTTCGTCGACGACCTCGGGCTGGCCGACCGCGGTGCGGATCACCGGTGAGGTCTCCGACGCCGCGCTGGCGGCCCACTTCGCGGCCGCCGACGTCTTCCTCTCGCTCTCCGTCCACGAGGGCTTCGGCGTGCCGCTGGTCGAGGCGATGACGGCCGGCGTCCCGATCGTCGCCCGCGACGCCGGCGCCGTGGGCCAGACCGTGGGCCACGCGGCGCTCCTGCTGCAGGCGGGGGACCCGTCGTACGTGGCCGCCGCGCTGCACCGCGTCTGCACCGACGACGTCGTGCGCACGCACGCTCGTCGCCGGCGGCCACCGCCGCGCCGCCGAGCTCCGGGGACGTCGTCGGCCGGCAGTTCGTCGACGCGATCGCCGGGGTGGTGGGTCGCCCGTGAGCACGACGGCAGGCCAAGAGGCAAGACGCACGACGAAGAAGGTCGCCTTCGTCTCTCCGCGCTACGGCACCGAGATCATGGGCGGCGCCGAGACGGCGGTGCGCAAGCTGGCCGAGCACCTGTGCGAGCAGACGAGCTGGGAGGCCGAGGTGCACTCCACCTGCGCCCTCGACGCCATCACGTGGGCCGACGAGCTCGAGCCCGGCACCACAGAGCTCAACGGGGTGACGGTGCACCGGCATCCGACGACGCACGGGCCGCACCATGGACTTCTACAACCTCGACGGCCTCCTCCGCCTGGCGCCGCGCCTCACGACGCCGGGAGCAGGGCAAGCGCTGGGTCGAGTACAACGGGCCCGTCTCGCCCGAGCTCGTCGACGCCGTCTGCGCGTCGGACGCCGACGTGGTGGCCTTCTACGCCGTACCTCTACCACCCGACCGTGGCCACCATCGGCCGCGTGCCGATGCCCGCCGTGTTCCACCCGGCGGCGCACGACGAGCCGGCCCTCTACCTCTCGGTCTTCCGCGGCACGTTCGGCGACGCCGACGCGTTCTGCTTCTACACGCACTCGGAGCGCTCGCTGGTCGAGCGTATCTACCCGGTGGCCGAGCGTCCCCAGATCGTGCTCGGCCTTGGCGTCGGCGACTCGGCCGGGCACGGGACGCCGGGGCGCCGACCTGCTCGGCCTGGGCGACCGCCCGTACCTCGTGAGCGTCGGGCGCGTCGACGAGCACAAGGGCTCCAAGATGCTGGCCACGTACTTCGCCACCTACAAGGAGCGCCACCCCGGCCCGCTCGCCCTGGCGCTCGTCGGGCCGGTCGCGTACGAGCTGGAGCCGCACCCCGACATCGTGGTGAGCGGACCGGTCGAGGAGGCCGACAAGTGGGACATCGTGCGCGACGCCCTCGTCGCCGTCTCCGCCTCGGCGCTCGAGTCGTTCTCGCTCGTGGTGATCGAAGCCTGGGTGGATCGCGTGCCGGTCCTCGTGAACGGGTCCTGCGGCGCCACCCGCGAGCACGCAGAGCGCTCGGGCGGCGGGCTGTGGTTCACCTCGTATCCCGAGTTCGAGGCGGTGTTGGACCGCTTGTTGGCCGACCCCGCCTTGCGCGCCCTGCTCGGCGACCGGGGCCGGACCTACGTGGACACCCATTTCCGCTGGCCGGTGCTGGTCTCGCGCTACGACGCCTTCCTCGACTCCGTCGTCGAGCGGGGACGCGGGACGCCCGGGCTTTTCTGAGCGCCGCCGGTCAGCCGGCGGCGGCGAGAGGCGGCACCGGCACGGTCTCGAGTTGGCTGCTCATGTAGTTCGTGACATCGATCTCCCTTCCGCCCGGCTCGAGCGTCATCTGCCGCGGGAACACGCCGGCCGGCAGGTAACCAACGAGCCCCGGCGCGCCGGAGAGATCGATCACGGCCAGCGTGGCCGTGGCCCGGGGATCGCCGAAGCGGTTGGAATCCGCCACCAGCAGGCGCCCACCGTGGTCGAACAGCGCCATCCCGACCGGTGCCGCGCCGACCGGCACGTCGGCGACGAGCGCCGGCTTCCCGCTGGCGAGGTCGGACGCCGAGAAACCGAGCACGGCGTCGCTCTGGCGCGCGGTGACCCAGACAGTGCCGTCCGGCGCGACCACGACCCGCACGGGCGCACACCCGGCCACGACCGTATGTTCGACGGCCTTGGCGGGATGCGACTCCGCCACCGAGACGCCGAGCACCGAGAGCGTGCCCAGGCTGTTGGGGTTTCCGCTCTTGGCCTCCTCGCTGGTCACGTAGGCGGTGCGCCGGTCGGGACTGAAGGCGATGCCGACCGGCAGCGCCTCGACCGGTACGGCGCCTACGTATGTCGGCCGGCGCGTCCCTGAGAGGCGAAAGACGTCGACACTTCGGTTGTCCTCCATGCTCACGAAGGCGGCCTTCCCGTCGGGCGTCGGTGCGACCTCGATGGCCCCGGACCCCGCCCCGCCGACCTCGGCGGTCACCGCACCGGAGTCACCACGCTCCGCCTTGGCGACGTCGACCACGACCAGGTCGCCGCTGGCCGCCACGAGAAGCAGTCGTCCATGGTCAGCGAGCGCCATGCCAGCGGGGTCGAGGTTGCCCAGCGGCACGGTGGCCACGGTGCTGGCTCCCTCCCCGTCCCCTCGGTACACAAGGATCTCTCCGCCGCCTGAGCCGCTCGCGCCCTCGCTCGACACGAAGGTGAAGCGTCCGTTGGGCGTGGTGACGACGTCGAAGGGGAGTCCGGGGACGTTGGTGAAGTTGGGTCTCACCGCCAGGTGGGGCGCGGGAGCGACGGTCGTGGTGCAACCGGGAGGCGTCAAAGCTGCCGCCTGGGCCTGGCCGGACGAGACGGCGGGCGCCAGGACACTCGCCATGACGGCGACGGCGCCGGTGATCCAGCGGGCATTCGACACGGCGGAAGTGTCGCGCGGCCAGGTGTCCCGGTCGCGTCGCCCGCCTGGCTCAGACCGCCGGACGCCGCCCCACGACCGTGTACATGTTCTGATCGATGGCGTCGGTTCCCATGTCGTGGGAGAGATGGTGACGCTGCGCGTGGTACGTGATCTCGGTGTCGCCGAACCCGAGCCGCTCCAGCATCGACACGACGGCGCCGGGGTAGATCGACCACCAGTTGGTGAGGTGGTGCTCCGCCGAGGGTGAGAAGCGCATGATGTTCGATTCGGGCGGGTCGACGTCGTCTTGGAGCGGTTCGGTGACGATCATCACGTCGGTCGTCCGCTGCGCGGCCTCCCGGAGGGCGCCCCACGGCTCGCGCAGGTGCAGAAGGATCGCCCCGACCAGCGTGACGTCGAACGTCCCGAGGTCCCCCGGCATGTCGTAGATGTTTCCCTGCACGAATTTGGCGGCCGAGCCGAAGGTCTGGTGCAGGTGCCACCAGCCGTCGTGATTGGGATCGATCGTCTGCTCCATGACGAGCTGTCGCTCTTCGGGCTTGTCCTCGCCGCGGAAGGGCAGCGTGTCGATCGGGACGTCGAAACCGGCCTCGAACGAGACCACCTCGGCGCCCTGGCGCTCCATCCAGAACGTCAGGTAGCCCGTCGCCGGGCCGAGTTCGAAGACGCGCTTGCCGGCGACGTCCACGCCGCCGAGGTACTCCTTCTCGTGGCCCCGGAGGTCCCAGACACCGGGCAGCACCGTGCCGTCGGGCAGGTCGGTGGCGTGGTACCAGGTGAAATCGCTGAGGTCGGCTCCCGCCCGGCGGCGGGCCAGGTCCTCCTGGTGCGACAACTCGAGCTGCCCGAGATAACCCCTAGGTGGGTAATAGGGGAGCAGCGGCCCTCGGCCCGGCGGCGACGCACCGGAAGCGGCGGCTGTTCCATGATCGTTGTCACGGCGCCGGAACATGGGCCGTCACTCTAGGTGACCCACCCCGCGGCGTCGGTGAACGCCGGTGACGCTTAGTGGAGCAGTCGCTGCCAGTCGCGGGGGACGCGTTCGCTCGGTCCGGGCACGGTCTGATCGAGGGGATGATGAGTCGGGGGCGCGAGGGGTGGGCCGGTGACGAACTCGTCGGTCCGGTAGTCGTAGAACCACTCCTCGCCGGGCTCAAAGCTCGCGATGACCGGATGCTCCGTCTCCCGAGCGTGCGCCGTCGCGTGTTGAGCGGGTGAGTTGTCGCAGCATCCGATGTGGCCGCATTGGGCGCAACGTCGCAAGTGGAGCCACCAACCGCCGACTTGTTCACACTCGACGCAACCCGTGCCGCTCGGTGGAATTGAGGTATCGATCTCTTGCTCGGTCATCTGCGGTCCTCTCCGTTGCGTCACATCGGTCGACAAGATGCGAGCGGTCGAGCTGGCTGCCGCCAAAACAGGCGTCGCAACGTCGGCGTTCCACGCAATCTAGCGAGCGGGGTGCGGCTCGTGCCCGGTGATATCCCGGGCGCAGCGGCGTCAGGCCGGATGAATAAGCGAACTCAGAACCCGAACATACCGACCATGGGCCGGTTGAGCGGTTGCCCGCCCATGGAGCCCCGGAACGGCGCGTCGCCGTAGGCAAAGATGCCCCCGTCAGAGGCGACGAACCAGTACCCACCACCGTCGCTCGTCGACTGCATGGCGACGACGGGCTGGTTGAGGTGGATGCTCCCGGTCGATCCGAAGAACGGCGCGCCGAACGAGAACACGCCGCCGTCAGAGCCGATGAGCCAGTAGCCACCGGTGACCGGGTCCGGCGAGATGCCGACCATGATGCCGTTGAGGTGCACGCCACTCGTGTCCCCGGCGAAGATGGCGTCACCGAAGACGAACACGCGTCCGGTCGTACTGACCTCCCAGTACCCCAGGCCGTCGGGCGACGACGCCATGCCGACGATGTCCTGCCCCGGCGCGGACACGGCCGAGCCGTAGAACTGCGCGTCGCCGTAGGAGAAGATGCCGCCGTCGGACGCCACGAGCCAGTAGCCCTTGCCGTCCGGGGTCGCCGCCATCCCGACGACGGGTTTGTTGAGTTGAAGAGAGCCGGTCGAGCCGTAAAACCCCGCGTTGCCGTAGGAGAAGATCCCTCCGTCCGAAGCCACCAGCCAGTAGCCCCCACCGCCGGGAACGGCGGTCATGCCCACCACGGGTTTATTGAGCGAAAGGCTCCCTGTGCTCCCGCAGAAGTCCTGCCCGAAGGCGAAGATCCCACCGTCGGAGGCGACGGTCAGGTACCCGTTCTGCGCGGCGTCGGGCCGGTCGCAGTTGCCCAGCGTGCTGCCCCCTCCGACGAAGCCGGTGAGCTGTGCGTCGTGGTGGAACTGCGGCCACGCCCCGTTCTCGTTGGCGTTGGCACCGTTGGAGCCGGTGACGGTGACCTCGAAGTGCTGCACTATGCCCTGCACCCCGCTGCCGCCCTCGAGGCCGTGATAGCCCGCCACGGTGATCCCGATCGTTCCATCGACGTCCGACGTCACGAGCGGCGCGTTCTGGAAACCGTAGGTGCCCGATTCCCCGTGCATGTTGGACCCGTCGTCGAAGTGCGCCACCACCTGGCCGTCCCTGCCGTCGAGGATCACGATGCCGAGTGCGGTCGGAACGATGACGTCCTGGTAGCCCTCACCGAAGTCGGCGGTTGTTACCGAACCGAAGACGCCCGCGAGTCCGTTCACGTGCCAGATCGGCTGCCCGTTGGCTGCGTTGAGCGCCCAGACGCTCCCTGCGGTGGTGTTTCCGGTGGTTCGTTCGGTGCCTTCCACGACCGCCAGCGTGCCGTTGCCCTGGATGTCGGCCAGGGCGGGACTGCCGCCGGTGAAGCCGTCGAGGGTCTGGCTCCAGACCTGGTTGCACTTGGTGTCGTACACCTTGACCGCGTCGTCGTCGGGCACGGCCTGCCCGGTGGTGAGCCCCCAGAAACTGCCGGTCCCCGTCGCGATCCCATAGCCACCACCCGCCAGGATCGGGCCGACGGCGGGCGACGAGTCGATCTCCTCGGTCGTATTGGCACGGCACACGAGCCCGCCGTGGTCGTTGAAGACGCGGAGCTGACCACCGTCCGAGTAATGCGTGCCGAACGCGAACCCGCTCGAGGTCGCGCCCCCGGAGATGAAGTTGGCGCTGCCGGTGGCGTACAGGTCGCCCACCGCGGCGGTCGAAAACACGCTGTCCGGGGTGAACTGCGGCCAGCCGCGCGCGGGGACGCCGGTCCCCGACTGCAGCGCGTAGGTCTGCTGTCCGAGCGAACCCGCTTCGGTAATGCCCTCGTTGCCCGCGACCGACATTGACGCCTGCACGCCGCCGTTGGGCACGGTGTCGGTCGGGGGATTCGTCACGACCTGGTTCCAGACCGGGCTGCCGGCGGGCGAGAAGGCGAAGTAGCCGCCGTCGAGCGCCTCGGCGGCGTTACCACCGGCGACGAGGAGGTTGCCCGTGCTGGGGTCGACCGACGCCGTCGAGTCGATGGGTGGGTGGCCCGGCACCCCCACCCCGTTGTAACCGGTCAGGACCGTGCCGACCCCCTGCGTCGGCGCGTTGCAGCCGGTCCCGGCGCCGACGCTGGCCCCGGTCGTCGTCGGCCATCCCGGTGCGGGGGTCGACGGGTGGTTACCTGGGATCGCCGGGTTCGCGAGGTCGAAGGCGTAGAGCTGGCCCTCCCGGTCACCGACCTCCACGGCAGCTGTGCCGTTGTCGTTGAAGAGCTCCGGTGACGACTCGGCGACGCCACACGGCGCGTCGTTGAGCTCGTTCTGCCACTCCAGGTTCACCGTCAGGTTCGTCTGCGCGTCCACCGTCGGCGCCAGGGCCACGCTCACCGCGAGGGTGAGTCCCGCCGTCAGCACGGCCGCGAGGAGGAGTCGGGTCGCGATGGCGTATGAGTGCGTCACCGTCCAGTCCGTCCCGTCCGTCTCATGTCCGTGATGCGCGTCAAGTTGGCAAAGCTACTCCGACACCCGACGCGATTGGGAGGGCGTTTCGGGGGTTTTCTTCGGTTTCTGGGTGCATCGGTGGCCCGCCGCTAGCATCAACCCGCGTGTCCAGCTCCAGCTCAGGAACCGGCGACGCCGCACGGGGCGAGGATGGTGCCGAGATTCCCGACAATCTGACCGCTGGCGGCGTTTCGGAAGAGACCCGGGCCCGGGCCGGCGAGGCGCTGCGGGCATCGTTCGCCCGGCTGTCGCCTCAGGGCAGCGATGAATGGAATTTCATGGGTGCGTTCACGCACCTCGGCGACCGCTACGGCCCCTACCAGCCGGGGGCGTCGGATCTGGCTGATCTGCTTCGCGCCAAGGGCGGACCGGCAGCAAAGCGCGGCGGCCGGCGCGGCCGGTTGCTGACTTCGAACCAGCCGGCTGCGGACGAGGAGAAGTCCGAGTTCGATGACGCCATGACGAACGTGGTCGAGGCGTTCCGTTTCCTGCACGCCCGCGTCAACACGCTCGAGGCCCGACTCCGCACCGAGGATGTGCCGCTCGACGGCGCCGCCTGGCTTGCTCCCGCCCGCGAGCTCGACGGATGGGTCGAGCCGATCACTGCGCTCGTACTCGGGCGCACCCGGGGCGGCGAGGTCCTCCACGCCGACTGCGGCGAGGGTGCGCTCGTACGCGCCCTGATCGCCGCGGGTGCCCCGGCCCACGGGGTCGAACCGCGCGGCCTCGTCGCGCTGCGTGCCCTGGAGAGCGGCTGCACCGTCACGATCAGTGAGGTCGCAGAGCACCTGGCGCACCGTGCCAGCGGCTCACTCGGCGGCCTGGTGCTGAGCGGTGTCGCGGACCGCCTGGCGCTGCATGCGATCGTTCCCCTGCTCGCCGATTGCCGGCGCACCCTCGCACCCGGTGCGCCGATCGTCATCGTGTCCGAGCCCGTCGCACCCGTCGGCGACGATGAGCCGGCATCGCTGGATCTGGTCGACCGGGCGGAGCTGCACCGGGACACGTGGGAGCTCCTTCTCGACCGCAGCGGATTCATCGAGGTCGCGCCATTGCCGGACGGAACCGGCGGCGACGACCGTTTCGGCATGACCGCCTCCACCCCCACGGCGTGAGCGGCGTCCACCACTTCGTCCCGGTGTTGCATCGCGGCGACGCCGTCGGCCGGCACACGCTGCGACTCCGTGACGCCACCCGCCGCCGAGGCATCGAGTCGAACATCTTCGTCGACGTCGTGCAGGACGAGACGGCGGACGAGACGCTGCCGGCGCTCGCCTACGCGGACGGGGCGCAGCGGGGCGACGTCGTCGTCTACCAGTTCGCTACCGCCTCGCTCATGGCCCCTTGGTTGGCTGGACGCAGCGAGACCCTGGTCGTGAACTACCACAACATCACGCCGCCCGAGCTGATGGCGCCGTGGGACCATCACCTGGCCCTGGGGCAGGATCGTGCCCGTGACGACCTCGCGGTGCTGGCGCCGCGGACAGCGCTCGCCATCGCCGACTCGGCGTACAACGAGACGCATCTCGCCGAGGCGGGGTTCGTCGCCACCGCGGTGGTGCCGCCGTCCGCCGCACTGAGCGACGAGGTCATCGCGACAGAAGCCAAACCCGCACCGGCCAATAGCGGTCGCGGCGGGGTGTGGCTCACCGTCGGCCGGGTCGCGCCGAACAAGGCACTCGAACACTCCATTGCGGCTCTCGCGGTGGCGCGCCAACACGCTGACCCCGGGGCGACCCTGCGGATCGTCGGCAAGCCGGCCACCGACACGTACGAGCAGGCCCTTCGTCATTACGTGGCCGCCCTCGGGTTGGAGCACGCGGTGTCGTTCTCCGGCTACGCGACCGACGCCGCCGTGGCCGCCGCCTATAGGACGGCCGACGTCCTCGTGGTCACCTCCGAACACGAAGGCTTCTGCGTCCCGGTGGTCGAGGCGATGGCGGCGGGCCTCCCGGTGGTGGCCTTCGACCAGGGGGCGGTTCCCGAGGTGCTGGGCGGCGCCGGCGTCCTGGTGACCTCGCGCGACCCGTATGCCCTCGCCGAGGCGATCGAGACTCTGCGGTCCGACCCGGCACGGCAGCTCGCACTCGCCGAGGCCGGCCGGCGGCGGCTGGCCGAGCTCGATCTTCCCAACGCGGCCGATCGCTTCGTCGACTTGCTCTGCTCGCTGCGGGACCAGGGCGCGGGGAAGCGGCGATGAGCGCCATCCATCAGTTCGTGCCCATGTTGCACCGCGACGACGCGGTCGGCCGCCACACCCTGCGCCTGCGCGACGTGTTGGTGTCCCGTGGGATCGAGTCGCGCATCTACGTCGAGATGATCGACCCCGAGACCGAGGCGGAGACGAGGCTGTTCCCGCGCTACGCCGATGACGCCCAGCGGGGCGACGTGCTGCTCTACCAGTTCGCCACCGCCTCGGCGATCGCGTCGTGGTTGGCGGAGCGCCGCGAGACCCTCGCCGTGAACTATCACAACGTGACGCCCCCGGAGTACTACGCCGCCTGGAACAACCCGATGGCCCGGCACCAGCTCCGCGCGTTGCACGAGCGGGCGAACCTGGCCGCCCGGACCAGCCTCGCCATCGCGGTGTCCGCGTTCAACGAGGCCGAGCTGCGCAGCGCCGGCTACGCGCGCACCGCCGTCGTGCCGCCGGCCGCCATCGCCCCGACCACCGATTCTGCCGAGCGAAACACCTCGCGTCCCGCCGGTGCCGGCCCGCGCTGGATCTGTGTCGGCCGTGTCGCCCCGAACAAGGGCATCGAGCTCGCCCTCATGGCGTTGCTTGTGGCGCGGGCGCACGACGACCCCGATGTCACGCTGCAGGTGGTGGGGCGCCCGGTCGTGCCCGCCTACACCCGCGCCCTCGAGCGGTTCGCCGCCGAGTTGGGCGTCCGCGACGCCGTGACGTTCCGCGGAGCCATCAGCGACGCCGACCTGGTGGCCGCGATGGCGCACTCCGACGCCCTGATCATGGCGTCGCGCCACGAGGGGTTCGGGGTCCCCGTGATCGAGGCGATGACGATGGGCCTGCCCGTCGTGGCGAACCGAGAGGGCGCGCTGCCCGAGGTGATCGGCGATGCGGGCGTCCTCGTCGACGCGACCGACCCCTACGCGCTCGCCGGAGCCGCGGCCAGCGTCGCCACCGACGCGGCGCTTCGGGGCTCGCTCGCCGAAGCCGGCGTGCGTCGGGTCAAGGACCTCGACCTCCCGTCCGCAGGCGACCGGGCGGCGGACCTGCTCGCCGCCCTCGCCCGCTGAGGCCGGCCGTTCAGGCCCCCACGGCCTCCGAAACGAGCGACACGAAGCGCCGGGTCGACGCCGCCAGGTCGAAACCGGCCGCCCGCTCGAGCCCCGCCGCCGACAGCACGGCGTGCAATTGCGGATCGCGCAGCACCCGGCCCACGGCCGCGGCGAAGGGCAACGCGGACTTGTCGGGCAGGACGAGGCCCGCCCCGCCGACGGTCTCGGGCACCGCGGTGACGCCGTAGGCGACGATGGGGACGCCGTGACCCATGGCCTCGGCCAGCGGCACGCAGAACCCCTCGTGGTCCGACGCCATCACGAAGACGTCGGCGGCGCGGAAGTACGCCTCGAGCTCCGCGCCCGACACCGAGCCCGGCAGATTGACCGCGTCGCCCAACCCGAGTTCGTCGATGAAGGCGAGCAGCGCGGGCTGGTAGGTCTCGCCGAGGGGCGAGCCGATCAGGTGCAGGCGCGCCGCGGGGTCGTCGGTGCGGCGCAGGACGTCGAGCATCTTGACGAGATCGTGCGGTGCCTTGTGCGGCGAGATCTTCCCCACGTACAACAGGTCGGCCCCGCCCTCGCGCTCCTTGCGCCGGCTCAACCGCTCCGCCAGCGCGGCATCCGGCTCGTCGCTCTTCGAGTGCATGTCGATGAGCAGCGGGACCACGGCGGTCCCCTGGTAGCCCAGCGCCAGTAGCTCGGACTCGTTGAAGGCGGAGTCGGCCACCGCGAAACGGCTTTGCGGGGCGAGCCGCGCCAGCTGCGTGCGGCCGAGCGCCACCTCGTAGGCGACCGCGGGCTCCCAGTCGCGCAGCAGCGATGCAGGCGTGATGTTGTGGTAGTTGACGAGCTTCGGCTCGTTGCGCGCGGCGAGGATGTCGTACACCGGGCTCCCGATCGACGCTTGATACAGCAACCAGCGCCCTCGGGTCGCCCGCCCCAACTCGATCACCGGGCGCCCTTCGCTCTCGACGTCAGGCGTGAAGCTGCCGTAGTAGATGTCCGAATCGATGCCCGCCGCCCGCAGCCCGTTGCGCAGGTTCAGCGTGCTGCACTCCGATGGCGTCGCGACTGGCCAGCGACGGAATGACCTGGTCGACCCGCACGGCCGAGCAGTGTACCGGCGCCCCATCGCACCCCGATTGCGTCACCATGCACCCTGGGGACCTGGTCCACGCCGTAGCCTGATGCATCGTGCCGTCGCCCGGATCCTCCATCGCGCACCCCGTGTCGGGTGCGACGTCGCACCCCGTTGGCGTGCACCGCACTCCTCGGTTCCCTCCTCCTTTTGGTGCCGGCCGCCCTGTTCGGCCCGGCCTCCCCGGCGGCGGCCTCTCTTCGTTCCGCCCAGGCGAATGCGTTGCCGACGGACTCGACCAACGTGCGCATCGCCATGACCGAGAACGACAACAACGACGTCATCGTGGCGGGATCGGGCGGCGCCGTGTCGGCGCCGGGTGTACCGAGCGCACCGGCCGTGCTGTTCGAACCCGTCGTGCGGGTCCTGGAATGTGGAGACCGGTCCGAGCTGTGGCGGGCCGTGGACCCAGGTGTTGACGGGTCAGACCGCGCCGACGGCAACACCAACGACCGGTGGGCTCCTCACGCTCTGCGTGGCGGGCTCAACCCCCTCCCTGTCGTCCATGGCACGTTGACCGGGGTCTACAACTCGGACAACTCGCCGAGGACCGTCAACACGTTGCCGCTCGAGCAGTACGTCGCCGACACCGTGCCGGGGGAGTCGCCGTCGAGTTGGAGTGCGCTCGGCGGTGCCGGGCCGCAGGGCATGAACTGGGGCTTCCAGGAGCTCGAGGCCCAAGCCATCGCGGTCCGCTCCTATGTCCTGGCCAACCTCGGTTCGTACGGTGGCTACGCCGACACCTGTGATCTGTTGTGCCAGACGTATCGGGGGACCCAGTACGAGACCGCGGCGAGCATCGCGGCGGCCAACGACACGGCCGGACAGGTGATGGTGATGCCGAACGGCACGATCGCCACCACGGAATACTCGTCGTCGACCGGCGGCTACACCGCCAGCGCCGCCAGCGGGGAGTCGCCGTTCACGCCGGTGGCCGACGACGGCGACGCCGTCTCCGGCAACGGCAACCACAACTGGACGACCAGCATCGGTTACGGAGCCATCACAGTCGGCGTGGCCGCAGATCGGCACGTTCGAGGGGTTTTCCAACCCGGTCGAGGACCCGGGACGCCCCTACGACTTCCCCTTCGCGGGCCGGATGGACTCCATCACGGTCTATGGCAGCGGAGGGAGTGTCACGATCCCCGGGACCGAGTTCTCCGGGAACCTCGGCCTCAAATCGGATCTCTTTACCGTGAACTCCCAGGACAACAACGCCCGGACGGTGTCGATCACCGGGCAGGGTTGGGGCCACGGCATCGGTATGGGGCAGTGGGGCGCCCTGGGGTACGCGATCGGCCAGGACAACGGGGCCGGGAACTGGACCTTCAGCCAGATCGTGAGCCACTACTACGCCCCCGCCACGCTGCAGAGCCTCGGAAACATCACCCAGGTCGGCGGCCCCAGCGGCGGCGTGGGCGGCTACTGGATCAACGCGACCGACGGCGGCGTCTTCAGCTTCGGGAACGCGCAGTTCTACGGCAGCACCGGCGGGATGCGGCTCAACAAGCCGGTGGTCGGGATGGCGGCGACGCACGACGCCGGCGGCTACTGGGAGGTGGCGACCGACGGCGGCGTGTTCAGCTTCGGCGATGCGCACTTCTGGGGCAGCACGGGCAGCATCGTGCTCAACCAGCCGATGGTCGGCATGGCCGTCACGCCGGGCGGCGGTGGCTATTGGCTGGTCGCGTCCGACGGCGGCATCTTCGCCTACGGCGACGCGCAGTTCTACGGCAGCACAGGCAGCATCCGGCTCAACAAGCCGATCGTCGGCATGGTGCCGACGCACGACGGCGGCGGCTACTGGCTCGTCGCGTCGGACGGCGGCATCTTCGCCTACGGCGACGCCGGGTTCTTCGGCTCGCTGGGCTCGTCGCCGCCGCCCACGCCGATCGTCGGCGTCGCGCCGTCGCCCGACGGCGGTGGCTACTGGATGCTCGAGGCCAACGGCACCGTGCACGGGTTCGGCGATGCTCCGAACGTCGGCGTGGGCGCCGCGTCGCCCGGCGTGGCCAACATGCGGAGCCCCATGACGGCGATGATCCCCGACTTCTCCGGCCAGGGCTTCGATGCGGTCGACGGGAGCGGGCAGGCCTTTGCCTTCGGCGATGCGCCGTACTTCGGCGACGTGACGACCGCCGTGCCCGGCTACACGGGGCACACCGTCGGTATCGCCGCCACCCCGGGCTGAGTCTCGGCCGGTGACGCCACGACGCGGTCGGATCACGACCAGCTGAAGCACGGCTACGCCCGGCTCCCCGAGGGCTGGTCGCGCGGAGCCGGGCGCGGGCTCGGCCCATTCGTCAGCCGCGAGGAGCTCGTGGCGGCCGACGGGACCCGCGTCGTGTGGGACTCGCGCTGGCACCGCAAGCACCCGCTGGTGGCCCGCACCGAATCGACTTGGTGGGCTCCCCACGCCATCGCCTGGTGGATCGGCGTCCTCTTCGCGATCGGCTCCGCGTGCTTCGCCCTTGGCGCGCTGCCGGCCTACGCCGACGCAGTCGGGACGAACGCCGACAACCTGACCTACTTCATCGGGTCCATCTTCTTCACGACGGCCGCCTTCCTCCAATACTTCGAGACGGCCTCGACGAACCCGTATCTCGACCAGACCCAACATCGGCTCTGGCGGATGCTCTTCCAGTTGCAAACCAAGCGCATCGACTGGTGGGCGTCGCTCGTGCAGTTCGCCGGCACCCTCTGGTTCAACCGCACCACCTTCAGTGCGCTGGTCGTGGGGCACGGGGCCACGGGCTCACACCACCAGATCTGGCGGCCCGATGCCTTCGGGTCGATCTGTTTCTTGGTCTCGAGCTGGCTGGCGTGGGCCGAGGTGTGCCACGGGCGCTTTGCCTGGCGACCCGGTGACCTCTCTTGGTGGATCGCGTTCCTCAACCTGGTCGGCTCGGTGGCGTTCGGGGTGTCCGCCGTCGCGTCCTACGTCAAGCCGAACGGTCAGCTGGTCAGCCTGGCCCTCACCAATCTCGGGACCTTCGTCGGCGCGATCTGCTTCCTCGTCGGGGGGCTCCTTCTGCTTCCCGAGCGCACCGCGTCGGCGAAGGAACCTTTACCGCTTCAGCGACCCGGTTGAGGCGGTCGGCACGAAGGAGCTGTTGACGGTGCCGATGGTGCACTGCACCAAGCGGTCGCCGGCGTTCCAACTGGATTGCGCGAGGTCCAGGTAGTTCCACAAGATCCCGGTGGGAAGCGGGCCGCCGCCGTACTGCTCCGCCAACGCCTGGCACTGGGACTGGACCGCATCGGTGAGGGCGAGCGACCCCTGGGGAAGTTGGGGCAGCGCCGCCAGGCTCGCGTTCCCGACAATTTCCGTACGTATGCGGCTCTGTGCACGGGACGAGAGCGGTGCTCGAACCGTCGGCGGAGACGCTCAGGCATGTGCCGATCGGGTACAGGTGCTGTTGGCTCTGTCCGCGTACCGCTCCCGTGAAGAACACGTTCGGGGCGCCGTTGGTAGTCCCGAGGTCGATGCCGCACCACAGGGTCCGATCGCCACGACCCCAACTCTCCGGGGTCGGCCCGATGAAGCCGACCTGGAACCGGCCGGCCGGATCGAGCGGATAACCCAGGTATTTCGTGATCGGTCCCGCGCAAAGGATCGTGGCGAGGTTGATCATTTTCGCCGAATCGGGGAGCTTGGAGACGCTCGCTGGAATGGCGGCCCTCGACACCATCTCGAGGAGGTGCGGTTGTGAGCAAGGGACAACCGAAGTCGATATCTCGTTCACCAACGCCGCCGGATTCCATTTGACGCACGCGCCGGGGCTGTAGGTGCCCTCCACGACCTCGACCGTCGTCGGCGTCGACGACGACGACGAGGAGGAGGTGGTGGACGACGTCGTGCTGGTCGGCGGGAGTCCGGACGAGTTGTTCGGCGATCCCGCTCCGGCGGCAAAGGGTCCGAGGTGTCGGGCGGCCGCCACGCCGACGAACGCAACGACGATCACGGCGACATAGACGACCCAGCGGTGACCTTGGATCCAGTCCTTTTGTCGCTTGAAACCAGGTTGGCGAGCCGACTGATCGTCCACCACGAGCGCAGGCTACCGCTGGGCCCCGTTTGCTCCGTGGCGCCGCGGAACTAGCTGCCGGCGGCGGTGACCTCGGCCAAGCGGGGGAAGCGGCGCAGCCGGCCGAAGCGGCCGAGACGACCGACGTCGACGCCGTGGTCGGCCGCGTTGAGGAGTCGGAGATCGCCCCGGCTGTTGCCGTAGGCCCACAGGATCGGCTGTTCGCCCGAGGGGTCGGGGGGCGGGCCGACGGCGCGCAGGTGGCCGACCAGGCGGGTGTACTTCTCGGCCCCGCGGTTGTTCTTGCCCTCGTAACCGCCGGTGAGCAGGCCGCCGCCGCCCACGGCCAGCCGCGTCGCCACGACGCCGTCGACCCCGAGCTCGGCGCCCGCCGGGCTGACGTAGCACTCGGGCGACGCCGACACGATCACCGTGTAGTGGCCCTGGTTGTGGTGCCACTCGAGGCGACGCCGCATGTCGTCGCGCAGGTGGCGCTGCAGATGCCGGTGTGCGAACTGCGCGGACCGTCGGTTGACCTCGTCGACGGACATGCCGCCGAGGAGACGGGTGAAGAGCTTCTCCTTCACGTCGTCCGCCGTCGATCCGCCGGCGATGGCGGCGTGCAGCAGTTCGGGGGACAGGCGCACCATGGCGCCCAGCACCGGCAACAGCCCGCGCATCGAGACCAGGAACGGGAACGCGCTGCCGCCGTCGGTCAGCGTGCCGTCGAAGTCGAACGCGGCGACCGTGGGTCGCCCCTCAGACGGTGGACCATCGCCGCGGCGGTCAGTCGATCGCAGTGCCACCTCGTCCGGCCCCTCCCGCAAACCGTGCCGCCCCGGCCAGCGTTTCCCCACTGCTGATGACCTCGCGCCCTCGTCGCGCCTCGTTGACCGCCGCCTCCTCTTCGGTCATGCCCCACTGTTCGAGCGCGCTCATGCGGTCCGAGCGCAGGCAGAACTGGGGGAGCGCGGCGAGCTGGTGGGCCAGGGCGACCGCGGCGGCCAGTGCCTGCCCCGGGGCCACGACCCGGTTGGCGAGCCCAAGGGTGAGGGCCTCGGGCGCCGTCACCGCCCGGCCGGTCAGGATCAGGTCCATGGCCCGGCCGTGGCCGACGAGGCGGGGCAGGCGGACCGTGCCGAGGTCGCACAGCGGCACGCCGAAGCGGCGGCAGAACACGCCGAAGACGGCGTCCTCGGCGGCCACCCGCAGGTCGCACCACAGCGCCAGCTCGATCCCGCCGGCGACGGCGTAGCCCTCGACGGCGGCGATGACGGGCTTGGAGAGCGTGAGGCGGGTGGGGCCCATGGGGCCACGGTGCCCTCATCGGGGATGGCCCGGCGGTCGCCCGCGGAGATCGCCTTGAGGTCGGCGCCGGCGCAGAAGGCGCCGCCGGACCCGGTGAGGACGGCGACCGACTGGGCGTCGTCGGCGTCGAAGGCCAAGAAGGCGTCTCGCAGCTGGTCGGCGCAGTCGCTGTCGACCGCGTTGCGCCGCTCGGGGCGGTCGATCGTGACCACGGTCACCGGGCCGTCGTGGTCCACGACGAGGGTGTCGGTCCGGTCGGGCCGGGAGGGCTGGACGCTCACGTCCCGCATTCTCGCATGAGGTGGGGGTCGGTCCGCACATCGGCCCCGGGCCGACCCCCTGGTGGGGGGCGGTTTTTCCCGACGGGGCCGGGCGGAGCCAAATATGACCAAACGTGTCG
>CAWDVF010000005.1:0-378282 GCA_963805665.1 uncultured Acidimicrobiaceae bacterium | reverse complement strand
CCTGCGCTCGGCGGGCTGATCATCGACACGAGGTGGCGCGCGGCCTCGGTCGTCCGGGCGATCTTCGCCGAACGCCAGGGACGGCGCGCTGACGTGCGGCGCGGGTTCTTCCTCGACCCCGCCGATCGCGTCCTCGTCGTCGAAGACGTGCTCACCACCGGCGGCTCGACCCGCGAGACCATGGACGTGGCGAAGGCGGCGGGCGGGCAGGTGGTCGGCGCCGCGTCGATAACCGTCCAGCGGCGGCGCTGCGGCTTTCGACGTCCCGCTGGTTTCGTTGCTCGACATCGCGCTGCCGACCTATCAGCCGGAGGCGTGCCCGCTGTGTGCCGCAGGGAGTGCCGGTGGTGAAGCCCGGTTCGCGACCGACCCCCAAATGAGCGTAGCGCTACATACGAAGTCCACGAAGATCACGAAGCGCACGAAGAACCTTCTTGCACAGAATTCTCGTCGTGACCTTCGTGACCTTCGTGATCTTCGTGCTGCGTGATGTAAGACATGCCGACGTTCAAGATATCGTGGCCTACACGGCACCGACTACGTCGGCTGGCAGCGTCAGGCCAATGGGGTCTCGATTCAGGCTCTGCTCGAAGACGTTGCGGGCATCGACGAGCGTGACGTGACCGTGCACGGCGCCGGACGGACCGATGCCGGCGTGACGCGCTCCGGGCGGGCCTCGCCGCCGTCACGGGTGCCGAACCGCCTTCGTTGCCGGTGCCGCATTGATCGCGCAATCAATGCCCGGCTGCTGGCCGCGATCCCGCTGGACCCTCCGCCGAGGAAGTGCCTGCCGATTTTCAGCCGCGCTTTGCGGCGCGCGACAAGACGTATCGCTATCGATCTGAACGCGACAGATCAGCCCGCTTCAGAGTCGTTACGCGTGGCAATCGCCGGTCATCTCGACCTCGCGGCCATGAGGTCGGCGGCGGCGCTGCTGGTCGGCGGCCACGACTTCGCCGCATTTCAGGCGGCCCGGAAGCCCACTGCAACGACTCACGGGAAATCATGACGTTGGCGATCGCGGTCGGCGAACAGATGTCCGCGGCGGCGGCAACGTCGATCGATGGCGCGCATCGAGTCCCGTTCGGGCTGGACCAGCCCGCCGGGATGCTGATCGTCTGCGACGTGACCGGAAACGGCTTTCTCCGCCACATGGTGCGCACGATTGTCGGCACCTTGGTGGAGGTTGGCCGTGGCCGTCAACCGGTCGACTGGGTCGGCCGAGTACTCGCGGAACGCGATCGATCGATAGCCGGGCCGACGGCGCCGCCGCAGGGTCTGTTTCTGATGCGTGTCGGCTACGATGCGTTGCTTGCGGACAGGCCTTAAGACCCTGTAGACTCGGGGTTTGTTGCGAATGGACCGTCATGTCGCTTGAGCAGATCCTCGCGTCGATTCCGCCGGGATCGCCCGACCAGACGCTGGCGCGGCAGGTCAACTTCGCACAGTTGCCGTCCCACGTCGCCATCATCATGGACGGCAACGGGCGCTGGGCGGCCCACCGCCACCTGCCACGGGTCGAGGGGCACCGCGCCGGCATCGACTCGGTCCGCGAGGTGGTCGAAACCTCGGCCCGGCTGGGGATCGACGTCCTTACGCTCTACGCGTTCTCGGTCGAGAACTGGAAGCGGCCCCGCGCTGAAGTGAATACGCTGATGCTGCTGCTCAAGCGGTACCATCCGCCTCGAGCTCGGCACCCTCCACGAAAACGACATTCGCTTCAACGTGATTGGCCGTCCTGAGGAACTGTCGCCGGACGTGCGGCGCGAGCTCGAGATCGGCATCCACCAGACCGAAAGCAATGGCGGCATGCTGTTCAACATCGCGCTGAACTACGGCGGACGCGCCGAGATCGTAGACGCAGCACGACGCGCGATTGCCGCCGGCGTCAGCGCCGAGGATCTCGACGAACGCCGCTTCGGCGACTTTCTCTACACCGCGGGCCAGCCCGATCCTGACCTGCTGATTCGCACCAGCGGCGAGATGCGGGTCAGCAACTTTCTGCTGTGGCAGATCGCCTACTCCGAGATCTGGGTCACTGAAACCTTGTGGCCGGACTTCCGTCGGCGCGATCTGCTCGAAGCCATCGTGGCGTACCAGAAGCGCGATCGCCGCTACGGCGGTATCAAGCCGTCCCCGGTCGCGCTCGGCATCAAGTGACGCGCGTCCTCAGCGGCGCCGCGCTCGTGCTGGTCGCGATCGGCGCCGTCTGGTTCGCGAACGCCTGGATCTTCTTCGCATTCGCCTTCGGCCTGACGGTGCTCGCCACCGAGGAACTGCTCGGGCTGGCGTACACGAGCCGGGTTGACCTGCCGGTGACCGCTTGTCGATTTGCGACGGCGCTGGTAATTGGCAGCAGCGCCGTCCCCGGCGCGCTCGAGGCCGGACTGCTCAGCGCGTTCGTCGCCGTCGCCGCGGCGACGCTCGGTTCGTGGCGGGGCGGACCGGACGCGCTGGCGACGGTTGCCGTCGCGCTCTTTCCGGCGTTCTACGTGGCCCTGCCGATCGCGGCAATGGTCGGTGTACGGCTGCTTGGCGGGCCGCCGGCGCTCTTCCTGCTGATGCTGACGGTCATGGTCAGCGACACGGCGCAATATTACTCGGGGCGGACGTTCGGACGCCGACCGCTGGCGCCGGTGGTCAGCCCCAAGAAGACAGTCGAAGGCGCGGTCGGAGGCTTCGTCTTCGGCAGCGCGGTGTTCACGATCGTCGGCGCCTGGTGGTTGCCGGGCACGCCGGCGCCGTTTCGCGCCGTGCTCGGCGTCACCATCGTCGCGCTCGGCATCGCCGGCGACCTCTTCGAATCGATGCTGAAGCGCAGCGCCGGCGTCAAAGACAGCTCGGCGCTTATTCCGGGTCACGGTGGGGTACTGGATCGGATCGACGCCCTGCTGTTCGCCGCGCCCGTCTACTACATCGTGCTCAGGTATGTCTGAACGCGGAGTTCGCGGAGCTCGCAGAGGTGCTGTTTCTCTGCGTGCTCCGCGGCCTCTGCGGTCCTAGATTCATGAAACGCATCGCCATCCTCGGCTCGACGGGATCGATCGGCCAGAACGCTCTGGCGGTCGTTGACGCGCATGCCGATCGACTCGAGGTCGTCGGCCTTGCCGCGGGCGAGAACGCAGAGCTGCTGGCGACACAGGTCGGACGATACCGTCCGCGTGTCGTCTCGATGGCTAGCGGCGCCGCGCTCGATCGGCTTCGCGCACAGGGTGTGCCTGCGGACACGATCCTCGCGGGCACCGGTCGCGATGGCCTGGCGGCGGTGGCGATCCACCCCGAGGTCGACATCGTGCTGTGTGCATCGAGCGGCACTGACGCGCTCGAAGCGGTCCTGGCCGCGATCGAGCACGGCAAGACCATCGCGCTCGCGAACAAGGAAGTGCTGGTGATGGCCGGCGGCATCGTCACTGCCGCGGCCGCGCGTCACGGGGTCGCGATTCTGCCGGTCGACAGCGAACACAATGCGATTCATCAGTGCCTGCACGGCCGCGCGCTCCACGAGATCAGGCGCCTCGTACTGACCGCCTCAGGCGGACCTTTTCGGGGACGGGCTGCGTCTAGTCTTGAAGGAGTGTCTGCAGCGGAGGCGCTGAAACATCCAACCTGGCGGATGGGCAAGAAGATCACGATCGATTCGGCGACGCTGATGAACAAGGGGCTCGAGGTCATCGAGGCGCGCTGGTTGTTCGGCGTGCAGCCGTCGCAGATCGACGTTGTCGTCCACCCGCAGTCGGTCATCCATTCGATGGTCGAGTTGACCGACGGGTCCGTGATCGCGCAGCTCGGCGTCACCGACATGCGGATGCCGATCCAGTACGCCTTTTCGTATCCCGATCGTTGGCCGGCGACCTTGCCGTCACTCGACCTGGTCCGGGCCGGACGGCTCGAGTTCGAGGAAGCGGACAGAGTGGCTTTTCCCTGTCTTCGCCTCGCGTACGACGCGCTCAACGGCGCCGGCAGCGCCGCGGTGGTTCTCAACGCCGCGAATGAAGTGGCGGTCGCGCGGTTCGTCGAGGGGCGGCTGGGGTTCCGGGCGATTCCGGAGGCGATCGAGCGCGCAATGGCCGATCACACGCCGGTGGAGGTAGTCACTTTGGCACAGGTTCGCGCCATGGATGCATGGGCTCGCACCTACACCGAGCAGCTCGCCGACGGGTTAGAATCAAGAACTTGAGGTCATTGGCGTGACGACATTACTCGCGTTTGCGTTCGTGCTCGGCGTGCTCGTGTTCGTGCACGAACTGGGTCATTTTCTGGCCGCCAAACGGGTCGGGATTCGCGTCCTAAAATTCCAGCTCGGTTTCAATCCGACCATCGTCAGCTTCCGCCGCGGCGACACCGAATACAGCATCGGTGCGCTGCCGCTCGGCGGCTACGTGAAGATGGCGGGCGAGAACCCGGAAGAGGAACGCACCGGGCAGCCCGACGAGTTCCTGTCGAAGACAAAGTGGGAGCGGTTCCAGGTCCTGATCATGGGGCCGGTGATGAACATCCTGCTTGCGCTGATTCTCACCGCGCTGGTGTTGTATCAGGGCGTCGACAAGGGCGCGTACGAAGATCAGCCGCCGGTGGTTGGCGTCGTCACCGCCGGTTCGCCCGCGGCGAAGGCAGACATCCGGCCGGGAGACCGCATCGCGACCGTGTACGGACACACGGTCAGCACCTGGGAACAGTTCCTCGTCGCCATCGGATCGCGGCCCAACCAGGAAACACCGATCACCTTCCTGCGCGCCGGCATGGAGCAATCGCGCACGCTGACGCCCGCGGTCGTGGGCCAGAGCCGTTTCCAGTTCGGCGACATCGGCGTCATGCCGAACGTGCATCCGCATGTGCCGTCGGTGGTCTCCGGCGATCCGGCAGAGAAGGCCGGCATCAAGCCGGGCGACGTGATCGTCTCGATCGACGGCAGCCCGATCACGTTCTCGTATCAGCTGCGTGACACGATCGCCAAGCACCCGGATCAGGCGATTTCGGTATCGATTCTCCGCGACGGCGCGCCCGCCACGTTGTCGGTGACACCGATCAAACGCGGGAACAACGGCTGGATCGGCATCGGCATTCAGGACGATACGGTCAGCCTCAAACCGGGGGCGCTCGAGGCGGTGTCGCTGAGCGTCAAGAAGAACATCGAATACGGCGGGTTGATTTTCCAGACGCTGTGGGGCCTGTTCACGCGCGAGACGTCGCCGAAGCAGCTGATGGGCCCGGTGGCGATCGCGCAGCTGTCGGGTGAATCCGCTGCGCTCGGGTGGGTCGCGCTCTTCAGCCTGATGGCGTCGATCAGTCTGAACCTGGGCCTGTTGAACCTGATGCCGATTCCAGTGCTGGACGGCGGCCACATCTTCATCATGGCGCTCGAAGGCCTGGCGCGGCGCGACTTCAGCGTGAAGGTGAAGGAGAAGTTCCTGCTCGCCGGCTTCGTGGTCATCCTCAGCCTGATGGTGACCGTGATCTACAACGATCTGACCCGCATCAGCTGGATCGAGCACCTGATGCCGTGGCGGTAGCCCTTCGGGAAGTCAGAAGTCTCAAGTTTGAAGTTAGAAGTACTTCACACTTCTTAGTTCTCACTTCTCACTTTTACGTCGATCATGGCCGCGCGAGCGGCCTTGATCGTGAGATCGATATCCTTCTTCGTGTGCGCCGCTGACAGAAACCAGGCTTCGAACTGGGACGGTGGCGGGTAGATTCCCCGCGACAGCATGCCGCGAAAGAACGTGCCGTAGTGCCCGGTGTTCGCACTGGTCGCTGACGCAAAATCGCGGACCGGTCGATCGGTAAAGAACGGCGTCACCAGCGATCCGAACCCGTTCACCTGCAGCGCCACGCCCGCCTCGCGCGCTGCCTCCGCAAGACCAGCCGCCAGCCTCGCGCCAAGCGCCGAGAGCGACGTGTAGAGCTTCGGCGTCAGCCGATCCAGGCACCAGAGTCCGGCTGTCATCGCGAGCGGATTGCCGGAGAGGGTGCCGGCCTGATAGACCGGACCGGCCGGCGAGACGAGGGCCATCAAATCGGCTCGTCCGCCATAGGCACCGACCGGCAGCCCGCCGCCGATGATTTTCCCCAGACACGTCAGGTCGGGACGCACGCCGGTCAGCCCCTGGGCGCCGCCGGCGGAAGCCCGAAAACCCGAGATCACTTCGTCGAAGATCAGCAGCGCGCCCTCAGCGGTACAGATCTCCCGGAGCCCGCGCAGGAATCCGTCAGCCGGCGGCACGACACCCATGTTGCCGGCGATCGGTTCGACGATGACCGCGGCGATCTGACCGCGATTGGCGGCGAACGACTGACGGACCGAGTCGAGGTCGTTGTACGACGCGACCAGGGTGTCTGCCGACGCCGCCCGGGTCACACCGGGACTGGTCGGTGTTCCCAGCGTCAGCGCTCCCGATCCGGCTTTGACCAGGAAGGCATCGGCGTGGCCGTGATAGCAGCCCTCGAATTTCAGGATGCGATCGCGTCCGGTGGACGCGCGGGCGACGCGCACCGCGCTCATCGCCGCCTCGGTGCCCGAGCTGACGAACCTCACGCGCTCGATCGCCGGCATCAGCTTCCGCACGCGCTCGCCGAGCTCGACCTCGAGCGGGCTTGGCGCGCCGAAGCTGGTGCCGCCCCGCGCGGCTGACGTCAGCGCCTTCACCAGAGGACGCGGCGCGTGACCATGAATCAACGGTCCCCACGACATCACGTAGTCGATGAAGGTGTTGCCATCGACGTCGGTGATCCGCGCTCCCGAGGCGCGGCTGATGAACAACGGCGACGTGCCGACCGACTTGAAGGCACGCACTGGACTGTCCACCCCGCCTGGAAGGATCGCCTGGGCGCGCGTGAACAGCTTTTGGGACCGGGATGTTTTCATCGGATTTTGATCGTTGCCAAATCACCGATCGCGGCGGTGATGAACTTCTGCTCGTCCTTGTCGTGCGTGCGGTTGCGTGCCGCATCGAAGGCACGCGAGGCGTTGTCGAAATCGCGGTTCAGCAGGAAGACCGACGAGATGCCCAGTGCCGCCCGGTAGGACGAGGGGTCGCGCTCGATGGCGCGGCGGAAGAGCCCGTTTGCCAGGTCCATCTGCCTCGCAAGCACGGCAACGCGTCCCGCCGCCGCCAGGAAGCCGGCGTCGGCTTCGTCCGGCACCGTGCCGAACCGCGTTCGCACGACATCGCCCTTCCCTGCCAATGCGGCGTCGAGGCCTGCGGCGAGGATCCGGCCCTGCTCATCCGAGCGCAGCGCCTCCGGCTTGAGCACCAGTTCGAACAGCAGCATCTGTCCGCCGGCGTTCGGGCTGCTGGCGGTCAGCAGCCGAATCGGCAATGCCGCCACTTCCGGCGCGTAGCCCGGCGCCACCGCTTCGAACAGCCAGATGCCGGAGGTAATGCCGAGGATGTTCCATTCGCCCTTGGCGTTGGTGCGTGTCGAGAACGTCCGCTGGCCCGCGAACGTGCCGGCGGCCGCACCGAAAAACGCCTCGGCCCGGACCTCCGCGTCCTTCACCGTCTCGCCGCGCTCGGTGACGACGCGGCCTCTCAGCCGGCTGACCGCCTGCTGTGCCTGCGCCGGCACCGCGAGCAGCGCGATCAATGCGACCAGCGGGATCGATTTCGACACCCCCATTTGGATCACTCGATCGTGAAGGCGTAGACCATCCCGAGCTCGTAGTGGCGTCCGTCCTCTTCGGCCTGCGAGCAGAGCATCAGGTAGCGGCCGGGCGCCAGGTTGGCCTGGAACCAGGCCTCGCCGTCGGCCGGCACGTCGGCCGATCCCGCGATCGGCAAACCGGGCCGATGACCCTTGCCGCCGTGGTCGAACCACGCGAGCTCTGGGTACTGCTGACCCTCGTCGGGCACCCGCACGATCAGCGCCTGGTGAGGCTCAGATCCGACGTTGCGCAGGTGCACCAGCGGACGATGACCTTCAAACGGCGCAGTAAGTTGAAAATGATGATCCATCAGCGACACCGTGACATCGGCGTCCGGCATCGTCGTCTTCTCGGCAGTGTCTTTGTCGACCGTCAACGGCGCGAACTGCGCTTTGCCGGTATGGGATGCGCCGTCCTCGGAGGGATAACTGCACAGCGCGACGTAGGTACCGGGCTCGAGTGACATCCAGTAGTCCTGCGCCAGTCCTGGCGCGACCGCGCCGATGCCGCCGGCCGGCGCCAGCCAATCGGGAATCGGTTGCCCCGATTTCTGCCAGGCCACGAAATCATCAAATGTGTGGGCGCCGGCCAGGCGAATGAAACGCACTTCGTGCGGTTCGTTGCCGCGATTGTGCAGCGTGAACTTCACCAGTCCGGTCGGGATGTGCGCCGGCAGGGCGATCGAGAAATCCTTCGCCTCGATGTTGATCGCAGCAGGCGGGGCCGGGACGGGACCACCGGGACCGCGCACAGGCGCCGCAGCCTGAGTCGCGCGATCGGCGGGTTGGGCTGCGTTCGCCGCGCCGGGATCGGAAGCGGCGCTCGGCGCTGCCAGTCCGAGCAGACCGATCAGGGCCAGAGTTCGCATGTGTAGTTATCCGATCGCGCGCGCGGCTTCGCGGGCGTAGTAGGTGATGATGATGTCGGCGCCGGCGCGCCGAATCGATGTCAGCGTTTCGAACATCGCCCGCGGCTCGTCGATCCAGCCGTTGCGCCCGGCAGCCTTCAGCATCGCGTATTCGCCGCTGACGTGATAGGCCGCGGTGGGATAGTGAAACGCTTCCTTCACCCGAGAGATGACGTCGAGATAGGTGACGGCGGGCTTGACCATCACGATGTCGGCGCCTTCCTCGATGTCCTGCGCCACTTCGCGCAACGCTTCGTCGCTGTTGGCCGGGTCCATCTGGTGCGAGCGCCGATCGCCGAACGCCGGCGCAGACGCTGCAGCGTCGCGGAACGGACCGTAGAACGCCGAGCAATACTTGGCGGCATAGGCCATGATCGCGGTCTGGTCGAAGCCGCGCTGATCGAGCGCCTGGCGGATCGCGCCGACACGGCCATCCATCATGTCCGACGGAGCCACGATGTCCGCTCCTGCGACCGCGTGAGACACCGCCGCGCGAACCAGTTGCTCGACCGTGGGATCGTTCACGATTTCACGATCGACCACGATGCCGCAGTGACCGTGGTCGGTGTACTCGCACAGGCACACGTCGGTCATCACCAGGACGCCCGGCGCCTCGCGCTTGATCGCGCGAATCGCCGACTGCACCGGCGCATCGGCGTCGTAGGCCAGCGAACCGACGCTGTCCTTCTGATCCGGCAGCCCGAACAGAATGACGCTCGAAACGCCGTCGCCTTTCGCCGCTGCCGCTTCTTTCACCGCCTCGTCCACGGACAAATTGAACACGCCGGGCATCGACGGAACTTCCCGGCGCACGCCTTCGCCTTCGCAGACAAACAGCGGCAGCACGAACATGTCCGGCGCGAGACGTGTCTCCCGCACCAGCGCGCGCATCGTCTCGGTGCGGCGCAGCCGCCGCAGCCGCCGGGTCAGGGTCAGCGCCGTCGGGGTTCGGGTGGGATTCATGACTGATGCGTCCGTACGTATTCTACGATCGCGTGCACCAGTGCAGGGATGGTATGCGTCGCCGGCACGATTGCCGACGCGATCTGGCACTGGGTCGCGGCATCCGCCGTCACCGGGCCGATCGACGCGACGATGGTCGAGCGCAGCAGATCCGCCGCGGGCTCGGCGCCGAGGAGGTGAACGAAACTGCGCACCGCGGATGGGCTCGTGAAGGTCACGACGTCGATGTGCCGTTCGAGCAGCATGCGGTAGATGTCCGGTTCGCCATCGCGTTCGGGCTCAACCGCGACCGTGCGATACGCCTGTACTTCGGTGACTTCAGCGCCCCGCTTGCGCAACTGGTCAGCGATCAGCTCGCGTCCGATATCGGCGTGGGGCAGGAGGACGGTCGCGCCGTTGACCTCGGACGCCTCGGTCATGGCCCGTACCACCGCCTCGGCCCGGAATTCGGACGGGACGAGATCGACCTTGAGCCCGCGCGCGGTCAACCGGTCAGCGGTGACCGGCCCAACCGCGCACAGCCGTACGCCGCCGAGCGATCGCACATCGAGCGGTCCGGCGGCGAGCCGATCCATGAACGCGTCCACCGCGTTCGCGCTGGTGAACACGATCCAGTCGAACCCGCCTGCCCGTGCACATGCTTCGTCGAGCGGCGCGTAGTCTTCGGGCGGCAGGATCCGGATCATCGGCGCTTCGATCGCCTGGGCGCCCATCGCTTCGAGTCTTTCGACCAGATCCGCCGCCTGTTCGCGCGGTCTGGTGACGAGCACGCGCTTGCCGAACAGCGGTCGCTCGTCAAACCAGCGCAGGTGGTCGCGCAGGGCGACGACGCGGCCGATGACGAGGATCGCGGGGCGACGGTCGGTGGACTCGCGCAGGGCTTCACTCAGCGTCGCCAGCGACCCGGTCAACGTCTGCTGCGTCGGCAGGGTGCCGTCGTAGACGATCGCGGCTGAATCTTCAGCAGGCCGGCCGTGTGAAATCAACGCCTCCAGGAATTCCGGCAATTGCGCCGGCCCGGCATAGCAGACGATCGTGCCGTCGAGGCGAGCCAGACTGGCCCAGTCGATCGACGCGCGTGCCTTGCCCTCGCTTTCGTGTCCGCGAACGAAGGTGAGCGTATCGCCGCCGCCGGGATACGTGATCGGGATGCCGGCGTACCCCGGCACCGCGATCGCCGCCGGGATGCCCGGAACGACTTCGAACCGGACGCCCTGTTCGTGCAGGAACAACGCTTCGGAGCCGCCACTGTCGAACACAAACGGGTCGCCCCACTTGAGCCTCGCCACGCTCTTGCCCTCGCGCGCTTTCTCGGCCAGCAGATAGCAGATGGCTTCCTGCTCGAGCGGCTGCGGAGCGGCGGTTCCGACGTCGATTTTTTCGGCGTCGGCCCGTGCGTGGCGGAGCACGCGCGCCGGTACCAGGTGGTCGTAAAGCACGACGTCGGCCGATTCGAGGCATTGAAGGCCACGAACGGTCATGAGGCCTGGATCGCCCGGACCGGCGCCGATGAGGAATACGGTGCTGTTGGTCATCAAAATTACTGGTTCGTCGCTGGTCGCGAACCGATCGTCGTTAGTCGGACGCGGGCGTCGGGCGTCAAGCCGCCCCGCCCGTCGATTCCTGATGCGCCGCCGCCGCGAGAATTTCGCCCGCGCCGTCGGTCAACAATTGCGCTCCGACGCGGGCTCCGAGCGCTGCCGCCTGGTCGCGGGGCGCGGCCCCGTGGCCGCGGATCGCCCTGCTTCCATCGAGCGCCACCACCGTCGCGGCGAGCTCGAGCATGCCGCCTGCATTGTGCGTCGCCAGGGCGCCGATCGGCGTCTGACACCCCCCGCCGAGTGTTTCCACCAGCGCGCGTTCGGCCGTGAACGCCTCGGCCGCGGCGCCATCGTCGATCGCTTGCACGACCCGGCGCGTGAGCTCGTCGCCGTCTCGAATTTCGATCGCCACGATCCCCTGGCCTGGGGCAGGTACGCACGCGTCCACCGGCAGCGCGAAGGATATCCGATGTCCGAAGCCCAGACGGCGGAGTCCTGCCGCCGCGAGCACCAGGGCATCGTACTCGCCTTCGTCGAGCTTGCGTAGACGCGTATCGAGGTTGCCGCGGATCGGCGCGAAGCGGGCGTTCGGAATCAGCCGGGTCAGCTGCGCGATTCGTCGAACGCTGCTCGTGCCGACGGCCGGCGACTGGGCGAGAATGGCGACCAGCTCCTCGACCGACCCGATGATCCGGGTCTGGCTGACGCCAGACACTACAGGCAACACCACCGCGTCGCGCGGATCTTCACGCGGCAGGACCGCCGCCACCATCAGACCGTCCGGCAACACCGCCGGCATGTCTTTGCTGCTGTGGACCGCGAGGTCGATCTCGTGGCGCATCAACGCGTCTTCGATTTCCTTGACGAACAGCCGCTTGCCGCCGATTTCCGACAGCGGCGCCTCCTGCAGCCGATCTCCGGTGGTTTTGATGGTGACGATGCGGCAGGGTGGCCCCCCGGCGGCCTCGATCCGTGTTTTCACGGCATGCGCCTGCCATAAGGCGAGTTGGCTGCCGCGCGTTCCCAGTCGAAGTTCAGCAGCCACGGCGGGTCAGCGTGACGAGCGCGGCCGATTGCGTGCGAACGGCTCGACGTTGCGCCGCTCTTCCGGTTCGGCCAGCCCGAACAGGCGGGTCAAGGCTTCGGAATACGCACCGACCGTCTCCGCATCGCCGAGTGCCTTCAGTTGTTCGGTCGGCATCAGCAGCAGCTTCTCGACCATCAGGTGGGTGATCTCGTCGACCCGCGCCCGCGCTTCCGGCGGCAGCGCCGACAGTTTGAAGTCGAGCCGGTCGAGTTCCGCTCGACGAATCGCCTCGAACTTCTGACGAAGGGCGACGACAGTGGGGATGGCGCCACGCGAACGGAACCACGCGCCGAACTTGTCCACTTCCTCCGTCACGATCGCTTCGGCCCTGGCGACCTCGCTGCTGCGGCGCGCGAGGTTTTCGCGGACCGTCGCCTGCAGATCGTCGATGTTGTAGAGGAAGACCTGCTCGATTTCACCAGCCGCCGGCTCGACGTCCCGCGGCATCGCGATATCGATCACGAACAGCGGCCGATTGCGCCGCGGACGCATCACCTGCTCGATGCGCGCTTTCGTCAGGATAGGCGAGGCGGCTCCGGTCGCGGTGACGACGATGTCGCTGGCGGCGAGCACGGCGTCCATGTCGTCCCAGGGCGCCGCGCTGGCGCCGCCGATCGCCTCGGCGGTCCTCGCCGCATGGGCCATGGTGCGGCTGAGGATGGTGACGTGCTGGACGCCCTGAGACTTCAGGTGCATCGCGGTCAGCTTGCCCATCTCGCCGGCACCGATGACCGCCACGCTGCGGCCGGTGATGTCGCCGAAGATCTTTCGCGCCAGCGAGACCGCGGCGAAGCTGACCGACACCGCTCCGGAACCAAGCCCGGTCTCGGTGCGCACGCGTTTACCAACCGCGAACGAGGCGTGGAACAAGCGGTTCAGCACCGGTCCGGAGGTTTGCGCGTCGGTCGCGACCGTGTGCGCGTCCTTGACCTGGCCGAGAATCTGCGGTTCGCCGACAACCAGTGAATCGAGTCCCGCCGCCACTCTGAAGAGGTGCCGCGCCATGTCGAGGTCGGTGACGTCGTAGAGATGCGGCGTCAAGTCGGCGGGTGCGACGCCGTTGAAGTCCGCGAGAAACCGAACCAGGTCGGCACGGGTGGTTGCGGCTTCGTCGCAGGCCACGTACAGCTCGGCGCGGTTGCACGTCGACACAATCACGGCTTCGCGCGCCGAACCGCGCGCCGCGAGGGCGGCCAGTGCCTCAGCAGCGACGGCCCGCGTCTGGAAATCCACGCGCTCGCGCACCTCGATGGGCGCCGTGCGATGGCTGATTCCAACCAGTAACAGGTTCACAGGGCGTGATTTCCCAGATCCTTGGACAAATCCTCAGATCCTCAAATCCCGAGATCCATCGATCAAAAATTGTGACTCGACGTAAAGAAGTAACTGATCGGCACGAAGTTCAGCAGCACGATCGCGAAGCCGAGCGCCGAGAGATAAGCGGCGCGTCTGCCGCCCCACCCGATCCGGCGCGCGGCGAACAGCTCGAACGAATAAACGAACCAGCAAAGCAGCGCCACGAAAATCTTGGGATCCAGCAGCGACATGGCCTGGACCCGGGGGTCGCCCGAGGCGTAACCGACGCGGGCTTGCGCCGCCCAGATGCCGCCCACAATGATACCGATGGTCAGCGCGATCCAGCCGATGACGATGGCGCGCTGATTCATACGGTCGAGCACCTGGAGCGACGGCAGCCGCGCATAGAAAAAGCCGAGGTGCTTCGCCTTGATTTCCTTGAACAACAACACGTAGGCGATGCCGATGACGCAGGCGAGCGCGAAGCTGGCATACGCGAACAGCAGCGACGACACGTGGACGCCGAACAGCGGACCCTGCAGCACCGGAGCGCGATCTTCAACGCCCGGATGGACAACCGTAATCGTCTGCAGCGCGACCAGCAGCGGCAGGATGAACACGCCCATCGCGCGCTCGTCCGTCGTCATCTCGGTGTAGAGGTAGGCCAGCGCGAGCAGCCAGACGAACGTCGAAATCGCCGACGTCGCCCCCGCCACCGGCACGTGGCCGAACTCCATCGTCTGCATTCCGATGGCGAACGTATGCGCCAGCGTTGCCGCGACCAGCAGGGTGGTGGCGGTGCGTCCCAACAGCGGGCTTCGCTGCGCGAAATGCCACGCGTACGCCACGAGCGCAGCCACGTACAGGACGAGAGGAACGACGTTCATGTGTTCAGCGCGTGGACGGCGTCGGCGCGAAATACCCGAGCTTGGTGCGCGCCGTCATGTTCGGCTTCGCGACGCGCACGATGACCCGGCGCCAGGCGCCGTCGCGCTTCGGGTTGCGCGACGTGTAGCCGACGGTGTACTGGCTCGAGAGCTCGTCGGAAATCTGGCCGTAGACGTTGTTGAGATCCGCGACCTGGTTCGGAAAGAACGAGCGGCCGCCGGTTTCCTGGGAGAACTGCCGTAACACGAACTCGGCTTCCTTGAAGCCCTTGCTGACGATCGCCGATCCCTCGTTGGCTCTGAGTCCGATCGAGTAAATGGCCGTCTCCGATCGTTTGGCCAGGTCGAGCACTTCTTCAAACGGCAGCAGGCTCGAGGTGTCCTCGCCGTCCGACAGCACGATGATTGCCTGGCGGCGAATCTCGTCGGAGTTCTTCGCGACGACCTTTTTCAAGTCCTTGAGCGCGATGTAAACCGCGTTGTACAGCGACGTCGAGCCGCCGGCCGACGTCTTGCGGATGGCCCCCTCGAGTTCCGACGCGCTGTTGGTGAAGTTCTGCAACACCACGACGCGGCTGTCGAAGTCGATGACTTCGGCCAGATCCTGCGTCCGCAGGCGTTTGCCGAAGCCGATTGCCGCTTCCTGCGCGGTCGGCAGCTTGGACTCCATGCTGGCGCTGGTGTCCATCAGCAGCGCCAGCGCGATCGGCAGGTTGGTACGGTTGAAAAACGTGACGTCCTGCTTCACGCCGTCTTCGAACACGTTGAAGTCGTCGGCCGTCAAGTCGGTGACGTAGTGCGCCGGGCCATCGGTGACCGTGACATTGAGCGACACGACATCGACGCCGGCACGAAACGGCGCCTGCGGCGGCGGCTGGGGCGCCTGCGCGGTCGCAATCACGCCGGCAGACGCGATTGCGACGATGGCCGCGACGGCCGCTTTCACTTCTTGTCCTTCGGTTCGCGGATGAGCGTGCCGCGCGCGGTCAAACCGGGTTTGGCGGCCGCGACGGTGACTTTTTCCGGCGGAATCAGGGTCGTGGGCCGGGCGTAGGTGACCCGGTACTGGTGGGTCAACTGGTCCGCCAGCTGGGTCAGCCTGCCGCCGAGCGCCATGCTCGTCAGCAGCTGATCATAGCTGCCGCCGGTTTCGCGTGGGCCGACATCGAGCACCATCGCCCGATTCCGCATCTCGTCGCTGAGACTGCTCGACGGATGACCGATCGCGATGGCATAGAACGCCGCGCCGGTATCGCGAAGCGGGCCGAGCACCTGATCGTAGTGATAGTTGCTCAACTCGGGGCCTTCGGCCGTGATCGCGACGATCACCGGCCGCTGTGCGTCACGCTTCTTGAACCCTTTTGCGGTCTCGTAGATGCCGTCGAGCAGGTAGGCGCCGCTGCTGCGCTGCGACCAGAGGCGATCGATGCCTTTTTTCAGGTTGACCAGGTTGGTCGTATAGTCGGTGAGAATGGTCGGGCGCTCGGCGATTGCGATGATGGCGACGTCGTTCTTTACGCTGCCTTCGCCCGAGCCTGCGAGAGCGGCCACGAACTCGGGGAGCGCTTGACGGTAATGCGAGATGTAGTCGCGGGCGGCCTGGCTGTTGTCGACGAGCAGCGCGACCTGCATCGGCTCGGTGGCAGGCGCGACTTTCAGCACTTCTCGTGCCACGTTGTCTTCGCGCACGATGAAATCGGACGGACCGAGGTCCGGCACCGGGGCGCCGGCTTCGTTCAGGACGCTGACATACAACGCCCGCTGGATGGTCTGAGCGACGAGCTGTCCTTGGCCGACGACTGCGAGCCCGGCGAGCAGGGTCGCGACGGCCAGCGCGCGTCTATTGTCCATGAGGGCAGTATAGGTCCCGCTTTTCGAGAGCGTCAAGGGGGAAGAGGACCGCAAAAATGGTTTGAAATCTGTGAGTTGCGGGCAGGTGACGACGGTGCGGCTCAGTGCCCCATTTCTTGACACCCCTCAGGTCGCATGTTATAAACCAACGGCTTTTCCAAGTCGCGTTTTCTCTCGCGCGACGCGTTCATTCCAATGCTGTCAGCCTACATACCCATCGCCATTTTTGTCGCCGTCGCGCATGGGGCATGAAATCTGTCATCGGGACACCTCCACTGAAGTGGTTTCGGACGTTGGGACGCGCGGGCGGAAGATCCAGGCCCGCAGCACGGTGAAACGAAAAGTCGCGGCGACCGCGTTCGCCGCGGTGATGGCGAGAAGCTCGGGCACGAGGGCGCCTGGAGCGATCAGACCGGCAATCAGAAGCGCAAGGGTCGTCAATGCGACGCTCATCGCATAGAGCGAAGCGACCACCAGCATCATGCGACCGCGCCGCAAATGTCCGTCCCTGGTTTGGGACAGCTCGCGATGCACAGCCGTGTTGAACAAGGTGGCGATCGCCATGGCGACGGCGTTGGCGCCGAGCGGGCCAAGGATGGGCCGCCAGGCGACGAAGAGGAAGAGGTAGCCGAGGGTCGAGACCAGACCGACGCCAGCGAACCGCAGCAACTGGTCGGCGGGAACCTCGCCCACTTGGCGACTGGGGGTGCCCTTGGGCCGCCGGAACAGAAGCCGCCGGACGCCACGCAGGTCTCCGAGGGCGGTCGAGACGATGTGCACCCGGGAGTCGGGGTCGTCGACCCAGTCGACGGGTACTTCCGCGATGCGCATGCCGAGGCGTTGGGCGGTGACGAGCAACTCGGTGTCGAAGAACCACTCGTTGTCCTCAACGAGTGGGAGCAGCTGCTGGGCTGCGTCACGACGAAGCGCCTTGAAGCCGCACTGCGCGTCGCTGAAGCGTCCACGCAGCGTGAACTTCAACAGGACGTTGTAGGCGCGGGAGATCAGTTCGCGTTTCGGACCACGAACGACGTGGGCTCCCCGCGCCAGACGTGAGCCGATGGCGACGTCCCGATGACCCGAGAGGAGTGGCGCCACCAACGGGAGCAAGGCCGGCAGCGAAGTGGAGAGGTCCACGTCCATGTACGCGACGACCGGGGCGATGCTGGTCGACCACGCTGCGCGCAGCGCAAAGCCGCGGCCCTTGCGTGGAAGATGCATGGCAGCTACGCCCGGGACGTTCGCCGTCAGAGACCGAGCCACCTGCATGGTGTCGTCCGTGCTGGCGTTGTCCACGATCGTGACGAGCGCCCGGAAGGGAAATGACTCGTCGAGGAACGCACGCAGCTCGGTGATCCGTTGGGCCAGTTGTGGCGCCTCGTTGTACACGGGCACGACGATCTCGACGTCCATGGGGACACGACGGAGGTCGACGTCGGCCTCGTGGTGGGCCAGGGCTGTCATGCCTGCATGGTGCAGAACCGGCCTCCGGCCTCGGTGAACCTCGGCTGTGGACCCGGTGTGAATCCGGCTACTCGGGAGTGTCTGCCCTCAGGTGAGTCGGCGCCTGCCCGAGCGACGAAACACCTAAGCGACGGGTTGGGGAGCGCTCTCGGCCGGAACGTCGTCCGACGGGACCGCGCTCATCGGGATGCGCACCGTCACGGTCATGCCTTCGCCCGGTGCGGAGATAGCGGTGACCGTTCCATCGTGCGCCTCGACGATTGCGGCAACGATCGAGAGTCCGAGGCCGCTGCCACCCCTCGTCCTGGCGCGAGCAGGGTCGGCCCGGTAGAAGCGTTCGAAGACGCGGCCGGCTTGGTCTCCCGACATACCTGGGCCGTTGTCGCGCACCTCGATCTCGGCCGAGTCGCTGATCACATCGACTCGCACTGTCGTGGACGTGCCTTCGGGTGTGTGCGCGCGAACGTTTGCCAGCAGGTTGTCGATGACCTGGCGCAGCCTGTCCTTGTCCCCCATCACCTCCACTGGGCGCGCCGCCCAGAACCGCACCGGCCACTCGGGTCCGACAGCGGTGGCGGTGTTCACGGCTTCAGAAACCAGCGCGACCAACTCGACTGGCTCAAGGTCAACCGGCACACCTTCGTCCAGGCGGGCCAACGTCAGGAGGTCGCTCACCAGCCTGTCCATCCGGGCCGTCTCGGTGCGGATGCCTGACGCGATGCGGGGAAGGTCTTCCGACCGAGTGGCCGCCCCCCGCTCGAAGAGCTCGGCGTAGGCAGACACGGCGGCGATAGGCGTACGCAGCTCGTGCGACGCGTCGGCGACGAATTGGCGCAGGTGCTGCTCGTTCTGCTTCAGGCGGGTCTCCGACCGGACCCGGGCGTCGAAGGCGGTTTGGATGCGTTCGAGCATGACGTTGAGGGCCCGGGCCAGACGGCCGACCTCGGTGGGCTCGTCGGCACCGGGCACCCGCTGGTCAAGGTTGCCCGCGGCGATGGAGTCGGCGGTCGCCTCGACGTCCTCGAGCGGTCGAAGGCCGAGGCGGACGAGCCACCATCCACCGAGCAGAGCCAGCACGATTGCACCGGCCGTCACGGCGAACTCTGTCAAGAACAGCGTGTGCAGGGTGCTGGTCTGATCAACGAGCGGCTGCGCCTGTACCTGCACCAGGCCTCCCGTGAGCTTCTCGGCGCGGACGCGGAAGGTCGGACCGCCTGGTGCGATGGAACTGGTGGTGAAGTAGGCGACTTGTGACCCGTCGGGCTGGGTGTTGAATCCGGTCATGGGAGCCGGCAGTTCGGGTCGGTAGGGGTGATCGTCGACATAGGCAGAGCACTCCACGCTGTCGACGACGCTGCTCTTACTCTGAGTCACCACCGCGTAGTAGCTCACCGCAAAGACGTTGGGAAATCCTCGACTCGGATTGCCGCCGGCGCCCGGGGCCGGACCCGAGCCACTATTGCCGGTGCCGATACTCCCGCTAGAGGCATCGGCACCGCCGGCGCCCAGATCACGCTGCGGCAAGCAGCCGTTGAAGACGACGCCCGCTGGTGTCTCCACGAGGTGCGTGCGCTGCTGTGCAAGCTCCTGGTCGACCTGGTTGTACAGGGAGGTACGCAGGGCCGAGTACGTGGCGAAGTCCGCCACGACGAGCGCCACGATGGAGATCAGCCCGACCGCGACGAGCAGGCGCAGTCGGAGGGACACTTACGCCGCTCCGTTGGCCGATTCCGGCTCGCGCAGCGTGTAACCCACGAGCCGGATGGTGTGGATGAGCGGTGGGCCGAACTTCTCGAGCTTCTTGCGCAGGTAGCTCACGTAGGTCTCCACGACGTTGCCGTCCCCCCCGAAGTCGTAATGCCACACATGGTCGAGGATCTGCGCCTTGGACAGCACGTGGCGCGGATTGAGCATGAAATAGCGCAGCAGGTTGAACTCGGTCGCCGTGAGGTTGATCGTGTTGCCGCCGCGACGGACCTCGTGCGCGCTTTCGTCGAGTTCGAGATCGGAGAAGCGCAGGATCCCGTCGTCCTCGGGCTCGTAACCCGTCCGGCGCAAGATCGCGTGCACCCGGGCGATCACCTCGGCCAAGGCGAAGGGCTTGGTCACGTAGTCGTCGCCGCCGACGGTGAGGCCGGCGAGCTTGTCCGAGAGCGTGTCGCGTGCGGTCAAGAAGAGGACCGGGACGCGCACGCCATCGGCGCGCAGACGCCGCGTCACCTCGAGGCCGTCGAGGTCGGGCAGCATCACGTCGAGGATCACGAGATCCGGCGGATCCTCCTGGGCCTGCGCCAGGGCCTTGCGCCCGGTCATCGCCTCGTCGACGGTGAATCCCTCGTACCGCAGCGAGGTGGCCACCGCATCAACGATGGAGGGCTCGTCGTCCACCACCAGGACCCGTGGTCCGTTCTCGATCTTCACTTGGTCATACCTCCCTACCGAGTCAGAGTCGCACCCTCGACTCTCGCCCCAGTGTGACCCGGCTGTGGGCCTCCTGTGAACGCGCCCCGGCCGGGGCCGGGTCAGGCAGGAGGGGCGTCGAGGGCGCGTCGCAGCAGGTCAAGGGCGGAAATAGCCCCGTACTGGCGCACACGTTCCCGGTCGCCGGGCAGCCGAAGTTCGCGGGTCTCGGTGGGCCGGTCGGGCAGGGCGAGGCCCACAAAGATGGTCCCGGGGGCCACGCCTTCCTGATCGTCGGGTCCCGCCACACCGGTGATGCCGAGGCCGACGTCGGCGCCCGTCACCCTGCAAGCGCCCTCGGCCATGGCGGCCGCGGCCGCTTCTGTCACGACCGGACCGACCGGCACTCCCAAGACGTCGAACTTGACCTGGGAGTCGTAGGCGACGACGCCGCCGCGGAACCAGGCGGACGCGCCGGCCACGTTCACGAGGCGCGAGGCGATGAGGCCACCGGTGAGCGATTCGGCCACGCCGAAGGTGAGGGCGCGGGCCAGCAAGCGGTTGGCGACGGCGACCTCCATCGACTCGTCGTCGACGCCGAACACGATGTCGCCGAGACGCTCCTCAATGGCCCGGCGAACCTCGACCTCCTCCTTGTCGAGCAGGGATGTCACGTCACTCAGCGTGCGGGCGCGCGCCGTGATGCGCACCTTGATGCCCTCAATGCCCGACGCGAGGAAGGCGAGGGTGACTTCTCCCGCCGCGTCGAGCGCATCGATGCGGTCCTGGAGGGACTCGGCCAGCCCGGACTCGCTGGCGCCCCACGTTCGCAGCACGCGGCTGGCGATCACGGACTCCTCACCGGTCTCGGCCGTGCGGGCGCGCAGGTCGGGGAGGATGGCGCGGTCGAACATCTCGGCCATCTCGTAGGGGACACCGGGGACGGCGTAGACAACCTTGTTCCCGACCGGGCAGATCAGCCCCGGGGCGGTGCCGGCCGTCTGGGGGATGATCGTGGCGCCCTGCGGTACGTCGGCCTGACGTGCGTTGTTGGCCGACATGGACCGGCCCCGGGCCTCGAAGAAGGAGGCGATGCGGTCGACGATCTGCTGGTCGCGCACGAGCGGCACGTTCATCACCTCGGCGATGGCCTCGCGGGTGATGTCGTCCTGGGTCGGGCCGAGGCCGCCGCACATGATGACGCCGTCGCTGCGCGCCAGGGCGGTGCGCAGGGCCAGCACGATGCGGTCGTGGTTGTCCCCCACCGCCTGATGGAACTGCGACGTCACGCCGTTGGCGGCCAGGTTCTCACCCAGCCATTTTGAGTTGGTGTCCGCGATCTGGCCGAGCAGCAGCTCGGTGCCGACCGCCACGATCTCGATCCTCACGGGCAGTGACTCTACGAGGCGGAGGGTTGCTGCACGGCCCGGCGGGCGTCGATCAGGTACTCGGCGCCCGTGTAGAGGGTGAGCGCGCAGGCCAGCCAGATCATGACCAGTTGGAGGCCGTGGTTGTGCGCCAGCGGGGGGATGATGCAGGCGCCGACGGCCATGTCCTGGACGAGCGTCTTGAGCTTGGCGGTCGGGCGGGCCGGGATGGACACCCCGCGGCGCCCGACCCAGGAGCGGTAGCCCTGCATGCCGACCTCGCGCGCGGCGATCAGGCCGACGGGGAGCCACGGCAGGTGACCCTGGGCCGCCAGCGTGATGAGTGCGCCGAGCACGACGGCCTTGTCGGCCAGCGGGTCGAGAAACGCGCCAGAGCGGGTGGTCCCGTGGCGGCGCGCCATGTAGCCATCGAGCCCGTCGCTGCCCGCGAGGATCAAGCCGACGACCACGTTGACCCAGGACGCGCCCCAAGCCACCAGCATGAGGACGTACACCGGGGCGGCCAGGAGCCGCGCCACGGTGACCGCGTTCGCCGGCGTGACGAGGGCACTCGGGCCGAACGTGTACCCGGGGTGCTCGGGGGCGGTCTCGCTCACGCCGGGGCACCCGATCCGGCGAGAGCGGCCACGGGGACGGCGTGCAGATCCGGGCCCTCCGCGCCGGTGAGGGCAACGTCGACGAGGCGGCCGACCGCCAGGTCGGCAGGCAGATGGACGATGCCGTCGATCTCGGGCGCCTCGTGCACGGTGCGCCCACGCCCGGGCGCGTCGACGAGGACCTGGCGCGTCTGACCGACGAGCGCGTCGCGGGCGGCGGCGGTGATGGCGTCCTGGAGCTCGGCGCACTCGCGCAGGCGCTCGAGGGCGAGCGCGGGCGGCACCTGGTCGGGCAGGCCGGCCGCGTGGGTGCCGTCCTCGTTGGAGAACGTGAAGAAGCCGGCCCAGTCGAGTTTGGCGGTGGCGAGGAACTCGAGCAACAGGTCGTGGTCGCGCTCGGTCTCGCCCGGGTAGCCGAGGATGAACGACGAGCGGAAGGTCGCCTGCGGATCGGCGGCGCGGATGTCGGCGATGCGGCGCAGGAAGCGCGCACCGTCGCCCCAGCGGCGCATCCGGGCGAGGTGGGGTCGGGAGACGTGTTGGAGGGAGAGGTCGAAGTAGGGGACACCCGTATCGAGGACGGCGCCGATCAACTCGTCGGTGAGACCCGACGGGTAGAGGTAGAGCAGCCGGGTGCGCTCGACGCGCGCCGCGACGGCGCGGGTGAGCTCCGCAATGGGCGACGGACGGCCCGCGCCGGTGCGGCTGGCACGGCCGGGACCGCTGCGGTCGCGGCCGTACGACGCGAGGTCCTGCGCGACGAGCACGACCTCGCGCAGGGGCGGTCCACCCGAGGCGCCTGTGGGCTCGACCAGACGGTCGACCTCGGCCAGGATCTCGTCGAGGGTGCGGGACCGCTGCTTGCCGCGGAACGACGGGATGGCGCAGAAGCCGCAGATGCGGTCGCACCCTTCGGCCACCTTCACGTAGGCCCACGGCGCGCGGGCAGCGGGCCGCGGCAGCTCAAGGAGATCGAAGCCGCCACCGGGTGCCACGACGTTCGCACCGACCCGGGTGGTGCCGAGCGCGACGGGAACGGCGGCGGGAGTCGACGCCGCGGCGGCCTCAACCAGGTCGTGGCCGAAGCCGGCGACGAGGTCAACCTCGGGCAGCGCGTCGCGCAGTTCGTCGCCGTAACGCTCGGCCATGCAACCGGTGACCACGAGCCGCGCGCCGACCTGGCGGCGCTCGGCCAGGCTCAAGATGGTGTCGATCGACTCCTGACGCGCCGCGTCGATGAAGGCACACGTGTTGACGACGACGAGGTCGGCGGCTTCGGCGTCCGCTGCTGGCCCGAAGCCCTGCGCCGCGAGGTAGCCCTCGAGCTTGTCCGAGTCCACCTGGTTCTTGGGACAGCCCAGGGTCTGCATGTAATAGAGACCCACGACTTCGCACACTCTCCTCGCACCAGGCCGGTTCCCGCCAGGGCGACGGGGCACGGCAGGCCCGTCGGACGGGCCCAGCTTCAAGGCGGCGAGCGCAGTGCGCCCGTCGTCCCAGCGGAGAGGGAGGGATTTGAACCCTCGGACCCAGTTACCCAGGTCAACTCATTAGCAGTGAGTCCGATTCGGCCGCTCTCGCACCTCTCCAGCAGGAGCTTCGCCGTTCGACCTGGTCCCTCGCTCATATCTCAGGCCAGAGTCGCCGGCTGCCTCCAACCCGGAAAGCCTACGTGAACGCCCGGCGGGTGTTTGGCGGGTGAGTCTGTCCGCCGCTCGTGAACCAGCGACCCCCCTTACGCAGCGACAACCTCGGCCAGGAAGCTTCTTCGTCCGCTCGACCTGCCTTAAGGTCGGAACGTGCCGTATGTGGCTGTGTTCGCGATCGTCTTCGGCGTGAACCTGCTGCCAGCCTTCGGTCCTCCCACATGGGCGATTCTCGTCTTCACCCGATTGCATTGGCATCTGAATCCGGTCGCCCTCGTCCTTCTCGGGGCCGTGGCGGCTGCCAGTGGTCGCTATCTCCTGGCTCTGGGTGCGAGGCACTTCTCGGGGAAGCTGCCCCATCGAATGCAAGCCAATCTCGCTGAGGCCAAAGGGGTGCTCGGTCGCAATCGGCGAAGCAGCATTGCGCTCTTTGGTGTCTTTGTCGTCTCGCCGTTGCCGTCCGCTCAGTTGTTCTTGGCTGCGGGGTTCCTCGACCTCAATCTGGCAGTGTTCACTCTTGCGTTCCTTGTTGGGCGGCTCGTCAGCTATTCGATCTACGTCAGTGTCGCGGTCGTTGCCGACAAGCAATTCGGCAACGTCTTGGGTCAACTCTTCGGTTCACCCTGGTCGATCGCGCTCCAAGTTCTGCTTCTGGGAGCCGTCTGTCTTCTCCCTTTCGTAAATTGGGGCAAGGTCCTCCACCGCCATTCAGGCTCGACTCCAGGTGACGACCGAACGTCTTGAGCTAGGGAACGACCGTCACCGGTCAGGACGCACGACCGACACAGTGTTCGCTCACCGACCCAAACAAGGCCTGCTCCAACGCTCCGTCCCCGCGACTGCCAACCACGAGCAGGTCGGCGTCGGCTGATTCAGCGAGGAGGACTGGTGCGGCGCTCCCTCGAATGACTCTGGTGCTCACATGTTGACGTTCCGAAGCCGGAACTTCGTCGGCCACGATCTCGCCCAGTTTGGCAAGTGCCCCCTCGACCAGGTGGTCGAGGTTTTCGAGGTCGGCCGTGATGCCAAGAGGGGCCGGTTGCTCTGGAAACGTCCATGCGGTCACGACTTCGAGCGAGGCCGCCATCCAGCTCGCCTGCTGCCGCGGCAAACCGGAGTGCTCGCAGTGAAGTCTGGGATCCATCGACCCCGACGACCACCTTTCCATTTCCTTGCTCGGGGCTCATCCCTATGGACTATGCCAGTGAGCGGTAGTGCTGTCGCCAGATCAGCCGGTAGACCCGGGACCAACGAGGGATTGAACGCAGGATCGGGATGAACGGCAGGAAGATGAGGGCGAGGGTGAGCGCCATCATGATCGCCCATACCTCGAGGTCCCCGTTCGAGGACGAATTCATGGGTGGGATCTGGTACCACATGGTGTAGAGCCACAACCAGGCCTGACCGGGATAGTTCCCTGTCTCGTTCATCATTCCCCACTGGCTGCCCTGGAGATGCTGCGCGCCGGCCATCGTGTCGAGGTACGTGCCGTCGGCGATGAAGAGCAGCGGCTTGGTGTAGTTCGTGTTGTAGAACTGACCGTCGCTCAACAGTGTGCCGTCGAGGCCTCCCGTCTGCGCCATGCCGGTCAGGGAGCCGATGACGATCCCGACCGGGCCGTAGCGGCCCGAGGGAACATGCAGACGGCCGTGGACGATCGGACGCGTTGGCGACGGCCTTCTCGTACGCCGTCGTCCACGCACCCTGCCGGGTCGGCGTGGCACCCTCGTAGACGTCGAGCGCTGTCTGCACGAGCGGCTCGTTGGGCAGCGTCCTCAGCGGGCCGATGACGAAGTCCTGCGCCGTGTCGATGGGCTGGTGGATGCCGAACCACTGCGTCGGGCTCGAAGAAGCCGATGTGCTGCGCCGCGTCGGGCGTCGAGTTGTAGGGCGGGCCGTAGGTGGCGACGCCGCTCGTGCCATCGAGCTCGGTGACCGCCGTCTGCGCGAAGTCGACCGGGTTGGCGGTCGACCACGTCTTGAGCGTGACGGCCGGCTCGTCCGGTGAGGAGAACACGACGGCCAGGAGCACGATGAGGACGGCGACCGCCAGGAAGGCGACGAACGCCTCCTTCAAGATGTCGTAGGGGACGTAGGCACCTTTCCATTCGGTCACGTCGCGGTCGGGCTTGAATCGGCGTCCACGCCGAGTGGCGTTCACTGCCCGGCTTCCGGTTGGCCAGGGTCCGGCTTGGGGTCAAGGGACTCGATCGTGCGCTCACTAACGGCGAAGGGCGGGACGATCCCACGGCGTCGCACCAGGAGCACGTGCAGTGCCGCGATGACCACAACGGCGATGGGCAGCAAGACGATGTGCCACATGAGCATCTGCCCGAAGTTCAAGACATTCCAGAAGGCGCCGGCTCCCGTCGCGTTGATGCCGTCCTTGGCCTGAGTGGAAATCCACTGCGAGTCGAAGTTCTGCTGCGACAGATATCCGGTGAAGGCGGCTGCGACGGACATCACGAAGGAGATGACGCCCGTGGCCCAGGTCAGTCGGCGGTTCCCTCTCCAGGCCGCCATGAAGAACTTCCCCCAGAGGTGGATCACCATGAAGAAGAAGAACGCCTCGACGCTCCACAGGTGGAGGGAGTTCACGAAGAGCCCGATGTTCGACACGTGCCACCAGCTGGGACCCATGACGGCGAGAACGCAACCCGTGATGATGACCCAGGCGAGGCTCACGACCGTCAGGACGCCGAACACGTAGATCCACGAGGCCATGTACGCAGGCTGGCGGTCGGGAAGAAGGCGGTCGGGAGGAAGTGCAGAAGACGCAGCGTTCCTGACGCGTGCCGTCCACTGGCGTAAATCCTCGACGTTTTCCGTCGTGGCACTCTCAGTCTCGGTGTCGGTGTCGATGCTCACTTGTTCGGCCCCTTTCGCCGGGGGAACGGGAGAATGATCGCGAGGAAGAAGACTGCGATCATGAGGATGATCACGACGAAGTTCGCCACCGACATCTGGATGAAGCCCCAGTGGATGTAGTGGCCGTTTCGGTCGAGGTTGATCAGCGCGGCGAACAGGATGGGGAAAGTCATGAAACCACTCCTGCCTTCTCGGGCCATTGTCGGGTCTTCGCGCTGCTCGATGAGGCGATCAGCCAACCAGCTCGGCGTCGAGCAAGCGAGATCTTGTAGGACGCGGTGCTCGCAATCGGAAAGCGCAACGAGACCGTGCCGTACTCGGAGTGAGAGGTGATCGGGAACCCCGAGTGCGTGAACACTTGGAGCATCGTCTGGTTCTCCTCGAGCGTGTCGGCGACGAAGGTGGTGATGCCGCGGACACGAGCCGCCTCCGCGAGCTCGTCCAGCAACAGCGACCCGATTCCATGATGCTGGTATTCGTCGGCAACGACGAAAGCGACCTCCGCCTCGGTCGACTCCGGTCGCCGGTCATAGCGACCGACGGCAACGATCCGGTCGTCGTGCTCGACAACCAGAGCAATACGGTCCCGGTAGTCGACGCTTGTGAACCGCTCGACCTCTTTCGGCAAGAGGTGCCGATGGAGGGTGAAGAACCTGAGATAACAGGAACGGTCCGACAGGTGATCATGGAATTGGACCAAAGCCTTGTCGTCGTCAGGGCGAATCGGACGCACTTGAAAACGGAGCTGCTCGAGGGAGACCGCGTCGAATTCCAATTCGGAGGGATACCTCGCAGGGGCGTCCTGACCTCCGGTACTCCTCGGCGGCTTCTCGCTCATTGTTCGCTGCGCCGTTGCTCGTGAACACCCGTGCCGTGATCCGTCCCGTCGTGGACGATGACCCGACCGGTGACCTCCGCCGCAGTGATCGCGACGACCGCTCCGCGAGCTCCACCCGCCCACGGGACGACCCCGTGGGCGGCGTGGTCGACAAGCTGGTCCGGGTCGTCGACCCGACGGGCCGACCCGGTCACCACCACGCTCCAACCGTCGCTGAAGACGTCGTCGACGCGATCGATCTCAAAACCGACAAGGTCCTGGGACTCGAGCTCCCTTGCCGTGTTCACGGTGGTGTTGAAGGCCACTTCATCGTTCGAGAACCGATAGTTCACGGGAAGCGCGATCGGGCCGCGGGAAGCCCGGAAGATGACCCTGCCCACACCGCCGGCTCCGAGGTGCGCCCGACACTGCGCTGGTGAGAGCGGTTCGAGAATGGCGCCAGGCCGCGCGCTCTCGCTGCCGGGTGGCCGGTTCCTGTCACCGCCGAGAAGACTGGCGGGAGAGGTCTGCAGCGCGCGAGCCATTGAGGCGAGCGTTCGCTTTCCCAGCTGCACATCGGAGTGCTGCTCGAAGTACTCCAGGAACCCGGGGTCCATGCCCACCTGTAGGGCGAATTCCTCCAGCGTCAGTCCGAGTTCCCGGCGGCGTTGGCTGATCCGTCGGGCCAGGTCCCCGGGCTCATTTTCCGTGGCGGCTTCCATGCACCGAGTGTGCGCTTCGGGGCGTCAAGACGACTAGGGAGGAACCTCCCTCAGGCCAGGGAGTTAAGTCGGTAGCGCCGGCCTACTGGGGAGGTTCAGGCGGCTGAGCGAAGGCTCTGAGCGTCGGTCACGGCGCCCGTGTCGTCAGCTGAGGGGAACCGCCCACACCAGCTTGGTGCCCCCGCCATCCCTCGGGTGGATCTCGAACGTCCCACCGAGTTTCTCGGCTCGATCACGGAGATTGATCAATCCGAGCCCGGGGTTCGTCTGCGGCAACTCGATGCCCACCCCATCGTCGAGCAACTCGAGGACCACTCGGTCAGTCACGCCAAGGGTCACCTCATAGCGCGAGGCCTGAGAATGCTTCCCGGCGTTGGTCAAACCTTCTCGCACGACCGCCAGGACGTGGTCGCCCAGCTGCTGGTGAATCATCGTGTCCACCGGTCCTTCGAACCGGACTTCGGCTCGCACTCCCAAGGTCTCCGCCAACTCTTGGGCCAGCTGCAGCACGGCCAACCGGATCCCACCGGGCAGTGAAGCCTCTCCGAGCTCGAAGATGGCCGATCGAATCTCGTTAATGGTGAGATCGAGGTCGTCGACCGCACGGGTGACCCGCTCGACCACCTGATCCCGCTCGGGCAGCCGCGTGGCCCCCTGCAGGTTCAGGCCGACGGCATAGACACGTTGGATCACCCGGTCGTGAAGGTCACGAGCAATTCGGTCCCGATCGTCGAGCACGGACATGACGAGAACGCGGTCGTGCAGCCGGTTGTTCTCGATGGCAATTCCCGCCGCAAGCGCCAGCGCCTCGGCGAGAGCCTCGTCTTCGTCGGTGAAGGCGGCTTCTCCCTGCTTGTCCGTCAGGTAGAGGTTGCCGTAGACCTCGTCACGCATCCGCACCGGGACACCGAGGAACGACGTCATTGGCGGATGATTGGCCGGGAAACCGTAACGGCCGGGGTGTTCCTCGAGGTGGGAGAGCCGCAAGGCAGCCGGCTCGGTGATGAGCAGGCCGAGGACGCCGCGCCCGGTGGGGCGGGCGCCGATCTGGCTCTCCTCGTCGGTGCTCAACCCGACGGTGACGAACTGTTCGAGGCCGGTCCTGGTGGGGTTGAGCACCCCGAGGGCGGCATAGCGCGCACCGACCAGTGTCCTTGCCTCCTCGACCAAATGCCGGAGCAGATCGGTCAGCTCGACGTCAGCGGTGATCATGAGCACCGCGCCCATGAGCCGACGCAGCTTGTCCGGGTCGTTCACACGCGTATAGGGCACCCCAACGAATCGTAGGCTGACGCGCCCGTCGAAGCCGAGGTCACCGTGTCCGGCTGGCAATATGGATGGGTGGCCATCCGCGTCTTTCTTCTCGACGACCACGAGCTGGTGCGTGAGGGGATCCGCAGCCTTCTCGAGAGCGACGATGAGATCGAAGTCGTCGGAGAGGCCTCGACGGGCGAGGAAGCACTCACCCGGGCGCCTCTGGCCAGGCCCGACGTAGCGATCTTGGATGTCCGCCTCGAGAATGGGGACGGGATCGAGGTCTGTCGTGACCTTCGTTCAGCCATGCCGGATCTCGCGTGCCTGATGCTGACGAGCTTTGCCGACGATGAGGCGATGTACTCGAGCGTGATGGCCGGCGCAGCCGGCTACGTCCTCAAGCAGATCAAGGCGCGCGACCTCATCGAGGACGTCAAGAAGGTTGCCGCGGGTGCATCGCTCATGGACCCGCAGGGCGGTGGCACGTGTCGTCGAACGCATCGCCAACCCGCCCAAACTTGATCCCGCGCTCTCCTCGCTCTCGCCACAGGAGGCCAAGATCCTTGATCTGATCGCCGATGGGAAGACGAACAAGCAGATTGCCGACGCGATGTTCCTGTCGGAGAACACCGTGAAGAACTATGTGACGACGCTCCTCCGGAAGCTGAAGGTGACGAGCAGGACCGAGGCGGCGATCTTCGCGACCAAGGTCAAGGGTCAGGGTTCCGCCGGTTCCTCGTGACCGCGTGACCAACCTTCCGGTGCCGCGAGGTCCAAACCCTTATTCGCCAACGCCATCTCGAGGCGATCCCGCTCGATTCTCGGATGAACGAAGTTCGCGGGTGTCACGTCGATGCCGAACTCGGCCGCGAGGTTGATGAGGGCCCGGTCGTAGGCGACCTCGGCCACCAAGGAAGCCTCAGACCACACACCGGCCCCAAGGTCCTGAGACGGCAACGCGGCCCGGCAGCTCGAGCGCGTAGCCGACGAGTTCGTCGCCGGACAGCTCTGCGTCCCACCCGTCGATGGCTCCGGAGAGGACTTCCACGTACATGTTCACCCTGCGATTGTGCGCTGCGGAGATTGTGCCCACATAGGGAGGTTCTTCCCGTTTGGGCCTTGAACCGAGGCCGTCGGGCGTTGTCAGGACCTTCTTCCTTAGTGCGAGTGACGTTTGCGCTCATTCGTCAACACCTCGACTGCTGGACGATGGAGTCGGATCTCCTCACGGGAGGGGTCACGGACGAAAAGGGAGAACAAAGTGCGACGCAAGGTTTTCGACAAGTTGGCCAGTGTGGGCGGCATCGTGGTCGTGGTGGTGTTGGCGGTAGCCGGCGCGCTGCTGCTTCATGGGCTACAGCTTCGCCAACAACTACGTGCACACCCAGCTCGCTGAGCAGCAGATCACGTTCCCCGCCGCGGCGGCCTTCGCCCACCCCGACGGGCAGGAGATCACCAAGTCGATGATCCCCTCGGTGTCCCAGTACGCCGGGCAGCAACTCCTGACCGGCCCGCAAGCCGAGGCCTACGCCAACGACTTCATCAACGTGCACCTCAACAACATCGGAGGCGGCAAGACCTACTCCCAGCTGAGCGCCGAGGCCATGGCCCTGCCCAAGGGTTCGGCGGCCTACACCGCAGCCGAGGCGAAGGTTCAGACTGTCTTCCAGGGCACGACGCTCCGCGGCCTGTTGCTCGAGGCTTACGGCTTCAGCTTGATGGCCGAGATCGCCTTCTGGTGCGCCATCGCAGCGTTCAGCCTCGCCGGGCTCATGGCCATCCTCGCGCTCCTGGGCTTCGCCCACGCCCGCCGCGTCGGCGAGACCGAGGAACTGCTGCCCCGCCACACCCCGCCCGCGGTGGTGATCACGGCGTAGTCATTGCCGACACACTCCCGCCAGGAGACGACGAGCCGGCCCGCGCGAGCGGGCCGGCTCGGTCTGTCCCACAGCGGCGGAGACCTCCCGATAGAAATGAATGGTCGAAGAAGGAGCGAGGCGTTGGCAATGGCGGATATGGCCATACACGAAGTGTGATTGCCGGCGCTACCAGAGGCCCGGGATCAGTCGCCAGCGGACCTTCGCACGATAAGTGGCGTGCTCTGGATTCCGGGCGAGGAGCTCGTCTTCGACCAGGGCCCGGCCGACGTTGAACCCCGAGGCCACCACGAAGACGATCACGTTGCGCAGGGACACGCTCTGGAGGACATAGCCGCACTGCAGCAAGAGGTACGAGGCGTAAATCGGGTGTCGGACGACGGCGTAGGGCCCGGCCCGCACGAGCCCCCGGTCGGCGGCGGCGAAGCCAAAGGAGCGGCCCAAGGCAAGGAAGGCCCATAGGCAGATCCCCAGCCCGAGTATCTGGAACGCGATCCCGAGGTTTATGCCCAGCGGCGGGTGGGCGCCGTTCGGCCTGAGCAGCACCGGTACGAACGTCCCACCGAAGGCGAGCACCCAATCTCTGGAACGCCGCGTGACCTCGCGGGCGGGACGCCGCACCAGATAGACCACGACCACAACCATTTGCTCGACGAAGAAGCCGGCGCCGAGCAGGCGGTGAGTCCGGAGATACGACTCCAACGTGAGGGCGGCGAAGTAGGCGGCACCGGCCGCTCCGACGAGGTTTGCGGCGACTCGCGCGAAGTCGCCGCACGCGGGTCGTGCCGGGCACGACCCCGATCGGCTGCTGCTCTCCTCGCTCCATCAGGCTCGTCATGCCCGATCCCCGATGCTCCCGCGGTCAGCGGGTGACAGCGTCATCAAGTCCGAGCTTGCGCCCGACCACGGCGTCCACACTGAAACGGCCGGCGCCGAGCAGCGCGACGATCAACGCAAGTACCGCGAGCGCGAGATTGATCTGGTAGCCGGGAGGGTCCCTGAACGAGACGAGCCCGGTCGACCACGTCACCGTGATCATGGCCATCACCATGTCCCCGAAGAGCGCCAGCCCGGCCAGGCGCGAGCAGAAGCCGACCGCCATGGCGATGCCACCACCGAACTCGATCAGGCCGCCCAGAACGGCGAACAATCCCCCCGGGTGGAGATGGGCGGCGTTGGAGAAGTACAGCGCCGTCCCGTGGATGCCCGCGCCGTTGAACGCACCAAACAGCTTTCTTGCGCCGTAGTAGATGAAGACCCAGGCAAGCGCCACCCGCGCCGCTGCCATCGCGAGATCGACGTTCAGCTGGGCCGGACGGACCGTGAACAGGAGCCGCAACGCGTCCTGGACGCGCCCGCCGGCGCTCGAAGGCTTGACGGTCACCGTCATCGGACCGCCGAAGCCTCGGCCGCGTTGCGCTCGCCGCGCACCGAGGGCAGATCCACGGGACGGGGCATCGGCCGGAACGGGCCGATGAGCTGGGCGCCAAATGCGGCCAGATGCCTGGCGCGGTCGCCTTCTTGCTCCACTCGTAGCGGCCGACCCGGGATGCCCGTATCCATTCGTATCGTCTCCGCGGTCGGAAACACGGCCCGATGTGAGAGCTGATCCCAGATCGACAGGACGAAGCCCAGGTTGACGTCCTGGGCCCCCTCGACTCGATGGTGGATCCGGTGGAAGTTGGGACTCACCAAGATCCTCCCGAGCGGACCGAACCCCAGGTTGGTGTTCGAGTGCGCGAAGGCCACGATACCGCCGTAGGCGATCAGAAGCGTGGTGGACGCGACCCCGTTGGCAAGGAGGATGACGCCCGGCACGAGCGAAAGGACGTAGGAGACGTGGATGAGCGGATGCGTGCGGAACACCGTCATGACGTTCATGTCTTCTTGTGAATGGTGGAGCTCGTGGAAGCGCCAGAGCACACGGGACCGGTGGTTTGCCAGATGCACCGACCAGTTGCAGAAATCCATGGCGACGAAGATGGAGGCGATCGCTGCGGTGTGCGGAAGAAGCCCCATCCTGGGCAGAACGATCCAAGGGAGGGCGCGTTTCACGACCTCTTGAAACGACAGGGTGAGCGCCGTGATCAGAAGGACGCCGAGGGTGCCGTGCAACACCGTGTAGAGCACGTCCTGCCGGTGACCTCGAGCCACGAGGGGGCGGCGTTGCGCCGGTCGAAGCCGTTCTGTCACCAAGATGACGCCGAGAACGATCAGACTCGCCGGTCCAACAACGACAAGGTGGAGTTCGGCCAGCGAACCGGAAAAGTTGGCACCGCCCCATCCGGTGAACCACCCGACCGTGATCAGCGCCGCTCCAAGAGCGGCGATCCCACACGCCGGGAGGTAGATGTGGGCGGTGACGGCGCGCCCGAGCGAGCGGACGACCTTCGTCGACCGCTCGTCTCGGGGGACGGCCGTCGATTGGACGGAGACGACTACCACTGGCTGCCGATCAATTAGCGGACGGGGAGTCGCCCTAGAAGGACGCCCCACCGCTTCCGGCGTTGGAGGATCCAGAATTCGACGACGCACCTGATTTGGACACGACGACGGCACTCCACTTGCCCCACTTGTCCGTGATGCTGCCCTGCACCTGACCTGCCTTGTCCTTATAGAACCGGTACAGAGGCTTGCCGCCGTACGTCACCTGGACGCCGACGCCCGGCACATTCACCGTCCCGAGCTTCGAGGCGGTGACGCCCGAACCCGCACTCGCGGTCAGGACACCACTTGGCAACACCACGGCCGGCCAGATCTTCAGGCAATTCGTACCGCAGGAGGTCCGACTTGGCTTGAGTGTGTAGAGGGTGGTGCCGTCGGAGAGCACCTTGCCGTGGCTCGTGCTCACGATCGTCACTTTGGAACCTTGCGTCGCAGCGCCTGCCATCCCTCCGACAGCCAGCGCCGAAGCCGAGGCGGCTCCTGCCGCGACGACGACGGCCGCCAAGCGCCCGACCCTGAGCGACCTGGACGATGCTCGATCTTGCTGGTGTGCCATGTTCTTCCTCCTGTGGGGGACGTGATGTTGGGGAAACCGTGAGACGACCGACGGGACTGTCGCGTGCGTCATTTCAGGTCCTGCTCAGAGCAATACGGCCAATGTCGGGGTAGGGATGGCGCGGCGGCCGTTGGCCCGGAGATTTCACGTCGGCCGCCGGAGCGCTGCGCCGGCCGGAGAGAGGCGGTCACCAGGCGTTTCACCGGTGTGTGTGTGTGTATCGGGTGGGCAGCGGCGAAGGGGCGTGACGGTAGGGATGCCAAATCCCCGTTAGACCCTGATCGATCGCATCGACGAGCGGACGCCCCGGGCCGTGTCACTGAGTTTCATTACCCCGGTCAGTGAGTTCCCAATACTCATTGCAAGAGGCCGATCTGACCCACAGGTCGATGCCGCGGCTGGCCATCCGCCGTCGAAGAAAAGTAACTCGCGTTGCAGGGCAGAACGACCTGAAAGAGAGCCGTTCGGCCCTGGTCCAGAGGCGATCCCGGGCTAGAGTTCTCCCTTCGGGGGGCTCGCAGCGGCACTGCGCAGCGCGGGGACTGTTTACGAACGGCGGCGGCGAATTGGCGAAGACACGCAGGATCCAGGACTTTGTGCTTGGACGCGGGCGCCAAAGAGCAAGGATCGCCGTCACCCTGCGGTTGCTGGCCGCTCTCATCGTGGTCGCTACCGGCGTGACCCTGCTCGGCGCACGCACACCGAGTCCCGCCGCGGCGGATACGCCCATCACCTTTCTGAACGAGCAGTTCAACGAGGCGACCTTCCCCCCGACCAGCTGGACCACGCCTTTCACTACCTGGGCGGCTAGCTGTCCGGCCACGACGCCTGCCACCGGGTGCGCGGCGCGGGCCACGTTCAGCGCCGGCGTAAACGAGCTCCTGTTCAATCCGACCTCGGGGATCCCGTCCAACCTGCAGAACGTGACGCTCTCCTTCTATTCGGACTTCAGCCCCGACGCCACCACGATGGGCGACTCGGTCGCCGTGCAGCAGGCCTTGGTTCCAGGCGACACGGGCGACTTCAGCCAGCCGCTGGTGTGGATCGCCGGCGGGCCCGGCACCCCTGACACCACCGGGACTCCCGTGCTGCACACCGTCGCGATGCCCAACGACAACTTGCCCCTCGCGTTCCGCTGGTCGTCCTTCGGGGACAGCTCGGCCACGCCGACCTCGACCTGGGACATCTCCAACGTCACGATCACCGGGACCGAGCCGTCCACCGGCTTCACCCTGTCCGCGAATCCCATCTCGAACACGGTCTATCCCCACATCGTCGCCGGGACGCCGATCACCATCTCGCTCTCCGGTTCGTCCAACCCGACCGGCGACGCGCTGCAGTTCGCCATCGCCACGCCACCGAAGCTCGGGACCCTCGGCTCGATCACGCAGGTCGATGACACGCACGCCACCGTCGTGTACTCCCCGCCGGCTGATGCGTGTCCCGACCCCAACGGGGTGTCGGGGTTCTTGTGCTCCGACCCGTTCACCTTCACCGTGCACGACATCGAGGGCAACGTGAGCAGCCCGGCCCAGGTCGACCTCGACGTTCTCCCGGGTGGCGCTGGCGGCCAATTGCCGGTCGTCACGGCGCCAGCGTCCGAGTCGTACACGACGCTCTCGCAGAACGGGAACCTCGTGCAGGGGGCCGACCTTTCGTCCGCCGTGTCGGTCGGGCCGTCGAACTTCCCCGACGAGATCCAGCTAGAACTGCAGGCGTCGAGCGGCACCATCGAGCTCCTCAACGGGGTTGCGTCGGGCGTGACGTTCCTCAACGGGACGGCGAGCGGCGACCAGACGATCTATCTGGCGGGGAGCCTGTCCAAGTTGAACACCGCCCTCGACGAGTTCCTCTACTTCCCTCCGAGCGGCACCACCCCGACGTCGACCATCAACATGTTCCCCGAGGACCTGGGGCCCACTGGCAGCGGGCCGTTCGCTCAGGGAGCTGAGGTCACGACGACCATCAACGGGATCGTGACCAACCCGCCCCCGTCCCTGGCCCTGCCGACGGGATCGCTCTCCATCGCCAACAACGCCGGCCCGCTCACCTTCCCGGGAGGTGCCGCGACCGGTTTCTTCCTGACCGATGCCGGTGCCTCCGGCACGACCCAGGACGAGGTTCTGTTCAGCGTGAGTGCGGGATTCTTGGCCCTCCCCGCCTCTGACACCAGCGGAGCGAACCAACTGGTCTCGGTGCAGAGCTCGGGCAACGGCAGCACGTTCGACATCACCGGGACGGTGGCGCACATCAACGAGGCCCTCCCCGACCTGACCTTCGACCCGTCGAACCTGCCGTCGGAGAACGTGACGCTCAGCGCATCGGTCATCGACCCGGACACACAGTTGGGCGCCCTCCAACGGTCGATCACCATCAAGGTGATCCAGGCGCCGTTTGCCTTCGGTGCGACGTCGTTCGGCACCTTGGAGAACGCGCCGGCGACCGTGTTCCTCTGCGGCAGCGGCCCGGGGAACGACACGCTGGACTTCGCCATCACGACGAACCCGGTCCACGGCACGCTGGTGGCGGACCCATCGGCGTCGGTCGCCGGTTCGGGCTGCTCGCCCACGAACAACGTCGAGGGCTACGTCTACACGCCCGCCAACAACTTCACCGGTGGCGACAGCTTCGTCTACAGCATCACCGACCCCACCACAGGACTGGTCAGCATGGACAACGCGGTGACGATCACCGTGGCGGCCCACCAGAAGCCAACTGCGTACGACGCCTCGGCCTTCACGGTCGAGGACGCGCCTGTGACGATCACCCTGTGCGGCGAGAACCCCGAGCAGGCGGTCGTCCCCGCGCTCACGTTCACCATCGTGGGCGCGCCCGCTTTCGGCACGCTGAGCGACGCCGGCAAACCGAGTCTGAACCCCTGCAACCAGGGCAACGTGGCCGAGAACTTCACGTACACCCCTCACGCGGGGACGTTCACGTCGGACGGCTCCGATACCTTCGGCTTCGAGGTCAGCAACGGCACGGTCAGCGACCCCGCCACCGGCACCATCAGCGTGGCCACCCTGACCCCGCACGTGATCGGCTACTCGGCCACGGTCAACGAGGACAGCTCCATCGGGCTCAGCCTCTGTTCCACCGCTCCCAACGGCGGGCCGACGTTCTCCGTCGTGGGCCCATCCCACGGCACCCTCGACCAGCTGGTCGCGCCCGGCAACGGGCCGACCTGCCCGACGGGCTACTTCCCCTTCGGCTATGAGCGCTACGTCCCGACCCAGCTGTACTCGGGATCCGACCTGATCGGGTACACGGCGACCGAGGGGGGTCGCACCTCGACGCAGGCCTTCATAAGCCTCACGGTTGCCAAGGTGGAGATCCCGCCCACCGCCACACCCCAGACGGTCACCGACATCGCGCCGCAGCCCGTCGTCGTCACGTTGACGGGATCGTCGCTCCAGGGCTCGACGCTGTCGTTCACGGTCACGAGCAACCCCACCCACGGCACCCTGAGCGGCACGGCGCCCAACTTGACCTACACGCCCTCCATCGCCAACGGCACGGACTCCTTCACTTTTGTCGCCAACGACGGCGTCGCCAACAGCCCGCCCGCCACGGTGACGATCAACGTGACGACGCCTCGCTTGGCCGCGAGCGTCTGCTACACCGGCACCCCGATCGACCTCGGACAGGGTGAGTTCAACTGTGCCGGCTCGCTCACCAGCATCTCGGACCCCGTCCTCGGTGCCCTGGAGCTGGCGCACACCTCGGGCGCCCCCAACGCCGAGCTCCAACTCCAGCAGACGATCACGAACCAGAGCGCAGTCAGCGACACGGTGACCCTGACCGCTCCGGCGGGCACCTCGCAGTGGCCGTTCCTCTATGACGTGGCTGGCTCGGACGACACGGCGCAGCTCACCGGTCCGGGGCTCACGGTCACACTCGCTCCGGCCGGGACTCCCGGGGCCTCAATCGATGTGCAGATCGTCGTGTTCGCACCATCCACCGTCCTGGCGCCCGCGGTGGTCTCGACCCACGTGCTCGCCGTGTCGGGAAACAGCCCGTCGGTGTCCACCCAGGTGCCGATCGAGATTCAGGACGGGACCTCCAGCCCCACGCTGGCGGTGGCGCAGGCGAACGGCAGCGGCAGTACCTCGTTCCCCAACACCTTCCTGCTGTCGCCTCCGCTCTACGCGGGCGGCCCCGCCGGCACGATGCAGATCGACGCCGGCTTGCAGGGAACGGGCATCAACACCTTCACCGTCCACGCCGAGCCGTCAGCCGGCAACACCGCCGCGGTCAGCCCGACCTTCTTCCTCGGCACCACGAACGTCACGGCCGCCGTGCTGGCCGGCACCGAGGTCATCACCTGCTACGCCGCGCCCGTGGGCTGCCCGCCGATGCACGCCGTCTTCACGCCCTCGAGCTCGGGGGCGGGGGGCGGGTTCGCGATGGAGATCATCGTCCAGTCGACCATCGACGGCCAGGGCACCCAGATATTCGCCGGCACGCGCGTGGCGAGCACGATCGGGCCCGACCTTTCCACCAGCCTCCCCAACCTCGGCGTCGGGGTCTACGAGGCCACGCCGCTGACCCAGACCGTGTCCCAGCCCGTGCAGCTGTCGGGTTCCGTCAGCCGCACGGTGCACCTCCACAACGACGGCGACGTCCCTGACACGTTCAGCGTCCGGGCCGCGGTCACGCTGGCGAGCGGCGACGCCAGCTCGATCAACGTCGGCGCCACTGCACCCGGTTTCAACAACCTCGGCCCGGCGACCGACGTGACGAGATCGATCACCGGTACGGGCTACACGGTGGCGATCCCGGCGGGCGACTACGTCGATTTCCAGATCACCGACGCGGCCGGACCGACGTCGGCGGCCGCGTCGCCACAGGTGGTGCTGACCGCCACGTCGCAGCTGGACCCTGCGAAGGTCGACTCCTTCGAGGTCACGTTCCCCACCTACTCCTTCCGTCCCGATGCCGTCCTGACCGGGCCCGATGGCGCGCCGATCGGTGCCGGCGTCTACCAGCAGAGCTACTCCGGTCCGGTGGGCAACAGCCAGCAGGCCGAGTACGACGTCGACCTGTCGCACCCAGCCACCGTCGACGTCACGCTGGCCGACCGGGGAACCGGACACTGGCCGCCGAACGCCGCCGACACCGTGGTGGTCAAGTCCCCGAACGTCGACTCCAGCTTCAACGTCAGCTACGCCCTGCTCCAGAACGGCACGACGACCGACGTCACGGCAGCGATCACCGGTGCGGGACTTACGCTGAACCTCGGCCCAACAGGCGCAGGCGCGCCGACCCCAGTGATCGCGATGACTGGGGCCGCGTCGCTGTCGGCCCTCGTTGGGCACCCGTCCTACTACCCGATCACCGTGACCTCGCTCAGTTCGCTGCCGTCCGGGCTGTCCGACGTCGTGGTCGTCAACCTGTACAACGACGGCGAGAGCCAGCTGCGCTTTGCCGGCCTCCCGCAGCCCGAGCCGAGCGATATCACGTCAACGGTGCAGCTTGAAACTGACTCCGGCCGCGTCGCGCCATTCCCCTCGGCGGGCTACGGGGCCGGCGCCACCTACGGCGCCTACCCCGATCCGACCGGACAGAAGTTCGCCTACGTCTCCACCTACGACACGTTCGACCTCCAGGTGGCATCGGAGAAGGCGGCCCACACGGCCTACCGGATTCAGATGGTGGACCCGAGCCTCTCGTCGAACCAGCTCCCGCTCTGGGAGCGTGACGCCTTCTCCACGCCGTTCTACAACGGCACCGACCTACAGTTTCCCGCCGACCCGCTGGCCCCGGGTACGAACATCAACCCCACCATCACCGCGGGAGGCGTGAACATCACCGCCGCCGTCGAAAACGGGACCTACGCCACCTCCTCGCTCGGGACGAACGAGACGACGAACATCACCGTGTCCTTCGGTGCCAACAGCTCGCTGCGGTACACCCCGCTCAGGTTCAACCTCATCAACGCGACCACGGGCGAGCTCGAAGACGTCATGGTCATCGGCCCCAGCTCGATCGTCGCCTGCACGAGCGACGGGTACGCGCAGGTGCAGGCGACGACCACCGCCCACCACAAGCTCAACTTCGAGGCCTTCGACCGGACCGACCCCCAGAGCCCCGCTGCCTGCATGCAACACCTGAGCCACAGCTGGATCACGACCGCACCCCTGGTGTTCGGCCCCTACGTGCCCGGAACCGACTCTTCGCCGGCCGGCGGGGACAACCCGACCGGGCTCTGGCTGACGCCGCAGCCGCACACCGTCCTGCGCGTCGACACCGACACCGGCATCGTGACGGGCAACGCCACCGCCTTCGTCGACTCGCCGCTGACCGGAGCCGACGGGACGCCCGACACCGCCTCGGACGGCTTCGCGAACTATTACTTCCTCGGTACCTTCCCGACTCTGCACTGGAATACGGCCGACCCGACGAACGGCCTCGAGGTGGCGGCGAACACCCTGATGCCCGCGGCGCCCTTCCCCTTGGTCAAACCGAAAGCGTCCGACGTCGGGGCCAACACGATGGATGCGGCGCGCTACTTCTTGGTCAATTCGTCGTCCGGCGACCCGGTGATGGAAGGCGAGATGGACGTCGACGTGGCCTGGTTCAACGGGGACGTCCCCTTCGACATGCCGCTCGACGACGTCCAGGGCCTCGTGCTCAATTACCCCGCCCCGTCGGGCACGACGGCCACCATTCCCTCGAACAACGGCACCCAAGTCAACTTCTACAACTTCTACTGGAACACCACGAAGAACGGCGCGGTGACCCAAGGTGGCTGCCTGGGCGTTCCTTCAGAGCTCTTCGTCGTCCTGGGCTTGAGCTCCGGTCCGAACCTCTGCCTCCTGGGCGCCACGGTCACCTTCAAGCCGATCTCCGCGGTTCCCGGCGTCGAAGCGAAGGTCTCCCAGATCACTGTCTCGTTGCTCAACCCGGGCATAGGGGTCAAGACGAACCCGGAGTTCAACCTCAACGCCTTCTCGGGCGAGATCGACCTCGATCCCGCCACCCAGGACGTGACCAAGGTCGTGCTCGATCCGGTCTTCGGGGTGGGACCGCCGACGGGCTGCCAGGTCGACCAGAACCTCGGGCTGGTGACGGGCCTGCTCAAGAACCTCTTGTACCTGCCCTGCCCGAGCAATTTCTTCTTCTTCAACGCCAAGGTCACCTACCAGGCGGGCGGCTTCGATACCGGCTACGAGGCGCCGGGCGGCATCGGCCTGCAGTTCAGCGGGACCCTGACGTTCCTGAACGTGATCAACCTGACCAACATCGAGGCCGACATCTCGACCAGCCCGTTCAACTTCCACTTCTCCAACAGCCCGATCGCCTTGTCGATCAGCGACAGCATCCCGGTCAGCGCCAACCTCACGTTCTCCGGTGACATCGGTGCCGACGGCTTCGACATCGACGTGTCGGGGGCCATCGTCGTGGACGGCGTCACCATTGCGGGCGCATCCGGCGTCCTGTCCACCAAGGGCATGGGCGTGTGTGGGACCCTCGCCGGCATCAGCATCGGCTTCGGCGACGCCTGGGGGTACTCGCCCACGGTGTACCCGTCGGGGTGCACCACGAACCAGTACGACGTCGGGACCTGAGACCCATGACCGGACGCCTCAAATGGATGGCCGCCGCGCTGGTCGCCCTCGTCCTTCTGGCGGGGTGCAACCTCGCCGCCAAGGTCGTGGTCCAACCCGATGGCTCGGGCTATTACTCGGTGATCATGACCGTGCCCAACGCGCCGTCGCATCCGGGCCAGGCCCTCTACGCAGCCGTGCGCAAGGGGGCGAACCAGAGCAACGTCCCCCTCACCGTGGCCCCGTACACCGCGGGTACGAACAGCGGGGCCAAGATGACGTTCCATTTCCTTTCCCTGTCCGACCTCAACGCGGAGAGTCACCGCCTGGCGTCGGCCGGCAAGGGCGCCATCGGCGTGACCATCAGCCGGGATGCCCACGGCTGGAACTTCTCCGCCTCCACGGCGCGCAGTCTGATCACGCCCCCGGGATCGAACGGAGCCCCCGGCAGCAACGGCCTCGGCGCGGTGCTCAACTCCGTCATCAGCATCGATCTCATCGTGCAGCTCCCCGGGTCACCCGGTGAGAACAACGCAACGTCCCACACGCGCACGGCGACGACCACGACGTTCACTTGGGTCCTGTCCTCGGCCCAGAGCAGCGCCGCCCCTCAGGCCTCGACGACCTACGTCGGGAACCAGGCCAACGTGAAGCTGGCGACGGCCATGACGCCGGTCGCAAGCGGGACTACTTCGACGGGCAGCTCCGGGACTTCTGGTGGCACGATCGCGCTGATCGCCGGCGCAGCGGTCATCGTGCTCGGCGGTGCCGCCGTGGCCATCGTGCTGCTGCGACGCCGCCACGCCACCTCCGCCAGCGAGACCACCGCCACCTCCGAGCTGGACTGAGCTCTCAGCCTTCTCTGTTCTCCGAGGGGCCGCCAGGGTCCTGGCTTGTTCTAGCGTTACCTTCATATGCACGAGGGTATGAATGCCTCAGACACGCCGAGAGGACCTGACGGTGGCGACTGACCTCATCCATCTCTCCGGAGTGATCAATCGGCCGCTCGTCGATCGAAACGGCGATCGGTTGGGGCGCGTCCGCGACCTCATCGTGCGGATCGGCGACACCCCGCACCCGCCCATCGTCGGCGCCGTTGTCACCATCGCGGGACGCGATCTCTTCGTGCCGGTGCGAAAGATCTCTGCCATCGAACCCGGTCGGGTCAGGTTCGATGGCGACCGGGTCGACTTGCGCCGCTTCGAACGTCGGCCGGGCGAGTTGCTCTTGGCGAAAGACCTGAAGGCCCGCCATCTCATCAACTTCGTCGGGGGCCGGCTGATCCGCGCCAACGAGATAGAGCTGGCCCGAAACAACAACGGCTGGGAGGTCGTCGGCGTCGACCCCTCGACGCGTGGGATCCTGCGACGCCTCCTGCCGGGCCGACTCGGGCAACACACGCGTGCCGGGTCCATCGTCGACTGGGGCAGCATCGAGCCGTTCGTCTCCCACGTCCCGACGGCGCGTTTACGTATCCCGTACCGCAAGCTGGCCCGGCTGCACCCGGCCCAGATCGCGGACCTCGTCGAGGCGGCGTCGCACGATGAAGGGGAAGAGATCATCGAGGCCGTCGGACAGGACCGCGAGCTCGAGGCCGACGTCTTCGAGGAGCTGGACCCGGAGCACCAGGTCGAGTTCATCGAGGCGCGCTCCGACGCCGATGCGGCCAAGGTGCTGGGCTCCATGGCGGCGGACGACGCAGCCGACCTGATCACCGAGCTCGATCAGGAACGCCGCGCGCCCATTCTCGAGATGCTCCCCGAACCCCAGCGCAGCAAGGTGCGCTCACTGTTGAGCTACCACCCCGAGACGGCGGGCGGCCTCATGAGCCCCGATTTCCTCCTCCTTCCCGAAACGACGACGGTGACCGAAACCCTTGAGGCGATCCGTTCCAGCCGTGCGCCGCGCGAGGCCCTGGGCGTGGTCTTCGTCGCCGACGCGACGGGTCTCCCCAACGGCTCGGTCTCCGCCGTGCACCTGATCCAGGCGCCCCCCGACGCCCCCCTCTCGGCGGTGGCAACCTCAGGGGTGCCGCACGTACACCCCGACTGGGATCTCGGGGCCGTCGTCCGCAAGATGTCCGACTTCAACCTGACGGTGGCGCCGGTCCTCGATCACGAGCACCGATCGATGATGGGGGTCATCACGGTCGACGACGTCCTCGAGTTGCTCCTGCCGTCGGGCTTCCGACGGGACTACGGCGTCACGGCGGCGGAGGAATAGGCGTGGATCGTCGACGAAGACCCATCCCAACGTCCGGCCGGCGCCACGTCGTCGCGTCTCGCTAGCCGGCGAGCCCACTCGCTCCACGCCGGAGCGGTCCAGCATCAAAGTTCAAGACCCATCGTTTGAGGGCACTCACTGCAGGCGCTCGCGCCCGACTGTCTCTCGCCGGGTGGGAGCGGCGACAAGAACGCGGCCGAGCAGGTCGGCAGGGATTCCAGGCAAAGGAGGTGAGACATGACAGAGACGCCGGACATCGAGCACGCCACGGCGGTACTGGACGCAGCACACGTCGGCGACATACAGGGTGCGTTCGGCACCATCCGCGAACACGACACCGGCGCTCGGCGCTCCTGGGTAGCCCGACTCTTGACCCTGCTCGCCATCATGGGTCCGGGTTTGATCGTGATGGTCGGCGACAACGACGCCGGCGGCGTGTCCACCTATACGCAGGCGGGCCAGAACTTCGGCCTCACTCTGTTGTGGCTCCTTCCGCTGTTGATTCCGGTGCTCATCGTGAACCAGGAGATGGTGGTACGTCTCGGGGCGGTCACCGGCGTGGGCCACGCCCGGCTCATCAACGAGCGCTTCGGGAAGTTCTGGGGGATGTTCTCGGTCGGGGATCTCTTCATCCTCAACTTTCTCACCATCGCCACCGAATTCATCGGTGTCAGCCTCGCTCTCGGTTATTTCGGTGTCAGCGAGTACATCTCCGTCCCCATTGCCGCGGTGACGTTGATCGCCATGACGGCCACGGGCAGCTTCCGACGGTGGGAACGGTTCATGTTTGTCTTCATCTTCACCAACTTCCTGGTGATTCCGCTGGCTTTCATGAGCCACCCGCCGGCCGGGCCCTTCTTCAAGGGCTTCGTCACCCCGGGCGTGCACGGCGGCTTCAACTCGACCTCCGTCCTGCTGATCATTGCCATCGTGGGTACGACCGTCGCCCCGTGGCAACTCTTCTTCCAACAATCGAACATCGTCGACAAGCGGATCACCCCGCGCTGGATCAACTACGAACGGGCTGACACGGTCGTCGGGTCGCTCGTGGTGGTCTTTGCGGCGTCCGTCCTGATTGCGGTGCCCGCCGCCGCCTTCACTCATACGCCACTATTCGGCCAGTTCACCAACGCAGGCGGGGTGGCCGACGGCCTCAAGCACTACGTGAGTCATGCCGCCGGCACCATCTTTGCCATTGTGCTGCTGAACGCCTCCATCATCGGAGCCGCCGCGGTGACCCTGTCCACCTCGTACGCCTTTGGTGACGTGTTCGGCGCACACCACTCGCTGCACCGCTCGTGGCGGGAGGCGAAGTTCTTCTACACCGCCTTTGCCACCATGGTGGTCCTGGCTGCCGGCATCGTGATCATCCCCGGCGCACCACTTGGTGTCATCACCACCGGAGTCCAGGCTCTGGCCGGTGTCCTTCTGCCCTCCGCGACCGTCTTCTTGTTGTTGCTCTGTAACGACCAGGACGTGCTGGGTCCCTGGGCCAACCGGCTGTGGCTCAACATCGTGGCGGGCATCATCGTTTCCATCCTCCTGATGATGTCGTTCGTACTCATGATCACCACGCTGTTCACGTCGGTCAACGTCAACGACCTTGCCCTCGTGCTCGGTGGCATCCTGCTCGTCGCCTATGCGGTCGCCGGCATAGCGATGGTAAAGAACCGGCACCGCCGACCGCCGCGGGTCGTGGTAACGCCCGAGGAACGAGCCAACTGGCGCATGCCGCCACTCGCCCTCCTCAATCGACCGAAGTGGTCCCGCGGACAGCGTCTTCGGAATGTGGGCACTCCGTTGCTATTTGGTCGTCGCCGTCGTCCTCCTGCTGGTAAAGGCGATCGAGCTCGGGATCAACGGGAAGAGTTGACGCATATTCGACGCGCCACCACGTCAGCCATGTGAAGGGGGACGGGCGAGGCCACCGGGGGTGAGCGATGATGCAGCGATGAAGATCGTGTCGCTGCTTCCGTCCGCCACCGAGATCGTGTTCGCCCTCGGCATCGGTGACCAGCTCTCCGGTGTCAGCTTCGAGTGCGATTACCCCGAGGAGGCGAGGACGGTGCCGGTCGTGTCGGGCACCTCGCTCGACCTGGAACGCTCCCGCACCGCGGCGGAGGTGGACGCCGAGGTGAGTGCCAAGGTCGCGGCGGGCGAGTCGATCTACACGCTTGACGACGCCCGGATCCGTTCGATCGACCCGGACGTCATCTTGGCCCAGGATCTCTGCCAGGTGTGCGCCGTGCCTTCTGGCATGGTCGAGGAAGCGCTCGACGTCATCGGGTGCCACGCAGAAGTGGTCTCCCTCGACCCCGAAAGCCTCGACGACGTGATCGAGTGCGTGGTGCAGGTCGGCCGGGCGACCGGTACCGAGGAGGTCGCCCGGGAACTGGTCACGGCGCTCCGCGACCGTTTGGACGCCGTCCGCGTGCGCGTCGCCGATCGCCCGCGCCCTCGGGTCTTCGTCCTCGAGTGGTCCGACCCCCCCTTCAACGCGGGGCACTGGGTGCCCGAAATGGTGGAGCTTGCGGGGGGCGAACCCGTCCTTGCCGCGGCCGGCGAGCGGTCGCGCCGCCTGACGTGGGACGAGATCGGCGCCGAGAAGATCGATGTCACTGTTTTCAGCCCGTGCGGGTTCGACCTGGGCGGCGCGGTCGAACAGGCGGCCTCCTTTTTGGGGCGCCCGGATCTCCCTGACCTGGGGCGGATCGTTGCGGTGGACGCCAATGCGTACTTCTCGAGGCCCGGCCCCCGTGTGGTCGACGGCGTCGAAATGCTGGCCGAGTTGCTCGACCCTGCCCAACTCGACGCGGACGTCCCAGGAGCCCGGCGCCTGCGCTGAGTTTCATGCACGCTCGCTGCCTAACTTTGGTTGCCATGACACCAGTGCGCACGCGACCGCGGGCCGCCTCCGCGCTCGTGGGGATCATGGTCGTCCTGACGGCCGTCGTCGGAACGAGCCAGCTGCCCGTCGCGGCCGGGGCCGCGACCCGCGCCAACCAGAGCCCGACGGTGTGGCTGTGTCGACCCGGCGTGTCTCCGGATCCCTGCCGTGCGCCCCTCACCGCGACCGCAGTCCCGGCCAGTGGCGCAGCGGAGCACGCAGCGCGTGCAGGACGACGCCGCATCGAAATTCGACTGCTTCTACGTGTACCCGACGGTGAGCACCGAGAAGTCGGCCAACGCCGATCTGACCGTGCAACCCGCCGAGGTGGCCGTGGCCGTCTCGCAGGCGTCGCGGTTCTCGTCGGTCTGCCGGGTCTGGGCGCCGATGTACCACCAGATCACGGTCGCCTCCCTGTTCGCTCCGAAACCCGGCGCGGGCACCATCGCCTACGACAGCGTCCTGTCGGCATGGAAGGACTACCTGGCCCACGACAACGACGGACGTCCCGTGGTGTTCATCGGACACTCGCAGGGGTCAGCCATGCTGATTCGGCTCCTCGCCGAGCAGGTCGATCCGAACCCGAAGCTGCGGGCGCGCACCCTTCTCGCCATCCTTCCCGGCGGCAACGTGACGGTCCCCACCGGCAAGACGGTCGGAGCGACGTTCCACCACCTTCGCCTGTGCACCGCAGCAACGAGGACCCACTGCGTCATCGCCTACTCGACGTTCCCCGGCCAGCCGCCGGTGGGGGCGCTCTTCGGGCGACCCGGCCAGGGCGTGAGCCTGCAGTCGGGCCAGACGGCGAGGGCCGGGCTGCAGGTCGCCTGCGTGAATCCGGCCGCCCTCTCGGGCGGGACGGCCGACCTCGACCCGTATTTCCTCCGCGCCACCTCGACCCCGCCGCCTCCTGCGGTGACCACGCTCTGGGTCACCTACCCGGACCTGTATTCGGCCTCCTGCCGGCATGCGGGCGGGGCCACCTGGCTCCAAGTCGACCCGCTTTCCGTCGGCGGCAGGCCGGTCGTCACGGAGTCACTCGGGCCGGCGTGGGGATTCCACGTCGCCGACGTGAACATCGCGCTGGGCAACTTGGTCAACGACGTGAAGGCGGCTGAGCGTGACGACGCGCACCGTTAGGCGCCGTGCCGCCGCCCTTGTCAACGGACGTCGTCGAGTATGAGCACGAAGGTACCGATCGCGCATCGCCCTAACCTGAAGACGGTGTCGCCACTGGTGGTCGTGGTCTCGGACAGTCATTTCTCCATCCGAACGCCGGAGGCAGAACAGAACTGGGCCGCCGTCGTGCGCCGCGTCGAGGACGTCCAACCCGATCTGGTGGTGCACGTCGGGGACGTCTCGATCGACGGCGCGCATGTGCCCGAGGAGCTTCGGCTGGCCCGGCGACAGCTCGACCTGCTCGGCCGGCCCTGGGTGGCCGTACCGGGGAACCACGACGTCGGCGACAACCCCAACGGGGTGGTGAGTGACGAGGACGTGACGAGCGGGCGCCTGGCGAACTGGAACGACGCCGTCGGGTCGGATCGTTGGATCGTCGAGCTCGGAGCGTGGCGACTGGTCGGGGTCAACGCACAGCTCTTCGGCGCAGGCGGCCCAGACGAAAGCGATCAGTGGGCGTTCATCGAGCACGCATTGGGAGACCCGCGGCGGACCGTGCTCGTCACCCACAAGCCGCTCACCGCGGGCATTGCGGAGCTCGCGGCGGCGCCGCCCTCCCGTTTCATCCCGGCCCCGGCGCGTGACCGTCTCACCGAGCTCTGCCATGACGGCGGCGTCGAGGTCGTGGTGAGCGGCCACGTCCACCAGCGCCGGCGACTCGACGTCGCTGCCATGACCCACCTGTGGGCCACCACGACCTGGGCCGTGTTGCCCGACTGGCTGCAACCGTCAGTCGGGGTCAAACGTTGCGGCGTCCTCGAGGTCGCGCTCCCTACCGTGGACGATCCCGAGTTCGAGTCGGTCGAACCGGCCGGAATGGCACAACTCACGTTGGGCGACGACATCCCCAGTCCCTACGAGCCGGTGGCCGGCCCGGCCGCCACCTAAGAGGAGGCAACGCGTATGGCCATGGGCAATCGTCCCGAGGTGCAGACGGCGCCCGCGCCCGTCGTGGCGCTCGACGTGGTGCTCGGCATCGAGCAGATGTCGATCGCGCTGGCCCGGTTACCGTTCCGTCGTCCCTTCAGCGGCAAGTTCTCGCCGCTGGAAAACCTCGGCGTCTCGGCGACGCACGAGTTCATCCGTACGTTCATGGGCTACGCCTCGGCCTTGCGCATCCCCGAGTTCCGTTCACTCGAGCTGTTCCTCGACGAAATCTGCTCGGTGGTCATGCCACCGTTCGTCCGCGCCCTCGACGTGGCGAGCCACCGGACCGAGCTCGGGGGCGTGCCGGGGATCCTGTACCGCTCCCGGCATCGAGAGCCGCTCGGCGTGATCCTCTACCTGCACGGCGGCGGGTACATCGGGACCTCGCCCGAGATGTACGCCTTCTTCACGTCGCGGGTGTGCAAGGAGACAGAGTGCGCGGTGTTCGTGGCGGACTACCGGCTGGCCCCGGAGTTCCCGTACCCGGCCGGCGCCGAGGACGCGGGTGCCGTCTTCGCCGCGCTGATCGACCTGGGCATCCCGCCCGAGCGGATTCTGCTCGCCGGTGATTCCGGCGGTGGAGGACTGGCCAACACGGTCCTGCTCGATCCCGAGCGCACTGACGCAATGTGCCCGGCCGGGCTGGTCTTGTTCTCACCGGAGGTCGACCTGCGGCTCGATGAGCCGTCGGTGACCGAGAACGCCGAGCACGACATCTTGCCGTGGAACATCCCGACGGCCTCATACCTCCATGGCGCCGACGCATCGAGCCAGTCGGTGTCGCCGTTGACCGCGGACCTGAGTCGCTTCCCGCCCACCTTCGTCACCTGGGGCGGCGACGAGATGTTCCGCGACCCCATCCGCCGTTACGTCGAGCGGCTCCGCGCCGCCGGGGTGCCCACCGAGGCCACCGAATACGAGGGTGTGTTCCACGTCTTCCCCATCCTGATGCCCTGGCTCGAGGACAGCCGGGAAGTCTTTCGGCGCCTGCACGGGTTCATCCACAAATTGGTGGCCGGGGCGCCCCCATGGTCCGACACCGCGTTGCGCCGCCAGCTTGGTCTCTCGCCTTCGAACGACTGATCGCGCCTACGGCCGGCCGAGCGAGTCGGCCACCTTGCGAAGCTCGTCGCGGAAGTCGGGGTGCGCGATGTCCGCCAACCGGTGTGCCCGCTCGCGCACGGTCAGCCCGCTCAGCTCCGCCGCGCCGTATTCAGTGACGATCACACCTGTGTGGTGGCGCGGCGTCGACACCACCGAGCCTTCCGGGAGGAGGCCGGTGATCCGTGACAGGACCTTGTCCTGGCGGACCGCGGTCGAGCGCAGGCAGATGAGCGAGTGGGCGTCGAGGTGCAGCTCGGCCCCCGCAACGAAGTCCTCGTGCCCCCCGACCCCCGAGATCTGCCGGCCGTCGATGCTGTCGGCCACGACCTGGCCGTAAAGGTCGACCGAAAGGGCGCCGTTGATGGAGACCAGGTTGGCGTTCTTGGCGATGACGGTCGGGTCGTTCACCGTTTCGACGGGCAGGAAGGCAACCTCCGCGTTCTCGTCGAGCCATTGGTAGAGCTCGGCACTCCCGAGGGCGAACGTGGTGACCGACACCCCGTCGAAGACGCCCTTGGCGTCGTTGGTGACCTTGCCGGCCCGGTGGAGTTCCATCAGTCCGGTGGTGAACATCTCGGAGTGGATGCCGAACCCGCCGAGCCGCCCCTTGGCCAACTCGGTCGCCACGATGTTGGGGATGGCACCGATGCCCGTTTGCAACGTCGAACCCTCACGTACGTACGCCAGCGCGTGACGCGCGATGTCGGCGTCGATCTCGTCGGTCGGCGGTTCGGCCAGGGCGAACGGGGTTGCGTCGGTCTCGATCAGGACGTCGACGAGCTCGAGCGGGATGGTGTTGTCGTAGTCCGGCGCCAAACTTTTCGTGCGGGGCAGGTTGGAGTTGGCCTCGAAGATCAGGAGCCGCTGTGGGTCGCTTCCCGCCCGGAGCAGCTCATCTCGGGTCGCCCCCAGGTGCAGGGACAGGTTGACGTTGCCGGCGTCATCGGGCGGCGCTCCCTGGGCCACCATGACCCTCGGCGCGAAGCGAGCGAGGATGGGAGCGAACTGACGAAACCCGCCGGGCACCAGTTCGACCCGGAAGCCCCCGTCGTGGAGCAACCGTTCCGCCGGGCCGAAGAACCCGCAGCGGTACGAGACGCCCGGCTTCGTGAAGACCTCGTAATAGTTGAGGCAGAGCGCGCCGCCGACCTGGAGGTCCTGCCAGTCGTCCCGGGCGCCGAGCGCGGCCAGGAACGTGTCGGGGTTGGCCGGGCCCAACCCGAACCCGATGCTGTCGACCGGACGTAGGAGCGCGACGGCCTCTGCGGCGGAGACGACCTTGGTCATGGGCCCCACTCTCGCACCGCGCTCTCGTGCTGACCAACCCTCATTGGCCTGGTCGGGGGGGCCGTCCCCCGAGAATCCATGACCTTTGGCCCTATCGACTCGCCCGGCGACCGCGACACAATTCTCGCGACACCCTCCTCTTCCCAGACAACGGTGCTTGGAGAATGGCGGCCACCCCCCTCGGTCGCCATTTTCCAATTCCGGCTCGGGGTGCACGCCGCCGTCCGTTGGACGACCCCACCGCGTCGCCCGGGACCAGCCTGCCACCCATGTGACATAGGGCCCTGTCGCGCCGGAATGAGGAAGCGCATGCTGGGTGCAACCCGAGGGGACAGGCCCCCCGTGACCGCCGTCGAGGCGGCGGCGGGAGGAGGTGAGAATGCAGAGGACGAGGCGCAGGTTCCGTTGGCGGCGGGCGCTCTACCCCGACGTGCTCCCCTCCTATTTGCTCCCTCCCCACGCCGGCCTGGTCGTGTTCGATCCCACCTTGCAACGCGCCGGCAACGGCCGCGGACGCTGACCCACTGCGCCACCTGCCCTATGTCGATGTACACCCGACTCCTCGATGCCGCCCTTGCGCAACGCCGCCCCGCGACGACGAAGCCGACCTCGACGACGCGCTCGACGAGGTCTTTCGGTGCCACGCCGAGCTCGAGGCGGGGCTACCCGGTGGCGATGTCGACACGGTGTCCGCGGCGTTGGCGTTGCAGGTCGGCTACGACGTTGCGCTGGTCGAGCTGGCCGCGGTCATGGGCATCGACAGTGGCTCGAGCCGGTTCGAACAACCCGAACGCGAGCGGGAACGCTTGCGCACGGCGTTGCGCGACCGGGGCATCCCGGTCGACCCAGCGGACGCGCCGCTCAGGCAGCGCGTCGAGGCGGATCCCCCGCGCGCCTGACCCATCATCGGCTCAGGTGCCGGAGGCGTCGGAACGGGCGTCCTGCGCGGAGCGCTCGTTGAGACGTGCCGCGAACGTGGCCGCCTGTGTCCGGCGTTCCATGCCGAGCTTCGCCAGCAGGTTCGAGACGTAGTTCTTCACCGTCTTCTCGGCGAGGAACATGGTCTCGGCGATCTGGCGGTTGGTGTACCCCTCGGCGATGAGGTCGAGGATGCGACGTTCCTGCGGCGTGAGGCTGGCGAGCCGAGGGTCCACCTTCGGCCCTTCGCGCAACCGTTCGAGCACCCGTTCGGTCAGCGTCGGGTCGAGCAGCGACTGACCCGCCCCCGCCCGACGGATGGTGTCGAGCAGATCGAGGCTGCCCACCTGCTTCAGGACGTAGCCGGCCGCGCCGGCCATGATCGACGCGATGAGGGCCTCGTCGTCGGCGTACGACGTCAACATCACGCACGCGATCTCGGGGCGAGCTCGAGCGGACCTCGCGGCACACCTCCACGCCGCTTCCGTCGGGCAGTCGCACGTCGAGGATGGCCACGTCCGGCTGCGCCATCGGGATGCGCTCTAGGGCCTCGGCCACCGTGGCGGCCTCGCCGACCACCTCGATGTCGTCGCAGGCGTCGAGCAGGGCCCGCAGGCCCGTGCGGACCACCTCATGATCGTCCAATAGGAACACCCCGAGCGCCACCGCCGCCCATCTTCCCACCTCCACGGATGCTCGGGCGACTCCCCCTGTGTCGCCTGGGTGGCCTGGTCAGCGAGCCGCTCGCCCTATGGTCGAAGGGGTCCGTCGGCGCGTGGGCGCACGCCGCCCGACCCGAAGAGGAGAGACCATGACATCGGCAGCACAGACCGTCCCCGGACGCATCGTCGTCGGCGTCGACGGCTCCCAGTCGTCGCTCGACGCGCTCTCTTGGGCGGGCCGGCAGGCCGCGATGACGTCGGCGAGTCTCGAGGTCGTCACGACGTGGGAATGGCCGTCGAGCTACGGCTGGGCCGTGCCGGTGCCCGAGGACTTCGACCCCGAACGTGACGTCCGCCAGACCCTCGAGACCACCCTCGAGCCGGTGCGGGCCGCCCACCCGCAGGTCCAGGTCACGGCGCGGGTGGTCAGTGGGCATCCGGCACCCGCGTTGGTGGAGGCGTCGAAAGGCGCCGAACTCCTCGTCGTGGGCTCCCGGGGCCACGGCGAGTTCGTGGGCATGGTCATCGGCTCGGTCAGCGAATACTGTGCCGCCCACGCGTTCTGCCCGGTGCTGGTGCACCGAGCGCCCAGCTGAGTCGACCGCGCCCGCAGGAGTCGTCAGGGCGCGGTGTCTTCGAAGAGGCGGTCGACGGCGCGCCGACGCAGCTCGTCGGCCTCGCGCAGCTGCACCAGGCCGGGACCCCCGTCGCTCCTCCGTCCGCGCTCGTTCCCGGTCCGGCCCAGCAGCGCGCCGAGCGTCGTCGTCGTCGAGGACCGGAGCGCTTCGAGGTCGTAGCCGCCCTCGAGGAAGAGTGCGACCCGGCCGGAGCGCGGGGCGAACTCGGCGACCACACGTGCCAGTTCGGCGAAGTCGCCGCTCTCGAGTTCCAGGTTGCTCAGCGGATCGGCGCGGTGCGCGTCGAATCCGCATGAGACGAGCACCCAATCGGGCGCAAAAGCCTCGATCGTGGGCCGGGCCACCTGGTCGAGCGCGCGGAGGACCACGTCGCCCGTCGCCCCGGGCGGCAGCGGCACGTTGAGCGTCAACCCGGCGGCCGCTCGACCGCCGACCTCACCAGCGTCTCCGGTGCCGGGATAGAGCGGGTGTTGATGGGTCGAGACGTAGAGCACGTCGGGGTCGTCCCAGAAGATGTCTTGCGTGCCGTTCCCGTGGTGGACGTCCCAATCCACGATGAGAACCCGCTCCCCCAGGGCCGTGCGCGACGCCGCGGCGATCGCCACGTTGTTCAGGAGGCAAAAGCCCATGCCGCGGTCGGCCAGCGCGTGGTGACCGGGCGGGCGGACGGGGACGAACGCGACCCCCTCGCCCCGAACCTCGAGTTCCGCCAGCGCCGCCAGACCGGCGCCCGCCGCTCGGCGAGCCGCGACCCACGAGTCGCCCCGGGCGTACGTGTCCGCGTCGACCTGCCCGCCACCCTGCGCGCAGAGCGCCTCGAGCTGCGCCAGGTAGGACGGCGCATGCACGCGGGTCAGCGCGTCGAGCGGCGCCTCCGTGACGGCGGGTCTGACCACCGAGTCGTCGAGCGCCAGGTCATGCACCCCCGCCATGACCGCGGTCACGCGGGACGGGCGTTCGGGATGCTGCCCTCCCCCGTCGTGCTCGGTCTCCCCCGACGGCCCCGCCAACACCAACGTCGTCACGCCGCCATGCTACGGGCGGTCTTCGGGTGGCCGCCTGGGCGCGCCGCCCTACGCTGCAAGGTGATGGGCGCAGCCCGCATGCACGCGTGGGTCGTCCGGCGGCCGGGACCGGTCGACGGGGGGCCGCTGGCGCGGGTGGAGACGGACGTGCCCGAGGCGGCTGCGGGCCAGGTGCGCGTGCGGGTCAGCGTCTGCGGCGTCTGCCGCACCGACCTGCACGTGGCCGAGGGTGACCTGCCGCCGCACCGGCCTGACGTGACACCCGGGCACGAGGTCGTCGGGACGGTCGACCAGCTGGGCCCCGATACCAGCCGCTGGCGCGTGGGCGATCGCGTCGGGATCCCCTGGCTGCGCGCACACGTGCGGCGTGTGCCGCGTTCTGCACCACGGGACGCGAGAACCTGTGCGTGGCGCCCCGGTTCACCGGCTGGGACGTCGACGGCGGCTACGCCGAGTACGCGCTGGTCGAGGAGGCCTACGCCTACGCCGTGCCCGAGACGTTCGGTGACGAGGAGGCCGCACCGCTGCTCTGCGCGGGCATCATCGGGTACCGGGCGCTGCGCCGCGCCAACCTGCCCGAGGGTGGGCGACTCGGCATCTACGGCTTCGGCGGCTCTGCGCACATCACCGCGCAGGTCGCGCTGGCCCGGGGCGCCCGCGTGCACGTCATGACGCGCTCCGAAGCCGCGCAGGAGCTGGCGCTCGCCCTCGGAGCCGCCAGCGCGGGCGGGGCAGACGCCAGACCGCCCGAGCCGCTCGACTCGGCCATCCTGTTCGCACCGGTCGGCACCCTCGTGCCGCCGGCCCTGGCGGCGCTCGATCGGGGCGGGACGCTCGCCATCGCCGGCATCCACCTGAGCGACGTGCCGCCGCTCGACTACGAGGCGCACCTGTTCGAGGAGCGAACGCTCCGGAGCGTGACCGCCAACACCCGCCGCGACGGCGAGGCCTTTCTGGCCGAGGCGGCGCGCATCCCTGTTCGGGTGACGACCACGCCCTATCCCCTGGATCGGGCCGCCGACGCCCTCCGTGACCTGGCGCACGACCGCGTCAACGGCGCGGCCGTGCTGATTGCCTGAGAACGAGCCGGGCTCGGAGGGCCGCGACCAGGGCGCGCCGACTTCCGCAGGAAACGACCGAGCGCAGAGTCCTCTGCGAAAGAAGAAGCGCCGACGGTGCCCCAGTCGATTGACGTCAAAGCGCTGTCACAGGGCCCTTGGCGATAGGTCCTGGAGTTCTCGACTGGGGCACGCACGCCGGCAGTGCGATCAGGCGGTAGATCGCTACGCCCCATTATTCCCGATCCAGGACCCCGTAAACGTCAAAATTTCAGAAATAGCTGAATGCGGGTCAGATGAGGGGTTCGACCTGGTCAGCGGCCATAAGGACGGCGACGAGCTCGGCGTCGCGGGGGTACGAGAGCAGGCGGGAGGCGTCTTCGAGGGTGACCCAGCGCAGCTCGTCAACTTCGGGGTTCGGAGCGAACGATCCCGACTCGACCGCCATGACCCAGTAGGCCACCGCCTTGGGGCGGCCCTTGCGGTCGATGTACTCGGTGTGGCCGATGAAACGGAGCAACCGGCAGGTCATGCCGGTCTCCTCCTTCACCTCGCGCCGCGCCGCCAGTTCGAACGTCTCCCCCTCCTCGAGCTTGCCCTTGGGGAACGACCAGTCCTGGTGCACCGGCCGGTGCACGATTGCGATCTCGAGCGAGCCGAGGTGACGGCGCACGACCAGCCCTCCGGCGGCCTGGACGACCTCTGTTGGTGAAGGGGGCTCCGCGGTCATTGCTCGTCGCGCCACTGCTTGCGCAGACTACCGGCACCGCGTGCCGAGTTGGCGGACCGGCGCCACCTCGCCGAAGAGTTCGTGGGTCCCGCTGTAGCCTGACTGCAATGTCCGGAACCAGGGCCGAAGAGGGAGCCGACCAGGCCGATCCCGTCGAGATCGAGTGGCAGTTCGACGCCCTCGACCTGCGTCCGGTCGAGCGTTGGCTTGCCACTCTGCCGACGCTCGCCGTCGAGACCGGCGACGGCGGCACCGTGACCGCGCTGGCGCAGACGCCGCGTCGGCTCGTCGACACGTATCTCGACACCGACGACTGGCGCGTCGCCCGCGCCGGCTTCGTCGCCCGCACCCGCCACCGCGGGCGCCACGACGAGGTCACCATGAAGGACCTGCGCCCAGCCGAGGGCAACGGCCTGCGCCAGCGCCTCGAGGTGACCGAGGTGCTCCCGCCGGCGGGCGTGCGCGGGCTCGGGCCCGAGGGGCCGGTGGGTCGTCGCCTGCGCGCCATCGTGGGGGCGCGCCCGCTGCGCGAGGTGCTCCAGGTGCGCACCCGTCGGCGCCCCTTTGCGTTGCGTGTCAGCGGCGTCGACGTCGCCGAGGTGGCGCTCGACGAAACCGTCATCGTCGTCGGTAGCGGTCAGCGCCCCATGCAGCTGCGCCGGGTCGAGGTCGAGGTGCAGGCGGAATGGTTGGAGGCACTCGAGCCGATCGTGCAGCAACTGCGGGTCTCGTGCGGGTTGCAGCCGGCAAGTCTGTCCAAGTTCGAGGCCGGATTGCTCGCGGTGGGCCTCGAGATCCCTGGGTCGCCCGACCTGGGCCCCACCGACATCACCCCGACGTCGTCCATGGGCGAGCTCGCCTTCGCCGTGGTGCGGCGCCAGTACGCCGTGTTGCGGGCCAAGGAACCGGGGACCCGGCTGGGCGAGGATCCCGAAGAGCTGCACGACATGCGGGTGGCGACCCGGCGCCTGCGCGCCGCCCTGTCGTTGTTCGAAGACGTCTTTCCGGTACGCGCCCACGCCTACCGTGAGGAGCTGGGTTGGCTCGGTCGGACGCTGGGCGCCGTGCGTGACCTCGACGTCCAGCTGGCCGGGCTGGACGACGAGGCCGCCGTCACGGCGGGCTGGAGCGACGGCATCCCTGGCGACGGGCACGATCCGCTGACCGATCTGTCCGAGCTCCTCATGCGAGAGCGCGAAGAGGCCCGCGTCCACATGCTGGCCGCGCTCGACTCGGTCCGCTGGGAACGGCTGGCGAAGGGCCTCGCCGCCATGGCCCAACAGGGACCGGCCCGACGTTCGGTCGCGACACGAGTCCCGGCCGTCATCGGCATGCCCGACCTCATCGTGGCGCGCCACGAGGCCGTGGCCAAGGCGGCCAAGCGCGCGAAGAAGTCGAGGGTCGTCACCGATTTCCACCGACTGCGCATCAAATGCAAGCGCCTGCGCTACTCCCTCGAGTTCGCGTCCGAGGTCTACGGCGGGCGCACGGGGCGCTACGTCCGCGAACTCACCGCGGTGCAGGACGAACTGGGGCTCATGCAAGATGCCGAGGTGGCGTCGCTGCGCTTGGCCGAGCTGGCGACGGGCGACCCGCCCTTGCCGCCTGCCACCGTGTTCGTCATGGGCGGCCTGGCGGAGCGGCACCGCCGCGACGTCGATCGCCATCTGCGCCGGCTGCCCAAGCATGCGTCGCGCGTCGGTGGGCGCGACTGGCGCGAGCTGCAGAACCTGTTGGAGGAGCGTCGGGCCGAGGCCGAAGCGGCGTTGCCGCCCGTCCGCCGCACCCTGCGCGCCGTGCCGCCTCCGGCCGGAGAGGCGGCAGCCCCTTCGAGCGCGGGCTCGCCCGGCGCCGCGGACGCCGCAGGACACCCGGCCGCCGGGGGCGGGCTGACCGCCTTGTCGCCCCCGCGCCCCTCAGGCCAGCGCGAATGATCCCGCGTCGTCGCCCATGACGACGCGGTGGTGCTCGGTGAGGACGAAGTGGAGCTGGTCCGTATCGAGGAACTGCTCGATGTCGGACCAGATCTCGGAGAAGTCGGGCTCTCCCATGTGCGCCCGGTAGGCGTCCATGTTCTCGAACCACTGCACCGTCACGCCGTCGAAGCCCGGGTCGTCGTCGCCCGCGTAGTCGTCGAGTGGACGCGGATGCTGCTCGTAGCGCACCACGTGCCGTCCGCTCAGGCTGCGTGCGATCAGCGGACCGTGGACCTCACGCCAGTGCGCGTGGAACTCGCCGGGCGTGAGTCCCTGCTTGCGCCGCAGTAGGCAGGTCAGACGGACCATCAGACTCGGACCTCCTCGGGTGTCGCCCGGCCCGCGCCCGCGCGGCGCGTCCGGTCCGGCGGCACCCTAGACGGCGAGCGGCCCTAGGGGAGGGTGAGGGTGAGGCCCGAGCCCTGGCTCGAGTTGATCCCGATCGAGAGGCCGCCGATCGAGATCGTCGGCACGTTGATCGGCAACGGCAGCGGGACGTTGATGGTGTTCGAGCCGCCGCTCGATGAGGAGGTGGGCGTGGTCACGGTCGGCGCCGCCGGCAACGACCCCGAAGGCAGGGTGACCGGCAGGCTCGGCACCGAGGAGCTGCCACCCGACGAGAGCGGGAGCGAAGGGAGCGACGGGGTCGACGATCCGAGCGCACCGCCCGCGAGGGCCCCCAGGCCGTTGAGCACGGGGGCCAGCGCGCTCACCAAGGGCGAGGGCGCCGAGGACCCGGCTCCGGTGCCGGTGGTGGCCGCCGCCCCGGTGACGGGGTTGGTGGCGCCGGCGAGGACCGTGGTCCCGCCGCCGGTCGGCGACGGCAACGAGGCGATCGGCAGGAGCGAGGTGAGGTTCTGCAGCGTGCCCGTCACGTCGCTCACGACGCCGGTGAGGGTGGGAACGAGGCCGTTCAGCAGGCTGCCCGGGTCGCCCGACGAGAGCGAGCCGAGGTTGCTGAGCGCGCTGGTCAGGCTCTGCAGGATGCAGGTCAGGCCGAGGTCGCTCGAGCTGGTGGCGCAACCGGTGCCCGTGCCCGTACCACCGCCACCAGTTCCGCCGCCGTCCGTGCCGGTACCGCCGGTGCCCGTACCGCCCGTGTCGGTGCCCGTACCGCCGGTGCCGGTGGAGGTGCCCGGCAGGCCCGGGCAGGCTGACGACCGGGAGGTTCTGCAGCGGCTGGGAGGTCAGCGTCTGGAAGGGGGCGATGCCCTGGGTCAAACCCCCCGACACCTTGGAGAAGTTCGCCGCGTCCACGGCGCCGCTGGCGTGGGCCGACGGCGAGGCCGCCGAGGAGGCGTGCGCCGCCTGGTTGACCGCCTGGGCCAGCGGGAGGTCCTGGGTGATCGTGGGTGAGGCCACCGGGTGGGCCGCCGCGGGTGAGACGGTGAAGTAGCCGCCCAGCCCACCGAGGAAGGCACCGGCCGCCGCACAGGCCATGCCGCCTGCGCCGACCAGGCCGGCGGTGCGGTAGCGCTGAAAGCCACGGGGCCGCTCGTCGGCCTCGGACGCCGGCTCGTCGGCCGCCGCGTGACGGGCCCGGGCCAGCGTCTCCGCCGGCTCGGCCACGATCACCGCCGCAGCCTTCGCCTGGTGCTTGCCCTGCGAGCTGAACTCGCCGTGGAGCATCTCGTCGTACGTCTCGTCGAAACTCATGTGAATCCGATCCTCCTCCGCGTTCCCTCTCCCGGGTTCTCCCTCCGGGAACGGGCATGACCAGCAACTCTTACGGTCCCCACCTGATCTGTGCGGCTCCCGTGCCTCAACTGAACGTCCAGCTGCCGATCGTCACCACAGAGCCGTGAACAGGGAGAACAACCGTCTCGGCGTGGGTGCCGGGGTCCGAGCCACCCGAGAGGGTGACGGTCTCGGTGAGGACCACCTGGCTCGGGACCCCCTTGGTCGAATCGATCTCGACGTTGAGGGGGGACTGGTGGTCGCTGATCGAGGCCCCGGCGAGTTGGGGTGGCATGGGAACCCCCGGGGCCATGGCGCCCCAGAACTGCGTATTTCGCTGGGCGCCCGAATGCAGGCCGCCGAAGTAGGTCGTGAGGGCGGCCGCCTCGAGGGAGAGGGGTCCCGGTGACTGGGCAAACGACACCGAGGCGTTCACGAGGTTCATCGTCCCCATCGGCGCGTAGTTCTGGTCGAGCGAGAGCCCCTGCGCCTGGAGCTGTTGCGGCGCCGAGGTCGTGTAGCTCGTCGACTGGACCGTGTTGATGAACTCCTTGCTCGGATCCAGGCTGCCGCCCTTGGTCACCGCGCCCAGTTCGGTCGCATGGATGAGCAGGCGGTCGGGCGTGAAGAAGAGCGCGTTGGGCGGCCAGCAGGTGTCGAGGACCATCGAGGGGCCCGGCGTGTTGAGCACCTGGGAGCCCGAGGAGACCACCTGCTGGTCGGTGACCTGGTATTTCCACGTGTTGCAGGCGGTCGAGTACGTGATGACGTCGCCCGCCTTCAGGGCGTTGAGGTGCACGAAGTAGCTGACGTCGTGGGCCAGGAAGACCGACGTGCCGACGCCGCCGGGCCACACCGACTGCGGGTTGTGCCCGACCGCCACGTTGAGTTCCGCGTCGTCGGTGCCCTCTTCGACCGGCGCCTGGAGGTTGATGGCCGGGATGGAGAGGAGGCCCGAGAGCTGGCCCTGCTTGACGCCCGAGACCGTGCAGGCCGCCCCGTGGTTCTGCTGATGCACCTTTTTGGCGTTCGCCTCCGCACTGGCCACCAGCACGTTGCCCGCGTGCTTCTGGTGCAGCTGGTGGGTGAGGGCGTACGTGCCGGCGAAGAGGGCCGTGAAGAGCAGGGCGACGCCCAGGAGGGTGACGCCGATGCTGCGCGCGTCTCGCATGGACCTCATCGGCCCGTCTCCCAAGTTGTGGCCGGCTGCTTCTGCTCGGAACGGGAGTCCGCCTTCCCGTTCCGAGCAGCTCGCAGCACCGGTTCCCGCTGCATCTGCTTCTCCCTCTCCAGATCCTCCGAGATCTGTTTGTCTTGGTCCTACTGCGGGCCCGGGTGGCGAATGTGGCGGATCACCCCGGCCCAGATCGTGTGCGTGTGCGGCCTAGCGGCCGGTCCTGTCGGTCGTGTGGATTCCTAGAGGCTGCCGCCGGGCCGGCCCCCGAGACCGGAGGGGGAACGGAGGAGGTCCCGAAGGCCGGGCCCGGTGGCGGTCCGTCGCCCGATCCGAGGGGGATCGGTCGAAGCGGCTCATTGGCCGCCCCGGCGACGGGCGATGGGGTTCATCGAGCGAACCACCGGGAGGAACCGGCGGCGACCGATCAGCATGACGCCGGCGAGGCCCATACCGGTCAGGAGGATGATCGGCAGGGTGCCCGACCAGAACTCGCCGGTGTGCACGGTGGTGACGTTCGGGACCGCGGTGGGCGCAGCCGCCGGAGCAGCGGCCGCCGGAGCGGCCGGGGTGGCCGCCGAGGTGGTGACGGCGGCCGGCGTGGCCGTCGTCGCGCTCCCCGAGACGCTGACGTCACCGACGTTGAGGCCGATGCCGCCCATGAGCCCGGTCAGGAGGCCTGCGTTGGCGACGCTCACGTCGGCGTGGGCCGTGGGACCGGGAGCCGAGACGTCGCAGTTGAGCAGGTTGCCCGTCGGGTTGTAGGCGATCAGGTCGCCGATCAGCGTCTGCAGCGGGGCCAGCAGGCTGTTCAGGGCGCCACTGAGCTGGGTGAGGATGTTGTTCACCAGCTGCGTCAGCGACCCGAGCTGCAGGAAGTTCTGCACCCCGCTGGCCAGCGAGTAGGACAGGACGCCGGCGTTGCAGCTCGGCGTGACCGTGCCGGTGCCGCGGTCGAGGGCGACCGCCGCCGTGGTCGGCGCCACCTGCAGGTCAGCCAGGCCGAAGAGGTTGATGTCGACCGCGTGCTGGGTGACCGAGTCCGTCACGACGTTGCCGCTGGTGCTGACCGCCGTGGTCGAGCCGCCGAGGTCGACGGTCAGCGGGGCAATCCCGACGCCGTTGCCGCCGGCGAGGCCGAGCAGCTGGTCGAGGATGCCGGTGACGAGGCCGGTGAGCGAGCTGGCGCCGTTGCTCGCTGTGAGCGAGTTCAACAGGCCGCCCAGGATGGAGCACTCACCGGTGACGTCGGAGCCACCGGCGACGCTGGTCGAGTTGAGACCCGGGAGCGAGAGGCTGCCGAGCAGGCCGTTGGCCACTCCGAGCACCGGGGCGAGCACTCCGTCGAGGCCGCCGGTGTTCGAGCCGCCCGATGTGCTGGCCGCCGAGGCGCCGCCGCAGAGCGACCCCGCCGCTGGCAGCGAACCGCCCAAGAGGCTGGAGAGCACGCTGGTGAGGCTCAGGCTGACCGAGACGCCGGCCAGGCTGCCCGTGCCGCTGGCGGTCGGGTTGCCGCTGGCGTCGGTCGACGCGGACGCCGTCCCGCAGGAGACGTCGACGTTGATCAGCCCGGTGTTGATCGGGATCGTGCAACCGCTGGCGCCGGTGGGCGTCGCCGTGACGCCCTTGCCGTTGGCCACCGCGTCCTGGGTCGAGTGGAGCGCGTTGCCCGACAGCGACGCCGTGGCGCTCGTCGGGCAGGGGTTGGTGGTGACAGACGTGTCGAGGCACAAGCCGGTGCCCGACGCCTCGGCCAGCGGTGCGCTGCTGGCATCGGCCTCCGAGCCGCCGCCGGCCAGTTGCAGTGCGTTGAGGAGGTCGAGGGACACGAACCCTCCGTTGCCGGTGACGTTCCACTTGGTGACGGTGGTTGCCGCCCCCGCGGTCGAAGTCAGAGCAGTCAGGACGGTCATGACAACCAGCCCCACTGCGGCCATCCGAATGCGACCCTTCATGGATTACCCCTATCCGCCGATGCGCACACGCGCCGACTCCTCTGTTCTTGCGAATGAAACGGGGGAGGCCAGCGAATCTTTCGCATCCCGGTGAAGAAATTCCGGGCTCGACACCCCCGTTGTAGAGCCGATGCCGTGCGCTGGTCCCCCCTCGCCACCCGGGGGAAACGGCAAGGTCCCGTACTCTGGCGCGGCATGCCTGCTTCGCACGCCCTGTTGATCCTGCTCGCGGGGGTGGTCGGCGGCATCTTCAACGGCGTGGCCGGCGGCGCCAGCCTCATCACGTTCCCGGTCCTCCTCGCCCTGGGATATCCGGCCCTCACGGCCAACATCACCAACACGGTCGGGATCTGGCCCGAGCTACCTGGGCTCGGCCACGGCCTTCCGCCGCGAGATCGGCGACCAGGCCCGCCGCCTGGCCCGCCTCACCCCGGTCGCCCTGGCCGGCGGGGTCGGCGGCGCGTTGCTCCTGCTCACGACGTCACCCGCCACCTTCGACGACGTGGTGCCCTGGCTCGTCCTGGGTGCGGCCGTCCTGTTCGGCCTCCAGCCGCTCCTGCGGCGTGCCCTGGATCGCGACTCGGTCCATCCCCGCACGCGCCCGGTGCTCCTGGTCGCCGGGGTGTTCGCCGCCTCGGTCTACGGCGGCTACTTCGGCGCCGCGCATGGGCGTCATGTTCCTCGCCGTGCTCGGCCTCGCCCTGCCCGTCTCGCTCGCCCATACGAACGGCATGCGGGCCATCCTCTCCATGGTGGTCAACGGCGTCGCCGCCGTCGTGTTCCTGATCCACGGCGGCCTGGCCTGGGACGCCGTGGGTTGGCTCGCCCTGGGCAGCCTCTTCGGCGGCTACGCCGGAGCGCGTCTCGCCCTGGTCCTGCCCGTTCCCGCGCTGCGTGTGGTGGTCGTCGCGATCGGCGTCGGGACCGCGGTGAAGCTGCTCGTCTGAACGCCTGGCTCAGCCCGCCGCCAGCGGGTAGTGGCCGCTCACGGCGCGGACCACGGCCCGACGCCGCTCTCGCAGCGCCTTATCGGCGTCGGCGGGCCCGACCGGCACGAGGCGGACCGCGGTGCCGGGCCCGCACTGGCCGAGCAGCCCGTGATCGGCCGCGATGACCACCACCGGCACCGGGTAACCGCCGAGCGTGGCGTGGTCGGGCAGGAGCACGACCGGTTCGCCGCCCGGGGGCAGCTGCACCGCCCCCGTGACCATCGGCTGGGAGTCGAGCACGGCGGCCGGGGCGCCCGACTCCCAGCTCCCCTGCGCCTCGAGCCGCAGGCCCACCCGGTTGCTGTCGCTCCCGACGCCGAAGGTCGTCGCCGCCAGGCGCTCGAGCACCGCCGGGTCGAACCGCTCGGCGTGGGGCCCGCGCACGACGCGCAGCTCGACCGGCTGCGCACCGGGGGGCAGCTCCGTCGCTGCGCCGGGCGCCAGGTGGTCGCCGAGCGGCGGGGCCCACGCCCCGGCCCACAGCCGGGCGCCCCGGTCGAGGGGCCCCCGACCCAGCCCGCAGAGCTCGTCGCTGCCCTGGCTCGAAAACACCTCGGGCCCGAGCAGGCCTCCGGCCACCGCCACGTACGTGCGGCACCCGCGCCGCAGGGCGCCGAGCTCGAGCACCTGGCCGTCGGCCAGCGGCACCAGCTGACCAGGTGCGACCCCGGTGCCGTCGACGCGCACCTCGGGCGCCGCACCCACCACCGCGACGTGGCACGGTCCGAGGGCGCGCAGCCGGGTGCCGCCGCCCGTGACCTCGAGCGCGGCGGCCCCGGGCGCGTTGCCGGCCAGGGCGTTGGCCAGGCCCCACGACACCGGGTCGGCCGGGCCGGCGGCCGGGACCCCGGACGCGGCGACGTCGCGCCGCCCGGCGTCCTGCACCACGGCCCGTAGTCCCGGCGCGAGCACCTCGAGGACGAGCCGCGCGCCGGGGGGCGGCGACCAGGCCGGCGACGGGTCGAAGGACGGCTCGAGCGGGTCACCGGCACCCGCAGCCGCGAACCGCACGCGGTCACCCGGGGCGAGCGCGGCGTAGGGCGGCCCGTCGAGGGAGAAGAGGGGAAAGCCGGTCCGCCCGATCAGCTGCCACCCTCCCGGCGAGGCGGTCGGGTACACCGCCGCGTGCCCGTTGGCCAGCGCCACCGACCCGGCCGGCACGACCGGCCGCGGACGGTCCCGCCGCGGGACGGCCCGGAGCGGGGCGGGCAGCCCGTCGAGATACGCGAAGCCGGGAGAGAAGCCGACCGCGCCGACGTGCAGCGCCACCGAGGTCACCTGGGCCACCACCTCGTCGCTCGAGCAGCCGACCAGCGCGGCCACCTCGGCCAGGTCGGGTCCGTCGAAGGCGCACGGAATGGTGACGAGGCGTCCCACCACCGTCGCCTCGGCCATCGGACCCGCCACCGGCTCGGCGTCGAGGGTGTCGCGCACGACGGCCCGCAGCACAGCCAGCTCCGCGTCGGGGTCGCGCGCCACGACGCCCACCGTGGCCATCCCGACCACCACCTCGACGTCGGCGCCACCGAGCGCGTACGCGAGCGCCGCCGCGAGCGTGCGCCCCGCCCGCGCGTCGGCGACGCCGATCAGCAGCGCCCGGTCACCGAAGGGCCGGACCTCCCCCACCGGCACCGAGCGCGTCATGCACGCGCCGGCGCCAGCACCTCGATGCCGGCTTCGCTCAGCGCACGGCGCACCGCGACGGCGATCGCCCCGGCGCCGGGCGAGTCGCCGTGGATGCACAGCGTGTCGACCCACAGGGTCAGGATCGACCCGTCGCTGGCGCACACGGCGCCGCGGGCGAGGCTGAGGGCCTGGCCGGCCGCCTCCGCCGCGTCGCTCAGCACGGCACCGGGTGTGGCCCGGTCGACCAGGCCGCCGTCGGGCCGGTAGGCCCGGTCGCAGAATCCCTCTTCTGAGGCCGCCACGCCGTCGCGCACGACCATGGCCATGGCCGCACACCCCGACGGCAGGACGAGCGCCGTCTGGGCCGGGCAGTGCGCCGCGACGACGTCGCGCAGCACCAGATAGATGGCGCCGCCCTTCGCCACCTCCTCGTAGAGCGCGCCGTGCGCCTTGACCGACGCGATCTCCGTGCCGGCCGACGCGCACACGGCGCCGAGCGCGCGCGAGCTGTTCGGCGAGCGCACCGCGCAGCTCCTCGCGGTCGATGTCCATCGGGCGGCGGCCGAAGCCGTCGCGGTCGGGATACGAAGGGTGGGCACCCACCCGCACGCCGCAGTCGAGCGCGGCGGCGACGGTCGTGGTCATCGTCGCTTCGGTCCCGGCGTGGCCGCCGCAGGCCACATGCGCCGTGGTCACGAGTCCGAGCAGCGCCCGCTCCGCTTCGATCCCGGCCGGGTCGGTCGCCTCGCCGACGTCCGCGTTGAGGTCGATGCGGCGCGACGGCGACACGGCTTAGCCCGCCTCGAGGCGATCCACCACCGACCCGTCGCGATAGACGACGCGCTCGATGGCGGCGCGTCGGGCACGCGGGTCCCGCCGAGGATGGAGCCGGTCAGGTTGAGTGGGTCGGCGCCCGCGACGACGACCTCCTCGCCGTCGCCGGGGCGACGGTGCACGGCCAGCAACTCCTCGGCCGCCTCGGGCAGCGCGTACTGCTCGCCCGAGAGCCCGGCGACGAAGCGACCACCGAGGGCAAGCCCGCGCGCCTCGAGCCGGCGCAACGCCCACACGACCTCGCGCCAGGGCACCTTGAACGACTCGCGGCCCCACAGCTCCCAGGTGACCACGCCCCAGCGCAGCAGCAGCTGGTGCGCCACCACCTCGGCCAGCTCCTCGTTGCCCGGCGACAGGATGCCGTCGGCCAGGGCGGGCACGCCCAGCACCTCGGCCCCCGGGAGCAGCGACCACCGGCCCTCGCCGATACCCGACCCGGCCGGGGCGCGGCGGCGGGCCAGGCGGTTCGAGGGACGCCGGACCGTGCGCGTGCGCCAGCGGTCGCGCGCCGAGAGCAGCGAGCGCACCGCCGAAAATGCGTCGGCCGTCACCAGGCCGCGGGCGACCAGGTCCCACAGCCCTTCGTCGACCTCGGCCGGGAGGCGGCCGGTCACGGGGGCCAACTCGGGCCGGAAGCAGGCGCCGCGTGCGCGCAGCGCGGCGAGGACGTCGGCGCCTGCGCCGACCTCGGGCTCGGGGGCCGCTGCTCCCGCCCGCACGGCGCGCAGCATCGGCACGAGCTCGTCGCGCACGACGAAGGCCAGCGGCGTGGACGGCGACGGGGCGCCGCTGCGCCCGGTCGGCTCGGCCCGCGGCGTGAGCCGGGCCCACACCACCTCACCCGACAGGCACAGCTCGTCGAGCCAGCGGGGGTCGTAGTCGCGCACACGCGTCGCCAGGATCTGCGCCTCCCACTCCGCCGCCGGCACCTCGATGCCCGCGAGTTGCTCGAGCACCTCGAGCAGGCCGGCCCGGCCCTCCAAGCGGGTCGCCGGCGTCGCGTGCTGCCAGCGCGTCAGGAAGCGCACGTAGTCGCTGATCGGCACCGCCTCGACCAGGCCGCGCCGGCGTCGCCGGCCCGCCGCGTGCAGCCGCACCAACAGGTGGCGCGCGCACCAGCGCCCGTCGGGCAGCTCGATCGCCGACGCCCGTGCCCTCCAGGCGGGCCAGGGCGGTGCGCGCCCGCGGCCGCCGTCAGCGGCGCACCGAGCGGCGCGCCCGGCGGCAGCGGCGCGCCGACCGACGAGCTCGTCGACCGTCACCGGCCCGGCCAGCTGCAGGTGTCCGGCCAAGCAGGCGGCCGCGGCCTCGTCGTCTGTCCCCAAAGCGGACGCCACCGCGCGACGCTCGGTCGCCACCCAGCAGCCGTCGAGCTCGCCGGCGCGGCCGTCGGCCTCCAGGGCGTCGAACCACTCCGCCCAGGGCCCGAACGGGCCGGCACGCCACCAGGGTCAACAAGAGGTCGTGCAGCTCGTCGGGGTTGCGCGGCGCGGGGCACAGCTGTTCGAGCACGACGGCCACCGCGTCGGGGTCGAGCGCCGCCATCTCGTCGGCCGGCACCGGGAGCCCGTCGGGGCCGAGCTGGCCCAGGCCGCGGCGCAACGAGAGGGCGCGGGTGCGCCGCTCCTCGAGGGGCGCGTCGTCGAGGAAGGTGTAGGGGCGTCCGCTCAGGATCCCGTGGGACAGCGGCGACGGCTCGCTCGACTCCACCGTGTGCACCTCGATGGCGCCCGACTCGACCTTGGACCACAGGTCGACGAGGCCCTCGACCGAGAGGCCCTCGTGCAGGCAGTCGTAGACCGTCTGGCGCGCCAGGACGTGGTCGGGCACCGCCACCGGGCCCGCCGGCGCGTTCTCCTGGCAGGCGGCCAGGCCCGGCCACACCGCGGCGAGCAGGTCGTCGGCCTCCATGCGCTGGAGGTGGATCGGCCGGCGCTTGCCGCCGTTCATGCGCGGCAGGACCAGCGCCCGGGTGAGGTTCCAGCGCCAGCGCGCCGCGAGCATCGGGTGGAGCAGCACGGCCTGGGTCAGCACCTCGGCGCGCCTGCGCGCTCGACAGCATCGACTGCACGCGGGTGAGCGGGAAGCTGTGCTGGGGACCGAGCGAGAGCACGACGGTGTCGTCGTCGGCCGCCGCCTGCAGCTCGAAGTCGAAGGACACGCAGAAGCGCTTGCGCAGCGCCAGGCCGAGGGCGCGGTTGATCCGCCCGCCGAAGGGCGCGTGGACGATGAGCTGCGAGCCCTCGCTCTCGTCGAAGCAGCGCTCCACCACGATGCGCTCCCGGGTCGGCAGGTGGCCGAGCGCGGCCAGGCCGGCGGCGCAGTACGCCACCACCTGCTGGGCGACGTCCGCGGTGACGCCGGCGCGCTCGCACACCAGGCGGCGCGCCCCGTCGCCGTCGCCGGCGAGCAGCACCGGCTCGAGCGCGGCGCGCAGGTCGCTCACGGCCTCGGACAGCTCGGCCGTCCGGGCCGGCGCCTCGCCCAGCCAGAAGGGGACGGTCGGCGGCAGGTCGCCGGCGTCGTGCACCCGCACCGTGCCGACCTCCACCTTGGCCACCCGCCACGAGTGGGTGCCGAGGAGGAAGATGTCGCCCGCCGTCGCCTCGACGGCGAAGTCCTCGTGCACCGAGCCCACGGTCACGCCGTCGGGGTCGAGCACGACGCGGTAGTCGCCGGTCTCGGGAATGGCGCCGCCGCCGGTCAACGCGGCCAGGCGGGCGCCGCGCCGGGCCCGCAGGCGCCCGTTGACGGCGTCGTGGTGCAGGTGCGCGCCCCGCCGTCCGCGCCCGGTCTCGATCCCCCAGCTGGCCAGCGCGACGACCTCGTCGAAGTTCTCGCGGGACAGCTCCGCGTACGGCGCGGCGCGGCGCGTCATCTCCCACATGGCCTCGACGTCGCGCTCGTCGGCGGCGGCCACCTCGGCCACCAGCTGCTGGGTCAGCACGTCGAGCGGCGCCACCGGCGGCTCGAGCAGGTCGAGGCGACCCTCGCGCACCGCGGCGAGCAGGGCGGTGCACTCGACCAGCTCGTCGCGGGTCTGGGGGTACAGGCGGCCGGCCGGCGTGCCGTCGCGGTGGTGGTTGGCCCGACCGACGCGTTGGAGGAAGGTGCCGATGGCGCGCGGCGACCCGATCTGGCAGACGAGCTCGACCGGGCCGACGTCGATGCCGAGCTCGAGCGACGCCGTCGCCACGAGCGCGCGCAGGTCGCCGGCGCGCAGGCGCGTCTCGACGATGCGCCGTCGGGCGGCCGAGAGGCTCCCGTGGTGCGCGGCGACGAGCAGCGACGCGTCGACGTCGCCGCCGCCCCGTCCGGGCTCGTCCTCGGCCAGCCGCTCGGTGAGCAGATGGGCGACGCGCTCGGCCATCTTGCGCGTGTTGACGAAGATGAGCGTGGTGCGGTGGTGCCGGGTGTGCTCGGCGATGGAGTCGAGGATGTCGGAGAGCTGACCCCCGGCCATGACCGCCTCGAGCTCGGTCGTGGGCAGCTCGATGGCGACCTCGAGGTCGCGCGGCGTGCCCGCAGTCGACGATCACCGTCGTCGGGGCGGCCGGGGTGCACACCCGAGAGCAGACGCGCCACCACGTCGAGCGGGCGCTGGGTGGCCGAGAGCCCGATGCGCTGGAGGCGCCCGCCACCCTCGGTGACCAGCGCGTCCAGCCGCTCGAGGCTCAACGCGAGATGGCTGCCCCGCTTGTCGCGGGCCAGCGTGTGCACCTCGTCGACGATGACGGTGCGCACGCCGCGCAGCATGGCCCGCGACGACGGCGCGGTGAGGAGGAGATAGAGCGACTCGGGCGTCGTCACCAAGAGGTCGGGCGTCTGGCGCTTCATGGCGGCGCGCTCGGCCGGCGGCGTGTCGCCGGTGCGCACGGCCACGCGCAGGCCGGGGTCGGGGCAACCGAGCTCGGCCGCCTCCTCGCGGATTTCGGCGAGGGGGACGTGCAGGTTCTCGTGCACGTCGACCGCCAGCGCGCGCAGCGGGGAGATGTAGAGGACCTCGGGCGCCGCCCTCGGTCCGGGTCCCGGCCTCGGCGGCCCGGTAGGCGGCGTCGATGGCCACCAGGAAGCCGGTCAGGGTCTTGCCCGACCCGGTGGGCGAGGCGACCAGGACGTCGCGACCCGCCGCGATGTGCGGCCAGGCGGCCGTCTGCGGGGGCGTGGGCCCGGCCGGGAAGCGACCGGGCGAACCAGCGCGCCACGGCCGGGTGGAACAGCGACTCGGGCGCGGCCTCGGGCATCGTCCCATTCCACCAGGAAGCTGTGACCGTCGCGCCGCCGGCTCCTCGGGCGGGTCAATCAGGCGGCGGGGCGCCACCCCCAGCACGAGATCATGGGCGGCTGGGTGAGGTCCAGGTGCCCGGCCACGACGCTGGCCAGGTGCTGCTCGATCTCGGATTCGGTGGCGATCTCGCGGTCGACCAACTGGTCGCGTACGAGGTTGACCGTGGCCACCTCGAGCGGGATGCAGGCCGGGTGGCGGATGGGAAAGGCGGCGTCGGCGGCCACGTCCTCGAGTCCGGCGGCCCGGAGTCGGTGGGGCAGCGTGCGGCCGTAGGCCAGGTCGACGCCGCGCTCGGAGAGGAGGTGGCGAAAGCCCCGGCGGATGCGGTTGGCCAGGACCTCTTCGGGGCCGGTCTCCTCCAGGCAGCTGCGGGGCTGGAGGGCGGGGTCGGCGTCCTCGACGAGGAGCACGCCACCGGGCCGCAGCGCCGCGACCATGTGGGCCAGGGCGCGGTCGCGCTCGGGCACGTGGACCAGGACGAGACGGGCGTGGACCAGGTCGAAGGGCCCGCCCGGTGGCGGGTCGGCCGCCACGTCGTGCTCGAGGATGGTGACGTTGGGCGCCGCCGCGTTGGCGGCCCAGGCCAGGTTGATGTCGGTGGCCAGGACGTGGCCCCGCGGCCCGACCCGCGCCGCCAGGTGCGCGACCACCGTCGTCCCGCCCGCACCCACTTCCCAGCAGCGCCAGCCGGCGGCCAGGCCGAGCTCGTCCATGTGGCGGAAGGTCGAGGGGTCGAAGAGCGTGGCGAAGGCGGTGAAGCGGTCCATCGCCTCGGGGGCGTCGTTGCCGAGCAGGTAGCGGCCCGCCACCCGGCCGCCGCCGGCGTCGACGCCTGCGTCGGCGCTCACGGGGAGGCCGCGGGCTCGCTGGGGGCGGGGTCGGCGTCGGTGTCGGTGTCGGTGTCGGGTCCGGCCGCCGGGACGGTTCCGGCGGGAGCGGGCGGTGGGCCCGCCGGCGGGATGCCCAGGTCGTGGGAGGTCCCGACGTAGCGGTCGAGGACGTCGGCCACCTCGGCCCGGCCCTCCTCGATGAGCGCTGCCGTGGCCGAGAAGTCGCGGAACTGGCCCGAGGGATCGCCGCCGCCGCTGAAGACGATCACCTCGACGCCCGGCGGGAGCGACGCCAGCTCGCGCACGAAGCGCGCGTGGACGGCGACGAAGAACGCGGTCGAGCGCGGCCTCGGCGGGCCGGCGCGGCGCCTTGGGGTGGTAGTGCAGCGGGCCGCAGAGGAGGACGTAGATGCGGTCGCATCCAGCGGTCAGGGCGCGGCTGATCGGGACGTTGTTGACGACGCCGCCGTCGACGAGCACGTCGCCGTCGATCGTCACCGGCGGGAAGATCGACGGGATGGCCGAGGACGCCATGATGGCCTCGACGGCCGGGCCGTGGGCGATCCAGCGCTCGCGCCCGTCGGTGAGCGAGGTCGTGACGACCTCGACCGGGATCACCGCGTCCTCGAGGTATCTCGAATTGCACCCCGGCCTCGATGATCCGGCGCAGCCCGGTGTTGGCGTGCACCGCGGCGCGCTTTTGGAACCAGGCCCACGGGCCGTCGAACGTGCCGCGCGGGAAGATGTCGGTGCCGCGGATGCCGCGCCAGATGTCGGCCATGTGCTCGATGCCCTCGGCGGTGGGGTTGCTGGCGTAGGCCGCGCCGTTGATCGCCCCGACGGACGCGCCGAAGACCCGGTCGGCGCGGATGCCCCGTCGCACGAGCTCTTCGAGCATGCCGACCTGCACGGCGCCGCGGCTGCCGCCGCCCGCCAGCACGAACGCCGTGCGCTGCGGGGTCACGACGTGCCGCCCGCCGGCGGCGTGCCGCCGCCGGTTCCAGCGCGCCCGCAGGCGCTCGCCCCAGGTGAGCACGGTCGGGCCGACGTCATCGTGGCCGTTGCGGGTGCCGGCGTGGCCGTCGGAATGGCCGTCGGCGTGACCATCGGCGCGGCCGTCGGGCAAGCCGAGCGTGCTCACGGTTCGGACCGGGGCGGTCGTTGTCGCAACCGCGCGCGTGGTTGCGGCGGCGCCAGCGGGTCCGCCTCGTCTCGGGCACGCCACGCGGCCTCCTGGCGCTCGCGCCACGCGCGCCGCCCGACGATGTCGTGGCGCACCGCCCACACGATCACGATCACCACCAGCACGACCAGGGCAACGACGAAGAGCCCGAACACGACGACGAAGGCGGCGTTCGTCGCCGGGACCGGCGGGACGAAGGCGGGTGTCATGCACTTGCCAGGGTAGAGGAGGTGTCACAGCTCATGGGCACACTGCCGCCCATGGTCCTCGTCGCCCCGCGCTCGCTGCGCCAGCCGTCGTCCCTGGCTGCGGCGGTGCCGGCGGGGGACGAGGTGCTGGCGCTGCTGCGGGGCGACGCGACGGCGAGGCCGAGCTTCGACCCGGGCCTGGCGGGCGGGCTCCGGGCGTGGCTCGAGGACGCGGCGTTCGGCGTGGTCGCACAGCGGAGCGACCTGGCGCCGCCGCTGGTGCTCGGACCGCGCGAGGTGCTGGGGACGGCTCCCGGAGAGCTCGGTGGCGCAAGCGGCGACGGCGTGGCGACGGTGGCACTGGGGGAGGCGGCTGACGAGCACCTCCCCGAGGAGATCGTGGTCTCCCGGCTCGTCCACGCGCTGTTCCGGCGGTTGGTCACCGACGGCGACCTCGACGACCCGTTGGGCGACGCGCTCGAAGCCCTGCGCGCCGAGGGTCCGCACGGCGCCCGCACGTCGGCCCACGTGGAGTCGATGAGCGGATCGGCGCGTGCCGCGTTGGGCGCGGTGGTCTCGAGCCACGCCGCCCACCTGGTCGAACTGGTCCCGCGCCTCGCCCCGGCCTGGATGCCGCGGACCGACGACCGCGTCGCCATCCCGCTAGCCGGAGGCCGCGTCATCCTGCACGGCGTCTTCGACCTCCTGGTCGGACTGCCCCGGCCCGACGCCGCGTCGCTGTGCGCACTCGGCCTGTCCACCGGCGGGTCGTGGGCGCGGGGGCGGCGCTCACTGCACTATCTGGCGCTGCTCGAGACGTTGCGCAGCGGGACGCCACCGTTCCGACTGGCCCTGCTCGAGACCGGCAGCGGCCGCTACGGCATCGAGGACGTGCGCGAGGAGCACCTGCGCGCCATCGCCTCGCATCTGGCGGCGTGGCTCGCCGGCGTGGCGAGCGAAGGGCGCGCGGTCGGAGTCGGCGGGGTCGGACGGGACACGAGGCCGCATGACTGACGGTCTGACCACCGCGCTGACGACGCCGCCGGACGCGCGCGTCCCGCTCGATGAGGTCGCCTGGCGGGCGACGCTCGATGAGGTGCGGGCCGCGCTGGCCCGTCTGGCCGTGCGCCGGGCCGGCGCCGGGCCGTTCCGGGTGACGGATCACGACGTGCGCCGCGCCCTCGGCGGCGACGAAGCGGGTGCGGACGACGAGCCGTTCGCGTGGTCGGCCCGCACGGCGCGCCGCACGATCGGGCTGGCGGCGGTGCGCGCCCTGCTGGCCGGCGACGCGCGCACGCCGCACGAGGCGGTGCGCGCCCGGCTCCACGACTCCGACGGGGCGGTGCACGAGGGCAGCCGGACGATCTCGCAGCTGGACCGCTGGGTGGCGTCGCTGCCGGCGGCCGGACGCAGCACCGTGGCGGCCGAGGCGGTGACCTGGGCCACCCGGCTGTGGTGCGCCCTCGATTGGACCGCTCTCGGTCCGGCACCGGTCATCGGGCGGGACCACTGGTGGGACAGCCCGCACTCCGCGCTGTTGGCCCTGCGCGGCCGGGCCGACGTGCGCACCGGTCTGGTGCACCTCGTCGTCCTGTCGGGCCCGCGCCGCGACTCGGTGCGGTCCGAGCTGGCGCTCGTCGCGCTGGTCGAGTCCCTGCGGGCCCGGGACCACGCCGCGCCGGGCCCGGTGGTCGGCTGGTGGCCCGATTCGGGCCATGTCGTGCGGCTCGAACCGCACCCGAGCGTGCTCACCCTGGCGACCGACGCCGTGGCGCACGTGCTGGTCGGCGGGTCGCTCGCGCGCGCCGCGGCCTGAGGGGTCCCCGGCGTCCTCTATCGTTGGCCCCTCCCATGGGCCGACGCGAAGACATCCGGAACGTGGCGATCGTCGCGCACGTCGACCACGGCAAGACCACGCTGGTGGACGCGCTGTTGCGTCAGACAGGCGCCTTCGGTGCCCACCAGGAGGTGACCGACCGGGTCATGGACTCGGGTGACCTCGAGCGCGAGAAGGGCATCACGATCCTGGCCAAGAACACGGCCGTGCGCTGGGGCGGGGTGAAGCTGAACATCGTCGACACCCCTGGCCACGCCGACTTCGGCGGCGAGGTGGAACGCGGGTTGACGATGGTCGACGGGGTGTTGCTCCTGGTCGACGCGTCGGAAGGCCCGTTGCCCCAGACCCGCTTCGTGCTGCGCAAGACGCTCGAGGCGCGACTGCCGGTCGTGCTGGTGGTGAACAAGGTCGACCGGGCGGACGCCCGCATCGCCGAGGTGGTCCACCAGGTCGAAGAGCTCTTCTTGGACCTCGACGCCGACGAGGACCAGATCGACTTCCCCATCCTCTACGCCAACGCCCGGGCGGGCTGGGTGAGCACCGAGGCCGGCGTCGAGGGCACCAACGTCGAGCCGCTCTTCCGCACCATCATCGAGCACGTCCCGGCGCCCTCCTTCGAAGACGGCGCGCCGACCCAGGCGCTGGTGTGCAACCTGTCCGCGTCGCCTTACGTGGGGCGCCTGGCGATCTGCCGCGTGCACAACGGCACCTTGGGCAAGGGAGCCCCGGTGGCCTGGTGCCGCCTGGACGGATCGATCGAGACGGTGAAGATCACCGAGCTCTACGTGACCGAGGCGCTCGAACAGGTGCCGGCGGAATCGGCGGGCCCGGGCGAGATCGTCTCGGTGGCCGGCCTGGCCGAAGTGACCATCGGCGAGACGCTGGCCGACCCGGACCGGCCGATCGCGCTCCCCGCCATCACCGTCGACGAGCCGAGCCTCGCCATGACGATCGGCATCAACACCTCGCCGCTCGCCGGCGCGGACGGCACCAAGCTCACGGCCCGGCTGCTCAAGTCGCGCCTCGACGCCGAGCTCGTCGGCAACGTGGCCATCCGGGTCGGACCGACGGAGCGCCCCGACATGTGGGAGGTCCTCGGGCGTGGCGAGCTCCAGCTGGCCGTGCTGGTCGAGACGATGCGCCGCGAGGGCTTCGAGCTGACTGTGGGCAAGCCCCAGGTCGTGACGCGCGAGGTCGACGGCAAGGTGCACGAGCCGGTCGAGCGGGTGAGCGTCGACGTGCCCGACGAGTATCTCGGCGTCGTGACCCAGCTGCTCGCGCTGCGCAAGGGCAACATGACCGAGATGGTCAATCACGGGACCGGATGGGTCCGGCTCGACTACCGCGTCCCGGCCCGTGGTCTCATCGGGTTCCGCACCGAGTTCATGACCGAGACGCGGGGCACCGGCATCCTCCACCACGTCTTCGACGGGTGGGAGCCCTGGCACGGCGAGCTGCGCACGCGGCGCAACGGGTCGATGGTGGCCGACCGGCGCGGCGTCACCACGACGTTCGCGCTGATGAACCTCCAAGAGCGCGGGAACCTGATCGTCGGCCCGACCGAAGAGGTCTACGAGGGGATGATCGTCGGCGAGAACGCGCGGGACGAAGAGATGGACGTGAACCCGACCAAGGAGAAGAAGCTGAACAACATCCGCTCCTCCACGGCCGAGGAGCTGGTCCGCTTGACGCCGGCGATGACGTTCTCCTTGGAGCACGCCCTCGAATTCATCGCGGTCGACGAGTGCGTGGAGGTGACGCCCAAATCCGTCCGGCTGCGCAAGGTCGTGCTGGACCAGCCGACGCGGGCACGGCAGCGCTCGCGCGCACGCGACCTGCGAGACGCCGGGGCCAAGCGCTAGACCAGGGGCCCGGAGGAGGTCGCCGTGGCCACGGGATCGGTGCGCAACGAGGGGTTCGACCACATGACGGTGGTGGTCGCCGACCTCGACGCCGCCCGTCGCTTCTTCGGGCTGCTCGGTTTCAGCGAGCGGGTGGCCGTCGTCGCCCACGGCGAGGAGATCGCCCGCTACATGGGGATCGAGGGATGGGAGGCCGACCACGTCACCCTCGTGCTCGAGGACGCTCCCGTCCACCAGGAGGTGCAGCTGCTGCGGTTCCACCACCCGGCGGCCGAGCCGGACGAGGGCGCAGGGACGCTGACGCGCCTGGGATTCAACCATGTCTGCTTCCGGGTGGCCGACCTGGACGCGACGCTCGCCCACCTGGCGGCGCACGGGGTCACGCCCCGCAACGAGATCATGGACTTCCACGATCGACGCCTCGTCTTCGTCGACGGGCCGGGCATCGTCGTCGAGTTGGCCGAGTGGGTCAGCGGGTCGGCCGGCCGGGGTGCTCACCTAACATGATCGCCCCGGGAGGGATGGCAGAGCGGACGAATGCACAGCTCTTGAAAAGCTGCGAGGTGCAAGCCTCCGTGGGTTCGAATCCCACTCCCTCCGCGACGTGCGCTGAACCCCGGCGGGGAACGTCTGCGGCGCCCCGGCGGGCGGGCGGCGTTCGGGCTCAAGTCCGGCCTGCCACCGGCCGACTGTCTCTCCGTGCGCTCTGACGCAAGGCCGGTGTGCTGAGATAGGGGCCGGCGCACGGCGGAAGGGGAACCAATGGCTGCGACGAACCCGACGGGCAAGGCGATCCTGCATGCCTCCTTGGAATTGTTCCGTCAGGACCGCCAGATGATCTGGCTCCCGCTCATGGCGACGGTGACCGCCCTGCTTGCGTTCGGCGCCGTCACGTTGCCGTTGGTGCTGGTCCTCGGGCACAACGGGATCGCGGTCCTGTTCGCCCTGGCCTGCGGTTCTGTGGTCGCTTCGGCGGCAACGGTGATCTTCAACGTCGCGCTCGTCTTCGCCGCCACCGACCGCATCGAGGGCCGCACGCCGACGATCTCGGGATCGCTGGACCAGGCGTGGGGGCGCAGAGGCGTGATCTTCCAGTGGGCCCTGCTCGCCGCGGTCGTCGGCACCGCGATCCGTGCCCTCGAGAACCGACTCGGAATTCTCGGGCGGGTCCTGGGCTTTGCCGGTGGCCTGGCGTGGATCGTCGCCACCTACCTGGTGATCCCCGTGTTGGCCTTCGAGGACGTCGGGCCCATTGAGGCGATCAAGCGTTCCTCCTCCATCCTCAAGCAACGATTCGGCACGGTGACCCGGAGCGGGCTGCGCTTCGGCGCGATCTTCATCGGCCTGACCGTCGCGGCGATGCTCGTCGTGGCGATCGGCGTCGCGCTCGTCGTGGGGCACGCGTACCTCATCGGCGTCCCGTTGGCGGTCATCGGGTTTGCCGCGGTGATCGGCATCGGGATGTACGCATCGGCAGCCGGCATGTACATGCGCACGATCCTCTACCGCTTTGCCACCGATCGCCCGATTCCCGACCTCGGGGTCAACGTCTCGGGGGCCTTCGAGTCCCGGTGAGGCGCGGCGAACCTCAGCCTGGCCCGACGTAGGCTTGGCGCCCTGTCGCGGCCCTGTGGGCGCGGGGGGAAGTCGCCGGAGGCGGTATGGACGCGTGACGGACTTGCTCTTGGCCCAGCCGAGCCCGCCCGCGCCCAAGCCGCGCCGCCGGGCGTGTCACGACGGCGACGAAGGCGGCGCTGGGCCACCGCGGTCGCCTGCACCGCGCTCGTGGGCGCCGCGCTCGGGTACCTGCTGTCCGACGCCGTCGGGGAGAACCAGCACTACGACCAGGCGCGGCACACCCTCTACGCCACGCGGGCGACGATCGACGTCGTCTCCGTGGAGCTGACCAAGGCCAAGATCGACCTCAACGAGGTCACCAAGCAGGTGGGCGACGACACGACGACCCTGGCCCAGGACACGACCGAGCTGGAGGGCACCCGAACCGCGCTGAGCGCGGCACAAGCCCTCGTCTATGAACAGGCGGCCCTCCTCAACTCCCTGCACGCGTGTCTCGGTGGCGTCGAACAGTCGCTGAACGCGCTGGCGGTGGGCAGCCAGGCCAAGGCGGCGGACGCGTTGCGCGCGGTCTCGTCCAGCTGCGCGTCGGCGGTGAACGCAAGTGGCTGAGCGGCGAAGCGTCCGAACGCTCGTCGTCGTGGCCGCCGTCGCGGCCGCGGCGTGTCTCGGCGTGTGCATCTGGTACGACACGCACGCGCATCAGCGTGCCGGACTCGAGGCGTCAACCTTGAAGGCCGCGCAACACCATCTGGCCGTGCTGCGCCACGACGTGGCGCTCACCGACTACGCACACGCGGTGACGACCAACCGGCGCAACGACCTCGAGACGTCGATCGGCGCCACGCTCGGTCAGCTGGCCGGTGTCGAGGCCTCGCTGCACAGCGCGAACGCCGGCGCCTCACTGGAAGGGGTCGGGATCAGCACGCTGCACACGTGCCTGGGCGGGGTGCAGGCTGCGCTGAACCAGGTCTCGGCGCACAACAATGCCGCCGCCGCCACGGACATCTCGGCGGTCTCGGGACCGTGCGCCCAGCTCGAGGGCGGAGCGAAGGCGGGACTCGTCTACCCGTTCGACTTCCCGGATCCCGACGTCATCACGGCCGGACGGACCTACTACGCCTATGCCACCAACTCGGTCGCGGGGAACATTCAGATCATTGCGTCCCAGGACCTGACGCATTGGAGCGCCATCGGCAACGCACTCCCCTCGTTGCCGAGCTGGGCCAAGCCGAACAACACGTGGGCGCCGTCCGTGACCCGCGTGAACGGCTCGTTCCTCATGTACTACGCGGTCGACGTCGCGGCGACCGGCACGCAGTGCATCTCGGTCGCCTCGTCTACGGGCGCGCAGGGCCCGTTCGTCGACACATCGACGGGACCCCTCGAGTGTCAGCAAGCATTGGGCGGCTCGATCGACCCCTCGACCTTCACCGACGCCAACGGCACCCCGTACCTGGTCTGGAAGTCCGGTGGCCCCGGCACGTCGAAGATCTGGTCCGAGCAGCTGAACGCCGCGGGAACGGGTTTTGCCAGCGGCGCCAACCCGACCACGCTGCTCGTGCCCGACCAGGCCTGGGAGGCGGGAACGGTCGAGGCGCCGGATCTCGTCCTCGCCAACGGGCACTATTTCCTCTTCTTCTCGGGCAACGACTGGAACGGCGCCAACTACGCCGTCGGCGTGGCCACGTGCACCGGGCCGCTCGGTCCGTGCGCGGATGCGACACCCGGCCCGATCCTGGCCTCGGGCGACGGCGTCGCCGGTCCGGGCGGAGAATCGGTCTTCACGGACATGAGCGGGGCCACCTGGATCGCGTTCCACTCGTGGGTCCCCGGCGCCGTCGGGTTCCCCAACGGCCGCGACCTCTACCTGCGCCGCCCTCAACCTCTCGGGTGCGGTGCCCTCCGTCGTGGCACCTGCGCCAAGCTGACGAGCCTTCGTGTCACCCCGATAGGGCGACCTCGTCGGGCGCGGGACGGGATCTGAGGGAGCCGTCCTCGTTCGCGGCGCGAGGTCAGTGCGCCCGGTTTGCGGCCAAGGCGTCGGCACGTTTCGCGACGCCCGCAGCATCGAGGCGGGCACACACATCGCCGAACTCGTCCGTCGGCCCGTCCCAGCGCAGCTCGTCCACGTTGCCGAGCAGCGTCCGATCGATGCGGAGCGTCGCCAGCTCCTTGAACAGCCGCGCGTTGTCGGAGCCCTCGCGCAACGTGGTCGCCAGCTTCGGTGCGCCGCGCACGACGACGTCCCACGCGTCGGGATCGGCCGGGATGTCCTCGAGATGGACCCAGCGGGCCAGCACGGTGGCGGCCGACTTGGCCCCCCAACCCGACAGGCCCGGAAAGCCGTCCGCGCTGTCACCGACGAGCGCGAGATAGTCCGGAATGGAGGTCGGCGACACCCCGAACTTCGCCACCACCCCGGCCTCGTCGATCAACAACTTCTGGCGCCGGTCGAGCTGCACGACCCTCCTCCCGCGCACGCACTGGCCGAGGTCCTTGTCGGGCGTGCAGATCACGACCTGGTCGACGCGGGCGTCGTCGTCCGCGACGGCGGCTCCACTGGCCAAGGCGTCGTCGGCCTCCACGTCGACCATGGGCCAGACGAGGACGCCGAGGGCCCGCAGCGCGTCTTCGAGCGGCCAGAACTGCGACTTCAGGACCGGGTCGACGCCGTCCCCCGTCTTGTAGCCGGGCCACATGTCGTTGCGAAACGACTCGATGACGTGATCGGTGGCCACCCCGACGTGCGTGGCACCGTCGTCGAGGAGCTGCACGACCGAGCTCAACACCCCTCGCACGGCGGCCACCTCTTCCCCCTCGGCGTTCTGATGCGGGGGGGCGCCGAAGAAATGACGGAAGAGCTCGTACGTGCCGTCGACGAGGTGGACCTTCACCTGACGAGCCTCTCACACGGGGGATTTGCGCTTTCGGGTGCCGGTGCAGGGGTCGGACAGCAACTCATCGGCCCGCGACCACCGTGCGGGCCCGCAACAGGAAGGCGCGTTCGCCCTCGTTGTCGGTCAGTTCCAGCGCGGCGTCGTACTCTCCGACGGCCTCGCGGTGGCGACCAAGTCGACGCAAGAAGTCGGCCCGGACCGCATGGAGGAGATAGTACGAGTCGAGGGGGAGATCGCCGATCGAGGCCAGAGCCGCGTCGACGCCCTGGACCTCGGCTAACGCCACGGCGCGGTTGAGCGCAACCATGGGGGAGGCGTCGAAGGCGGTCAGCTGGTCGTAGAGCGTGAGGATCTGGCGCCACTCGGTCAGCTCGGCGGAGGCGGCGTCCGAATGCACGGCGTTGATCGCCGCCTGGATCTGATACGGCCCCGGCGCGTTGCGACGCAGACATCGCCGCACGATCTCCTGCCCCTCGGCGATGAGGTCGGCGTCCCACAAGGTGCGCTCCTGCTCGGGCAATGGCACCAACACGCCCTGCGCGTCGGTCCGCGCCGGCCGGCGCGCCTCGATCAGCAGCATGAGGGCGAGGAGGCCGAGCACCTCGGGCTCGTCGGGCATCAGGCTGGCCAGGACGCGACCGAGCTCGATCGCCTCGGCCGTGAGCTCGGCGCGGTCGAGCCGTTCGCCGGCCGTGGCGGCATAGCCCTCGTTGAACACGAGATAGACGACCGAGAGGACGGAGCGGAGCCGGTTGGGGAGCTCCGCGCTCGCCGGGACCCGGTAGGGGATGCCGGCGTCGCGGATCTTGGCCTTGGCCCGGCTGATGCGCTGGGCCATCGTCGACTCGGCGACCACAAAGGCGCGGGCGATCTCGCCCGTCGTGAGACCGCCGAGCAATCGGAGCGTGAGCGCGACCCGAGCCGGAGGCGCCAACGCGGGATGGCAGCAGGTGAAGATCAGCCGGAGGCGATCGTCTTGCACCGCGAGCTCCTCGTCGGGTTCAGCCCGCTCGTTGAGCAACGCAACCTGGGCGTGGCGGTCGTCACGGGTGGCCTCGCGCCTCAGGCGATCGAGGATCTTGCGTCGAGCCGTCGTGATGATCCAACCGGCCGGGCTGGGCGGTAGCCCGTCGGCCGCCCACCGCTCCGCCGCCACGACGAACGCCTCTTGGACGCCCTCCTCGGCGAGGTCGATGTCCCCGAACGCCCGGACCAGCACCGACACGGCGCGGCCATACTCCTGGCGAAAGACGCTTTCCACACGGCGACTGTCTCGCTCCATGGTCCGGGCGGGACTCAGCCCTCCGGGTTCTCCTGGAACGGTCGCACCTCGACCGGCTCGCTGCAGGCGCGGGTCGCCTTGGTCGCCCAAGCCAGCGCGGCGTCGAGGTCGTCCACCTCGATGACCCAGAAGCCACCGATGTGCTCCTTGGACTCGGTGAAGGGTCCGTCGGTGAGCATGATCTCGTCGCCGTCCTCCCGCACGACCGTCGCGATGGATGCGGGCTGCAGCCCGCCGCCGAAGACCCAGATGCCGGCGGCTTGCATCTCTGCGTTGAGCACGTCGACCCGTTCGAAGGCCCGCTGTATGACGTCGGGCGGGCGAGGTGGCGCACCGTCGATCATGGCGACACTGAGCAGGTACTGCTTCATGGCAACTCCTCTGTTTCGGTAGATTCGACTGAACGGTCGGACGTCAGGCGGCCACGCCGTCGGACGGCACGGGCTTGGGGTGGTAGGTCAGGACGACGACACCGTCGTCACCCACGGTCGCCACCTCGTCAAGGGCGAGGACCGGGGCCACGCTGAGGTCACCGAAGAGACGCTTCCCGCTCCCGAGGACGATCGGGAAGACCATCAGCCGGTATTCGTCGACGAGTCCGTGCTCGGCGAGCAGCTGCACCAGCGAGGCGCTGCCGGCAACGAGCAGGTCACCGGCGAGGCTCGCCTTCAGCGCGGTCAGCTCGGCCACGATGTCGCCGCGAACGACGGTGCTGTTGTTCCACGTGGCCTCAGCGTCGCTCAGCGTGTTGGAGACGACGTACTTCGACATGGAGTTCATCTTGCCCGCGAACCCCACCGGGTCCTCCATCGTCGGCCACGCCGCGGCAAAACCCAAGTAGGTGGTTCGGCCGAGCAGAAGACCTTCCGCCGCGAGCGTCTCGTCGAGCTTGAAGCGGTCTCCGTCTTCCCCGCGATTGAACCGGAAGGTCCACCCGCGTTGCGGGTGCCCTCGGACCCGCCGGGGTCCTCCATGACGCCGTCGATCGAGACGAACTCGCTGACCACGATCCTGCCCATGACTGCCTCCTTGCTCCGAATCCGCCGGCCGAGCGCCGGACGTCACCGCCTATACGAACGGCACCCGGCGAATTCGACAGTTCCGGGAGAAATCTTCGGATGCGTCCCCGGATCGCCTGACTCGGGACGGGCTGTATGCCTGGGTCTCCACTTCGCACACACGCTCGAGCTCGAAGCGCGTCTGGGCACCTGTGCTGGGAGGGCCATCACGTCGCCACTGTGGGCGGTGTGGCCGAGCCCTTGGCGTTGATGGCGTTGATGATCAACTCGACTGCGTCGTGGAGTCCGCCCTCGGTGTGCACATCGAGCAGACGGATGGCGTGTTCGGTCTTCCGCCGAACGTCGAGGACGTCCTCGAAGGTCTTGGCGGCTCGGGCGTCCGACGCTCGGGCCTGGATGTTCTGGCCGACGATGATGATCGGCAACAGGACGAGTTGGAGGAACGACGAACTGATCCACAAGATCAGGAGCTGCTTGGAGTGGATGTTGTCGGGCAGCGAGATGAGAGCGATGCCGGCGAACACGTAGGCGCACCACATGGTGCCCACCAAGACCGTGATCCGCAGGCCGACGGCGGCGTTGAGCCGCTGCATGACGGTGTCCTTCTTGAAGAAATCGCGGGTCCTGGCGTGCACGGGGAGCCCGTCCTGCGTGTAGCCGTGCTTGGGCTCCCGCTCGTGGGTCGTGGTCATTCCCACCCTCCTGTAACTCGGGTTCTGCGCTGATTTCAGCGGATTCTCACACGCGCGGAGATCGGGGAGCCGGGTGATTGCTCGAGCGCGGCACCCATGTCGGTGATCGTCAGGGGGGCTGCAAGGAGGCGGCGACCGCTCAAGCGGGAGGAGGGACCACCTGCTCCATGAACTCGAGGCGGATGCCCCCGGGAGCTTCGACGAAGGCGATACGGCGGGTCCCGAAGGATCCACTCACCACCTTTGGGCCCCAGAGCACGGCGTGGCGGGACAGCTCCGCGTCGAGATCGTCCACGAACAGGGCGGGGTGCAAGAAGCCCTCGTCGGGCAGGTCGCACACGTCTTCGTAGATGGCCTGCGTGAAGAGGGTGAGCGCCAGGGCGCCGAGCTGGACGTCGGACCGCCGCCCGTTCTCCCACGCCACCGGCTCGGTGACGACCGCTCCCGCCGCCTCGTACCAGGCGCAGGCGGCCTCGAGGTCGGCCACCTTCACGGCAAGGTTGGCCAGGCCCGTGACGGGCATCAGTGCAATGGGGTCCCGTAGAGCGAACCGAGGTCCTCTGCGATCAGCTCGAGCCGCACCCCGTCTGGATCCGAGAAGTAGACCGACACCTCGCTTTCGATCAGCGTGGCGATGCCGGCGTCGGCCAGCCGTTGGCGAGCCGCTTCCCACTGCTCTCGACTCACCGAGATGGCGAGATGGTGGAACCCACCCAGCACTTCGGTGTAGGGGCCGAGACCCAGATCGGGAAAGTCGAAGAACGCCAACGTGTTGTCGTGCCCGAGGTCGAAGAAGAGATGGGTGGAACCCTTGTAGTCCCGGTTCTCGAACAGCTCGACCAGGGGGAACCCCAGCAGTTCTTGGTAGAAGCGGATCGTCTGCTCGACGTCCGAGCACAGCAGCGCCAGATGGTGGACGCCTTGTGCCGTGGACCTCGGCCGGCCCGCCGGCGCCTCGCAGGTACTTCGAGCGCAGCCGCTCCCGCTCGGCGGCGGCGGCCTCGAGGTCGACGGTCACAGCCCGAGGAGCCACGACGCGTTGGCTCCCAAGATGTTCGTCCGCGCGGTCCCGGTCAAGCCGGCCACGGCCCGCTCGGCCGCTGCCATCGGATCGGCGACCCCCTCTGCGTGCGGCCAGTCACTCCCGATCATGTAGGTGTCGTCGCCGACCCGGGGGACAAGGCGGTTCGGCATCTCGTAGGGCAGCGCCGCCACACGAACCTGCCGCATGAAGTACTCCGAGGGCCGCAAGTCAAGGTGCCGGTAGGGCTCTCCATGGCGGAGAGCGTAGAAGTCCGAGGCGCCGTCGATGTGCAGCAGGAAATGCGGCACCCAGCTCGCCGTCAGCTCGACCACGCCAACCCGCAACTCGGGAAACCGCTCCAACGTCCCGTTCAGGATCAGATCGGCCAAGGCAACCGCCGGCGCCAGGTACAAGAAGATCGAATCGAAGAGCCGCTCGCCGTCTTCGCGCTCACCCTGACGCCAAGCGGGGTGCAGCGGGCTCTCGAACTCCGAGACGTGGAAGACCGGGGCAACGCCGTGCTCGCTGAAGGCGGCCCACACCGGGTCGAAGTCAGGGTGGGACAGGGGCTTGCCGTCCACCGGCGCCGGAGCGACCATGGCGAGGCGAACCCCCTCGGCGCGCACACGTGCGATCTCTTCGACCGCCCAGGTCGGGTCGTGCAGCATGACGTGGGCCACCGCGAACAGGCGATCCTCACCGTCGGCGCACACCCCGGCGACGAAACGGTTGTAGGCCCGGGCGTTGGCGCGCTGGGCGTTGCGGTCGGATGCGAGCCGCTGTTCCCAGAGCAGGCCGTAGTTGGGGAACATGACCGCGGCGTCCAGTCCGAATTCGTCGAGGGAGGCCAGGCGAGGTCCGGCGGCCCGGTAGGCGTCGGGCACCAACTCTTCGAACGGGGCCGGCGCACGTTCGCCGCGCACCCGGCGGAGGCGGTCGTCGCCGATGAGCGACGAGCGCTCGGGGATCGGGACCTCCAGCGGTGTGAGGCGCTCGTCCCGCCACGTCAGCCAGGGCCAGCCACCGTCGTCGTCGGTGATGGACAGCGCATCGGCGCTGTACGCGGGGTCGATGAAGTCGCGACCAGGTCGTCCTCGACTCGAAGAGATGCTGATCGACGTCGATGATCGGCAACGCCATGCGCCCTCCCTGGCGCAGAGTACCAGCGGGTCAGCCGATAGAGGAGCGCAGCTCCTTGAGCCAGTCATCGGCGGCCTGCCAGGCCGCGTCCGCCTGTCGCCGCTGTTCGGGGCCGTGCTCGCCTGCGGCCGGGTACGACCCCAGGAACTTCACTCCAGCCAGTCCGGCGTGGAGATCACGGAGGCAGTCGGCCACCACCTCGTCGCCCACATGGCCGCGGAGATCGATCACGAAGCAATAGTCGCCGAGCGCCTGCTTGGTCGGGCGTGACTCGAGCTTCGTCAAGTTGATGTTGCGCGCCGCGAACTGTCCGATGATGCCGTGCAGGCTCCCGGGATGGTCCGCCCGCTGAAAGCACACGATGCTCGTCTTGTCGTGACCCGTGGGTTGCGGCACCCTGGTCCGCGCCACCAGCACGAACCGGGTCTGGTTGTCCGGATGGTCCTCGACGTCTTCGGCCAGGATGGACAGTCCGTAACGCTCGGCCGCCAGCCTCGGCGCGATGGCGGCGCCGGCCGGCGAGCGTGACTCCCCGAGAAGTCGGGCGGCATCGGCCGTGGAGTTGGCGGCGTGCTGTTCGGCGTCGGGCAGCGTCTGGGCGAGGAACTTCTGGCACTGGGCCAGCGCGTGCGGATACGACGCCACGGAGCGGATGCCACCCAGCGTGGCGCCGGGCGGCGCCATCAGGTGCAGGTGGATATCCATCACCACCTCACGCTGGATGTGCAGGTCAACATCGTGGATCAGCCCGTCGATCGTGGCGCTCACCGTGCCCTCGATCGCGTTCTCGATCGGCACGAACCCGCCATCGACCTCCCCCCGGGCGACCGCTTCGAGCACCGCCGTGATCGACGGAAGCGGCGTCAGTTCGGCCGCGGCCAGATCCGGTTCGGCCAGCAATGCCTCCTGCGTGAAGGTGGCCTCGGGGCCGAAGTAGGCGAGCGATGTCGCAGGCGGGTTCACGGTTGGGCAGGATAGAGCAGGTCATGGACGTCTCCTCCCTCCGCTCGCTCGTCGAACAAGTCGCCTCGGGAGAGGTCGCGCCCGACGACGCGGTACGACAACTCCGGCGCCTGCCGTACGCGGACCTCGGGTTCGCCCGGGTGGACCACCACCGCGACCTGCGGCTCGGTCTCCCCGAAGCCGTGTACGGCCCGGGCAAGACGCCCGAGCACTGTGCGGCGGTGGTCGAGGAGCTGCTCGTCGGGAGCGCAGGACCGGTCCTCCTCACCCGGGCCACAGACGAACAGGTGAAGGCCGCCTCGGCGGCCGGCGTCACCGCCGGGGTGGGCCCCGGTGCCCTCACCCAGGAGGGTGGCCTCGCCACGTTGGTGTTCCGCCCCGCTGCCCCTCGAGCCGGCAACGTCGTCGTGGTGACCGCCGGCACGGCCGACCTGCCGGTGGCCGCGGAATGCACCGCCGTGCTCGATGGGCTCGGATTCTCGGCGACGATGCTGGCCGATTGCGGCGTCGCCGGTCTGCACCGACTCCTGGCCGAGTTGGACACGATCGGGGCGGCCGACGTCGTCGTCGTCGTGGCCGGGATGGAGGGTGCACTGGCCAGTGTGATCGGGGGCCTGACCCCCGCCCCGGTCGTGGCGGTGCCGACCAGTACCGGCTATGGCGCAGCCCTCGAGGGCGTGACGGCCCTGCTCAGCATGCTGTCGGCCTGCTCGTCGGGCATCACCGTGGTGGGGATCGACAACGGGTACGGCGCGGCGTGCGCCGTGGCCAGGCTCCTCCCGTGAGCGGTCCGGCTGGACCACCCGAGACGGTCGCGTGGTTCCACTGCTTTGCCGGCATCGCCGGAGACATGGCCCTGGGCTCCCTCGTCGACGCTGGGGCCGACGTCGGCGAAGTGCGCTCGCTCCTTGACCGCCTGCCGCTCCCCGGCTGGGACCTCAGCTTCGAAGAGGGGCTGCGCGGCGGTATCGCGTGCACCCGGGCCATCGTCCGCGGTGACGACGTCGTGGTGCGCACCCACGGCGCCATCAGCGCCCTCATCGAAGCCGCCGCACTCCCCTCGCGGGTGGCGGATCGGGCGCTGCGGGTCTTTCGGTCGCTCGCCGCTGTCGAGTCCGCACTGCACCGTCGTCCGGTGGACCAGGTGCACTTCCACGAGGTCGGCGGCCACGACGCCATCATCGACATCGTCGGGACGGCCGCCGCGCTCGAAGTCCTCGGGGTCGACACTGTCACGGCTTCCGCCGTGGCCACGGGAAACGGGACCGTACGCAGCGCCCACGGGCGGCTGCCCAATCCGGCACCGGCAACGGTGCGGCTCCTCGAGGACATCCCCACCTACGGCCGTGACGTCACCTTGGAACTGACCACACCCACCGGCGCCGCCCTCCTGGCCACCCTCGGCAGCTCGTTCGGCCCGATGCCCGACATGACGATCACGGCGTCGGGCTTCGGTGGCGGCGCGGGGGAACTGCCGGACCTCCCCAACTGCACCCAGGTGGTGATCGGGCGGCGGGCACCACGCGAGGTCGCCGGATCGGGTCAACCAGCCCTGGTCTTGGAGACCAACCTCGACGATGTGACCGGCGAGCAGCTCGGTTACGCCGTGGCAGCCGCCCTCGAGGCCGGCGCACTTGATGCGTGGGTGACCTCGGTCACCATGAAGAAAGGCCGGCCCGGCCATGTCTTACACGTGCTGACAGATCCCGCGAACGTCGAGACGCTCCGGCACGAGATCGCCCGGTCCACGGGGACGCTGGGCGTCCGCGCCACGCCGGTCGAACGGTGGCCGGTGGCGCGGGAGATGGCGACTGTCGTCCTCGATGGCATCAGCATCCGGATGAAGGTGACGAGCGGTCGCGCCAAGCCCGAGTTCGACGACGTGGCCCTCGTCGCCGCCAAGACGGGGGCCACGCTGCACGAAGTGGCGAGCCGGGCGGAGGAGGCGTGGCGCGCCGGGAACCATCGTCCCGGTGGCTCGGACTCATCGCCCGCCTGATGGCCAATCCGATGTTCCACTACGACGAGGCCATGACCGACCTCGTCGTCGCGGCCTGCCGGGAGCGGTTGTCCATGGACCCGGTCGCGCTCGACTTCGGCGGTCTCGTCGAATCGCTCGACGCCGAACTGGCGGGCCTCATGCGCCCGAACGGCAACGGCGCGGCCGACGTGCTCGACCTCTTCGTCGACAAGCTCTCCAAGGCGATCGTCTCTTGCGACAGTCCGCGCTTCCTGTCCTTCATCCCCGCGGCCCCGACCAAGGCGTCGCTCCTTTTCGACATGTTCATCTCGTGCTCGTCGCTCCACGGCACCTCATGGCTCGAAGCAGCTGGGGTCGTGGTGGCGGAGAATCAGGCGCTCGGGGTCCTCGCCGAACGGGCCGGCTTCCCCGAGGAGGCCGGCGGCTGTTTCGTAGCGGGGGGATCTGCCGGAAATCTCTCCGCCCTCATGGTGGCGCGCGACACGGCCGCCTACCGCCGCCAGGCGGCCGCTCCCGAACGACCGCTCGTGGCCATCAGCGAAGACGCCCACTCCTCGGTGGGCAAAGCGCTGCACGTGCTCGGCGTCGGCGTACTGACGGTGGAGACCAGAGACCACCGCTTGACCGGGGACGCGCTGTCAGCCGCGCTCCGGGACGACCCCCGTCGGGCCGACGTGATCGGCGTCGTCGCGACGGCGGGCACGACGAACGCCGGGATCGTGGACGACCTCGACGGGGTGGCCGATGTCGCCAGCGAACATTCGTTGTGGTTCCATATCGATGGTGCCTATGGAGGTGCGGCCGCCCTCTTTGCACCGTCGGTCCGGAAGTTGTTCAGCGGATACGAACGGGCCGACTCATTCATCGTCGACCCGCACAAGTGGTTGTTCGCTCCGTTCGACTGTGCGGCGCTCGTCTACCGCCAGCCCAACCTGGCCAAGGCCGTGCACACGCAGGACGCGCAGTACCTCGACGTGCTGCACAGCGGGAGGCCCGAAGAATGGAACCCGAGCGATTACGCGTTTCACCTGACACGAAGAGCGCGCGGGCTGCCCCTGTGGTTCTCCATGGCGGTGAACGGACTCGACGCGTACTGCGACGCGGTGGAGGCGGGCCTGTCGATCGCACAACGTGCGGCGGAGCGGATCGCGGCAGCGGCGCACGTCGAGCTGGTGCGTCAACCGGGCCTCTCCATCGTGCTCTTCAGGCGCCTGGGTTGGACGAAGTTGGACTACGACGTCTGGTCGGCGCGCCTCTTGTACGAACAGATCGGCTTCGTCACCCCGACGACGTGGGAAGGTGAGACCGTCGCTCGCTTCGCCTTTTTGCACCCGAACACGACGATGGAGATGATCGACGAGATCCTGGCTTCAATGTCCGAAGCGTGACCACGCGCGCCGGAGCACGATCCCCAGCGTCTCGACGTCCTGGGCGCCCGGGATGGGCCAGGCCCCGTTGATAAGGAAGTACGGCACCCCGGTCACCCCGAGCTCCTCGGCCGCCGCCTCATCGAGCCTGACCTCGCGCCCGTAGAGATCGCCGGCGAGAACCTTGTCGGTCACGATCTCATCGAGCCCCGCGTCGGCGGCGACCGAGCGCAACACGTCGTGATCTGACAGCAGCCGGCCCTCGGCAAAGTAGGCACGGAACAGACCGTGGAGCAGCGCACCTTCTTCGGCTGTGCCGCGGGCGGATTGGGCCACGCGGTGGGCGTCGAAGGTGCTGCCGAGACGGACCCGGTCGAAATCGAACACGACGCCGGCTTCGCGGCCGAACGCCGTCAGACGCTCGTGTCCCGCCCGCACCTGGTCCGGGCTCCTGCCGTACTTCGCCGCCACGACGTCGGCCATGGAGCGTTCCCGGCTGGCCGGGGCGCGAGGGTCGAGCTCGAAGGAACGGTGCTCGATCCGGACCTCATCGCCGTGCTCGAAGTCGCGCAACGCGGCCTCGAGCCGGGCCAGCCCCAGCGCACACCATGGGCAGGCGAAGTCGGACCAGACCAGGACGTCCATGCCCGGCCACCCTACGGCCGGGGGACGTCCCGGTCGGCTTACGCCCAGTCCGTAGCCGGCCACCCTTCGGCCGCTGCCATCAAGGTCCAGCAGGTAGCGCCGTCGATGGCTTCGCGGATGATGTCGGCGTGTCCGGCGTGGCGGGCCGTCTCCTCGATCAGATGCAAAAGGATCCACCTCGGCGTCCAGCTCACGCCGCCGGGGATCCAGGGCACTACGTCGGCTGTCGGGGGCAAGGACTCCCCCAGGTCGGCCAGGTCGGCGATCACCTTCTCGGTGTGTCGAGCCTGTTCGGCGGCCAGCGCGAGCACGTCGTCGATGGTCTCGCCGCTGACGAGCCGGAACCCGTCGGCCCAGTCGTCCTGGCTCACGAACACGTTGGTGTCGCCCGTCAGGATGAAGGTGGTCCACGCCTGTTCGACCAGGGCGGCGTGCTTGATCAGCCCGATCAGGCAGAGCTCGCTGACGGTCGAGCGGCACGAGGCCTGCTCGTCGCTGAGCCCGTGCGCGGCATAGCGCAAGGCGTCACGTTGCTGGCCGAGGAAGGCGAGCAGGACGTCGCGCTCGTCGGACAGGGGAGGAACGAGACCGGGCATTGGATGGCTCCGTTTCTGCCGGCTGGTGCCGGCGTCGTTGGGATCGATGGCGCCATCCTGCGCCTCTAAAGTGGCCATCTCCTGGCCACTTTGTGGGTCAAACTGGCCGGGTGCGAGCAGACCGCCTCATCTCCGTCCTGTTGGTCCTGCAAGCCAAGGGTCGGGTCACCGCGGCCGAGCTGGCCGAGGAGCTCGAGGTCAGCGAGCGCACCGCTCGTCGAGACCTCGAAGGCCTCGCTCTGGCCGGCGTGCCCGTCTACTCACAACCCGGCCGGGGCGGTGGGTGGGAGCTCGTGGGCGGAGCGCGCACCGACCTCAGCGGCCTGACGGCCGACGAGACCCGGGCCCTCTTCCTCATCGCCGGACCCGGCGCCGCCACCCCCGAGGTCCGCGCCGCCCTCCGCAAGCTCGTGCGCGCGCTGCCGGCCACCTTCCGGTCTCAGGCCGAAGCCGCGGCGGGTGCCGTGGTGCGAGATGCCGCCGGATGGGACCACGCCGAGCCCGTCGCACCCGTGCACCTCGAAGCGGTGCAACGCGCCGTGATCGAGGGCGTCCAGGTCGAGTTGGGATACCGGCGCCGTGACGGAGAGGTCTCCGTTCGCACGGTGCATCCGCTCGGCCTCGTCGTCAAGAACGGCACGTGGTACCTGATCGGTGACACAGCGGCCGGCCAACGCACGTTCCGGGTCAGCCGAGTGCGCTCGGTGACGGCGACGGACCGGCCGATCGTGCGTCCCGACGACTTCGACCTGTCGGAAGCCTGGAGATCGATCGTCACGAACATTGACGCGCAGCGCGCGCCATTGTCGGTGAGGCTGCGCACGGACGAGGTGACCCTCGACGTGTTGCGCTACATGTTCGGGAGCCGGGTCGGCGACGGGTCCGTTGATGCTTCCGGACGCGTCACCTTCGAGGTGCGGGCACAATCAGAGCTCATGCTGGCGCGCCAACTGGCGGGCTTTGCCGACGCCATCGAAGTGCTTTCTCCGATCGCGGTCAGGGACCACCTGGCCGAGATCGGGCGCGGGCTGGTTCGCCGACACGCGCCGCGGGCGGCACGGTCGTCAGGAACCTGACATACCGACCACGGGTTGGTTCAAGTGGATCGAGCCGGTCGAGCCCCAGAATTGGGCGTCGCCGTAGGAGAACACGCCCCCGTCGAGTGCGGTGAACCAATATCCGCCCCCGTCGCCGGTCGGTGACATCGCGATGACGGGCTGGTTGAGCGTCAGACTTCCGGTCGATCCGTAGAACGGCGCGCCGTAGCTGAAGACGCCCCCGTCCTTGCCCAGGAGCCAGTAGCCCCCGGTGATGGGATCGGCGGCCATCCCGACGATCGGGGCGTTGAGCGGGATGTTCGAGGCGTCACCCTGGAACGTGCCGTCCCCGAGCAGCACGTAGACCTTGCCGTCGGCTCCGACGAGGTACATCCCCTTGTCATCGGGCGTCAGCGCGGCGCCGACGATGTTATTGACGTGGAAGCCGAAGAAGGGCAGGTCCCCGAGCTGTGGGGTGTTGAAGTTCCAGACCGATCCGTCGGATCCGATGACGTAGTACCCGTCGGTCGAGGGATCGCTCACGATGGTCACGACGTTGGAGACGTTGATGTGTCGGGCTGGCAGAGAGCCCACATACGGCGCATCGCCGAAGGCAAAGATTCCACCGTCGGAGCCCACCATCCAGTACCCGTTCTCGTCGTTGGTCGTCGCCATCCCGACGATGGGTTGGTTGAGTTTGATGCTGCCGGTCGAGCCGAAGAAGGGACGGTTGTACGAGAAAATCCCGCCGTCGCGCGCGACGAGCCAATAGCCCTGGGAGGCCGAAGGGGACGGCAAAACCGAGACCGCGATCGGGGTCCCAAGCAACTGGAGGAGAGACGGAGAGGTCTGGCCGCTGACTTCTGCGAAGAGACAAGCGATCTGCTTGGACTGGACTGAGAACGGGACCCAGGTCGACGTGTCTTTGTCGAACCACTGCAGCGACGAGCCCGCCCCGTAATTGCAGACCGCGATAATCAAATTGTTGATGCTCGATCCTTGGCCGATCGCGACATCGTCGTAGGTGCCCGTGGCGCCGACCGGCGTGCTTGCCGTGGGATTGGAACCGTAGGTGGCGATGGTGACCGCGCCGGTGCCGTTGACCTGCGCGTGGAGATTCCCGAGGTTCGCCGTGAACGAGCCGTCGTTTTGCACGCCGGTCGCGCTGGTCGACGAGGTTGCGCCCGGTGGCGAACTGGGTGGCGTGACGTTGACGGTGAGCGTTGTTGTGGCCGTGGCACTGCTCCACGTGATGTCGTCGGTGTACTTCGCTTGGATCGTGTCGGTACCACCTGGAGCGTTCGTCGAGGTGCACGTCGCGGTGCCACTACTGATCGTCGCGTCACACAAATCAGGTATGAAGGAAGTTGAGAAACGGACGTCCGGGCTCGTCCCGGTCGGGTTCGGTCCCGTCGAAGCGGTCACGTGCATGGTGTAGGTGACCTGATCGCCGTAGGTCACGGTGTCAGGGCTCACGCTGGCCGTGGCGGTGGTGCTCACCGGCGTCGCTCCGGCCGGTGCGACACCGAGCAGCGAGGCTCCGGCGGTGGCGACGACCGCTATAGCGGCAACCCTGGCGAGCCGGCGTACTCCGCGCGAAACCGCAATCCGTTGCAACATTCCAACCTGCCTTCCGGCCATCCGTTGACCTGCGGATTCTTGCCACTCCACTCTGCCCTGGCAAGGACCGCCCAGAACATCACCCTCCGGCGATGGCAGCCTCGAGGAGCGCTCCCGCCGCCAACAGCCGCTCTTCGCTCTGGGCGGGACCGATGAGCTGGAGGCTGGCCGGGAACGGCCCGCCGGTTGGCACCGGCAGGGACAGCGCCGGCACGCCGGCCAGGTTGACCGGAAGCGTGCAGCGAGAGACCAGCAGGTCGTCGCCCTCCTCGAGGGGCGGCGGGAAGATGGTCAGGGTCGGTGTCACGAGGAAGTCCACGTGATGGAAGACACCCTCGAGGGCGGCCTTCCACTCGCGCTGGGTCTCCCAGGCCGAGCGCACGACGGCATCGTCGATGGACGATCCAAGCTCAAGTCGCGACCGGACGCCCTCCCCGATGCCGTCGGGGTCCTCCAGGAGCAGTACGCGGTTCGAATGCCAGGCCTCGACGATGAGAAGCAGGCCGGCATGGGTCAACGCCTTGTCCCAACCGGGCACGGCGAGCTCTTTGCTTCGCCAGCCAACGAGCGCAATCGCCTTGTCGAGGGCGGCCGTGATGGCGGGGTCGGCGTCAATGGGCAGACGTCCGACCTCGAGTGCATCGGCCCGTCCCATGTCCGCCACGGAGAAACCCGGTTCGAGGAGCTGCATGCCGGTGACCAGTCCGGCCACATCTCGCGCCATCGGACCGACGGTGTCGAAACTCGGCGACAGCGGCCAGACGCCGTCGAGCGGAATGCGGCCGAACGTCGTCTTCAGTCCGGCCGTGCCACAACAGGCCGCCGGTATCCGCACGGATCCTCCCGTATCGCTGCCGTAGGCCACATCGGCCTCCCCCGTCGCGACCGCGACGGCGGACCCGCTCGACGAGCCCCCGGGCACGCGGGTGGGATCAAGCGGGTTCACCGGCGTGCCGTACCACGGGTTGATGCCGGTCACCCCGAGTGCCAGCTCGTGCAGGTTGGTGCGGCCGACGATCCTTGCCCCGGCGGCGCGCGCCCCGGCCATGCACGCGGCATCACGCTCGGCCGGTCGGGCCCGCGCCGCCACGGCGCGGCAGCCCGCCGTCGTCGTCTCGCCCTGCATGTCGATGAGGTCCTTGACGGCGAGGCGAACCCCAGGCCCCGCGGCGTCATACCGCGTGATGAACGTCGTCACTGCCCAGCGATCGTGACCCTGCGGTCGGACGCGGGCAAGATCACGCCGCTCCCGTTTCCGCGCGAGATCCCTCGTCGAGTTCGAGCGTGGGCTCCTCCTGTCGGCCGCGCTCGAGGCCGAAGAGCGCAACAACGCCGGCGAACGCCATGACACCACACATGACATAGAGCACGACCGATGTGGCGTGAGCGAAGTCGACCGACACATAGTGCGGGATCGATCCCGGGTTGGTACCCGTGCCGCCCTGCTGTTGCTCGGTGGCCTTGTTGGCCAGCGAGACGGCATTCGGATATCCCTTCTGCCGGAAGGTGGCCGTGAGCCCGGATCGGTAGTTGAAGAGGAGCACCGTCCCGAGCGCGGCGATGCCGAGGCTCGCCCCGAAGTTACGGACGGTCTGCGTAATGCCCGTCGCCTCGCCGTACGAAAGGCTGGACGCCCGATTCACCGCGTCGGTATTGGCTGGGCCGATCAGCATGCCCATCCCCGCCCCGGCCACGATCACCCAGATCTGCTGCTGCGAGAAGCTGAGCGACATCACCTTGGACGCCCACACGCCGTAGCCCACCGCGGAAATGGCAGCACCGAGGACAACTGCTCGCTTCGCCCCTTCCCGGTCCAGGATCCGCCCACCGATCTGCGCGGCGACGACGAAGCCGATGAAGAAGAAGAGGAGATAGATGCCGGCCTGCGATGCCTTCTTGTGCAGCGAGATCTGCGCGTACTCGCTCACGAAGAAGAACATCGGGATGAACGCGATCATCGTGACCATCAACACGAGGTTCTGGACGAAGAACGCCCGGATCTTGAAGATGCCGATCGCGACAAGCGGCGACTCGGTCCGCAACTCGACGAAGCCGAAAAGAACGATGATCAGCACGCCGACGATGATGCAGACCCAGGTGGCGGGGTTGCTCCAGCCCCACAGGGCCGACTGCTGCAGCCCAAAGATGCTCAGTCCCACGCCGGCGGCGAGAAGCACGGCACCGCGGTAGTCGATGGGCGCTCGTTGGTACTGGGTCTTGGGCTTCGACACGGCAATAAGAAAGAGGGCGATCAACGCCACCGGGACGTTGACCCAGAAGATGGCGCGCCAGGTCCACTCAGTGAGATAGCCGCCGAGGACGGGGCCCAGCGCGGTCAGTCCACCCGCGATGCCGAAGAAGAGGGCGAGGGCCTTGCCCCGCTCGCGCAACGGGAACGTGTTCACGACGATCGCCAACGCGGCCGGGAACATGAGCGCACCGCCCGCACCCTGGACCACCCGGAAACCGATGATCCACGCGGCAGCCACAGAGCCCGTCGGGGTCAGGCCGCACATGACCGACGCACCGACGAAGACGATCACGCCAATCACGCACATCTTGGTGTGGCCAAAGATGTCAGATAGTCGACCGCCGAGCGCGAACAGTGCGGCGAGAGCCAGCAAATAGCCGTTCACTACCCACTGGACTTCGGTCGAGGACAGGGAAAGTTCGCGCTGGATGTTCGGCACCGCGATGGAGACGATCGTTTGATCGATGAACGTCATCGAGACGGCGAAGATCATCGCCGCGAGCACCCAGTTGCGCCCCTGCATCCCGCTCCTGCTCATCGTTCCTCTCCGAGCTCTCTCGGCGTGAGAATACCGGACCGGCTCCGTCGAAGTCGGCAAGCCATGCGGTGTGCAAGGCCCTAACCCTTTACGCCCATACGTCACCGCGCGCCCGTCGTCTGCAAGGCTTGAGGAGGCCGAAGGGAGCACTCGTGCACGAGGAGAACGCTGCCCTGTTGCGACGGGCCTGGGCGGCCTACGACCGGGGCGACGAAGACGAATTCGCCGCCTGCCTCACCGACGACTGGCGCGAGCACACCCCGAGCGGAGAAGTGGCGACGCTCGCAGACGAGCGGAAGACGATGGCGGCCCACCGGATCGCCTTCCCCGACAAGCACACGGAGATCCTCCAGCTGGTGGCGGACGCCGACATGGTTGCTTGCTACTGCACGACCTCGGCCGCCCACCGCGGGCCTTACTTCGACCTCGCACCGAGCGGCTCTCGGGTCAGCGTCGACGAGATGATGTTCAACCGGATCGAAGGCGGCAGGGTCGCCGAGACCTGGGTGATCACGGCCGGCCCCGGCTTCTACCGCCAGCTCACCGGGCGCGAGGCTCCCGAGGACCTGGACAACATGGGCTGAACGGACGCCGCTCGCCGGCTACGCGACCTCCCCGGTCACACCGGCCAGCATCTGCTCCAACGCGGCCTGGTCCGGTCCGACGAAGGCGGGGGCGTCGGGGACCTCGGCGAGTGCACCGAGCAGCCGCTCCAACGACGAGCCAGACGCGGCCGGGAGGTGGCTGCTCAGGACCATGGACGGTTCGAGCTGACGGATGCGGTCAAGCTCCGAAGCAAAAACACCCCGGTCCACCTGGTGCAGCCACGAGGAGTCCACGGTCGCCCAGAACACCTGGCCCTGGCGCAGCGCCTCGTCGGACAGGTCCTCGGCGCATTCGGGCACCTCGTCCAAGAGGGCCCCGAAACAATCCGAACTGAAGAGGATGCCCGAGCGCCCATCGTGCAGGCCCTGGGTGATCGGGTTGTCGAACGCCGGCGGCTTCACCGCGGTCAGGGTCCGGTCGCCCACCTCGACCGTCTGCCCCGGGTTCACGAGGTAGACGCGGTCCATCGGGAGCGGTGCGGCCAGGCTCATGATCCCGACCCCGAGGAAGCTCGTGATCACGCGCAGCCGTTCGTTCTCCTCGAGCAGGTGGTGCAGCGAGCCGATGTGATCGAAGTCGGTGTGGGTCAGCCAGATCCAGCGGAGGTCGGCGGGATCGATCACCGTCCGCAGTGCGGACATGAAGTCGTCGCTCTCCCTCACCGCCCCGGTGTCGACGAGCACGGGCTCGTCGGCGTGGATCACGAACGCGTTGATGGCGAGGTTCCCGAAGCCGGAGACGCTGGCGGTCGAGGTGACGACGTCGACGTCGGGTGCGGCCTTGTAGGTGTGCATGGGTTGGTCTCCTCTGGTCTGGAAAGAATGGGCCGCGACTAGGAAGCCGACGGTGTCGCTTCTTCGGGTCGGTTCTGCGCCTCTGCGACCACCTTCAGTCGTTCCAACGTGGTGCGCATGCCCGCCAACAGCTCCTTGTGTCGATTTGTCGGGACGTCGAGAATGCGAGCCCAGGTGGGGATCCAGTGGACCTCGTAACCCTCCGTCACCCTGGTCCCGTTGGCGGTCGGCTCGAACCGGTAGCGCCACAAAGTCGACTCCCGTCCACCTTCATCGGTGATGAAGGTGAATTCCTTGCCACGGTCGGCCGCGAGCACGCGGCCGTGACGCGAGTAACGAATGCGGCGGCCGGGTCCGACTGCGTTGTGACCGGTGAAGGTCGCGCCCTCGACCGGCACCGTGATCTCGCCTTCCCAGTCGACCCTCTCGCATTCCGGGCTCCATTCCCCGATACGGGGCAGATCCGAAATGAGGTCGTACAGCAACTCAGCGTCGGCCTCGATCACCAGCTCCACGTGATCCTCGGTCAACCACCAGCGTTGGTTTTTCGGTGCCATGGCGCTCTCTCCTTCATCGATCAGGCTTGCCGCGACAGGCTACGACCATTAGCTATTGCTGTCAACCCCATTTTAAGCTATGCTCAGTGGCAATGACACGCACGGAGGAGACCGAAGCGGCTGCGGGAGGCGCTGGACGGCCCGACCGCCGGGCCCGGCGCCGGCAGGAGACGATCCGCGAGATCCTCGACATCGCCCGGGACGTCATGAGCGAGGACGGGGTGAACGGCCTCAGCCTGGCGGAAGTGGCTCGACGGCTCGGAGTCCAACCACCCTCGCTCTACAAGTACTTCTCGTCGCTCATGGCGATCTACGACGCGCTGTTCCTCGAGGGGCAGCGGGCGAACCTCGAGGCGATGCGTGCGGCCATGCAAGGGGCCGAACCCGGACTCGACGCGTTGATCGCCGGACTCGAGGCGAGCGGGAGGTGGGCTCTGGCCAACCGCGCTCAGGCCGAGCTGCTGTTCTGGCGCCCGGTCCCGAGTTTCGAACCCTCGCCCGAGGCGTTCGCCGTGAGCATGGAGATGGTGGAGCTCCAACGGGGCGCCCTCGCCGACGCGGTGGCCAAGGGTGAGCTCGGATCGGGGGCCAACGAAGAGGGTGCGATCTTCCTCGTATCGACGCTCATCGCAGGCGTGCTCGGTCAGGCCATTGCCAACGAGCCAGACCTGCCCTGGGGCGAGGGACGCTTCACCTCGTGGTTCCCGACGCTGATGCGTCTGCTGCCCGCTGCCTTCCCGCCCGACGTTTAGGGAAAGCCCCCGCGTCAGTCTTCGGACTCAGGCGTCGAGGGTGCGGCGGTACACGTTGGTCACGCGGACCTCGAAACCCATGCGGAGGTAGAGACGGTTGGCCTCCTCGCGGTCGGGCCGCGAGGTGAGATCGACCGTGCGGGCTCCCCGCGCCACCGCGCCGTCGATCGCTGCCTGCACGAGTGCAGCTGCGACACCCTGCCCACGGCGCCGCCTCGTCGACCACCACGTCTTCGATCCAGGCTCGTACCGCCGTGGGGATCTCGAAGGTCACCAGCGTCAACATTCCGACGACGCGACCGTCGTCGCGTGCCACGTACAAGGTGGCACCCGGGTCGGCCACGATTCGGCCCAACGCCTCCTCAGAGGGTGCCGGCGACGACGCCGAGAGCTGGGGGACGAGCGCGCCGACCGCGGCCACAAGGTCCTCGTCGACCGAACCGGCGGCCTCGACGGCAATCACGACGTGGTCGAGTCGCCCCGCCACATCGGTGCGCGCACGTTGTCGTAGAGCACGTCGCGCCGCTCCCCGTGCAGCGCCGCGAAGACGTGATCACCCCACCGCTCCGAGCCGACGAGCGGCTGCGGGAGCGTCTCGCGGGTGAACCAACCGACGTCGCGCGTTTCGAGCGGGTGCGGCGCCAGCTCCCCGCCGACGGCGCGACAGTAGAAGAGCAACGAGTACAGGGGCACCCTGGTAAAGCCGAGGCGCAGGCCGTCGAGGACCGCGATGAGACGGACGGGCTCCGCGATGATCCCCGTTTCCTCCTCGACCTCCTTCACCACGACCTCCGCCGCCGAATAGCCGACGTCGCACCATCCGGTCGGATAGAGCCAGATGCCCGAGTCGGCCCGCTGGATCAGCAACAGCTCGCCCTTGTCGTTGCCGACGGCGGCGCCGACCGCGACCTTGGGGGTGACGTAGCCGGGGACCCCTTTGCCCACGGTGTCCATCCACTCCTGGACGAGTCCTTCCGCGTCCTCGGTGCCCGACGCACCATCGGCCTCGGACCGGATGTCGGCGGCAACCTTGAGGATCTCCTCGAAGCGCTCCTGTTCGTAGAGGCTCTCGGTGAACCCGAGGCCCGTGCGCGCGATCGCCGAGAGCGACTCGCTCCAGCGCAGCAGCGTCTTGAGAGGAACGGCGTGGTCGTCGGTGGGGTCCACGGGCGGTGACGCTACCGCGGGCCGCCCGCTGCGCCAGAATGGGGCATGCCGGTCAACGAGGATTGCCGCCACTACGTCATGCGGACGACGCCTCGCGGGGACCGCCTCGAGCGCTGCAAGGTGGACGCCAACGAGCCCCTGCCCTTCACCTGCCCCGAGGGCTGCGTCTTCTACGAGCCGCGCAAGGTGTCTTCGGCCGGCTGGCACGTGCCCCAGGACCCCGACGAGCGCTGAACGGCGCGGCGACCCCGAGGCCGTTCAGCCCTCGAGCACGTCGCCCAGCAGGTCGACGGTGATCCCCTCGCCCCGCAGCCACTCGAGCGCCGCCTCGACCTGGGCCGCCTCGCCGTCGACCTCGCAGACGATCCACCCGCGGTGCTCCTCCACGTCGGCCCGGCGGATGTTGGGCTCCACGTCGAATTGGCGCACCATGATGGCGAGCACCGGCCGGCGCACCTCGGACTCGGGGAACGTCAGCTTCACCTTGACCCTGACCGCACTCATGGCCCCCCTCCTTCGCCCAGGAGCACCCGATTCAGGCTGCCCGAGCGGAAACCCTCGAGGTCCAGCGCCACGAACGTGAAGCCGGCCCGGCGCACGGCGGCCACCACCTCGTCACGGCGGGCGACCACCTCTGCGAACGCGGCGGGCTCCACCTCGACCCGGGCGGCCTCGCCGTGGTGCCGCACGCGGAGCTGGCCGAAGCCCAGGGCGCGCAGGGCGGCCTCGGCCGACTCGACCTCGGCCAAGCGCCCGAGCGTCACGGGCGTCCCGTAGGGCAGGCGCGAGGCCAGGCAGGCGGCAGCGGGCTTGTCCCACGTGCGCAGGCCCAGGGTCCGCGACCACGTCCGGATGTCGTCCTTGGTGAACCCGGCCTCGACGAAGGGGAAGACCGCGCCGGCCTCGGCCGCGGCGGCCTGGCCCGGGCGGTGATCACCCAGATCGCTGACGTTGACGCCGAGCACCACCGTCGCGTCCTTCGTCGTCGGCCAACGGACCGAGCGCGTCCATGAGGGCCGTCTTGCAGCGCGCGCAGCGGTCCGCACCGTTGGCCACATACGACGGGTCGTGCAACTCGTCGGTGGCGACACCCACCCAGCGCAGGTCCCACTCGGCCGCCAGGGCGCGACAGTCTTCTTCCTCTGCCCCGGCCAGCGACGGTGACAGCGCCGTGGCGCACAGCACGGCGGAGCGCCCGAGCGTGTCGTGCGCCACCTTGGCGAGCAGGGACGAGTCGGCGCCGCCACTGAACGCCACCACGACGCGGCCCAGACGTTGCAGTTCGCCGCGCAGGTCCTCGATCGATGCGGTCATGGACGGGCCGCCGTCAGGCACCGAGGACCGTCAGCACGTCGTCGAGGGAGCCGACCATGCCGGTGTAGAAGGGCCCGAACTCGGCGTAGCGCGCCGACGCCTCGTCGAAGCGCATTTGGTACACGCAGTCCTTGAGGTCGTCGGGATGGACACCGAACAGCGTCACGCCCCACTCGTAGTCGTCGAGCCCGGCTGACCCCGTGATGACCTGGAGCACCCGGCCAGCGAATGTGCGACCGACCTTGCCGTGACCGACCATGAGCTCCTTGCGGGCGTCGAAGCCGAGGCTGTACCAGTTGTCGCCCTCGCCTCGGCGCTTGCTCATCGGGTAGAAGCAGAACGCGGCCTTGCCGGCCGGCGGCAGTTGCGGGAAGAGCCGGGCCTGGCGCAGTTCTTCGGGGATCGACGCCGCATACTCGGAGACCTCGGTCATCGAGACGTAGGACTGGGTCGGCCTTAGGCCGGCCGCAACCACTTCGGTCTGGAGCTGGCGCAGCCGCCACACGTCGGGGCCGAGCGCCATCAGGCCGAGGTCGCCCTTGTGGCCGAGCAACGCCACCGGCACAACCTGGTAACCGTCCGCCTCCGCCGCGCTGATCCCCTTGCGCAATGCGTTGGCGTCGAACTCGGGTCCGAGCCCGCCGAACAGGTGGAGAACCGCCCAACCGGTCGTCGGGGACAGAGCCACGGAGGTCAGTGTAGAGAAAAGCACGATGCGCCCGGCCGAAGGGCCGGGCGCATCGTTCAGCCTCGGGTTGGGGGTGAGGCGGTTTTCAGTGTCACACCACCTTGTTGCATCCCCGTGGCATCGGGATGACAACGTCCCCCTGACCGGTGACCCGGTCGGACCTGACCTGGCCGTTTAGTAGTCGTCCATCCCGCCGCCCGGCATGGCCGGGGCGTCTTCCTCGGGCTTGTCGACGATCACGGCCTCGGTGGTGAGGAACAAGGCCGCGATGGAGGCCGCGTTCTGCAGAGCGGAACGGGTCACCTTTGCGGCATCGATGACGCCGGTCTTGAACAGGTCCTCGTACTCACCGGTGGCGGCGTTCAGGCCGTGGGCACCCTTGAGGCCACGGACCTTCTCGACGACCACGCCGCCCTCGAGGCCCGCGTTGACCGCGATCTGCTTCAGCGGCTCTTCGACCGCCCGGGCCACGATGCGCGCCCCGGTGGCCTCGTCGCCCTCGAGCTTCTCGGCGCCCTCGAGGATGGCGGTCTGGGCCCGCAGCAGGGCAACCCCGCCGCCGGGCACGACGCCCTCTTCGATGGCCGCCTTCGTCGTCGATACGGCGTCTTCGATCCGGTGCTTCTTCTCCTTGAGCTCGACCTCGGTGGCGGCGCCGACCTTGATGACGGCCACCCCGCCGGACAGCTTGGCGAGGCGCTCCTGGAGCTTCTCACGGTCGTAGTCCGAGTCGGTGTTCTCGATCTCGGTCTTGATCTGGTTGATGCGGCCCTTGATGTCGCTCTCGGAGCCGCCGCCCTCGACGATCGTCGTCTCGTCCTTGGTCACGACGACCTTGCGGGCCGAACCGAGCAGGTCGAGCGTCACGTTCTCGAGCTTGAGGCCGACCTCTTCGGTGACGACCTGGCCGCCGGTGAGGATCGCGATGTCCTGGAGCATGGCCTTGCGGCGCTCGCCGAAGCCGGGGGCCTTGACGGCGACCGAGCGGAAGGTGCCTCGGATCTTGTTCACGACCAGGGTGGCCAGCGCCTCGCCCTCGACGTCCTCGGCGATGATCAGGAGCGGCTTACCGCCCTGCATGACCTTCTCGAGCACCGGCAGCAGGTCGCGTACGGCCGTGATCTTCGAGCCCACGAGGAGGAGCTGGGCGTCCTCGAGGACGGCCTCCATGCGCTCGGGGTCGGTCACGAAGTAGGGGGCGATGTAGCCCTTGTCGAAGCGCATGCCCTCGACCAGGTCCATGTCCATGCCGAAGGTCTGGGACTCCTCGACGGTGATGACACCGTCGCGGCCGACCTTGTCGATGGCCTCGGAGATCATCTGGCCGATCTCGGTGTCGGCCGCCGAGATGGAGGCCACCTGGGCGATCTGCTCCTTGGACTCGGTCTCCTTGGCCAGGCCGTGGAGGGAGCCGACGGCCGTCTCGACCGCGGACTCGATGCCCCGCTTGAGCGACATCGGGTTGGCGCCGGCGGCCACGTTGCGCAGGCCCTCGTGGACCATGGCCCAGGCCAGGACGGTGGCCGTCGTCGTGCCGTCACCGGCCACGTCGTCGGTCTTCTTGGCGACCTCTTTGACCAGCTCGGCACCGATCCTCTCGAAGGGGTCCTCGAGGTCGATCTCCTTGGCGATGGACACGCCGTCGTTGGTGATCGTCGGGGCGCCCCACTTCTTGTCGAGCACCACGTTGCGGCCCTTCGGGCCGAGCGTGACACGCACAGCGTCAGCAAGCTTGTTCATGCCGGTCTCGAGGCCTCGGCGGGCCTCTTCGCGGAAGGAGATGATCTTGGCCATCTGGTTCTATTCCTCCATTAGCACTCTCGTCGTCTGAGTGCTAACGGTACCCACCTTAGGGGCGGGGCGCAAGGGCGCAGCGCGCCGAGCACCTTTCCTGCGGCTCAGCCCCCGGCGACAGCCGGAACGATTGAGATCGTCTGGCCGTCGGTGACCCCGGTGGCCAGGCCGTCGAGGAACCGGACGTCCTCGTCGGCCAGGAAGACGTTCACGAACCGCCGCAGGTTGCCCCCGTCGTCGAAGAGGCGTTCGGCCAGGCCAGGGTGCGCCGCATCGAGGGCCTTGAGCACCTCGCCGACGGAGGTGCCCTTCACCGGAACCTCGCCGGCTCCGCCGGTCAGGGTGCGCAGCTGGGTGGGGATGCGGACGGTCACGCTCATCGGGTCGTCTCCTGCTCGAAGTCGAAAGCGGCGTCGAATGCCGCCAGCGTCGGGGTGATGGTCGCCGTCGGGCCGCTGCCCGGCGTGCCGGTGAGCGCCTCGACGGTCTTGAGCCCGTGGCCGGTGACCAGGGCGACAACCCGCTCGTCGGGGCGGACCGCCCCCGAGGCGACCAGCTTGCAGAGCGTGGCGATGGTGACGCCGCCGGCCGTCTCGGCGAAGATGCCCTCGGTACGAGCCAGCAGCCCGATGGCCTCGATCACCTCGTCGTCGGTCACGGCGGCACACGACCCGCCCGAGTTGCGCATGACCTCGAGCGCGTACCAGCCGTCGGCCGGGTTCCCGATGGCCAGCGACTTGGCGATCGTCTTGGGCTTCACCGGCCGGATGGCGTCGGTGCCCTGCAGGAAGGCCGTGGCCACGGGCGAACAACCCTCGGCCTGGGCGCCCGAGACCCGCACGGCGGGCTCCTCAGGCAGGAGCCCGACCTTGCCCAGCTCGGCGAATCCCTTGGCCACCTTGGTCAGCTGGCTCCCCGAGCCGATCGGGACCACGACGTGGTCCGGGGCCTGCCAGCCCAGCTGCTCGGCGATCTCGAAGGCCAGGGTCTTGGAGCCCTCGGCGTAGTAGGTCCGCACGTTGACGTTGACGAAGGCCCAGGTCGGGCGCTCGCTCGTCAGCTCGGCGCACAGTCGGTTCACGTCGTCGTAGGTGCCCTCGACCGCAATGACCGTCCCGCCGTAGACCGAGGTCATCGTCACCTTGGCCGCCTCGAGGTCGTGCGGGATCAGGACCACCGAGTCCATGCCGGCCCGCGCCGCGTGCGCCGCCACCGAGTTGGCCAGGTTGCCCGTCGAGGCGCAGGCCGCCACCTTGAAGCCGAGTTGGCGGGCCTTGGTCAGCGCCACGGAGACGACGCGGTCCTTGAACGACCCGGTCGGGTTCGCCGTGTCGTCCTTGATCCACAGCTCGCCCAGCCCGAGCTCGGCCGCCAGCCGGTCCGCTCGGACGAGGGGCGTGAACCCGGCGCCGAGATCGACCGGCGCCTCGTCGACGACCGGCAGGAGGTCGCGGTAACGCCAGATGGTGCGTGGCCCGGCCTCGATGCGCTCGCGGCTGATCGTCGCCGCGATCCGCTCGTAGTCGTAGGCCACCTCGAGCGGCCCAAAGCAGTAGTCGCAGACGTGCAGCGCTTCGGCGGGAAAGGCACGCTGACACTCTCGACAGCGCAGCCCAGTGACAAAATCGACCATCGGTCCTCCTCATCGGTCGGGCATTGGCACCTGGTGCTCCGCACTGGTTGCCGCGACGTCGACGGGCCCGTCCCTCAGTCGCTCTGGATGATGGTGTCCATGGTAGCGCCTGGGGCCCGGCCGTCTCAACGCACCCCGGCTGCTTGAATCGGGGGCGTGGCACGCACCTTCCACCATGGGGAATTCCCGAACGGCCTGGTCCTCGAGGCCAAGGCCCGGACCGGGCGCACCGTCTCGGTCTGCATCCCCGCCCGGGACGAGGGCTCGACGGTCGGCTCGGTCGTGCGGGCCGTGGTCCAGCCCTTCCTCGCCACGCACGGCGGCAACGGCCTGGTGGACGAGGTCATCGTGATCGACGACGGGTCCCGCGACGACACCGCCGCCCAGGCCCGCGAGGCCGGGGCGCGGGTGGTGGCCGGACCCGGTGGTGCCGGCGGGAAGGGCCAGGCCATGGCGACCGCCCTGGGCGCCGCGTCCGGTGAGGTCGTGGCCTATCTCGACGCCGACGTCGCCAACACCACGCCGGCCTTCGTCACCGGGCTGCTCGGTCCGCTGCTCACGACCGACGACGTCGCGCTGGTGAAGGGCTTCTACACCCGTCCGCTGCACGACGACCCGACCGGGGGCGGTCGGGTGACCGAGCTGGTGGCGCGCCCGGTCCTCGAGCTGCTCTTCCCCGAGCTGTCCGACGTGCGCCAGCCCCTTGCGGGCGAGACGGCCGCGCACCGCTGGGTCTTCGAGAAGGTGGGCTTCGCCGACGGCTACGGCGTCGAACTCGGCCTGCTGATCGACGTGGCACAGGCGCTCGGCGCCGATCGCCTGGCCCAGGTGGACCTCGGTGAGCGCATCCACCGCAACCGGCCCCTGCACGAGCTGCGGCCCCAGGCCGTCGACGTGATGCGGGCCGCGCTGGCGCGGGCGCCCGTCTCCTCGCTCCCACGCCGCGCGTGAGCCGCACCATCGTCGTCTCCAACCGCGGGCCCCTCACGTTCCGCACCGGGGTCGACGGCGAGCTCGTCGCCGGTCCCCGCCGGGGGCGGGCTGGCCTCGTCGCTGCACCGGCTGCTCGCGGGGAGCGGCACGACGTGGGCCTCCGTGACGATGGGCGCGGCGGACCGCGAGGCCGTCGCCCAGGGCCTCATGCATCTCGACGGGCTCGACCTGGTCCCCGTGATCGTGGACGACGACACCTACCGGCAGGCCTACGACGTCGTCGCCAACACGACGCTGTGGTACGTGCACCACCATCTCTTCGACCTGCCGAACCGGCCCCGCTTCGACCGCCACTGGCGCGCCGCGTGGGAGGGGTATCGGGCGTACAACCGCGCCATGGCCGACGCCGTCAGCGCGCGGGCCGGCGACGGCGACACCGTGCTCGTGCAGGACTACCACTTCTCGCTGCTGGGGCGGATGCTGGCCGAGCGCCGGCCCGACCTGCGCACGGTGCACTTCTTGCACACGCCCTTCGCCGAGCCGTCGATGTTGGCCGTGTTGCCCGACGACGTGTCCGCCGAGCTGCTCGACGGCATGGCCGGCTACGGCGCCTGCGGCTTCCACTGCCACAAGTGGGAGGCCGAGTTCGCCGCGTGTTACGCCGCCGCAGGCCGGGCCGCCCCGCGCACGTTCGTCGCCCCGCTCGGACCCGATGCCGACGTGCTGGCCGAGGAGGCGGCGTCACCCGAGAGCTCGGCCGCGGCCGCCACGCTCGCCGCCGAGCTGGGTGGCCGGCGCGTCATCGCCCGGGCGGATCGCATGGAGCCTTCGAAGAACATCGTGCGCGGGATGCTCGCGTTCGAGGAGCTGCTGCACGCGTACCCGCAGTGGCACGGCCGGCTGGTCCATCTCGCCTTCGCCTACCCGTCGCGGCAGGGGCTGGCCGAGTATCTCGCTTACGCCGCCGACGTCGAGCACACGGCCGAGCGGATCAACCACGCCTTCGGCGCGGGCCCCGACGGGTGGACGCCCATCGTGCTGTCGCTGCGCGACGACCGGGCCCGCTCGCTGGCCGCGCTCACGCTGTCCGACGTGCTGCTCGTCAACCCGGTGCGCGACGGGCTCAATCTCGTGGCCAAGGAGGGCCCGCTTGCTCAACACGCACGACGGCGTCGTCGTCCTCTCACGCGAGGCGGGCGCGTGGGAGGAGCTCGAGCTGGGCGGCCACGGCGCGCTCGGGGTGAACCCCTTCGACGTGGCGGGCACCGCCGACGCCCTGCACGCCGCGTTGACCATGGAGCCACCGGAGCGCGCGGCCCGCGCCGCAGCATTACGTGCCGCCGTCGTGGGCCGGACCTCCGCCGACTGGTGGGCCGACCAGTTGGCGGCGGCTCCGGGCTGAGCGGTGAGTACGTCTAGGCGCTCGCCCGCTCGGCCAGCGCGCGGCAGGAGCGCGACGGCCCCGGAGGCGCCGGCCACGGTCAGGTCCGCCTGTTCCGCCACCTGGCGCGGGCTCTCCGCGTCGACCGCGGCGACCCGCACGGTGTGCAGCGGGCGGCCGGCGGGGTCGCTGAGCTCGCCGAGCGCGGCGAACGCGGGCAGGTCACCGACGTCGTCGCCGAAGGCGGCCGCGTTGTCCAGGTCGCCGGCTCGCTCTGCGGCCAGGGAGCGCACCACCGTGCCCTTGTCGACGTCGAGCGGGGGCCGCAGCTCGCGCTCGTGGCGGCCCTCGTGCACGAGAAGGCCGTGCGTCGCCGCTGCCCCCTCGGCAAAGCCGATCACCCATTCCCGCTGCGCGGGGGCGCGGCGCCAGTGCAGGGTCACGGTCAGCCCCTTGGGCTCGACGTAGACGCCCTCGGGCGCGGTGGCGGCGGCCTCGGCCACGACCTGGTCGATCACCGAGGCCCAGGCGTCGTGGTCGGGCCCGGCGAGCGCGCGCTCGAGCCCGTAGAGGCCGGCCAGCGTGACGCCGGCGGGCGGCCCGAGTGCCTCGGCCAGGAAGGCGGTCGGGCGGCCCGAGATCACCGCGACGAGTGCGAACTTGACCGCCAGGTCTTCGAGCAGCGCCGGCACCCCGGGCAACGGCACCGCGTCGCGCGGGTCGGCAACGATGGCCGCCAGGGTCCCGTCGAAGTCGAGGAAGAGCGCGCTGCGCGCCGGTGCCGCGGCCAAGGGTTCGAGCGCAGGCGGGAATGTTGCGCCGGCGCCGGCCGCGTGGGCCGGCGTCAAGAGGCGGCGGTGGTCGCCAGGTCCTGGCCGATGACGACGACGACGTCGGTGCCCGTCACGCCGGTGACCGGCGTGGCCGTCGTGAGCGGCAGCACCTGCGTCGGCTTCACGCCGATGGTCGTGGCGACGGCTGCGGCCGCCTGCTGCTGCCCCGCTGCGTAGTAGACGGCCGACGTCGCCACGGTGGTGGAGGCGTCGACGGGTGTCTGCATCTTCCAGCCACCGGCGCCGATGACGGTCGAGTAGTGCGCGGCCAGGCCGGCCGTGCTCGTGGCGTTGGCCACCACGACGCTCACGGTGCCGTGGGCTGCCGTCGTGGTCGTCGTGCCCCCGTGCCGGGCCGCGGTCGTCGTCGTGGCGGCGGCGCCCGCGGCCGTGGTGCTCGTCGTCGACCCACCCGGGACGGTGGTTGGGGGCACGGTGGTCGTGGTCTGCGCGCTACTCGGGCTCGTGGTCGGGCGGGTGCCGACGGCGACAAGGATGGCGACGGCGACGACGAAGGCGGCCAGCACGGCGGCGGCCCGTGCGACCTTGAGCGAACCCGACATCCCCCCGGAGTGCTGCGGCCCGTCTTCAGGCATATGTGCGGCTCATGTCGATCAAGCCTGACCTGCCGCCGCGGTCGGTGCAAGCCTTTCGGCTCGTTGGCAAAAGGCGCCGCTACCAGCGGGGGTATTCTGAGTGCGCCGCCCGAGTAGCTCAGTTGGTAGAGCACTTCACTTGTAATGAAGATGTCGCGGGTTCGATTCCTGCCTCGGGCTCCGCACGTGGGGTTTGGTCCGGCGCCTGCTGGGAAAGGGCGCGGAGCAACGGATTCGCTGGGAGGCGTCGATGTTTTCAGACTTCAAGAAGTTCGTGCTGCGCGGGAACGTGGTCGACCTGGCCGTCGCCATCATCGTCGGCGTCGCGTTCACCGCCATGGTGACGGCGTTCGTGGCCGACATCATCACCCCTCTCATCGCGGCCATCTTCGGCAAGCCCAACTTCTCGAGTCTCCACTTCACCTTCCACAACTCGACGTTCAAGTACGGATCCTTCGTCAACACGGTGATCTCGTTCCTGATCATCGCGACCGTCGTGTTCTTCGCCGTGGTGTTGCCGCTCAACGCGCTCGATGAAGCGCATGAACCTGTTGCCGAAAGAGGAACCCGAGCCCGAGACGCGCGAGTGCCCCGAGTGCCTGAGCGACATTCCCGTCGCGGCGCGGCGGTGCGCGTTCTGCACGTCGGAGGTGCCGGCGGTCGCCTAGCGACGCGCCGCGTGCTGGCGGGCCACCTCGAAGCACGCCACCGCGCCGGCCACGCCGACGTTGAGCGACGGCAGCGCGCCGTGCTGGGGGATGGCCGCCAGCGCATCGCAGCGCCGGCGCACCAAGGGCGCAAGGCCCTTCTCCTCGCTGCCGACCACGAGCGCGATCGGGCCGTCGCCGAGCGGCAGTTCGTAGAGCGACTGGTCCGTCTCGCCGGCCAGCCCGATCGACCACACGCCGAGCTCGCGCAGCTCGGCGAGCGCGGCGGGCACCCCACCCACCACGGCGAAGGAGCAGGTGCTCGATCGCCCCGGCCGCCGTCTTGGTCACCGTCGGCGAAAGGCGGGCCGAGCGGTGGCGCGGCAGCACGACGCCACTGACGCCGGCGCACTCGGCGCTGCGCAGGAGCGCGCCCAGGTTGCGCGGGTCGGTGATCCCGGCCGCGACGAGCAGGAAGGGCGGCGTGCCCCCTTTCCCCGGGCGGCACAGCTCCTCCAGCGAAACCGGGTCGAGCGGGCGGGCCAGCGCCACGACGCCCTGGGGCGCATCGGTCCTGGCCTGGGCATCGAGCCGTGCCCGCGGCACCGTCTCGACCGGGACCCGCAGCTGCGAGGCCAGCTGCTCAATCCGGTCCAGCTGGGGCGACGGGTCCTGCTCGTCGGCCACGAGGACGCGGCGCACGCGTGCGCCGCCCGACCGCCAGCAGCTCGAGCACGGCCCGGCGTCCCTCGACCTGGTCGCCGCCCAGCTCCCCCAGCGGTGGGCCCGCGGCGCGGTGCGGGCGTGGACCCTGAGCTCTGGCCGCGTCCACCGACTCGTCGTGCCGCGGTCGACCGGGACGGCGCGGCCCGCCCCGCGACGACGGGCTCATGGCTGCTCCATCAGCACGATCGGCCATGCACGCGATGCCCTCGGCGCGTCCGAGTGCCCCGATGCCCTCGGCGCGGGTCGCCTTGACCGACACCGGCGCCGCCGACGACTCCGGAGAGGTGCTCGACCATGGCGCCGGTGTGCGGGGCCAGGCGGGGCGTATCGGCGACGATCGTGCAGTCCGCGTTGGCACAGGCGAACCCCTCCGCCGCGGCGAGCCGCACCACCTCGGTCAGCAGCGCGACGCTGTCGGCGCCCTCCCACTGCGGGTCGGTGTCGGGGAAGTGCGCGGCCGAGGTCGCCCAACCCGACCGCGCCGAGGACGGCATCGGCCAGCGCGTGACAGACCGCGTCGGCGTCGCTGTGGCCGGCCAACCCGCGGCCACCCTCGATCACGACGCCGCCGAGCACGAGCGGGCGGTGCGGGTCGTCGGAGAAGCGGTGGATGTCGACGCCCTGGCCGACCCGCATGCTCACGACGGTCGCGCCGCGAGCAGACGCTCGGCCGTCGCGAGGTCGTCGGGCGTGGTGATCTTGAGGTTGCCGGCGTGGCCCGGGACCACGCGCACCGTCCGCCGAACGCCTCGACGAGCATGGCGTCGTCGGTGGCGGCACCGCCCTCGCCGGTCCCGGCGCGGGCATGGGCGGCACGCAGCGCGGCGGCCCGGAAGGCCTGCGGCGTCTGCACGGCGACGAGCGTGGCGCGATCGAGCGTGTCCGTCACGTTCATGGCCTCGTCCACCACCTTGATGGTGTCACTCGGGGCGAGGCCCGGTATCGCCCCGTCGACACCCTCTTCGCCGACCGCGTCGATCACCGCGGCGAAGAGGGCCGGCGGGGCCAACGGGCGGGCCGCGTCGTGCACCACGACGATGTCGGCGTCGGCGGGCACGGCGTCGAGGCCATGGCGCACCGAGTCGGCGCGGGTCGCCCCGCCGGTCACCACGGCGTCGGCACCGTCGAGGGCCGGGTCGTCAGCGGCCGGTTCGGCCGGCACGACGAGGACCACGCCGTCGGAGACGAGGCGACAGGCCTCGACGGCCCACGCCACCACCGGTCGCCCGCCCAGGGAGGAGAACTGCTTCGGCTCGCCGAAGCGGCGGCCGGAGCCGCCGGCCACGACGATCGACCACACCCGCGCCCCGCTGCGACCGGGCCGTGCGATCAGGTCAGCGCCTCGTTCAGGCGCTCTTCGGCGGTCTCCTCGTCCACGTTGAGCGCGAAGGTCAGCTCGGAGACGAGGATCTGGCGGGCCCGCTGGAGCATGCGCTTCTCGCCCGCCGACAGGCCCTTGTCCTTGTCGCGGATCGAGAGGTTCCGGACCACCTCGGCCACCTGGTAGATGTCGCCCGAGCGCAGCTTCTCGGAGTGGTTCTTGTAGCGGCGGGACCAGTTCGTCGGCATGCGCGCTTCCTTCTTGCGCAGCACCGCGAAGACCTCCTCGACCTCTTCGTCGTTGATGACCTCGCGCAGCCCGACCCCCTCGGTGTTGTCCGCCGGGACGTTGAGGATCAGGTCCCCGTAGGCCAGGCGCAGGACCAGGTACTCACGCTTCTCGCCGAAGGCGACCTTGGTCTCTCGCTTCTCGATGACGGCGGCCCCGTGGTGGGGGTAGACGACTTTGTCTCCGACCTTGAAGGACACGACTCAGGACTCCTTGGGTGGCCCGGGCGCACCAGCGCGGGCACACAGGCGTGCGGGCGCTGCTGAAAAGAGATTGTCGGAACGGGCCCGGACGGTCCGACGGTGGGCAACCATTTTACCAGATGCGTTCGGTTATTCGTATCGCTCGAAGATGCTGGCCTCGACGAGGCGGGCCAGGCCGTCGCGGATGTGGCGTGCCGTGGCGGCGCCGATGCCGTCGACGGACTCCAGCTCGGCGGCCGAGGCCGAGAGGATCTCGGGGAGCGACCCGAACCGCTCCACCAGGCGGGTGGTAAGCGTCTCGGAGATCTGCTGGGGCAGGCGGTGCAGGAGCCGATAGCCGTGCGGCGCCAGCGCCGCGTGCAGCTGGTCGCTCGACGAGGGCAGGTCCAGCGTGCCGACGACACTGGGCAGGTCCATCAGGTCGTCGGCCTCGAGCGAACGGAGGCGCGCGATCCCCTCTTCGTCGGTGTAGTCGCGCAGGACCAGCGTCAGGCTCTCCTCGACGCCCGAGCTCAGCTCCTCGGTCTGGAGGTGGATCAGCCGGCCGTCGGAGCCGAGCTCGACGAGGTGGCCCTCGATCTCCTCGGCAATGCGGCGGACCATCTCGCCCGGCTGGAGCACGGCCACGACGTCGCGGACCGACACCGAGTCCTCCATCTCGAGGCGGGTAAGGGTGGAGAGGGCGTCGTCGTAGCGCGACCGGAAGCGCTGCAGCGTGGAGAGGGCCTGGCTCGAGCGGTCGATGAGCCACCCCGCCGTCTGGGTGGTGTGCTTGCGGTCGTTGCGGTAGACGGCGATCGTCGCCATCGCCTCGGACACGGCGATCACGGGCACGTCGATGGAGCGCGCCACGCGCTCGGCGGTGCGGTGCCGCGTGCCGGTCTCCGACGTCGCGATACTGGCCTTGGGGACCAGGTGGACGTTGGCCCGGGCGATGCGCGACGCGTCGGACGCCAGGATGATGGCGCCGTCCATCTTGGCCAGCTCGGACAGGCGCTGGGGGGTGTACTCGGCGTCGAGGAGGAAACCGCCGGTGCACACGGAGAGCACGGCCGGGTCGTCGCCGACCACGATGAGCGCACCGTGTTTGGCCTGGAGGATGCGGTCGAGGCCCTCGCGCAGGGCGGTACCCGGCGCGATCAGGGCCAGCGCGTCGTTCAGCGGCTGGATGCCGCCGGGACCGTCGACCACCCGGGCATCGTACCCGGCGCGCCCGGCGTTCCGACCCGCCCGGACGCCGTGACCAGCGCTTCCGCCAGCGTGCGCACGCCGTGCACCGCCAGGCCGGGCGGCGCCACCGACGCCGCGCCGTCGACCAGCGACGCGGGCACCAGCGCGCGCGTGAAGCCGGCGCGGCGCGCCTCGGCCAGGCGGCGCTCGGCCTCGGGCACCGTGCGCACCTCGCCGGCCAGGCCCAGCTCGCCGAAGACGACCAGATCGGAGGGGACGGGCTCTCCCCTGACCACCGACGCCATGGCCAGGGCGACCGCGAGGTCGGCCGCCGGCTCGGTCACCGACATGCCGCCCACCGCGGCCACGAAGAACTCGGTCGAGGCGGCGATCTCGACTTCCGTCCGGCAGGCCAAGAGGGCCCGCAACAAGTTGGCCCGGGCCGAGTCGATGCCCAGGGTCTGCGGCCGCGCCGGCGAGCCGCCACCGCCTGGACCGAGCAGCGCCTGCACCTCGACGAGGAGTGGGCGACGCCCGGACATGATGGGGACGACGACGCTCCCGGGGACGCCGGCCATGCGGTCGCCGAGCATCAGCGGCCCGGGGTCGGGGACGGCGCGCAGGCCGTCGTCGCGCATCTCGAAGATGCCCACCTCGCCGGCGGGGCCGAAGCGGTGCTTGACGGCGGTCAGCACGCGCAGCGCGTGGTGGCGGTCGCCGTCGAAGGAGAGCACGGTGTCGACGAGGTGCTCGACCGCCCGCGGGCCGGCCGGGTCACCGTCCTTGGTCACGTGCCCGACGACGAGCAGTGGCACCCCGGTCGACTTGGCCAGGCGCGTCAGACGCTCGACGCACGCGCGGACCTGGGCCACGCTGCCGGCGGGCTGGGCCAGCACGGGGTCGGCGATCGACTGGAGCGAGTCGACGACCACCAGCGCGGGGCGTTGGCTCTCGGTCGCCGCCTCGATCGCCTCGATGTCGTGACCCTCGAGCGCGAGGAGGTGCTCGGGCACCCGGCCGAGGCGGGCGGCGCGGCCGCTCACCTGGATCAGGGACTCCTCCGCCGAGGCGAGTAGCACGTCGGACCCGGCGGCCGCGAGAGACGAGAGCACCTGGAAGAGCAGGGTGGACTTGCCGATGCCCGGCGGGCCGAAGACGAGGGTCACCGAGCCGGCGACGACGCCGCCGCCGAGGACCCGGTCGAGCTCGCCCACGCCGGTCGGCAGCGGCCGCGCCCCTCGGTCGACACCTCGCACAGCGCGACCGGCGGCGCCAGCGGCGCTGCGCGCGCGCCCGAGCGGGCGCCCGAAGAGCCCCGGACGCTCGGTGGCGCGGGGCGAACGTGTTCCACTCGCCGCAGCTGGGGCACCGGCCGACCCAGCGCAGCGAGCTCGCCGCGCAGGCCGTGCAGAGAAAGAGGGTGTCCGAGCGGGCGCGCGCCGTAGCGAGGTTTGCCATGGCGGCACGGTACGGAAGGGGTGTCACATCGTCCGCCCGTGCCAGGCTCAGTGCGCGTGGCCCCCCTGAACCCGAGTCCCAACCCGAGCCCGAACCCTGTCCTCCGTGCGCCACGGCCCGCCGAGGAGGAGGCGATCCTGGCCGTCGTCCTCGCCGCCTTCACCAGCCCCGGTCGCGCCGGCCACGAGGAGGTCGACATCGTGCGCGGGTCGTGGGCCGTCGCCGCGCCGGCCGAGCGCCTCGAGCTCGTCGCGGACGTCGACGGTGCCGTGGCGGGCCACGTGCTCGCGGTGCGGGGCCGCTTGGACGGGCGGGCGAGCGCGGTGGCCGGCGTCGCCCCCGTCTGCGTCGCGCCCGCCCACCAGCGCCGCGGCATCGGCTCGGCGCTCATGGGGGAGCTCATCCAGCTCGCCGTGGCGCGGCACTGGCCGCTGCTCGTGCTCCTCGGCGAGCCCGCCTTCTACGCGCGCTTCGGCTTCGAGCCGGCCGGGCCGCTCGGGCTCACGTACGCGCCGGCCGGCGCCGGCTCACCACACTTCATGGCGCGACGGCTCGACGACGACGGCAACGGCGCATCGCTGCGTGGGACGTTCAGCTATTGCTGGGAGCCCGGCCCCGGCTGAGGCCGGACGCCCGAGCGTGGCGTTACTCGGGGTCAGCCCCCGCGCCGGCCAGTTCGAGCGGCGGCGGCTCGAGGCCCTCGATGGCCCGGAAGGTCAACTGCGGTCCCTCGCCCTCGATGGGCGACTCCTCGACGTCGACCACGATGGTCTCGCCGACGCGGAACTCCTTCCACAAGATGCGCTCCGACAGCGGGTCCTCGACCATCTGCTGGATGGCCCGGCGCAGCGGCCGGGCTCCGAGCTGGGGGTCGTAGCCCTTCTCGGCCAGCAACGTGCGGGCGGCGGGCGTCAGCTCGAGGCCGATGCCCTGGTCCGACAGCTGCCGGACCGTGCGCGCCATGAGCATGTCGACGATCTCGACGACCTCGGCCCGCGAGAGCTCGTGGAAGACGATGACCTCGTCGATCCGGTTCAGGAACTCGGGGCGGAAGTGCGCCTTGAGCGCCTCGTCGACCTTGGCCTTCATGCGCTCGTACGTCACGGCCTCCGACGTCTTGGCGAAGCCCATGTTGGACTTGCGCAGGTCGGCGGTGCCGAGGTTCGAGGTCATGATCAGCACGGTGTTCTTGAAGTCGACCGAGCGACCCTGGGCGTCGGTCAGGCGACCGTCCTCGAGGATCTGCAGCAGCGTGTTGAAGACGTCGGGGTGCGCCTTCTCGACCTCGTCGAACAGCACCACGGAGAACGGCTTGCGGCGCACCGCCTCGGTGAGCTGGCCGCCCTCCTCGTAGCCGACGTAGCCGGGGGGCGAGCCGACCAGGCGGCTGACCGTGTGCTTCTCCATGTACTCGGACATGTCGAGCTGGATGAGCGCGTCCTCGTCGTCGAAGAGGAACTCGGCCAGCGTCTTGGCCAGCTCCGTCTTTCCGACGCCGGTCGGCCCGAGGAAGATGAACGAGCCGCTCGGGCGCTTGGGGTCCTTGAGGCCGGCGCGGGTGCGGCGGATGGCCCGCGACAGCGCCTTGAGCGCCTCTTCCTGCCCGACGACGCGCTTGTGCAGCTCCTCTTCCATGCGCAGGAGCTTGGCCGTCTCCTCCTCGGTGAGGCGGTAGACGGGGATGCCGGTCCAGGCGGCGAGGACCTCGGCGATGACCTCCTCGTCGACCACGTCGAACAGGTCCACACCCTCGGCCCGCAGCTCGGCCTCCTGGCTCTCCTTGATGTCGAGGCGCTCCTTCTCCTGCTCGGCCAGCTTCTTGGCCTGCTCGAAGGCGCCCTTCTCGATCGCGGCCTCCTTGTCGGCGCGCAGACGCGTGATCTCTTCGTCGAGCTTCTTGGCGCTCGGCGGGGTGCTCATGCGGCGGATGCGCAGACGGCTGCCGGCCTCGTCGATGAGGTCGATCGCCTTGTCGGGGAGGTAGCGGTCGGCCAGGTAGCGGTCGGCCAGGTTGGCCGCCGCCACGAGCGCCTGGTCGGTGATGCTCACCGCGTGGTGCGACTCGTAGCGGTCGCGCAGGCCCTTGAGGATGTCGATGGTCAACGCGACCGAGGGCTGGTCGACCTTGACGGGCTGGAAACGGCGCTCGAGCGCGGCGTCCTTCTCGAGGTGCTTGCGGTACTCGTCGATCGTCGTCGCGCCGACCGTCTGCAGCTCGCCGCGGGCCAGCATCGGCTTGAGGATGGAGGCGGCGTCGATGGCCCCCTCGGCGGCGCCCGCGCCCACCAGCGTGTGGATCTCGTCGATGAACAGGACGATGTCGCCGCGGGTGCGGATCTCCTTGAGGACCTTCTTCAGCCGCTCCTCGAAGTCGCCGCGGTAGCGGCTGCCGGCCACCAGCGCGCCGAGGTCGAGCGTGTAGAGCTGCTTGCCGGTCAGCGTCTCGGGCACGTCGTTGGCGACGATCTGCTGCGCCAGGCCCTCGACGATCGCGGTCTTGCCCACGCCGGGCTCACCGATCAGGACCGGGTTGTTCTTGGTGCGGCGCGACAGCACCTGCATGACGCGTTCGATCTCTTTTTCGCGGCCGATGACCGGGTCGAGCTTGCCGTCGCGGGCCAGCTGGGTCAGGTTGCGGCCGAACTGGTCGAGCACCGGCGAGCCCGAAGGGTTGTCACCCGAGCTCGAGCCCTGGCCCGCCCCGACCGACTCCTTGCCCTGGTTGCCCGACATGAGCTGGATGACCTGCTGGCGCACCCGCCCGAGGTCGGCCCCGAGGCTGACGAGCACGGTGGCGGCCACGCCCTCGCCCTCGCGCACCAGGCCGAGGAGCATGTGCTCGGTGCCGATGTAGCTGTGGCCGAGCTGCAGCGCCTCGCGGAGCGACAGCTCGAGGACCTTCTTCGCGCGCGGCGTGAACGGCGGGGACCCGCTGGGTGCGGTCCCGGCCATGCCGATGGTCTCTTCGACCTTCTCGCGCACGGCCTCGAGAGAGATCCCGAGCGACTCGAGGGCCTTGGCCGCGACCCCTTCGCCCTCGTGGATCAGACCGAGGAGAATGTGCTCGGTGCCGATGAAGGTGTGATTGAGCAGGCGCGCTTCCTCTTGCGCCAGCACCAGTACCCTCCGTGCCCGGTCGGTGAAACGTTCGAACACCCTGACCGCCTCTCCTTGCTTCTCTTTTGCTCTTGGAGCAAGTGTACCTGTGGCCTAAGTCTGGACAGGCCGCACCCGTGGCGGTATCCGAGACCTCGAGGGGGGAACCTCGGGTTCCGGATTTTCCTGCGCCCCTCCGACCAGGCGGTTGTCGCCTTCTGGGGGCCGTGACCTAACGTTTGGAGGGTGAACCCCTCGGAGGCCCTCGGCCTGCCCCGCCTGCAAGAGGGACTGCAGCGGCTCGAGCCCCTGCTCACTGCCTCCGTGGTGACCGGCGACGGCTTCCTCGACGAGGTCACGACCCACCTGATCGCCGCCGGGGGCAAGCGCCTCCGCCCACTGCTCGCCCTGGCGACGGCCACGGCCGGCGAACGGGAGCCGACCGAGGACGACCTCATGGGTGGGGTGGCCGTCGAGCTGGTCCACCTGGCCTCGCTCTACCACGACGACGTGATCGACGAGGCGACGATCCGCCGCAACGTCGAGAGCGTCAACAGCCGCTTCGGGAACCTGGTGGCCATCGTCGCCGGCGACTACCTCCTGGCCCGGAGTGCCGCCATCGCGGCCAGCCTCGGCACCGAGATCGCCGCGCTGCTCGCCGAGACGCTCGGGCGGCTGTGCCAGGGCCAGGTGACCGAGGTGCGCTCCGCCTTCCAGATCAACCGGTCCCGCGAGGACTACATCGCGTCCATCGGCGGCAAGACCGCGGCGCTGACCGCCGCGTCGTGCCGCATCGGGGCCCTGACCGGTGGGCTGCCGTCGGCGGAGATCGAAGCCTGCACCGACTACGGCCGCTCCTTCGGGATGGTCTTCCAGATCCGCGACGACATCCTCGACATCACCGCCACCGACGGCCAGCTGCAGAAGCCGGCGGGCCAGGACCTGGCCGAGGGCATCTACACGCTCCCGGCGCTCATCGCCCTGGCCGACCCCGACGCCGGGCCCGACCTGCGCGCGCTGCTCGGCCAGCCCCTGGCCCAACCCGAGCGGGACAAGGCCCGGGCCATCGTGATGGCCACGAACGGCATCGCCGCCGCCGTCGACGCGGCCCGGTCCTTCGTCGACGAGGCCAAGACGGCCACCGCCGGGATCGCCGAGCCCGGCCTGCGGGCGGGGCTTTCCCGTCTGGCCACCGAGCTGCTCAGCGACCTGCCGGGCTGAGGACCTGACGCGTCGCCCCTCCCGGTCGACGTGGTGTCTCGACCGGGAGGGGCTCGGCGGTTCCTAGCTGGCGGGTGTCCCCGTGTTGGCGGACGACCCGGTCGAAGCGGTGCCGCACTTGGCGTCGATCTTGGCCAGGCGGGCGTTCAGCTTCGACTCGCGGTTCTGCACCTTGGTGATCCGCTTGGCGATGGCGTCCGCCACCTTGGTGTGACCGGCGGCCTTCGCCTTGGCCTCGCGGGCCTCGGCCTTGGGCAGGCGGGCGTTGACCTTGGCCTCCCACTTGTGGATGCGGGCCTCGACCTTGGCCGCCTTGGCGCACACGGTGGCCGACGGTGTGCCAGTCCCGGTGCCGCCGCTCGGGGTCGCCGCACCGGCGACGCCGGCCACGCCCATTGTCAGCGCCCCGGCTACTGCCGTCCCTGCGATGATCCTGCGCAACATGTGTCCTCCTTGGACCTGTGTGCACCCTTTGGCGCACCGGCCGCCCCTCGACGGCACCGCTCACTCTGAGGCCCAGATATGAGGAACCTGTAAGGGCGATATGAAGGATGCCGTCGCTGCGTAAGAACGGCCGAAGAAAGGAAATCAGCCCCGGTCGGGCCGCAGCGTCGGGAAGGCGATGACCTCGCGGATGTTGGCGACGTCGCCGAAGAGCATGACGAGGCGGTCGACGCCGAGGCCGAAGCCCGACGTCGGCGGCAGGCCGTACTCCAACGCCCGGATGTAGTCCTCGTCGATCTCGGCCGACTCCTCGTCGTCGCCGGCCCTCGCCTTTTCCGCCTGCTCCTCGAAGCGGGCGCGCTGATCGTCGGGGTCGGTCAGCTCGGTGAAGCCGTTGCCGAGCTCACGCCCCGCGACGACCGGCTCGTAGCGCTCGACGAGCTCGGGCCCGTCGCGGTGGCGACGCGCCAGCGGCGACACCTCGGCCGGATAGTCGAGGACGAACACGGGGCCCCACAACCCCGGCTCGGTCGTCTTCTCGTAGATCTCGAGCAGGATCTTGCCCGGTCCCCACCCGTCCTCCACCTCGATCCCGACCTCGCCCGCGACCTTGGCCAGCTCGGCGCGGGGCGTGCGCACGTCGACGGTGAAGCCCGTCGCCTCGCCGATCAGCTCGGCCATCGGCGCGCGCCGCCACGGGGTGGTCAGGTCGAGTGCGCGCCCGCCGTAGGTGAGCTGCGTCGTGCCGAGCACGTCGGTGGCGAGCCCGGCGACCAGCTCCTCGAACACCATCATGGTGTCGGTGTAGTCGGCGTAGGCCTGGTAGAGCTCGAGCATCGTGAACTCGGGGTTGTGGCGCGGCGAGAGGCCCTCGTTGCGGAACACGCGCCCGATCTCGAACACCTTGTCGAAGCCGCCCACCACGAGCCGCTTGAGGTACAGCTCGGGCGCCACGCGCAGGAAGAAGTCGGTGTCGAGCGCGTTGTGGTGCGTCACGAACGGGCGCGCCGTGGCGCCGCCGGCGATGGGGTGGAGCAGCGGCGTCTCCACCTCCACGAAGCCCCGGTCCCACAGGCGCCCGCGCATGTGGCGCACGACGTCGCTGCGCAGGTTCATGATCTGGCGGCTGCGCTCGTTGGCCCACAGGTCGACCTCGCGCTGGCGGTAGCGCATCTCGGTGTCGGTGACGCCGTGCCACTTGTCGCCGAAGTTGCGCCGCGCCTGGGCCAGCAGCTCCCACTCGCTCACCTTCACCGACAGCTCGCCGCGCTTGGTGCGCACGACCTCGCCCTTGGCCCCGATCCAGTCGCCGAGGTTGAGCCGCGTGAACTCGTCGAAGCGCGCCGTCCACCGCGGCGAGCGCGAAGAGCTGGATCGATCCCGAGTTGTCGCGCAGCTCGGCGAAGGCGAGCTTGCCCTGGGGCCGCGAGAGCATGATGCGGCCGGCCACCCCGACGGTGACGCCGGACTCCTCCCCGGGGGCGAGCGCCGACCACGCCTCGACGATCTCGCCGGCCTGGTGCGTGCGCTCGAAGCGGTAGGGGATGTCGGGCGGCGCGTCGGTCACGAGCTGACGTTGCGCTCGAACACGATGCGCAGGCCGTGCAGGGTCAGCCAGGGGTCCACGTGCTCAATCGTGTCCGAATACGGGGCGATGAGCGAACTGAACCCGCCGGTGGCCACGACGGTCGAGGGTCCGAGCTCCGCCATGAAGCGCCGGGCCAGCGCGTCGACCAGGCCGGCGAAGCCGTAGAGCGTCCCCGACTCGATCGACTCGGACGGTGGTGCGGCCGATCACGTTGCGCGGCTCGACCAGCTCGACCCGACGCAGGGCGGCGGCCTGCTGGTAGAGCGCGTCGAGGCTGATCGCGACGCCCGGCGTGATGGCCCCGCCGAGGTACTCGCCCTTGGCGCTGATCGCCTCGACCGTCGTCGCCGTCCCCATGTCGACGACGATGCACGGCCCGCCGTAGAGGTCGTAGGCGCCGACGGCGTCCGCGATGCGGTCGGCCCCGACCTCCTTGGGGTTGTCGTAGAGGATGGGCATCCCGCTCTTGGTGCCGGGGCCGAGCACGACGCACGGCACGTCGGCGAACCAGCGCGAAGCCATCTGGCGGAGCTCGGTGGTGACGTGCGGCACCGACGAGCTCACGGCGATGCCGGTCACCGACGTCGCGATGTCGAGGCCCTCGAGGTCGAGCAGCTGGGTGAGCAGCACGGCGTGCTCGTCGGGTGTGCGCGTCGGCACGGTGGAGAGGCGCCAGTGGTGCGTCAGCCCGTTCGGCGCCGAGGGGTCGTGCTCGGTCCCGATGCCCACGCCGACGCCGTCTTCGATCACCACCACGGTGTCGGTGTCGGCGCGCGTGTAGAGCCCGATGACGGTCTCGGTGTTGCCGACGTCGATGACCAGCAGCACGGTCAGTTCTTCCCTTCGTTGTGCTCGTCGGTCCCGCTCGTCCAGACGAGGTCGAGCCCGAGGTCGAGGACCGGCGCCGAGTGGGTGAGCGCCCCGACCGAGATGCGGTCCGGCCCGGCCGCCGCGTAGGCACCGATCGTCTCGAGGCTGACCCCGCCCGACACCTCGGTGAGGATGGGCCCCGGAGCCTCGACGTGGGCCACCCTGACGGCCTCGACGACGGCGGCCGGGGCCATGTTGTCGAGCAGCACCGCGTCGGCCCCGGCCCCGGCGGCCTCGGCCACCTGGTCGAGCGCGTCGCATTCGATCTCGACCAGACGCCCCGGCCACAGCGCCCGGGCGCGCGCCACGGCGTCGGTGATGGTCGTGCCGGCGAGATGGTTGTCCTTCACCAGCACGGCGTCGGACAGCCCCAGGCGGTGGTTGGTGCCGCCCCCGGCGCGCACGGCGGCCTTCTCGAGGAGGCGGAGGCCCGGGAGGGTCTTGCGCGTATCGAGCACCTGCACCGAAGGGTTGGCCTCGTGCGCCGCGGCCACGAAGCGAGCCGTCAGCGTGGCGATCCCCGAGAGGTGCCCCAAGAAGTTCAGCGCGGTGCGCTCCGCGGTGAGGATCGGTCGCAGCGGTCCGGTCACCTCGAACACGGTGTCGCCGGGCTTCACCTCGTCGCCGTCGGCGGCGAGCCACGTGAGGGTGAGGTCGGGCCCCACGCGCCGGAAGGCCTCGTCCGCGCAGGCGCGCCCGGCGAGGACGCCGTCCTGGCGCGCCCGCAGCGCGTAGTGCGCCGTCGCCGCCTCGGGGACGAGGGCGGCGGTCAGGTCGCCCTCGGGCCCGAGGTCCTCGGCCAGCGCGCGCGCCACCGCGTCGGCCACGGCGCGCGCGTACGCCTCGTCGGTGATGGCCGCGCCGATCGGTCCCGGGGCGTTCACGGCGTCGACCCCGTACCGTCGCCGTCGCCGTCGCCGGCGCGGGCGCCGCCCAGCACGAGGCGGCGGCGCCAGGCCGGATCGGTCTCGGGGTACTCGCTGCGGGCGTGCGCACCGCGGCTCTCGTTGCGCTCGAGGGCCGACACCAACAGCGCGTCGGCGACCTGGAGCAGGTTGGCCAGCTCGCCGGCGCGCACCGAGCCGCCGGGATCGCCCAGGGCGCCGGCGACCTCGTCGAGCACGGCGCGCGCGCCGCCCAGGGACTCTGCGCTGCGCACGACGCCCGCGCCGCGGGTCATCGCCCGCTGCAGGACGTCGCGCAGCTTGGTCACGTCGGGCGCGGCGCCGGTGGAGGGCGTCGTCGCGCCACGCCCGCTGACGGTGGGGCGGGCCGCCAGCGCGGTGGACCCGATGCCATCGAGCGGCGCGTCGCCCAGCACCGTCCGCAGCGCGCCGCTCGCCTCGGGCTCGTCCACCCCCGCCGCGATCCGCTCGGCCAGGCGGGCCCCGAACACCATGCCCTCGAGCAGCGAGTTGGAGGCCAGGCGGTTGGCCCCGTGCACGCCGGTGCAGGCCACCTCGCCCACCGCCCACAGCCCGGGCAGCGCGGTGGCGCCCCAGAGGTCGGTGACCACGCCGCCCGAGAGGTAGTGGGCGGCGGGTGCGATGGGCAGCCAGTCCTTCGCGGGGTCGAGGCCGATGGAGGCGAGGGACGCCGCGATGGTCGGGAAGCGCTGGGCGAACGCGCTCGAGGCCGGTGGCATCGAGCCACAGGTGGTCGACGCCCTGGGTGGCCATGCGCGCCGCCATGGCCCGGCTGACCACGTCGCGCGGCGCCAGCTCGTCGACGAAGCGCTCGCCGTCGCGGTCGCGGAGCAGGGCGCCGTGGCCGCGCAGCGCCTCGGAGAGCAGCGGCCGCGGCATGGCCGGGTGGTGCAGCGCCGTCGGGTGGAACTGCACGAACTCCACGTCGGCGACGGCCACGCCGGCCCGCAGGGCCATGGCCACGCCGTCGCCGGTCGACTCGGCCGGGTTGGTGGTGACCGAGAACAGCTGGCCGGCGCCGCCGGTGGCCAGCACGACGTGGGCGGCCCGGACGGCGACGGGGGCGGGGCCCTCGCCGGCCTGGTGCGGCGGCAGCGCCGTCACCCCGACGCAGCGCCCGCCCTCGACGATGAGGTCGAGGGCGAACCACCCCTCGAGCACGGCGCTCGCCGAGCGGTAGGTGGCGTCGACCAGGGCCCGCTCGACCTCGGCGCCCGTCGCCGCGCCGCCGGCGTGCACGACGCGGGGCCGCGAGTGGCCGCCCTCGCGGGCCAGGGCGAGCGAGCCCGTGGCCTCGCGGTCGAACACCGCACCGAGCGCGATGAGCTCGTGCACCCGGGCGGGGCCCTCGTCGACGAGGACGCGCACCGCCTCGTCGTCGCACAGGCCGGCGCCGGCGCGCAGCGTGTCGGCCAGGTGCAGGTCGGTCGAGTCCTCGTCGCCGCCGAGCACGGCGGCCACCCCGCCCTGGGCCCAGCGGGTGGCGGACTGCGACAGCTCGCCCTTGGTCAGCACCCCGAGGGACAACGAGGGCCCCGCCGCCGGGACGGTTTCGGCGAGACGGACCGCGGCCGACAGCCCGGCGACGCCGCTGCCCAGGACCAGGACGTCGAAGGGTCCCGGCCGGGCCTCTGGGCTCACGCCGGTTCGGTCAGGGGCGCCAGCTCCACATCGAGACGGGCCGACGCCTCGTCGATCACCCGGTTCCGCCCGTCGACGTGCACGACGCGCGGGCACGTAGCCCTCGAGCTCGGCGCGCTCGTACTCGGCGTAGGTGATGACGATCACCTTGTCCCCGGGCGCCACCAGACGGGCGGCCGCACCGTTGAGACAGATCTGGCCGCGCTCACCCTCGATGGCGTACGTCTCGAAGCGCGCGCCGTTGTCGATGTCGAGGACGGCGACCTGCTCGTAGGGAAGGATGTCGGCCAGCGCCATGAGCTCGGTGTCGATGGAGACCGAGCCGACGTAGTTGAGGTTGGCGCCGGTGACGGTGGCGCGGTGGATCTTGGACTTCATCATGCGGCGGCGCATCGGCTCACCCGATCCTTTCGAGTTGGCGGGGCTGGACGGCCCGGTCGGTGCTGACGAGAGCGGCGGGGGTGTCTGTCGTCGCAGTGGTGGCGGACAGGGAGATGTCGCCGTCGAGCTCCGCGGCCTCGAGGGCCGCGCTGTTGTCGATGAGGCGCACTGGCCCCACCACGCCGGCGATCAGCAGGCGCACGGCGGCCGGGTCCTCGATCAGCGCGACCTCCACGAGCGTGGCGGCGTCGACGACCACGGCGTAATCGAGCTCGACGTGCGGCTCGTTGCCTGCCACGGCGCCCATGGCCCGGGCCACGGCGGCGGCGTCGCGCTCTCCGGCTCCCACGGCGGCCCGGCCGGCGGCCAGCGCACGTGAGAGGGCCAGGGCGGCCACCCGCTCGGCCGCGGACAGGCGCACGTTGCGACTCGAGAGCGCGAGGCCGTCGGACTCCCGCACGATCGGGCAGCCGACCACCTCGACCGCCAAGCTCAGGTCGGCGGCCATGGCGCGGACGACGGCGAGCTGCTGGAAGTCCTTGAGGCCGAAGTAGGCGCGGCAGGGGCCGGCCACCGAGAACAGCTTCGACACCACGGTCGCCACCCCGTCGAAGTGCCCCGGGCGCGAGGCGCCCTCCCAGGCGTCGCTCACGCCGCGGACCGAGACCGTGGTCGAAGGCGGCTCGGGCCACGACGGGTACATCTCGCTGACGGTGCGGGACGAAGACGATGTCGGCGCCCGCCTCGGCGCACACGGCCAGGTCGTGCTCGAGCGTGCGCGGGTAGCGCGCGATGTCCTCGGGGTCACCGAACTGCAGCGGGTTGACGAAGATGCTCACGATGACGACGTCGCACTCCGCGGCGCCCGCGCCACGAGCGAGGTGTGCCCGGCGTGTAGCGCACCCATGGTCGGCACGAGGCCGACCGTGCGTCCGGTGGCGCGGGCCGCATCGAGGCGGGCGCGACAGCCGGCGGCGGTCTCGATCACGTCCACGGTCACGACGTTGCTCTCCTCGCCCTAGACCGTCGCCCCAACGGAGGTCGGGACGGCGGTGGGGACGGCGGTCGGGACGATGGTCGGGACGGAAACCTGAGCGGGGGCACCGGATCCGGCCAGCTTGGTGGCCAGGGCGGCGCCGGCCTGGTAGCCGGGACGCTCGGCCTCGGGCAGCGCATCGAGATGCCGGCTGAGCGTGGCCCAGTCGCCCCGCCGGGCGGGGCCGGTCAGGGCCGCCTGCGCCCCCAGCGCGGCGACGTCGTCGACGGCGGCGCGCGTCAGGGGCAAGAAGGACTCGAGGTCGAGGCCGACCTCGGCGGCGACGCGCTCGACCTGGCCGAGCAGCGCCACGACGTGGTTCGCCGCGATGCACGCCGCGGCGTGATAGGCGGCCCGGTCGTCGTCGGCCACCTCGACCGTGCGCCCGCCCAGCGCGGCGACGATCTCGTGCGCCACCGGCGCCCCGGCGACGGCGAAGGTCACGCCCGAGCACAGCCGGGCGGCGCCGACCTCGCCGTTGGGGAGCGGCACCAGCGGGTGCACGCCCGCCCGCAGGGGGTGGGCGCCCAGCGCGTCGAGCCCGAGGGAGCCCGAGAGGTGGACGACGGTCGTCGTGACGACCGGCACCACCGCGGCCGCCACCTCGGCGATGGCGTCGTCGGGGGTGGCGATGACGAGGACGTCGACCCCGCGCGCCGCGCCCGACAGGTCGTCGCTGCGCCGCAGGAAGCCGGCGAACTCCCAGCCGCGCGCCGAGAGCGCGGCGGCGAGGGATGTGCCGGCCCGACCTGGACCGATGATGCGAATCGAGTGCATCTGACCTCCTTCGGCGTTCCGGCCCCGAGTCGGGTGCCGTTCGCCTACAGATGATGCGGAAACGTCGGCTACAGACTACCCATACGGACGACGTCGCCACCAGAGGCCTCGACCTGGGCCGATGTGACCAGATCAGGGGCCAGATCGGCCAGCGGGGCCAGCACGAACCGGCGCTCCCACAGGCGTGGGTGCGGCACGGTCAGGTCGGCCTCGTCGACGTGCTCCCCCTCCACCCACAGGACATCGGCGTCGAGGGTCCGCGGCCCCCACCGCTCGCGGCGGACCCGCTGCGCCGCCGCCTCGAGGGCCTGGCCGCGCTCGAGCAGCGCCCGGGGCGTGTCGGCCGTGCGCAGCTCCACCACCACGTTGAGGTAGTTGTCCTGGCCGGGCGGGCCACCGACGGGCGCGGTCTCGTAGAGCGGCGAGACGGCGACGACGTCGCCAACGCTGCGGAGGCCCTCGACGGCGGCGCGCAGGTGGGCGCGGCGATCCCCGAGGTTGGAGCCGAGGCCGATGAAGGCGCGCCGGGTGCTCAACGGGCGCGGCGCACCCGCACGCCGGTCGAACCGACGTCGAGCGGCAGCGGCGGGCGGAGCTTGCGCACCGTGACCTCGACCGCCTCGAGGCGGGCGTCGACGATGAGCAGCGCGCTGGCCAGGCGCCCGGCCAGCGCCTCGAGGAGCCGGTAGGAGCGCCCGCCGACCACGCCGGCCGCCGCCTCGGCGAGGGCGCCGTAGTCGACCGTGTCGGCCAGCTCGTCGCTCTGCTGGGCCGCCGTCATGTCGACCCAGGCGATGATGTCGACCGAGAAGGGCTGGGCCCGCTCACGCTCTTCGGGCAGGACGCCGTGGATGCCGGTGACGCGCAGGTCACGGATCTCGATGCGGTCGGTCATCCGGGGTGCCCGCTCAGCTGCGGCGGTCGCGGGCGAGCATGCCTTCCATCTCGCCCAGGAGCTCGCGCCCGGGAGCGCCCATGGCGTGGCCGCAGACGTGCTCGACCAGCGCCACGGCCTGGGGGACGTTGGCGATGCGCCCCGACCACACCAGGTAGCCGGCGACGACGCCCATGATCCGGTCGCCCAGCTCGTCTTGGTGCAACAGGATGCGCAGGCCCGCGGCGAGCGAGTCGTCGACGTCGGCGAAGCAGGCGGCGAGGGTGGGACGGGGGTCCCCCGTGCGCTCGAGCGGGTAGTGGGCCCAGGCCAGGCCCTCCTCGTCGTAGGCGGCCAGGTTGTGCGGCGACGGCAGCAGCGAGATGACGCGCCCGAAGCCCTGGACGCGCAGCCAGATGATCTCCTCCTGCCGGCGTACCCGCCGATGGTTGAGCGAGAACCCGCCCGGCCGCTCGCTCACGGCCAGGTGATCCTTGATCACCCAGGTGAAGTTGCGGGGTGGGATGCCCGCAGCCCACTTGCCCTTCATGCGGCAGGACCATACAGCCGGGCCAACTGCACCGTCGCCGCCACATCGTGGACTCGGATCATGCCTGCACCGGCGACGAATGCGGTGGCGGCCGCGGCCAGCGATCCGGCGACCCGGTCCTCGAGGGGGGCGGGGGTGGTGGCCTCGCCGGCGCCCTGCGGGGCGGCGAGGACGCCCAGGAAGCGCTTGCGGCTGGCGCCGACGAGGACGCCGTCGAGGCCGGCGCCGGCCGCCGCCTCCACCAGCTCGCCCAGGTGGCGCAGCAGGGAGAGGTTGTGCTCGATGGTCTTGCCGAAGCCGATCCCGGGGTCGACCCAGACCTCGGCGACGCCGGCCCGGCGGGCCTCGGAGGCTCGGTCAAGGACGAAGGCCCGGACCTCGGCCACCACGTCGTCGTAGCGGGGATCGTCCTGCATGGTGCGGGGCTGGCCCCGCATGTGCATGGCCACCCAGCCGGCCCCGGTGGCGGCGGCCACCTCGAAGAGCGAGGCGGAGATGTCGTTGATCAACGTGGCGCCGGCGGCCACGGCGGCCGTGGCGACGTCGGGTTTCACCGTGTCGACGGAGAGCCGGACCCCGCGGGCGGTGACGCCGGGGGCGGCGGCCAGGGCCTCGATGACGGGGACGACCCGGGCCAGCTCGACCTCGAGGCTCACCGGTGCCGCGCCGGGCCGCGAGGACTCGCCGCCCACGTCGATCACGTCGGCGCCCTCCTCGGCCATGGCGATCCCGCGGGCGACGGCGCGCTCGAAGGTGTCGTAGAGCCCGCCGTCGGAGAACGAGTCCGGCGTGACGTTGAGGACCCCCATGACGAGGGGGCGGCGGCCGGGCGGGGCCGGCGTCACGGGACGGACGGGGTCACGGCGGGCCCGAGGTCACCGGGGTCAGCGGCCCCGGATGAACTGCATGGCCTCCGCCCGGGTCGCCGCGTCGGAGCGGAACAGGCCGCGCACCGACGAGGTGACGGTGAGCGTGCCGGGCTTCTTCACGCCGCGCATCGACATGCACAGGTGCTCGGCCTCGATGACGACGAACACGCCGCGCGGCGACGAGCACGTTCTGGATGGCGTCGGCGATCTCGGTCGTCATGCGCTCCTGCACCTGCAGGCGCCGGGCGAACCCGTCGACGAGGCGCGCCAGCTTGGAGAGGCCGGTGATGCGGCCGTCCTCGGCCGGGATGTACGCCACGTGGGCCCGCCCGAGAAACGGCACCAGGTGGTGCTCGCAGAGGGAGGCGAAGGGGATGTCGCGCACCATCACCATCTCGTCGTGCTCCGCCGCGAAGGTGACCTCGAGGTGCCGGGCCGGGTCGTCATGGAGGCCGGCGAAGAGCTCCTCGTACATGGAGGCGACCCGGTCGGGCGTCGCGATGAGGCCGTCGCGCCCGGTGTCCTCGCCGATCGCCTCGAGCAGCTCGGTCACGGCCTTCTTGACGCGGTCGACGTCGACGCTCATCGGTCGGTGCTCATTGTTCGGTCCCCTTGAATCGGTGGACGCCGCGGAGGTTGCGGTAACGCTCGCCCACATCGAGCCCGTAGCCCACGACGAAGACGGACGGGATGGTGAAGCCGACGTAGCGCAGCGGGATCTCGACGCGCTGCTCACCCTCCTTGACCAACAAGGCGCAGACGTCGAGGGTCTTGGGCTGGCGGGCGGTCAGGTATTTGCGGAGATAGTTGAGGGTCAGGCCGCTGTCGATGATGTCCTCGACGACGAGCACGTGGCGCCCCTCGAGCTCGGAGTCGAGGTCCTTGACGATGCGGACGACGCCCGACGTCTTGGTCGCGCTGCCGTACGAGGACACGGCCATGAAGTCGACGTCGACGGGCAGCTCGATCGCCCGGCACAGGTCGCTCAGGAAGAGCATCGCCCCCTTGAGCACCGCCACGAGCAGGGGCGGCTCGGCGGCGTAGTCCTCGGTGATCTGCGCCCCCAGCTCGGCCACCCGGGCCTTGAGCTCGTCGGCGCCCACGAGGACAGGGCCCACGTCGGGCTCGGCCCACGCAGGGACGCCCGCTCCGGCCTCTTCTGTCACCGTCGTGACACTACCGGAGCCTCCCGGGGCCTCGACCTTGAGCCGACCGCGTGAGCGGCGCACCCGCCGGCCGCCCGAGAGCTCGGTCCCGACGCCCTGGCCGGCCGCCACGGCGAGCACCCGGTCGACCTCGGCGAGCGAGGGTGGGTGCTCCGTGCTGCCGGTGGGGTCCGTGGCGCTGCGGAGCCAGTTGCGCACGGCGCGGCGGGCCAACGGTCTCGGCGTCGCCGCCACGCGCCGGGCGTCGGCCGGGTCGGGGAGCGCCGCCGCGGCCAGCGAGTCCAACAGCGCGACCTCGTCGCGCAGCACGCCGGACTGGCGCGCCAGCAGCGGCACCGGGTCGCGCCCAGCGACCTCCGCGCACAAGGGCAGCAGTTCGTGGCGGACGCGGTTGCGCACGAAGGCGGGGTCGTCGTTGCTCTCGTCGCACACCGGGGCCAAGCCGACCGCCCGGCAAAGGCGATGGGTCTCCGCCCGGCGCAGCGCGAGCAGCGGGTGGCGTGGGCCCGGCGCCATGCCGGCGAGCCCGTCCGCCCCGGCGCCGCGCAAGAGGTTCACCAGGATCGTCTCCGCCTGGTCATCCATGGTGTGCCCGGTCGCCACGTCGGCGGGCAGCACGCCGAAGCGTGCGGCGCGGGCGCGGGCCTCGAGATTCGACCCGGGCGGCACCACCGCGGTGCGGCGCTCGAAGCGCGCGCCGACCTTGGTCGCGGCGCCGGCGACCACGTCCGCCTCGTCCGCCGATCCGGGGCGCAGGCCGTGGTCGACGTGGATGGCGGTGACCTCGCAGCCCGCGGCGGCGGCCAGCACGAGCAGCGCGAGCGAGTCGGGCCCACCCGACACCGCGCACGCGAGCGGCGTCCCGGGGGGCGGGAAGGTGCAGCGGGTCAGGAGGTCCGCGACGAGCTCGGCGCTGGGGCCGGTGTCGGCGCTGGGGCCGGTGCTGGGGCCGAAGTCGAGGTCGAGGACGGGGTCGGCGCCCCTGTCAGCCACCGGCGCGCGCCACCCAGAGGGCGGGGTCGCGGATCTCCTCGAGCGAGGGCAGCCACTCGGGCCCTTCCCACACCCGCGCCATCAGCGGGGCGCCGCCGGTCTCCTCCACCGTTTCGACGAAGTGCTCCCCCTCGGCGTACTGGCGCATCTTGGCGTCGAGGCCGAGGAGCTTCGACATCAGCTTGGTCAGGCCCTTGGCCTGCGACCGGCGCTCGTGCAGCACGTGCGCGAAGTGGGCCGCTCCGGGCACCTCCGACGCGCCGGCGCGGTTCATCGTGACGTCGCCGTGCCCCTCGAGCAGGCTCATCATCCCGGAGATCTTCGAGAGCGCCACCCGCTGTTCGGGCGTGGCGAGCATGCCGACGACACCGGCGCTCGCGGCCCCGTCCCCCGGCGCATTGCGCCCGGAGCGCATCTCGGTGGCCACGCGCTTGACGACATCGGCGAAGTTGGTCGGGTCGCCCGAGAGCGGACCGAGCAGCTCGGACACCAGGCCGACGAAGTGGTCGCGCAGCCAGGGCACGGCGGTGAACTGCAGGCGGTGCGTCACCTCGTGGAGCGCGAGCCAGAGCCGGAACTGGCTCGGGGCGAAGCCGTACTGGGTCTCGACGGCCACGATGTTCGGACCGACGTAGGAGACCAGGTCCTGGTCGTCGGGGCTCTCGTCGTCGATCAGGAGGTCGTACTGCCCGAGGACGCGCGTCGCCATGTAGGCCAGCATCAGGCCGAGCTGCATGCCCGAGATGCTCCGGCCGATGGCGAGGGAGGCGCCGCCGATCTTGGCGCCCCGCTTCTCGGCGAGCTCGCTCAGTGCGGGACCGACCAGCCGCTCGATCGAGCGGACGTTCGCCGCCGCCCAACCCGGCCGGTCCGTCACCTTGGCCCGGGCCCGGCCGTGCGCCGAGTGCAGGCCGGTCGACTCGGTCACGAGCGTCTCGGCCTTCGCCGTGAGCTCGTCGAACTGTGCCTGCAGCCGCGAGGAGCGGTAGGACGCGGGCGCCGGCTTGAGGATGAGCGCACCCGCCGCCACGCGTGACGCCAGGGCCCAATCGACCATGGCGGGGCCGGCCGGCGGGGAAGTGCCCTCGCCGACGGGAAGGAGCTCAGTGCTTGGCGTCGTGCTGGCTTTCTTCGTCGATCGCCGCGGCCACCCGATCGATCAGGGTCTGGGGCACGCGGTCCTTGCAGCGGTTGGCGATGACCTTGCGCAGCTCCGCCTCGAATTGGGCCGCCCCGCCGCACGGGCCGCACCAGTCGAGATGGATGCTGATCTCCTGGCGCCTGACCTCGGTGAGCTCCCCGTCGAGATACGAGTACAGCTCGTGCACCGCCTCGACGCAGTCGACCGACGGGCCGAAGAGGGCACTCGTGTCCACGGCGGCCTCGCGACTCGTGTCTTTGCTCTCCTGCTCGGGCTTCTGCACGTCTTCGCTCATTCCCTCGAGCCCCCCGGCACGCTGCCGACGAGTCCCCGCGCCTCCGCCACATCGTGCAACGCCTTTTGGAGCGCCCTTCTTCCCCGGTGGATCCGGCTCATCACGGTGCCGATCGGGACCTCGGTGATCTCGGAGATCTCCTTGTAGCTGAATCCCTCGACGTCCGCGAGGAGGACGGCCATGCGGAAGGCCTCGGGCAGGGCCTCGAGGGCCGCCTTCACGTCGTCGTCGGTGAAGCGATCGAGGGCCTCGTCCTCGGCCGAACGGCCGGCCTCGCTCCCACCGGAGCCGGCCAGGCGCTTGTAGAGGTAGAGGTCCTCCACGTCCTCGACGTCGGCCACCTCGGGGCGGCGCTGGGCGGCCCGGTACGAGTTGATGTACGTGTTGGTCAAGATCCGGTACAGCCAGGCCCGGAGGTTCGTGCCCTCCTGGAACGAGCCGAACGAGCGGTACGCCTTGAGGTAGGTCTCCTGCACCAGGTCCTCGGCGTCGGCCCGGTTGCGCGTCATACGGAGCGCCGCCGAGTACAGGCTCGGCATGAACTCCATGGCGACTTCGGTGAAGGTCGCCTGATCTGCCATGGGGTCCACCCTATCCACCCACGGATAGGGTCTTCCGCCGTGACGATGGCGCCGCCGCATCTGGGAATCGACCTGATGAGCGGCGCGTTCTACGGGCGGGAGCCCTACGACGCCTACGCCTGGATGCGGGCCAACGCCCCCGTCTACTACGACGAGGCCAACGACCTGTGGGCGGCCGCCAGCTACGCGGCGGTGAAGCAGGCCTCGGTCGACACCGAGTCGTTCTCCAACGCCGGCGGCATCCGACCCAAGTTCCCGCCGCTCCCGATGATGATCGACTTCGACGCACCCGAGCACGTGCGCCGGCGCCGCCTCGTCTCCGAGGGCTTCACGCCCAAGCGGGTGCGGGCGATGGAGGACAAGCTGCGCCTCGTCTGCGACGCCATCATCGACCGCGTCTGCGAGCGCGGCAGTTGCGACTTCGTGAAGGAGGTCGCGGCGCCGCTGCCGATCATCATGATCGGCGACATGCTCGGCGTCGCGCCCGACGACCGCGACGACCTGTTGCGGTGGTCCGACGACATGCTCAAGGGACAGGGCTCGCCCGACCCGGCGGCGCTCGACAACGCCGCCACCGCGTTCGTGGAGTACACGCAGTACATCCACCCGGTCCTGGCCGAGCGCCGGGCCGCCACGCGCACCGACGACCTCGTCGGCGTCCTGTGCCACGCCGAGATCGACGGCGACTCGCTCGATGACGACTCGCTCGTGCACGAGACCCTGCTCATCCTCATCGGCGGCGACGAGACCACCCGCCACGTCATCAGCGGCGGCGTCGAGCAGCTGCTGGCGCACCCCGACCAGCGCGACCGGCTGGCGGCCGACCCGGGCGGCCTCATGGCCGGCGCGGTCGAGGAGATGCTGCGCTGGGTGTCGCCGATAAAGAACATGGCCCGCACGGCGACCCGCGACGTCGAGCTCGAGGGCGCGTCGATCCGGGAGGGCCAGGAGCTCCTGCTGCTCTACCCCTCGGCCAACCGCGACGAGGCCGTGTTCGACGACCCCGAGACGCTTCGACATCGGTCGCAGCCCCAACCCGCACCTGGCCTTCGGCTTCGGCGCCCACTTCTGCCTGGGCAACCAGCTGGCCCGCCTGGAGCTCGCGCGTCATGGTCGAGCGCCTGCTGGCCCGCCTGCCCGACCTGCACCTGTCGGTCGAGCGCACCGCGCTGCCCCGCCGCGCCGCCAACTTCATCTCGGGGATCGAGGAGATGCCCGTCGAGTTCACTCCGTCGGCCCCTGTGGGAGCCGGCCCCGTCTGATGGCCGGACCCGGAGCGGGGGGCATCGCCGGCTGGTCGATTCTCGTCACGGGCGGGGGCAGCGGCATCGGCCTGGCCACGGCCGAGCGCCTCGCCGCGGACGGCGCGCACGTGACCATCTGCGGCCGCACGGAGCAGAAGCTCGCCGACGCCACGGCGCGTATCGCTGCGGCCGCGCGTGACGGCGCGACGGCGCGCTACGTCGTCGCCGACGTGACGATCGAAGAACAGGTGACGGCCGCGGTGGCAGCAACGCTGGAGGCGACCGGCCGCCTCGACGGGCTCTTCGCGTGCGCGGGCGGGTCCCTGCATCTCGGGTCGGTCCTCAGCGCGGACACCGCCGCGGTCCGCGCCACCATCGACCTCAACCTGATGGGCTCGGTCATCTGCGTGAAGCAGGGGGCGCTGGCCATGCAGACCCAGGCGGTCGACGCGGCGCGGGCGGGCGCGGCGCCATCGTGCTGATGTCCTCGGGCGCCGGACGCTTCCCCCACCCGCACCTGTGGGCGTACGGGGTGTCGAAGGCCGGCATCTGCTTCCTGGCCGAGACGGCCGGCGAGGAGTTGGGCCCGCTCGGGATCCGGGTCAACGCGGTGGCCCCGGGGATCATCGACGACGAGCTGATGTCGTTCATCACGGGCGGCGGGCCGCTGCTCGACGACTACCTGGCCCAGATGCCGCTCGGCCGGGTCGGCACCGTCGAGGACGTGGCGTCGGCCGTCCGCTACCTCATCGGCCCCGAGTCCTCCTTCGTCACCGGCGAGACGCTCGGCGTCGACGGGGGGCACCACCTGCGCCGGGGCGCCGACTACTCGTTGCTCTTCGGGGGCTGACCCTCGCCCCCTGGATCCGGCCGCGGATCGGAAGGCGACGCGCCCGGTCGCGCCGTATCCGCGCCGAACGTGGCGCGCCGCGTCAAGCCGCATACGAGGAGAACCCGGCGGGCACCGGCCACGTGACTATGGCCAAACACTGCGCATTCGCCGACGAAATGCGCACCACGTCGCTGCGCAGAACGCGTGAGGGAGGAGGGACCACCGTGCCATTTGCCACTCTTATCCGAAATGGTTACCGTTATGGTTATGGATACGACGCAGCCACCGCACCGCATCGCTCATATCGGCCTCGGCGCTCTCGCCATGTCATTGACGCTCTGGGGCACCGTTCTCTGGCCCACCGCCGCCAGCGCCCAGTCGGCCCCCGTGCACGTGGTGGCGGCCGAGAACTTCTGGGGCAACATCGCCGCCCAGATCGGCGGGCGCGACGTCCGGGTCACCTCCCTCATCACCAGCCCGTCGGCCGACCCGCACCTCTTCGAGACCGATGCGCACGACGCCGCGCTGTTGGCCGAGGCAAAGGTCGTCGTCGAGAACGGCGCCGGCTACGACACCTGGATGGGATCCTTGCTCAGCGCAGACGGCGGTCACCCACGCGTCGTGAACGCGGCGTCGGTGCTCCAGGTGACGGGCAGCGATCCGAACCCCCACCTCTGGTACGACCTCCCCCGGGTCCCAACGGTCGCCGCTGCCATCGCGGCGGCGCTCACCAAGGCGGCGCCCGACGACGCGTCCACCTTCGCCAAGAACCTCGCCACGTTCGACGCGTCGCTCAAGCCGCTCGATGCGACGCTGGCCACGATCAAGCAGCACTTCCACAACGTCTCGGTGGCCTACACCGAGCGCGTCCCGGGCTACCTGCTGGCCGCGGCCGACCTGGACGTCAAGACTCCCCCCGGGTTCGCCCGCTCGATCGAGGACGGCACGGACCCGGGCGCCGCCGATACCGTGGCCATGCGCCAGCTCCTGACCAACCACGACATCAACGTGCTCCTCTACAACGTGCAGACCGTCACGGCGGTCACCACGCAGATGCGCACCTTGGCCAAGCAACACGGCATCCCGGTGGTCGGGGTTTCCGAGACCATGCCGACCACCGCACACACCTATCAGCAATGGCAGAAGGCGCAGTTGACCAACCTCCTCCACGCCCTGCAAGAGAGCCGGAGCCCCTAGCCACATGACAGGTCCGCGCATCGAGCTCGAGCACGCCACGGTCAGCCTCGGCCAGCGAACCCTGTGGTCGGACCTGGACCTCACCGTCGCCGACGGCGAGTTCCTCGCCGTGCTGGGGCCGAACGGAACGGGGAAGACGACGCTGTTGAAGGTGCTGCTCGGCCTCGTGCCCCTGGCCGAAGGCGTGGTCCGCGTGAACGGCAAGTCGCCCTCGCGCGGCAACCCGGATCTCGGGTATGTCCCGCAACAACAGGCCTTCGACCGCGGCCTGCCGATCCGCGGCCGCGACCTCGTCCGTTTCGGGGTGGACGGCCACCACTGGGGCCTCCCGCTGCACCGCCGCGCCGCGCGGCGCCGGGTCGACGCCGCGCTCGAGGCCGTCGGCGCCTCCGCGTACGCCGACGCGCCCGTCGGGCTGTTGTCTGGCGGCGAACAGCAGCGGCTCCGGATTGCCCAGGCGCTCCTCGGCGACCCCAAGGTGTTGCTGTGTGACGAGCCGCTCCTCGCACTCGACCTGGCCAGCCAGCGCGCCGTCACCCGGCTCATCGACGACCGCCGGCGGGAAGCCGGCACACCCGTGGTGTTCGTGACGCACGAGATCAACCCCGTGCTGCCGTACGTGGACCGCATCCTGTACCTCGTGCGCGGCCGCTGGGCCATCGGCACGCCCGCCGAGATCCTCACGAGCGAGCGCCTGAGCGATCTGTACGGGATCGAGGTCGACGTCGTGAAGGTGCGCGACCGCTACCTCGTCGTCAGCGCCGAAGACGAGTTGCCCACCGAGCCCGGTGCGCACGCGCACCACGACCACGGGCACTGACCGACGTGGGCATCGGCTTCTATCTCCAGTTCCCCTTCGCGCAGCACTCGCTCGAAGCGGCGTTTCTGGTTGCGTTCAGTTGCGGGCTGATCGGCCCGTTCGTGATCACCCGCACCATGGCCTTCGCCGTCCACGGGGCGAGCGAACTGGCCTTCACGGGCGCCGTCGCCGGGCTGCTCGTGGCCGACAATCCGCTGGCCGGCGCCCTGGTCGGCGCGCTCGTGGTGGCGGGACTGATCGGAGCGCTCGGCCAGCGCGCGTCCGAGCGCGACTCGACGATCGGGGTGATCCTGGCCGCCGGACTCGGCCTCGGCGTCTTCCTTCTCGGCTACTACCACGGCTACGCCAGTGAGGCGCTGAACATCCTCTTCGGCAACATCTTCGGCGTCAGCACGAGCCAGATCATCCTGCTCGGTGCCATCGCCGTCGCCGTCGTCGTAGTCCTGACCGTGATGTGGCGGCCACTGCTGTTCGCGTCGGTCGATCCCGACGTCGCGCTGGCCCGAGGCGTCCGCACGGGCGTGCTCGGCATCGTGTTTCTGTTCGTGCTGGCGATCACGGTCACGCTGGCGGCGCAGATCGTCGGCACGCTCCTCGTGCTCAGCCTGGCCATCACGCCCGCGGCGGCGGCGCAGCGGCTGAGCTCGAGCCCGCTCGGCGTCACCGTGCTCTCCATCGTGATGGCGATCGTCGCGGCCGACGGCGGCCTCTTGCTCAGCTTCCAATTCGCCAGCGTCAAACCGAGCGTGCTGATCGTGGCCATCAGCTTCGCCTTCTACCTGCTGGCCCGAGTGCTCGGCCCCTCGCTGGCCGCGGCCCGACGGAACCGAGGCGTCGTCCCCGAACTGGCAGAGTTGACCCATGGCTGAGCGCTCGGAACAAGCGGTTCGACCCAGCCGCCAGACGCGCCAGGGCCAAGCGGTCCTCACCGTCGTCCTCGGCTCGGACAACTTCCGCAGCGCGCAGGACATCCACGCCGAGCTGCGGTCGGCCGGCGAGACCGTTGGCCTGACCACGGTGTACCGGCACCTCGCGCTGCTTACCGAGGAGGGCCAGCTCGATGCCTTGCAGACGGCCGACGGTGAGCTGGTCTACCGACGCTGTCACAGCGACCAGCATCACCATCACGTCGTGTGCCGCCAGTGCGGCCGTGGCTCCGAGGTTGAGGTGCCGGACCTGGAGCGCTGGGCCGAGTCAACGGCGTCAAAGCTCGGGTACACCGACGTCACCCACACGGTCGAGATCTTCGGCGTGTGCGCCGACTGCCGCGCCTGAGCGCTCCTCAGGCCAGCCGGAAGAGCCCCGCGTCGATCACGGTCTCGCCGCGCTGGGTCTCGGTGCGGAACCGATGCGCCCCCTTGGACTGGTCGCTGATGTCCCAGACCGAGATGGTGAGCGTGTCACCCGGCATGGTCGGCTTGGAGAAGCGCGCCCGCATGGCGCCGAAGCGCGCCGGGTCCGACCCACAGACCGAGTGCAGCAGCGCGCGCCCGGTGAACCCGTAGGTGCAGAGCCCGTGGAGGATCGGGCGGTCGAAGCCGGCTCGCTTGGCGAAGGTGGGGTCGGAGTGCAGTGGGTTGCGGTCGCCGCTCAGCCGGTAGAGCAGCGCCTGGTCCGTGCGCGTCGCGTAGGTCACCACCTCGTCGGGCTCCCGGGTTGGCAGGGGCTCGGCCGCCAGCGTCGCTCTCCTCATCGCCCTCGGGGTTGCGCGGCCCGCCGAATCCACCGGCCCCGCGGATGAACATTGCGGTGCGGGTGCTGAAGGCGAGCTCGCCCGTCTCCGCGTGGCGCGCCTCGCCCTCGAGCACGACCAAGCCGGCCGACCCCTTGTCGTACATGCCCGCCACCTTCGAGGTCACCGAGACGGTCCCTTCGGGCGGGATCTCACCGTGCAAGCGGATCCCCTGCTCGCCGTGGACCAGCATCGCCATGTCGAATTCGCCGATGGAGCGGATGGCGGCCCCGCCCTGCCCGACGATCGTGGCGAAGGTCGGCAGCACGCGCTGCGTCGATGCCCTGCGAGTTCTCCGTTGTCAGGTCCAGCTCGAAACCCGTCGGATCGAGACTGCCCGCTCCGACACCCAGGGCGTAGAGCAGCGCGTCCTTATGGGTCCAGGACCGTTCGACCGGTTCTGACGTCGTGCCCACGGCTTCGGGATTCAGCGCCATCTCTCCACACCTCGCTTGTCGATCCAATGATCATTGACGGTGTTTGATGTTACATAGATATGTGTCATACTTGTCAAGTGGGACCGACCGCAGCCAGCGATCCCGACCGGCTCACCATCGACGAGTTGGCCTCGGCCACCGGCACCTCGGCCCGGCGTCTTCGCTCGCTGCAGACGCTCGGGCTGTTGGCGCATCCAGAGCTGCGCGGCCGCACCGGGCTGTACGGACCCTCTCACCGGGCGCGGCTCGCCGCCATCCTCGACCTCCAGGACCGGGGCTTCTCCCTCGAGTCCCTCGGCGTCCTCTTCGCCGCCCTCGACGAAGGACGCTCGCTCGCTGCGGTGCTCGGGGTGGACGAACCGGCCTCGTTCGGCCCGGCCGCGTCCACCGACCACGAGACATCGGTCGACACCGCCGAGCTGTACGGCTTCGCCGACCTCGAGCCGGCGCGGGCGTCGCGGCGGCGGGCGCGCCAACCCTTGCTCTCCCTCGTCCCGACCACCATGTGGGACGAGAGCGAGGCCTCCTGAGTCAGAGTCCGGCCGCCGGGACGGTTCCGGCGGCACCGACCCGGCCGGTCGATATGGTCGGGCTCGTGCCAGAGGACGCCGAGGTCCCCCTCCTGCGTTGGGCCGACGCCGATGATCTGGGTGCGGCGGTCGCGGTGACGACGCGGCACGGCGGCGTGTCACCGGCGCCGTACGACACGCTCAACCTCGGCCTGCACGTGGGCGACGACCCGGCCGCTGTCGCCACCAACCGCAGCCTCGCCGCCGGTGCGTTCGGTGTGGAGGCCGGCCAACTCGTGTTCGCCCGGCAGGTGCACGGCGCCGGCGTTGCGGTCGTGGGCGGCGCGGAAGCCGGCCGCGGCACGGCGGCGGAGGAGGATGCGGTCGCCGACGCCGACGTCCTCGTCACGACGACGCCCGGGGTCGCGTTGGTGATCATGGTCGCGGACTGCGTGCCGCTTGCGCTGATCGAGCCGCGGGCGGGTGTGTTGGCCGTGGTCCACGCCGGGTGGCGCGGGACGGCGGCCGGGGTGGTCGGCGCCGCGCTGGAGGCCATGGTCGAGCGGGGCGCGGCGCGTGCGGACATCCGCGCCTGGATCGGGCCGGCCGTCGCGCCGGGGCGCTACCAGGTCACCGACGAGGTGCGGCAGGCCCTCGAGGCGGCCGTCGGACCGGCGGCGCTCGACTCGGACGTGGCGCGGCCGGACGGCCCGGGGCACTGGCTCGTCGACCTGGTGGCGGCGAACAGCCAGCAGTTGCGGCTGGGCGGTGTCCCGGCCGGGCACATCAGCGATTGCGGTGTCACGACGGCGGATGCGCGGTTCTTCAGCGATCGAGCGGCCCGACCCTGCGGTCGGTTCGCCCTGATGGCGCGGCTCGTCGGGTGATGTTCGGACCGGCACCGCCCGGTCCGGCCCGATCTGGGCCGTAGCATGGGACGGCTGCGCAACGGCGCGGCACCCTCCCCTCTCGCAATGTCAGCCCACGACCAGTTCCGCTACGACGGGGTCAGCGTCGACCCCGCATCGGGCGTCGTCACCTGCCGGTACTCGACGCAGGACCACGCGTTCGCCGAGCGCTACACGTTCGGTCCGGAGGGCGACTGGGACGATCCGGCGGTCCGAGCGGCCGTGCGCATCCTTTTCCTGCTGGCGGGCGTCTCCTATTACAAGACCGTGGCGGCGCCCGTGGTGGACCTGGGCGAGCAGCCGAGCACCCCCGACGAGCGCGCCTTCCTCACCCGCTACTACGTCGGCGGCCTCGCCGAGTTCGCCTACCGCAACGGGCTGGACCTGCGCGACCTGCGGGTGGAAGGGCCCGACGGCGCGCCCGGGGCAGGCAGGGCGGTGGGCGCGTACGACCCCGAGCCGGGGCGGCCGCTCATCCCCTTCGGCGGCGGCATCGACTCGATCGTCACGGTGGACGCACTGTCCGCCGAGCACCCCGACGCCGCGCTCTTCGTCGTCCACCCGCCGGGTGACCGCTTCGCGGCAATCGAGGACGCCGCGGCCGTGACCGGGCTGCCGGTCGTCCACGTGGCCCGCGAGATCGACCCCCTGGTGCGGCGGTCGGACGAGCTCGGGTTCCTGAACGGGCACGTGCCCGTCACCGCCGTCATCACCGCGGCGGCCGTCGTCGCGGCGACGCTGCTCCGGCGCGACGCCGTCGTGCTCTCCAACGAGTGGTCGGCGTCGGTGCCGACGCTCGTCGTCGACGGCCTGGCCATCAACCACCAGTGGTCGAAGGGCGACGAGTTCGAGCAGGCGTTCGGCGAGTTCGTGCACGGCGCGGTCGGACCGGGGCTGTCGGTCTTCTCGTATCTCCGCCCGCGCACCGAGCTGTGGGTGGCGTCGCGGTTCGCCCGGCTGCCCCAGTACCACCACGCCTTCCGCAGCTGTAACCGCGCCTTCCACCAGGACCCGGCCCGCCGGCTCGATCACTGGTGCGGCACGTGCGACAAGTGCTGCTTCATCGACCTGATCCTCTCGCCCTTCATGGCGCGCGCCGAGCTCGAGGCGATCTTCGGCGGCGCCGAGCCGCTCGAGAACCCGGCCAACGAGGGCAGCTTCCGCGCCCTGTTGGGGCTCGGTGACGACGCCCGACCCTTCGAGTGCGTGGGCGACATCGAGGAGTGCCGGGCCGCCGTGCTCCTGTCCGGCGCGCGGGAGGACCGCGCCAACAGCGCGCACCTCCAGTCCTGGCGCGCCGAGGTCGCCCGCGTCACGCCGGCGGCGCCATCGGACCTGGCGACCCTTCTCGCGCCGCGGGCGCCGCATCACATCCCGGAGCGCTATGCGCCAACCGATCTCCTGGTCCGCGCTCGCTGACGCGTCGGTCGGCGTCTGGGGGCTGGGCGTCGAAGGGCACGCCAGCATCCGCCGGCTCGCGGCCCTGGGCATCGTGCCCACGCTGGTGGACGACGCGCCGGCGGCGCCCGAGGTTGACGGGCTCGACGTGCGGGCCACCGCGGCCGGTGGTCTGACGGCCCTGCTCGGGTGTGACGTCGTCATCAAGAGCCCCGGGATCAGCCGCTACCGCCCCGAGGTCGAGGCGCTCTCGGCCGCCGGGGTCTCGGTCTGCGGCGGGTTGGGCCTGTTCGTCGCCGAGGCGGATCCGTCGCGGCTCGCGTGCATCACCGGCACGAAGGGCAAGAGCACCACGACGGCGATCGCCGTCCACCTCCTCAACGGGCTGGGCTACGACGCGCGGGCCGGCGGCAACATCGGACGGCCGCCCTGGGACCCGACCGAGGACGACGACCCCGACTACTGGATCATCGAGACCTCGAGCTTCCAGGTGCCCGACCTCGCCGTGGCACCGCACGTGGTCGCCGTGACGTCGCTGTCGCCCGACCACCTGGACTGGCACGGCACGGTCGAGCGCTACTACGCCGACAAGCTCTCGCTGTGCACCAAGCCCGGGGTCGCGGTGGCGGTGGCGGACGGCTCCGACGAGCGCCTGCGCGCGCAGACGGGCGCGCTGGGCCCGCACGTGCGGTGGGTCGACGCGGCGGAGGTGGCGAGGGATGCCGCGTGGTCGTCGGCGCTCGGCCTGGCCGGACCGCACAACGCGCGCAACGCGTCGATCGCCCGGGCCGTGCTCGTGGCGCTGGAGATCCCCGGCGCGGCGGACGAGGACGCGTTGGCCCGCGCCGCCGCCGGCTTCGACGGCCTGCCCAGCCGGTTCCGCTCGCTCGGCCGGATCGGCGACGTCGAGTTCGTCGACGACGGGCTCTCGACCAACGTGCTGCCGGCGCAGGCCGCCCTCGACGCCTACGCCGACCGGCCGGTCGCGCTGCTCGTGGGCGGCCACGACCGCGGCGTCGACTACGAGCCGTTGGCCCGGACGGTGGCCGGGCGGGCGGCGCCGACGCTCGTGGTGACCATGCCCGACAACGGCCCGCGCATCGGGCGCGCGGTCCGGGCGGCCAGCGACGGGCGCGTCGAGGTCGTGGACGCCGACGGGCTCGAGGCCGCGGTGGACGCCGCCTACGCGTGGGCCAAGACGGGTGGGGTCGTCCTGCTGTCGCCGGCTGCGCCCAGCTTCGGGCGCTTCGGCGACTATCGGGAGCGGTCCGCCGCCTTCGCCGAGGCGGCGGCGCGCTGTGGAGCGCTCGAGCTCAGCTGAGCAGCGTCAGGAGGAGGCGACTGCGGGCGCGAGCTCCTCGCGCTCGCTGAGGAAGAGCCACCACGAGTCGGCCGAGACGATCGCCGCCGCCTGCACGACGTCGGGGTCGGCACCCAACTCTCCGAGCGCTTCCATCGACCATCCGGCGTGGTCGACCTCTTGGGTGCGGTGCACGTCCCAGAACCGCGTGCCCTGCTCGTCCATGCCGTAGTGGTCGCGCAACCCGTCCGACTTGGACGCCGCGATGTCAGCGGCCTGGATCTCGTACGTCGCCACCATGGCCAGCGCTGCCGCCGGGTCCGTTGCCGCCGCCGTCCGCACGAGCGCGAGCAACGCCGCGGTCGAGGGGGTGGCCGGTGCATCCGGCGTGGCTCCCGCCGCCTTGGCGAACGACTCGAAGAGCTGGACGTGTGGCTCGGGTGAGCCGAGCTCATCGGACAGGTTCGCCTCGACCAACGTGCGGGCGCGGCCCTCGGGCAGCGCCGACGCGATCGCGGAGAGGGTCACAGGGAGCTCGCGCTCAATGTGGCGGTACTGCTCCGCGTAGGCAGCCAACTCGCCCTCGGAGAGGGTTCCGGCTTCCCAACGACGGTAAAACGGGTGCGTTAGCAGGTGACGCCCGACAATCGCCTCAGCCAGCACCTCATGGATCCTTTGAGTGTGCATCCGGGCACCCTATCTTGTCGGGCAGAGGCCATCGCCGGGCGGGCGCTCCCCCTGGACAGGGCAGTATCTGGGCGTGCTCAGCCTGGTCTGCTTCCTGGTGGGCGGGCTTCTGGGCTGGGGTGCGGCGCGGGGCGGGTCGGAGATCCAGCGGGTCTGGCCCGTCGTGCTGCGGGTGCAGATTCTCGTCACCTCGGCCACCCTCTCGCTCGTCGCGGCGTGGCGTCTGACCTCGGCCGGCGAGCTGGTCGGCCCGCTGGCCCTCGCCGCCGGGATGTGGCTGATGCTCGCAACCGCCGTGGCGTCACGGGGTCGTCGCAGCCGGGGCGACGGCGCGCTCGAGGCCTGGGCGGTGAGCCCCAACAGCGGGTTCTGGGTGGTGCCGGCCGCCACGGCGTTCGCCGGCTCGGCCGGGGCGATGATCGCCGTGCTGGCCAACGTCATCACCTCGGTGTGGGGAGGGGTGTGCGTGCACCTGATGCGGCGCGACGCCCCCCTGCGTCAACGCCGGGCCACCTCGTGGGTCGACCAGTCGCCCGTCCTCGCCTCGGTCGTGGGCCTGCTGCTGCATCTCGTCGGCCCGGCGCCCGGTTGGACGGCGGACGTGCTGATCCTGGCCGGCCCGCTGCTGGCTTTCTCCGGGGCGGCGCTCTTCACCGGGTCGGTCATTCACCCGCACAACATCTCGGTCCCCCGCTCCGAGCACGCCATCCGCCGGTGGGCCTGGTTGACCGTGGTGCGCGTCGCGTACTTCCTCGTCGTCACGCTCGTCGCCGTGGCGGTGGGATCCACGTCGCTCGCTGTCGTCGCGGTGCTCACCGCGCTGAGCGCGCCGTCGTTCCAGCCGATCCAGCTCGCCGTGCTCTACGGGTACCGCTCCGAGGTCGTCGTCGCCGCGGTGCGATGGGGGTGGCTCCTGGCGCCCGTCGGGCTCGGCGCGGCCGCGCTCATCCGCTGACGGCCTGAGGAACGGCCGCGGGCGCCTCGGTCAGCCGACGCCGTGTCTGAACGCCAGGCTCATCCGGGGGCCCGCGACCTTCACCTTCGGGACGCTGTGCTCGAAGCGGCGTTGCGTCTGGCCGCCGGTGACGAGAAGGTCGCCTCGACCCAGCCGGAACGACCGCGACCGCCCGCCACCGTGGGGGCGCAACAGGAACGTGCGTGGCGCACCGAGGGACACGAGGGCCACGACGGGATCGGCGATCTCGGGGGGTATGCGGTCGCGGTGCCACGCGACGCTGTCCGCACCGTCGCGGTAGAGATTGAGCCCCACCGAGTCGAACCGGACGCCGTAGCGCTCGGACAACGACACACGGGCGCCCTCGAGCCACCGCGACGCCACCGCGGTCTGCTCGTCGATTTTCTGCCAGGACGTCAGGCGTGGTTCGTCGACCTCACGGTCGTACATCCGACGGCGCCTCTGGCTCCAGGCAACGTGGCGGATCAGCTCCTCGAAGGCCCGGTCGGAGCCTGACACCCACGCTGGGCAATGGTCGACCCAGGAGTCAGCGTCGAGCCGGGTTCGTTCGAGGTCACGGAAGGAACCGTCGACCGCGGTACCGTCGCCCGCCCATAACGACGGCTGCCAGGCGACGGCCAGTGCACTCGGAGAGGGGCCCACACCCACCGTTGTACCGGGAGGGCCGGCGAGGCCGATCGAGGATCGACGTCAGGCCGTCGACGGCAATTGGTTCAGGGCGTCGACCATCAATTGCGTCGCTTCTGGGATGCGAGACGTGCACTGGTACGGCGCAGCCAAGATGATGGCGAGGTACGACTCGTAGGTCGTGAGGCCCCGCGCCTTGAGGGCCGCGACAACCTGGTCGTAGTGAGGGTTCTTCGCCAGGGCCGTACAGACCGTCGTTGCCGCAGCCACCAGGGCGTTGTCGTTCGCGGTCGGCGACACCCCCGCCAGGTGCAACACCTTGAGGTAGGCGGCCCGTGGGTCCTTCGGGAGGGACGGGTCCCCGTAATAGACCACTGCCGCGGCGAGCGCCGCCGCCGGCTCTCGTGCTGCCAGGTGCGGCAACTCCCCGGGCGGGAAGGCGATGAGGTCGACGTAGAGACGGCGCTGGGCGCTGTTGCCGGTCTGGCCGGGGGCAAGGCCGTGGTGCACCATCCAGATGATCGATCCGGTCTGGTAGAACTCCTCGCCGCCCGGCCCCTGGTCGCCCACGCCGTTGGCGTCGGACGCCACCCACGCATGGTCGAGCGGCTTGGTGCAAGGACCGACCACCGACGCGCAGCTGGCGATCCCGATCCCGTAGGTCTTGTGCCCCCAGAGGCTGCCCGAATAGAAGAGCCAGACGTGGTCGTGGTCCTGGATCATCGACGGAGCCTCGACGAGATCGTCCTCCCACGGCTGCGTGGCGCCCAAGAGTCGATGGGCCGGCCCGACCGTGGAGAGCCCATCGGGCGGACAATTGCTGTGAGTAGATGGAGGTCGGCTCGTCGCAGCAGTCGCCGTCGCTCTTCCACAGGAGCCACGGCGTCCCGTGCGAATCGACGAACACGCTCGGGTCGATGGCACCCCCCTCGTCGACGGGGCAGATGAAGGCCGAGGTCGAGTTGTCGACGAACGGACCCGTCGGACTGGTCGAGGTCGCCCGCGAGACGCACTCCGCGTTGGTCCAACCACCGACGGTCTTGACGCAGCCGTTGGCCGGCGGCTTGGCGAGACATCCCAGCGGGATCGTGGCGGGCGTGGAGTAGTACATGACGTACGTGCCGTCTGGTCGGGCCCAGACGTCAGGGCCCCACTGATACCCCGGCACCGACCAGGTGGGCACCTTCGGCAGCGCGTCGCCGGTGAAGCGACCCGAGAAGCCGTGCCCCGCGCGGCAGTGCGATCACGGGCACGTTGGCGCCGGGGTCGTACTTGGAGGCCTGACTGCTCGACGCGTAGAAGTACAGCGTGCTCTTGTCCGGCAGCGCGGTCGGGTCGGCGAAGTCTCCGTCGTAAATCGGCCCGTCGCTCTCCAACCCCTCGAGGATGTTCAAGGGCAGGCCGCCTTCCCGCGACGGACTCGAGTCGATCAGACCCTTGGTGGCGGAGCGGCCCGACGGAGCGTAAACCTGCGCAGTCCGGACACCCGAGGGTTTGAGGACACGCCCGAGATCGGGTGCGGTGGTCCCGGTGCTCGACTTCGGGCCGGCGGCCTGGCTGCAGCCGGCGAGGACGACGGCCGCCAACAGCGCGCACGCCAGACGCCCGCGTCGCCTGCCCTCCATGCGAACCCTTCCGCATCCCTACCGGCATTGCAGGAGAGTAAGGCAGATTGCGGACGCCGTGGGGGTCGGACGACCGTGCGCGGATCGACGGAGTGGGCCACCGAGCACGGGGCACGGAGCGTCCGAAATTTGAGCCTGAGAGGAGATTCGAACTCCTGACCTGCGCATTACGAGTGCGCTGCTCTACCGACTGAGCTACCCAGGCAGCCGCGGCCGTCACGCCCAGTTCCGGACCCGTGCGGGCACCGATCCCAGGCAGGCGGCGGTGCGTCAGTGTAGGTCAGGGTGTGCGGCGCCCTGATTCCGGACGTCGACGGTGGGGATCTCCGGCCCGTCGACCTGGGAGTGGCCTGGTGTCACGAGCATGCAACGCCGATGCAAGGGCGGCGGCGCAGAGTGGGTCGACCGGCTCGGCGGCGCCGGGAACGCGCACCCCGCCGCCAAATGAGAGGAATCGAACGCCATGGCCGTCCTGCTCGGACGTGAAGCGACCGTCAACTGCCTCGAAGCGGTCGACCAGCTCCGCGACTGCACGAGAGCGCAACTCGAAGAGGTGGCTCGCGTGTCCGAACGGGTCCAGGTCGGCGAGGGAGAGGTGCTGGCCCGCGAGGGGCGGATCGGGCGGGAGTTCTTCCTGATCCTCACCGGGCACGTGGCCGTGACCCGCGGCGGCCGGCGCATCAATCAACTCGGACCGGGCAACTTCTTCGGTGAGCTGGCTGCCATGAACCCGGGGCCGCGCAACGCAACCGTGACCGCACTCAGCGAGGTCGACGTGTTGATCATCGGGCCCCGCGAGTTCGCCGCCACGGCGAACATTCCCGGCTTCCGGGACGCGCTGTTCCTGAGCATGGCCCGGCGACTGCGCGAGGCCGATGCGCAGATTGCCGATGCCGCCGATGCCGCCGGTCAGCAGGAGTGGCCGCACGCCGACACGAGCCAGAAACCAGCCGTCCCGTGCCGTCGGGGCCCGGAAGGCTCGGCTTCCGATGAGGGATCGACTTCGCCTAGCCTGATCCCACGTTCGCACCGGAGGTGGGGATGACAGCACAAGACGGGGGTGCGCAGGCCGTCGTTGCCTCGCGGTTGGCCGGCGGTGCCGTGGTTCGCTGCGTGCACTGAGGACCAGCTCTCCGAGATTGCTCGGATCGCCGAACGTCTGCACGTCCAGGAGGGCGAGGTCATCTTGCGCGAGGGACGCCTCGGGCGCGAGCTGTTCATCATTCTCGAGGGCACCGTCGTCGTCACCCGGGCCGGACGGATCGTCAATGAATGGGGTCCCGGCGGTTACTTCGGGGAGCTGGCGGCGATCGAGGCGGCGCCGCGCAGCGCGACGGTGACGGCGACGTCGGACCTCGACGTGCTGATCGTGGGTCCGCGTCGAGTTCGACGCGATGATGGACGTCCCGGGTTTTCGCAACGCGCTGTTGGTCGGCATGAGCCGCCGCATCCGCGAGGCCGACGACAAGCTGGCTGAAATCGCCGAACGCGACGGCGGCGAGGGGTCGGCCGTTTCCTGAACCCGCGGCAGCGGCGGGTCAGCCCGGGTCGGCCGCCCTGCTGGCCAGCCGGGGCAGACCCATGCGCAGCGCGGACTCCTCGGCCTTGCGCAACAAGATGGCCACCCGCTCCTCCTCACCCTCGCGTCCGCGCTGGCGCAGGGTCCGGGCCAGCTCCACCTCGGCGGCAGCCTCGAAGGGCTCCGAATGCATGCGGTGCGCCAGGCGGAGCGCCGCCTCGAAATGCACCTCGGCGAGGGCAAGGTCGCCGGTGGCCGAAGCGAGCAAACCGAGATACTGGTCGGCCGGGCCCACGCAGGCCGCGGCCGGTGCCCGGATCACGACGGCCGTGCCCGCGTACGGACGCATCTGCTCGTAGATGAGCGACGCGTGGTCCCGGGCCCGACTACCGAGGGCCCCGCACGCCGCGGCGATCAGCGCAAGCGAGACGCCCTCGGTCTGGTCCTTGGCCACCACCTCCCACCCGAACGCCGCCAGCGCGTCGAGGTCGGCCATCGCCTGATCGTGCTCCCCGGCCTCAGCGTGGATCAGCGCCAGCGTCGCCCGGACGATCGGGTAGCCGGCCAGCGAGTACTCGATCACCTCGCGGAACATCTGCTCGAGGGCCACGAGCTCGCCGCGCTGCCACCAGGTCCACGCCATCAGCGCCCCGTAGAAGCTGACCACGAGCTCGTTGTGGCCCTGCGCCACCTCCATGCTGCGGCGGGCCATCCGCTCGGCCTGCTCGAAGTCACCCGCGACCAGCGCCATCAAGGCCCGGACGTTGAGCGAGTACGACGACTCGAGCGGATGGACCGGGCCCGTGTCCCGCGCCTCGAACCGGGCCACCTCGGCGTTGACCGCGTCCACGTCACCTTGCGCCAGCAGCTCGCGGACCCGCCACATGTGGCCGTGCAGCGCCAGGAATTGGTCGCCCACGTCGTCGGCGATCTGCCCGAGCTCAATGCCCAGAGCCAGTCGTTCCGGCGCGGGGTCGATGCCCCACAACACGTGCATGCGGGCGCGGAAGGCGTAGCCCAGCGCGACGCGATCCCCGAGTCGACGAGCCATGGCCACCGCATCGGAGTTCAACGTGAGTGCCCGATCGAGCACTCCGGGTGCCGGCACGCCGGCGGAGGCGACGAGGATCAGCCCGAGCTGGGCGGTCACGCGCGCCCGCAGGTGCGAGTCGACGTCGGGCAACACCGTCAGGGCCTCCTCGAGCAGCGCGATCTGTTCCTGGTGGGCGCCCACGATGCCCAGGTAGGTCAAGGGGCCGGCGCGCAGGGCGGTGCTCGCAAGCCGCTCGGGATCCCCCATCGAACGGGCCAACGATGCGGCCCGTTCGAAGTTGGCGTTGGCCTGCGCCGCGTCGCCGGCACGGTTCTGCGCTTCCGCCAGGGCGATGAGCGTGTCACAGCGGGTCGAGGGGTCGGCCCCACCGAACTCCTCCGCCACCTCGAGCGCCCGGGTGAGATGGCCCACCGCCTCTTCGAACGCGAGCAGGCGCAGTGCCCGCTCACCCGCCGCGGTGCAGTAGTGAATCGCCTTGTCGGAGTCGGCCAACGCCGCCCCCATGGAGAAGTGGTGGGCGAGCTCGTTGACGTACGCGTCGAGAGCGCCACCATGCACCCGCTCGGTCGCCACGGCGATCTTGTGGTGGTAGCGGACCCTACGGCCGCGCAACAGCTCGCCGTAGATCGCGTCGCGCACCAGGGCGTGGCTGAACGCGTAGCGATCCCGCACCAGCCCACCGATTCGCCGCAGCAGCCGCGACTCCTCGGCCCGGTCGAACGCGTCGAGCTGCTGATCCGGGCTCAGCTCGGCGGCTTCTGCGACGATGCTCGCCTCGCATTCTTGTCCCGAGACCGCCGCCGCCTGCAGGAGGTAGATCACGTTCTCGGGCAGCCGCGACACGTGCCGGGCCACGAGCTCGCGGATGGCCTCGGGGGGATCGAGGTCGGGTAGTACCGGAGTCTCGCCTCCGTCGTTGGCCGGTCCCGTGTCGCGTTCGGCGAGCTGGCGGAGCATCTCCTCGAGGAACAGCGGGTTCCCGTCGGTCAGCTTGTGGAGGCGGGGCACGAGATCCACCGGCGGGCTCTTCCAACCGGCGACCAATTGCTCGACGCCTTCTTCGCTCAGGCCGTGCAGGTGCACCGTCTCGACCGACACGTCCGACCGCAGATCGGCCAGTGCTGGCCGCAGGCGGTGGTCCGAGGGGACCTCGGTGTCGATGAACATCGCGACGACGCCGAGCTTGGCGCGCTCGATGTTGCGGAGCACGTGACGCATGAGCAGCAGGGTGGGCTGGTCGGCCCAGTGCAGATCGTCGACGACCAGCAGGATGGTCCCGTTGGACGAGAGCTCGCTCAAGGTGGCGGTCACCGCTTCGAAGAACCGGAAGCGGTTGTTCTCCGGGTCGCCGCCGTCCGGATCGAACGGTGGGGCGTATTCGCGCAGACGGAGGACGAGCCGGGAGAGCTCGGCCAGCTGCCAGTCGGGCATTTGGGAGATCCGGTCGGCAGACTCCGCGTGGAAATACCGCCCCAGCGCCTCGGCGAACGGCTGGAACGGCGCCACCGGGTCCTCGTCGCAGCGGCCCCACAGGACGAGGGCGCCTTGGCCCTCTACCGTCCGGGCCAGCTCGCCGACGAGCCGCGTCTTGCCGATGCCGGGGTCGCCGTCGACCAGGAGGAGGTCGCCATCACCCCGACCGACCGACGCCCACCAGTCACGCAGCAGTCCGGACTCCCGTGCGCGCCCGACGAGCGGACCCTCCTGGGGGGAGGTCGGGATGCGCACGCGGTACCCCGAGTCCGCACCCGCGTTGCGGTCGTCGGCGCCGAACTCGGGCGCCGGGGCGCCGGGCGCCGGTTCGGCCGGCACCGGAAAGGACAGTGCGGGCTCGTGGGAGAGGATGGCGTGCTCCATCCACGACACGTCCTGCCCCGGCTCGATCCCGAGTTCGGTCACGAGGATGGAGCGCAGATCCTGGAACACGCGGAGGGCCTCGGCTTGGCGCCCCGACCGGTACAGGACCAACATGCGCTGCGACCACAGGCGCTCGCGCATCGGGTGCTCGCTCGTCAGCGTTTCCAACTCGCTGATCAGCGACTCGTGACGGCCCATCGTCACTTCCGCGTCGAGCCGCGTCTCGATCGCCGCCAGCAGCAACTCTTCGAGACGGCGGGCCTCGGCGCGGGCAAACGGCTCGTCCCGCACTTCGCTGTAGGCCGACCCCCGCCAGAGTGCCTGCGCGGCCTTAAGCGCGCGCAGGGACTCGCTCGGCCGGTGTCGGCCGAGCAGACGCCGGCCTTCGGCCACCATCTGCTCGAACCCGAAGACGTCCGTGCACTCGGGCGCGACATCGAGCGCGTAGCCCGGGGCGCGCGTCACGATCAGGTCTTCGGGCGCCCCCGCTTGCCGCAGGCGTTTGCGCAACCGGGAGATGGTGGAACGCAGCGCGATCTCCGCGCCCTCCCCGTCGTGGTCACCCCACATCGAATCGACCAGCCGGTCGACCGAAACGATCAGGCCGCGGTCGATCAGCAAGCGGGCGATCAGCGCCCTCGCCTTGACGCCGCCCAGGTCGACCACCTTGCCGTCCCAGGCGATCTCGAGCGGACCGAGGACCCGGATCTGCAACATGGACGCCGCGTCAGTGCGATTCGCGACCGCCTCCGAACCACTGCCCGACATCTCGGTTTCTCCCGACCTCTCCCAGTGCACCGTGATGCTAGGCCCTCTCCCGAACCTTTGTTCGGCCGGACGACACGCGTCGGGTCGCGCTACGCGGCCAGAGCCGCCAACCGGGTGAAGAGCGACTGCAGCAAAAGGGCTTCGTTGGGGTTCCGCGGCAGGGCCTGTGCCACCTCGGTGATGAGGCCCACTGCGTCGGTGGCCGCCCGCACATCCTGATCGCGCAGCGGGATGACGCCCCGCGCCGCGGCACGCGTCACCCGGGTCCGATAGGTGCGAGCGAGCACCCCGAGGCCGGCCCGGAGCGCGTCGACGCGGAAGCGGCGCTCCTCGCGCTGGTGTTGCTCGGTGATCTCCTTGCGCGCCGGCAGCCCGCGCTCGCCCATCTCCTTGGCCGCCTCGGTGAGGGTCTCGATCTCGCGCCCGTGGGCGATGCGCAACGGCTCCACGGCCCGGTCGGCCGACTCGAGCACCCGCCGGGTGAGCGTGACCACGGCGGCTCCCGACGCCGCCAGTTCGTCGGGCACCGACGCCCACAGCGCGACCCGCGCCGCCACGTCGGGGTCGTCGATCATCACCTTGGCCCGGGCCAGGTTGCCACCGCTGCTCTCGGCGACCACGGCGGCCATGTCCGCCGGGACGCCGGAGGTCTCGAGCCACCCCACCACGACGTCACGGGACACGGGAGGGAACACGATCTCGGCGCACCGGCTGGCGATCGTCGTGAGGTCGGGCGTGAGCTCGTCGGCCAGCAGGATGAAGACCGTCTCGCCGGGCGGCTCCTCGAGCGTCTTGAGCAGGACCGGGAGCCCGCTCGAGCACCAGGTGCATCTCGGCGACGACGATGACCTGGCGGGCGGCGGCGAGCGGCCGGCGCTGGGCCAGCCCGACGACCTGGCGCATCGTTTCCTTGCTGAGCGATGCCCCGCTCCGCCTGACGATGTGCAGGTCGGGATCCGTTCCCGCCAGCGCGCCGCGGCAGGTGGCGCAGACGCCGCACCCGCCGTCGGGGCACAGCAAGGCGGCCGCGAACCCGTAGGCCGCCGCCAGTCCGCCGTTCCCCTCGGGCCCACGGAACAGGTAGGCGTGCACCGGGTTGGCGGCCGCGGCGCGGAGCTCGGCGACCGCGTCGTCCTGGCCGACCACCGCCTCGAAGAGGGCAGGGGACGGCAGCTCGTCGCTCACCGCTCCACCGCCGGCTCGTCTCCCAGGCGCGTGCGCACCGCGTCGACGATATGCGCCGTGATCGCGCCCGGATCGCCCGTGCCGTCGACGACCAGCCAGTGCGCGGCGTCGTCGGCCGCCTGGGCCAGGAACCCCTCGCGCACCCTGGCCGCGAAGTCCGGGCCGAGCCGCTCCATCCGGTCCGCCCGGCGTCCGCGGCGCGCCCCGGCGGCCAGGCGGGCCGCGGCCACGTCGACGGGCACGTCGACCAGGACCGAGAGGTCGGCCTCGACGCCCCCCGTGGCCCACCCCACCAGCTCGGCCAGCGTCGCGACCTCGAGGCCTCGGCCGTAGCCCTGGTAGGCGAGCGTCGAGCCCGAATAGCGGTCGGTCACCACCCACGCGCCCGACGACAACGCGGGCTCGATCACCTGCGCCACGTGCTCGGCCCGGTCCGCCGCCATCAGCAACGCCTCGGCGCGCACCGTCGGGGGCGGCGCGTCGGGTGCCAGCAGCACCTGGCGCAACAGCGTGCCGAGCGGCGTGGACCCGGGTTCATGGGTCAGTTGCGCCCCGAGCGCGGCGGCCACCGCCGAGGCCTGGGTGGACTTGCCGCAGCCGTCGATGCCCTCGAGCGCGATGAGGCGACCCCGGGCGGCGGGCACGGTCAGAAGGGTTCGGTCGACGCGGCCTTCATCGAGGCGGGATCCGCACCGTCGGAGGCGGCCGTGGCCTTCGTGGCGCCGGCGGCCTTCTTCGCCGCACCCGCCTTCTTGGCGCCGGCCTTCTTCGCCCCGGCCTTCTTGGCCGCTGCCTTCTTCTTGGCCGGCGCCGCCTTCTTGGCTGCCTTCTTCTTGCGCGTCGAGGGCCCGGCCGCCCGCCGGTCCGCCAGCAGCTCGGCGGCCCGGCCGATGTCGATCTCCTCGACGTCGTCACCCTTGCGCAGGCTGGCGTTGGTGGTGCCGTCGGTCACATAGGGGCCGAACCGGCCCTCCTTCACCACCACCGGCAGGTTGGTGGCGGGGTCGGTTCCCAACTCGCGCAGCGGGGCGGCGGACGCCCGGCCCCGCCGCTGCTTCGGCTGCGCGAAGAGCGCCTTGGACTCCTCCAGCGTCACCGTGAGGAGTTGCTCCTCGCTGGCGAGGCTCCGCGTATCGGTACCGCGTTTGAGGTACGGGCCGAAGCGGCCGTTGTGGGCCACCACGTCTTCACCGGTCTCGCTGTCCGTGCCCACCGTGCGCGGGATGCGCAACAGCTCGAGCGCCTCCTCGAACGTGAGCGTGGCCGGGTCCATGGCGGAGAACAGCGACGCCGTGCGCGGTTTCTCGCCGCCGTCGACCGCCTCGCCGACCTGCACGTAGGGACCGAACCGGCCGGCCTTGAGTTGGACGTCCAGTCCGCTTTCGGGGTGGGTGCCGAGCACCCGGTCGTTGGACGGAGCGGCCAGGATCTCCTCGGCCCGTTCGATCGTCAGCTCGTCGGGCGCCGTGTCGTCGGGGATCGAGGCGCGGTCCTCGCCGCGTTGGAGGTAGGGACCGTAGCGTCCGACGCGCGCCACGATCGGCTCGCCGTCGCTGCCCTCGCCCAGCGGGATGGAGTTGATCTCGCGGGCGTCGATCTCCGCCAGGTGCGCCGCCACCGTCGCCTTCAGCCCGAGCGTGTCCACCTCCGTCCCGTCGCTCGGCATGGCGCCCGGTGCGTTGGACCCGAAGTAGAACCGAGTCAGCCACGGCAAGGACTCCTCGGTCCCGGCCGCGATGTCATCGAGGTCGTCCTCCATCGACGCGGTGAAGCCGTAGTCGACCAGGCTGGTGAAGTAGCGCTCGAGCAGCCCCACGACGGCGAAGGCGGTGAAGCTCGGGACGAGGGCGGTGCCCTTCTTCCACACGTAGCCGCGGTCGAGAATGGTGGCGATGACGCTGGCGTACGTCGACGGCCGGCCGACACCGAGCTCCTCCATCGCCTTCACCAGGGAGGCCTCCGTGTAGCGGGCCGGCGGCTGCGTCGTGTGCGACCCCGGCTCGAACGCGCTGCCCTGCACCCGGTCGCCCTCGGCCAGGGCGGGGAGGACGCGCTCCTCCGCGCTCTCGGTGTCGGGCTCGTCGTCGTCCCGGCCCTCCTCGTACACCTCGAGGAAGCCCTTGAAGGAGATCACCCGTCCGCTGGCCGAGAACTCGGCCTCTTGGCCCGTGGCGGCGCCGCTCGGCACGTCCGCCACCAGGCGCAGCTGGGCGCTGGTGCCGGTGGCGTCGTTCATCTGCGAGGCGACGGTCCGCATCCAGATCATCTCGTACAGACGCAGCTCGTCGCCGGAGAGCTGGCGGCCCACCTGCTCGGGCGTGCGGAAGGTCTCGCCCGAAGGTCGGATCGCCTCGTGGGCCTCCTGCGCGTTCTTGACCTTGCGCTCGTAGCGCCGCGGCGCATCGGGCACGTAGGCATCGCCGTAACGCTCACGGGCCTGCGACCGGGCCGCGGACAGCGCCTCGTCCGACAGGGTCGTCGAGTCCGTGCGCATGTAGGTGATGTAGCCCTGCTCGTAGAGCCGCTGGGCGACCTGCATCGCCCGCTGGGCGCTGAAGCGGAGCTTGCGGCCCGCCTCCTGCTGCAGCGTCGAGGTCATGAACGGCGCGGCCGGGCGAGCGGCGGAACGGCCTCGACGTCACCGACTTCACGGTGAAGGTCTGCCCGACGAGGGCCTCGGCGACCGAGGTGGCCTCGCCCTCGCCGAGGACCCGCACCTCGCCCTTGGCGCTCTGCTCCCCCTGCTCGTCGAAGTCCTTGCCGGTGGCAATCGTCGGTCCCGCCGAGCGCGACGAGGGACGCGCCGAAACCGTTGGCGCCGGCGTCACGGTTGAACGTGCCGTCGATGCCCCACCACGTCGCCGAGCGGAACCGCATGCGCGCCCGCTCCCGTTCGACGACCATCCGGGTGGCGACGCTCTGGACCCGTCCCGCGGAGAGCCGCGGCATGACCTTGCGCCAGAGGACCGGCGAGACCTCGTAGCCGTAGAGCCGGTCGAGGATGCGGCGCGCCTCCTGTGCGTCGACCAGGCGACGGTCGAGGTCGCGCCATTCCTCCACGGCGCGGGCGATGGCCGCGGGGGTGATCTCGTGGAACACCATGCGCTTGACCGGCACCGTCGGGTTGAGGACCTCGGACAGGTGCCACGCGATCGACTCGCCCTCGCGGTCTTCGTCGGTGGCGAGGTAGAGCTCGTCGGCCGTCTTGAGGAGTCGCTTGAGGTTCGCCACCACCGACTTCTTCGGCGTCGAGACGACGTAGAGCGGCTTGAACCCGTTGTCCACGTCGACCCCGAGGCGCGCCCAGGACTCGCCCTTGAACGCCGCGGGCACCTCGTCGGCGCCGCGTGGCAGGTCGCGGATGTGGCCGATGGACGACTCGACGATGAAGTCCGGGCCCAACATGCCGCCGATGGTGCGCGCCTTGGCGGGCGACTCGACGATGACGAGTGCCTTACCCATGGCGCACCCCGCGGGGCACTGACGGCAACGTTGACTCGGAGGGCATGGTCAAATCAGAGTGGGGGTCGGCGGAGGCGCCTGTCAAGGGCAGGGCCGGGCCGCGGCAGGGGAAGCGAATGGTCGCCTAGGCCGCTGACCAGGTCAATCGACCGATGCGACGGCGGCTGGAGCCGGCGTCGAATCTCCGCTGTCGGAGTCCATAGCGGTGGTGGACCGCTTCGAGAAGGCGAGGGCACCCAGCAGGATCACGAGGGACACCCCGGCGATGGCGAGACGCGCCCGGTGTTGTGCTGCAGCGTGATCACGGCCGGCAAGATGAGCAGCGAGACCAGGTTCATCACCTTGATCATGGGGTTGAGCGCCGGGCCGGCCGTGTCCTTGAACGGGTCACCCACCGTGTCGCCGATGACCGCGGCCTTGTGCGCCTCCGAGCCCTTGCCGCCCTCGTTGCCGTCCTCGATGTACTTCTTCGCGTTGTCCCACGCGCCACCGGAGTTCGACAGCGTGTTGGCCATGAGCTGGCCGGTGAGGATGGTGCCGGCGAGGAATGCACCGAGCGCCAGGTAGTTGATGCCGAAGCCCACGATGACCGGGGCCAGGATGGCCAGCAGCGCCGGCGTCGCCAGCTCGCGCTGGGCGGCCGCCGTACAGATGCTGATCACCCGCCCGTACTCGGGCTTCTCGGTGTAATCCATGATGCCCGGGTGCTCGCGGAACTGCCGTCGCACCTCGAGCACAACGGTGCCAGCGGAGCGACCGACCGCCCGAATCGGCCAGCGACGAGAAGAGGAACGCGATCGAGCCGCCGATCAGGAGCCCGATGAAGGTCATCGGGTTGGCCACGTTGATCTGGATCACGCTGAAGAGCTTCGAGCCCGTGGCGTGCAGGCTCGGTATCTGCTGACCGATGGTCTCGATGAACGAGGCGAACAGCGCGACGGCGGCGATCACGGCCGACCCGATGGCGACACCCTTGGTGATGGCCTTGGTCGTGTTGCCGACGGCGTCGAGGCTGACCATGATCCGCTCGGCCTCGCCGCTGAACTCGCCCGACATCTCGGCGATGCCGGCCGCGTTGTCCGACACGGGGCCGAAGCTGTCCTCGGAGACGACCATGCCGGTCGTGGCCAGCAACCCGATGCCGATGAGCGCCACCAGGTAGAAGGTCAGCTCGATGTTGCCGTCACCGAGCCCGATGGCGACGCCGATGGCGATCGCGATGGCGATGATGGCCCAGACCGACGACTCGAGGCCGATCGAGATGCCCGCGAGCACCGTCGTGGCCGGCCCGGTGCGGGCCGAGGCGGCGATCTCCTTGACCGGGCCGCGCTCGGTCGAGGTGAACTGCTCGGTGATCTGGCTCGCGACCAGGGAGAGGATGACCCCGGTCAGCACGGCGTAGAAGACCTTGAGGTCGTGCACGTAGTACTGCGCCACCAGGAAGGCGCCGATGATGGTCAAGAGCGCAGCCAGACCAGAAGCCGCGGTTGATGGGGGCCAGCGCGTTCGTGTCGCTCTTGCGCGCCTTGACCACGAGGACACCGACGATCGAGGCGAAGATGCCGATGGCCGGGACGATGAGGGGGAAGAGCACCGCTGCCGTGGGGTTGTGCCCGATGGTCCGGAAGGCCGAGTAGCCCAGGATGAGCGCAGCGATGATCGTGATCTCGTAGGACTCGAAGAGGTCGGCGGCCATGCCGGCGCAGTCGCCCACGTTGTCGCCCACGTTGTCGGCGATCGTTGCCGCGTTGCGCGGGTCGTCCTCGGGGATCCCGGCCTCGACCTTGCCGACCAGGTCGGCGCCGACGTCGGCCGCCTTGGTGAAGATGCCGCCGCCGACACGCATGAAGAGGGCGAGCAGCGAGGCGCCGAACGCAAAGCCGATCAGGACGGCGGTCGCCGAGTTCTGGAAGATGAGGACGATGGTGGTCGCGCCGAGCAGACCCAGGCCGACGCAGAGCATGCCGGTGACGGCGCCGGTGCGGAAGGCGACCCGCAGCGCGCCCGCCATGCCACCGCCCTGGGAAGCCGCGGCGGCGGTGCGGACGTTGCCCCGCACCGCGATGCTCATGCCGATGAACCCGGTGAGGCCGGAGAAGAAGGCCCCGAACAGGAAGCAGATCACCCGGTAGAGGCCGTCCTGCTGGAAGGTCAGGGCGACTCCGCCGTCAGGCCGCACCACCTTGGTGGCCGTGAAGAAGATGAGGATGGCCAGCGGGATGATGATCATGACGATGGCCCGGAACTGCCGGGCCAAGAAGGCCTCCGCGCCTTCTTGGATCGCCTGGGCGATCTCCCTCATCTTGACCGTGCCCTGATCGTCCGCCAACACGTTGCGGACGAGCAGCAGTCCGGCAGCGATGCCGACGAGGCCGGCGGCCAGGCAGATGTACAGCCAGGTCTTGTCTACCCCGCCCAGGTGAAAGGCCTGGTACCCACCCTCGGCGGCGAGGAGATTGATCATTCCTGGTGTGCCCTTTCTGTTCCAGTACGTGTGGCGGGGAGGAGACGAAGGCGCCCTCCTCCGTGCGGTGCGGCAGCGCTCAGCACCATTGCATTCGATGTCACCCCAGGCCGAGGGCGCGCCCATGAGGTCGCACCCGACGCCGGACCGGGGGCACGTTAGCGACTGGCGCCCGGACGGGCAATTTTCGGCGCCCCCTCCTCAATCTGTCGCCCCGACGTCCTCAGTCGGGCGGATGCGTCTCGGAGCTGGCCTGGACCAGCTCGTACGCGGGATTGAGAATGGCCTGCCGGCGGGACCAGTCGCCGACCATGCCCTCGACGACGAGGCGCGCCCCGGGCTCAATCCCCGCGATCTGGCGACGACCCTGGAACACCAGGAGGATCTTGCCGGTGCCGTCAGCCAGGACGCACTCGAGGTTCGAGGTGCCGGCGCGGGGCTGGGTCCGCACCGACTTGACCCGGCCGGCGATCCGAACGCGCCGACGCCACTCCACTTGGCCGATGGGCGTGGTCTCCGCGGTATGGCTCCCAAACGCCACCCTCTCGAAGGAGGCGTCCGCAGCCTGTCGTTCGGCGGCCCGTCGGGTCGCCCTTTCCACCGAGCGATCGGAACGGGTCCCGGCCGGCGTGGCGGCCTTCCCGTTCTGCCCGTCGTCACGGTCACGGGTGCGTCGTGTCGAGAACCACCCACCGCTGAGTTGATAGGGCACGACGGTGGCGCTCACGTGCTGGAGTTGCGCGACCCCAGCGGCGATCCGGTCGGCCGTGCCGTCGTGGAGCAGGCGATGCCAGCCGGTGGCGAATCCCCGTCGTGGCAGCAGGATGGTCAGCTCGGTCTCCTGATCGGCCACCGTCTCGGCCGCCAGTTCGAGCACGGCCCGGCCCAGCCGCCGGTCTTCGCATTCCTCGACGTCGAGCGGCAGACGGGCCAGTCCGAGCCGGCTCCAATCGGCGACGAGCTCGGCCGACACCTGGCTGTCAAGGGTGAAGTGCACCGCACGCAACTCGTCGGGGTTCAGCGTCCGTGCGTACTGGAGAGCCCGTGCCGTCGCCATGTCCAGGCGGTCGACCAGGACGATGACGACGTGCCGGTTGAGCACCCGCGCCGCCGCCGCCTCTGCCGCGCCCTCTTCGAGTTGGTGCTCCTCGTCCGCGTACTGGCGATGCAGTCGCAGGAGGACGAGCACGCCCAAGGGGAGGATGATCAGGATGACCCAGGCCCCCTGGCTGAACTTGGCCACCGCGATGATCACAAGCACGATCGCCGAGAGCACCGAGGCGGTGCCGTTGATGGCCAGTCGCCGTCTCCAGTGGTCCTCGCGATGACGCAGGTGATACTTCGCCATCCCCGCCCCGGCCATGGTGAACCCCGTGAACACGCCGATGGCGTAGAGCGGGATCAGGCTGTCCACTCGGGCGCGGGTGATGAGGAGCAGGAGGATGGACACGACGGTGAGCACGATGATCCCGGTCGAGAACACCAGGCGGTGCCCGCGCTTGGTCAGCTGGCGCGGCAGATAGGAGTCCTCGGCCGCGAAGCTGGCGAGGAAGGGGAACCCGGTGAAGCTCGTGTTGGCCGCCAGGATGAGGATCAGGGTCGTCCCGATCTGGAGCATGGCGTACAAGACCCCACCGAGCCCCTGGGTCCCGTAGACGTACTTGGCCACTTGGGAGATCACCGTGGGGGTGCCCGAGACGTAGGGCACGGGGTGCGTGATGGAGGCCAGCGCGGACACCCCGAGGACGAGAGACCCGAGGATCGTCGCCATCAAGACCATGGTGACCCGTGCGTTGCGCGACTCCGGCTTGCGAAAGATGCTCACGCCGTTCGAGATGGCCTCCGTCCCGGTCAGGGCCGAGCCTCCCGAGGCGAACGCCTTGAGCAGCACGAACACGGTGGCTCCGTAGAGCAGTCCGGTGGCCGGCGACCCGATGTGTACCGAGCCGGGATGCCCCGTGATCCGATGGGCGTGCAGGGTCCCCGTCGACCTCCTTGGAGATGCCCCAGGCGATGAGCAGCACCATGTTGGCGACGAAGAAGTAGGTGGGGACGGCGAACGTGCGGCCGGCCTCGCGGATGCCTCGCAGGTTCCCGTAGGCGAGGAGGATGACCAGGCCGATGGCGATCCACGTCGTGTACGGGACCAGGCTGGGAACCACGGAGGTGATCGCGGCCACGCCGGCCGCCACCGACACCGCCACCGTCAACGTGTAGTCGATGAGCAAAGACATGGCGGCCACCTGGGCGACGTTGAGGCCGAAGTTCTCGCGGGCCACCACGTAGGCCCCTCCGGCCTTGGTGTACACCTTGACCACCTCGAGGTACGAGAGGGTCACGAAGAGAAGGACGAAGATCACCGCGAGGCTGATGGGGATGACCAACGAGAACGCGGCAACGCCAATGATCGGGATCAGGGGGAGGAGCATCTGCTCGGTGGCGTAGGCCGATGACGAGATGACGTCCGACGACAACACGGCCAGGGCGGTGGGCTTGCCCAGACGCTCGGTCGACTGGCGCTCGGTGGAGATAGGAGGTCCGAGCAAGCGGTTCTTGATGCGGTAGCGGAGCGTCTCGGGGAGATCGAGTTGCAGCAGTGCGGACGCGGCGGGCTTCATGCGTGCACCGGCGTCCGGAGGCACCGACGTCGTGGGGACGCTCACGCCCGTTCCGGGTGGGTCCGCCACGCCGCCATCTTTGGCTGCCGTTTCGTCCACCCGCTCAGTAAATCATGGGCTGCGCGGATGCCCGGAGTTCGGCCGCCGCCCCGAGCCGAGATCCGGCGCCGTCTGGCGGGCACAGGAACGCCGCGCCCACTTTTGCAAGACCCGACCTGGCGTGTTGCACTGTGTCGTGCATGTGATCGTCGTCGGGTGTGGCCGCGTGGGGTCGGGTCTCGCCATCTCGTTGAGCGCGGAGGGTCATTCCGTCTCCGTGATGGACAAGAACGCCCGGGCCTTCCGACGCCTGAAGGAGTGGGACGGTCCGTGCATCGTGGGGTCGGGGTTCGACCGCGACGACCTGGAGAAGGCGGGTGCGCTCGAGGCCGACGCGCTCGCTGCGGTCACGAGCGGCGACAACACGAACATCCTGACCGTGCGCATCGCCCGGGAGACCTACAAGATCCCCAACGTCGTCGCCCGCATCTACGACCCCCGGCGCGCCGAGATCTATCAGCGCCTCGGCATCCCGACCGTCGCGACCGTGACGTGGACCATCGACCAGGTGCGCCGCCGGCTGCTCCCCGGTGAGGACGTGCGCGAGTGGTCGGACGCCACCGGTCGCCTCACCCTGGTCGACCGGTCGCTCCCCGAGTCGTGGGCCGGCCGCCGCCTGAGCGAGCTCGAACAGCCCGGGCGCCTGACCGTGGTCGCCGTCACCCGTGCCGGCGAACCGCGCCTCGATGCGCGCGAGCTCGTCGGCCAGGAGGGCGACGTGCTGCACCTGGCCGTCCTCGACGACGCGCTGCGCGAGCTCGACGACGCGTTGGCCCGCCTGGCCGGCCGGGCCATGGGTTCGTGAAGGTCGCCATCGCCGGCGCCGGCAGCGTCGGCACCGCCATCGCGTCCGACCTGCACAAGAACGGGCACGACGTGCTCGTGATCGAGAAGGACCCCGACCTCGTCGAGCGGCTGCGCCCGACCATCGACGTCACCTGGGTCGCCGCCGACGCGTGCGAGGTCGCCGTCGCTCGATGCGGCCGGGCTCGCCACGGTCGACGTCGTCGTCGCGGCAACGGGTGACGACGAGGACAACCTGGTGATCTCGCTGTTGGCCAAGCAGGAATTCGCCGTACCCCGGGTGGTGTCCCGGGTCAACCACCCGAAGAACCAGTGGCTCTTCAACGAGAGCTGGGGCGTCGACGTCTCGGTCTCCACCCCGCAGCTCCTGACCGCGCTGGTCGAAGAGGCGGTGTCGGTGGGCTCGTTGGTCCGCCTCCTCCAGTTCCAAGGAGGCGCCGCCCACCTCGTCGAGATCACGTTGGCCGAGGACTCCCCCGCCAACGACACCGCGATCGCCGACTTGGCCTTCCCGCGCGACGCCGTCGTCGTCGCCGTGGTCCGGGCCGACCGGCTCATCGTGCCGCGCGGTGACACGACGCTGCAGTCGGGCGACGAGGTGCTCGTCTTGGTGACCGCGGAGGCCGAGGATGCGGTCCACGCGCTGTTCATCGCCGAACAGGGGCCGTAGCCCAGCGTCCACCTCGAGTCCGGCGCACCCACGGTGTGGGCACGGGCAACCGGACCGCAACCCCGGGTCGCAATCGTGCGTGGTCCCTGCACTGCGCACCGCAGCGTTCGCGACCTGATCCTCCTTTTGTCACCATTGCTCAAGGTTGAGAGCCCGTCACCCGTACCATTGGTGGTATGGAAGCCGCGTTCTTCGATCTCGACAAGACGGTGATCGACCGCGCCTCCATCGCCGCGTTCGGACGGCCTTTCCTCAAGGGCGGCCTCATCAACCGCCGGCTGGTCGCGCGGGCCGCCATCTCGCAGCTCATCTACCTCTACTTCGGGGCCGACGAGGACCGGCTGGTCCGGGTGCGCGAGTCGATGCTCGCAGTGACCAAGGGTTGGGACCGTGCCCAGGTCCGCCAGATCGTGCGCGAGACCATGCTGCAGACCATCGAGCCGATCATGTACGCCGAGGCCCTCGAGCTGATGGAGCTGCACCGCGCCGCCGGGCACCGCGTCTATCTCGTCTCGGCGTCACCCGAGGAGATCGTGCTGCCGCTCGCCGACCTGCTCGGTGTCGACGGCGCCATCTGCTCGCGCGGCGAGGTCGACGAGCAAGGTCGCTACACCGGCCGGATGGCCTTCTACGCGCAGGGCGAGTGCAAGGCGACCGCCATGCACGAGCTGGCCGAGCGCACGGGGATCGACCTCGCCGCCAGCAGCGCCTACTCGGACTCGGCGACCGACCTGCCCATGCTCGAGGCGGTCGGGCGTCCGGTGGCGGTCAACCCGGACCGGGCCCTCGCCAAGATCGCGCGCGAGCGCGGCTGGGAGATGCGCAACTTCGTCAAGCCGATCCGTCTGCGCGACCGCGTCGGCCGCACGACACCGGTGGTGACGACGAGCCTGGCCGTCGCGGGCGCCGCGCTCATCCTTTGGCGCCGCGGCCACCGCGGCCGCCACGCGTCCGGGCGCGCTGCCTGAAGGTCTAGGACTCGCGCAGGCGGCGGGCGGCGACGACGCCGAGGGCGACCAGCAGGGCGACAATGATGAGCTTCTTCATGCCGGCGATCCTAGGCGGGTGCTGCGACGGCGCGAACCGCCGGCCGCGGCGAATCGAAACCGACGGTGCAGCTCAGAGGCTCAGGCGGCTCAGAGGTTCAGACGGTCAGCAGGTCGCGGGCGCCGGTGTCCGAGGAGGGGTGGCGCAGCTTCGACATGGCCCGGGCCTCGATCTGGCGGATCCGCTCCCGGGTCAGGTTGAAGTGCTCGCCGACCTCGTCGAGGGTCCGGGGCTCGCCCCGGTCGAGGCCGAAGCGCAGGCGCAGGATCTCGCGCTCACGCTCGTCGAGCGGCGACGAGCAGCCGGCCGATCTCGTCGGGCAGCAGGGAGGCGGCGGCCACCTCGAAGGGTGACTCGGCCGAGCGGTCCTCGACCACGTCGCCCAGCTCGGCGTCGCCGTCCTCGCGCAGCGGCTCGGACAGCGACAGCGGCTCGGCGCGGAAGCGCAGCGCCTCGACCAGCTTGTCCTCGGGCATCTCGACCTCGATGCCGAGCTCGGCCAGGGTGGCCGGGCGGCCCAGCTTGAGCTCGAGGCGGGCCTGGGCCTTCTGCACCCGGGTCAGCGTGTCGCCGGCGTGGACCGGCAGCCGGATGGTGCGGCCGGTGTTGGCGATGCCCCGGGTGATGGCCTGGCGGATCCACCAGGTGGCGTAGGTGGAGAACTTGAAGCCCTTGCGCCAGTCGAACTTCTCGACGGCGTGCATCAGGCCGAGGTTGCCCTCCTGGATCAGGTCGAGCAGCGGCAGGCCCGAGGCCTGGTACTTCTTGGCGATCGACACGACCAGCCGCAGGTTGGACTGCACGAAGGTCTGCTGGGCCTGCTCGCCCTCCATGCACGCAGCGGCGCAGCTCGCGCTTCTTGGCCGGTGGTCAGGCCCTTGGGCGCCTTGGCCACGTCGGCCTCGGCGGCACGCCCGGCCTCGATGGCCTGGGCCAGGCGGACCTCGTCGTCCTTGGTCAGCAGCGGGTACTGACCGATGTCGGTCAGGTAGAGGCGGACGAGGTCCTCGTCGTCGCGCTCAATTCGTTCCTTGGCCAAGATCGTCGCCAAACCTTCCCGTGTCTTCGGCTCGGCTGGGGTCCTTCGCCGGGCAATCAGTAAACGCAGCGGGCGCCCGTTCCTGGCGCAACTGGGCTGCTCACACAGTGTAAAGGCACTGTCAAGATGGCCGTGCACCAGGGAAAACACCCGGGTCGGTAAACGACCGTTCGAATATTGTCCCCAGGTGACGGGAGGGTTTCCCGCTCCCGGGCAGGCGCCGCAATAGGGATTGGCCGCCCCGGATCTGCGCCGATCCGACCCGGCGGGCTTCCACCAGCACCTCCATGACGGGGGCCTCGCGGACCGGCGACGCCGCGGCCAGGTGCGCCCCATAGACCCCATCCACCCACGGGAGAACGGTCTCGACCAGGGCGGCGACGCCCTCGTCACGTCCCTTCGTGGCCGCCAGCTCGTCGAGGGCGTCGCCCAGGCCCTTCGGGCGCTCCGGCGCGGTGATCAGCGCCTCGACGTCGACCCCGGCCCGCACCGGCAGGCGCTCGGCCCAGCGTCCGGCCAGATCGCCCCGCCGGCGCGCCAGTGCGGCGCACCACACCCGGAGCTCGGCCTCGCCCGCGTCCGACGGGTCCGGCTCGCTCGCCCACCCGCCCGTCAGCTCGAAGAGGCGGTGTTCGAGCCAGCTGTAGGCGCCGACCACGCCCGCCAGCTCGTCGATCGTCCGCCAGGCGACCCCGTCGCCGGCCTCTCGCTCAGCCACCCCCCGACTCCTCGAGGGCCGAGGAGCGGTAGTGGTTCGTGATCGGCATGCGCCGGTCCTTGCCGAACGCCTTGGTCGTGATGCGCACGCCGGGCGGCATCTGGCGCCGCTTGTACTCGGCACCGTCGACCAGCCGGACGACCTGGTCGACCACGGCCGGGTCGAAGCCCTCGGCCACCAGGTCGGCCGCCGTGCGGTCGCCCTCGACGTAGCCCTGCAGGACGGGGTCGAGCTCCTCATAGGGCGGCAGCGACTGGTCGTCGCGCTGGTCGGGCCGCAGTTCGGCCGACGGCGGCTTGTCGAGGACGCTGTCGGGAATCGGGCCCGGCAGGCCCTCGAGCACCGCCTGCGTGTTGCGGTAGCGGCACAGGTCGTAGACGAGCGTCTTGGGCACGTCCTTGATCACGGCGAACCCGCCCGCCGAGTCTCCGTACAGCGTCGAATAGCCGGTCGCCATCTCGCTCTTGTTCCCCGTCGTGAGCACGATCCAGCCGTTGGCGTTCGAGAGCGCCATCAAAAGGACACCGCGCAGCCGGGACTGCAGGTTCTCGTCGGTCAGGCCGAAGGGCTCGCGCCCGAGCAGTGGCGCCAGCATCGAGGCGAAGGCGACGTGCGCCTCCTCGATGGCGACGACCTTGAGGTCGATGCCCAGGCGCTCGCACAGCGACTCCGCGTCCCGCAGTGACCCTTCGCTCGAATAGCGCGACGGCATCGAGATCCCATGGACCCGTTCGGCCCCCAATGCGTCGACCGCGATCGCGGCGACGAGGGACGAGTCGATGCCGCCCGAAAGACCGATGACGGCCTCGCGGAACCCGTTCTTGGCCAAGTAGTCACGGGTGCCCAGCACGAGCGCCGAATAGACCTCGGCGTGGTCGCTCAGGGCCGCTCTCGGCGCAGGCGGCACCAGTGCGGCCCGCTCGCCGCGCCGGGGTTCGCTCACCACCACCCTCGGCACCAGCTCGGAGACGCCGTGCGGCCGGTGCGGGCCGATCGGAAGGTCGACGAGCACCAGGTCGGTCTCGAACTGGGCGCCCGACGCCAGGAGCGAGCCGTCCGCGGCCACGATCAAGGAGTCGCCGTCGAAGACCAGCTCGTCCTGACCCCCCACCTGATTGACGTAGGCGATTGCGCAGCTCGCCTCGGCCACGCGCCCCCGCAACATGGCCAGGCGTTCCGACCTTCGCCCCCGGTTGTACGGAGAGGCGTTGAGGTTCACCACCACGTCGGCCCCGGCCCGCCCCTCGTGCGCCACCGGCCCGTCGTCGAACCACACGTCCTCGCAGATGGAGACGCCCACCCAGGCCCCGGCGATGCCGAAGAGCGAAGGGGTCTCGGTGCTCGGCAGGAACCAACGCTGCTCGTCGAACACGCCGTAGTTGGGGAGGAAACGCTTGCGATAGACGCCCGCCACCCGGCCGCCGGCGCAGACGGCCGCCGCGTTGGCCAGCCCGTAGCCGCCGGGCGCCGCCCCCACGAACCCCACGACGACGGCGCATTGTCCGGTGGCCGCCGCCACCTTCTCCAGCGCGGCCACGTTGTCGGCCACGAAACCAGGCTTGAGGAGCAGGTCCTCGGGTGGATACCCCGGGATCGCCAGCTCCGGCACGACGCAGATGTCGGCTCCAGCCGCCTCGGCCTCGGCCAGCGCGCCCAAGATCCGTTCGACGTTGCCCGACAGGTCGCCCACGACCGTGTCGAGTTGCGCAGCGGCGAGGCGCAGGTGCGGCATCGTTCCAGGATACCGGCGGCCTGTCGCAGGTCAGAGCGCTCGTTTCGGTGTCCCCTTGACTCCGGACCACGGTACGGGCCGTACCGTCACGAGCACGGCTCACGACCACGCCGAAAGAAAGGACCTCACCATGTCGCTCACCGTTGCCGAGCTGTCCAGCACCACCTTCGACGAAGTCATCGGCAGCGCGGAAGTGCCCGTGCTCGTCGAGTTCTGGGCCGAGTGGTGCCCCCCCTGCAAGGTGCTGGCGCCGATCCTCGACGAGATCGGAACCGAGCGGGGCGAGGCCTTGCGCGTCTACAAGGTCAATTCCGACGAGGAGCGGGAGCTCTCGGCCCGCTTCGAGGTGATGGCCGTTCCGACGATCTTGCTGTTTTCCGACGGCGAGCTGCGCCAGCGCATCGTGGGTGCGCGCAGCAAGGCACGCCTGGTGGAGGAGCTGGCTCGAACGTTCAGCTTGTAACGCGCAGCGCCCCGCAGTCGTCGCTCTCGGGGTCGGCGCAGATGTCAACGAGGCGCTCCAGCCGGGACCGGACCTCGGCGAGCTCACGCTGGCGTTCCTCGGTCGCTTCGAGCTTGTGTTGCACCATGGTGCGCACCGAGCTGGGGTCCCCGCGCACCCCCTCAGCCAGGAGCTCTCCAACCTCGGTGAGAGTGAAGCCGAGGGCCTTGGCCCGACCGACGAACTCCAGGCGCCACAGGTCGTCCGCGCCGTATTGGCGGTACCCGCTTGCCGTGCGGGGCGGCTCCGGCAGGAGCCCGCGCCGCTCGTAGTAGCGGATGGTCTCGATGTGCACGCCGGCCGCGTCGGCCAGCTGCCCGATGCTGAGAACCTCCACGGGGCAAGGCTAAAGGCCGGACCACGCTACGGGGTCAAGGGCAGATTTCCGAAGCCGTTCCGCCACCTGCAAAGCTTGCGTGGTGCAGAGCCAGCGGGACTACGTGCTGCGAACGGTCGAGGAACGGGGCATCCGCTTCGTCCAGTTGTGGTTCACGGACGTGCTCGGCACGCCCAAGGGCTTCAACATCACGTCGGCTGAGCTTGAAAACGCCCTCGACGAGGGAATGACGTTCGACGGCTCCGCCATCGACGGGTTCAGCCGTGTCCAAGAGGCCGACGTATTGGCCCGGCCTGACCCTAAGACGTTTCAGCTGCTGCCCTGGCACCACGATGACGCTCAGGTGGCACGCGTGTTCTGTGACATCGCCAACCTGGACGGCTCGTCTTTCGAAGGAGACCCGAGGTACGCGCTGCGGCGCACGCTGGAACGGGCCCGGGACGCGGGATACAACTTCTTTGCGTCCCCCGAGGTCGAGTTCTTCTACTTTGCCGACGCCGACCCGTCGCACGCTCCGGAGGCGCTGGACACCGGCTCCTATTTCGACCTCTCGATCGCCGACCTGACGAGCGACCTGCGCCGGCGCTCGGTGTTGATGCTCGAGGAGATGGGCATTCCCGTCGAGCACACTCAGCACGAGGACGCACGGAGCCAACACGAGATCGATCTGCGCTACACCGACGCGTTGACCATGGCGGACACCGTCATGACGACGCGCATGGTCATCAAGGAGATGGCGCGCCAGCAAGGGGCCTTCGCCTCTTTCATGCCCAAGCCTCTCGAGGGCGTGCAGGGATCGGGCATGCACACCCACATCTCGCTCTGGGAGGGCGAGCGCAATGCGTTCGCCGACGAGAGCGACCAATACGGGTTGTCCGAGGTCGCCCGTCGGTTCATCGCCGGCCTCCTCCACCACGCCCGTGAGATCACGGCCGTCACCAACCAATGGGTGAACTCGTACAAGCGGCTGATCGGCGGCTACGAGGCACCCGTCCACGTCAGCTGGGCGCGCAACAACCGCTCGGCGCTCGTGCGCGTGCCGGTGGTGAAGATGGGCAAGTCGGAGTCGACCCGGCTGGAGTATCGAGCACCCGACAGCGCGTGCAACCCCTACCTCACGTTCGCCGTGATCCTGGCCGCCGGGATGCGCGGCATCACCGAGGGGTACCCGCTGCCGCCGGAGGCGGACGACAACCTGTTCTCACTCACGGCGAAGGAACTGGCCAAGAAGGGCATTGAGCCGTTGCCCGCCAGCCTGCACGACGCGGTGAACGAGATGGAGGGTTCCGAGCTGTTGGCCGAAACCCTCGGCGACCACGTCTTCGAATGGTTCATCCGTAACAAGCGCGAGGAGTGGGACGCCTACCAGGGCCAGGTCACCCAGTTCGAGCTGGACCGCTACCTCCCTCTGCTCTGACGCCGATGGATCCGCTGCTCTGCTTTCCAGCCGACCTGCCCGCAGAGGTGACGCTCGCGCTGCAGAGCGCGGGGTTGGGTCATGACGGCGTCGCGGGACCCGACGAGGTCGCGGCACCCGGCCCCGACGGGCGCGCCCCGGGCTACTCGGGCGCCCTGGTGGTGGCGGGGAGCGACATGACGGCCGCCGTCGCGTTCTGCCGTCATCTCCGAATGCGCGAGGTGCCGCTTGCTCCGCTGCTGCTCCTGATCGGGCCCGACCAGATCGGTGAGCTCCTGCTGCGTGACGATCTCTACGACGACTTCTGCGTCCTGCCGGCGCGACCGGAGGAGCTCGTGGCTCGGCTCCAGCACCTGTTCTGGCGCACCGGGCAGAGCATGCGGCCCGACATCATCGAGTACGGCCCGCTGATGCTGAACCTCGAGACGTATCAGGCCGCGGTGTCGGGAAGGGTGCTCGACCTGACCTACATGGAGTACGAGCTCTTGCGCTTCCTGGCCGGACATCCCGCCAAGGTGTTCACCCGCGAGACGCTGCTCAGCCGGGTGTGGGGTTACGAGTACTACGGGGGCGCCCGGACGGTCGACGTCCACATCCGACGCCTGCGCGCCAAGCTCGGCGAAGAGCACGCGCACCTGATCCAGACGGTGCGCTCGGTCGGCTACCGCTTCGGCCAGGTGGCCTGGCATCCGGGCGTGGCCCAGCGCAACGGGACCGGGGCGATGGACGCAGGGTCAAGCCCCACCGGGACCGGCGCACCGTCGCCTCAGACGACAGGGGCGTAGGCCCAGGCCTCCACTTCGACGCGTGCGCCGATGGGCAGCGCCGCCACGCCGACCGCCGAGCGCGTGGGCCGGTTGTCGGTGAAGAACTCGACCCACACCTCGTTCACGGCGGCGAACTCGCTCATGTCCACCAGGTAGAGGGTCGTCTTCACCACGTCGGCGAGCGTCGCGCCTTCGACGGCCAGGAGTTCAGCCGCGTTCTGCAATGCCTGGCGCAGCTGGGGGATGGTGCCGCCGGGCACCAAGCCCGGCATTCCCTCCCCGTCGGCGGCCAGCCCGACCTGGCCCGACGTGATGACCCAGTCGCCAACGCGGCGCACCGGCGAGTACGGACCAACGGCAGGACTCACGCTTCCTCCTCTCGACCGCCAGATGGTGCCACGTCGCGCAAGGGCGCACGGACGACGTCACGACGGGTCGGCCACGTCGGGGGCAGACCTTCCGCAATCCAGGCCGCCGCGAGCGTGGCCACGAAGACGGCGTCGGCGCCGTTGACCGGCCAGACGTCGTCTTCGTACAAGTTGATCACCACCTCGGGCATGTCGCGAGCAGCGAGAATGCCGAAGGACCGGATCGTGAGATCGACCGGCTCTCCCGCTTCGTCGACGGCGATGCCTTCGCTCCAGACCATCCCGAGTGCCTGGTGCACTGCGCCGAGCGCATACGAGCGCAGCGTCACCGCGGACAGGACCTCGCCGGCCCAGACGTCCACGACCAGACGGCCACGTTCGCCTTCACCTTGACGCAGCTCGGCGACGGCGCGCCCGGCGCCCGGCACCGTCACGTCGGCTCGCCCCGCCCCGGCCCGTTGATCAGGATTAGATGTCAATGCGTCGAGCGCATGCAGCGACGCCAGCACCTCGGCCCAACCGGCGCCGCGTAGCTCGCGCCCCACCGGCGGCCCCACCACATCGACCAGCTCGACCACGAGGCCCGGGGCGAGCCGTCGCACGTGCTCGGCGACGGACTCCAACTCCGACGAGCCCGGGCTCCGCCCGATCCGCACGACACCGCTGCCGTCGGGGCGCAGGGCGATGCCTAGGGGCGGGCGCTTGGGACCGCGCCGCACCACGTCTTCACGCCGCCACAGCACGCGGACGGCCTCGCCCTGCGCGTCGGCCAACGCCCGGGCGCGTTCGGGGACCGGGCTCCTGCGCTTCCCGCCGAAGGCGCCGCCGTTGGCCAAGGGCGAAGCGGGCTGGTCACCGGGCCGGCACCAGCTCGCATCGGGCTCGACGTAAGCCGGCTCGACCCAGGTCGTCGCGAGCGTGAGGGCCCATTCGCCTTCGGGCGGGGACACCGGGTGCGACAGCGGCACCGTGCTGTTGCGACCCTGGACCCGACCGGTCTCCGCCCGAGCGGCGCGGAGGCTCGGCGCGAGGGAAGCGTCCGCCCCGAGTTGGACCAGGGCATCGGGAGGTGCCGAGTCATCAGCGAAGCCGCCCTCGCCGAGAACGACCTCGGGCCCCGAAGTTTGAAACGTCGGGCCTTCGAGCTGGGCGCGCCACGCGGCCAGCAGTTGGTCACGGTCCGCACCGAGCTCGGAGCTCTCGGCATCCCGGGCCGTCGCCGGCTCGAGCGCCGAAGCGGCCGCGTCGACGATCGACTGCCACCCGGTGCAGCGACAGAGGTGGGCGCGCAAACCCGCTTCGACGTCGCGGCGCAACTCGGTGGTCGACCGCGGTCCGGATCGACCACGGCCGCCGGCGCCGCTTCCTTCGAGCGCGGCCAGGCGCATCACGATCCCGGGCGTGCAGAAGCCGCACTGGCTGGCGCCGTGGGCGACGAAGGCCTCCGACCAACGAGCGCGCTGTTCTTCCGACAACCCCTCGATCGTTGTGACGTCGCGTCCGGCGACCCGCCGGATCGGTGTGACACAGGCGACCCGCGGTGCACCGTCGACCCACACCGTGCAGCACCCACACTGTCCCTGCGGACTGCAGCCGTCCTTCACGGAACGACAGCCGAGTTCGTCGCGCAGCGCGTCGAGCAGTGTGATCCCGTCGTCGACACTGACTTCGTCGCCGTTGAGGGCGAAGGAGATGCGCGTCCGGCCCTCAGCCGACGCGGCGAGGCCCGCGTCGGAAGCGCGTGCAGGCGTGGTGCTGCTCAGGGGGCCGGGTGCGCCAGGGCGCGACGGCTTAGCTGAACGAGGAGCCGCAACCGCATGTGCGGGTCGCGTTGGGGTTGCTGATGTGGAAACCAGCGCCCTGGAGGCCATCGCTGTAGTCGAGCGTCGAGCCGGTGAGGAGTTCGGCGCTGGCCGCGTCGACGACCACCCTGACGGCGCCGTACTCGGACACCACGTCATCGGCCATGACCTCGGTGTCGAAGAACATCTCGTAGCTGTAGCCGGAGCACCCGCCCGGCTTCACTGCGACGCGCAGAGCGAGCTCGTCGCCTTCCTCCTGGGCCAGGAGCTCGGCCACCTTGGTGGTGGCGGTGTCGCTGAGGGTCACCGGTGCCGGCTTCTTCCCGATGTTGACGGAAGTCGAGATGGTCGTCACTAGTTCCTCCTCGTCGTCCCGGCACCCTGACTGCCGGCCGATCGCGGCGCACCATGCGTCGCGGGATGGCCTTTATGTTACTGGCGCCGCTCGGGTGCCAACACTCTGGCGCTCAGAGATCGGAAAACCCCGTCACGCAGGTAGAATTCCTCTCCGATGGCCCAAAGCTCAGATCCGGAGGTGCCGTCAGGGGGACCGACCCCGGGCGGACGGAGCGACGAGGTGCGCGAGCGCCTGCGGGCCGTGGTCGACCCGGAGCTCGGGGACACCATCGTCGATCTCGGGATGGTCCGGGGAGTGGAAATCGAAGGTGGCGACGTCACGGTCAAGGTGGCGCTCACCATTGCGGCCTGCCCGCTGCGCACCCAGATCGAAAAGGACGTCGTGGGACACGTCGAATCGCTCGACTGGGTGCGGTCGGTCCGGGTCGAGGTGGCGGCGATGGACGCGGACGAACGGGCCGCGGTCATGGCCCGGGCGCGCTGGAAGGCCCGGGAAGACGCCCCGGAAACCGCGGTGCCACCCGACGCCAGGGTGCTCGCCATCGCGTCGGGCAAGGGCGGCGTCGGCAAGTCGTCGGTCACGGTGAACCTGGCCGTCGCCCTGGCGGCGCGAGGTTTGACCGTGGGCGTCCTCGACGCGGACATCTGGGGCTTCTCCGTGCCGCGCCTTTTGGGCATGGAGGGCGACGTCGAGGCGCGGGCGGGGAAGATGGTTCCCCTCGAGCGACGCGTGGGATCCGGCACCTTGCGCGTCCTGTCGATGGGGTTTCTGGCCGACGAAGAGCAGGCGATCATGTGGCGCGGGCTGGTGCTCAACCGGGCGGTCCAGCAGTTCCTGCAGGACGCGCACTGGGGTGACCTCGACTATCTGCTCATCGACCTGCCCCCGGGGACCGGTGACATCCAGATGGGTCTGGCCCGCCTGCTGCCGCGCACCGAGCTGCTCGTGGTCACCACACCACCGGTGGCGGCGCAGAAGGTGGCTGCCCGGGCGGCGGACATGGCTCGTCGGGGCTACCTGCGCGTGGCCGGGGTGATCGAGAACATGAGCGACTTCACGTGCGAGCACGGCACGACCTACGCGCTGTTCGGATCGGGGGGCGGCGCGCGCCTGGCCCACGGGCTCGGCGTGCCGCTGGTCGGCTCCATCCCCTTGCACCCGGAGTTCGCACCGAGTGGCGACGCCGGGAATCCGGTGGCCTCCCAAGACGGCAGCGAGCTCGCCACGGTCTTTGCCGAAATGGCGCGGGTCATTGCCGAGGAGGTGGCGCCGTTGATCGAGGCCCAAGGCTGCACCGCCCGGATGCTCGAGCACGTCGAAGCGGCCGTCGCACAAGGAGAGGCCGAAGCGGGCTGAGCGGACGCCGCCGTCGCTCACCCGGACTCAGGCGACCCAGCGGCTCTCGACGGTGTCGTCCTGCGTGCCGGCTTCACCGGAACCGACGAGCGTGGCCCGGCCCTCCTGGGCGAGGGCGCGCAGGTGGGCCCACAGCGAGAACCGTGCCACCGGGAGTTGTCGCTCCGTCACGTCGCCGTAGACCTCGTCCAAGAGCTCGTCGACCGAGCCCTCCCCGCGTCGCTCCAGCGTCTCGGCCACGCGCTCGTGCCGACCGAGACGATGCGCGATCAGCGCGTTGATGACGTCGGGGACGTGGTCCATCAGGCGACCGTGTCCGGGAGCGAGGGAGCGGATCGGCGGCACCTCGTCGCGGACGCGGGCCAGGCTGGCGAGGTACTGGTGCAGGTCGCCGTCGGGCGGGCGGATGACGACGGTCGAGCCGTGCATCACGTGGTCGCCCGTGCACAACAGCGCGTGCTCTTCGACCAGCCAACACAGGTGGTCGGACGCGTGGCCGGGGGTATGGAGCGCACGCAGCGTGAGGCGTGACGGCGAGCCGGCGGCACGGGGGGTGAGGGGACTGGTGAGCGACCAGCCCTCGCCCACGCACTCGTCGGGCTCGAACGCCTCGGCCGGGCCGAAGCCGACGACGCGGGCGCCGGTGGCGGCCGCGAGCGCGGCGGCGCCGGGAGCGTGGTCGACGTGGGTGTGCGTCACCACGATGGTGCGGATCGGCCCGAGCGGCTCGGCTGCCGCGACGATGGCCGCCGTGTGCGCCGCATCGTCGGGACCCGGGTCAACGACGACGGGCTCGACGTCGCCGACGAGATAGGTGTTCGTTCCCGGACCCGTCATCAGGCCCGGATTGGGAGCGGTGAGCCGGCGCACGCCCGGCGCCACCTCGTCCACGCGGCCCGGCTCGGGAGCGGGGCCGACGCCGAAGTCGGGCACCGCCGGAATCATCAGCCGGCTGGTCGCGGGCCCGGCGCGGCGTCCGGCCCCTCCTCGTTCGCCTGCATGGACACGGCGCGCACCGCGGCGTTGAAGTCCCCGAGGGCACCGTCGGCGCCAGGATCGGGGACCGGCGCGCGCTCGTAGGCCGGGTCACCGGGGAGCACGATGCGCATGCCGTTGCCGTCGGGCACGACGCGCGGCTCGATGGCCGGCACGGAGCTCGACGCCTCCGCCGCCGCGTCGAGCAGCTGGGCGCTGGTGCTGAAGCGGCCGATCGCCTGCAGGTTGCGGATGGTGGGGAAGATGATCTCGATCTCACCGGACCGGTGGCGCGCCAGCGCGTCGTGCGGAGAGATCCAGACTTCGGCGATGGTCTCGCCGGCATCGTGCGCGGCGATCTGGCCGGGTGGGGCGGCCGCCACGAAGAAGCGGGTGTCGTAACGGCGAGGAGCGCCGCGTGGGGTGATCCAGTGCGCGAAGTAGTGGATGTCCCCGACGGACAGGCGCAGGCGCTCGTCGCGGCACAGGTCGAGGAAGCGGCGGCTGCCGGCGTTCACCGACGCGCGCTCGGCCACGAAGCGGGCCTCCTCCGCGGCGTCGCCCGCCAGCAGGTCCGGCCCACCGTCGCGCTGGGCGAGCAGGAGGCCGGCCTCCTCGAAGGTCTCGCGCACCACGGCCACCCAGTAGGCCAGGCCGCCACGGCCGACGCCCAACAGCGCGCTCGCCTCGGCGTCGCTGCGCCCGGCGCACAGGGCCTCCGCCTCGGCCCCACCGTCGAGGAGGTCCACCGCCCCCCCGGGGAACACGTACGCGCCACCGACGAAGTCCGAGCGCAGATTGCGCCGCACCATCAGGACCTCGAGCCCGGAACCACCGGTCGGGGAGGCAGCGTCGCGCACCAGCATGACGGTGGCGGCGGGGCGAATCTCGACTTCGGAGGGAGGAACCGATGGAGGCACGCCATGAGGGTACCGGCGGTACGGGGCGGCGCCCCCAGAATGGGGGCACCCCTTCGCTAACCTGACCCAACCCATGAGCAGCACCGATTTCGAACCCGCGCCCGCCGCCGCGCCCGAAGGTGCTCCGGCTTCTGGGTCAACGCTGCGCCACGTACCGCGCCGCTATCTCGCGCTCGGGCTCATCGTCGTCGCCATCTTCTTGCTCGGGGCGTTGGTGCTCGTGCGGGACCACTACTCCCCCACCAGCTCGCCGACCACCGAGACGTTCAACCCGGCCCCCTCGTCACTCGTCACCACGTTGGCGACGGTGCCCCCGGCGGTCTACGACTCGGTGGGGGTGTCCTCGCCGGCCAACCCGATCACGCCGCTGCGGGCCACGTCGGGGTCCGGAGGCGCACCCATGTGGATGGCCACGGCGAACGGCGGGCCACCCGAACCGGTCGTCTTCTTCTACGGTGCCGAGTTCGCGCCCTACGCCGCCGCCGAGCGCTGGCCGCTCGTGCTGGCGCTGTCACGCTTCGGCACCTTCCACCAGCTCGGCCTGATGCAGTCAAGCGCGACGACCGCCTTCGCCAACGTGTCCACGTTCACCTTCTACGACACCGTCTACACGAGCTCGCATGTGATCCTCGAGCCGATCGAGCGGTACAGCTCATTGAACCCGACGGGGGCGACGTACCTGAGCCTCCAGGTGCCCGACACGCGCCAGCGCGCGGCGATCTCGGGCTACGGCTCGAGCGCCACGACGTTCCCACTGCTCGACGTGGGTAACCGGTGGGTCCTGAACGCATCGAGCTTCACGCCGGGCGTGCTGCTCGGGTTGACGCAGGACCAGATCGGCGGCGACCTGAGCTCGCCGCTCAGCCCGCTGGCGCAAGCGGTCATCTCGGCCACCAACGAGATCACCGCGGCCATCTGTTCCGTCGACGGCCAGAAGCCGGGCAACGTGTGCCAGAGCCGCGGCGTGCTGGCCGCGGATCAGGTGCTGAAGATCACGCCCCCGTCGTAAGGGCGGTCGGTACGACGAGGCTCTGCTCGCGCGGTCGGCTCAGCTGGCCCGCCGATCGAGCACCATCTTGCGCTCGATCTCGTTCAGGCCGCCCCAGATCCCGTGCGGTTCGCGGATCCGGATGGCGTAGTCGAGGCAGTCGGACCGCACTCGGCACTGATCACAGATCGCTTTCGCCCTGATCTCGCGGGAGGCCTTCTCCTCTTTGCGCTCGGCGTGCGAAGGCGGAAAGAAGACCGCGGCCTGCGGCCCCCTGCACGCTGCCTTCAACTGCCACATTTCTTGTCCCTGGTGCATGAAACCCCCCGATAGGGCACTACAGAACCCCCCCTGTGGTTCAAGCTATCGCCGGGGTTTCCCGCTTTCAAGGGTCTTGACCAGGATCTTTGACGAGCGATCGATCTTCGTCGCGAGCCCGGCAACTACGCTCGGCCCAGCATGGACGTGGCAACCTTCTGCGCACAGAGCCACGTCCTCGTCATGGCCGGCAAGGGCGGCGTCGGCAAAACGACGATGAGCGCGGCGGTGGCGCGCATGGCCTCCGACGTCGGGAAATCGGTGCTGATCGTCGAGCTCGAGGGCAAGTCCGGGATCACCGGGGCCTTCGGCCGGGAGGGTGATCTGGGCTACGAGGAAGAGGCCCTGGGCGGCTCGGTGCGGGCCCGGCGGCTGACCCCCGACGACGCGCTGGTCGAGTATCTCGAGGACCACGGGTTGAAGCGGGTGTCCAAGCGGCTGGCGCACTCGGGCGTGCTGGACGTCGTCGCCACCGCCATCCCCGGCATCCGAGACGTCCTGGTCCTGGGCAAGATCAAGCAGCTCGAGCGTGACCGGGTCGCCGACCTGATCGTGGTCGACGCCCCCGCCACGGGCCACGCCATCACGTTCCTCACCTCGGCCCGGGGCATGGTCGACGCCGCCCGGGGCGGGCCCCTGCGGACGCAGGCGCAAGACGTGGTCGACCTGCTCAGCGACCCGGCCCGGTGCCGGGTGATGCTGGTCGCGCTGCCCGAGGAGCTGCCCGTCTCCGAGACGATCGAGTCGGCGTACACCTTGGAGGACAAGGCCGGCGTCCAGCTCGGGCCGGTGATCGTGAACGCCTGTGACCCCGAGCCGGTCGGGCTCGACCGCCCGGTGGCCGAGGTGGTGGCTGCGGCGGGTTCGGCGGTCGGCGGGTTCGGAGCCTTGGAGATCCCGCCGGCACACCTGGCCGCCCTGGAGGAGGCCCGGCTGTTCCGGCTGGCCCGGCACAGCGTGTCGGCCGAACAGGTGGAGCGTCTCAGCCGCGAGCTGCCGTTGCCGCACCTGCTGGTGCCCGTCGATCGACGCGCCGCGGATCGGGCCGGCCGAGACCAAGATCCTGGCGGACGCGCTGGCCGACGCCGTGGGGTCGTTGGTGCCGGAGGGCGCGGCGTGAGCCCGGCTTCGGGGCCGGCTGTCCCGGCTGTCCCGGCCGAGCCGTCTGTCCCGGCCGAGCCGACCCTGGCGGCCCTGGTCGAGGACCGCTCGGTGGTGGTGTGTTGCGGGTCGGGCGGCGTCGGCAAGACGACCGTCTCGGCGACGTTCGCCCTGGCGGCGGCCCGCGCGGGGCGCCGGGCCTGTGTGGTCACCGTCGACCCGGCGCGGCGGCTGGCCGACGCGCTCGGCGTGCAGTCGCTCCCGAACACCGCGACCGAGGTCGCCGGCGACTGGCCGGGCCACCTCTTCGCCCTGATGCTGGACTCGAAGGGCACCTTCGACGACCTCGTCGGGCGCTACGCCCGCACACCGGAGCAGGCGGAGTCGATCCTGTCGAACCGGCTCTACCAGAATCTCGCCGGCGCCCTCTCGGGGACCCAGGAGTACATGGCGATGGAGAAGCTCTACGAGCTCGTCCACTCCGAGGAGTTCGACATCGTCGTGGTCGACACCCCGCCGACCCGGAACGCGTTGGACCTGCTCGATGCGCCCCGACGACTGACGCGCTTCTTGGAGAACCGCCTCTTCCGGGCGCTCCTCGTGCCGACCCGCATGTCGCTGCGCGCCGTCGGTGTGGCCACCCAGGCGCTGTTGCGCACGATCAGCAAGGTGGCGGGGGCCGAGATCGTCCAGGACGCCGTGGCCTTCTTCCAGGCCTTCGAGGGGATGGAGGACGGCTTCCGCACCCGGGCGACCGCGGTGCACGAGCTGCTGTCCGATCCCGCGACGGCCTACGTCCTGGTGACCTCGGCCCGACCCGACGCCGTGGAAGAGGCGGGTTTCTTCGCGAGCAAGTTGGCGGAGCGCGACATCGCCGTCGCCGCGCTCGTCGTGAACCGGATCGCTCCGGCGTTCGGGACCGAGGAGGGGGCAGCCACGCCGCCGTCCGGCCTCGACAAGGTGACCGGGCTCGAGCCATTGGAGGCGAACCTGGCCGAGCTGAACACGGTCGCGGCACGGGAGGCGACGGGCTACGCCGGCCTGACCGCACAGGTGGCGCCGGCGCCGGTCGGGCGGATCCCGTTGTTCGGACACGACGTGCACGAGCTGGCCGGGCTGGAGCGAACGGCCGACTGCCTCTTCGGCTGATCCGGGTTACCGAACTCGGAGGGCGTCCGATAGTCTCCGGTTGGTGCAGACCATCCTGGTCGCGAGCGACGCGCCCACCCTCCGCAAGGAGATCGAGGCGGTCATCAGCGGGCCCGACATCGAGGTCCGCTCGGTCACTTCGGGGCCCGAGGTCGTGGCCTTCGTGGCCGAGGAATCACCCGATCTCGTCATCGTCGACATGCAGATGGGGAACATGGGTGGGATGGCGGTCTGCCTCGAACTCCGGCTGCAGGAGTCCTACGACGCGATCGATCACATCGCCGTCCTGATGCTCCTCGACCGGCGCCCCGACGTCTTCTTGGCCCGGCGATCCGGCGCCGAAGGCTGGCTGGTCAAGCCGATCGACCCGCTCCGGCTGCGACGTGCCGTCACCGCCCTGCTCAACGACGGCACCTTCGCCGACGATTCGTTCACCCCCGTGCCCGTGCTGGTGGGCGCCGGACCCCAGCTGCAGGCGGGACCCGAGCCGACACCCTGAATCGGCACTGAACGTGTCGTCGCATCGCCGCGAACCCCCCGAACCTGCCCCATCGAAACGGCCGCGCTGGTTACGCCGTCGCGGGAACGACAAGGACGGGAACGGAACGGGACGCGGCGGCGCGCCCAACGAGCTGGGGGCATCGGCTTCCGCCACCGAGCAGGAACGCATCATCCTCGAAGCGCTGGCCGACCTGCGCGACATGGACGTCCGCGAGGTGATGACCCCGCGGGTCGACGTGACCTACCTCACCATCCCGGTGCACGCCGACGACGTCGCCCAGGCGGTACGCACCACCGGACACAGCTGCTTCCCGGTCGTGCACGACGACCTCGACGACCTCATCGGCATCCTCTTCGTCAACGACATCTTCCGGACCGGGGGCCGCGGAGGGTCGCGCGGTGGTGGCGGTGGCGCCGGTGGTGGCGACGGCGGCGCGGGATCGCCCCGTGACCGCGACGCCACCGACCCCAGCCCGCTCGAGATCTCCCGCAAGGTCCGGCCGGCGCACTTGGTGCCCGAGACCCTCGGCGTGCTCGAAGCCCTGGCCGACATGCGTAAGCACCGGCGAGCCGTCGCGGTCGTGGTCGACGAGTACGGCGGGGTAGCGGGACTGCTCACGGTCAAGGACCTGCTCGAACCGCTGGTGGGCGAGCTGCACGACGAATTCGACGAGGAAGAGGAGTCACGCATGGTCCGGGTGGACAACACCCGGTGGCTCCTCGACGGGCAGACCAACGTGGACGACGTGCGCGAGCGACTCGGGATCGAGATCCCAGACGGCGAATACGTGACGCTGGGCGGGCTGCTCTTCGAGCGCTTCGGCCACATCCCGAACGAGGGCGAGGCGGTGCGCGTCGGCGACTGGGATTTGAAGGTCGTCGAGATGGACAAACGGCGGGTGGCCCAGGTCGTCGCGACCTTCGCGGGGGTGGCACCGACACCCGGCGGGGGCGGAGGCGGCCCGGACGGCGGATCGGACGGCGGCGGCGGCGGCGGCCGGATCCCTCGGCCAACGGCAGCGGGGGAGCGACCGCTTGAGGCCGGGGTAGTGTTCCAGACGCTCCCTGCGGGGGGCGGACGGGCTGTGGCGCAGCTTGGTTAGCGCGCTGCGTTCGGGACGCAGAGGTCCCCGGTTCAAATCCGGGCAGCCCGACTCTTGTTGCTTTACCCCAGTCAGTCGACCGCCCGCCTGAGAATGCGGCCAGTCGAGACGTTGACTTGACCAGATCACTCTCGAGGGGCCAGCGCGGCGCGGACCAGCATTCGAGCCGACCACATCAGTGTCTCCTGCGCTTCGGCGCGTGGGATCTGGCAGACGTCCGTGAACGTCACTACCGGATCGATCCCAAAGAGCAGGGCCAGCGCGTTTCGCAGCCTTGCCTTGTTTTCTGGATCCAACTGATCCTGAACGGAGTCGAGCCATTCGTCGAGGAACTCGAGCCGCTTCGCTGGGCGGCGGAATGAAGGTTCTCCTGTCTCTTCGCGATCCAAGGACATGCGGAGAAGGAGCCTCAAGTGAGCCTCATGCTCATAGGCCCAGTCGTTGACGGTCCCGACGAGGGCGGCAAGGCGCTCCGCCGGATCGGCGATCGTCTGGACCCTCGCTGCGTCGGGGGGCGCAATGACGGCTTGCAGCTCGGCCTCCACCAAGAGTGCCTGTTGCGTTGGGAAGTATCGGTAGGCCGTCGCCCGCGATACCTCTGCTCTCGCCGCGGCTGCCACCACGGTGGGTACCACGCCGTCGGCCAGAAACCTGGCTGCGGCATCGACGATTGCCCTGCGGGTTCGGCGCTGAACGGCCGAAGTATCTTCTTGACGTGAGACCATAAGTCTCATTATAGTACAAGGAATCTCATATGGAGGTGGACCCATGGCATCAATGGAAGAGATCGCTACCAGCGGCGACCTTTTGTGGTTCCTCGATGCACTCGCGGTAGTGAGAGCGGACGCGGCAAGCACCGACGGGGCCTTCGGGCTGACCGAGGTGTGGGCCCCCCGTGGCCACGGTTCGGGGCTCCACCGCCACGGCCATGACGATGAGTCGTTCTTCGTCTTGGAGGGCGAACTGACTGTCTGGGTTGGCGACGCACCTCCGGTGCGGCTTTCCGCCGGGCAACTGGCGACCCTGCCACGAGGAGTCCCTCACGCCTTCGAAGTCACCTCGGATGTCGTGCGCTTCTGTGCGATCTGCGCACCGGCTGGCGGCGAGGAGTTGGTCCGCCTCGTGGGCAAGCCCGCAGGGGCGCCCACGCTTCCACCCGCGGTTGAACCCGTCGATGGCACGGCAATTGTCGCTGCACTCGGACAACTGGGCCAAGAGATGCTCGGCCCGCGACCCCCCCGCTGATGACCGGGTGTGGTTTCGTGGAGACGGCTCGACGGTTGGCCCCCGAGCTCAGCGAACGAGCCGCCGAGGGCGAGCACCAACGGACCATGCCGACGGACCTGGTCGACAAGGTCCGGGCCGCTGGGTTCTTCCGCCTCGGATTGCCGTCGACGCTCGGCGGCTACGAATGCGACCCACTCACGATCATCGAGACAATCGAGGAGGTGTCGCGCGCCGACGGCTCAGCGGGTTGGACGACCTTCATCGGCAACACGAACTCATTCATGGCGTGGCTCGAGCCGCCGGTGGCCGCAGAGATGGTCGCCCAACGTCCCGACTTCGTCACCGCCGGTGGGTTTGCCCCTACCGGCCGCGCCCAACCTGACGGTGGTGATCTGATCATCGACGGCAGCTGGACGTTCAACAGCGGATGTGCTCACGCCGACTGGTTCATGAACGGGGTGATCATCATGGACGGCGACGCCCCCCGCATGGTGCCGCCCGGGAGACCGGATTGGCGTTTTGCGTTCTATCCCGCCAGTGAGGGAGAGATCGTGGACACCTGGCACGTGGCGGGGTTGCGGGGTACCGGAAGCCACGACGTGACGGCGACAGCCGTGAGGGTGCCGCGTGAGCGAACCATCATGCCCTTCTTTGAGACGGCAAAGTTCGACGGACCGCTGTATCGGTTCCCGTTTCCAACCTTGCTCGGCGCCTTCATGTCAGGGTTCCCGCTCGGTGTCGCCCGCCGCGCGCTCGACGAGTTCGCCGCCTTGGCGACAAAGAAATCTCGTACCCTGCCACCCGGCCCCACCATGGCCGAGGACCCCGCCGTTCAGGTGGAGCTGGCGCGGGCCGAGGCCGCTGTCCGATCGGCGCGAGCCTTCGTCTTGGAGTCCTTCGGCGACTCGTGGGCGACCGTGTGCGCCGGTCGCGAAGTCACGCTCTCCCAGCGCGCCACGACAGTGCTGGCCACGCTCAACGCGGCTCGAGCCGCTCGGGCCAGTGCCGAGTTGGTGTTCGGCATGGCCGGCGGAGGTGCGCTCTTCGACAGCAACCCGCTCCAACGATGCGTGCGCGACCTGATGGCCGGCACCCAGCACATCATCTTGAGCATGAACCAGTGGAAGACAGCCGGCCGGGTGCTTCTGGGGCTCGAGCCCGCAACCCACACCATTTAGCTGTCTCGCACGTCAGTTGGCGCTTGCTACTCCCCGGCCGAGCCTCCGACCGCCGGAGATATCGAACGACCAGGTCAGCGGCGTGCACGATCCGTGCGCGAGGGGGCGGTCTCGGGGGTGTTGTAAGGGGCACCAACGGGCAGCGAGCATTTACTCTGAGCAGTAGTTCGCTGTTCTTGCTGCTTTGACTGGGCTTTCTGGTTGCATTCGGGACGCAGAGGTCCCCGGTTCAAATCCGGGCAGCCCGACTCGAAGTCCTCGGTAGGAATTCTTCTCAATTGAAGGCGCGACGCGACGCCCTGGGAGGTGGGCCGGCCTTCTCTTTCAGCCTTCGTTGACGGCGCCCGTCGTCGCGAGGTCGTGCATCAACTGGTCGAGAAACGGCACCTGACCCTTGAGCAGCTTGCTCCGGGCGCGCGCCACCGACATCCATTCCACGCGATCGACCTCGGGGAACTCGCGCCGGTTGCCCGAGCCCTTCGGCCATTCGAGCTCGAAGGTGTTGCTGACGGCGTGGGTCACATCGAGGTCGCCCTGCAGACTCCATGCGCTGACCCTCTTGCCGCTGGGCTGTCGGAGCTCACCGAGCGTGGTTGGTTCGCCCACCGGAGGATCGAGCCCGACCTCTTCGCGGAACTCTCGATACGCCGCGGTGAGGGCGTCCTCATCGTCCGTCCACTCACCCTTGGGGATCGACCACACCCCGTCGTCCTTTCTGGCCCAGAACGGCCCACCCGGGTGCACGAGCAGCACCTCGACGACACCGTCGTCGGACACCCGGGAGACCAAGAGCCCCGCGCTTCTCGTCACCATCGCTCCAGTATGCGGAGGCGGGGCGTATCCCCGCCGCGACGATGAGGGGAGAAGCGGGCGGACGGAGGCAGAAATGCGGAACTCGTGACGGCCTGCCGATCCGGAGTTGGCGGCGCAACGGCGGTAGAGGAGGACCTGCCAGGGCGTTCGCCCCGACTGCCACCTTTGCGGGGTCCTCGCTAGGCTGGCGCTCCGTTCCGGCCGCCTCGCCGGAGCCGTTTCGGGGGCACAGGCGTCGACCAGCAGCAATGGCCAGAGGTCGCACGTCATCTTGAACACAGGACCATGAGCCCCCCGAACCCAGAAAACGATCCTGTCCACCAGGGCCTGCACGACCTCGGGCGTCAGATCGACGAGTCCGAGGGCGCAGTCGCCGGACCTGAGGCGGCGACGCCGGACGAGCCCGAGGCGCCCGTGCCGGCTGCGGGGCCTTCCGCACGACCCGCGGGCCCGGACCCGATTCCGCCGAGCCCCGGCCCGGACGATTCGCCGACGTTGGCGGCGCTGCACGGTGACGCGGCCGACCCCGCCAACAACCCGGTGGAACGGGGGCTCCACGAGCTCGGTCTGCAGATCGACGAGGCGCACGGCACCGTCGGTACTGGTGGCGGTGGTGGCGACGGTGACGGCGGCGGACGTGGACGTGGACGGAAGGGGGCACGCGGTGAGTCAAGCGGCCCCGCCCATGCCGCACCGAAGAAGAAGCGTTCGACCCGGCGCAAGGTGGGCTACGTGGTCGGCTCGGTCTTCTTGGTGCTCGTGCTCCTCGCCGGCGCGGCCGCCGGCTACGGCTGGTACCTCAACCACGAGATCCACCGGATCGACCTGCACAACCTGACCTCGTCACCGGCGAAGGGCGCGGACGCGGGCACCGAGAACATCTTGATGATCGGGTCGACGTCGCGTTGCGCGCTCAAGGTGCAAAACCCGGCCTACGGCCTGTGCTCGCAGGGCGTGACCGGCGTCAACAGCGACGTCGTCATGATCCTGCACCTGAACCCGACCAACCACACGGTGTCGATCCTGTCGATCCCGCGTGACCTCTTCATCCCCAACGCGCGGTCGGACGGGGCCAACAAGATCGATGCGGCGCTGTATCAAGGGCCCGATCAACTCATCAACGCCATCGAAGAGGACTTCGGGATCCCCATCCAACACTTCGTCGAGCTCAACTTCGACAGCTTCATCAACGTGGTGCAGGCGCTGGGCGGCATCAAGATGTACTTCCCCGAGCCGGTGTTCGACTCGTACTCGGGGCTGAACATCCAGACGACCGGTTGCATCTCGCTGAACGGCACGCAGGCGCTCCAGGTGGTCCGGGCGCGGCACCTCCAGTACAAGCCGCCGGGGGTGACGACAACCAACCCGAACTACTGGCCGCAGGAATCACAGAGCGACCTGGCGCGCATCCGCCGGGACCACGAGTTCCTGCGCGTGCTGGCGACGGCCGTCAAGGCCAAGGGCCTCAGCAACCCGATCACCGACCAGCAACTCGTCTCCGGCGTCGTCGGTGAGCTGACCGCCGACACCGCACTTCTCGGCGACCGACATGATCAACCTCGTGCTGACGTACCACGGCGTCAACATCAACAAGTCGCCCCAGTTGACCCTTCCGGTGCAGGTCGACCAGTTCGGCAACTACGTGTACCAGGGCGGCAGCTACGGGGACATCGAGTTCCCGTCCGAGCCGCAGGACCACGCTGCCGTCGACCAGTTCCTCGGCCTGAAGGCGGACGCCGACACGTATTCGGGTGGCGCGTTGCCGGCTCCCTCCTCGGTGACGGTGGCGGTGATGAACGGGTCGGGCGCCTCGAACCAGGCCACCGACACCGCACAGAGCCTCAAGGCGCTCGGTTTCACCATCGGGACGATCGGCGACACGACCCCGGTCGGCCGGGAAGCCGAGACGGTCGTCTACTACTCGTCCAAGTCCGCGAAGAATCTGGCGGCGGCCCAGGCCGTCGCGAACTCGATGACGGGCGCCGTGATCCTGGCGGACGACCCCTCGCAGGTGAAGCCCGGGTCCCAGGTCACGGTGGTCACCGGGACCGACTTCACGGTCAACGCGCCGCCGGTCTCGACGACCACCGCATCCTCGACCGGGAGCACGGGGACGGGCGTGGGGACCCCGACGACCGCGGCCACGGGGACTTCTTCCTCGTCGTCGTCGAACGGCGCTTTTCAGCCGCCGACTTCGACGGTCTCGCCGCTGGCGGCGTGGGACCCACGCTCATGCACGGCCAGCGGGGGCGAGGGGAAGTAGAAGTCGCTCACCGGCTCGGCGCCGATCCCCGTTCACCAAACGCACAGAGGGAAGGCGTGTTCTCTCTGTATATGCGAGCCACCTGGCGCCTCCTCCACCTGTATACGGGCTCGGCCTTATACAAATGACCCGTCTCATTCCTGGAAGCGGCCGAAATAGAAGGAGCAACGCGTATGCGGTCGCAAACGGCGTGCCGTCTTCGTCGCGTATACGCCTCCGACCTCCCTTACCAGTGCAAGGAGTCAGGCGAAGATCTCTCCGCCGTTGGTGTCGAGCGCCTGGCCGGTCATGGCCGACGACAGGTCGGACGCCAGATAGACGATGGCGCCGGCGACATCCGCGTCGCGCGGGATCCGCCCCAGCGGCACCCGGGCGTTGAGCTCGTCGATGACCTCCTGGGGCGGCACGCCACGGCCGCTCGACGTCATCTCGATGTACATGTCCACCGACGGGCCGGCCATCCACCCCGGGACGACCGCGTTGACGCGGATGTTCGAGGGACCGAGCTCGTAGGCCAGCACCCGGGTCGCGGTGAGGAGCGCGCCCTTGGAGATCGCGTACCCGCCCTGCGCCGGCTGCGGCTGGCGGGTCACCATCGACGCCACGTTGACGACCGAGCCCCCGCCGCGTTGGCGGAGGAAAGGAAGCGCCGCCTTCGTCATCTGCAAGGAGCCGAAGAGATTGACGTCCATGATCTTGCGCCAGATGGAGAGGTCGACGTCCTCGAAACTCTGGAAGACGTCACTGCGGAACGCGTTGTTCACCACGACGTCGAGCCCGCCGAATTCCGCGCTCGCCGCGGCCATGAGCGCCGCGCAGGCGTCGGGGTCGACGATGTTGGTCGGCACCGCGATGGCGCGGGCACCCAGGGCGACCACTTCGGCCAACACCTCGTCGAGCCGGGCCTGTTGGCGCGCCGCCAATACGACGTCGGCCCCGTGGGCTGCCAGCGCCAGCGCAGCCTGACGCCCGAGCCCGGGTCCCACACCCGACACCACGCACACCTTGCCCGACAGCAGCCCGCCTGCTCGGTACCCGCCCTCGGCCTCGCTCTTCGTTGTCACCATGGGCCGCAGCGTAAGCAGCCAACGTGGCGGGCCGCCAGCCATCCGCGCCGCCGTCACAAGGGCCTGAGATGATCGACCGCAGGGTTGAGCAAAGGAGGGTCAATGGCGATCTGTTGGCACTGCGAGGGCGAAATGACCGAAGGAATCAGCTGCCTGACCGACCCGATCGTCATCGACGGCCGGGCCTACGCCCCCATCCGCTGGGGCCAAGAGCCCCGGCCGAGGCACCGGTACGAGCCCGAAGAGTGCCGGGACTGCGGGACGCCGATCGGCGGTGTCCACCACCCCGGTTGCTGCCTCGAACGCTGCCCCGCCTGCCACGGGCAAGCCATCAGCTGCGACTGCGTGGTGGAGTCCGAGTGCGATTTCGACAGCGCGCGGGTGCGACGGTGCCGGTCGCACGTCCTGCGCCGCGTCGGCTGGCGCTGAACCGCCGTCAGTCGCCCGGACCGGGGGCTCGCCCGGACCGACGGAGTATCGCCTCCCAGGGACGGAGCCGCGCTCCCAGTGGGACCAACGCGCCGGCGACCCGGCCCTTCAGCCCGCCCTCCGCCGCGGCCAGGCAGGCGCCCGTGGCCTGGTAGAGCGCCGCGGGGTCCGACGGGCGGTAGGTCACCCCGGCGTCCATGTGGACCAGGTCCCAGGTGTGCAGATGCCACTCCGACGCCGCCACGGCGGCGTGCAACCCAGCGGTCACCGTCCCACGCGGGTAGCCGTAGGGCAGGTCCCACGCCGCGGCCACGCGGTCCCGGTACTCGCGGGCCCGGGTGACGAACTGCTCGAGCGCGGCGGGCCCGTCGAGGCCGGCGAGCGCGCCGAGCGCACGCTCGTTCTGCGTCGCGAGCTCCCCGACGGAGAACGGCGGTGCGGCGTCACCGCGCTCGGCCCGATCGAGCCAGTCGTGGTACCAGCCGACCACGGCGGCGACGTGACGCGTCAGCTGCGTCGCCGTCCATTCGCCGCAGGCCCGCTGCTCCCAGCCGTCGGCAGTCAGTGCACCGGCGGAAGTCGCGAAGGCGTCGACACCCTCGTCGTACAGATGTAGGACCACCTCGCGCGGCACGCCGGACATAGCGCATCATGCCTCTTTCGTCGCCCGAACGGCCCAGGTCGACTTCGCGGAGCGCCCGTTGCACTTCCGACCGTGGCTCCCTAAGTTGGACCTCGATCTCCGGGTGAGATCGACGAGAGCGGGAGGTTCCACATGGCCGGCATCGACATCTGGCCCGTCGTGCACGACGAGCGCGCTGCGCTGGCGGCGGATCTCGCGCCGGTCGCCGAGGACCAGTGGGAGACCCCGTCGCAGTGCGAGGGCTGGACGGTCCGCGACGTGCTCGCCCACATGACCGCGACGGCCAGCATGACGCCGGCTGCGTTCTTCCCCAAGCTGATCGGCTCGGGCTTCAGCTTTGAAAAGGTGCAGGCCAAGGGCATCGCCGCCGAGCGGGGCGCGTCCGGGGTGGACGCGCTGTCACGGTTCCAGGCGGTGATCGGCTCAGAGAAGAAGCCGCCCGGGCCGAAGGACACGGTGCTGGGCGAGACCATCATCCACTCCGAGGACATCCGCCGGTCGCTCGGACTGCAGCGGCAGTACACCGATGAGGCGCTGGTCGAGGTGGCCGACTTCTACAAGGGCTCGAACCTGATCATCGGGACGAAGCGGCGCATCGACGGTGTGAGCCTCCGGGCCACCGACACCGACTGGTCGCACGGGTCCGGCCCCGAGGTGGCGGGACCGATGCTGCCGCTGCTCCTGGCCATGGCCGGGCGCAAGGGCGCGCTCGACGAGCTCAGCGGCGACGGCGTGGCGACCCTGCGCGAACGCCCCTGAACGGCGGCGCGAGCGCCAGGGCCGGCGCCAAGCTTGGGGCTGACCGGAGCGTCAGAGAAGCTTGAGGTCCTGCAGCAACCAGCGGTTGCCGTTGTGCACGAGCGTGACCTCGATACGGCTGTCGTCCGTGCTCGGACCCTGCTGGGTCGAGTTCGCCACCGTTTGGTTCACGAACAGCAGGACGACCGCCTTCGAAACGGTGATCGACTCCACGGCCGCGCGGCACGACCTTGGCCGACGCGGTCGCCTTGTACTGCACCAACACCTTGGAGAGGCTGCCGCTCGAGCGGATGAAGCTGCGCCGGAACGACGGCGTGGACTGGGCTTCGACCTTGCCGAAGTCGCGGTGCAGGTGGAGATAGCTGTACGTCGCGACATCGATGGCGTCGGTCTTGGCCGCCGCCACGGCGCCCGAGCGGGCCGCGTTCAGCGAGTCCTGGTTCGACAGCTGCACCCGGGAGATGATCAGGGCGACCGCCAACGCCACGATGACGATCAGGGCGACGACCTCGACGATCCCGAACCGTCGGCGCGCCGAGGGCTCGGGCGGCGCCTGCCGGACCGCCGGCGCAGACGCTCCGTCGACGGCGTCGTCGGCCTCAGCACCCGCTACGCTCTCGCCCGACACCAGGTCAGGGTCCTTTTCTCTGTCCAAGACGGCCTCTTCCGACATGCCTAACCTCCCGAGGATAGGGGTGCTTCCGCCGATCCCCGTTGCAGGAGATCGGGTGCCTGCAGGGTGCAGGTGCGCATCAGGTCCGGTGCACCGGTGGCCGCCGTCGGCTCGGGCGTCTGCGCCCCCGACAGGTACGGGCACACGGAGTTCTTCGTGTTGTAGAAGATGTTCACGGCCACCGAGCCCCCCGACGCGCTGTTGGCGATCTTGTTCACGAACCCCGGTAGCTGCTGCAGGAGTGACACGACGGCCGGCTGCTGTGCGATGGCGACGTCCGACAGTCCGTCCAGCTCCTTGATCAGCTGAATGAGGGCGGCGCCGTCGGACTGGATGAACTGCTGCACCGCTTGCTCAGTCGGCACCCCGTTGTTCAGCACGGCCTCGACATCGGCGTTCGACGCGGCGAGCTGAGCGGTGATCGTGGCGAGCGACTGACTGAACGAAAGGATGTCGGCGCTCGAGGCCTGTGCGGTCGAGAGCACCGACCCACCGGAGTTGATGAGGGTCACCGTCGCCGCCTGCGCCGCCTGGAGCGCGGCGATCAGGTGGCGCGACGCCACGGTGATGCTCCGCAGCGACTGCCCCGTGTTGGCGAACCCAGTGCCGAGGGCATCGGTGATCGTCTGCACCTCGCTCGACTTGATGCTGCCGATCAACTGGCCCGCGTCGCTCAAGAGCTGGAAGACGCTGACCGGCACCGCCGTGTGGTTCAGCGGGATCAGGCTGCCCGCGTGGAGCACGGGCCCCTGTGGCGAGGCCGGCACCAGGTCGACGTACTGCTCGCCGGCCACGGACAACTCGTGCACATGGGCGACCGCGTTGGCCGGGATGACCGTGCCCGGGTCGATGTCCAGTGTCGCAACCGCGCCGGTCGAACTGAGCTTGAGCGACGAGATCCGCCCGACGTCCACACCGCGGTAGGTCACGAACCCGTCCGAGTACAGCCCGCCGCCGCGGGGAAGGTCGACGGTGACCTGGAAGGGCTGCGCCCCGATCCGCCAGCCGATCACGTCGAACGTGATGTAGGAGACGCCCAAGAGGGCGACGACGACCAGAGCGGTGACCCGGACCCAGACCTGTGTCCTGCTCACGGCAGCCCCGCTCCCAAGAGCCCGTTGATGGCCTGCGTCGTCGAGTCCGACGAGCCCGATGCCGACGCAGGCGCCGCCGGGGAGGCCCCGCCGTTCGGGCCCAGCAGCGGGGACTGGTCGACGATGGCGGTGCCGTTCAGCGAGAGCTGGAGGTAGTTCCCAGGTGCGATCTTCTTCGTCTGCGACTCGAACTTGGCCAGGTCGGTGAGCGTCGGGCCGAGCTGGGACTGCACCCCGACCATCTGGTTGACCACCGCGTAAAGCTGCCGGATCGTTCCGAGGATGGACGAGCTGCTCTTGGTGACGATGGAGTCGGCGACGTTCGAGAGGTTGTTCGCCGCCGTCAACAGGTTCGAGAAGTCCTGGTTCTCCGAGGACAGCACGGAGACGGCCGGGCCGATGCTGTCGATGCCGTTGGCGATGGCGGCATCGCCCTTGGCCAGTTGCGCGCTCAACGCGGCCAGCGAAGCCAGCGCGTTGTCGACCGAGCTCTTGTTGGCGTTCAGCGCCGTCACCGTGAAGGACAGGTCGTCGATGATCCGCCGGATCTGCGTTTGGTGCCCGTCCAACGCCTGGTTCAGGTTGGTGACGATCGTCTCCAGCTGGTTCAGCCCACCGCCGTTGAGCAACGCTCCGAGCGCGGCGAGCGTGTCGGCGATGGACGGCGCGTTCGAGGTGTCGCGCTCGGGGAGCACCGAGCCGTCCGTGAGGTACGGCCCCTGGGCCCGCCCACGCGGCGGGTAGAGCTGGATGAACTCGTCGCCCAATGGATCGACGAACAGGATCTGGGCCGTCGTGCCCTGGGGGATCCGGATGTCCCGGCGGATCGTCAAGGTGAGGTCCGCCTTGAAGTGCGACGTCGAGATGGAACTGACGTCGCCCACCTGATCCGCTCCGACGAGGACGCGCGCCTGGACCGGCAGGTTGAGCACGTTGCCGAAGACCGCGGTGAGGTGGTAGCTGGGACCGCTCACGCCGCCCGGCTTCGGCAGCGCCTGGAAGGACAGGCCGCATCCCGTGCCCACGACGGCCGCGGCCAGGGTGCCGACGACCACCGCGGCCGCCCGCCGGCGCGCCCCCCGACGTCGGGCCCAAGAACCGAGTGCCATCACGGCTCGGCCCCCAGCAGCGCACTCAAGGACAGGTCCGGCCCCTGCTGGGCGTTGGGCGGCGCGTCCATCTGCGACAACGCGGAGCTAGCGGCGCACGCCAGGTTCAGCTCCGAGCTCTTCGCCTGCTGCGCGCCGAGCTCGAGGATGCGCGTCAGCTCGTTGCCGCAGATCTGTTGGACGAACGACTTCGTGTCGAGCGACGGGTCGTAGCGGATGCGCAACGCCGTCGAACCGTCGGGCTCGGTGACGATCGCGTTGTTGAGGTTCTGGAGCACCAGGCCGCCGTAGGCGAACGCCTGTCCCAGCTGTTGCTGCTGGGAGAGCACCTGCGCCGTGAAGGAGTCGACGTTCGAGAGCACCGTGCCGATGGAGCCGACGTTGCCGTTGACGTACGACGTGACCTCGGACAGGACCTGCTTGAGCGACGACAGGGTGCTCCCGACGTCGGAGCTGTCGGACGCGATCAGCGAGGTGGCCGAGGCGAGACCGTTGGCGAACGACTGGAACTCCTGGTCGTTGGCGGCGGCCTCGTTGGTGAAGGCGCCGGCGTTGTCGAGGAGGCTCGTGATCGAGGGGCCGTCGTTCGAGAGCGCCTGCAAGGCCTTCCCGAGCGCCACGACCGTGGTGTGGAAGCTCGGGCCGTTGTGGCCGACGGTCTGGGCGACGTCGTGCACGAACTGGCTGAGCGCGCCGTTCTTGTTGGCGCCCATCGGGCCGAGGGCCTGGATCAGCTGGTCGAGCAGCGAGATGGTCTGATCCACCGACTGCGGCAGCGCGGTCTGGTGCATCGGGATCACCCCGTGGTCCGCCATGACCGGCCCGTGCCGGTAGACCGGGTCGAGCTGGATGTAGCGGTCGTTGACCAGGTCCGGTGCCATCAACGCGGCGATGGCCTTGGCCGGGACCTTCACGTCGGTGTGCACCTGCATGACGACCGAGACGTACGTGGGGTGGGGCGTGACGGCGGACACCGACCCGACCGGAATCCCCAAGACGTCCACGTGGTTGCCGACGTAGACGCCGGGTGCCTCGGGGAAATTCGCCGTCACGGTGTAGGTCGGCGTCGCGAGCGTGGCGCGCACGCCGAAGAAGGCGACGACCGCGACGACGAGCACGCCAGCGGCGAGCGCCGCCAGGATCATCCGCCCCCCGCGGGGCCTCATGGGTTGCACCCGGTGAGCGGTTTGGTGGCACCCGGCTTGGTGCACTGGGCGATGATGTTGTCGGGGATGAGCCCGGCGGGCATCACGAAGTCCCCGAAGGCGCCCGAACCCGTGACGTTGGCCAGGTACTTGTTGGCCGCCGTCAACAACGGGATGGCCGCCGCGATGTCGGTGCCGTCCTTGGCCAGCACGCCGCTGACCGTCTGCAGGTCGCTGAGCAGAGGTCCGACCTGGGCCTGATGCGCGGCCAACAACGCCTGGAGCTGTTGGGTCAACGAGGCCGTCGACTTCAGCAGCTGGTCGATCGCGGCATGGCGCTGGTTGAGCACCTGCAGCACAAGATCGCTCTGGCCGATGAGCGAGAAGAGCTGGCTGCCGTGTTGCTGCAGGGTCGCCGTCAGCTGCGAGACGTTCTGCACGAGCTGCGCCAGCTCACCCGAGCGTGAGCCGATGACGTTCGACAACTGCGAGAGGCCCTTGAGGAGATCCGCGGTGGCACCGGGTGGGACCGCCTCGAGATCCTGATTCGTGACGGCCAACGCCTGCTCGAGTTGTTGGAGGTTGATCCCCTGGACCGTGTTCGCTCCCGAGCGGATCGTGCTGACGATCGTCTGGGTCTCCTGCGTCCTCGTTTCGGGAATGACCGCCCCGGCCGCCATCTGGCCCGGCCCGGCGGGCTCGAGGTCGAGGTACTCCTGGCCGAGCGGGGTGAGCACCTTGGCGGCCGCGGTGGTGCGTTCACCAAGATGGACGCCGTTGCGCACCGTGAACTGCACGAGCACGTGCGACCCGCTCAGGCTCAGCCCACTGACGGTGCCCACGTCGACGCCGGCCACGCTGACCGGATCGCCCCCGACCAGCCCCGCGGAGTCGACGAAGGCGGCGCCGTAGCTCGTGTGGTCGTTGATCAGCGGCAACTTCGAGAAGTTGATGGCGCCGAGCGCCACGACCACCAACAGCGCGCTGCCGACGGCGGCCAGCACCACATGGTTGCGCTCGCTGAATCGCTTCATGCGCAGTTCGCCGTGTGCACGCTCTGGTTCCCGACGGGACCGGACGGCAACGTGAGCGGGAGGCTGGGTTGGCCCGTGAGCACGTTGAGGTTGATGGTCCCCTGGACGTTGAGGGTCAGGTTGCAGATGTAGACGTTGAGCCAGCTCCCCGAGTTGGCCACCTTGTCGAGCGTTTCGACGAATGCGGGCAGGTTGCTGAGCACGCCGTCGAAGCCGCTCTGGTCCAGTGCCGCCGTATGGCTCGCGCTGACCACGGCATTGATGGCCTGGTCCAGTGTCGGCTGGCTCTGGCTCAGCAGGCCCGACACGGCCTGCGTGAGACCGCTCAGGCTGTCGACGGTGGTGCCGATCTGTCCCCGCTCGTTCGCCAGTCCGGTCACCAAGCTGTCGAACTGGTCGATCATCGTAACCAGCTGCTGGTCGTGGCTGTCGAGCGTGCCGGCGACCGCGCTCAGGTTGTCGATGACCTGACCGATGAGCTGCTGGCGTTGCGCGAGATTCTCGGTCAGCGACGCCGTCTGCGTCACCAGGTTGGAGACGTTGCCCGACTCGCCCTGGAAGATCTGGATGATGGAGGCGGTCAGCTGATTCACTTGCTTCGGCGTCAGGGCGGCGAACAACGGCTGAAAGCCGTTGAAGATGCCGGTCAGGTCGAGGGCCGGCGCCGTACGCGTGGCCGGAATTTGCGCGCCCGGAGCAAGTGGTTTCCCCGGAGTCGAACCCTGCACCAAGCTGATCAGCTGTTGCCCGAGCAGGTTCGCGTAGTCGACGTTTGCATGTGTGGTCGTCGTCAGCTGTTGATCGCTGTCGGCCGTGAAGTGCACCAGGGCGAGCCGACCCTGTAGCTGTACGCCGGTGACCGCGCCCACCTGCACACCTGCGATGTCCACGAAGTCGCCCGGCTGCAGTCCAGACGCGTTGGTGAAGACGGCGGTGTAGCCCGTCTGGGGTTGCGATCTGAGGTTCAGCAGGCTGGCCGTCACGATGACCGTGGCCAGGATGGCCACGACGACGAAGACAGCCAGCTTGGTCAGCGTGCGCCACGGGACGGGTTGGCGGCTCACGGCACCCTCGCCAATTGCAGGAGCACGGGTTGGAGCAACAGCGTGGCGACGGCCGCCGAGGGGGGTGTCTTGCCGCCCGAGAGGCCGGTGGCGATCTTCACGGACGCCTGCTCCGTCGCCGACGTCGTCATGACGCCGTTCGGGCCGGCGTTTTTCCCCGATCCGCCGGCCGCCGGCGTGGAGGCGACCGCGCGGGGGCAGTTCGGCCCGGACTCGCCCTGATACGTGGGGCAGTCGGCGGCGGTGTACGTCGTCGGGTTGAAGAACTCGGGGCCCAGTCCCTGCTCGACCAGCTGGCTCGAACCCGGCAACCCGAGCGCAGCCGCCACTGCCTGCACTGAGCCCTGGATGGTGAGGTTGCCCGAGAACGACAGGTACGGACCGTTCGACTCTGCGGCCGCAAACGCCTTGGACCACTTGTCGAACCCGCTCAAGGTCTCGGCGACGAAGTTCGGGTTGGACGCCACGTCACCGAGCAAGGTGGCCGAGTTGGCGACCAGGTCCTCGAAGGCCGTGTCGCTGGCCTGGAGCACGCCGGTGACCGCGTTGGCCGTCGTCGCCCCCTGCGCCAACAACTGGTGCAACTGCGACGCGTCGTTGGTGATCGTCGTCGCCAGGACTGAGCCGTTCGAAATCGTCGAGAGGATCGAGGGAGTGGCCTGGGTCAGCGTGTCGGCCACGGGACCGAGTTGGCCGACGTCGTTCACGATGTCGGGGACCTCGGGCAGCATCTGGTCGAGGTAGACGGCAACCTGGCCGATGGTGGTGCCGAGCTGTGGCCCCTGGTTCTTCAGGGCGGTGGCAATGGCCGAGAGCGTTTCGTCGAGCGCCGCCGGGTGCAGGGCCTTGAGCAGGTTGTCGAGATCGGTCGCGTCGCCCTGGAGCGTCGTGGTCCTGGAGACCCCGACCGAGGCGAGGGTCTCGCCCGCCCGGAGATGCCCCGACGCGGCACCCGGTTGCGGGACCAAGTTGATGCCTTGTGTCCCGAACACGGTGGCGATCTCCACGTCTGCCTTCACGCCGGCGGGGATCGCCGCCAGGTCGCCGGGTGTCATACGAAGCTGCACGCGGATCAAGCCGTCGGGGAGCTCCCGGCCCAGGGTGCCCACCGTGCCCACCGTGATATCGCGGAAGATGACGACGGAACCGGGCGAGATGCCGGTCCCCGACGCCGGCACGTCCGCGTACACGACGTCGTAGGTCGAGAAGTGTCCGGTGAAGGCGGCGATGATGCCGTAAGCAGCCGCCGCGAACACCAACAAGAGCGCCATGCCCACGAGGGCTTGACCGCGGACACGGGACCGTCCGCTCATCCCGAAAACTTGATCCCGCTCGACGTGCCCCAGAAGGCGAGCGTCATCAACATGTCCGAAAGGGCGATCACCACGATGCTCGCTCGGATGGCTCGGCCGGCGGCCCGCCCGACCTGCTCGGGGCCCCCGCGCACGGTGTAGCCGTAGTAGCAGTGCGTCACCGTGATGAGGACGACGAAGACCCAGACCTTGGACATGGAGAGAAAGACGTCGCGGCCCGTCAGGAACGCGTGGAAGTAGTGCCCGTACGTCCCGCTGCCCTGATGGGCGACGATGATCACGGTGATTTGGGTCGCGAGGTACGCGCCGGACAGTGCGATCAGGTAGAGGGGCGTGACCACCACCAGCGCCGCAATGAGGCGCGTGGTGACGAGGTAGGGCAGGGAACGGATGCTCATGACCTCGAGGGCGTCGATCTCCTCGGTGATCCGCATGGCACCGAGCTGCGTCGTGAACTTGCAGCCCATCTGCGCCGCCAGGCCGAAGGCCGTGATGAGGGGCGCGATCTCCCGCGTGTTGGCGTACGACGAGAGGTAGCCCGCGAGCGGCGAGAGCCCGATGATCTGGAGGCCCTGGTAGCCCTCGAGCCCGATGGTGACGCCGACGAAGGCGGCGATGACGAACACGACGAGCACGGTGCTGGCGGCGACCGCGAGCAGGCCCCCGCCGAAGGTCACGTCGGCCACGAGGCGCACCACCTCGTTGCCGTGCCGCGCCAGCGCGTAAGGGATCGAGGCGACGGTCTTGAAGGCGAAGATCACGAGCCGGCCCAGCCAGGCGAGCTGATCGACGACCCGCGCCACCAGCGATGGACCGCGAGGCTCGTCGTCGGCTGGAGCCGGACGGATCTGCTTGCGGACTTCCGCGACCACCGTCATGGGATCCTTGGCGGCACGAGGACGAGGAAGACCTCGGTGAGGATGATGTCGACGAAGAACAGGGCGATGCCGGTAATGACCACGGATTGCGTCACCGCTTCGCCCACCCCGGCCGGCCCGCGCTTGGCCGTCATGCCCTTGTAGGAGGCGACGACTGCAGCGATCAACCCGAAGATCGCCGCCTTGAGCGTCGACTCGATCAGGTCGGCGGGCTGGGCGAACGTGGCGAAGCTGTTGAGGAACCCTCCGGCCGAGCCGTGCAGGACCGTCAGGTCGGCGAAGTAGCCGCTCGCGATGGCCGAGAACGAGACGATCCCGTTGAGCAGCACCGCGACCACCACCGTGGCGAGCATGCGGGGCGCGACCAATCGTTCGAGCGGATTGATGCCCATGACCTCCATGGCGGAGATCTCGTCGCGGATGGTGCGGGCGCCGAGTTCCGAGCAGATGGCCGAGCCGCCGGCACCGGCGAGCAAGAGCGCCGTCACGATGGGTGAGGCTTCGCGCACCGTCCCGATCGCGTCCACCGCTCCGACGAACGATGCCGCGCCGATCTGCCCAGCGAGCCCACCCACTTCGAGGACGATGACCAGTCCGAACGGGATGGCGATGAGGATCGCGGGCAACACGGAGACCGAGGCCAGGAACCACGACTGGTCGACGAACTCCCGCCAGGCGAATCGGCCGTGGACCAGCTCGCGGAACGATGCGGCCATCGTGTCGAGCACCATGGCGTACAGCGCGCCGAGCGACTCGGCGGCCCGGCGACCACCGCCGGTCAACGACTTGATCGAGTTGACCGCCTCCTCGAACGGCGTCGTGTAGCCGTTGACGATCTCGTCGCTCGTCATGCGGTCACTCACGCCGACCCCCGACGACGACACCCGGCTCAATTCGTGTTCCACCCCTACCCGCCGACCGCAGCATCGTGTGTCAGCTCACCACCATCGCCAGCGTCCCTGGCCCCTGCCCCACCACGAAGGGGCAGATTAATCTACCCCTGGTAGATTTACTAGTGCCCTGTTAAGGTGGCTCTTTGATGGATGAAGCCCCCGGACCTTGGTATTTACATACCGAGAGTAGGCAATTGCGGTAGCGGGTGGTGAGTTCCAGGGCCAAATCGCCGGGGCGGCCGAGCCGGACCGAATCGGAGCGATCGTTGCAGCGCCAGAGGCTGCTCGACGACGCCATCGCCGCCATCCGCCTCCACGGGTCGTCGGTATCGGTCGAGAACATCGCCGTGCACGCGGGAGTCAGTAAACCCGTCATATACGCCGAGTTCGGGGACAAGGCCGGCATCGCTGATGCGCTGGCGCTCGAGAGGGCACAACAGATGGAACGGACGTTGATCGCGGAGTTGGCGGACAGCGAGCCGCTCGACACGCTGATGGCCGTACAGCTCGGCGCAAGCGCACTGATCGGCCTGCTGGTCGACGAGCCTGAGGTCTACGGCTTCATCGTGCGTTCGATGCGGGACAGCGATCGGGGCGTCTTGGACAACCCACTCGTGCGCAAGCTGCACGACCGCGTCGGGATGCTGATCTCCTTGCTGGCGCCCGACGCGGACAAGGCGATGGTCTCGGTGGTCACCGACGGCATGTTCGGTTTCATCTTTGCCATGGTGGAATCGTGGCAAGTCGCCGGGGAGCCCTCCCAAGAGGAGGTGGTCCGGATGATCGTGACCCTCGTGCAGCAGGGCTTCACCATCATCAGCGGGCAGGTCGCGCCCAAAGCCACGTAGCCCGACAGCGCGGCGGCAGCGGGGCAGTCATTTGACCCGCCTTCGGGAACTCACCAATGTGGGTTCCAATGAATGAGAACCCAACTCCCGACTCAACGTCCTCGCCGATCTGATGGGAACGCTCGATGGCGTTCGCGTCTTGGAGGCCGGGCTCCTCGTCCAGGGCCCGCAGGCATCCCTGACCATGCTCGAGTGGGGCGCCGAGGTGATCAAGATCGAGCTGCCCGGGTTCGGGGACCAGAGCCGGTGGCTGCCGATCAGCAAGGAGGATCGCCGATCAGCGTGGTTCAACGCGTACAACCGGGGCAAACGGAGCGCCACCATCGATCTGCGCGTGCCCCGTGGGCGCGAAGCGTTCTTGCGCCTCGTCGAGAACTCCGACGTCGTCATCACCAACTTCAAGCCCGGCACCATGGACGATTGGGGCGCCGGTTACGCCGAGGGTTCAAAACGGAACCCTCGCATCATCTACGCCATGGGTTCGTCATTCGGTCCCGAAGGGCCGGACGCGAAGCGGGAAGGGGCCGACCTGAGCGGACAGGCGGGCGGCGGGATCATCAGCACGACCGGTGGGGCGGGGAGCGATCCCAGTCCCATCGGCGCGACCATCGCTGACCACATCTCGGGACAGAACCTCGTGGCCGGCATCCTCGCCGCGCTCTACGCGCGGAACAGACCGGGCGCGGGCAGCTGGTCGAGACCTCTCTCCTCGGTGGACAGGTCTGGGCCCAGGCCGGCGAACTCACCAAATACCTGATGTCCGGCGAAATGACCGGTCCGAGCAACCGCGGCCACTCCATGGTCCCCGGTGTCTACGGCATGTTCGCCACCGCGGACGGCTGGATCGCGATCGTGGGCGTGGCCGGCGCGCTCCGCGACCGCTTCTACGAGACCATCGGTCGGCCCGAACTGATCGAGCGCTTCAAGGGCCTGCTCTACTTCGAAGACGACAAGGCCGCCCTGTGGCCGATCCTCGACGAAGCGTTCGCGACCAAGACGACGGAAGAGTGGTGCCGCCTCCTTGGCGCGGCGGGACTCCGCTTCGCTCCTGTCCGCGACCACGCCGAGGTCGCACGGGATCCCGGCGTGCGGATCAACGGCTACATCGAGTCGGTGGAAGACCCCGATACCGCGGGCTCCCACGTCGACGTGGTGAGGACGCCCGTCCGCTTTTCTGAGGGCGTACCGGCTACACCCGTGCGGCCTCCCGAGCTGGGCCAACACACAGAAGAGGTCCTGCTTGAGGTCGGCTACACGTGGGACGACATCTCTGCGCTCTCAACTGACGGCGTCATTTAGCCGACGAATTCGTGGAGGTGAAGGGACTCGAACCCTCGACCTACGGCTTGCAAAGCCGTTGCTCTTCCAGCTGAGCTACACCCCCGGGGTGAGATTGCCGAGGACCAATGCTACGCGTGTCGCGCCGCGAGCTCGTCCAAGACAGCGACGTACGCCGAGGACCCTCGGGCCCGCATTGTCGGTACGCCGACCGGCACCATTATCGTGCGGCCCCGTGGATGCACGGACTTTCCTTGGCATGGAGCCCGAGGGTGATGACCTGCACTGGAGCATGCGAGTCACTCCCCAGCTGACGACGCCGGGCAACTTCTTGTTCGGCGGCTGCGGTCTCGGCGCCGCGCTCGTTGCACTCGAGGCCGCGTCGGGCCGGCCGACGGTGTGGGCCACCGGGCAGTACCTGTCCTACGCCCTGACCGGCGCGGACCTCAAATGGGAGGTCACCCTGGCCGCGGTCGGCGGCCACGTGACACAGGGCCGTGCCGTCGGCCGAGTCGATGGCAAGGAGATCCTGACCGTCAACGCCGCGCTCGGCAAAGACGATCTCGATGTGGGCGGCACCTGGGTCGAGCCACCACAGGTCCCTCCGCCGAACGAGTGCCCGCCCCGTTTCCTGCCTGAGTTCTTCCGCAACACGATCATGGACAGCGTCGAGGTGCGGAACGCGAAGGGCAGAGCATTCGAGGAAATGGATGGTTCTCCGGGCAGCCCCGACTCTGCGCTCTGGGCCAGGGTGCCGGGCCACCTCACGCCTTCAGCGGCGACGCTCGCCATTTTTGGCGACTACGTCTCCGGCGCGGTTTCGCAACCGATTGGTCGACGGGCCATGGGCCGCAGCTTGGACAACACCTTGCGCATGGTGCAGCTGAAACCCACCGAATGGGTGCTGTGCGACATCCACATTTACGGCCTCGTCGGCGGCTACGGCCAGGGCACGGCTTTCCTCTGGTCCGAAGACGGCGAACTCTTGGCGACGGCCAGTCAATCGATCGCCGTCCGCCTCTGGCCCGAGGACCGGCCCCTGCCGAACTAGGGCTGCACAGCCACGGGGCGGGAGCCGGCGCCAGACTGGTGAGATGGCTGGCCCGTCCCCGGTCTCGGCGCGACCGGTGCCGTTGCGCCGTCTGGTCTTCATCGACCTTGTCGTGTTGGCGGCTCTGGCCGCAATGAGCGCTCTGTTCCTGGCGCAGCATTGGGGTACCACGTCGGGCGGTGCCAGCCATCGGTTCGCCGCGTCCGCGGCAGCGACGCCGCCCTCGACCGCGCCCACTATCCCGACCACGACGACCACCACCACGACCACGTTGCCGCCACCGGGACCCGGCTTCGTGGCCGGGCACGTGACCGCGGTCGGTGACTCCGTGATGCTCGACTACCAGAGCGCGCTGCAGACGGACATCCCGGGCATCGCGGTCGATGCGGCGGTAAGTCGCCAATGGTCCGACGGTGTGCAGATTCTCGAAGAGCTCAAGGCGTCCGGTCAGCTCGGGGCCGAGGTGATCGTGGGCTTGGGCAGCAACGGCCCGGTGACCAACGGCGACTTCGACGCCATGATGCAGGTCCTGAGCGGCGCGTCGCGTGTGGTGTTCGTCAATACCCACGTCGACCGAGCCTGGCAGGACCCGAATAATGCGGTGCTCGCCGACGGTGCCACGCGCTATCCCAACGTGGTCGTCGCGGACTGGGCGACTCTTGCCGCACAGAACCCCGCCTGGTTTGGCTCAGACGGCACCCATCTGCCAATCAACGGAGCCGGGGCGATGGCCCTGGCGGCGTTGTTGTCGTCGACACTGACCTCCGGCTGATCGACGCCCGCACTCCGGAACACTGCGATCACCGAGGCGAAGGGGGACGGCGAGGAACGCCGCATTGTCTTCGGGCTCTGCTCACTGCCCGAATGGTTCGGGCTGTGCACCCGCGCCGCATCCCGTTTTTGGTGGGGCTAGCTGGAATCGAACCAGCGACCTCAGCATTATCAGTGCTGCGCTCTAACCGACTGAGCTATAGCCCCGCGTTTGGAGGAGCAACGAGGCTACACCAGAGTCCACCAGGCCTATCCTCCGCTCAGAGCCCTCGTCACCAGCGCCGCCAGCGCATCGGCGGCGGGCCCGTCAATGGCGATGTGCGTCCCGTCGGCCCCGAACCACTGTGGGTTCTGTGCGGCCAATGTTGCCCAGTCAGCCACGACGACGTTGGTGTAACGGGTCGCGCCCGACGCCAGCACCGCGTTGTTCGGATCCTGCCATGGGCGATCGACGTGCACGTTGACGAACACCACGCGGGCCGCCCCTCCGACGATCGACATCATGGTGTCGAAATCGCTGTCGGTGATCGGACCGTTGGTCCCGAGTCCGACGATGACGGCGCTCCCGAGCTGTCCCGCCGTCTTCAGGCCCTGCAAGATGGATTCGCCCTCTCCCCACTGGCGACCCACGACAGCGTCGACGTTGACACCCGGGACGTCGGCCTTGAGGGGATCCTTATAGGCAACCATCACCGAGTCCCCGACGGCGGTCACCTGCGTCGGCCGCGGGGCAAAGACCGGCGTCCCGTAGAAGCCCGAAGTCCCGTAGGAGAACGTTCCACCGTCCGCCGCGACGAAGCGATATCCGTCACCGTTCGTGGGGGCCTCCATGCCGACGATCGGAGCGTTGAGGACGATGCTGCCCGTTGATCCGTAGAAGGGAGCGTTGTAGGCGAAGATCCCACCGTCAGACGCGACGAGCCAGTAACCGCGAGACGCGCCATCCGAGGCCATCCCCACCACCGGCCGGTTGAGGTGCATCGAACCGGTTGATCCCCAAAAGGGCACGCCATAGGCGAATATGCCCCCATCGGCGGCCACCATCCAGTAGCCAGCCCCATCGCTCGCCGTCGCCATGCCGACAACCGGCCGGTTGAGGGTCATCGAACCGGTCGATCCCAAGAAGGGAGCGCCGTACGCAAAGATCCCGCCATCGCTGGCCACCAACCAGTAGCCCCCCGTTGCCGGGTCGACCGTCATGCCGACAATCGGCTTGTTGAGGTGGATGGAGCCGGTCGATCCTTGAAACTGCGCGTCGCCGAAGGTGAAGACGCCGCCGTCTGAGGCGACCAGGTAGTAGCCGCCCCCATCGGGTGCCGTCGCGATGCCGACGATTGGGTCGTTCAGGACGGTCTGCTCACCGAGGTTGGGAGCATCACCACAGGCGGCGACGTGTCCGTCATTAGTGACGATCCAATAGCCGCCGTCGTCTCCTGTCGAGGCAAGACCGACGACTGCGCTGCCATAGGGAAACTCGGCGGACTGGGCGCACGTGGCACCCTCATGCGGCGTGGATGTCGCCGCTTGGCCGGGACTTGCTGAGACGGCAACGGAGTAGGCGCCGAGCACGACCACCGCCAGAGCCAGAGCCATTCCACTCCTCGCCGAGATGCTGCGAAGGGTGGACGCCGCCAAGACCGTCATTCTGAAACCTTCATCCTTGCAGTGGGGATCGGGACCTAGTGGGATTGGGCCTCGGAGTCCCGTGCGCCATCAGTATGGCGCTCGCCGGGTCCGAGCCCGCCGCGCCGGGCGGTAGGCAGGGACCGGGTTGCTGCGTGTCCATGCGCCAGGCCAACCACCCCGGGGATCCGCGTGAAATCCGACACCCTGGGTGAAAATAGGCGTTCTGTTGCGGTCATTCTGCCGGGGCATCGCTCGATCATCGTGCCTGAGAGCGGTGCGGCAGGCACGAATTCTGGCGGATGGACGAGCAAACCCAAATTTCGAACAAGTTTCACCGCTGAGGCGAGTTTCCCTCACAGGAAACTGGGGACCCCAATCGCTGGACCGGCGGCGGGAACGGGAAAGTGAGAAGAGTGGCGGAACCAAGACACGCCCGGACGGCGGGTCCCAAGCACGTACGGACCGCGGCGGCACCGAAGCACGCGCGCCGCGGCAGCCGCTGGCGGCTTGTCGTCGCGCCCTTTGGCGCCGTCCTGCTCATCTTGCTGCCGATCGTTGCCGTGCTCGGGCTCTCGGGTCCCGCCTCGACCCCCTCCCTGGCTGCCCCCGGTGAGGGGATCAACGCGTCCGTCACGCTCCCGGCGCCGACGTGTGGCGCGTTGGGCGTGCTTTCGAGCCTCATCGGTACGTGCCCGGGGGCGAAGCCTCCCTCCACCGCCGCCGTCGAGGCGGCGAGCACATCGTCGACGTGCAACCTCTTCCAGGCGCTGTTGCGAAGGTGCTCTTCGTCAGGGAGCCTGCTCTGGCTCGAATTGGCGTTGGCCACCTCGCTCCACCTGACGTGGCCGACCACCACGACCTCGACGTCCTCGACGACCACGACCTCGACCACCACCCCGAGTTCGACGACGACGACGTCATCGACGACGACGACGACACAACCGCCCACGGATTGCGCCGGTTCTGCGCCGCCGATCGCGCCACCGAACGGCGGGTGGACGTGCACGTTCGACGACGAGTTCAACGGGAACACGCTCGACACAACGAAATGGCAGCCGCAGCTCACCGCGACGAGCGGGTACACCACCGGCACCCCACCCAATCAGGTCTGCTACGTCAGCAAGCCGGGCACGATCTCCGAGGCCGGCGGGTATCTCAACCTCTCCATCGTCCGCTTGGCGCTCCCCGAGACCTGCAAAGGCCTCAACGGAGTGAGTTCCGTCTCCATGTTCGAGGGCGGCATGGTGACCTCGTACCAGATCTTCAGCCAGCAGTACGGGTACTTCCAGGCCCGAGCCGAGATGCCGGCCTCCACGGCGCAGGGACTCCAAGAGACGCTGTGGCTCTACCCCGAGAACGAGACGCTCTACGGGCCCTGGCCCGACAGCGGCGAGATCGACTACGGCGAGTTCTATTCGAACTTTCCCAACAACGACATCCCGACCATCCACTACCCGGGCTCGAACAACGACCCGAACGCCCAGGCCGACAACTGCGTGATCTCCGGGCAGAGCACGGCGGGCCAGTTCCACACGTACGCGTTGTCGTGGACGCCGACCACGATGACCACGTATTACGACGGCACGGCCTGTATGACCGACGTCTACGCCCCCTACGTGACCAGTCCCGACACCGCCCCCGAGCCGTTCAACCAGCCGTTCTTCTTGAACTTCACGTCCGCCCTGGGCGTCGGGAGTAACAGCCCGGGTACCGCCACCCCCGGCCGGGCCACGACCAAGCTCGACTGGGCGCGGGTCTGGCAGTACGGGTAGCCCGACAACGCGGCGGGGTCTCGGGCCGCTAGGTCGGCGATCGGTAGCCCCGGTCAGATCCGGATCGGACGCGTCCCCACGATTGACGCCCGCTCCATCGTGCGGCGTTGCGGCCAGTAGTCGCTCGACGCGTAGTGCTGCACGGCCCGGTTGTCCCAGAACGCCACCGCGTCCTTCGTCCACGTGAAGCGGCACTGGTGCTCGGGGGAATCTGTCTGTCGGCACAGCCGGTCGAGCAGCTCCCGGCTCGCCTCACGGTCCATCCCCGAAAGGTGGCTCACGAACGGTCGGTTCACGTAGAGATGCAATCGCCCCGTGGCCGGATGGGTGCACACCACCGGGTGCTCGACCTGCGGGTACTGCTCCTGGGCCTTCCGGCGCTCATCGGCCGTCATGCCGAGGGCAAACGTCTGGGTGAAGTCGTGCACGGCCACCAGGTCGTCGATCTCGGACTTCGTCGTCTCGTCGAGCGCAGCGTACGCCGCGTACATGTCGGCGAAGAGGGTGTCGCCGCCGCGTGGAGGAACGGACACGGCATGGAGGACGGCGCCCATGGAGGGGCACTCACGCCAGGTCACGTCGTGGTGCCATGAGTTCTCGTAGCCGCTGACCTCGGCCGTCTTCTCGAAGCGCACCAGCTCGGGCTCTCCGGTGTTGGACGGGAGGAACGGGTGGATCTCGAGATCCCCGAACCGCCGGGCGAACGCCACGTGCTGCTGCGGGGTCAGCGGCTGGTCCCGGAAGAAGATGACCTTGTAGTCGTGCAGGGCCTGACGCACCTCGACGATCACCTCGTCGGGCAGCGCGGCCGACAGGTCGACTCCCGAGATCTCCGCGCCAACCGTCGAGCCGAGCTGCTCGGCGTCGAAATGGCGCCACCGCAACGCGGCCAACCGGTCGCGCTCCTCGGCCAGATGGCTGAAGGGCCCGACCGCAATCGGGTAGCCCGGCAACCGGAACGACCCTGGCGTCCGGCCCGTGTCCGTCCCGGTCGTGCTGGTCGCCATCACCCGAACTGTACCGGCGCCTCCGTGGCCGGGCTCGGGCGTCACAGCGAGGCGATCGCCTCCAGCACGTCGAGTCGCGCCGCCCGGCGGGCCGGCCAGCTGGCCGCGATGAGGCCGAGCACACCGGCGATGATGAGGAAGATCACGAGGTTCGATACCGGCACCACGGTCGAACTGATGCCCTGGGAGTGCAGTGACGAGACGAGGGCGAGACCGAGTCCGGTCCCGACGACGATCCCGATGACGGCCCCGAAGAGGGACAGGATGACCGACTCAGAGCGGATCATCGCCCGGATCTGCCGGCGCTTCATGCCCACGGCTCGCAGGAGGCCGATCTCGTGGGTGCGCTCGAACACGGAGAGCATCAGGGTGTTGACGATCCCGATGAGCGCGATGACCACCGCCAGCGCGAGGAGCGCGTAGACCAGACCCAGCAGCTGGTTCACCTGTGCGGACTGCGACGCCTCGAACTGCGCCCGGCTCTGCACCTGCACGTTCGGAAACCCGTTGAGCGCGCGCTGCACGGACTGCTCCACGCCTGGACTGCCGTCGGTCTTCAGGAGGACGGCACCGGGCAGCGGGTTCTCGAAGTGCGAGACGAAGAAGGCCTGGCTCACGAGATAGCTCCCAATGAGCGCATTCGATTGGAAGATGCCGCCGATGCGCATCCGGGCGTTGCCGGTCAGTGCGAATTTCACCGGCACGGTGTCACCCACGACCAGGTGGTCGGAGTTCGCTGTCGTCGAGTCGATGAGCAGATTGCCCGTCGTGAGCGACGCCGGCGACCCCGAGTCCATATCGAGGATCACCGTGTCGGACAGGTTCTTCGTGGAGAGCGCCCGCAGCGACTGGATCGCGCCGCGTAGCTCGAATTGGCCGCCGTAGACGGTCGACGTCGCGGTGACCCCGGGCACCGACGCCGCCACCTTCGGCACCGTCGTGCTGAACGATCCCGGGCCGTTGTTGTTCGAATTCGACACGATGATGTCGGCGCTGACCGCGTTGTCGACGCTCTGGGTCGCCGAGCGCGACAGCGAGGCGCCGAACACGGCGATGGCCGAGACGAGCGCCAGTCCGACCATCAACGCCGAGGCCGTCTGCGCGGTACGGCGTGGGCTCCGCATAGAGTTCTCCCGGCCTAATCGACCCGACATGCCCAGCAGCCGGGCCAGCGGGCGGCCGATCGACGCTCGCCATCGGTCGGGCGATCGCCGGCGCCAGCCGCGCCACCCCGATGAAGATGAGGACCGCGCCCAGCCCGACGAGCTGGATGGCCGGCACCGTGAGGCCGGCCGCGAGGGCCGCGATCCCACCCAGCGTGATCCCGAGGCCCCAGGCGAACCGGCGCCGCATGGAGATCTCGTACTCCACCTGCTGTTCGGTGACGGCCTGGACCGGCGCGATCCGCACGGCGCGGCGCGCCGGGCCTATGGCGGAGACCATCGTGATCCCGACGCCCACGACCAAGCAGACGATGACCGTACGCGCCTCGAAGACGAGCGGACCCGAGGGCAGCGTGACCCCGAAGCCGCTCAGGAGCGCCTCGAGGCCGAGCGCGGCCAGTACCCCGAGCCCAAGGCCGATGAGCGACGAGATGAGCCCGACGATCCCCGCTTCCGCGAGCACGGAGACAAAGACCTGCCGGCGGCTCGCCCCGACGATGCGCAGCAGCGCCAGCTCCTTCGTGCGCTGTCCCACGATGATCGAGAACGTGTTCAGGATGGTGAAGCCGCCAACGAACAGCGCGATGAAGGCGAACACCAGCAACGCCGTGTTGAAGAAGCCCAACGCGGAGCTGATATTGCTCGTCTGCTCGTTCACCACGGTCTGGCCGGTCACCACTTCGACGCCGCGCGGCAGCACGCCGGCGATCGACCTCTCGACCGCGGCCTTGTCGGCGCCCGGTTTGGCCACGACGTCGATCGAGTCGAACTGACCCACCTCGCCCATCAGCGCCTGCGCCGTTGGGATGTCGAACGCCGCCAGCGTCGCTCCGGCCAGGTTGTTCGCCGTCCCGAACTTGGCGATGCCCGTGATGGTGAACGTCTGCGTCGGCCCCTGGAGCAGAATCCGCACTCGATCCCCGACGGAGAACCCATACTTCTGCGCCGTTCCCAGGTCCATGACCACGTCGTGCGGCGTCGTCGGCCGGCTGCCCTGCACCAAATGTAAGGCGGAGATGTTCTGGTTGGGGTCAAAGGACAGGCCGAGCGACGGCGCCGCGCCTGAGGAGATGGCCTTGCCGTCGTGGCCGATGAACTGCGCGAAGCCGGTGACCGAGCCCTCGGCATCAGCGACACCGGGCACAGCGCGCACGGTCGACAGGATCGACTGCGGCACCGCGTTGCGCGTCGCTCCGCCCCCGCTGCCGAACTGCGCGACGCCGCGCACCTGGAAGTCGATGTTCTGGTAGATGTTCCCGAACAGGGTGTCGAACGTGTTGTGCAGCGTGTCCGTCAACACGAACGTTCCGGCGATGAAGGTCACCCCGAGCACGATGGCCAGGCTCGTCAGAACAAGTCGCAGCTTGTGCGCCAGCAGGCCCTTGATCGTGACCCTCCACATGTCAGGCGCCCAGCTTCCGCACCCGCTCGAGGACGGAGTCGGCCGTCGGATCCGCGAGTTCGTCGACGACCTGGCCGTCAGCGAGGAACACGACCCGGTCGGCGAAGGCCGCCCCGTGGGCGTCGTGCGTGACCATCACGATCGATTGGCCCAGGTCGGTGACCGACCGGCGCAAGAAGCCCAGCATTTCCGACGACGAGTTGGAGTCCAGGTTCCCGGTCGGCTCGTCGGCGAAGATCAGGTCGGGCCGGTTGATGAGGGCCCGGGCGCAGGCGCAGCGCTGTTGCTGGCCGCCGGACATCTCGCTCGGGCGGTGGTGCAGGCGGTCGGCGATGCCCAGTTGCTGCGCCAGGTAGTCGAACCACTCCTTGTCCACCTTCCGGCCGGCCAGGTCGGCCGGCAGCGTGATGTTCTCCCCCGCCGTCAGCGTCGGGACCAGGTTGAACGACTGGAAGACGAAGCCGATCCGGTCGCGGCGCATCTGGGTGAGGCCGGTGTCGTCGAGCCCGCCGAGGTCGAGGTCGCCGACGAACGTCTGTCCGGAGGTCGGGACGTCCAACCCGGCCATGCAGTGCATCAGGGTTGACTTCCCGGAGCCCGATGGCCCCATCACTGCGGTGAATTGGCCCCGCTGGAAGGTCACGGTGACGCCGGCCAGCGCGTGGACGGTGGCGTCGCCGGTGCCGTAGGTCTTGCGCAGCTCGACCGAGTGCGCGGCCGGTGTGGCCTCGCGCTGGTCGGTCGATGCTTCGTCGGTGCGTGTCACGATCTCTCGATTCATCAGGTTGAACGTTCGCTCGGTGGGGTCCCACTCTGACCCGGCACCCGCTCGCTCCACAAGCAACCCTCCCTTGGCGACCCCGCGCCGGACCGATACCCTGAGCGCCACAACCGAGCGACCCGGGGGGGCCAGTTCGCGATGAAGAGCGTCAGGCGCTGAACACGGCTCTGCAGGCGGGCACGGCCAGGGGCAGAACGGCGGTAGCAGGCGTGGCGTCGGTCGCCGCCGTCCTCGTCGTGCAGCTCGCGCTCTTCCCCGTCCCCCTCGGCGTGTGGGTGCAGGGACTCGTTCTCGGCCTCCTGGGCTCGCTCATGGCCATCGGGCTCGGCCTCACCTACCGACTCAACAAGGTCATTAACTTCGCCCAGGGCGACCTCGGCACCGCGCCGGCGGTCCTGGCCTTCGGCCTCATCGGCCTCTCGGGCGTGAACTACTTCCTCGGCCTGGCCACTGGGCTCGCCGCCGCCATCGTGCTGACCGCCACGGTCGAGGTCCTGGTCGTCCGGCGCTTTCGCCGCTCGCCCCGCCTCATCCTGACGGTGGCGACCATCGGCCTGTCGCAGCTCCTCGTCGTCGTGAGCCTGCTCATCCCGCGCCTCTGGGGCCAGGCGCCGATCTCCAGCGCGGTGGTGACGTTCCCGTGGCACCTCACCTGGCACATCGCGCCGGTCGTCTTCAACGCGAACCACCTCGTCGCCGTTGTCGTCTCGGTCGGCTGCCTCATCGGCGTCTCGCTCTGGTTCACCAAGACCGACATCGGCGTCGCGGTCCAGGCGGCGGGTGACCGCCGCGACCGTGCCTCCATGCTCGGCATCCCTGTCGGGCGCCTGCAGTCGGTCACCTGGGTCGTCGCCGGCGTCCTGTCCTTCGTCAGCGTCTTCTTCCAGGCCGCCATCCTCGGCCTACCCCTCGATCCGACCTTCGGCCTCACCGCCCTCGTCACCGCCCTCGCCGCCCTCGCACTCGGCAACTTCACCGAGCTGCCCGTCATCGCCGCATCGGCCGTCGCCCTCGGCGTGCTGCAACAGGGCGTGTCGTGGAACGATCCGACCAACCCGGCCATCGGCCTCGCCGTCCTCGCCGCGGTGGTCTTCGGCGCCATCGTCGTGCGCCAGCTATTCCATCGGCGCTCCGACCGCGAGGTCGAGACGACGCTGACGCTCGCCGGCAGCGTGCGCGACCTGCCCGCCGCAGCCCGTGACCTCACCGAGGTCAAGGTCGCGCAGCCGGCCGCCGGCCTCGTCGCGTTCGCCGCCGCGTGCACGCTGCCGCTCTGGATGGGCCCGGGCGAGCTCATCCGCTTCTCCGCCCTCGTTGCCCTCGCCATCGTCGGCTGCTCCATCGTCGTGCTCACCGGGTGGTCGGGCCAGGTCAGCCTCGGCCAGATGTCGTTCGCCGCCGTCGGTGGCGTCGTGGCCTCCATCGCGCTCATCGACTGGCACTGGGACCTGAGCCTCGCCCTCCTCGTCGCCGGAGCCGCCGCAGCGGCCGTCGCCGTCGTCGTCGGCCTCCCCACCCTCCGCCTCGACGGGATGTTCGCCGCCGTCACCACCCTGGCCTTCGCGCTCGCCGCGTCCGGCTACCTCCTCGTCCCGGCGGAGTTCTCCTGGATCCCCCAGGGCCAACTCGGCGTCCCGTACCTCTTCGGCGTGTCCATTACGTCGCAGGCATCGGTGTTCCTACTGTGTCTCGGCCTGCTCGTCCTCGTGCTCTTCGCGGTCCAGGGTCTGCGCCACAGCCGCGTCGGCCGCGTCCTGCGCGCGCTGCCGGCGAACCAGCGCGCCGCGTCGGGCTACGGCGTCCGGGTCGTGTGGGCGAAGCTGACCGCGTTCGCCGTCTCTGGCTTCATCGCCGGCCTGGCCGGGTGCCTGTTCCTCGTCATCAATCAGCAGTACGCACCGACGTCCTTCTTGGCGTCGGCCAGCCTCGTCGTGTTCACCTCGACCGCCGTCGGAGGGCTCGCGTCGTCCCTCGGCGCCGTCCTCGGCGCGGCCATCGTCGAGGGCAGCGCCGTCTACCTCCCGCCGAGCTGGCAGCTGTTCCCCTCGGCGCTCGGCGTGCTCCTCGTGCTGATCCTCTTCCCCCGTGGGCTCGCCGGCCTCTGCTACGACCTGCGCGACTGGGCCGTCAAGGCCCTCACCCGCCGCCACGGCGCCCGCACCAGCCCCATCAGCCCGGCGGTCACGCCGTGAGCCGTCTGCGCCAACTGGGCGCCGGCGCGTCCCTGTTCCCCCTCGGCGTGCTCTTCGCCATCGAGCTGCTGGACCAGGCGACCCAGAGCGCCTTCAACGTCTTGACCCCGAACATTCGCGACGCGTTCGGGCTCACCAACGCCGGCATCCTGCTCATCGTTGCCATCGCCGGCGCCGCCGCGTTGCTGTGCACCCTTCCGATCGCCGTCCTGGCCGACCGGACCAACCGGGTCCGTATCGCGCTGATCGGTGCGCTCGTCGGGGCGGCGTTCTCCATCGGCCTCGGGTTGTCCAACACAGTTGTGCTGGCCACCGTGATGCTCATCGGCGTCTCCATGGGGCAGGCCGTGATCTTCCCGACGCACAACTCGCTCTTGGCCGACTACTACTCGGTCCCCGCCCGCCCTCGCATCTACTCGGCCCACCGCTCGGGCATCAGCATCGGCGCCATCGCCGGCGTGCTGATCGGCGCCGGGCTGGCGTCACTGTTCTCGTGGCGGGTGCCGTTCCTGGTCTTCGCGTTGCCGATCATCGTCGTGGTCATCATCGGCGCCCGGCTGCGGGAGCCGCCACGCGGCCGGCACGAGCAACTCGAGCTGTCCGAACAGATGGTCGGGTCCGAGCTCGGCGAACCGGCCCCCCTCGCCGACGTCGCCGACGACATCCCCGTCGAGCCTCCGCCGTCGCTCGGCGAGGCCTGGCGGACGGTCTGGAAGATCAGCGCGCTTCGGCGCATCTTCATCGCCCTGCCCTTCCTCGCCGCGTCGATCGCGGGCTTCACGTCGCTGGCGTCGCTGCAATACCAGGAGACCTTCCACCTCGATACGGTCGAGCGCGCCTACCTCATCGCACCGATCCAGGTCTTCGACCTGCTCGGGCTGGCGGTCGGTGCGGTGATCGCCACCCGACTGGCCAAGCGGGACGTGGGCCTCGTCTTTCGCATGCTGGCTGTCGCATCCGTCATCGCGGCCGGTTTCGCCGTCCTCTTCGCCCTCGCGCCGAACGTGCCGGTCGCCTTCATCGGGAACGCGGGGATCAGCGCCTCGCTCGCCGTCGTTGGGCCCGGAGTGCTGGCGTCCCTGTCCCTCGCCATCCCGGCGCGCGTCCGCGCCGTCGGGTTCTCCATCGGGGCACTGTTCGTGCTGCCCGGTCTTGTGGTGCTGCCGGTCGTCGGCGGCATCGGCGACGCCATCGGCTTCCGCTACGGCCTCTTGATCCTGGTCCCGATCTTCACGATCGGCGGCCTCATCGTGGCGAGCGCCGGCAGCCTGATCAGCCGCGATGTCCGTGACGTCTGGACCTCCATGCGGACCCGGACCCAGATGCTGCGGGACCGCCGTGACGGCAAGCTGCCCCTGCTCGCCGTGCGCGAGCTCAACGTCGGCTACGACGGCGTCACCATCCTCTCGGACGTGGCGATCGAAGTGGGCGAGGGCGAGATCGTGGCCATCATCGGGACGAACGGGGCCGGCAAGTCGACCCTGTTGCGTGCGATCGGCGGCGTCGCCGAGGCCGACCACGGGGCGATCGTGTTCGACGGGCGCGACATCACGCACCTGCCGCCCGACGAGATCGCCCGCCTCGGCGTGGCCCAGGTCCCCGGGGGTGAGGGCACCTTCCCCAGCCTGCGGGTCGAGGACAACCTGCGGGCGGCGGCCTGGCAGGGGCGGCGGCGGGGCGAGCGCGACGCGGACATGATCGAAGAGGCGCTGGCCGCCTTCCCGGTCCTCGCCAGCCGGCGCGGTGAGCGCGCCGGGAACCTCTCTGGTGGCCAGCAACAGATGCTGGCCCTGGCGATGGCCACCATCACCCGCCCCAAGCTGTTCCTGATCGACGAATTGTCGCTCGGACTCTCGCCGATCGTGGTCGAACAATTGCTCGGCGCGATCGAGACCATGCGCCAGGCCGGCACGGCCATCCTGCTGGTCGAGCAGTCCATGAACGTGGCCGTCGCGGTGGCCGACCGCGTCTACGTCATGGACACGGGCGCGGTGCGATTTTCCGGAACGGCCGCGGAGCTGGCCGCCCATCCCGAGCTCCTGTGGTCGGTGTACCTGCAGAAGGCAGCGGACACCCTCTCGGCGCAGGCCACGCGTCCGCACGGCGGAAGGGACGTGCCGGACCTGGTCGTGCGCGGCGTGTCCGTGCGTTTCGGCGGGATCGCTGCGCTCGACGAGGTGTCGTTGCACGCCGGCCACGGGGAGATCGTCGGGATCATCGGTCCGAACGGCGCCGGCAAGACGACCTTGTTCGACGTCGTCTCGGGGTTCCTCCGTCCCGACGCCGGAACGATCGAGCTCGCTGGCGAGGACGTCACCGGCCGGACCGCCTCCTCCCGCGCCCGGCTCGGCCTCGGGCGCTCCTTCCAGGACTCGAGGCTCTTTTCCGGGCTCACCGTGCGCGACGCGCTGGCCGTGTCGTTGGAGCGGTTCACCGACGTCGGCGACCCCTTCAACGCGATCTTGCGGCTGCCCGCCCAGGTCCGGACCGAGGCGGCGGTCCGCCGGAGGGTGGACGAGCTCATGGAGATGTTCGGGCTGGATCGATACGCCGACAACCTCGTGAGCGAGCTCTCGACTGGGTCCCGGCGGCTGGTCGACCTCGCGGCGGTCGTCGCGCACCAGCCCAAAGTGGTGCTCCTCGACGAGCCCTCGTCCGGGGTGGCGCAGCGCGAGGTCGAGGCGATGCTCGGCCTCCTGCGCAACGTGAGGGATCAGCTCGACGCCACGATGCTCGTCGTCGAGCACGACATCGGGTTCATCGCCGAGTTGGCCGACCGGCTGGTCGCCATGGACCGAGGAACCGTGCTCGTCACCGGCGCGCCGGCGCCAGGTCCTCGAGTCACCCGTCGTGGGCGAGGCGTTCCTCGGCTCGGACCCTTTGGCCCTCTCCCGATCGGGACCTACGAGCGGAACCGGAGTCGACTGAGCCATGAGCGACACGCAGACCGACCAGGGCTCGTCGACCGCACGGCCCTGGCCGCGGGTCAGCCGGCTTCGGGTGCTCGGCCCCGTCGCGCTGATCGTGGCGGCCCTGATTGCCGCCGGCGCCATCGCCACGGTGCACGAGACCAACGCGACGTCGTCGGCCCCGGGCGCCACGACCGCACCGACGACGCACACCGCGGTGCCAATCACATACGCGGCGGCAGCCAGGGCCGGCAAGGCGGGCTCCTACGACTGGGGGCCACAGTGCGACCACCACACCGGGCGGCTCAAGATGCCCAGCGTCTACGCGCCGCCGTGCGTGCCCGTCCCGTCCGGAGCGAACGGCGGCAGCACGTCGAGCGGCGTGACGGGCAACGCGATCACCCTCGTGTACTACCAACCCGAACCGGGCGGGCTGGCTTCGGCGATCTCGGGCGCGACCGGGACGCCAGCGCAGGCCCTCGCCACGGTCGAGGCGTATGTCGCCATGTTCAACAAGGTCTACGAGACGTACGGGCGCCAGGTGAACCTCATCCCCTTCCAGGCCACCGGCGCGGATGGCGACCCGGTCGCCGCGCACGCCGACGCCGTGACCGTTGCTCAGCAGGATCACGCCTTCGCTTCCATCGGGGGACCCGCAGAGACCAGCGCCTACGAGGTCGAGCTGGCCCGTCTCCATGTCCTGTGCATGGCGTGTGGAGACTCGTCGACGTACGGTCAGATCACGGCCAACGCGCCGTACCAGTGGGCCAACCTGCCGACGGCCGACACCTCGCTGAACGAGACGGTCGACTATCTCGCCGCGAAACTCAACGGCAAGGACGCCATCTGGGCCGGTGACGCGTCGCTCCACTCGCAAAAGCGCTCGTTCATCGTCGTGAGCGAGACGTCGGTGCCGCCTTCCCCCGGCTATGCGGAGCTCACGACCTCACTGGCCAACAAGCTCAAGGCGGACAACGTGCACATGGCGTCGTCGAAAGCGCTCAGCTACAACCTCAACCTCACGACGTTGCCGACGCAAGCGGCCACGCTGGCGGAGAAGTTGAAGACCTCGGGGGCGACGAGCGTGGTGTTCGCGGGCGACCCGATCATGCCGATCTACCTGACCAAGGCGTGCGCGAACATCGGGTACTTCCCCGAATGGATCATCACGGGCATCGTCCTGACCGACACCTCGGCCCTGGGGCGGTACTACGACCAGAAGGAGTGGGCCCACGCCTTCGGTGTGACGAGCCTGGCCGTCCCGACGCCCGTGGCCAGCGCCGACGCCGATCGGCTGTACCGCTGGTGGTACGGCGCCACCACGAGCCCGGCCTCACTCGCCGCACCCGCCATCATTCCGCCCCTCCAGCAGTTCTTCGCCGGCGTGCAATTGGCCGGGCCTGACCTCACCCCCAACACGTTCACGACCGGGCTGTTCCGCGCCCCGCCTGCGGGAGGCGGGCCGACCTCACCCCTCGAGGCTTACGGCTACCAGGGTGCCGCGCCCCTGCCGAGCTATTCCTCGCCGGCCGACTACAGCTTCCTCTGGTACAACGCGACGGCCAAAGGACCCAACGAAGAAGGCGTGAACGGGAGCGGGCTCATGGAGTACGTCAAGGGCGGGGTGCGCTACAAGGCCGGCGTCGTGCCGACCGGTCCGGTCCCCATGTTCTCGACCGCCGGCGCGGTGACGAGCTACACCTCACCACCCGATAAGCCTCCGAGCTATGCCGCGTGGCCCGGTTCGCCCGCGGCCAACGGGCACTAGCCCTCCGGTCGAAAAGGGGGGCTAGCACCAGGGCCAGACGCCCGGTAGCGGCATTCTTCTGACGCGCCGCACACTGCATCCTGTGAGGGCAGAGCCTCGGCGACCCCCGGCCGAGGCACGGAAAAGGAGCCCCTCATGATCGTCGCTCGCGGACTGACGAAGCGCTACGGCAAGACCGTTGCCGTTGACGGCCTCAGCTTCACCGTCACCTCGGGCGTCGTCACCGGCTTTCTCGGACCGAACGGGTCGGGCAAGTCCACGACCATGCGCATGGTCATGGGCCTCGACGTGCCCGACGCCGGCCAGGCCACCGTGAACGGACTGCTCTACGACGAGTTGCGCTGGCCGCTGCGCGAAGTCGGCGCACTCCTCGACGCCAAGGCGTTCCACCCCGGGCGCACGGCCCGCCAACACCTGCGCTACCTGGCCAAGTCGAGCGACCTCCCCGAGGCACGCATCGACGAGGTGCTCGACATCGTGGGTCTCACGGCGGTGGCCAATAAGCGGGCCGGCAAGTTCTCTCTCGGCATGGGCCAGCGGCTGGGCATCGCCGGCGCCCTGCTCGGCGACCCAGGCGTCCTGCTCTTCGACGAGCCGGTCAACGGGCTCGACCCCGAAGGCATCCGTTGGGCCCGCCACCTGCTGCGCCGTCTGGCCGCCGAGGGTCGCACCGTCCTGGTCTCCAGCCACCTCATCAGCGAGATGGCACTCACCGCAGAGCGCCTGGTGGTGATCGGCCGGGGCACCCTCATCGCCGACACGAGCGTGGAAGAGTTCGCCGCGCAGCATCAGGCGGTCGCGGTGCGCGTCGTCACCCCGACGCCCCAGCTCATGGTGTCCGCGCTCTCGCGGGCCGGCGTGCGTCCCACCGTCGAGGACGACGGCGGGATCGTCGTCACCGGGTTGGCGTCGGCCCGCATCGGCGAGATCGCCGCCGGCTCGTCCCTGACGCTGCACGAACTGACCCCCATCCGCGCCTCGCTGGAGGACGCGTTCATGGAGCTCACCTCGGACTCGGTCGAATACCGCTCGCGCGACCACATGCCCCAGACCGAGACCGAGCTCGTCTCGACCTCGGCCCGCTGATCCTCCCTTCCACGCACCAAGACAAAGAAAGGACTCGTCGTGACCATCGCACTGCCGTTACCGACAACCAAGACCGCTCCGGCCGCCAGAGGAAGTCGGGCCGGGTTCCGCCAGGCCTTCGCCGCCGAAGTCAGCAAGCTCTCCTCGCTGCGCTCGACCAAGTGGATCCTCGCCATCACGGCCGTCGGCTCGATGCTGGTGACGTATCTGGCTGTGCACGGCGCCGTGCATCAATCGCGCGACTTCTACCAAGGCTTCGACCCGACGAATCAGTCCATGGCTGGACTGTCCATTGGGTCGCTGGCGCTGGGAGTGCTCGGCGTGTTGACCATCACCGGCGAGTATGGATCGGGCACCATGCGCTCCACGCTCGCTGCTGTGCCGCGGCGGGAGACCCTGTTCGCCGCCAAGGCCACGGTCGTCGGCCTGTTGACGCTCGTGGTGGGCGAGGTCCTGAGCTTCGCCGCCTTCTTCTTCGGCCAGGCCGTGCTGTCCTCGGGCGGCGCACCGCACGCCCACTTGGGACAACCCGGGGTGCTCCGGGCGGTGGTGATGACCGGCGCCTTCCTGAGCCTGTTCACCCTCCTCGGGCTCGGCCTCGGCCTGATCATGCGGCACACGGCAGGAGCCATTGCCACCTTCGCCGGCATCGCCTTTTTGCTGCCGATCCTGTTCCAGCAGCTGCCCAGCCACCCGGGGCGGTACACGCCGGCCATCATCTTCGCCAACTCGGTGTCGGCGACCGTGCCGCACGGCCACCAGCTTTCCGCAACAATCGGGTTCATGCTGATGGTGCTGTACTGCGTCGGCGCCCTGGCGGTCGGTGCGGTGCTGCTGGTCAAGCGGGACGCATGACGGTGGCCGCCGACGACAGCGAGGTCCAGGTGCAGCATCCAGAGGATCACCCCGAGGGAAATCGGATCTCGCTGGCGATCACCGAGGAGCAGGTCACCAAGCTGAAGGAGCTCGGGCGGCGCATCATCCGCGAGCCCTTCACCAAGCGCCCGTGGATGGAGCTCGCGTTCTACCTCGTGAGCGGCGGGCTCGCCGTTGTCGGCCTCGCGTTCGTCGGCGTCACCATGCTCACCGGCGTGATCCTCGCCATCACCTTCTTCGGGTTGGCCGTGCTCGCATTGTCGCTGCGGAGCGCGCGCGGCATCGGCCGCTGGCAACGCGACCTGGCCTCCAACCTGTTGGGAGAGTCGATCGAGGCCCCGGCCCCGCTCATCACCCGACCCGGGTTCTTCGGCTGGCTCCAGTCGGTGCTGCGCGACCGCGTCGCCTGGCGCGCCGTCGCCTACCTCGCCATCAAGGTGCCCTGGACGGGCCTGGGTCTGTACGTGGCGTTCAGTCTGTGGTGGGACGCCATCTTCTGCCTGCTCAACCCGATCTTCGGCAACGGCGGCAATCCCCCCGTCTGGGGCTTCGCGCAGAACGTGTTGCTGCCCAATAGCTTGACCGAGCCGCCGCGCGACTTCTTCCACACCGTCGGCACCTTCATCCTCGGCGTGATCCTCCTCTTCGCCGCCCCGTGGGTGATGCGCGCCTTCGTCAACGTCGACAAGCTCCTCATCCGCGCCCTCCTCGGCCCGGACCCCGTCGCCGCCCGCGTGCCGCTCGCTCGAGCAGGCGAGGACCTCGACGGTCGACGCGTCGGCGGCCACCATGCGGCGGATCGAGCGGGACCTGCACGACGGCACGCAGGCCCAGCTCGTCGCCCTCGCTCTCCGGCTCGGCATGGCGAAGGAGAAGCTCGAAGACCCCGACGCCGACCACATCGACCTCGACCGCGTCCGCGAGCTGGTCGACGAGGCGCACCGCGGCGCCAAGGAGGCCATCACCGAGCTCCGTGACATCGCCCGGGGCATCCACCCGCCCGCCCTCGACATCGGGCTCGAGGGCGCGTTGGCCACGTTGGCGTCCCGCAGCGCCGTCCCGACCGAGCTCACCTTCGACGTGCACGCGCGGCCCACACCCGCCATCGAGGCGATCGCGTACTACTGCGTCGCCGAGTTGTTGGCCAACGTGGCGCAGCACGCGCAGGCCTCGCGGGCCACGGTGTCGTGCGCCCAACAGGGCACCTGGCTGCGCCTGGTGGTCCGCGACGACGGTCGGGGCGGCGCCCACCTCTCCACCATCGGCTCCACGTCGAGCGGACTGGCCGGGCTGACCGACCGGGTGCGCACGGTCGACGGCCGCCTCAACCTGGTGTTCCCCGGTCGGCGGTCCCACCGTCGTCACCGTCGACCTCCCCTTGTCCGTCTGATGGTCGGCGCGCTGCGGGTGGCCATCGCCGAGGACTCGGCGATCCTGCGCGACGGCCTGGTGCAGCTGCTCGTCGACCGCGGCTTCGTCATCACCGGTGCGGTCGCCGAGCCCGGCGCGCTCCGCAGCTCGATCGCGCAGAACCCACCCGACGTCGCGGTTATCGACATCAGGATGCCCCCGACGTACACCGACGAGGGCCTGCGGCTCGCCCTCGAGCTGCGGGCGCAGCACGAGGGCCTCGGCATCCTGCTCTTCTCCCAGTACATCGAGACCCGCTACGCCGCGGACCTGCTCGCCGACGACGCCGCCGGCATCGGCTATCTGCTCAAGGACCGCGTGGCCGACGTCAGCGACTTCGTCGAGGCGCTCGAGCGGGTCGCCATAGGAGGTACGGCCTTGGACCCCGAAGTGGTCACCCAGCTCATCGGCGCCACGCGGCGCTCCGACACGCTGTCGGCGCTGACGCGCGCGAGCGCGAGGTGCTCGCGCTCATGGCCGAGGGCCGCTCCAACGGCGCGATCGCCCACGCACTGGTCGTCAGCGAGGGCGCGGTCGAGAAGCACGTCGCCAACATCTTCGCCAAGCTCGATCTGCCCGTCTCCGAGAAGGACCACCGGCGGGTGCTCGCCGTCCTGCGCTTCCTCGAGTCCTGACCGCGCCCGGGTTCAGAGCCGGCCGAGGACGCGCCGTGGGCGTCGTAGGGCCGGCCCTGCGCGGCGGCCATCGCCCGGCCGGCGTTCAGCTGGAACGGGCTGATGCCGCCCCGCTGCCATGGGCCGACCGAGTGTGCGGCCACCGCCTCGGGTGCTCTTGGCCACCAGGTGGAAGCGGTCCCGCAACTCGTCGCACGGCTGGTGCGCCACGGAGAACCAGTCCATCCTCAAGAAGTCGATGCTGTCCGAACCGGTGACGCCGTCATGGCAGAGCGCACCGCGCCGCATGGCGTCGGACAGCCGGACGGCCATGTCCGGGCTCGACGAGAAGTGGCCCGGCGACGACTGGAAGAGCCCGGCCCCCGTCGCCAGGTAGCCGGTCTCGAACAAGCGAGATGACCATGGCCAGCAACGAGAAGGCATGCACGTCGTCGTTGGCCCGGGCGATCAGCGCGAACACCTCGACCTCGGACTCGACCATGGTGCCGTAGTCGCCCAGCACGTGCACCCAGTCGTGCTGGGCCAGGAGCGGCGGCGCCGATCCCGGCGTGCCGGGGAACGTGAAGCCGCGTGACTGGTACATCTCCCACACCTGGCGGCCGATGGAGTCGGCGGACAGGTGCTCGAGGGCGGCCCAGCGAGCGGCCAGGTCGGCGTCGTTGACGGAGAACTCCCACGGATCGTGCAGCACGCGCGACGAGTGCACGACGGTCGTCGACACGTCCTCGCTCCAGGTGCCCTCGTAGCCGTTGCGGATGAAGTCGTGCGCGGCCAAGCCGAGCGAGCCGTGCGGCGAACTCGCGGGCGACCTGGACCATCCCGTCCTCCACGCCGAGCTCGCACGCGAACGCGGCGATGTTCTCGGCGACGTCTTCGGGGATCGGATGCCGCACCAGTGCGCACAGCAGCATGAGCTGCACGCCGTGCGTGCGGAACCCGAGGTCGCGTCGCGCCAACGCGGTGGCCATCTCCGTGGGCGTCAGGGTCGGCCGGCCCTCCAATGTCACGTGGTGGCCGGTCATGGCCGGAAACACCGCCTCAATGAGGGACCGCTGCACCGGTAGCAGCCCTTCCGCGCCGGCCACGGCCGAGGCGATCCCGTCGGCGAAAGCCTGCGCCTCGGCCGCGTCGGGTGGGCGCAGGTTGACCGTCTCCGTCGTGGGCAACGGCACGGGCGACATCACGAGAGCCTTTCGAGGCCGGTGCGGATGAACGCGACGCAGTCGGCGGCGCCGTGCACGCTCGACCGGGGCAGCACCGCGCCGAACGGCGCGTTCCAGTAGCCGTCGTCACCGGGCCGCGCCGCCCCCCACGGGCCGACGTACACGTAGGGGTCGTCGGAAAAGGCGTCGCCGGGCGAGAACCCCAGGTTCACCCCCTCACCGAGGTCGAACGTGGTGCCCAAGTCGAAGTGCTCCGGCCACAGCTGCACGGTCGACTGCCGGCACGATCCGGCGCGTTCGGCCATCACCTGGTCGAGGACCCGCCACCCGAGGTCGAACCACGAGAACAGTTCGTCCAGCTCCTTGGGGTCCAGCTCGAGGGGTTGGTCGATCCCACCCAACGCCGGCGTGTCGGGTCCGACCGAGAACTCGGCGTCCAGGTCGGCCCCGGCGAAGTCGGCCAGCTCGGCCAGCGTCGCCCCGGCCAACGCCATCCCACGCGACTCGGTCCCGACCTCGCGGATCAGGCACTGCGGCGTGAGGCGCAGGGTCTCGGGCTCGGGCCCGAACGCGGGGGTGGCCACGCCGCCGGGACTCGCCCGCAGGCCGAAGTGGCCGCTGACGGCGAAGCGGCGCCGTCCGAGCACGTGCGCGCAAAGCCGGTGCAGGTCGCCACGCGTCCGCGTCATGTCAGCTCCGGAGAGTAACGGCGCGTCCGGGGAGTCGTGCCGCTCAGCTCGAGCCGGCGTGCGTCCTGGCCTCGCTGGCCGCCTGCGCCACCTCTTCGGCCACCGTCTCCTCGGCGGAGTGGCCCCAGAACCCGTGCGGCGCGACGAGGAAGTCGATCAGACGCTCGAGCTGGTCGCCGTAGGTGACCCGCAGCGCCTGCAGGTCCGCCCAGGCCTCGGCCTTGTCGCGCAGCGGGAGGCCCGTCCCGACCAGGTGGGCCCAGGCGAGCTCGAAGTTCGCCTCGGTGAGCCACGAGACCGGCACGGGAGAAGGGGGCACGTGCAGCCGGTTCGAGATCTCGACGATCGCCCGCCGCCCCCGGCGGTAGAGGAAGTAGGGCTCCCGGCTCGAGCGCGCCCTCGACGCACGCGGAGGTGAGCGTCGCCGCGTCCGTCACCACGCCGAGCGCGGTCACCCACGACTGTCCGACGTGCTGGGAACGGAACAACGCCAGCATCGGGTACGAGACGTGGCTCTCGAGCACGTCGGCCGTCCACATCTGCCACTCCGCCAACGAGCGGTACAGCATCTCGACGTCGCCGCCCGGCGCGTTGAGCTCGACCACGCGCGTCGGCGTGATGCGCCCGCCCAACGGGTCGTCCAGCGTGAGCAAGCGGGACTCGCGGCGCGAGTAGGAGCCGTACAGCGCGGGCAGGTACGAGATCATCAGCGCGATCGTCACGACGCCGGTCAGCGTCTCGAGCAGCGTGAGCAGCCGGACGAGGCCGCCGTGCGCCGACCCGAACACGGGCGTGACCAGCGAGGTCCCGGCGTAGTACACGAGCGTGCCGAAGTCCCTCGTGCCGCCGATCTGCTGGTCCAGGCCCCAGTAGACGAGCGACCAGCCCACCATGAGGCCGGCCAACCACAGCACGAGGAGGCCGAGGAGCGACAAGGCCGGATACACATTGAGCGTGTACTCGCCGGCCCGGTCCCCCATCCGGGCCGCCACCCGCCTCGTGACGCGCCAGGTCACGGCGTAGAAGATCCTGGTCGGGCGCCACAACCCGCTGCTGCCCTGGGTGACGATCAGCGTCGCCACGGCGTCGCTCAGCATCCCGATGATGAGGACCACGCCGCCCACGGCGGCCAGGACCCGGAAGAACTCCGTCATGGTCCGTCACACCTTAGGGAGCACGCCCGCGCCGTCCGGCCCCGGCATCGTCCGAGGGTGCATCGGGGTTGCTTGCCAAATTCGCCGCGATGGGGTCTAACTCTTCGGTGGCGCTTGTCGAATTGACCTCTACGTCGATATCGACGTGCTCGGGGGCGTAGGCGGGTAAGAAGAAGGGGTGATGAAGGTGATCCGTGGGGGGTGCGACGGCCGGCAGCCGTCCATCGGGCTGGTGCTGGGCGCCGGCGGCGTGGTCGGGCAGGCCTACCAGGCCGGGGTGCTCGCCGCGCTCGAGCGCGAGATCGGTTGGGACCCGCGCGTCGCCACCGTGATCGTCGGCACCTCGGCCGGCTCGGTCACCGGGGCCGCCCTGCGCGTCGGGGTGCCCGCCACGGATCTGGCCGCCTCGCTCTACGGCGTCCCGACGTCGAGGAGGGGTGGCGCCATCCTCCGCCGCATCCTGCCCGCCGACAGCGGCCCGCTGCCGACGCCGACGGTCCTCTCGCTGTTGCGCCCGTGGCAACTGCCGTCGCCCGCGCTGCTCGTCCGGATGGCCCGCCGCCCGCTGGCCTTCCGGCCCGACGTGGCCGCCATGACGCTGGTCCCGCGGGGCCAGGTCGACATCACCGAGCGCGCCCGCGGCCTCGACGACCTCATCGGCGACCGCTGGCCCGAGGGCCTGCGCATCTGCGCGGTCCGGCGCACCGACGGCGGCCGCGTCGTCTTCGGCCGCCCCGGCGCGCCGCCGGCCCGCGTGGCCCCGGCCGTCCTGGCCTCGTGCGCCATCCCCGGGTACTTCCGTCCCGTCACCATCGGCGGCGCCGAGTACATCGACGGCGGCGTGCACTCGGTCACCAACGCCGACGTGCTGCGCGCCGACGGGCCTCGACATCGTCGTCATCGTGTCGTCCATGTCGGCCGCGCACGGCAGCGCCAACGGCGCCGACGGCCTCCTGCGCCGCACGGTGCACCGTCGCATGGAGCGCGAGATCGCCCGGCTCGAGGCGGGCGGGCACGGCCGTGATCAGCCTGGAGCCGGGCGGCGAGTCCCGCCGGGTCATGGGCCTGCGGGCCATGGCCGAGGACCGGGCGCCCCGGGTCATCGAGGCCGCCTACGAGGAGACGCGGCAGAGGGTGCTGGCCGCACCGTTCCTGGCCTCGCTGGGCGAACCGACCCCGGCCGCCTCCGCCGGCTGACCCCTGACCGGGGCGGCCTGGCCCGGTAGTAGCGTTCGGGCGTACGACCACACCTCGAAGGGAGGGCCCATGGGTCCTGACCGGCTGAGCCCGCTGGACGCCTCGTTCCTCCACATCGAGGACGGCGTCGTCGCACATGCACATCGCGTCGGTCGCCATCTTCGAGGGCCCGCCGCCGCCGTTCGGCGACATCGTCGACATGGTCGACGCCAAGCTCGACCTGGTGCCGCGGTACCGCCAGAAGGTGAAGTTCGTGCCGTTCGAGCTCGGGCCGCCCGGTGTGGGTCGACGACCCGCACTTCAACATCGAGTACCACCTGCGCCACACCGCGCTGCCGTCGCCCGGCGGCGAGAGCGAGCTGCGCAAGCTGGTCGGGCGCGTCATGTCCCAGCAGCTCGACCGCTCCAAGCCGCTGTGGGAGATCTGGGTGGTCGACGGGCTCGAGGACGGCCGCTGGGCCATGTTGTCCAAGACGCACCACGCCCTGGTCGACGGCGTGGCGGGCACCGACCTGCTGGCGGTGATCATGGACCTCAGCCCCGACGCCACGCGGCCCGAGCACCGCTCCGAGTGGACGCCGCACGCCGAGCCGTCGGGCCTCGAGCTCGCCGTCGAGGCGATGGAGAACATGGTGCGCTCGCCCTACGAGCAGCTGCGCGCCGCCGCGGGCGCAGACCGCGTCTCGTGCGGCAGGCTGGCCGGGTACGTCGGCGAAGTGGCGAGCGGCGTCTTCGCGCTGAGCGGCCTGGTGCGGCCGACGCCGCTCTCGAGCCTGAACGGGCCGCTCGGCCCGCATCGTCGCTACGCCTGGGCGTCGACGTCGGTCGAGGACATCAAGGCCGTGCGCAAGGAGCTGGGCGGCACCTTCAACGACGTCGTGCTGGCCTGCATCACCAACGGCTTCCGCGAGCTGCTGCTGTCCCGCGGCGAGGACATCGACCGGGTCGTGCGCACGCTGGTGCCGGTGTCGGTGCGCCCGCGGGACACGTCGGGCAAGGCGGTCGGCGACGGCACGTTCGAGAACAAGGTCTCGGCCATGTTCGCCGAGCTGCCGGTCGAGATCGAGGACCCGGTCGTGCGCCTGGCCGCCATCACCGACCAGATGAAGGACCTCAAGGACTCGAAGCAGGCGATGGCCGGCGAGGCGCTGACGTCCATGTCCGGCTTCGCCCCGCCCATGCTGCTGGCGCTCGGCATGCGCCTGGCCACCCGGGCCGGCGCAGCGCAACGTCAACACCGTCACGACCAACGTGCCCGGCCCGCAGTTCCCGCTGTACGCGGCGGGGCGACGCATGCTGCGGGCCTTCCCCTACGTGCCGCTCGGCGGGCAGATCCGCATCGGCATCGCCATCTTCTCCTACGACGGCGAGGTCAACTTCGGCATCACGGGCGACTACGACACCACGCCCGACATCGACGTGCTGGCGCACGGCATCGAGGACGGGATGGCGCAGATGCTCAAGGCCTGACCGGCTGACCTCGTCAGACGAGGTCGGGGATCGTCTGCACCTCGGCCGCGAAGTACTTGCGCAGCCCCGACACGATGACCTTCTCGACCGAGCGGCCGAGGATCGGCACGTGCACCTTGAGGTCGCCCTCGATCCCGACCACGGTGCCGCACCGTCGTCGGCGCCCGGCTCGAAGCGGTACACGCCGGCGGCGCTCAGCCGGTCCGGGTAGTGGTCGGGCAGGACCTGCCAGTCGGCCCGGGCCTCGTCGGGCTTGATCTCGTTGCGGGTGATCCACGTCATCTTGTTGCGGTCGATGATCTTCTGGACCGCCGGCGAGATCGGGCCCCGGAAGGCGAAGCGGACCTCCATGAGCACCCGGGCCCCGGTGTCCTCGTGCCGCACCACCTCGAGACCTCGATGTGGTCACGAATGGGCCGCCCCTCGTAGAACGCGGGCGTGCCGTACGCGGCCATGGCCGGCGCCGGCGTCACGGCCACGCGCCTGCTGGTTGTCGAACTTCACTACGGCGGGCCGGGTCGACGGCAGGCCGAGCTTGCGGTGGTCCCAGCTCACCGTGCGCTCGACGTGCAGCTTGATCGCCACCCGCTTGTGCAGCATCGTCTCGAGGAACGGCTTGAGGTCGTCGGTGTAGGCGCCGTAGTAGCGCTCGAACACGCTGACGCCGAGCGGCCACAGCCGGTCGGGGTCGTCGATGATCTCGGCCCGGCCGACGAGCTCGACGCCCCGCAGCTCCTCGTAGTAGTCGCCGTCCTCGAAGAGCAACGTCAGACGGGGGTCGCGCCGCAGGTTCTGCACCTTCTGCGACTTGGCCTTCGTCTCGACCGCGATCGCACCCTCCAAGAAGCCGTACCACATGGCCACGGCGTGGATCGATCCGTCGGGCGCCATGGAGCACATCGTCATGGGCCGCCGCTCGGCGAGGAACGCGTCGATCTCGTCGGGCGTCATCGCTGATGGCCTTGCGCTGGTTCACGCCGTGGCCCATGGCCTCGGTCATCGAGCACCTCCTCCACGCGTCCCGGGGAGCGTAACGCCGGCGGCGGCAGACGCAACTTGAAGAGTTCATCTCCAGAACACTTTCCGGTTGCAACGGTTTCACAGCCCGTTCACCTCGGCTTTCTAGCGTGAGTTGGCGATGGCGACCGTGGATCAACACATGAGCCACACCGGGTGGGTCTCGCACCCGCCGGCGCCGCGCCGTCACGGCCGGGACACCCTGGCCGAGGTCATCTTGATCCGACCGGAGCGCTCACACCGTCCCGGACTCTTCGGATCGTTGGTCACCAAGGCGCGGGGTATCGCCTCCCCGCGCAGCCAGGCGGCGTCGGTGCGATCTACCCCCCGTCGGCCGTCGTCGCCTGCCCCTCGTCCGCACACACCCCAGTTCCCGCACGACGCTGCCTGACATCGAGCAGAGCGTGGCGATCGCGAACGCACCGGCGACCTCCGGCCGGCCCCCCCTCCCGGGTCCCGCCCGGGACAACCGCCCCCTGGTCCTGGTGGTCGACGACGAGGAGTCGTATCGACAAGCCCTGGCGTCGGGCCTGACCCGGGAAGGCTTCACCGTCGAGTCGGCGGGCGACGGGCACGAGGCGCTGCGCCTCTTCCACCGGGTGCACCCCGACCTGGTCCTGCTCGACGTGATGCTGCCCGACCAGTCCGGCATCGAGATCTGCCAGCAGATGCGTGCCCTCAAGCCGGTGCCGATCATCATGGTCACGGCGCGGGACTCCGAGGTCGACATCGTCCTCGGCCTCGAGCTCGGCGCCAGCGACTACGTCGCCAAGCCGTTCCGCCTCCGCGAGCTCGTGGCCCGCATGCGGGCCGTGCTGCGGCGGGGCGTCGCCGTGGCCGAGCACCACGAAGAGGTCCTGCACGTCGGCCCGGTCCGCCTCGATGCCGGCCGCCGCGAGGTCACCGTCGACGAGACCTCCGTCGACCTGTCCCGCAAGGAGTTCGACCTCCTGTCCCTCCTCATGTCGCACAGCGGCCAGGTGGTCACCCGGGACTGGTGCATCGACCGGCTCTGGTGGGACCAGGAGCTGACCGACACCCGGACGCTGGACACCCACATCAAGCGGCTGCGCCGCAAGATCGAGCCCGACCCGGCCAACCCCCGCCACCTCGTCACGGTGCGGGGCGTCGGGTTCCGCTTCGAGGCCTGACCCCCGCTCCCGGGCAGACCAGCGCACGTTCGCTCTACATTGAGCGGATGCACAAAGGTGACATGGTCCCCGACTTCGAGCTCCCCGACCAGACGGGCACGCCCCGCAAGCTGAGCGACTTCCTCGCCAACGGCCCGGTCGTGCTCTTCTTCTACCCGGCGGCCATGACGTACGGCTGCACCAAGGAGAGCTGCCACTTCCGCGACCTCGAGGCCGAGTTCGCCGCCGTCGGCGCGCAGCGGGTCGGCATCAGCGCCGACACGGTCGACAAGCAGAAGCAGTTCGACGAGAAGGAGTCGCTCGGCTTCCCGCTGCTCTCGGACGCCGACCGCACCGTCGCCGCCGAGCTCGGCGTCAAGCGCGGCTTCGGCCCCAACAAGCGCATCACGTTCGTCATCGACACCGACCGCACCATCCTCGACGTGATCCACAGCGAGATCTCCATGAGCGCGCACGCCGACAAGGCGCTCGAGGTCCTCAAGGCGCGCCCCGCTGCCTGACGACAAGAACGCCGTCGTCACCGGCGCCGCTTCGGGGATCGGCCGCGCCACCGCCGCCAGACTCGGCGCGGCGGGCTTCCGCGTCATCGGCATCGACCGTCCCGGCACCGACGTCGAGGTGACCGCGGACCTCGCTTCCGCCGTCCGAGCGCCGGCGCGCCGTGGACGAGGCCAAGGGTCTGGCGGACGGGACCCTGGCCGCCGTGGTGACGTGCGCCGGCGTGGCGGGGTCGCCCGACCGAAAGGGCTCCCTGCTGTCGTCGGTGAACTACTTCGGCACGGTCGAGCGTGCTCGAGGGCCTGCGGCCGCTGCTCACGCCCGGCGGCGCCGCGGTCGCCATCAGCTCGAACTCGACGACCGTGCAGCCCGACATCCCGCTGGCGCTGACGAAGGCGTGCCTCGACGGGGACGAGGCCGCGGCGGCCGCGGTCGCGGACGAGGGGACGTCGATGGGCGCCTACGCGGCGACGAAGATCGCCGTCGCCCACTGGGTGCGCCGGCACGCCACGTCGGCGGAGTGGGCCGGGGCGGGGGTGCGGCTGAACGCGGTGGCGCCGGGGCTGATCGAGACGCCGATGGTCGCCGCCATGCGGGCGGACGAGCGCGACCGGCCCGATGCTCGACATGTTGCCGATCCCGCTCGGGCGGCGGCGGGCGGCCCGAGGAGATCGCGGCGCTGGTCGACTTCCTGCGTCGGCCCGACAGCACGTTCTTCTGCGGCTCGGTCGTCTTCTGCGACGGCGGGAGCGACGCATTGTTGCGCACGCGGGACTGGCCGGCGGCCTGGGACATCTCGGGGCGCGACTTCACCCAGCACGCCACCTGACGTCCGTAGGCTGCGCCGGATGCCGGGGCGGATCCTCGTCGACACGACGCCGCTGCGGGAGAGCCGCGACTTTCGCCTCCTCTTCCTGGCGCAGCTGGTGTCCATGCTCGGGACGCAGCTCACCGTCGTCGCCATCCCGTACCAGGTCTATTCGATGACGCACTCGTCGCTGCAGGTCGGCGCGATCTCGTTGGCGCAGCTGTTCCCGTTCCTCGCCGGCGCGCTGGCGGCCGGGCCGATCGGCGACGCGGTGGACCGCCGGCCGATCATGATCTGGACCGGCGTCGCCGGGGCGGTGACGAGCGCGGCGACTGGCGGTCAACGCCGCCCTGCCGCACCCCTCCCTCGCTCGCGCTCTACCTGATCAGCTCCCTGGCCGCGGGGTTCTACGGCTTCTCGAGCACGGCCCGCTCGGCGTCGGTCCCCGGCATGGTGGAGCGGCGACTGCTGCCGGCGGCGTTCGCCATGCTGCAGATCGAGTTCCAGATCGGGACGATCGTGGGCCCGGCGCTGTCGGGCATCTTGCTGGTGATCGGGCTCCGGCTCGTCTACGCGCTCGACGCCGTCTCCTTCGTCGCCGCCGTGGTGATGACCGTGATGCTGCACCCCATCCCGCCCGCGCACGAGGCCGGCGGGCATGTCGATGTGGCAGTCCACCAAGGAGGGCCTGCGCTACCTGCGCTCCCGCCAGGCGCTGCAGGGCGTCTACCTGATCGACATCAACGCGATGGTGTTCGGCATGCCGCGGGCCCTCTTCCCGGCCATGGCCGCGACGGTCTTCCACGGGGGCACGGTCACCTTGGGGTTCTTGTACGCCGCGCCCGGCGTGGGTGCGTTCGCGGGCGCGCTGACGACGGGCTGGGTCACCCATCTGCGCCGGCAGGGCTGGACGGTCATCATCGCCGTGACGGTCTGGGGTGCGGCGATCACGGTGTTCGGGCTGATCGACACGCTGTGGCTCGCCCTGGCGCTGCTGGCCGTCGCCGGATGGGCGGACGTGATCTCGGCGGTGGTGCGCAACACCATCTTGCAGACGTCGATCCCCGAGCGCTTCCGGAGCCGCATGTCGTCGATCCAGATGGCGGTGGTCCAGGGTGGGCCGCGCCTCGGCGACCTCGAGTCGGGCGTCGGTCGCCACAGCGACCAGTGTGGAGTTCGCCGTCGTCTCCGGTGGCCTCGCCTGCATCGCCGGCGCGGCGGTGATCGGCGCGCTCATGCCGTTGTTCCGGCGGCACGTCGCGGTGTCCGGTGAGGTCGACGACGTCGCCGTATGATCCGGCGGCGTGACCGACGCTTCGACCTCGTATGACGAACCGACCTGGGGCGAGGTCGAGGCCGGCGTGCTCGCCCGCATCGTCGTCGTGTCGCCGCATTTCGACGACGCGGCCATGGGGGCGGGCCACCTGCTCGGGAGCTACGACGACACGACGGTGATCACGGTGCTCGGCGGACGGCCGCCGACGTACCCGGCCGAGCCGTCGGACTGGGACGCCCTCGGCGGCTTCGTCGCCGGCGACGACGTCGTGGCGCTGCGACAGCTCGAGGACGTCGCGGCCATGGCGGTCCTGGACTCCGCGTACCGCTGGCTCGACTTCCCCGACCACCAGTACCTGGCGGTCGGCGAGCGGCCGACGCCGGCCGACGTCGCTCCCGTGCTGGGCGCGGCGATCGCGGCGATCGACCCGACGGCCGTCTTCTTCCCGATGGGCCTGGCCAACCCGGATCACGACATGACGCACGACGCCTGCCTGTTGGTGCAGGCCGAGCAGCCCGACCGGACCTGGTTCTGTTACGAGGACCACGGGTACAAGCACCTGCCGGGGCTCTTGGCCTGGCGGGTGGCCAAGCTGCTGCGCTCGCCGTTGTGGCCGACGCCGGCCATCGTGCCCCACGTGCCCGACGAGGACCGCAAGCGACGGGCCATCTGGTGCTACACGTCGCAGATCGCGCCGCTGGAGCGGGACCACGCCCTGTCGGCCCGCATGGAGGGCCGGGTGCCCGAGCAGTTCTGGCGCCTGGCGCCGCCCCCGCGGGGGTGGGAAGGGCTGGCCGACCTCATCTGACGAGGTCGGGACCGGGCCGGCAGTCCGTAAGAGAGGTACTTCTGCCCTACCGGCCTCCGGTGCCGGGCCGTCACCATCAAGAGGTGGTCATGTACGCAGACCTCCTCACACGGGCCCTTGGCAAGGAACGCGCCGGGCACAGGTCCAACGACCTGCTGCTGGCCGACCTCCGACGCTCCCGGGCCAGGCTTCGAGCGGAAGACACCGCAGCGACACCTGCTGACGAAGCCCTGGCCCGGGAGCTGTCGTACGACGGCGCGCTTCTACGGCTCTGCCAATCCCTCGACGTTCCTGCTGTGACGCCGGCACGGTTCGAGCACCCCGAGCGCGAGCGCGCCCGGCTCGAGCGTGAGCTGGTCGAGCGCGGCGTAACCCTCGGCGCCGGCACGACGGACTAGTAGCCGCTCCCGCTACCCCGCCCGGAGGGGGCCACCGGACCCCGCCGTCGATAGAGTCGACGCTGTGCCGGGGGACGACGACCGCAGCGTGGAGGTCGACGGGCACGAGGTCCGCGTCAGCCGGCCCGACAAGGTGTACTTCCCCGCCATCGACGCGACGAAGTTCGACCTCGTCTCGTACTACCTCGGCATCGGCGACCACCTCCTCAACACCGCCGGCGGTCGGCCGGCCCTGCTGCAGCGCTTCCCCGACGGCGCCGCCGGCAAGTCCTTCTTCCAAAAGCGGATCCCCGCGGGCGCCCCCGACTGGTTGCAGTCGACCATCGTCTCGACACCGAACGGCACGACGTCCAACGCCCTCGTCGTCGCCGACATCGCGCACGTCGTGTGGGCCGTCAACTTCGGCTGCCTCGGTCTGCACCTGTGGCCGTATCTGGCCGCGGACCCCGAGCACGCCGACGAGCTCCGCATCGATCTCGACCCCACCAAGGGGATCGGTTTCGACGAGGTCCGGGCCGCCGCGCTGAAGTGCAAGGACCTGCTCGACGAGCTCGGCCTGCGCAGCTACCCCAAGACCTCGGGCAGCCACGGGCTGCACGTCTACCTCCGGCTCGAACCCCGCTGGGACTCGTTCGCCGTCCGAGCGGCCGCCGTTGCCCTGGCCCGTGAGCTCGAGCGCCGTCATCCCGACGAGATCACCGCCCAGTGGTGGAAGGAGGAGCGCGGCACCCGCGTCTTCGTCGACTTCAACCAGAACGCGCCGCACAAGACCGTGTTCGGCGCCTGGTTCGCCCGGCCGCGGGTCGGGGGGCAGGTCTCCACTCCCCTCGCCTGGGACGAGGTCGAGTCGGTGGTCCCCGACGACCTCACGATCCGCTCCGTGCCCGAGCTGGTGGCCGAGCGGGGCGACCCGTGGGCGGACATCGCCTCGTCGCCCCAGTCGATCGAACCGCTGCTGGCCATGGCCGCGCGCGACAAGGAGGCCGGGCTGCACGATGCACCGTGGCCGCCGCAGTACCCCAAGATGCCCGACGAGCCGCCCCGCGTCGCGCCGAGCCGGGCCAAGAAGGAAAAGGCGTAGGACGTCGTGCAGCCGCTCGATGCGCTCAACCAGATCGCGTTCCGCCTCGAACGCAACGGCGCCGACACCTACAAGGTGCGCGCCTTCCGCGGCGCCGCGCGGGCGATCAAGGAGATGCCCGACGACAAGCTCGAGGCGTTGGCGAAGGCGGGACGGCTGCAGAACATCGAGGGCGTCGGCAAGTCGACGGCGCAGGTCATCACCGAAGCGCTCGACGGCAAGGTCCCGGCGTACCTCGCCAAGATCGACCAGGAGCTGACCAAGGACGACCTCGTGGTCGACGGCGCCGCAGCCGAACTGCTCGCGTCCCTCCGCGGCGATTGCCACTCCCACTCCGACTGGTCCGACGGCGGCAGCCCCATCCTCGAGATGGCCGAGGCCGCCCGTGACCTCGGCCGCGACTACCTCGTCCTGACCGACCACAGCGCCCGCCTCACCGTGGCCCACGGGCTCAACGAGGAACGGCTGCGCGAGCAGCTCGGCGTGCTCCGTGAGGTGAACGAGCAGCTGGCCCCGTTCCGCCTCCTCAGCGGCATGGAGGTGGACATCCTCGAGGACGGTGGCCTCGACCTCGACCTCGACCTGCTCGGCCAGCTCGACGTGGTCGTCGCGAGCGTGCACTCCAAGCTGCGGATGGACGCGAGGCAGATGACCGCACGGATGCTGGCGGCGATCGAGAGCCCGCACACCGACATCCTCGGCCACTGCACGGGCCGCATCATCGTGGGCAAGGGCCGCCCACAGTCGACGTTCGACGCCGAGGCCGTGTTCGAGGCGTGCGCCGCGCACGGGCACCGCCGTCGAGATCAACTCCCGACCCGAACGCCAGGACCCACCCGAAGATCTGCTCCGCCTGGCGGTCGAGCTCGGATGCTCCTTCACCATCGACACCGACGCCCACGCCCCGGGCCAGCTGGAATGGCTCGGTCGGGGCTGTCGCAACGCCGTCGCCGCCGACGTGCCGTTCGACCGTGTCGTGAACCGCTCGACCGTCGACGACCTGGTGTCGTGGGCCTCCACCCACGGAAAGGCGGCATGAAGCTCCCCGTCCAGCCCCCCGTCGCGCCGATGCTGGCCAAGCTCACCCGGGACCTCCCTCGGGACCCGGGCTTGTACTACGAACCCAAGTGGGACGGGTTCCGCTGCATCGTGTTCCGCGACGGCGACGAGGTGGAGCTCGGCAGCCGCAACGAGAAGCCCCTGACTCGATACTTCCCCGAGCTCGTCGACGCGCTCCTCCGCGAGCTCCCGTCCCGCTGCGTCCTCGACGGCGAAATCGTCATCGTCGGCCCCGGCGGGCTCGACTTCGACGCGCTGTCGCAGCGCATCCACCCGGCGGCCAAGCGGATCAACCAGCTCGCCGAGGCCACGCCGGCGTCGTTCGTCGCCTTCGACCTCCTCGCCCACGACGACACCTCGTATATGGGCACGCCGTACGCGGAGCGGCGCAAGATGCTCGAAAAGCTGCTCAAGAAGGCCAAGCCCCCGGTCCACCTGACCCCGGCCACCCAGGACCCCGACGTCGCCTCCGACTGGTTCTCGCGCTTCGAGGGCGCCGGGCTCGATGGCGTCGTCGCCAAACCCGGTGACCTCCACTACCTCCCCGACAAGCGCCTCATGCTCAAGGTGAAGCACCAGCGCACCGCCGACTGCGTCGTGGCCGGCTTCCGGACCCACAAGGACGGCGAGGGCGTCGGCTCCCTGCTCCTCGGTCTGTTCGACGACGCCGGCACCCTGCACCACGTCGGCGTCGCGTCCGGCTTCAGCGTCGCCCGCCGCCGCGAGCTCGTCGACGAGGTCAAGCCGTACCGCAAGGACGCGCTGAAGGGCCACCCCTGGGCCGGTTGGGCCGAGGCGCAGGCGGACGGCCGGGCGCCGGGCGCCATGAACCGGTGGAACGCCGGCAAGGACATGACCTGGGAGCCGCTCCGGCCCGAAACCGTCTGCGAGGTCTCGTACGACCACCTCCAGCACGACCGCTTCCGTCATGCCACGTCGCTCGTCCGCTGGCGGCCCGACCGCGAGCCCTCGTCGTGCACGTACGCCCAACTCGATACCCCGGTCCCGATGGAGCTGCGCGACGTCTTCGGGACGGCGAAAGGCTGACGCAGACAAATCCGACCGCCGGCGACCGTTCTCCGGCGTGACCGCCCTCGACACGTCGCTTGGACTCAGCGATGTAGCCAAGATGTCGAACGAGGAGATCATGGAGTTGGCCGCCGAGTCGGCTCGCCGCATGGCCTCCCAGGCGGGCCTCATCGTCCTGCTCACCGGCGAACTCGATCGTCGCGAAGGCTGGCGGGAAGAGGGTGCCACCTCACTGGAGTCCTGGATGGTCGAGCGCCTCGGGGTTTCCGTGCCCACGGCGCGGGCCTTTGCCCACGTCGGCGAGCGACTGTTCGACCTTCCACACCTCAACGCCGCCCTGTCCTCGGGTGACCTGAGCTTCGACAAGGTGCGGGCGGTGGTCGATGCCGCCACTCCGGAATCAGACTCCGAGTTCCGCGACCAGGCCGCTGAACACACAGTGCGCGAGCTGGCCCAAATTGCTCGGTCGTGCACGGCTCCCACGGCTGAAGACGCTCGTGGCGACTACGACAAGCGTTCTCTGCGCTTCAACGAGTCCTTCCGGACGGTCACGGCCCAACTGCCGGCTGAGACGTTTGCCGAGGTGCGGGGGACGCTCGAGACCCGGGCCCGCCAAGTGCCGTCCGATGGCGAGACGCCGTGGGACCAGCGGCTCTGCGACGCCTTCGTCGAGCTGGTTCGCTCGTCCCGGCGCGTGGGTGGCACGTCGACGCCGTTCACGGTCGTGGTCCATGCTCCTCTGGACACTCTGCTCGACGAGTCGTCAGAGCTTTCGGGCGAGCTCGAGCGTGACGGGCTCATCAGCGCCGACACCGTCCGTCGGTTGGCGTGCGACGCGACGATCGTCCTCGGCGTCGATGACGACCTCGGCCACACCATGTACGAGGGTCGACAACACCGTTACCCCACCGAGACGCAGCGCAGAGAGCTCATGCGACGCGATCGTCACTGCCGCTTCCCCGGTTGCGCCAATGCCACCTTCGTCAACCCTCACCACATCCGATGGTGGAAGCCGCACCGCGGACCAACCGACCTGCCGAATTTGGCTCTGCTCTGCGAGTACCACCACCATCTGCTGCATTCGAAGCAGTGGGTCGTGTCGGGCAACGCCAATGCAGTCCTCACATTCACAAGTTCGAAGGGCCGGATCATGACGTCGCGCCCGTCGCCCTTGTGGACGACCGTTTCCCGGCGAATCACCCCGTCGACCTAGTCGTCGAGCAGTCCCGGTTCGGCCGCCAGCTCGGCGCGGACCGCGGCCTCCCAGAACCCGACAAACCCTTCGCCGTCGCTCTGGGCCACCAGGTTGATGAACGCGTCGGGGACCCGCGACACGTCCGTGCCCCCCGCCGCCCTGGCGTACCACGCGTGCTGACAGCGCTGCTCGAGCGCCACGGCGCGCTGGTGGACGGCCCGCGCCGAGCCTCCGACGATGAACACCCCGTGGCCGGCCAACAGCGCCATCGACGCATCACCCATCTGTGTCACGGCGCGGCGGGCACTGTTCGAGTCGTTGACCGGGCCGTCGTACTCATCGACCAGGGTCAACGTGCCGCCACCGAGGGCTGAGCTCTGGTCGAGGATGGGCGGGATCTCGGACAAGTCCGCCCACACCGTGCCAAAGAGGGGGTGGTTGTGTACGGCCCATCCGACATCGCCCCGGGCCTTGTGCAGCTCGAGATGGAGTGGGATCCCGAGCGGCACGGGCCAATCTCCCTCGACGACGCGCCCATCGAGGTCGATGCGCAACACCTGCGAGGGCCACAGTTCGGCCCAAGTCAGGAGCCAGGGATTGCAGAGCAGCGTCCCGTCGCCGAGATTGACGGTGATGTGCCCGGCCAGGTGGTCGTTGTAGCCCTCGCGCCAAAGCGCCCGAGCCAGCACCACCAGCTCCTCACGAGGCGTCAGGTCCGGCATCAGCTTCTCGGCCGTAGGCGTGAACACGACAGCTCCTCTCAGCGCGGCAGCACCTGATCGGGCAGGGGATGGCGATACAGCGCCGATGCGTTCTCGCAACACATCGCTCGAAGCTCGTCCGCCGGGATGTGCCCCCAGCACTCCTCGATCACGCGCTGGGTGTCGGGCCACGTCCCGTCGCCGTGGGGGTAATCGACCTCGACCATGATGTTCTCGACTCCGATGGCATGGCGGGTGTCGATCGTCGATGGATCGTCGAGCGTGCAGAACCAGAAGTTCCGCCGGACGACGTCAGCGGGCCGGATGTCCCAGATCCTCCCGTACCCGGACCGGTCGACCATGTTGTCCAGTCGATCGAGCAACATGGCCACCCACCCGATGCCCCCTTCGCTCATGGCGATCTTCAAGGTGGGGAGCCGCAGCGGGTATTCGGACCACAGCCATTCCGCACACGCCGTCAAGGAGCGCTGACCGAACAGGGTGGCGCCGATCTGGAGGGGTGCGCCACCCGGGGGTCCGATCTCGATTCCCGAGCTGCCGACGTGCAGCGATATGACCATGTCCGTCTCGACAACGGCACGCATGATCGGATCCCAGTGCTCGCGATCCCAAAGGGACGGGAGTCCGATTTCGTGCGGACGCTCTGGGAAGGTCACCGACGTGAAACCCCGTTCGGCGTTGCGACGGATCTCTTCGGCGGCGAGCGCGGGATCGGAAAGGTACGTGATTCCCAGCGGCACGATCCGATCCGGGTGACGCTGGTACCACTCCTCGAAGAGCCAGTTGTTCCACGCACGGACGCACCCGAGGCCGAGTTCGCGATCGGGACAGGCGAAGAAGACCCGGCCGCAGAAGCCCGTGATCTGGGACGGGAAGTTCACCGAGGCCCAGACTCCGTTGATGTCCATGTCACGGACACGCGCGTCGACGTCGTAGCAACCGGGCCGCATCTGGTCGAAGCGGAACGGCTCGAGGCCGTAGGTCTCGGGGCGTCGACCGGCCACCGCGTTCATCCCCACCTGGGTGTAGCGGTCACCCTCGAACTCCCACACCTGGTGCCCCTGCGGGGTTTCGACGATCCGGGGAGCACGGGCCTGAAGAGCCGCCGGCAACCGCCCCTCGAACGTATGCGACGGCTCGACGACGTGGTCATCGACGGAGATCACGGTGTAGCGCTGCGCCCGGACTTCAGGTTCGGGCAAGAACAGCTCAGTTTCGAGGGCGGTCATCACCAAATCCCCGTGTCAGTTCCGGTCGGCCGGCCAAGGATACGCATCCTCTTCTCGCGCCGCGGCCAGCTGGCCGCACTCCTACACAGTCTGCGGTCCCGATTCACAGCAAAACAGCAACCAATATCCCTGTCACCAGGCCTCACGGCGTTGGATACTGGAGCGCCGTTCGACAAAGGAGGCGCGCCGTGGTTGCTCTGGTCGTGGTTGTGACGTTCGTGGCGCTGGTGCTCAGTGTCCTCGTCGCGGGGCTGCTGCGGAGCCACGCCGACATCCTTCGGTCCCTCCACGAGCTCGGAGTTGGCGTGGGCGACCCGGCTGGCGCGGACGGCCCAACCCCGTCCCACGATGGCCCACCTCAGCTGCCGATGTGGTCGAGCAGCCCGAGCGAACTCCTCTCGGCGCACACGGTGGCCGGAGTGACACCCGATGGTGACGCACGGGCCATAGCGGTGAGCAACCACGATGGCTTCACCCTCCTCGGATTCCTCTCATCGGGTTGCGCGACCTGTGCGGGCTTCTGGGAGGCGTTGCAGCGTCCCGACGCCTTGGAGCTGCCTGAGGGCACCCGCGTCGTGATCGTCACGAAAGGACCGGACCGAGAAATTCCCAACGAGGTGGCGGCCCTGACGACCGGGCGGATCCCTGTCGTGATGTCCACCGACGCCTGGCTCGACTATCAGGTCCCCGGGTCACCCTTCTTCGTTCTCGTCGACGGGACCACGGGCCTTTCCGTCGGTCAAGGCGTTGCGGCACACGCCGGACAGCTCCTCGATCTCATTCGGCGAGCCGAGCACGACCGGGCGCCGCAGCACGGTCGGCGACAGCCAACGTCGGGCAGCCGTAACGGTCCGCAGCGTGAGGCCGATGCGGATGAGGTGCTCACCATGGCCGGCATCCATCCGGGTGACCCGAGCCTCTATCCGCAATCACTCCAAGATGTGTTTCCTTTCGGTGGCGGATCGACGGCCCAAGTGAGCAGCGCAAACGTCGGACAGCCGAATCGAGCGGAATAGTGGCGACCATCCGTGCGCACGGCATCGTGGCGCGACTCCCCAACGGATTCGAGGGCCGTATCTTCGTCCGTCCAGCGGCCGTCGGTAGGACCTATCCGGTCGGGCAGTTCGCGACGTTTCCCATCCCCGACGACATCGGGGACTTTGGCAGCGGTGCGGTCAACCTGATGGGCCCGGGCGACATCTTTGCCAGCTTGTTCGAGTACGGGCCCGAGAGCCTTGGGACCGCATTGTTCAGCCGCCAAGGACGGCCGGCCGTGTTGACGTCGGAGGATTTCTCACCGGTTCGCCTGCGCCGGGGCCTCCCGGGCCAGTCGGGTACGCAATGGTTCTTCACCGAATTGGGCCGCCCGTTCTCGTTCTATGCGGTTCTCGGCAGCCACCTCAGAAGGGAGATCCTTGTTCCGGGCGTCAACGCGCTGATCTCATCAGTCGGCATCGCTGCGGCGGAAACGACCGCTCAACCGGCACCCCCACAGTGGAATTGATCGGCCTCTACTTGATCGCCTGCGGCCTCCTGGTGGCCGCTGGCGTGGCGAAGGCACTCCGACCCGCCGATACTGCGCGCGCGGTCGTTCTCCTCGTTCCCGACTGGGTCCCATTTTCCGGATCGTTACGCGTCACTCGAGACGCCGTACGGGTTGGAGCCCTCGCCGAGGCCGCGCTCGGCGTCGTTGCGTTGCTCTTTCCCTGGCCGCTCACCGCGGCGTTGGTAGCCACCTCGTACGCGCTCTTTGTCGGCGTCGTTGCCTATGCCCGGGCCCGAGGCGGAGCACTTGCGACCTGCGGCTGCTTCGGTCGACCCGATACCCCTGCCACTCGGATCCACATCGTCGTCAACGTCGTGCTGTTCGCGTCGGCGGCCCTCGTCGCCTGGCACCCACCCGACACGACCTCAATCTTCGTCCTGCTCCACCATCAGCCCTGGCTCGGTCTGCCCCTGCTCTTCGTGAGCGCGGTCGGCGTGTGGGTGACCTACCTGGCATTGTCGCCGTTGGCCGCCCTGGAGACTGCCCGCCGTCTCGTCCAGGGCCCCTCAGCCAGGACGGCAACGAGCTCGAGCTCATGAACCTGACCACGGCGCTGGTCGAGCGCACGTCCGCTTTCCTCGATGGCCGGCTCTCACGTCGCAGCCTCATCAACCGATCGGCCTTCGTCGGCAGTGCCGTCGCCATGGGTGCCGGGGTGGATCTCGCCCTGAGACCCGGGACCGCCTACGGAGCGATCTGCGAGTGCGGAAACTCGGGGTGTGGCTGCGGCAGCACCTGCTGCTCGGGATTCTCTGAGTTCTGTTGCTCGGTCAGTGGCTACAACTACTGCCCCGCCAACACCGTCATGGGTGGGTGGTGGCTCGCCGACGGCTCTTCGTTTTGCGGAGGCCCCCGGTACTACATGGACTGCAACGCCACCTGTTCGTGTGGCACCGGGTGCAGCAGTGGCTTCCCCTTTTGCGAGCCGGGCTGTGACGCGACGACCTGCGGCTGTGGATCACAGGGCTGCGACTCGTATCTGACGGGATGTCTGCAGTTCCGATACGGCCAGTGCAACCAGAACATTGCCTGCCTGGGTCGCATCGTCTGCCGGGTGGTGGCCTGTGTCCCGCCATGGCAGGTCGACCCTTCCTGTACGACGGCGGTGGCCGTCGACAACGGCACCGCCGAGCAGAACGCGCCCTGCTGGACGCCGGCGCCACCCTCGGTGCCAATCGTCGCCATGGCCCCCAGCCTCAGCGGGCACGGCTATGCGGTGCTGACGACGTTCGGGAAGCTGTTCACCTACGGCGACTTTCCTGCCGCCGGTGATGCGTCCGCGCTGCCGCTCGATGCGCCGATGGTTGCCGTGGCGAGCTGCCCCGGTGGCGGCTACATGTTGGCCGCGGCCGACGGAGGGATCTTCGACTACGGAGGCGCGCCGTTCTACGGTTCGATGGGCGGCCAGGCGCTGAACGCCCGGATCGTCGGCCTGGCACCGACCGCGACCGGGAAGGGGTATTGGCTCGTCGCCGCCGACGGAGGGATCTTTGCCTTCGGCGACGCACTCTTCTTCGGGTCGATGGGTGGACGCCATCTCAATTCCCCCGTCGTGGGTATGGCACCGACGCCGACGGGCAAGGGCTACTGGCTCGTCGCCGCCGACGGAGGGATCTTTGCCTTCGGCGACGCACTCTTCTTCGGGTCGATGGGTGGACGCCACCTCAATTCCCCCGTCGTGGGCATGGCACCGACGCCGACGGGCAAGGGCTACTGGCTCGTCGCCGCCGACGGAGGGATCTTCGCCTACGGCGACGCCGCATTCGATGGCTCCGCTGGCTCCATCAAACTCAACCAGCCCGTCGTGGGCATGGCCGCCTTCGGCGCCGATGCCGGCTACTGGCTCGTCGCCGCCGACGGAGGGATCTTCACCTACGGCACAGCCCCGTTCCTCGGGTCACCCGCATGATCGTCTCGCTCGCACCCCGGTCCAGAAAGGACAACCCATGACCATCGTGCTCGCACTCGCCGCCGTCCTCGTCGCCCTCGCCGCTGCGGTCCGTTCGACCTGGTCGCCCTGTGGACTGTCGATGTTGGCGACCATCACTCCGCTCGCGGAACAAGGCCGTGGACACCGGTACCGGACAACGGCGGCGTGGTTCGTCGTCGGGAGTGTCATCGGTGGCGCCACGTTGGGCCTGGTGACGGCGCTCTTCGCGGTCGGCGTAGCGGCCGCCCACGCGTCGACCTCCGTCCTTGCCGCGGTCGCTGCCGTCGCATCGGTCGCCGCCCTCGCCGCCGATGCTCGCATCGGAGGCTTCCGTCTGCCGGTGCATCATCGCCAGGTCAATGAGCGCTGGCTCGACCAGTTTCGGTCCTGGGTCTATGGAGCCGGGTTCGGTTGGCAGATCGGCGCTGGCGTCGCGACCTACATCAAGACCTGTGCCGTCTACTTGATGGTCGTGCTGGCCGCCCTCACCGGCAGCCCGACGACCGCCGTCGTCGTCGGCGTCGTCTTCGGGCTCGTTCGAGGTCTGGCGGTCTTCCTGGGCCGGCAGATCACAAGTACAGCCACGCTCGCCGCGTTCCACCGACGGTTCATGGCGGCAGACCCGGTCGCGCTGTCCGCGGTGGTGACGTGTGAGGTGGCCGTGGCATTGACCTTCTCCGCTCTGGTCGCGCCCTGGCTCGGCGCCGCCTTCGCCGCGATCGTCGGCGTCACCGTGCTCGCGTGGGCCGTGCGTCGCCGGCAGCGGAGCGCCGCTGGCATCGCCCCTGGCGCTCACCCTGGCAATGTGACCGTCCCGGATCGGCCGGCGGCCTGACCGCTACCATCGCCTCATCGCGGCCACCCCGGACCAGCAGCCCAGCCCCAAGCCCATCCGCCTCGTCCTGGCTGATGTCGACGGGACACTCGTCACGCAGGACAAGGTGCTGACGAAGGACGCCGTCGACGCCGTCCATCTTCTCCACGATGCCGGTGTGCGCTTCGCCATCACCAGCGGTCGTCCGCCACGCGGCATGCAGATGCTGATCAACCCGCTCGACCTGGACACGCCGATTGCTGCCTTCAATGGGGGGATCGTCGTCGACCGGGACATGCAGACCATCGAAGAACGATCGATCCCCGAAGACCTCGTAGGACAAGTCATCGACCTCATGAAGTCCTTCGAGCTCGACGTCTGGCTCTACCGGGGCGCCGATTGGTTCGTCACGGACCCCAAGGGACCCCACGTCGACCGCGAAGCGTGGACGGTCAAGTTCGATCCGACCGTCGTCGACGACTACCAGCACCTGACCGACAGCGTCGCCAAGCTCGTCGGCGTCAGCGACGACCACGACGCCATCCAAAAGGCGAGCGAGGCGGCGCACGACCAGTTCGGCGACCACGTCACGGCGGCGGCCTCACAGCCCTACTACCTCGACGTCACCCACCCCGAGGCCAACAAGGGCTTCGTCGCCCGCTACCTCGCCCGCCTGTACGACCTCGAAGAGTCCGAGATCGCCACCTTGGGCGACATGCCCAACGACATCCTCATGTTCGCCCACTCCGGGCTGAGCATCGCCATGGGCAACGCCGACCCGCAGGTGAAGAAGGCCGCCCGCCGCGTCACCGCCAGCAACGAAGAAGAAGGGTTCGCCAAGGCAATCGAGCGCTTCGTGCTCCCGGCAGCCCCGGCCCCGGCGGCGACGACGCCCCCGCCCAGCGGCTAACCCGCCGTCACACCCCTCTGTGGTTCTCGAAGCGGGCGAACTGCTTCAAGAACAGCAGGTTCGCCTTCCCCGTCGGCCCGTTACGGTGCTTGGCCACTTCGATCAGCGCGTCGTCGGCCCGGTCGATCGGCACCTCGTCGTTGTACTCGGACTCTCGGTAGATGAAGAGCACCACGTCGGCGTCCTGCTCCAAGGACCCGGACTCACGCAGGTCGGAGAGCTGCGGCGTCTTGTCCTGGCGGGACTCGAGGTTTCGGGAGAGCTGTGACAGCGCCACCACCGGCACCTCGAGCTCACGGGCCAGGATCTTCAGACCACGGCTGATCTCGGCCACCTCGGTCTGGCGGTTCTCCGCCCGTCCCCGCCCCGTCATCAGTTGGAGGTAGTCAACGACGACGATCCCCAAGTCGCCTTCGGACTTCTTCAGGCGCCGGGCCCGGGCCCGGATGTCCATCACGGTGACGTTCGGGTTGTCGTCGATGAAGATCGGTGCGCTCGACAAACGCGTCACCGCCATGCCGATCTTGCTCCAGTCCTGCGTGCGGATCCGGCCCGTCTGCAGGCTCTGGCCGTTCACCTCGGCCTCTGACGCCAACAACCGCTGCGTGAGCTCCAGGTGCCCCATCTCCAAGGAGAACAACAGCGCCGGCCGCTGCACGGCCATGCCGACGTTCGCCAACACGCCCAACGCGAAGGACGTCTTTCCCATGCCCGGTCTGGCGCCCACGATGTTCAGCGAAGAAGGCTGGAACCCGAGCAGGATCTTGTCCAGTTCGTGGTACCCCGTCGCCACCCCGGTGATCGCCGATCCCCGCTGACCCAGCTCCTCGATCCGGTCCAGTCCCGCCCCGAGCAGCTCGTGCAGCGGCCGCATCGTGTCGACCGTCCGACGCTCGCCGACGTTGAACACCATCTGCTCGGCCTCGTCGACGGCCGCCTTCACGTCCTCGGGCACCGAGTAGCCGATGTCGGAGATCTCGCCGGCCACCCCGATCAGCTTCCGCAGCAACGAGTGCTCTTCGACGATTTCGGCGTAATGCCGCGCGTTGGCGATCGACGGGGTGTTCGCCTGTAAGGAAATGAAGATCGACGGGTCCCCCACCTGCTCGAGCACGCCCGAGCGCTTGAGCTCGTCGGTCACCGTCACCGCGTCGATCGCCTCGCCCCGCTCCATCAACGCCTGGATCGCCCCGAAGATGTGCCCGTGCGCCGGCTTGTAGAAGTCGCCGGCCGAGCACTTCTCTATCCCGACCGACGCCGGCGTCGTTCGACAGCAGCATCGCCCCCAGGAGGGACTCCTCCGCCTCGAGGTCGTGCGGCGGCACGCGCCCGCCCACCCCGGCAGGGGCGGCACGGAGCGGTCGGGGGCGGGTGTCGTCGAAGGCTTGAACCACGGCTTCCCTACTCTGACCGTCCGGCACTGGGGACGGTAAGACCCGATTTCGTGTGGATAAGCCGTGTACGACGGGGCGGCGCCTGTGGAGCGCCATCGATCCCGATCTTCCGCGTTAGCTGCACCGCAGCATGATGGCCTGCGGTCGTCACAGGGGCTGGGGATATCGCCCCCAGCCCGGGTCAGCCGGCGGCCGTGACCTCCACCGTCACGACGGTCGCCACGTCATTGAACAGCTCCACCGTCACCTCGAAGCTGCCTGTCTCCTTGATGTGGTCGGGCATCAGCACGTGCTTCCGATCCACCTCGACCCCCTTGGCCGCCCGGATCGCGTCGACCACGTCGCCGGGGCCGATGGAGCCGAAGAGCCGTCCCCCCGAAGCCGCCCGGGCACTGATCGGGATCACTGCGCCCGCCAGGATCGTCGCCTGCGACTCGGCCGCGCTCCGGTCCTGGGCCTCGCGCAGGTCGCGTCCGCGCCGCATCTGCTCGGCCTGCCCGGAAATCCCGTCGCCGGCCACGATGGCCCGACCCTCGGGCAGTAGGAAGTTGCGGGCGAAGCCGCCCGCCACCTTCACGATGTCGCCCCGGCGCCCGACGCCGGCCACGTCGTCACGCAAGAGGACCTTCATGCCTCACCCCCGCCAGTACCGGTACCGGCCGCAGCGTCCTCGGCCAGCTCCTCGACGAGCTCCTCGACCTCTGCGGTCACGGCCGCCTCGGTCTCGGGGTCGCCCTGGGCATCGGTGTCGTCGATGACCTCGACGGCGACCGGCCTCGGTGCCGACAGGGTCGTGTCGCTCAGCGTCCCGCCCCGGTCGCCACCACGACGCCCACCTGGGCGCTCGGTGACCGTCCGCTGCGTGTAGGGCAGCAGCACCAGTTCACGGGCCGTCTTGATCGCCATGGCCAGCGCCCGCTGGTGCTGGGCGCAGTTCCCGGTCACGCGGCGCGAGCGGATCTTGCCCCGGTCGCTCATGTACTTGCGCAACATCGGGACGTCCTTGTAGTCGACCCAGGTGACCTGGTCCCGGCACAGGGCGCAGGGCTTCTTCTTCACCTTCCGGCCGAGATCCTTGGGGGCGCGCCGCGCCGCCGCCGACCCGCCGCGTTGGTTCGTCCGTGCCATTAGAAGGGCTCCTCATCGAATCCGTACCCGCCACCCGACTCGGCTGGCTGGGACTGTGGTTGTGCCTGCGCCTGCGGCGGCGGCCCGGAAGGTCGCGCACCGCCCCGCGCCGACCCGTCGCCGGCCCCGCGTCGCTCGTTCTTCGTGATCTGCGCCGTCGCCCAGCGCAGCGATGGCCCGATCTCGTCGGCCACGACCTCGACCTTCGAGCGCCGATCGCCCTCCTGGGTCTCCCAGCTGCGCTGCTCGAGCCGCCCGGCCACCATGACCCGGGCGCCACGCGGTGATGGTCTCGCTCACGTTCTCGGCCATCTCGCGCCAGCAGACCACGTCGAAGAACGAGGTCGCCTCTTCCCACTCCTGGGTCTGGCGGTTCTGCCAGCGGCGGTTCACGGCGAGGCCGAAGGTGACGTTGGCCTGGCCGGTGTTGGTAAAGCGCAGCTCGGGGTCACGGGTCACGTTGCCCACCAGCGTCACGCTGTTGTCTGAAGCCATCTGTACTCCTCTCGTCCCTGCTCGCCCGGCGTCAGCTTGCCGTCGGCGTCGCCGCCACGGCCTTGTCCGGCAGGCGCACGATCTTGTGGCGCACCACGTCGTCGGCCAGGCCGAGCATGCGGTCGAGCGCAGCCACGGTCTCGGGCTCGCCGGTGAATTCGACCACGACGTAGTACCCCTCGCGCTTGTGGTTCACCTCGTAGGCGAAGGAGCGCTTGCCCCAACGGTCGATCGCGCCCGGGTTCCCGCTGTTGGTGCGGATGACCTCGAGGGCGCGGTCGAGCTCGCCCTGAATCACGGTGGGTTCGGTGGTGGCCTCGAAGATGGCCATGACCTCGTAAGGCCGCATAAGCGGCGTACCTCCCTCTGGACCGGGTGTGCCGGGCCCCTGACGGTCAGGAGCAGGGTCTGTTGTGGCAGATCATGCTAGCCGAGCCGACGTCGGGCCCCGCCGCAGCGGTCAGGTGCCGAGCGCATCCCCCAGGCCCGCCGGCCCGTGATACGTCTCGGCCTCTCCCGGAAAGCTCCCGTCCCGCACGTCCGCGGCGAAGGCGGCCACCGCCTCGGTCGCCAGCCGCCCCAACTCGGCGTACTGGCGCACGAACTTGGGCACCGGCCGCGCCCCCAGGCCCAGCAGGTCGTGGAAGACCAGGACCTGCCCGTCGCAGGCGGGCCCGGCGCCGATGCCGATCGTCGGCACGTCGAGGGCCTCGGTCGCCGCCGCGCCGACCACGTCGGGGACGCCCTCGATCACGAAACCGAAGCACCCGGCGGCCGCCAGCGCCTTCGCCGCGTCGAGCGAGCGACGTCGCCGCGTCGACGCTCTTGCCCTGCACCCGGAAGCCGCCCATGGCCAGCACCGACTGCGGCGTCAGCCCGAGGTGGCCCATGACGGGGATCTCGGCCCGGATGATCGCCTCGACCACGGGCAGCCGGGCCCGGCCGCCCTCGAGCTTGACCGCCTGCGCGCCGGCGCGGATCGAGCGTCGCCGCGTTGCGCACGGCGTCGTCGGCGGACGTGTGGTAGCTCATCCACGGCATGTCGCCGACGATCAGCGACCGGGGCCGGGCCCGGGCCACGGCCGCGGTGTGGTGCGCCATCACGTCGATGTCGACGTGCAACGTGTCCTCGTAGCCGAGCACGGTGTTCGCCACGGAGTCCCCGACCAAGATGATGTCGGCCCCCGCCTCGGACACGATGCGCGCCCCCGGCTCGTCGTACGCGGTCACCATCACGATCGGCACGCCACCGTCGCGCCGCTTGCGTGCCCGCAGCGAGGGGACGGTGACGTCGCTCATGTCGAGGTTTTCTTCGCTGGTGTCCGCCGCGCCTTGCCGCCGGACTCCCCACCGGCGGGGTACTTCTTCATGAGGTGATGCCACGCGCAGTCCGGGCACACCTCGACCTCGTAACAGAGGACGGGCTCGGGTCGCCGGCACAGCCCCTTGAGCTCGGCGACCGTTCCCGGGCAACGCCCACCGGGAGGAAGCTTGGCTCCGAAGACGAAGGTCACCGTGACGAGCCGCCCGTCGTCGCAGATCGGGCAGACCTCCTTGGTGGGTCGCCCGACGTTGCGGGCCGCCCGCAGGAGTTCGGGGTGGGCATCGCAGACGTCGATCTTCTGGACCTTGCCCCGCTCCACCTCTTTGACCAGGCCGTTCCGCACGATCCGGTACTCCACCTGGGCCGTGACGTCAGGGCTCACGGCCCGGGAGGACGACCTCGGCGTGGAGGTGACTGACACGGCGGCCAGGCTACCCCCCACGCCTGGGAATTCCACCCATTGCAGGCACGATTTGGGCATCGTCGTGACAGATCCGCGACAACTTTCTGTACATCGCTATATCGAATCGATATAATGATCCGCAATGTTGGACATGGCCATTCTGGGGCTCCTCGAAGAACGTGACCTCCACGGCTACGAAATCCGCCGGCTGCTCAGGGACCATCTCGGGCTGCTGGCCAACGTGTCGTTCGGCTCCATCTATCCCGCCCTGACCCGCCTTGAGAAGTCGGGCGCGGTGGTCGCGACCGAGGGAGGGTCGGCCGGGTCCGACCCCGGCACCACGGCTGCGGCGCCACCGACGGGGTCGTTGTCCGGAGAATTGGCCGTCCTCCGAGCGCGCCGGCACACCGGCACGCGCGCCCGCCGGGGCAAGAAGGTGTACCGGATCACCGACGCCGGCCGGCAGCTGTTCGCCGAATTGTTGGCCGACGGGAGCTCGGCCGACGACGCCCGCAGCTTCTCGTTGCGGCTGGCGTTCGCCCGGCATCTCGCACCGCAGGCCCGGCTGTCTCTGCTCGAGCGACGGCGGGCGCTGCTCGTCCAGCGGCTCGGCGAGAGCGAGTCCGTGCGACCCGAACTCGATACCTACGCCCGCTCCGTCGTCCAGCACACCGCTGACGGCGTCGCCCGCGACATCAGCTGGCTCGACTCTCTCATCGCCTCGGAGCGTGCCGGCGTGGCCGGCGTGCGCACCGAGCCGGTGGGCTGAACCCGAAACCCGAAGGAGACATCCCGATGCACAGCCCCATCCGCCTTGCCATTGCCGGTGTCGGCAACTGCTCCAGCTCGCTCATCCAGGGCCTCACCTACTACCGCGACGCGGACCCGAGCGACACGGTCCCGGGGCTGATGCACGTCGACCTCGGCGGCTACCACATCCGTGACATCGTGCCGGTCGCCGCCTTCGACGTCGACCAGACCAAGGTGGGCACCGACCTGGGCAAGGCGATCCACGCCGGCCACAACAACACCATCCGCTTCGCCGAGGTCGGCGAGCTCGGCATCACCGTGCAGCGCGGCCCCACGCTCGACGGGCTGGGCAAGTACTACAAGGAGATGCTCGAGGAGTCCCCCGCCGAGCCGGTCGACGTCGCCCAGGCCCTGCGGGACGCCAAGGCCGACGTGCTCGTCTCGTACCTGCCGGTCGGCTCCGAGCAGGCGCAGCGCCACTACGCCCAGGCGTGCCTCGACGCCGGCGTCGCCTTCGTCAACGCCATCCCCGTCTTCATCGCGTCGGACCCCGAGTGGGCGGCCAAGTTCCGCGACGCGGGCGTGCCGATCGTGGGCGACGACATCAAGTCGCAGGTCGGCTCGACGATCGTGCACCGCATTTTGACGCGGCTGTTCGAGGACCGGGGCCTGGCGCTGGACCACACGTACCAGCTGAACTTCGGCGGCAACATGGACTTCAAGAACATGCTCGAGCGCGAGCGGCTGGAGTCGAAGAAGATCTCGAAGACCCAGGCCGTGACGAGCCAGATCGAGGACAACGTGCTCGATGCGGACGACGTCCACGTCGGTCCGTCCGACCACGTCCCGTGGCTCAAGGACCGCAAGTGGGCCTACATCCGCATGGAGGGGCGCAACTTCGGCGATGTGCCGTTGAACCTCGAGCTCAAGCTCGAGGTGTGGGACTCACCGAACTCGGCCGGCGTCATCATTGACGCGGTGCGCTGCGCCAAGTTGGCGTTGGACCGCGGCGTCGGCGGGCCGTTGCTCGGGCCGTCGGCCTACTTCATGAAGTCGCCGCCCGTGCAGTACCACGACGACGTGGCGCACGAGATGGTCGAGGCGTTCGCAGCGGGCGAGGCCCAGGACAGCTGGCCGCCCGCCTGACCGATCGGGTCAGACGAGGATGCGCTCGTCGGGGGCGCGCACGCCCACCACGGCCATCGCCCGGCCCATGCCGAGGAAGCAGCCACAGCAGATGGTGAGATCGGCCAGCTCGTCCTCGGAGAAGGCGGCGTGGAGCCGGCCCCACAGCTCGTCGTCCATCGCCAAGTGGTCGATGGCGAAGCGCTCGGCGAACTCGGCGGCCAGGCGTTCGCGGTCGCTCAGACCGGTGGCGCTGCGCCAGTCCGTGACCTCGTCGTAGAACGGCTCGGTGGCGCCGGCGTGCGGCCCGTCCTTGGCCCTCGTATCGCGGCACACGGCGCAGTCGTTGATCAACGCGATCGTCCAGCGGGCGGCCTCCCGCTCGCGCACCGACAGCTGCGAGTTGCCGTAGACCGCCGCTGAGAGCTTGCCCATGCCGGCCGCCATCTCGGGCCGCAGCAGCGCCCAGTCGATGTGCTCGCCGAGCCCGCTGTCCGGTGCCTGAATTCGGGTCATGGCGACGACGGTAGCCCGACTCGACTACTGGCCGCCGCGCTCCGCCCACCAGGCCCGCAGCCGCCGGGTGGCCTCCTCCTCGCCGAGGGGACCCTCATCGAGGCGCAGCTCCATGAGGAACGTCAGGGCGTCGCCGACGGCGCGGCCCGGCTTGAGGTCGAGCAGCTCCATGACCTGGTTGCCGTCGAGGTCGGGCCGGAGCGCATCGAGCTCCTCTTCTGCCCGCAGCTCGGTGATGCGCGCTTCGAGCTCGTCCATACGACGTGCCAGGGCCCGGGCCTTCGACGCGTTCCTGGTGGTGCAGTCGCAGCGGGTCAGCTCGTTGAGCAGGTCGAGCAATGGCCCGGCGTCGCGGACGTAACGGCGCACGGCCCGATCGGTCCACCCGAGCCGGTACGTGTGGAAGCGCAGGTGGAGCTCGACGAGCCGCACGACGGTGTCGACGTCGTTGCTCGGGTAGCGGAGGGCTTCCATGCGGACCCTCGTCATACGAGCTCCCACGACCTCGTGGTGGTGGAAGCTCACGCCACCGTCGGTGATGGCCCGGGTGCGTGGCTTGCCGACGTCGTGGAACAGCGCGGCCAGGCGCAGCAGCCGGATCCTCGACGTCTTGTCGACCACCGCGAGCGTGTGCGCCAGCACGTCCTTATGCCGGTGGATCGGGTCCTGTTCGAGCGCCATGGCCGGCAGCTCGGGCAGGAACTCCCCGGCGAGCCCGTTGCGCACGACGAACCACAACGCCTTCGACGGGACGTCGACCATCATCATCTTGTCGAGCTCGTCGCGGATGCGCTCGGCCGACACGATCGACAGCCGGCCGTGCATGCGCCGCACGGCTTCGGTGAGCGCCGGATCCGGTTCGAGCGAGAAGCGGGCGGCAAAGCGGGCGGCGCGCAACATGCGCAACGGGTCGTCGCCGAACGAGATCTCGGGGTCGAGGGGCGTACGCAGCCGACCGGCGGCCAGGTCGCCCAGACCGTCGAAGGGGTCGATCAGCTCCATGTCGGGCAGCCGGAGCGCCAGGGCGTTGATGGTGAAGTCGCGCCGCGACAGATCGACCGTGATGTCGTCCCCGAACGTCACCTCGGGCTTGCGTGAATCGGGGACGTACGCCTCGGCCCGGTGGGTCGTGATCTCGTAGACGCGATCGTCCTTGCGGCACCCGATCGTGCCGAACCGGGCGCCCTGGGTCCAGACGTCGTCGGCCCAGCCCCGTACGAGCCGCTCGATCTCGTCGGGCCGGGCGTCGGTCGTGAGATCGAAGTCGGAACCGTCGCTGCCAGCCCCGGGAAACAGCGCATCGCGCACCGATCCCCCCACCAAATAGAGCGTCTTTCCGGCCGCAGCAAAGCGCCGCGCCAGCTCTTCGGTGGCCTCGACGTAGGGGCGGAATCGCTCGGGCACCGACATGGTCTGCACCCGCTTACGGTAGTGCGCCCTCTAGCCTCTCCCTGTGTCGATGCGCTGGGGCAGGACCGCCCTCTGCTCGCTCGCCGTGGTGGTCACCGCACTCCTCGGCATCGCACCCGCTGCCGCCACCGGCCACTCCGGAGGCGCCCCGGCGGCTGTCGCGCGCGCCTCGGCGGACGCTCCCCCGCTGACGCTGGTCTCCCAAACGCCCTCCTCGGTCACGCCCGCCCAGCCGTGGTTCAACGTCACGCTCGGGATCGGGGCCGGCGAGGGCACGGCGTCGGAGCTCCAGGTGAGCATGACGATCTATTCAAGACTCAACAGCTCGTCCCAACTGCAGCAGGCAATCGGTGGCACGCCCGGCGGCGCGGTCCTGTTGCGCGAGTCCGACATTGCGGTCACGGGCGGCAGCCAGGGATCCACGGCGTCGGCCTGCGTCCCGGTGCAACGTGACGCGCAGGACACCCTTCCGACGAGCGGTGTCGGTGTGTGCGCCCCCGGCACCAGGTCGCTCGACCTCGGCTGCACGCCGCTCCGGGGTACGTGCGGCGATGTCTATCCCGTCTCGATCGCCCTCTTCAGGCAGAACTCGACCACCCCACTCGCTCGGATCACGACGTTCCTGACGTATCAAGAAGCCGGTCTGCCAGGTTCGATCAGCACGACGGGCGGGCCGCTTCGGGTCGGCCTCGTTCTGCCCGTCGCGAACGGCGCGACAGCCGGAACAGTCGGGACGGCCCTGGCGAAGCATCCTGAAGTTCCCACAACGCTCGAAGTGACCCCAGCGGGGGTCGACCGGTCGTATCTGACCGAACCCAAGCAAGCGCCGCATGCCTTCGAGCAACTGGGTTCGCTCCAGAGCGAGCAAACGCTCGACCAGCCCTTCGTACCTGTCAACGTGGCCGCGTTGTCGGGGGCTCGGATCGGGGGGGAGATCGGCGCGCAGCTCCAACGAGGCGATGAGGTCCTCCATGCCGCCGGGTTGCGACCGGCCGTCGGCCCCTGGGTCGACACGACGACGCCCTTCACCCAGAGTGACGCCGGTAACCTCGCCGACGGGCTCCAGAAAACCGGGACGTCGCAACTCGTCCTGAACGACGACGACCTCGCCATCTCGAGCGCCAGCAGCCTCACCTTTGCCCAACCCTTCACGATCGACCTCGGGCACCAGAACACCGTGACCGCGTTCGCGAGCGATTCGACGCTCGACGCGCGCTTCACCAGCAATCCCCGCGATCCCGTGCTGGCGGCCGAGCAACTGCTGGCTGGGCTGTCCTTCGTCCACTTCGAAAATGCCGCTCTGCACGACGCCCGCGGCGTGGTGGTGACTCCCCCGGTTGGTTGGCATCCCTCGAGCTCGTTCCTCGAGACGCTGCTGGACGGACTCCGGGGCAACGCCGCGCTGGCGCCGGTCACGCTCAGCCAGCTGTTCACTCAGGTCCCGATCGGCGGCAACCGTGAACCGACCACACGCAAGCTGCAGTCCGGGCCGGCCACCCGGGGTATCTCACACACCGCTGCCACCAAAATCGCCCAGGCGCGCCTGCAGCTCTCTTCGTACACCGCCGCGATCCACGGTCACCCGCCTGCCATGGCCACCCTGGCGGACGCCTTGCTCGCCACGGAGGCGCAGCGCCTGACTGCAGCAGGCCGGGCCGCCGCGCTGACCTCCTACCAGCGCGCCTTCGTCGCCGAGACCTCGAAGGTCAGCCTCGCCGGCGCAGAGACCGTGACCTTCACCGCCCAGCAAGCGTCCATCCCGATCACGGTGCTGTCGTCGGCCCCTTACCCGGTCAATGTGGTCGTGACGCTGGCCAGCGACAAGTTCACGTTCCCCGACGGCAGCACCCGCAAGCTCCTCCTCGACCGACCAACCACCTCCGTGCGGGTGACGGCGCAGGCCCGCACGTCGGGCGACCGCCTGCCGATCGAAATCAGCCTGCACACGCAGAACGGGCAGCTCCTGCTCGCCCACACCGTCCTGACCGTCCACTCGACGGCCATCTCCTTCGTCGGGGTGGCGCTGACCATCCTCGCCGGCGCCGTCCTGTTGGCGTGGTGGGCGCGCACCTGGCGGCGGGCGCGCCGCAAGCGCCTTCGGGCGCACTGACGTGGCCGCCGCCCGTCGGGCCCGCGCCCTTCCGCTGCGCACCGCAGCCGCGTACGTCGCCGTCGGCACCGGCGTCTCGCGCGTCACCGGCCTTCTTCGCTTCGTCGCGTTGGCGTGGGCGCTGGGACAGACGCCCCTCGCCGACTCGTACAACCTGGCCAACACCACGCCCAACATGCTCTACGACGTCGTCCTCGGCGGCGTCCTGTCGGCGACGTTCATCCCGGTCTTCGTCGACCGCCTGGCCAACCGCACCGAACGCGAGGCCTTCGACTCCATCTCCTCGGTCCTGACGGTGTCCGTGGTCGTCCTGTTCACCACGACGATTGCGGCCCTGTTGGCGGCGCCCTATCTCATCGATGCCCTCACGGCGCTCGATTCGCACGCCCAACCCGCGCAGCTCCACCGCGTCGCGCTCGAGCGCGAGGTCGCCACCACGTTCCTGCGCTGGTTCGTCATACAGATCGCCGCGTACGGGCTCTTCGCCCTTGCGGCCGCCCTCCTGAACACCCGCCGCCGCTTCGTTGCCGTGGCGTGGGCGCCGATCGTGAACAACTTCGTCTGCATCGGCATCCTGGTGTGGTTCGGCCTCTGGGCCGGCCACGGCGCCTCCCTGGCCAGCGTCGAGCAACACCGCGGCCAGCTCGTCCTGCTCGGCCTCGGGACGTCACTGGGCGTGGTGTTCCAGGGCCTCGCCCTCGTCCCGAGCCTGCGCCAGGCCAACCTCAAGCTGCTGCGTTGGCGGTGGAACCCGCGCGACGACGCGCTGCGCGACGTCGCTCGTCTCGGCTCGTGGACCTTCGGATTCGTGGTCGCCAACCAGATCGCACTGTTCGTCGTCACCATCCTGGCCGGCTCCGTGGCGGGACCGGACCCTGTCTCCTCGTACACCTACGCCTACGCCTTCTTCCAGCTGCCTTACGGGGTGATCGCCGTCACCGTCATGTCGGTGGTGACACCGGACCTGGCCGAGAAGTGGTCGACGGACCAGACCGAACCCTTCCTCCACCGCATGAGCGGCGGGCTGCGCGCCGTCCTCGCCCTCGTCATTCCCTCCGCCGTGGGCATGTTGCTCTTGGCCAAGCCCGCCGTGGCGCTGCTCCTCGGCATCGGCCACAGCACCCCGGCCGAGACCGCGACGACGGGGGCGGCGCTCGCGATGTTCGCCCTGGGGCTGCCCGGCTTCTGCGCCTATCTCTATTTCGTCCGGGTGCTCCAGGCGATGCAGCGGACCAAGGTGGCCTTCTATCTGTACCTGGTCGAGAACGCGCTCAACATCGTCCTGGCCCTCGCACTCGTCCACCCGCTCGGCGTGCGCGGCCTCGCGCTCTCGCTGTCGATCGCGTATTCGGTCGCCGCCCTCCTCGCGCTGGCCGTCTTCCACCAGTGGTTCGGGCGCCTGGCCGCAGCCGAGACATGGACGCCGTTGTGGCGCGTCATCATCGCGTCCATCCCGATGGGGATCGTCGTGCTCATCGTCTCCAACCTGTCGGGCTCGACCAGCACGGTGGGACTCCTTGTCCGCGTGGTGGGCTCCGTCGTCGCCGGCGGCGCGACCTTCGCCGCCGTGGTGATCTGGCTGGGCCGCCGCCACGACGCCGCCCGCCGCCGACCGCCGCCGCCGCCGCCACCGTCACCTCCACCGCTGCGTCCGCTCGGGTCGTCCGGCCCACGCACCCGCATCGTGCCCTATCGCCCCTGATCACCCACCCGTGGCACCCGGTGGGGCCTGCTGGCAACCGGCCCTCCGTGGCAGACTCCCTGCCATGCCCGGCGTCCACATCGTCACCGACAGTGCCTGCGACCTGACCGACCAGCTGGTCAAGGAGCACGGCATCATCGTGGTCCCGCTGACCATTCGTTTCGGCACCGAGGAATTCGAGGACCGCCGTCAACTCAGCCCGGCGGAATTCTGGGACCGCTGCCGCGGCAAGGGTGACCTGCCGCAGACCGCCGCGCCGTCACCCGGCGCCTTCCAGGCCGCCTTCAGCCAAGCGATCGACGAGGGTGCCGACTCCGTTCTCTGCCTCACGATCTCGTCGAAGGTCTCCGGCACCTACGCCTCGGCCAAGACGGCCGCCGACTCCTTCTCGGCCGCGCCGGTACGTGTCGTCGACACCTACTCGCTGACGATGGGCCAAGGGCTGCTCGTGATCGCCGCCGCCGAGGAGGCGGCCGCCGGCGCCAGCATCGACGACATCGTGAGCGCCACCGAGTCCCGCATTCCCCGCACCCGGATCTACGGGGTGCTGGGCGGGCTCGAGCACCTCCAACGCGGCGGGCGGATCGGCGGCGCCCGCGCCCTGCTCGGGTCGCTGCTCAACATCAAGCCGGTGATCCAGCTCAAGGACGGTGAGGTGGCCGAGGAGTCCAAGCAACGGACACGGGCTCGGGCGATCGCCTACCTCATCGACAAGGTCAAGGCCGACTCGCCGCTCGAACGCGTCGCCCTGGCCGACGGCGCGTGCGACGACGTCGCCGCGGTCACGGCCAAGCTCGGGGACCTCGTCAGCGAGCACCCGCTCCTCTCCGTCGACCTCGGTCCGGTCGTGGGCACGCACGCGGGCCCCAACACGGTCGGGATCTGCTACATCATCCCAGCCAGGAGCGCCGGAGGCGCCGAGAACACCGGGTCCGCCGGGTAGTCTCACGCCGTGGCAGAGAACGATATTTCCGACGCGCTGTCCGGTCGTGCCCTCGACACGATCGACTCCGTGGTGGCAACGGTCAACGACCGCGCCGTGCGACCAGCCATCGTGGCCGCCCGCGCCATCGTCTTCGGCGTCATCATCGCCGTGGTCGGCGTGACCGTCATGATCATGTTCGCCATCGGGTTCATCCGGGTGACCACCATCGCCGGCCACCGCATCTGGGCGTCGTACATCGTCCTTGGGTTGATCTTCAGCATCGTCGGCGCCGTCCTGTACTCACGCCGGGGTGTCCCGCCCGATGCCTGAGCGCCGCAAGGTCGTCATCATCGGGAGTGGGCCGGCGGGCCTGACCGCCGCGCTGTACAGCGCGCGCGCCCAGCTCAAACCGCTCGTCTACGAGGGTGAGCCGTCGTCGACCAGCGACCAGCCCGGTGGCCAGCTCATGCTGACGACCGAGGTCGAGAACTACCCGGGATTCATCGACGGGGTCATGGGCCCCGAGCTCATGGGGATGATGCGGGCGCAGGCCCAGCGCTTCGACGCCGAGATCCGCACCGAGAGGGTCAGCCGCATCGACGTCTCCCCCTGGCCCTTCGAGGTCTGGGTCGGTGACCCCAATGCCGACGAGCCCACCGCCTTCGCGGACACGCTGATCATCGCCACCGGCGCCCGCTCCCTCATGCTCGGGGTCCCCAACGAGGAGCGGCTGCTCGGCTACGGCGTCTCGACCTGCGCCACCTGCGACGGATTCTTCTTCCGCGACCAGCACATTGCGGTCGTCGGCGGCGGGGACTCGGCCCTCGAAGAGGCGCTCTTCCTGTCCCGGTTCGGCTCCAAGGTCTCCCTTATCCATCGACGCGACGAGCTCAGGGCCTCCAAGATCATGCAGGACCGCGCCCGGGCTAATCCCAAGATCGACTTCAAGTGGAACTCCACGGTCACCGACGTCTGCGGGGACACCAAGGTCAGCGGCCTGCGCCTCCGGGACACGGTGACCGGTGATGAGTCCGAGCTCGATGCCACCGGTCTCTTCGTCGCCATCGGCCACGAGCCCAACACCGCCCTGCTCAAGGGTCAGATCGAGTTCGACGACATGGGATACGTCAAGACGTTCGACGGCACCACCCGGACCAACGTGAACGGGGTCTTCGCCTGCGGCGACGTCCAGGACCACTACTACCGCCAGGCGATCACCTCGGCGGGGTCGGGGTGCATGGCTGCCATCGACGCCGAACGTTGGCTCGAGGAGATGGGCGAGTAACGACCCAGGCCCTGGTCGGGAACAGAATCGGCGGTCCCGACGTTGGACCCGCTGACAAGGAGATGGAATGAGCGAGAAGATTGAGACCCTCACCGACGCTACCTTTGACGAAAATGTCAAGGGTTCTGACGTCCCAGTTCTGGTGGACTTCTGGGCCGAATGGTGTGGCCCGTGCAAGATGATCGCCCCGGTGTTGGAGGAGATCGCGGAGGAGCAGGCGGGCAAGGTTCGGATCGCGAAGCTCAACATCGACGACAACCTGGACGTGACGCGCCGCTTCGACGTGATGAGCATCCCGACGCTGATCCTCTTCAAGGACGGCGAGCCGGCGGCCCGTCTGATCGGGGCCAAGCCCAAGGCGGCGCTGCTCGAGGAGATCTCGGCCTACCTGTAGGCCTTCCCCTCGCCGTCGGCGACCGCGGGCCTGCGGTCTCTGACGTCCAGCACCGCCTGACTGCCATCCTGCCGGGAGCACGGGTCGATGCCGACGGCATCTTCGGCCCGGCGACCCGCGCCGCCGTGCAGGCTTTCCAACGTCTGCGCGGCCTCCGCGTGGACGGGGTCTGTGGGGCGCAGACGTGGAACACCCTGGTCGAGGCCGGTTTCCGGCTGGGTGACCGCTTCTTGTACCGCCGGATCCCCATGCTGCGCGGTGACGACGTGGCCGAACTCCAACAGCGTTTGTGCACGCTGGGGTTCGACACCGGGCGCATCGACGGCATCTTCGGCGACGCCACGGTGCTTGCGCTGGGAGAGTTTCAGCGAAACGCCGGCGTCCCCGCCGACGGCATCGTCGGGGCGGCCACCCTGCGCGAGCTGTTGCGGCTCGAAAGCCGCCACGATGAGCCTGCCCTGGTGTCGTCGGTCCGTGAGCGCGCCGCCCTGCGCGACGCACCCCCCACGCTGCGGGGGCGCCACGTGGCGGTCGGCGAGAGCGGCGGCCTGGGCAGCGTCACCGGGGCCCTCCGCCGTCGGCTCACCCTTTCGGGCACGCGGGTCAGCGAGTTGCACCACCCCGACGCGTCGGTCCAGGCCAAGGAGGCGAACGAGCTGGGCGTCGATGTGTTCATCGGCCTGCGCCTCAATCCCTCAACCTCATCGTGTCGCACCGCTTTCTGGTCGGGCACGCACGACGAGTCCCCCGGCGGTCGCCGCCTGGCGGAGCTCGTCCAGCGCATGCTGCCCGAAGCGCTCGGTGTCGCCGACGGGGGCATCCACGGCATGTCGGTCCCCCTCCTGCGCGAGACGTGGATGCCTGCGGTCCTGGTCGAGGTCGGTCCGGCCTCCACCGTGGTCGAGCACGCCCCCTCCCTCGCGACGGCGCTCTCGGTGGCACTCGGCCACTGGGCGGATGCCTCCTGGGACTGATTACCCGTAATTGTGGGAAAGGCCAACCCGACTGCACTGCCTGTTTGAACAGCAGCGCGTCGCAAGCGACGGTTCTGTGATCAACGCTTCAGGCGGGTGAACGACGTGACAATCCACAACATCATGCACAGGTTGTGGATGAAGCTGAACCGACCCTTGACAGTTGCGCGAACTACGCGACGCCCCCGTCACCAACCATGGCGCGATAGATCCGCTCGAGGTCCTCGAGCGTTGCGAATTCGACCACCAGGCGGCCCCTGCGGTTCTGGATGTCAACCTTGACCCGGGTGTTGAGGTACGTGGACAAGAGGTCCTCGAGCTCGAGCACCCCGGGCTCGGGGAGCTTCTTTATCGGCGCTCGACGGGCCACCGGGTCGGTAGTACTTGAGGTACCACCCTTTGCATCGGCCATTTCGGGTCCAGGCTCATCGGGCACTGGAGGGACGACGTGGAGGTCGGCGCCCCCGCTGCGCACGAGGTCTTCGACGGCTCGAACCGTCAACCCCTCGTCGACGATGCGCTGGACGAGTCGCTCCTGGAGCGCGCGGTCGGGAGTGCCCAACAACGCCCGGGCGTGACCGGCTGAGATCGTCCGCTCAGCCAGGGCGCGCTGCGCGCCGGCCGGAAGCTGCAGCAGGCGGAGGGTATTGGTGATCGTGGCGCGCCCCTTGCCCATGCGCGTGGCCACCTGCTCATGGGTGAGCCCAAACTCGTCGATCAGCTGCTGATAGGCGGCCGCTTCCTCGAGGGCGTTGAGGTCGACCCGGTGCAGGTTCTCGACCAGCGCCTGCTCCAGGCTGGCCACGTCGTCCGCCCGCTGGACGAGGACCGGGATCGTCTGGAGTCCGGCTCGGCGGGCCGCCCGCCAGCGCCGCTCCCCCGCGATCAACTCGTAGGGCTCGGACTCCTCTTGGAGCTCGCGGACCAGGACCGGCTGGAGCAACCCCACCGCCTTGATCGAGGCGGCCAGCGAGGACATCGATTCCTCGTCGAAGTGACTGCGCGGTTGGTAGGCGTTCGGTCGAATGTGAGAGATCGGCACCACCCGGAGGACGGAGTCGGACTCCCCGACCGCTTCGCTCGGGATGAGAGCGCTGAGCCCCTTACCGAGTCCGCTGCGGCGCGCCATTGCTTACCTCCTTGGCCAGCTCGCGGTAGGCCACGGCGCCTCGCGAAGCAGGATCGAACACAGTGATGGGTTGACCGAAGGACGGGGCCTCGGACAGTCGGACGGTCCGGGGGATCACGACCCGGCAGACACGCTCAGAGAAGTGCTCACGCACCTCGTTGGCCACGTCGACGGAGAGCCGGGTCCTGGCGTCGAACATGGTCAGGACGATCGTGCTGACCTCCAGCGTCTCGTTGAGGTTCGTCGAGACCAGGTTGACGTTGCGCAGGAGCTGACTCAACCCCTCCAGGGCGTAGTACTCGCACTGGATCGGCACCAAGACCTCGTGGGCGGCCGCCAGACCGTTGACGGTGATCAGACCGAGCGACGGCGGGCAATCGATCAGCACGAAGTCGAAGTCGTCCACGACGGTGTCGATCGCCCGGCGCAGCTTGAGCTCGCGGCTGAAGGCCGGGACCAGCTCGATCTCCACGCCCGCCAGGTCGATCGTGGCCGGCGCCACAAAGAGATTCTTCACGCTCGTGGGCTCGATGCAGTCCTCAAGGGGTTGATCGCGCATGATCACGTCGTACATGGACAGCTCGAAATTGCGGGCGTCGACGCCGAGACCGGTGGTGGCGTTGCCCTGGGGATCCAGATCGATGACCAGCACCCGATACCCCTGCTCGGCGAGGGCCGCCCCGAGGTTCACCGTGGTCGTGGTCTTGCCCACACCCCCCTTCTGGTTGGCAATGGCGATCACACGGGGCAGCTCGTGGGAGGCCGGCTTCGACCCGTTGAGCAGCTCGGAGGTGTCGTCACGAATGGCCGGGGGTCGCATGGTGGGCTCCTCGCCCGGGGGCGAATCGGTCGTCTTGGACTTCTTTTCCGCCTTCTGCTTCTTCGCCATCTCCGCCTCGGGCTCGGACTCCTCGATTGGTGTCGGGGGCGAAATTACATCCTCTGTCAGCACCGCTTCGTGGACCGCTTCTGGCTGGGCTGCAGGCTCTTCGGCCACCTCCCTGACGGCATCTGCCTCCGAAGGCTCGGAGGCGGCGGTGGGGGCGGTCACGGGTGGGGGGAATGGGTCGGCGGGGGACGGAGGCTCTTCAGCGGCCGGCGCAGGTGGGGGGGGTGGCGATGGAGCGGGCGGCGTGGGCGGCACGGCGGTCGTCGGGGGTGTGCCGTTTGTGGGCTCTCCACCCTCGGTGATCAGGCTCTTGACCGGATCCAACGAAGTCGGCCCAGGCTGCGTGAGGGGACTCTCTGCTGGGGCTGGCGTCGGGATTTTGTCTCTGCGCCGGATGCGCATCAGGCGGAAACTTCAAGTCGCCATGGCACCGCCCTATCCTGGCGTCCCGCAGCCGGTCGGTCAAGACTTGAGCCTTTGTTTCACGTGAAACCTGACCCCAGACAACGTGGGGGAGTGAAGCCTCGGGTTCCACGTGAAACATGCGGGGACGAGACCCCAGCAGCGCCCGGGGGGCCTCCAGCGAGGCCGATCGGGGCCTGAAGGGGTCCGCGGCCCCCGGGCATGCTGCCCTCTTTCGGCCCCCATTCTGCTGTCCGGCGGGGGAGTTGGCTCCTGCCCCGAGAAGCCCGTGAGAGGCCCAGGGTCAGAAAGGGGGCGCTTCGCCGGCACCCCATCTCGGCGCGGAAAGCGATCCGGGCAGACCTCGATCTGGCGCACGGTCTGGTAGTCGAACTCCTCGTGGACCAAACGCTCCGGCTCCAGGCCGAGCTGGCGCAGGGGTTCAGGGGGCCACCGAGCCGGATCTCGGGGATGGCCCTGGGCGCTCGGAGCGTCGCCATCGCGGGAGCGGTCGGCGGTGTCCTCGGAGCCGTTCCGGGCGGCGGTGGGCGGGGCTGCGGTGGGCGGGGCGGCGTCCCCAGCGGCGTCGGGGTCGGCGGGGGAGACCGCCGGGGGTTCGGAAACGATGAGCCAGCCGCCGGGCCGCAGGAGGGGAGCGGCGCACTCGGCCACGACCGCTGGGCGGCCGAACGACCGGGCCAAGACCCCATCGAAGGTGCCCCGGAGACCCGGGTCCCGGCCGGCGACCTCGGCCCGGTCCTGGCGGACCGACACCCGGTGCTCGAGACCCAACCGGCGGACGGCGTCGCTCAGGAAGGCGGTCCGGCGCCCGTGGGCGTCGAGGAGGAGCAGGGAGACCTCGGGCCAGCGCACCGCCAGGACGAGCCCGGGGAGTCCGCCCCCCGAACCCAGGTCCAGGAGGACCGGCGGGGTGGCGCCGTCAGGCCAGAGGCGGCGGGCGACGACGACGAAGCCCTCGGAATGGCGGAGCTGGATGTCGAGGGGGCCGGGGCCCAAGAAGCCGGCGGCCCGGGCCTCATCGAGGATCTGGCGGAGCAGGGGGGTGGCGGCGGCGGGTCCCGGCCCGGAGGCGGAGCCTGCGTCGGGGGCGGGGTCGGTGCGGGGCACCGACGGGGGGCTCAGCTCGCCGGGGCGATGACGATGTAGCGGTTGGGGTCCTCGCCCTCGGAGCGGGTGGCGACGCCGTCCATCTCGTTGATCGCATCGTGGACGGCCTTGCGGTCCGCCGGGCTCATCGCCTCGAGCGCCTTCTCCTGGCCCGAGGAGAGGACCTCCTCGGCGATCTGGACGCTGAAGCGCTTGAGGGCGGCCGAACGGCGCTCCCGGTAGCCCGCCACGTCGACGAGGATCCGGTCGGTCCGAGACGGGCACTGGCGCTGCACGACGGCGCGGGTCAGGTCCTGGAGCGCCGCCAGCGTCGAGCCACGGGGGCCCACGAGCGTGCCGAGGTCCTCGCCGTTTGCCGCGATCTCGACGGTGTCCTCATCGAGCAGGCGGCTCTCGACCGTGGCCTCGAGGCCGTACTCGGCCAACAGGCCGACCAGAAACGCCCGTCCGATCTCACCCTGCTCCTCGAGCGTCATTCCCTCGGCCATGTCCTCTGTCTCCTTGGTTTCGTTGCCCCCCTGCGGAGCCCTCGCGCCCGACGGCTCCCCGGTGGAACCATTGCGCGACCCATCACGCGAACGACCGCCGGTTGCGGCGGCACCCCCCGTGGTGGCCTTGCTGCGATTGCGACGGCGGCGAGCCGAGCGGCTCGTCCCCGTCCCCGTACCGGCCGTCCCGTTCTCGTTGTTCCGGCCGGACTGCGACCCGTTGGTCTCGCCGGTGGCATCGCCGGCGCCGGCGCCGTTGGCGTCCCCGGGCGCAGGTGCGGTGGTCGTGGCGCTCGCCCGCGCCCCGCCGGTGGGCGTGCGGCCGGACGACCTCGAGCCCGACGAGTTGCTCCGCTCGCCACCGCCCTGCCGACCACCCTGGCCCGAGCGGCTGCCGCGGCGCGAGCGTTCGCGCTTGGGACGCGCCCCGACCGGACGCACCCGAGCTCGCACTCGGGCCTCGACCCGCACGCGGCCGAACAGGCCCATCTTGGGCTCGTTCACCACGATGACCTCGGCGTCGCCGGGGCCGACCCCCAGCTGATCGAGCGCTTGCTCGGTCGCCTCTTCGACGGTCTTCCCCGCCACCTCTACCCACTCCACGTCCTAGCGCGCCTTTCTGGTCCGCTTCGAACGCGACCGGGGGTGGCTCTTCGGGGCGGACTCCTCGTCCGCCTCCGCTGCCTTTCCGTTGCCGGCACGCTTGCCGGCCCCCGGCTTGCGCCCGTTCGCGTTCGTATTGGGCCGTCCGTTGGTGCCCGGCCCCGGTTTGGGCGGCACCGTCCCCTTGGCCAGCGCCGTCCCGTCGGTCGCGGTCGAGCGCTTCGCCGGCTTCGCCGCCGGCTTGGGGGGAGGTTTCTGTTTCTCGTCCTTGTCCTTGGCCGAACCGATCTCGCGCTCGACCGCGACGGGACTGACCATCCCCGTTTTGAACATCACCTCTTGTGTCCCGATCCGCATGGCCGATGAGACCACCATGTAAATGGTTGCTCCTGCGGGCACTCTGAGGTAAATGACACCGAAGATAATTGGGAAAAACTTCTGCATCGTTTGCATCTGCGGATTCGCAGCTGCGGCCTGCGGATTGCGGCTGTTCATCTGCTTCATTTGGTAGTACTGCAGGAACATTGCAGCCGCAATGAGCACCAGGTAGGGGATGGTCAATAGTGCCTGGCTGGCCCCGTGATGCGAGAACGGAGAGGACGAAAGGTCCATCCCGAACCACCAATGCATCTGGCCCTTACTCATGACCAGATTGGTGTGCATTTGTGAGGAAGTCGGGATGTATCTAGGCGCCCCACATACCGCATCCGTGCACTTCTGATACACGCCATTCAGGCCGGTGTAATAGTGGCCCCGGGTCACCGTGGTCGAGAGACCACGGATCAACGTGTACAGCACGATCAGGAACGGCATCTGCAGGAGGCTCGGCAGGCAGGCGCCGAACGGGCTGGTCCCGTTCTCCTTGTAGAGCTTCATCATCTCGGCGTTGAGCTGCTCCCGGTTCTCCGTGCCCTTGTACTTGGCCTGGAGCTTCTTCATCTCGGGCTGCAGCCGCTGCATCGCCAGCATCGACTTGGTGCTCTTCACCGTCACCGGGGTGAGGGCGAGCATGATCAGGATCGTCAGGCCCGACGATGGCGAAGCCGTAGTTCGGCCAGACCGCGTAGAGCCCGGCCAGGATGAGGCCGAACAGCTCGAAGATCGGGTGGAAGATCTCGCCGATCAGGTGAAAGAGCGAGTTCTCCGCCAGGACGGGGTGGCTCAGCACGGGTGGCCCGCCTCATGGTGGTGGACCCGCACCGGCACCGGGACCAGGTCGACGCCGTGGGGCCCGAAGGGCCGGCAGCGCACGAGGCGGCGGGCGCTCAGCGCGAGGCCGCGCCAGAAGCCGTGCACCGTGAAGGCCTCGATGGAGTAGTTCGAGCAGCTCGGGTAGAAGCGACAGGGCGAGATCCGCCCCGAGGCCGCACCCTGGTACGCCCGCAGGAGCACCACGGCGGCGCGCACGGCCACATTGGGTCGGGGTTCGGTCGTCCCGGTCGGGCTCATGACCGGCCTACGGCCTCGCCGGCGCGGCGCAACGCCCGCGCCAGGTCGTGGCGGAATTCGGCCGCGCTCTGGCTCGCCGCGCGCCGGGTCCAGCCGGACCATGAAGGCGCCGCGGGGGAGGGACGACGCAACCTCGTGGACGACGGCCCGGGCCCGCCGACGGAGCCGGTTCCGCACCACGGCCGAGCCACAGCGGCGCCCAATTGCGTACCCCACCTGGGGAAACAGGCCGGGGGCGGCGTCGTCGGCTGGAGCGAAGGCGGCCCGGACGGGGCCGCTGGCGCCCCGGGCGCGGGAGCGCTGCACCTCGCGCGAAGGCAGCGCGAGCTCGTGATCCGTCCGACCGTCGATGCAGGCACGAAGTCCGTCCTCAGACGGTGAGGCGGTGGCGGCCCTTGAGGCGCCGTGACTTCAAGATGGACCGGCCCGCCCGCGTGGACATGCGCTTGCGGAACCCGTGGGTCTTGGCCCGCTTGCGGGTGTTCGGTTGGTAGGTGCGCTTCACGTCATTTAGCCTTTCGCGACGCCCCGACGGCATCGGCGAACCGGACCGTCGCAGGGTTGATGCCTCGGCCCCTCGGAAGGAATCTGGCCGCCGGCGGCGAGTCCTCCCATGTTAGGCGCGATTTGGGCACCGCCTCTAGTCGCATCGTGCCGTCACGGTGTACGTTCGTCCGATTACCCGTACCGAGGATCGTTGCCGACATCTGGCCGGACGCCGAGGAGGGAGAAGGGTCGTCTGGCAGGACCGGTGAATCAAGCAGGAGATCTTTGGACAAGGTGCACCGGGTCGCTGCGCGAGCAGGTCTCGGAGACCACGTGGCAGCTGTGGCTCTCGGGGATCGAGCCGGTGGACTTCGCCGACGGCGTCTTCGTCCTGTCGGTGCCCAACGGTCTCATCCGCGAGCGGGTCGAGTCGCGCTACCTCCCGATGATCGAGGACACGCTGGCCAACGAGGTCGGCTCGCCGGTGCGGGGTCGCCTCCAGGTCCACGAGCAGGAGGCCGTGGTCATGGGTGACGCCGCAACCGGCGCACCCGCCGTGCCCGGGCTCGACGACATGTTCGGGCTGCCCGCCGACCGCGAGCCCGCCCCGGTGGTGGCGCCGCCGAGTCAGCCCTCGGCCCGGGCCGGTCGTGAGTCGCCCGCCGTCCAGCTCGACTCGAAGTTCACCTTCGAGACCTTCGTGGCCGCCTCGTCCAACCGCCTGGCGCACGCGGCGGCCCAGGCCGTCGCCGAAACCCCAGGTCGCTCGTACAATCCGCTCTTCATCTACGGCGACTGCGGGCTGGGCAAGACCCACCTCCTGCACGCCATCGGCAACTACGTCACCGAGAACTACCCGCGCCGCAAGGTCCTCTACGTCACCACCGAGACGTTCATGAACGACTTCGTCGACTCGCTGCGCACCTCGACCACCCTGGCCTTCAAGCGCCGCTACCGCGACTGCGACGTCCTCCTCATCGACGACGTCCAGTTCATGGAGAGCAAAGAGGGCCTCCAAGAGGAGTTCTTCCACACCTACAACGACCTCAAGGGCGCGTCCAAGCAGATCGTCCTCACCTCGGACCGACCGCCCAAGTCGATCGAGACGCTCGAAGACCGCCTGCGCAGCCGCTTCCTCTCCGGCCTGATCACCGAGATCGACCCCCCTGACCTCGAGACCCGCCTGGCCATCCTGCGCTCGAAGTCGCTCAGCGAGCACCAGGACGTCCCCGACGACGTCCTCGAGTTCATCGCCTCCCACGTAAAGAACAACATCCGGGAGCTCGAAGGGGCGCTCACCCGGATCTGCGCCTTCGCCAAGCTCAACAACGAGCCGATCTCGCTGGCCCAGGCCGAGCACGTCCTCTCCGACCTGGTCCTGGCCGGCGAGCCGCGACGGATCTCGCCCCAGATCATCCTCGAGACGACCTCGGCCACGTACGGATTCCCGGTCGAGGCGCATCTGCGGCCCGAGCCGCACCCGGCCCCTGGTCACGGCCCGCCAGATCGCCATGTACCTCACCCGCGAGCTCACGGACTACAGCTATCCGGCCATCGGCCGCGTGTTCGGCAAACGGGACCACACGACGGTGATCCACGCCGTCGACAAGATCGCCGGGCAGATGCAGGAGCGCCGCCAGATCTACGAACAGGTCACCGAGCTGATCCAAAAGATCCGTGCCGGCACGGGCTGACGCCTCCACGGGCGCAGCAGCCCACCCGAACCACATAGTGCGGCATCTCGCGCTCCGCCAGAGGCAAAGCCTGTGGATCTCGCGGCGTGAGGTTGGGGACCACGGCCCGCTGCGTCCCCAGCCGTCCTCAGGCACGGCCTCTTCGACCCGGCCGGCCCCCCAGCCACCCACACCGCCATGGGGACAGCGAATCCGCCGTCACGCTGGCCACACCCGATGTCATCCACAATCCACAGGCCTTACTACCTTTATCTCTCCCATGTACCTTTCCCTCTCGAAATGACAAGCAGGACCCGCTCCCGAAAGGACTGCCGTCCGTGAAGTTCAGATCCGAGCGCGACGCACTCGTCGACATGCTGGCCACCGCCGGCCGCGCCGTTGGTGGCCGAGGCGGTTCGTCGCCCGTGCTCCTCGGCCTTCTGTTGTCCTGCAGCGGGAACATCGCTCAGCGTCACCGGCACCGACCTCGACCTCACGATCCAGGTGACCGACGAGGTCATCGGGATCGACGACGGAACGTGTGTGATTCCGGCCCGCCTCTCGACCGACATCGTGCGGCGGTTCGGAGCCGGGTGCCGTCACCGTCGAGGACGAAGACGACCAAGTCACAATTTCGGCGGCCCGCTCGACGTTCAAGCCTGCACACGTACCCCGTGGTGGAGTTCCCGCCGGTGGGCAAGACGAGCGAGCCCTCCACCCACCTCTCGGAGTCCTCGCTCGCCGAGGCCGTGCGCCAGGTGGTGCGGGCGGCCTCGCACGACGACGGCCGGCCGCTGCTGACCGGCGTGCTGCTGTCGCACGATCGACGGGTTCATCCGGATGGTGGCGACCGACTCGTACCGCATGGCCATGCGCGACCTCTCCGGCACCGACACCATCCCGGGCGAGGAGGACCTGCTGGTCCCCGCCCGCGCGCTGTCCGAGCTGCAGCGGTTGCCGACGGGCACGATCGCGGAGGGGACCGAGACCAACAAGGTCGGCGTGGCCGCCAGCAGCAACGAGATCACGTTCTGGCAGGGCAAGGTCCAGATCAGCACGCGACTGCTCGAGGGCCGCTACCCGGACTACAAGCAATTGATCCCCGACTCGCTACCCGAACCGGCTGCATCTCGGCAAGGAGACCTTCCTCGCTGCGCTGCGCCGGGTGCAGCTGCTCGTGCGCGACAACACGACGCCGGTCCGCCTCGCCATGCGCCAGGGCGGCGTCGACCTCAGCGTGCAGAGCCAGGACGTCGGTGACGCGGCGGAGGCGGTCGACGGGGACTACACCGGCGAGGATCTCGTCATCGCGTTCAACCCCTCGTACCTGATCGACGGGGTCGAGGCGGTCACGGGCGACGAGGTCATCGTCGAGACGGCCGACGCGTCCCGCGCCGCCACGGTGCGCGGGGCCGAAGAGGACCGGTTCCGTTATCTGTTGATGCCGGTGCGGGTGTCCTGAGGGAACCGCAGGCGCGGTGAGCCTCCGGCAACTCGAGCTGGTCGACTTCCGGACGTTCCATTCCGCGCAGCTCTCACCCGAACCCGAGGGCACCACGGTGATCACCGGGGCCAACGGCACCGGGAAGACGAGCGTGCTCGAGGCGCTGGCCTATCTCGGGACGCGGCGATCGTTTCGAGGCGCGCCGCCCGAGGCGATGGTGCGGGTCGGGGCGGAGGTGGCGATCGTGCGGGCCGACGTTCGACACGCCCGACAGCACCGCCCTGGTGGACGCGGAGATCGCATCCGACCGGGCGCAGCCGCACCCGGGTGAACCGCAAGGACGCCAGCGGGCGCAAGGTGCTGGCCGCCGCCGCGCCGTGCACGATCTTCTCGCCCGACGACCTCGTGCTGATCAGCGGCGGGCCGCGGGGACGCCGCGACCTGCTCGACGACACGCTGGCCCTGCTCGACACGGAAGGCGCGCGGGCGGCGGACGAGACCGAGCGTGTGCTGCGCCAGCGCGCCGCGCTGTTGCGCCAGTCGGGCGGGCGCGCCAGCGCGGACGTGACCACGACGCTCGACGTGTGGGACCAGCGCCTGGCCGACGCGGGCAAGGTGCTCGTCGCGGCGCGCGAGCGCCTGGTGCTCGAGCTCACCGCGCTCGTCGGCGGCGCCTACAGCCGACTGGCCGGCGGGCCCGGCGACGCCATGGTCGAGCAGCACTACCAGCGCAGCTGGGAGGGCGACCTCCTCGACGCGCTCGAGGCATCGAGGACCGACGACCTGCGGCGCGGCGTCAACACGGTCGGGCCCGCACCGCGACGATCTCGTCATCGTCCTCGACGGGCGCGAGGCCCGCACCCACGCATCGCAGGGCGAGCAGCGCTGCCTGGCCCTGGCCCTGCGCCTGGCGATCCACGAGCTGGTGCGGGCGCGGACACCGGTGGCGCCCACCCTCCTGCTCGACGACGTGTTCTCCGAGCTCGACCCGGTGCGCAGCCGCGCCCTGGTCGCCGAGCTCCCGGCGGGCCAGTCGATCCTGACCACGGCGTCGCCCCTGCCCCCCGGGATCGCGGTGGCCCGGGTGCGTCGCCGGTCGAGACGCTGGGCGCCCGATGAGCCGCTGGCGCGGGCAGGGCCCCGAACGCGTCGCGCGACAGCATGCCGAGGCTCCTGCAACGCCTCGGCGTGCCGGCCTCGCCGGCCACCCTCGAGGCCGTCTTCGCCCGCTGGGACGAGGTGGTCGCCGACGAGCTGGGTGGCCACGTCCGGCCCCTGCGGGTCGACGGCCCGACCCTCGTGGTGGCGGTCGACCACCCGGCCTGGGCGACGCGGACGAGGATGCAATCGGCACAGATCCTGGCGCGGGTCGCAGGCCCTCGGCGCCACTTCGATCGAACGTCTGGAGGTGCTGGTCGAGCGGCCGTGACGCGACCGTTCATGAGTGCCGAATTGTCGCCCCCGTCGGGTAGAATGGTGCGTTCGCATCGAAAGGCCGGAGGTGTTCCGTTCGGGGATTCGATTCGCACCGCGAAGACCGCTGTTCTGAAAGGGCGCGCCTGTGGCAGTAAAGGTGGACGAGACGTTGGGTCGGGGCGAACGCCTCCTACGGCGAGGCCGACATCACGATCCTCGAGGGCCTCGAGCCGGTCCGCAAGCGGCCCGGCATGTACATCGGCTCGACCGGTCCGACGGGCCTGCACCACCTGGTCTGGGAGGTCGTCGACAACTCGGTCGACGAGGCCATGGCCGGCCACGCCACCCGCATCGACGTCACCCTGCTGGCCGACGGCGGCTGCCGGGTCATCGACGACGGGCGCGGCATCCCGGTCGGCCCGCACCCCAAGTACCCCAAGCAGTCCGCGGCCGAGATCGTCCTGACCATGCTGCACGCCGGCGGCAAGTTCGGCGGCGAGGGCTACAAGGTGTCCGGCGGCCTGCACGGCGTCGGCGTCTCGGTGGTCAACGCCCTGTCGTCGCGGCTCGATCGTCGAGGTCGACCGCGACGGCCAGCACTACGGATGCGGAGTTCGCCGAACGGCGGCAAGCTCAAGCACAAGCTCGCCGTCACCGGCCCCGCGCCCAAGGACCGCAGCACCGGCGAGCCGCGGACCGGCACGACCGTCACGTTCTGGCCCGACGCCAGCCATCTTCGACGAGATCGAGTTCCGGGCCCAGACCGTGCATCGAGCGCCTCCAGATGATGGCCTTCCTGAACGCGGGCCTCGAGATCCGCTTCCGCGACGAGCGGCCCGACGCCGACGACCAAGACGACCTTCAAGTACGACGGCGGCATCGTCGACTTCGTCCGCCACCTCAACGCGTCCAAGGAGGCGCTGTTCAGCAAGGTCGGCTACTTCGAGCAGGCCGAGGACGACCAAGAGGTCGAGATCGCCCTCCAGTGGAACACCGGCTACCACGAGGCGATCCACTCCTTCGCCAACGGCATCTCCACCATCGAGGGCGGCATGCACGAGGAGGGCTTCAAGAAGGCCCTCACCAACGTCGGTCAACAAGTACGCCCGGGCCAAGCGGCCTCCTCAAGGAGAAGGACGAGAACCTCCAGGGCGAGGACATCCGCGAGGGCCTGACCGCCATCATCTCGGTGCGGCTGCGCGACCCGCAGTTCGAGGGCCAGACCAAGGCCAAGCTCGGCAACGTCTCCATCCGCTCGCTGGTCGAGCGGGCCACCAACGAGAAGCTGGCCGAGTGGCTCGAGGAGAACCCGACCGAGGCCAAGCCAGATCGTCGCAGAAGGCCGACGCAGGCGGCCCGGGCCCGCGTCGCGGCCCGGGCGGCCCGCGACGCCACCCGGCGCAAGTCGGCGCTCGAGGGCGCCGGCCTGCCCGACAAGCTCGCCGACTGCTCGTCGCGCGACCCCGCGAGTCCGAGCTCTTCATCGTCGAGGGCGACTCGGCCGGCGGCTCGGCCAAGGACGCCCGCAACCCGCGGACCCAGGCCATCCTGCCCGATCCGCGGCAAGATCCTCAACGTCGAGCGGGCCCGCATCGACAAGATGCTCAAGAACAACGAGATCCAGGCGCTCATCTCGGCCATCGGCGCCGGCGCTGGCCGACGAGTTCGACGTCGACGAAGATCCGCTACGACAAGGTCATCATCCTGGCCGACGCCGACGTCGACGGCAGCCACATCCGCACCCTGCTGCTCACGTTCTTCTTCCGCCAGATGAGGCCGCTGGTCGAGGGCGGGCTACGTCTACGTCGCCCAGCCGCCGCTGTACTCGACGCTGGTCGGCAAGGAGAAGATCTACCTGAAGGACGACGCGGCCAAGGACGCGCTTCCTGGCCGAGCACCCCAACCACAAGCACGAGTTCGACCGGCTCAAGGGCCTCGGCGAGATGGACTTCGACGAGCTGCGGCGAGACCACCATGGACGCCGACCAAGCGCACGCTGCTGCAGGTCGACGTCGAGCAGGCCGCGCTCGCCGACGAGGTCTGCTCCATCCTGATGGGCGACGACGTCGAGCTGCGGCAAGCACTTCATCCAGACCAACGCCAAGGACGTCCGGTTCCTCGACATCTGAGGCACGCGGACACGAGGGAACACATGGCACGACAGTCGACGCGACGGCCACGGCCGCGCGAGCGGCGGCGACGGCGACGCCGCCGCGGCGACGACGACCGCGGGCGGCTCGATCGAGCCCATCGAGATCCAGGAGGAGATGGAGCGCTCCTTCCTCGACTACGCCATGTCGGTCATCGTCGCCCGGGCCCTGCCCGACGTCCGCGACGGCCTCAAGCCGGTGCACCGCCGGATCCTCTACGGCATGTACGACAAGGGCGCTGCGGCCCGACCGGCCCGCACGTGAAGTGCGCCAGGGTCACCGGCGACGTCATGGGCAAGTACCACCCCCACGGCGACTCGGCCATCTACGACGCCCTGGTCCGCATGGCGCCAGGACTTCTCGCTGCGCCACCCGCTCGATCGACGGGCACGGCAACTTCGGCTCGCGGCCCCGACGACGGCCCGGCCGCCAGCGCTACACCGAGTGCCGGCTGGCGCCGCTCGCCATCGAGCTGCTGGCGGACATCGACGAGGACACCGTCGACTTCGGTCGCCAACTACGCCGGCGAGGACGAGGAGCCCGATCGTCCTGCCGGCCCGGTTCCCCAACCTGCTGGTCAACGGCAGCCAGGGCATCGCGGTGGGCATGGCCACCAACATCCCGCCCCACAACCTGGGCGAGGTCATCGACGCCGCCATCCACCTGATCGACCACCCCGAGGCCACCGCCCGACGACCTGATGGAGTTCGTCAAGGGCCCCGACTTCCCGACCGGCGGCCTGATCCTGGGCCGGCCGGGCATCCTCGACGCCTACCGGACCGGCCGGGGCTCGATCAAGATGCGGGCCGTGGCCGAGATCGAGGAGGGCCGCGGCGGCGACCGCATCGTGGTCACCGAGCTGCCGTACCAGACCTCGGTCGAGGTCATCGAGCAGAAGATCGCCGAGCTGGTCAACGGCCGGCGAGCTCGACGGCATCCGCGAGCATGCGCAACGACTCGGCCAACCAGGCAGCCCCGGCTCGTCATCGAGCTCAAGCGCGACGCCAACGCCAACGTGGTGCTCAACAACCTGTTCAAGCACACGCCGCTGCAGACCAGCTTCGGGGTCAACATGGTGGCCCTGGTCGACGGCGTGCCCCGCACGCTCAACCTGGCGCAGGCGCTGCCGGCCTACATCGACCACCAGGTCGAGGTCATCACCCGCCGCTCGCGAGTTCCGGCTGCGACAAGGCCCGGGACCGGGCCCACATCGTCGAGGGCCTGCTCAAGGCCCTCGACATGATCGACGCCATCATCGCCGCCATCCGGGCGTCGGACGACCGGCCCGCGGCCCGCGACCGCGCTGATGGCCGCGCCGTTCGAGTTCAGCGAGATCCAGGCCGACGCACATCCTCGACATGACGCTGGGCCGGCTGACCCGGCTGGGCCGCACCGAGCTCGAAGAGGAGATGGCCGAGCTGCGCGAGACCATCGCCGAGCTCGAGGCGATCCTGGGCGACGACGGCCAAGCTGCGCGGCGTCATCAAGACGAGATGGCGCGAGATCCGCGACAAGTACGCCAACGCCCCGCCGGGCCGATCACCTACGACCTCGGCGACATGGGCGTCGAGGACCTGATCGACGACGAGGAGCTCGTCGTCACCATGACCGGGCCGGGCTACATCAAGACGGTGGCGGCCGCCGCCTTCCGGACCCAGGGCCGGGGCGGGCGGGGCGTCCAGGGGGCCAGGCTGAAGGAAGAGGACCTCGTCACCCAGATCATCCACACCACGGCCCACGCCTACCTGCTGTTCTTCTCCAACCGGGGCAAGGTGTACCGCCTGCGGGCCACGAGATCCCGATGAAGGAGCGCACGGCCGGGGCACCGCGGTCGTCAACCTGCTGCCGCTGGAGCCCGAGCGAGCGCATCCAGGCCATCATCGACACCCGGGACTTCCCGACCGACCGGTTCCTGTTCTTCGCCACCGGCAGGGCCAGGTCAAGAAGACGACGTTCACCGAGTACGACAAGTCCCGGCGGGAGGGCTTCATCGCCATCAACCTGCGCGACGGCGACGAGCTGGTCCGGGTCGTCGCGACCGCGGGCGACGACGACATCTTCATGGTGACGCGCAACGGGCATGACCATCCGCTTCGCCGAGGACGACGTGCGGGCCATGGGCCGCGACGCCGCCGGCGTGCGGGGCATGGCGCCTGCGGGCCGGCGACGAGGTCGTGTCGTGCGACGTGGCCGGCCGACGACGCCGACATCCTGATCGTCACCGACGCCGGCTACGGCAAGCGCACCAAGCTCGACCACTTCAACCGCCAGGGCCGCGGCGGCCAGGGCGTGCGGGGCATCCGGCTGACCGCGCACGCGGGGCTCGGTGGTGGCCGCCTTCATGGTCGGCCTCGACGACGAGATCCTCCTGATCTCCTCGGGCGGTGTGGTCATCCGCATGCGCGGTCCGCGAGATCGCCTCGCAGGGCCGCGACGCCACCGGGGTGCGGGTGATGAACCTCGACGACGGCCAGACGGTGGCCGCGGTGGCCCGGGTGACGGCGGAGGACGAAGAGGGCTAAAAGAAGCCGAGCGACGAGATGGGCCAGACCCGCATCTCGACCTTGCCCACGATGAGTGACTTGGTGATCGGGCCCCAGTAGCGGCTGTCGCACGAGTCGGTCCGGTTGTCACCCATCACGAAATAGTCGTTGGCCGGGACCCGGTAGGGCCTGGCCAGGTTGTACGGCGGGCCGCTGGGCCCGGGTTTGGTGACGCCCTGCTCGGAGGAGGGGAGCCAGGTCTCGTCGAGGCGCTGCCGTTGACGTAGACGTGGCCACCCGAGACCGAGATCAGCTCGCCGGGCAGGCCGATGACCCGCTTGACCAGATCGTTGACCTCGGGCCCGCCGCAGTTCTCGTTCGGCGGACGGGAGAACACGACGATGTCGCCGCGGCCGACGCCGTGCAGGTGGTAGCTGAGCTTGTTGACCAGGATGCGGTCGCCGATCTGCAGCGTCGGCTCCATGGAGCCCGACGGGATGAAGAAGGTCTGGACGACGAAGGTGCGTAACAGGACGGCGACGACGACCGCGACCAGGACCACGATGACCGCCTCGCGCAGCCAGCGCGTCGAGCGGGGGCGTTCCTCGGCGGCGGCGTCCCGGGCGCAGGCCCATCGGGAGGCGACCCGACGGCGGCGGTTCCAGTGATGCCCGCGAGGCCGGCTGGCGGGTCTTCGACGGCGAGCGCCGGGTCGTCTGGGTCGGGCGTCACCGGAGGTGAGGCTAGACGCCGGGGCCGGGCCCCGGGATTCAGGCCGGCGCCGGCACGACCGAGGCGGTGTCGCGGCCCGAGCGCAGGAGCGTGCCCGGCACGGCGCCGGTCGGCGCACCGTCGCGCACCGTCTCGACCCCGTTGACCAGGACGCGGACCACCCCGTGCGAACCGGCGAAGAGCCGGGGCGTGTCGCCCGGCAGGTCGTGCACCAGGCGCGCCGGCTCCGAGTCCACCGTCTCGGGATCGAACACGAAGAGGTCGGCCGCGTAGCCCTCCCGGACGAGGCCCCGCTCGCGCAGCCCGAAGAGCGCCGCCGGTTGTCCCGTCATCATGTGCACGGCCTGCTCGACCGGCACCAGTTGCCGCCCGCGCAGACAGTCGGCCAGGAACGCGGTCGGGTAGCTCGAACCGCACATCCGGTCGAGGTGGGCGCCGGCGTCGGAGCCGCCGACCATGGCGCGGGGGTCGTTCCAGATGGCGGCCGCATGGTCCAGGTGGCTTCGTCGCCGTCGTCGGTGTTGGGCCACAGGACGGTGCGCAGATCGTCGGCCAGGACGATGTCGAGCAGCGTGTCGAACGGCGCGGTGCCGCGCTCGGCCGCGATGTCGGCGACGCTCCGGAACGCACAGCCGTCGTTGGCCGCGGTGTAGGTGTCGCCGATGACGTAGGTGCCCCAGTGCGACAGGCCCCGGAACACCCCGGCCTCCTTGCTGCGGGCCCGCTCGTCGAGCATGGTGCGGACGGCCGGGTCGGCCAGCTTGGCCATGCGCTCGGCCTCGGGCAGGCCCATGACCTCGCCCCAGCCGGGGATGAGGAACAGCGCGCAGTGGGTGCGGAAGCTCATGTTCATCGGGACGAGCGTCGGCATGGTCAGGGCGACGATGCGGCCGCCGGCGGCCGCGGCGGCGGAGGACGCGGCGAGCTGGTGCTCGATCCGATCGGCCGACCGGGCGTCGACCGTGAGCACGTTCCAGTTGAGCGGCCGCTGCGCCGTGACGCTCATGGCGGTCATGAGGTCGACCTCCTCGGCGCTGAAGGAGTCGAGGCACCCGTTGGTGATGTACTCGAGCGTCGTGCCCTCGTGCGCGGCCACCTCCTCGCAGAAGGCCAGCATCTCGCGGCGGTCGGCGTGGCGCGAGCTGATCGGGCGGCCGTCGCCGTCGGAGTGGGTGCGCGACTGCGAGGACGAGAAGCCCAGGCCCCCGGCGGCCAGAGACTCGGCCAGCAGCGCGCGCATGGCGGCGATCTCGTCGTCGGTGGCGACCTCCTCGCCGCGCGGCCGCGCCCATGACCTTGCGGCGCAGGGCGCAGTGGCCGACGAGGAAGCCGGCGTTCACGCCGAGGTTGCCGTCGAGCGCGTCGAGGTACTCGGCGAAGGTCGACCAGGTCCACGGCACGCCGTGCTCGAGGGCGGCCAGCGGCATGCCCTCGACCTTGGCCATCATGCGGCGGATGTAGTCGGCGTCCTCGCGCGTTGATCGGCGCCAGGGTGAAGCCGCAGTTCCCGCCGATGACGGTCGTCACGCCGTGCACGTTGGAGGGCGAGGCCGACGGGTCCCAGAAGAGCTGGGCGTCGTAGTGCGTGTGCGGGTCGACGACCCCGGGTGCGACCACAGCCCGGTGGCGTCGAGCTCGGTGGTCGCCGGCTCGGCGACCTCGCCGACGGCGACGATGCGGCCGTCGCGGATCCCGACGTCGGCCAGGCGGGCCGGGCCTCGCCGGAGCCGTCGATGAGCGTGCCGGATCGGATGACGTAATCGAGCATGGAACCTCCGCTGGGCCGCCGGGCCGGGCTCCGGCGCAAATCTGACGACCGCGTCAGCTTATCGCCGCGCGCCGTCGGCCCTTTTTGGCGCACGCGAGCCTCGGGGGTACCGGCGGCGCGGCCCTGTGGACAACCCGTTCCATGCCTGACGAACCCCTATGTGCGCCACCTCTGTCCCCAAGTCATCCACAGGCTGTGCCCGACGCAGTCCCCACATTGCGGCCTTCCGCGCCGTCTTGCGCCTGTGCTTTGCTCTGCGGCCGTGCCCGCCACGCCGCCGGTGCTGAACCTCCAGCCCACCGCCGAAGGGCGTCCTCCCCGGCCAGCTGCTCGAGGGGGCCATCCGGGCCGGCTACGTCGACGCCGGGCGCTTCAAGATCCCCGAGGCCAACATCCAGCCGGCCAGCCTCGACCTGCGCCTGGGCGAGCGGGCGCTGCGCATCCGCTGCAGCTTCCTGCCCGGCGAGCCGACTCGGTGGAGCGCAAGCTGAAGGACTACGTCCTCGACGAGATCGACCTGCGCGGCGACGGCGCCATGCTCGAGGCCGCTGCCCGTACCTGATTGAGCTGAAGGAGCGCCTCGACCTGCCGGCCGGGCTGCGGGGCAAGGCCAACCCGAAGAGCTCGACCGGGCGCATCGACGTGTTCACCCGCGTCATCACCGACGACAGCGACCGCTTCGACGAGATCGCGGCCGGGCTACCAGCGGACCGCTCTACCTCGAGGTGGTGCCGCTGTCGTTCGCCGTCCGGGTGCAAGGAGGACCTCACGCTCAACCAGCTGCGCCTCTCGATCGGGCCGGCCGCTGGCTGACCGACGACGAGGTGCGGGCGGCGCATCTGCGAGCGAGCCCGATGCTCTTCCGCGACGGCGCAGCCCGTGCCGGTCGACGAGCTGGTGCTCTCGCGACGGCCTCTTCCTCGGGCTCGACCTGCACGGCGACGAGCGCGGGCCGGGTCGGCTACAGCGCCCGCGACAGCGCGCCGCTGCTCGACCTCACCACCGGGCGCGCGAGGTCGACCCGCGCCCGTTCTGGGACCCGGTGTACCGCGAGGACGGGCGACCGCCTCGTGCTGTCGCCCAAGCGCTTCTACCTCCTGATGTCCGACGAGGCGGTGAGCATCCCGCCGAACCTGGCCGCCGAGATGACGGCGTACGACCCGACCAGCGGCGAGCTGCGCACCCACTACGCCGGCTTCTTCGACCCCGGCTTCGGATTCGACCCCAGCGGCGCGTTCCAGGGGCTCGCGGGCCGCGCTCGAGGTGCGGGCGCACGACGTGCCCTTCATGGTCGAGAACGGGCAGTCCGTGTGCAAGCTCACCTTCGAGCGCATGCTGGAGGAGCCCACCTCGCTCTACGGGACCGGCATCGGTTCGTCGTACCAACAGCAGAACGAGACGCTCAGCCGCTACTTCCACCGGTCCCCGACCTAGGGGCCCACTTCAGCGACGGATTTCTCACCGAGGCGGGCGTCGCGCCACGAAACCCGCCACCCGCACCGCCCGTGCGGGCCGTTTTTGGTGGAATTTTTCAGGTTTCAGCGGGAGACCACGGCAGTTTCGACGTTCCCCCGGTGGGTATTAAGCCCGAAAGTCGCGGGCTCAAAGCGGGTCTGTGTAGCCCATACACAGAAGGAGCAAGACCTTGAGGCGGAATCCTCTTACTTCAATCGCAGTACTGACAGGTGGCCTGGTGCTGACGGCCGCCACAGTGCTGACGGGTCTCGGCCCCGTGGGCGCCGCCACGTCGAGCGCCGTGCAGTCGTCGACGTCGAAGCTCTCGGGGCTCACGCCGACGACGACGACCACGGTGCCGAAGACGACCACCACGACCACTGCCGCGCCGACGCCGGCGCCGGTCACCTCGAAGCCGTCGTCCACTTCGTCGACGACGCCGAGCCTCCCGCTCGGCGGACTGCCGCTGTCGTTGTCGATCCCGATCTCGTTGCTGGCGAACGAGATCGGCAGCACCTTGCTGCCGATCCAGAACGCGCTCGACGGGAACCAACACGACACACCAGACCTCACCGCTCCTGAACGCCAACGTGCCGATCAACGCGTGCTCCCTGTCGCTCGGTCTCCTCGCCAACGCGGCCAGCAGTTGCTCGACGACTTCGGTCGGCCTCGACCAGCTCGGCTCCATCGGCACGATCAACATCCCGATCACGGCGCAGTACAACGCGATCGGTCTGCTCGGGATGGCCGCGAAGTCCCTCGGGTTGACGACCGGCCAGTCGCCGGCGTCGACGACGCAGAACGGTGCGATCAACCTCGACGTGCCGGTCAGCATCTGTGCCGTCAACGTGGGCCTGGTCGGTGACACCTCGAGCGACTGCAACCTCACCGGCACCAACGGCACGGTGAACCAGACCGGCGTGATCGACGCCGCCGTCCCGGTGACGGTGTGCGACGTGATCGTCGAGATCGACGGCAACAGCAACGGCGAACTGCCCGCAGTTCCCCGACACCATCAACCAGAACGGACAGCTGGCCGACGCCTACGTGCCCGCCACCGTCTGTGGCGTGATCGCCGAGGTTGACGGCAAGGCGACCGGGATGTGCATGCCCGACGCCGGCTTCCCGCTCGTCAACGACCTGCCGACCAACAACGTGAGCCAGAGCGCACCGATCGACGGTGTGCTGCCGGTGAACGCCTGCAGCATCGTGGTCGCGATGGCCGGCTCGGCCAGCAACCAGTGCGAGCCGACGCACCTGGCGACGAACCCGACGGGCAGCGTCCCGGTCAACGTCCCGGTGACCGTCTGTGCGGTCGCCGCGGCGCTGGACGGCACCGCCGACGCCACCTGCACGGGCGCCGGCACCGGCACGACGATCCCGATCGGGACGCCGGGCAGCCCTGGCACGGGCATCACGCTCCCGATCACGCTCTGCGGGATCGAAGCCGCCCTCGGTGGTTCGGCCACGGCGTCGTGCCCGACGCCCACGTGACGACCTCGGCTTCGACGCCTCCCGCCACACCGACGACGGTTCCGGTGAAGCTGGCGGCGGCCACGCCGGTCCCAGTCAAGACGGCGGCCGCGTCGACGGCGCCGCTGGCCCTGACGGGTGCTCCGCTACTGGTGGAGCTGCTCATCGGCGGCGCCGCCCTGTTCCTGGGACTCGTCGATCACCCGGCTCAGCCGGCGCCGGGAGGCGCAGAAGGCCTGATCGCAATCGCCGTTAGCGAGAGTAGGAGGGACACGCCCACGGCGTTACCCACATAGGACGGGATCCGATGGAGGAAGGGAGGGATCGATGTCCGACCAGCAGCAGACTGGTGTTATCACCAGCCTCGAAGAGGTCTTCCTGTCGAGGGAGTTCGGACACGCGCCCTCACGCGGGATCTCATCCATAGGCCTGGCGCAGGACGTGGCCGTGCCGCCGCAGCTCGAACAGGTATTCCTGGCCGAAGAGTTCGGGCACCCCGAGGCCGTCGCCGCCGCGGCCACGGCGGCGGCCGTGGTGGTGGCCCCTCCGGCGCTCGTGGCGCTGCCCGGGCGCGGCACCGCCGAACGCGACACCACGCGCTACCGGGCCATCGCGGCCGTCAGCGGCGTGGCCGCGGCGGCGCTCGTCGTGGTCGGCATCACGTCGGGAACGGGCCAACCGGCCAAGCAGCCCACCGTGTCGGCCCAGGGACCGGGCTCGAACACGACGGGACCGACCGGCGGCTCGCCCCAGGGCACGACGCCACAGCCGGGAGTGTCGGGCGCAGGAGCCGGCAGCCCGGCGGCCGGCGGTGGTTTCGGGAGCGGAGCTCCCGTGGCGCAGCTCGCCTCGGCGACGTCGCCGTTGCCGTCGAGCCCACAGGTCGTCGTCGAGGTGCCGCCGGGGACGACCGTCGAGGTGGTCACCGCCACCACGACGCCGCCTCCTGGGACGGGCTCGGGTGGCACGCCCCCGCCGGCAACGACGGGTGGCGCCAGCATCCTCACCCCGGTGCTCGTCGTCGTCGGCAACACCGTCTCGACCGTCGGGGCCACGGTGACGGCGACGTCCGCCGATCTCGGGAACGCGTTCCCGATCGCTGGACCGTTGACCGGCCTGCTGGGCAATCTCGGAGCGACGGTCACGAGCCTGGGCCGCACGGTCGCCGGCACCGCGACCTGACGACGGTCGCCGGTCCCGCAGACGCCGCGGGAATGATGCGCCGTTCCACCCGGGCAGCTCGGAATTCCCACATCCAAACGACCGTTTGGAGGAATTGGCGCCAGATTGTGGAGTCCTCATTCCACGATCGGCTGCACAGTTATATGGTGAGTAGCAGGGGATAACACCAGAGTTTCCGGAGGTCAGGGCCCTTCGGGGGCCCCCGCAACACAGAGACGGACCGTTCCCACGGAGGGATGAGGGAGGGGCAGTGTCCGACTGGGCTAAGGCCGACGATTACGCGACCTTGGAAGAGGTTTTTGCGTCCGATGACTTCGGACGCCCACCACCGCCTGCTGCGGCTGCGGTGCCCGCTGCCTGGGCCGCGTCAACAGCCGCGAAACCGCGTCGCGTCGAGTTGTGGCGGGCCGGCGCACTCGCGTCGCTGAGTGCGGTCGCCGCCGCCGTGTCCGTCGTGGCGGCCCTCGTCATCGGGAGCGGCCCGGTCAGCGTCCCGCTCACGAGCGCGCAACCGACGACGCCGGCGAACGTCCCGAACTTCGCGTCGCCGCCTGCCGACGGGTCGTCCGGATCGCAGGGCGGGACGTCGAACGCAACCGGAGGCTCCGCCCTCTTCGGCCCGGTCTCGACCGTCGCGTCGAGCGCGAGTGCGGGCGGTGCTGCGGTCGGAGGAACGGTGCAGCACACGGCGCGCTTGACCTCCACGTTGACCGGGCCCACCGCCGCGGCGCCCACGACGACGACGACGGCGCCAGCTCCGAAAGCACCGCCCCGCCCCCGCCCCCCGCCGGGCACGGCGGCAGGAGCAACGGCAACGGCGGCAACGGTGACGGGAACGGCAACGGACCAGTCGCCGGCGGCGGAACAGGCAATGGCAACGGTAACGGCGGCACGAACGGCAACGGCAACGGCAACGGCGGCGGCGGCACCGTCGGCGGCGGACTCGTCGGCACCGGTGGCGGGGGCGGCGGGACGGGCAACGGCACGCCGCAAGGGCCCCCGTCGGAGCGGCCACCCCCTCCACCGCCAGGCGCCGGTGACGGCGCACCGAGCAACGGCGGGCGCGGCGACGATGGAGGCCCCGGCCGCTGAGGCCGGCCCACCCGCCCTGGCGCGGGTGCCCCATCGAGGATCCTGCAGCGCGGGCGGACTTCGGCTGGTAAGCCTGCGCCAACGAGCGCGAAGCGAGGTCAGCCATGAACTACACGAATCTGGGCACGTCAGGGCTGCGGGTGTCGAGGATCTGTCTCGGCATGATGGGGTTCGGCAACGACAGCGAGCGGCCCTGGGTCATCGACGAGGACGCGGCCGAGCCGATCGTGAAGGCGGCCGTCGAAGGGGGAGTGACCTTCTTCGACACGGCCGACACCTATTCGGGCGGCGCCAGCGAGGTGGCGACCGGCCACCTCGTCCCGAAGTTCCTGAGCCGCGACGAGGTCGTGATCGCCACCAAGGTGTTCATGCCGGTCACGCCGGGAGAGAACGGTGGCGGGCTCGGCCGCAAGCACATCCTCTCGGGGATCGACGCCTCGCTGCGCCGCCTCGACATGGACTACGTCGACCTGTACCAGATCCACCGCTGGGACCCCCGGACGCCCATTGAGGAGACGATGGAGGCGCTCCACGATGTCGTGCGGGCGGGCAAGGCGCGCTACATCGGGGCCAGCAGCATGTTCGCCTGGCAGTTCGCCAAGGCACAGCACACGGCGGAATCGCACGGCTGGACGAAGTTCGTGTCCATGCAGAACCACTACAACCTGATCTACCGCGAGGAGGAACGCGAGATGATCCCGCTCTGCCTCGACCAGGGAGTCGGCTGCATCCCCTGGAGCCCGCTGGCGCGCGGCGTGCTGGCCGGCACCCGGACGCGCGACGGCGGACGGCACACGACCCGTTCGAGCACGGACCCCTTCACCGACTACCTCTACGACCAGCCGACCGACTTCGACGTGGTCGACGCGGTGCACGACGTGGCCACGGCGCGCGGCGTCCCCGCCGCGCAGGTGGCGCTGGCCTGGTTGCTGCAGGGCCGGGGGTGACGGCGCCCATCGTCGGGTCGACCAAGAAGAAGCACCTGAAGGACGCGTTGGCGGCCGAGGAGCTCACGTTGACCGACGACGAGATCGAGCGCCTGGAGAAGCCGTACGTGCCGCACCCGGTGCTCGGGCACTTCTAGGCGCCGCCGCCCTCTCGGAGCGTCAACCCGTTCCGGTATCGTCGGCGCCCGTGGGACGCGCCCGGTGGGCGCACTGAGATTGGGGGTCGCATGCGGGTCGCACTCACGGTGGCGGACTTCCTGGACCGGGCGGCGCTGGTCTACGGGCACCGCACCGCGGTGGTCGACGAACCGGGGACGGCGGGGTCGTGGGGCACGCTCACCTACGGCGAGCTGGCGGCGCGGGCCACGGGCATGGCGCTGGCCCTCGACGACCTCGGGGTCGCGCACGGCGAGCGGGTGGCCATCGTCAGCCCGAATTCGGGGCGGTTCTTGACCTCGTTCTTCGGCGTCAGCGGCTACGGGCGCATCCTCGTGCCCATCAACTTCCGCCTGACCGCGCGAGGAGATCGCCTACGTCGTCGAGCATTCCGGGGCGTCCGTCCTCCTGTACGACCCCGATCTGACCGACGAGGTGGACACCATCAAGGTCGGCCCACCGCTTCCGCCTGGACGGCACCGACGACGCCGCGCTCTTCGCGCCGGCGGCGCCGGGCGCGACGCCGCAGGCGTGGATGGCCGACGAGGACGACACGTGCTCGGTCAACTACACGTCGGGCACGACGGCGCGCCCCAAGGGCGTGCAGCTCACCCACCGCAACTGCTGGCTCAACGCCACGACGTTCGGCTGGCACACCGGCGTGAGCGATCGCGACGTGCTCCTGCACACGCTGCCCATGTTCCACTGCAACGGATGGGGCATGCCCTACGCCGTGACCGGCATGGGCGGGACGCACATCGTGCTGCGCAAGGTGGACGGCGAGGAGATCCTGGCGCGGATCGAGCGGCACGGCGTGACGCTGCTGTGCGGCGCGCCCGCCGTGGTGGCCGCCATCCTCGACGCGGCCGAGGCGCGGGCGGAGGCCGGCCGGGCGGTGCCCGGGCGCGGCACCGTGCGCATCGTCGTGGCCGGCGCGCCGCCGCCGTCGAAGACGATCGAGCGGATCGAGACCGAGCTCGGGTGGGAGTTCATCCAGATCTACGGGCTGACCGAGACGGCGCCGCTGCTGACGATCAACCGGGCGCCGGCCGAGTGGGACGACGCTCGACGCCGCCGAGCGGTCGCAGCTGCTGAGCCGGGCCGGCGTGCCGGCGATCGGCGTGCGGATCGACGTCGACGTCGACGGCGAGGTGCTGGCGCGCTCCAACCACGTCTTCGCCGGCTACTGGGAGCAGCCCGAGGAGACGGCCAAGGCGCTCGAGGGCGGCTGGTTCCACACGGGCGACGGCGGGTACCTCGACGGCGCCTACCTGGTGATCTCGGACCGCAAGAAGGACGTCATCATCACCGGCGGCGAGAACGTCTCGTCCATCGAGGTCGAGGACTGCCTCTACCAGCACCCGGCCGTCGCCGAGGTGGCCGTGATCGGCGTGCCCGACGAGAAGTGGGGCGAGACGATCAAGGCGCTCGTCGTGGTGCGACCGGGCGAGACGGTCACCGAGGGCGAGCTCATCGCGCACTGCCGGGACCGGCTGGCCCACTTCAAGGCGCCCGACCAGCGTCGAGCTGCGCGACGCGCTCGACCGCACGGCGACGGGGAAGCTGCAGAAGTACAAGCTGCGCCAGCCGCTACTGGGCGGGGCGCGAGAAGTCGGTGAACTAAGCGCTCGGCCGCCCGCCGCCGGCGGCGGCACCGGGCGATGGGAACGCTCCTCGAGCACGAGGTGGCCGCGCCGGTCGAAGGCGGCGGCCACCTCGCCGGCGATGAGGCGGCGCAGCGGGTCACCGACGATGGAGCGGCGCCAGCCGGTGTCGAGCCGGCTGGGCTCGCCGCAGAGCAGCTGGGAGATGTCGGCCCGGGTGGCCAGCAGGCCCTGGTCGAAATCGAGGTCGTCGGCGATCTGGCGCACGAGGCCGGAGCACACGGCGACCGCCGCCGCCGGTGCCTGGGCGTCGCGGCCCTCCGAGGGCATCCGGATGCGGTCGGCGGGGAGGTCGAGGCCGCGGCGCACGGCGTCGAGGATCTCGGCGGCGCGGCCCTGGGCCAGGTGGCGGCCGTCGACGCCCCGGGCGCGCCGGAGCTCGTCGCGCGTTGTTGGGCGGCCGTTGCGAAATCGCCAGCAGACCGAGGTCCGAGAGCACCTTGCGGCGGGGCCGGTTCGACTCGGCCGCGGTGCGCTCCCGCCAGGCGGCGACCTCCTGGGCCACGCCGCGCGAGCGGCGGGACATGCTGCGGATGTCCCCGAGCTTCCACCAGGCCTCCTCGGGGACGCGGGCCGGCGGGGTGCGGTCGCTCAGCACCTCGTCGCACTCGTTGAGCGCCCAATCGAGCCGGCCCGAGCGCCCGGAGCCGCTCGGTCAGCACGGCGCGCAGCTCCAACAGATGCGCCACGTCGCTGATCGGCGTAGGTGATCTGGCGGTCCGACATCGGCCGCTCCAGCCAGTCGGACAGCCGGTCGGCCTTGGGCAGCGACACGCCGAGCATGACGTCGACCAGACGCGACAGCGAGGGCGTCGACAGGCCCAGGAAGCCGGCAACGATCTGCGTGTCGAACACGGTGGCCGGGATGGCTCCGCAGGCGGCCATGAGCACGTCGAGGTCCTGCGTCGACGCGTGCGCCACCGCGACGCCCGGCCCACCGAACACCTCGGCCAGCGGAGCCGGGTCCACGGCGAGCGGATCGACGAGGGCGACCTTGTCCGCCCAGGCGATCTGGATCAGCGCCAGCTCGGGCACGTACGTGCGCTCGGTGTGGAACTCGGTGTCGAAGGCGTAGGCGTCCTCACGAGCGACGTCGGCGACCAGCGACTCCAGCCCGGCGCGGTCGACGACCACGGCGACCGGAGTGGCGGGGGCGCTCACGTGGCAGCGCGACGCGGCGGTGTCCGGTCGGTGCAGTGCGTCGGAGGGAGAAGTGTGATGGTCGATATCCGGAGTCGGTCGAAGGCGGTCGGCGACCTGGAGCGACGATACGCGCGACCACGCCGGCGTCCTCGGTGGGCGGCGGCGGTGCAAACCGGTGGCGATCAGGTGGCTTCGCCCCGTCCCGCGCCGGACGCCGCAACAGGCGCCGGTAGCCTGATTTCGCGTCCTGGCCTGCGGAAACGCAGTGCCCTCGGCCCGTTCAGTCACGGCCCCGCGGGCCAGGTCATGACTTATTGCCCTGTCGCCGGAACCGGCGGACGGGTCAGAGTGGCAGGCAGACGCCGTGGAGGGGGGCGGAGAGTGAAGAAGGAAAAAAAGAAGCTGTTCAGCCGGGACGAGGGACGCGCTCGCTCCGGGGAAACCGACGACGACGGCCGCCCAGGCGGCCCGGAGTTGTCGGACGGCGGCGCGCAAGGGGGCGGCAGCCCGAGGAGCGTGGAATCGATGCTGCAGGAGTTCACTTCGGCGGGGGACGCCCAACCACCCGGCCGCACGCCGCGGGCCGGCAAGTACGACCAGCTGTGGCAGCTGTCGATGGCCGACCCGCACACCGGGACTGGCCAACCAGCTCCTGCTGCTCGACCGCCTGACCCAGGCCCTGGCGCGGCGACGGCGCCACGGTGGCGAGGTCGTCGTCTGCCACATCGACCTCGACAACCTCGGTGAGATCAACATGAAGCTCGGGTACACGACGGGGAACACGGTGCTGTGCGAGGCGTCGCGCCGTCTCACCTCGGTGCTGCGGATCGAAGACACAGTCGGGCGTGTCGGCGGCAGCGAGCTGGTCGTCGTACTCGCCGTCAACGACGAGCAAGCCGTTGGCCCCCTGGTGCGCCGGCTGCACCACACGCTCGACGAGCCCGTCGTGGTCGGCGGGCAATCGGTCCGCCTCCAGGCGATGCTCGGCCTCGCCTTGGCCGAGGACGGCGAGTCAGCCGAAGACGTCCTGGCGCGGGCCGACCGTTCCACCCGGGTCAGCAACCGCTGAGGAACGAGCGCGTGTACCGGTTGATCCGTTGGGTCGTCATCGTCGGCGCCACCGCGCTGGCGGTCCGCTCGCTGCCCGACGTGGCGCGCTATCTCAGGATTCGGTCCCTGTAGCGCGAGCGCTGCACGATGTCGCGGGCCCGCTCGATGAGTCGTGCTCACGTTGATCGGCTCGACCGGAGGACGGATCGACGCGTCGCCCGACCTCTTGGAGCACGTGACCGGCGTGGGAGCGCAGCGCCCGCACCAGGTCCTCGAACTCCTGTGACGCGGCCACGGCCTTGGCCGCGTCGATCACCTCGTCGAGGGCCTCGCTCCCGTCACGCGCGCCGATGACGTAGCCGGCGATGAACGCCAGGACCAGTCCCACCCTGCTCCTCCTTCTCGACCGATCCGTCTCATTGTGCCCGGGCCTCGAGGTGCATCTCAACCGACACCTCCGGAAGGATCTTGAGCGCAAGCGTCATGGGCACGTCGAGCTCGAACTCCCTGATGTCGAGCGTCTGCTGTCCCCGGATGACCATCATGTCGCGCTCGGAGGCGTTCGACCGTGACGATGCCGCGACAGCGGGCGCACGACCGCATGGAGCTCGATCCGACCCGACAGATCGAAACGGTTCGACTCGTCGGCGCTCCGGCGGCATGCTCGAGGTGCAATGTGGCGTCGGGGTAGCGCCGGCGTCGATCCGGCGCTTGAGCTCGGTGTCGTAGAGGCTGTTGCCCGAGGTGAGCTCGCGCAGCGACACCTTGAGCTCGGCCGTGACGGGTGCGTCCAGGTCGACTGACTTCGCCGTCGAGCTGGCGCCGAGATGGCGCCGCGCACCTGGCTGGTGGCGAAGGAGATGGGCCCGACGTTCGAGCGGGCCTTGACCAGCACGGCGGAACGGCCGGGTTGGACGTCGAACACCGTCGGGCCCGCGGTTGCTCGGCGCCCTCGTGCGAGCACGGCCCCCGACGGGCTCGATGGGCATGGTCCATCTACCGACGGCGACTGTACTCCCGGCGTCGCGCACCGTCACGGCTCGCCGGCATGGGCGCCGGCGTCACCGTGGCGCGGGGCTCGAGGCCAGCCAGGCCGAGACCTCGTCCGACGGGAGACGGCACCCGCCAGAAGAAGCCCTGGGCCTGGTCACACCCCATTCCCCGCAGCTCGTCCAGCTGCGCCGGCGTCCTCGACGCCCTCCGCGATCACCATGCAGGCCGAGCGAGTGCGCCAGGTTGATCACGCTCGAGACGATCGCGTGGTCCTCGGGATTCGTGTCACGACCTCGGAGACGAAGGAGCGGTCGACCTTCAGATGCTGGACGGGATAGCGGCGCAGGTAGCTCAGCGACGAGTAGCCGGTCCCGAAGTCGTCGATCGAGAACTCGACACCGAGTGCGCGGAGCGATTCGAGCTGGGCGATCGCGGCTCTCGGGGTCGTCGGCCGTCGCGCTCTCGGTAATCTCGAGCACGAGGGCTTCGGGTCAGAGCCGCGCCTCGCGCAGCGCCGCCCGATCACGTCGACGAAGCCAGGGTCCTGCAACTGGCGGGCCGAGACGTTGACCGCCACGAAGAGGTCCCGCCCGCTCGAGCGCCGCCACTCGGCCATCTGGCTGGCAGGCGTCGCGCAACACCCAACGCCCGATCGCGATGATCATCCCGCTGCCCTCGGCCAGCTTGATCCAGCTGTTCGGGGGGCAGGTTGCCGCGGGTCGGGTGGCGCCAACGCAGCAGCGCCTCGAAGCCACGCAGGGAGCCGTCGGACAGGTCGACGATCGGCTGGTACACGACGCTCGAGCTCGCCGCGCTCGAGGGCCCACTCGAGGTCGGTCCGCAAGCGCCGACCGCTCGATGGCGGCGTCGCGCATCTCGGCCTCGAAGAACTGGTAGCGCGACTTGCCGCGGCGACTTGGCGACGTACATGGCGACGTCGGCGCCGAGCAGCACGTCCTCGGCGCGTCTCGCCGTCGCCCGCCACCGCGACGCCGACGCTGGCCCGGGAGAGGATCTCCTGGTCGTTGATGCGGTACGGATGCCCGAGCACGGCGACGATGCGCGCACGATCGACCTCGACGTCGGGCTCGGTCTCGGCGTTCTCGAGCAGGAGGGCGAACTCGTCGCCGCCCCAGCGCGCCACGGTGTCGCCCGGCCGGACGCACTGCTCGAGCCGCGTGCTCGTCAGTTGCAGGAGCTGGTCGCCCACGCCGTGCCCGAGCGTGTCGTTGATCGACTTGAAGTCGTCGAGATCGAGGAAGATCACGGCGAGGGAGTTGCCTTGTCGCTGACCGGCGGGCGAACGCCTCGTTGACCCGGTCGACGAACAGCGACCGGTTGGCCAGCCGGGTCAGGGGGTCGTGCGACGCCCGCTCGCGCAGCTCGGCCTCGAGGGCGACCCGCTCGCTGGCGTCGCGGGTGTTGAGCACCAGTCCCGCGACGCCCGGGTCGTCGAAGAGGCTCCGCACGGCCGACTCGCCGACACGCCACGACCCGTCGCGGTGGCGCATCCGCGCCTGGACCAGGCCGCGTCCCCCGGCTCGTCGCCCGCCTCGGGATCGAGATAGGCGAGCAGCTGGGCGGCGTCCTCGGGGTGGAGCCAGGACGCGAGGTCCCGGCCGACCATTTCGTCCGGTGTGAAGCCGAAGACCGGCTCGACCGACGAGCTCTGATAGGTGATGCGGCCCGAGCGGTCGACCACCGTGGTGACATCCGAGGAGTTCTGGGCCAGGGAGCGAAAGTGGGCCTCGCTGCCCGCGACGCGCTCGAGCGCCGCCCCGGCCAGCGTCGCGATGAACTCCGCCAGCTGAATCTCGACGTCACCGAAGAGGTCATCGACCCGGTGATGGGTGACGTTGAAGCACGCGACGACCCGACCCTCCGAGACGATGGGCGCGCACAAGATGGACCGCAGGTCGGCCAGCAGCATGGTGTCCGTCGTCGTCGGTGTCGCCCGGCGCGCCCGAGACGACGGGAGCCATTTGCTCGATCGCCTGGCGCATCAGGCTGCGGCTGATGTCGGGCACCATGCTGCCCGAGTCGCTGACCAGGGGATCGTCGATCGCGTCGCCGATCCGCACCACGTTGCAGTGGTCGCCCCGCAACATGAGCAAGGCGGCCTGGTGCAACTCCTGGTAGACGTCCGACGGAGAGACGGCGGCGCCGATGCGCCGCCCGACGTCGAGCAGCTGCTCGAAGCGGTCGGCCAACGAGTAGGTGATCAGCGGCTCCTGGCGTTCCTGGGGCTCGAGACGCATCCGCTCCAGCTCGACCTCGCTCAAGGCGGTCCGCGCCAGGAAGCGACCCCGGTTCGCCGCGAGGCGTGCCATCGCCTCGCGGGTGAACGCGGTCTCGTAGGCGGCGTCCTGGGCCTCGCTGGCGCGCAGGCTGGCCGCGAACCAGCGGCTGGCCCGGGCCTTCTGCCCTCGCAGGCCGGCCACGGCCGCCCGCTCGCGCAGCGCATGCGGCAGGTTGTTGCGGTACGAGCGGGCGAGACGATGGGCGCGGCGGGCCGCGTGCGCCGGCGCGGCGGAGCCGCTGGGCGCGCGACGCGCCGCTGCGACGGGGTCGACGAGCTCCGCCTGCATGCGCAGCGCGGTGGCCAGCCACGGCCGGACCGGAGCGAAGTACTCGGCGTGCAAGCCGGCCTCCGACGATGATCGCCTGGCGCCTCCGTGAAGCGCTGCACGGCGGCCTCGGTCTCTCCGGCGTAGAGCAGGCGCACCCCGTCGGCCAGATGGACCTCGGTCGAGGTGTGGGCGTCCCCGAGGTCCCGTCCGATCTCCATGGCCACGAAGGCCTCGGGGACACGCCCCACGCCGGCGCGGGCCCAACCACTCAGCGCGATGCCGGCCGCCGTGGCGTCGCCGATGGAGGTCGCGGTGTAGTAGAGGTCGCGCGCCACTTCGAGCCCCGAATCGAGCTCGCCGAGGCGGTAGTGGGCGAAGGCCAGGTGCCAGACGGCCGTGTTCTGCTCCCAACGCCCGCCAGTTCGCTCGAGCAGGCGGATCGATTCGCGGCAGGTCTCGATGCACTCTCGGTAACGCGAGGAGGCGTAGAGCACCGTGGCGACGAAGCTGAGCGACTGTCCCTGCCCCCAGACGTCGCCGCTTTCGCGTCGGATGGCCAGTGAGCGCTCGGCGTAGGCCAGGCCCCGCGAGTACCAGGGCACCGTCGGTCATGACCGGCGCGTGCTCCGAGTACGCCTGGGCCAGCTCGGGGCTGGCCGGATAGCGCTCGGCCAGGTTCATCTCGCGCAGATGCGTCCAGGCGCAGGAGAACTTGCCCGCGCTGAACCAGTAGACGTGAGCCAGGTTGCTGTAGAGGCGGATGGCGACGAACTCGCGTTCGGCCCCTTCAGCCGAACGGCGGGCGACGAACACGCGCGGCAACAGGGTGTGCAGGGCCTGGACGAAGGCCTCGAACAGCACGGCGACGAAGGTGGTGAGCCGTGAGCGCGGGACCCACCGACCGAGCGCCCGCAGGGCGCCTTCGAGCGAACGGGCGGCGCTGACCTGGTCGCCCTGCTTGAAGGCGACGTCGCCGAGCTTGCCGTTCAGGACGGCCCGCGCCACGGCGTCCTCGCTGAGCTCGAGCGCTCGCTGCAGGTGGCGCGTGGCGCCGGGGTAGTCCCCCTGCAGCATGAGGACGTCGCCGAGCTCCTCGGCCACGCGGGCCGAGACCTCGTCCTGACCGGCACCGGCGCGCTCGGCAATCTGGTAGTGGGTCACCGCGACGTCGAGGGCGTGCCGCGCCCGCGCCTGGCGGGCCGCCCGCAGCGCGTAGGGCATGGCGCGCGCCGATTCGCCGGCGGCGTCGAAGTGGTACGCCAGCTCGAAGGCCCGGTCGGGGTCCATGGCCTCGATGCGCTCGGCCGCCGCGAGATGCAGCCGGCGCCGTTCCGCCGGGTCGAGCCCGTCGAGCAGGGTCTCGCGCAACTTGTCGTGGGTGAAGGCGCAGCGGCCCTCCGATTCGGTCACCCACAAGATCCGCCTGCGCCGCGCGCTATCGAGGGCCGGTGCCACCCGCCGTGCGTCGTGCCCCGACAGCGCCATGGCCAGGCTCAGGTCGAACTCCTTGCCCAAGACGGCGCCGATGGAGAGGAACCCGATCGTGTCGGGTGCGAGAAGCTCGAAACGCCGCTGCAGGATCAGCGCGGCGCGGCGCGAGGTCTGCACGTCGGCCATCGGCCCGGGGTCGATCTCCCAGCCGTCGCGGCCGGCGCGCAGGGCGCCCGTCTCGACCATGCCGCGGAGCACGGCGGACGCCATGAAGGGGCTCCCGTCGGCGAGGCGCACCACCGAGGTGACGGCCTCGGGGGGCAGGGGACCGGCCATCGACTCGCACAGCGCCTCGACGTCGGCGGCGGTGAAGGGGCGCAGGGCGACCACGGAGGTGGGGTCGACCGAGCGCAGCGGGTGACCGGCGGTCACCTCCTCGGAGCGGAAGGCGGCCACGACGACGAGCCGGCCTTCCTCGTCGCCCGTCCGGCGGTCCTGCCAGCGGTCGAGCAGCTTCAGCGTCATGGCGTCGGCCCACTGGCAGTCGTCCAGGATGATGAGGACATCGCGTGGCGCGTCGCCGAGCACCTCGAGCAGCCGGAGGAGGGCATCGATGCTTCTCGTCTCCCCGTATTGCTCTGGGCCCAGGCTGGTGAGGTCGGCCGGGCCGACGACCGCCGCCAGGGCCGGCAGGGCGCCGACGGCCGCGTCCGCCCGGTCGCCGAGGTGACCGCGGAGGCCGCCACCGGCGGCCAGCTCGGTGTCGAGGAAGCTGGCGACGATCCCCTGCGCGATCCCCTCGAGCATCTGGAACGGGCGCGGCGCGGCCTGGTCGACCCCCTGGCCGCGCAGGACCAGCACGTCGCGTTGGGTTGCGTGCAACGTGAGCTCGTCGAGCAGCCGGGTCTTGCCGGCACCGGACTCCGCTTCCACCAGGACGAGGCGGCGCGCCGGGCCGGCCGGCCGGTCGAGCGTCCCGACCAACTCCGCCAGCTCCTCGGCGCGGGCGACGAAAGCGGGTTCGGCCAGCACGTGACGGAGGTCTCGTTGCCCGGGCGTGACCAGTGGTTCGACCAGACCGGCCTGGAGGGCCACGCGGATCTCCTCGATATCGAGCAGGGCGGCCGCCGCGGACTGGTACCGCGCTTCGGGGTCCTTGGCCATGAGTCGTTGGAGCACGCCTTCGAGCGCGCGCGGCGCGGCGATGCCGAGCGACCGGAGCTGGGGCGGCTCCGTGTTCAGATGACGGCGCAGCACCTCGCCCACCGTGTCGCCGTCGAAGGGAGGCGTCCCGGTGAGACACTCGAAGAGCACGACCCCGAGCGCGTAGAGATCGGCCCGCTGGTCCACCGTCGCGCTGATGAGCCCGGCCGCTTCGGGCGAGAGGTAGCGCACGGCCGCCGTGGGGTCGTGGCGCTCCGTGTCGTCGAAGCCACTGCCACGGGACAAACCGAAGTCGACGAGCTCGGCCTTCAGTCCCTCGCCGTCCCGGGCGACAAGGATGTTCGGCGGCTTGACGTCACGGTGGACCACTCCGAGCTGATGCACGGCCTTGCAGCGTGGTGAGGATGCCGACGGCGAGGCGGAGGGAGGCCGCGACGTCGATCGGGCCACGGGCCAGCATCTGGTCGAGCGGCTCTCCGAGGACGCGCGGCTGGACGACGTAGAAGTGCCGGCCCCGTTGACCGCACCACACGACGCGCCGGCTCGCGCCGAGGTCGATGCGCTCGAGGAGTCGTGTCTCGTGCTGCAGGCGCAGGTAGACGGCCGTCGGCATGCTGCCCGTGTCGATCGCCTTGACGACGACCTCGGTGCCCTGCAGCCGGTCGAGGCCCCGGTACGTATCGATGCCGTTGCCCGCTTTGACGAGCGTGACCAGTTCGAAGCGCCCATCGACGAGCTCACCTTCGTGCGCCGGAGCCGGACGCGGCGACTCGTCGACGGATGTCATGACCAGCCCGCCGGGGTTGGGTCGGCGCGGCCTGTGTCCCGGCGTGTCGTCGTCCCCGGTCGCCCATGATTGGCCGCAACGAAATGCGGCGCCCCTCCACGCCGACGCACGTTCCCCCGTATCCCCGAAATCCCCGAATCCCCGTTCCCTACGGGCCCCGAAAGTTTACCCACCCAATTCGGGATGTCCTGGCAGCTGAAACATGGCGTGCACCCGTTGTGACGACGGTTGCGGCCGTTCGGGGTGTCCAACGGTTGTTCGGGGGTAAGCGCAGAGTGGCTGGTGGGGCCCGACCGGCCAAGTCAGGAGTATCGGCTCTGGCGGGAGGGTTCCGAAGCGCTCACGCTGGCAGGGCCATGTCCATGTACAGCGAATTGTCGAGCGAGTTGTGCGCGGACATGGACCCGGTGCAGCTCCCGACGTCCGCGCGACGAGCTGGTCGTGGTCTTGCTGCAATGCCGCCGCCGGCTCCAGGGGCACGAGCACGACCACGGGCAGGAACTCGACCACGGCCATGTCATGGCCGAGGACCTGGCGCTCGAGCTCGACCACGACCGCATGCTGCTGCGCCTGTGCTCGGCCATGGAAATCGAGAGCGACCCCACACGCTTCGTCAACCCGCTGGCCGAACGGGCCCGCCTCGAGGGGTTGCTGCGGCGCGCCGGGGTGGACTTCCGTACCCTCGACGACCATCGACGGCTCGGCGTCGCCTAAACCGCACACCGCACACCGCCACACCGCACACCGCACCTACGCAGCCGCGGCCGTCGTGATCAGCGGCGGGGCACCGTCGACTTCCGCTCCGCCAGCACGGCCGCGTAGACGGCGGCTTCGGTGCGGCGTCGCATGCCGAGTTTTGAGAGAAGGCTCGACACGTAGTTCTTCACCGTCGCCTCGGCGAGGAAGAGCTGTTCAGCGATCTGTCGATTCGACTGGCCCTCGGCGATCAGTTCGAGCACGCGGCGCTCCTGCGGGGTCAGGACGGTCAGCCGCGACTCGGCCTCCTGGTCCTTGCGCAGGCGGTCGAATAACTCCTGGGTCAGGACCGGGTCGAGCAGCGACGTGCCCTGGCTGACCCGCCTGATGTCCCCCAACAGGTCGCCGCTACCGACCTCCTTGAGGACGTAGCCCGACGCGCCCGCCATGATCGACGAGAACAAGGCGTCGTCGTCCGAGTACGACGTGAGCATGAGGCAGCGAACGTTGGGCATGTCCGACTGGATCTCGCGGCACACCTCGATGCCGGACCCATCGGGCAGGCGCACGTCGAGCACGGCCACGTCGGGCTCGAGCTCGCGGATCTTGCGCAGGCCGTCGGCCGCGGTCCCCGCCTCGCCCACGACCTCCATGTCGTCCTCCGAGTCGAGCAGCGTGCGCAATCCGGTCCGGACGAGCTCGTGATCGTCCAGCACGAAGACCCGTATCCCCATCCCGTTGATTCTGCCACGCCGCTGCCCGATTGCCCGCGTCACCGTGACCGAGCCGTTGCGGCCACGGTGCCCTCGTGCCCCGGAGGGACCACCGATAGCCTGGTTCGCCGTGCAGCCTTTCGACCAGATCGACGATCCCGTCAAGTTGCGCCGTTTGGTGCAGGCGATCCTGATCCTCGATGCCGAGCTCAACCTGCCCGTCGTGTTGCGCCGCATCATCGAAGAAGCGTGCGAATTGGTCGAAGCGCAGTACGGCGCGCTCGGGGTGTTGTCGGCCGACGGGCAGACCCTCGACCAGTTCCTCACGGTCGGTCTCGACAGCGAGGCGGAGCGCGCCATCGGGCCACGCCCGACGGGCCGCGGCGTGCTCGGCACGCTCATCGCCGACGACAAACCGCTGCGCCTGGGCAACCTCTCCGACAGCCCGGACAGCTTCGGGACCCCGCACCACCACCCTGCGATGACCTCGTTCCTCGGCGTGCCGGTCCGCGTCCACGGCGAGGTCTACGGGAACCTGTATCTCACAAACAAGCGCCGGGCCAAGGAGTTTTCCCGAGAAGACGAGGAGCTCGTCCTGGCGCTCGCCATGGCCGCCGGCATCGCGATCGAGAACGCGCGGCTGCACTCGCTCGTGCGTGAACACGCGCTCACCGAGGACCGCGATCGCATCGCACGCGACCTGCACGACTCGGTGATCCAGCGCCTCTTCGCGATCGGCCTGTCGCTCCAGGGCACCACGCGGATGGTCGAGCGTCCCGAGGCGGTGCTGCGTATTGCCGAATGCGATCGACAGGATCGACGAGACGATCCGCCAGCTGCGCAAGGCGATCTTCGACATCGAGCTGACCATCAACAAGGAGGGGCTCCACCCCAAGGTGCTCGACCTCCTCCACGAGCTCCGGCCCGTGCTGGACCTCCCTCCCCAGGTGTCTCTCAGCGGGCCGGTCGACCGCCTGGTCACCGGCCAACTGGTCGACGAGGTACTGGCCGTCCTCCGCGAGGCCCTCACGAACGTCGGCAAGCATGCGCAGGCGACGCAAGCGGTCATCACGATCACCGCCGGCGACGAACTGCGACTCGTGGTGGCGGACGACGGCATCGGCATCACCGCGGCCGCCGAGGGAGCATCGAGCGGTGGCGGCCTGGGGCTCAAGAACATGCGCCAGCGGGCCGAGCGCCTCGAAGGCGGCATGGAAATCGGCACCTCCCGGGAGGGGGGCACCCGCCTCACCTGGCACGTGCCGCTCCAGCCGCTCGACGAGGCGGTCGACGCCGGAACCACCAGCAACGTCTAGACGAGCGCCGAGCCCCGAGCGCCGCCGCCGTTCTCCGCCCAGCGGACCCGATCGCGTCCTAGCATCGAGATCGGCCCACTCCCAGGCGACTAGGGGGAACGCCGAGCAGCACGGCAGGGGCCGGGACGTCTAGAGGAAAAGGGGATCGACATGACCACCACGGCGACGACGGCGGCGGTCCCCAGCGGCGGCTGGTGGAAGAACGCGGTCGGCAAGCGGCAGCTCGACCACTACCCGAACACGCTGCCGCGCCTCGGCTATCTCTCCATCGTCGTGTTGACGACGATCATGTTGTACTACCTGTACTACGTGGAGGGTGCGGTCACGCCAAGGCTGCTGCCCTACTACCACATGTCGTTCCAGTTCTTCTTGTACCTCCTCGTGGTCTCGAACGCGATCGGCGCGTTCAGCGCGTTCATCGGTGGGCTCTCCGACAAGATCGGACGGGCGAACCTCACCATCTACGGGACGCTGGTCGTCGCGCTCATTCAGCTCTTCGCCATCCCGCACATCACGGACAAGTGGTGGTTCGCCGCGTCCTACTGCGTGATCGGCTTCGTCGAGGGCGTGATCCTGGTGTCGACGCCAGCGCTCATGCGCGACTTCTCGCCCCAGATGGGCCGCGGCACCGCCATGGGCTTCTGGGCGCTCGGACCGACCATGGGCGCGCTCTTCGCCAGCGTGGTGGCTACGAACACGCTGGACCACCTCTACCCTTGGCAGGACCAGTTCATCATCTCGGGACTGGTGTGCCTCGGCGTGGTCGTCGTCGCGTTCTTCTTCCTGCGCGAGCTGTCGCCGCAGCTGCGCAACCAGCTCATGGTGAGCGAGCGTGAACGCGCCCTCATCGAGGCGCGGGCGATGGGCGTCGACGTCGAGAAAACGACGGCGCACCCTATCCGCTCCATGATGAAATTGGACCTGATCTCCTCGTCGATCGCCATCTCGCTGTTCCTGTTGTTCTATTACGCCTCGGTGAGCGTCCTCACCATCTACTGGGTGGTGACGTTCAACCGCACCGCGTCACAGGCGAACGGCATCAACGTGTGGTTGGCGGCCTCCCTATCGGCGGGCCTTGTCATCGCCGGCGTCCTCTCGGACTGGGCTCGTGTGCGCAAACCGTTCATGCTTTTGGGCGCGATCTGCGCCATGGTCATGATGCTGTTCCTGATCATCCAGACGGGCCACCCGCACACCGGGTATTCCTCCAACGTCCTCGTGATCGTGCTGCTGGCGGTGAGCATCTCGCTGGCCTACGCGCCCTGGATGGCGAACTACACCGAGCAGGTCGAGTCGCACAACCCCGCGCTCACGGCGTCGGGTCTCGCCATATGGGGCTGGATCCTGCGCATCACCGTGGCGCTGTCGTTCCTCGTGCTGCCGTACGTCATCACGACGTCGACGGTCCTCGTGGACAATCAGAACGCCGGCGCCACCCTGCAGGCGATCCAGGCCGCGCAGCCCTACGCACCGAACACGTCCGCGCTCAAGTGCAATTCGACACCGGCGCCGGCAACTGTCGTCGCGGACCTCAAGGCGACCCCCCAGGCCCGAGCGGATCTCGACACCCTCGCCACGATCCTGCAGGTCTGCAACCGGACCCACAGCCTGACGGCGGCCCTGACCGCGGCCGGCGGGCTTACGAATCCCCACGTGCTCGGCCTCAATGCCTTCAACCCTCTTGCCACCGACGTCCAAAACGGCAAACCGGTGACCCTGGCCCAGATCGCCGGGGTGGCCAAGTACTCGCCGGCCCTGGCCAACCTGCTCTTTGCCGAGCACGCCATCGTGCCGGCCCAGAAGACCTCGCCCGGCGAGTGGAAGCGGTGGTGGGCCGTCTGCCTCATCGGCATGGCTATCTTCGCCGTCCTCGTGTTCACCATGAAAGGCCGGTGGAGCCCGCGGGCGGCCCGCCGCGACCTCGACGAACGCGACCGCATGGTCGACGAGGAGCTGGCCAAGTTGGTCGAAGAGGAGCCGGCCTCCGTCTGACGAGCGGCCAAGAACCACCGACCACCCCAGGTGCCGTCCCGCCACCCCGGCGTGCCGCGCCCCCACCGCGGTGGGAGGATCGTTCCATGCGTGAGCTCGAGCACTTCGTCGGGGGCAAGTCGGTCGCGGGCACCTCGGGGCGCCACGCTCCGGTGTTCGACCCGGCCCGCGGCGTGCCGAGCGCGACCGTCCCGCTCGCCTCGGCCGCCGAGGTGGACGGCGCGGTGCAGGTCGCCAAGGAGGCGGCGGCCGAATGGGGAGCGGGCTCGCTCAGTGCCCGCGCCGCCACCCTGTTCCGCCTGCGCGAGCTGCTCAGCGGCGCCTCGGCCGAGTTGGCCGCGGCGGTCACCGCGGAGCACGGCAAGGTCCTGAGCGACGCGGCCGGCGAGGTGGCCCGCGGCCTCGAGAACATCGAGTTCGCCTGCGGCATCCCCCACCTCCTCAAGGGCGCGCACTCCACCGAGGTCTCGTCGGGCGTGGACGTGCACACCGTGCTCGAGCCCCTCGGCGTGGTGGCGGGCATCACCCCCTTCAACTTCCCGGTGATGGTCCCGCTCTGGATGCTGGCGAACGCCATCGCCTGTGGCAACGCCTTCGTGCTCAAGCCTTCCGAGCGCGATCCCTCGGCCTCGCTCCTCATCGCGGAGCTGGCCCGCGAGGCCGGCGTCCCCGACGGGGTCGTCAACGTCGTGCACGGCGACGCCGAGGCGGTCGACGCGCTGCTCGCCCACCCCGACGTCGCAGCCGTGTCGTTCGTCGGCAGCACCCCGATCGCCCGACACGTCTACGAAGAGGGCGCGCGCCACGGCAAGCGGGTCCAGGCGCTCGGCGGGGCGAAGAACCACATGGTCGTGCTGCCCGACGCCGACGTGGGTGCGGCCGCCGACGCCGCCATCTCGGCCGGCTACGGCTCGGCCGGCGAGCGGTGCATGGCCATCTCGGTGGTGGTCGCCGTCGGCGACGTGGCCGACCCGCTCGTCGAAGCCATCACCGCGCGGATCCCCTCTGTCGTCGTCGGACCGGGCGACGACCCCGAGTCCCAGATGGGCCCGCTCGTCACGGCGCAGCACCGCGACCGCGTGCGCTCGTACATCGACGGCGCCGAGGCCGAGGGCGCCCGCCTGGTCGTCGACGGCCGCAACGAACCCAAAGCGGCCGCCGGGGCCGAAGGCTTCTTCCTCGGCTGCACCCTGCTCGATGACGTCCGACCCGGCATGGCCGCCTACGACGACGAGATCTTCGGGCCGGTCCTCGGCGTCGTGCGGGTGCGGGACTACGACGAGGCGATGGCGCTGGTGAACGCCAGCCCGTACGGCAACGGCACGGCCGTCTTCACCCGTGACGGCGGAGCCGCCCGCCGCTTCCAGCGCGACGTGACCGCCGGCATGGTCGGGGTCAACGTCGCCATCCCGGTGCCCGTGGGGTTCCATTCCTTCGGCGGGTGGAAGTCCTCGCTCTTCGGCGACAGCGCCATGTACGGCCCCGAGGGCATCCGCTTCTACACCCGCCCCAAGGTGGTGACGACCCGCTGGCCCGACCCGGCCACCAGCGAGATCAACCTCGGGTTCCCCCGCACCCGCTGACGCCGTGACCAGGTCCCATCCGTCCGACGGGCGGAGCCGTAGACCTGGTCGTAGGGTGTTCTTGAAATCGAAGTCAAAATCGAGAAATCCGGCGAATCGTCGTGAATCGGAAGTCTGACCTGGGGAGGCACGGATGGCGCTGGCACTAGATGGTCTGAGGGTGATCGATGCGGACACCCACCTGACCGAGGCTCACGACCTGTGGACCAAGCGCGCCCCGGCGAAGTACAAGGACCGCGTCCCGCACGTGGTCGAGGTCGACGGCAAACCCATGTGGTACGTCGACGGCGCCGAGCTCGGCTTCGCCGGCGGCGGCGGGGTCATCGACCGCCAGGGCGGCAAGGGCCGCGCCGCCGAGGCGCTCTTCGAGTGGACCCAGGACCAGATCCACCTCGGCGCCTTCGACATCAAGGCGCGCATCGAGGTAATGGACGACTCGGGCGTCTTCGCCCAGGTGTGCTTCCCTAACTCCATCGGCCTCGGGGGCCAGGGGATCTCCGACGTGGTCAAGGACCCGGTGCTGCGCCTGCTCTGCGTGCAGATCTACAACGACGCCATGGCCGAGGTGCAGGCGGAGTCGGGCGGCCGCCTGCTGCCGATGCCGGTCCTGCCGGCCTGGGACGTCGACGAGGCGGTGGCCGAGGCCAAGCGCGTGGCGGACATGGACCTGCGCGGCGTGAACATCACGTCGGACCCCAACGACGTCGGCGGCCCGGACCTCGCCAACCACGCCTGGGACCCGCTGTGGGAGGTGTGCACCGACCGGCACCTGCCCGTGCACTTCCACATCGGCGCCAGCCTCACCACCATGACGTACTTCGGCACCTACCCCTGGGAGTCCCAGGACGAGGACACGAAGCTCGCCATCGGCGGCACGCTGCTCTTCATCGGCAACGCCCGCGTCGTGACCAACATCATCCTGAGCGGCATGCTCGACCGCCACCCGAAGCTGCAGATGGTGTCGGTGGAGAGCGGCGTCGGCTGGGTTCCCTTCATCCTCGAGGCCCTCGACTACGAGATGTCGGAGAACGCGCCCAAGTCACTCGAGAAGCTCTCGATGCTCCCGTCGGAGTACTTCCGCCGGAACCTGTTCGCCACGTTCTGGTTCGAGAAGAACAACCTGCCGGCGCTCGTCGAATCGGTCGGGGCCGACAGCATCCTCTTCGAGACGGACTTCCCGCACCCGACGTGCCTGTACCCCAAGCCGCTCGACACGGTGGCCGAGAAGATGTCGACGCTCTCCCGCGAGGTGCAGCGCAAGATCCTGGGCGAGAACGCCGCGAAGCTCTATCGCCTCTGAGCGAAACGCTGGCCTCTGGTCAGGCGGCCGCCCTGCTCTGCCGGCCCGGGGTGCGGCGGGCCCACGGCCCTCCCACCGGCCGGCGTTTACTTCGCGGCCGGCTTCGAGTCGATGATCTGGCCCGCCCGCTTGTCGAGGTACTGGGTCACGGCCTGTTGTGACGCCCCGAACACGACCGCGATGCCGATGAGCGCGCCCAGGGAGGCGTAGCCGTTCGTCACGCCGGCGCTCCCGGTGACGATGACCCCGACGAGCGCGGTCAGGCTCCCGACGAAGACCTTCATCAGCGCCGCCTGCAGCGGGAAATTGAAGGGGCTCTTGACCCGCGGGATGGCGGCCATCGCCGGAATGGCGGACACCAGCGCGCCGATGCAGCCGAAGACCATGACCAAGAGCATGAGGGCCCAGGACGACTCGCCGGTCGCGCCCTTGGGGTGTTCGATGATGGAGGCCGCGGGCAGACGCCACTGCAGGATCACCAGCAGGACGCTGGTGACGATCGAGATGAGTGAGATGACGATGAGCCGGTTGCGGAACGCACGAGCGTCGCGGTGGAACGCATCGTTCATGCTCGACGCCTTGTTCAGGACCGAGCCGATCATCGTCTGCAGTGGCACCGTCGGTGCCGGCGGTGTCGTCGACTCTGTCGCGAGCGCTTCGGTCGCCATGGTCAGCTCGCGGTCGTGGTCGACGTCGTGGTCGTGGTGGTGCCGCCCGGAGCCGCGGCGACCGCGCCGGCGTGGGCCAGCACGTGCGCCTGGGCGTGCGCCTCTGCCTTGGCCTGATCCGCCGGAGCACCGCCCTCAGGCGCGCCCCGCGCGTAATCCGACAGGCGTATCCGGATCGGATCCTTCGGATCGAGGATCTCGGACTCGGCGAGGGCGATCTCGAGCGCCGTTGTCTTCAGGTAACTCTCGTCGCAGTGCTCGACCATGAGGAGCTGGGCCTCGTGGATGGCCGTCCAGGCTTGCTCCACGCGGCTTCCGTACCACCACTCACGCACCTGTGCCCAGGCCTCGGTCCAGGGCCGCGCCTCGGTGGCGAGCCGCTCGGCCCCGTTGAGGAGCACCCGGATGGTCTCCGCATGTGCCGCGTCGACGTGGTCGAGCGAATTGCGGAGGGGGACCACGCGCCCGAGGACCTCTTGGGACCACGGCGGCATTGCTCTGCGCCGCGGGAACGCGCTTCCGACTGACTCTGGAGCGGCCATGGCGTCGACCTCCACTCACCGCGGGACGTCACCCACGTGGCGTGGATTTGCAAACTAGTCGACCAGGGCCCGGCGCGCCCTGCGTTGTCCGCCCACGTTCAACCGTCCGTGCCCGTCTATTGCGTGGACATCACCTGGGTGTTCGGGACGGTCAGGTGCGGCGCAGGGAAGAGCAAGGACACGCGATGCGTGTTGTCGTGGCACACCGCGGCCAGCGCGGCGCCGCCGTAGGTGGTCGGTGGAAGGACCGGCACCGACGCGTGCGCCGTGGAGAGGTTGAAGGCCGAGACAAGCATCGGACGTCGCCGGGTCTCAACCGCGGACTCGGGCTGAGGCCGGGTCGTAGAACGCACCCGTCTGGATGTCGACCCACGCGACGGCGTCGCCCACCGTGACCTCCCATGTGCCGGTACCAAGGTCGTCGGGTCCGACCGGGCCGTGGTCGCGGCGCCATACGTACGCGAGGCCCACGGCGGCGCCGTACGTCGCCGACCACGCGGCCGAGGTCACCTGGCCGGCCGCCTCTCCGTCGTGCAGGACGAGCTCGCCGCCCCACAACATGACGTCGGGGTCGCCGACCCGCAGCGAGACAAGACGCCGGCGCGGCCCGGCTTCGATGGCCGCCTCCAACGCGGTCCGGCCGACGAAGTCGACGGGCATCTTGAGCTTGCAGGTGAAGCGCAGCCCGGCTTCGAGGGGTGTGTGGTCCGGGGTGAGGTCGGCCCCGAAGGCGCGGTACCCCTTGTCGAGGCGGAGGCTGTTGATGGCGTAGTACCCGGCATCGACCAGGCCGCGGTCGGTGCCGGCGGCCACCAGGTCCTCGTAGACGCCGACGGCGAACTCGCTCGGGACGTAGAGCTCCCAGCCGAGCTCGCCCACGTAGGTGATCCGGGTGGCCCGGACCGTGGCATAGCCGAGAGAGATCTCCCGGCTCGTCGAGAACGGGAACGCCTCGTCGGACAGGTCGACGGAGCCGAGCCGGCCGAGCAGCTGGCGCGACGCGGGGCCCATGACGCCGAGGACGGCGTAGGCGGAGGAGACGTCGACCACACTGACGTGCTCCCCGCTGTGGAGGTGGCGCTCGATCCAGGCCAGGTCGCGCACGGGCGAGGCCGCGCTGGTCACCAACAGGTAGCGGTCGGGCGCGAGGCGGGTCACGGTGACGTCGGCCTCGTAGCCGGCGCGCTCGTTGAGCATGCCCGTGTAGACCGCGCGGCCCGGTTCGACCGCCACATCCGCCGTGCACAGGCGCTGCAACACGGTCTCGGCGTCGCGACCGACCACGAGCAGCTTGCCGAAGGATGTCTCGTCGAAGACGGCCACCTGCTTGCGGGTTGCGATCTGTTCGGAGGCCGACCAGGCCAGCCACCGGGGCCGGCCCCAGGTGTAGTCGAGCTCGGCGGGTACTCCGGCCGGTGCGAAGACGTTGGGCCGCTCCCACCCCATCTTCGAGCCGAAGACCGCCCGCTTGGCTGCGAGGAGGTGGTGCAGCGGCGATCGACGGAACGGGCGGGCCGTCGCCAGCTCCCGATTCGGCCAGGGCAGGGCGTAGTGGAGGCCGAGGACTTCGCCCACGCGGTCGCGCAACCACCGGTTGTTGGCGTTGAACGGCGCGAAGCGCCGGATGTCGACTGCGACCAGATCGCTGGTCGGCTCGCCCTCGACGATCCACTCGGCCAGGGCCCGGCCGGCGCCGCCACCCGACGCGATCCCGACCGAGTTGAACCCCGCTCCCACGAAGAAGCCGCGGACGTTCGGCGCCTCGCCGAGCACGAATTGGTTGTCGGGTGTGAAGCTCTCCGGGCCGTTGTACAGCTTCTTCAACCCGGTGGTCGCGAGAGCGGGGATCCGGTGGACGGCCGATTCCATGAGGATGCCGAAGTGGTCCCAGTCCTCCTCGAGCAGTTGGAACTCGAACGGGTACGGCAGCGCGTCGGGCGCGACCCAGGGCTTGGCCGTCGGCTCGAAGCCGCCGACGACGAGCCCGCCGACCTCTTCCTTGACGTAGGTGTAGCCGTCGGGGTCGCGCAGGATGGGGAGCAGCGGGTGCACCCCTTCGATCTGCTCGGTCACCACGTAGAAGTGTTCGGCCGAATGGAGCGGGACGTCGACGCCGCAGAGGAGGCCGACGGCCTTCGCCCATTGGCCCGCGCAGTTCACGACCACCTCGGCCTCGACGGGGCCCCGATCCGTCACGACGCCGGTCACCCGGCCGTGCTGCGTCGAGACCCCGGTGACCCGGGTGTGCTCCTCGATACGTACGCCCCGAAGGCGGGCGCCACGAGCGAGCGACGCCGTCACGTCGACGGGGTTGACGGTGGCATCGCCGGGCAGCCACAGGGCGCCCAGCAGATCCCGCGTCTCGAGGATGGGGTACCGCTCGAGAGCCTCCCGGGGCGCGAGCAGCTCGCACTCGAGGTCGTAGGCCTCGGCCGTGGCAGCCGTCCGGCGGAGCTGGACCATCCGCTCGGGGGTGCGCGCCACCGTGACGCCGCCGCACCGCTTGAGACCCGTCGCGAGCCCGGTCTCCGCCTCGAGGTCGCCGTACAGGCGGGCGGAGTACTGCACGAGGCGGGTGCCCGACTCGGTGGCGCGGAGCTGGCCGAGGAGGCCCGCCGCATGCCACGTCGTGCCGCAGGACAACTGCCCCTGCTCGAGCAACAGGACGTCATTCCAACCCAGGCGGGCCAAGTGGTACGCCGTCGAGGTCCCCACCACGCCGCCGCCGATGATCACGACGCGGGCCCGGTCGGGCAGGTCGCCCCCGGTTGGTGCAGGCTCGTCGGTCATCGTCCGGCTCAGTCTGCCCGCGTCACGTCGTCCAAGAGCCGCTCGAAGTCGGGACCGGCGAAGGTGGCCTCGGCCCGCTCGTATTTCTCCATGCCCCAGGACCAGAAGTCGAACGCGATGGCACTGATGGCGTCCTGGATCGACGCCCACAGGGTCCAGCCGTACTGGGACATGAGCCCCCACAGGCGCGCCCGTGCCACATGACCCGGGGTGAGGGCTCCGTCGTACGCCTCGATCAGCTCATCGAGTTGGTCGAGGGTGAGGTGGCACTCGCTCCAGATGTTGCCGAGCTCGAAGTAGGGGTCGTTGTTCCCCGAATACTCGTAGTCGATGATGAAGACCGTCTGGCCGTCGTCGATGAAGTTGGCGGCCAGGAGGTCGTTGTTGCACGGGCGGGGCGCGACGGGCCGGGTGCGCATGGCCGCGCCGATGCGCCCGACGGCCTCGGCGTGGTCGAGGTAACCCCGCGGAAGGCGGAAGCCGCGCCGCTGGACGCGGCCCAGGTAGTCGGCCTGGCGTTCGAACATGTCGAAGCGGTTGACGAAGGGGTCGCCGGCGTGGAGCCGGCGGCAGGCCAGCGCAACCCGGGGCAGCACCCCGGGCTGCTGCAGGTCCTCGTCGGTCAGCGTCGCGCCGTCGAGGAACCCGAGCACGAGGACCCCTTTGTCGGGGAGGAAGTCCACCACCGGCGCACCGACGCCGGCGGCCGCGGCGCGGGCACTGTTCTCGTACTCGGCTCGGCGGTCGACGGCGAGCTCGTCAGACGCCGACGCGGTCGACTGGCGAAGGACATAGGACGCGTCGGGCGTCGTGATCTTGTAGTTCTGATTGGTGAGGCCGCCGGGTAGAGGCTCGACCCGACAGGGCCGACTGCGGAAGACCCCGATCCGATCAAGAAGGGCGGGGTCGAGGTCGCCTCCGGCGTTCACCGCCCCAGTTGATCGGGTCCGTTCAGGGTAACGACGAGGCCGGGTAGTCGACGCCCCCGAGCAGCTCGACGGTCTCCTTCTCGATCGTCTGCTTCGGTCCGGTGAACCAATTCTTGACGGACACGTGCCAGTAGATCCACAGCGCGATCAGCGCAGCCGGGAAGACGAGGATCGTGTAGTTCACGTACTTCCAGGAAAAGTCGGGATTCCACGGCACGCCGAGGTTGATGTTGGGCATGAAGGCCATGAACGACACGAGGACGATGTCGAGCAGGGCGATGACGGCGATCCACTTGTACTTTGCCCCTAGGTTCCATTCGCCGGTTTCGAAGCTGTCGCCCTTCCGCCACCGGTGCCAGATCGGAACGGCGAAGCACCAGTAGAGGCCGATGACACCGAGCGACACCACGGCGTTGAACGCCACCGGCACGGCCACGCCACCGACGTCGACCTTGATCAGAGCCGGCGCAGTGATGATCAGTGCGACGACGGCGACGGCGATCACGCCGGCAACGGGCACCCGGCGTGAATTCAGCTTGGAGAACATCTTGTTTCCCGGAACGGCGCCGTCCCGGCTGAAGGCAAAGAGCATCCGGGTGCAACTCGTCATGCACGCCATCGTGCAGAAGAATTGGCCGAGGGTGGCGATGAGGAGGACCGTGCCGCCCCACTTGGAGGTGAGGGCTTGGGAGAAGATCACCGCCACGCCGCCGCCGCCCTTGCTGACACCGGCCTCGTTCTGGACGGCGAAGAGAAAGGCCAACAGAAGCAGCCAGCCCCCGATGGCCGAGTAGAAGATCGATCGCCAGATGCCCTTGGCCGCTGAGTCCGCGGCCGAGTGTGTCTCCTCGGACAGATGGGCCGAGGCGTCGTACCCCGTGATCGTGTACTGGGTGAGGAGGGCACCGATAGGGAGGACGATGAAGATGAATCCCCACCCGTGGGTCTTCCCGCTGAAGAAGCCGGTGTTGTTGACCGTCGAGGTGAAGACCATGCTGGCGCTGGCGTGATGGTGGGGCAGGAAGATCAGGATGAGCACGATGGCCGTCGCGCCCAAGACGTGCCAGTAGACCGAGATGTTGTTGAAGATCCCGAGGAGGTGGCTCGAGAAGATGTTGGCCAGGGCCGCGAGCACGAGGACGCCCAGGAAATAGAGGAAGATCGTGTCGAGGTTGCCCGAGGTGTAGCTGCCCGGGAACAGGAAGCCGAGCGTGAGGTCGAGGAAGGTGGCGCAGCCGTAGGCCACCGAGGCGACGATCGCGAGGAGGCCGATGAGGTTCAGCCAGCCGGTGTAGTAGCCCGCCTTGACGCCCCCGAGCTTCGAGGCCCACCAGTAGATGCCGCCCGAGGTCGGCATGGCGGACACCAACTCGGAGAGGCAGAAGCCGATGCAGAGGACAAGGGCGGCCAGTACCGGCCATCCCCATGCGATGGCTGCCGGTCCGCCACCGTTCCAGCCCGCGTAGAAGGTGGTGAAACAGCCGGCGAGGATCGAGATGATGGAGAAGCTGATGGCGAAGTTGGAGAAGCCGGACCAGGAGCGGTTCAGCTCCTGCTTGTAGCCCATCTTGGCGAGCTGCTGCTCGTCCGCAGTCAGCGTGGCGACATCCGGGCTCCCCCCCGGGGTGACCTCCGAAGCCTCCTCCAAAGTACCTTCAGGCACGTGCGCCCCCTTTGTTCGGCGCCCCCCGCCACCGGGGTCGCATCCGATGTGTGGGCACGATAGCAATCCAGTCTGTTGCGTGACGGGATCACGACCGGATCCCTCGGAACGCGTCGTGGATAGGCGCACCGGGACCGATTCGAGACCGAATCAGTCATCACTGCATTGCACGACAATCCGCTGAGCGCCACCTGCCCGTCGGGAACGGCCGGGGGCAGGAGCCGGGAGGCGCCATGTTGATCCTCGCCGTCGATCAGGGGACGTCGGCGACCAAGGCCGTGGTGTTCGGCGACGACGGGGGCACGCTCGGGGTCCACCACCATCAGCGGGTCTTGATGTCGGCGGCCGACCTCGGTTTGTGGGTTCAGACGTCCCAGAAACTCTGCGACATCACAGTGGTGGGCGAGGGGGGACTTGAACCCCCACATCCTTTCGGACACAGGAACCTGAATCCTGCGCGTCTGCCTATTCCGCCACTCGCCCGAGTGACCGGCCAAGAGTAGTCGCTGCCGGGGGTGCCCCGTCAGCCTTGGCTGATTCTGGGTACAGGTGACCAGGTCAGACGCCTTCGAGTCCCATCTGCGGCGGACCGGGCCAGTAGTCTGCTAGGAGACCATGGGACTCCAGCAGTTCGAGGAGCGCCTCGAGCGTCTGGTGGAGGGAACGTTGGCCAAGCCGTTTCGAAGCAACCTCCAGCCGGTCGAGATCGGTCGGAGGCTCACCCGCGAGATGGACCTGCACCGGCGAGTCGGTGTGCGCGGCCTCATCGCGCCCAATGCCTTCGCCGTGACGCTGTCGCCGGCGGACGTCGAGCCGCTTCGCCAACTTCATCGACGCCCTCTCGCGGGAGCTCTCCGACGCCGCCCGCGAGCACGCCCGGATCGAGGGGTACTCCTTCGTCGGCCCGGTCGAGGTCGAGATCTTCGAGGGCTCCAACCTCAAGGCCGGTCGCTTCACCGTGACGGCCGAGGTCCGCGAGAGCGAGGACGGCGGCTTCCTGGCCGAGCTCGTCCTGCCCGACGGCCGACGCGTCGCAGTCGGCGCCGACGCCGTGGTCATCGGTCGTCTACCCGAGTGCGACGTCGTCCTGGCCGACTCCAACGTGAGCCGCCGCCACGCCGAGCTGCGCCGCACGGGCGACGGCGTCTTCGTCACCGATCTCGGGTCCACCAACGGCACCAGGGTGAACGGCACCCCGGTCCGGGAGCAGCTCCTCGCCAGCGGGGACGAGGTCAGCGTGGGGTCGACGAGACTCATCTTCGAAATGTCGTGAACGCCCCGAGTGCGGGGGCGATGCTGATCGCCACGCAGAACCTCAACGCGGTCCTCCACGTCATGCAGTGGGGGGTCATCGTCGCTCATCTTCCTCTTCTTCCTGCGCGTCATTCGAGCCGTCTGGGTGGAGATGAGTCCCGCCACCATCCGCAAGCCGCGGTGGCAGAAGCGCCAGGAGCGTCGCGAGGAGCGCGTCGCGGCCCAACCGGCCGCAGCTCCCAAGTCGAGCCGCCGCCGCCAGCTGTACCTCAAGGTGGTCCAGCCGCCGGCCCACGCCGGCCGCAGCTACGACCTCGACGACGAGCTCACCATCGGGCGCTCGCCCGGGTGCGGCGTCGCCATGCCCGAGGACATCTACACCTCGACCCTGCACGCCCGGCTCTTCCGCCACAACGACCAACTCTGGGTCGAGGACCTCGGGTCCACCAACGGCACCTACGTCAACTCGGAGCAGATCTCGCAAGGCGGTGCGCCTCGGCAAGGGCGACGTGCTCCAGATCGGCTCGACGGTCTTCGAGGTCTCGCGGTGACCGTGCTGCGGTCCGGCTCGGCGACCGACGTCGGCCGGGTCCGCCCCGTCAACCAGGACATGCCGCTCGAACGGCCGAACCTCTACGCGGTGGCCGACGGCATGGGCGGCCACGTCGGCGGCGAGGTGGCGGCGCGGGTCGCCGTCGAGACGCTCGACCAGGCCTTCGAGCGCGCGCCGACCGTCTCGGGCTTGCGCGAGGCGTTCTCCGAGGCGAACGCCGCCGTCTGGCACGAGAGCCAGGACAACGCCGACCTGCGGGGCATGGGCACCACCCTCACGGCGGTGGCGCTGGTCGGCGGCGACGACGGGCAGGACGTCCTGGCCCTGGCCAACGTGGGCGACTCGCGCGCCTACGTCTACTCGGACGGGCGGCTCGTCCAGGTGACGGCCGACCACAGCCTGGCCGAGGAGCGGATGCGCCACGGCGAGATGACCGAGGAGGAGGCGGCCGTCCACCCCCAGCGCCACATCCTGACCCGGGCCCTCGGCGTGTCCTCCGAGGTCGAGACCGACATGTGGGAGCTGCAGCTGCGCTCGGGCGACCGCGTGCTCCTGTGCTCCGACGGGCTGTCCAACGAGGTCGGCCTGGACGAAATGGCGGACATCCTCGGCGAGGTCAGTGACCCCGAAGAGGCGGCCGGCCGCCTGGTCGACGTCGCGAACGAGCACGGCGGAGCCGACAACATCACCGTGGTCATCGTCGACGTCCAGGTCGGCGAGGACGGTCCCGGCACGGCGTCGAAGGTGACGCCGATCGGCGCGAGCACGGCGGCGATCACGGTGGCCAGCGCCGGCGCTGCCGCAGTGCCGGCGCCGCGACCGCAGCCGGCGCCGCGATCCCCGAACGGCGCCGCCGCCGGTTCGGTCGCGCACTCCCGACGAAGGCAACGCATCGACCGCGACGCCGAGCTCGTCGTCCGACGTCACCCAGGCCGTGCCGCTGACCCAGACCGCAGCCCGTCCCGGCCTCCTCCGATTCGGACACCCTGGCGCCCGGGCGCGCGTCTCGGCTTCGGCAGCGAGACCAGCTGACGCTGGGCGGCGAGGAAGGCCCGCGCAGCGACGAGTTCTTCGTTGGCTCGCCCTCGGCGGTCGGTGCCGGTGGCGCGCACGCTCGACCCGTGTGCCGGTTCGCCGCCACCGCGACGCCGCAGGAGGCGGCGAAGCGCAAGGAGCAGGAGACCCGCCGCCAACGCCGCCGCCGCTTGGGCATTCCCCGCCGGGTCACCTTCCGGGTCCTCGGCTTCGTCTTGTTGGTGGCCGCGGTGCCGATCGCCGCCTACTTCGTGATCCGCTGGTACGCCTACGACAACTGGATCGTCACCCTGCAGGGAAACGGGGTCGTGATCGAGCAGGGCCAGTCGGGCGGCGTGCTGTGGTTCCACCCCAAGGTCGTGGCGCGCTCCCGCCGTCACGAAGAACCAGCTCTCCTTTGCCGCCGCCCTGGCCCTGCAGCGAGGTGTGCAGAAGTCGTCGCTGGCGGACGCCCGCGCCTACGTGGCCAGCGTCACCACCACGACGACGACGACCACCACGACGACCACGACCACCACGCGCCCGTCGAGCGGTTTCTTCCAGCCGCAGGACGCAACGACCACCGTGCCCCCGGCGACCACGACCACCGCACCGTCCGCCACGACAGGCTCGAGCGGAGCAACGGCAACGACGGCGCCCGCGACCCCTGGAGCCACTCCATGAACCGACCGCCGATGTTGCGTTCGAATTCAGCTCGTCCCTACCCCGCGCCCAACGGCGCCCAGCGTAGGCTCGGTCCGCCATGCAGCCCGTCGAGACGCCTCGCACCTACTCGGGTCGCTACGAGCTGACCCATCTGATCGCCCGCGGTGGGATGGCCCAGGTCTACCGGGCCGTCGACCGCCAGCTCGATCGGCCGGTCGCGCTCAAGATCCTCTTCCCCGAGCTCTCCGTCGACAAGACCTTCGTGGAGCGCTTCCGCCGGGAGGCCCAGGCCGCCGCCAACCTCTCGCACCCCAACATCGTCCCCGTCTTCGACTGGGGCGAGGACGACGGCGTCTACTTCATCGTGATGGAGTACGTCGACGGACGTGCGCTCTCGGCCGTCCTCCGCGACCCGCAGAAGCTGCCGCACCGAACCAGATCGCCCAGATCGGTGCCGGTGTGGCCGCCGCGCTCGCCTTCGCCCACCGCCACGGCGTGATCCACCGCGACGTCAAGCCGGGCAACGTGCTCATCACGCCCGACGGCGAGGTGAAGGTGACGGACTTCGGCATCGCCCGCGCCGTCAACACCGAGGAGAGCCTCACCCAGACCGGCGCCGTCATGGGCACGGCCGCGTACTTCTCACCCGAGCAGGCCGAGGGCAAGAGCGTCGACGCCCGCAGCGACATCTACTCGCTCGGCGTCGTCCTCTACGAGATGGCGGTCGGGCGTCCCCCGTTCACCGGCGACTCACCGGTGGCGGTCGCCTCCAAGCACGTGCGCGACCAGCCTGTGCTGCCCCGCGTGGCCAACCCGGCCGTCCCCGTCGCGCTCGAAGCCGTGATCATGAAGGCGCATGGCCAAGGATCCCGCCTCGCGCTACGCCTCCGCCGAGGAGCTGCGGGCGGACCTCCTCCGCTTCGCCGAGGGCCGTCCCGTCGAGGCCGGCGATCCGAGCCTGACCTCGGTCATGGGAGTCGCCGCCGCCGCCGGTGCCACCACAATGATGGCGGCGACGACCGGCCGGACCATGGCGGTCCCCGCCGGCGGCGGCGCAGGTCCGCCTTCCAACCGCGAAGAAGAGGAGCGCAAGAAGCGCACCCGCCGGCTCATCATCATCCTGGTCCTCCTCCTGGTCGCGCTCGGGGTGATCGCCTACTTCCTCTTCAGTTCCCTCGGCGGCAACGTGAGTGTGCCCAATGTGGTGGGGGAGACCTCCGCGACGGCGACGCAGACGCTGCAGAACGACCACCTGACCCTCGGCTCCACCAGCTTCAGGACGAGCACCAAGGCCAAGGGGCTCGTGTTGTCCACCGACCCGGCGGCGGGCGCGTCGGTGGCGCGTAATTCCGCCGTGAACCTGGTGATCAGCGACGGGCCGAACATCCCGACTGTGCAGGTGCCGACGGTGACCAACGAGCAGCTGGCTCCGGCCATCCAGAAGCTCACGGCGGCCAATCTGACCTACAGCGTCAAGTACATCAACAGCAACCAGCCGGTCGGCTTCGTCATCAGCCAGAATCCTGCGGGCGGGACGAGCATCAAGGCCAACATCCCGGTCGTGCTGACGGTGTCGGGGACGCAGACGGCCGTGCCCGTGCCGAGCGTGCTCGGCCAATCGCCCGCCAGCGCGGGGGCGATCCTGGCGCAAAAGGGATTGAACGTCGGATCACAGTCGCAGGGCTGCCCCGCCGCCTCCCCGAGCGGGACGGTCGCGGCGCAGAGCCCCGGCGCGGGCCAGAGCGTCGCGCCGAACAGTTCGGTCAACCTCGTCATCTCGAACTGCGTGTCGGTGCCTGGTGTCATCGGTCAGACGCGAGTTCCGCGCAGAACGCCATCACCAACGCCGGTCTGGTGCCCAATACGACGTTCGACACCGGGTGCGCCAACAACGCCCAGGACGGCAACGTCGACGGTCAGGATCCGGCGGGGAACGCGCAGGTGGCGAGCGGCGGCACGGTCAACATCTCGGTCTGCCAGTCCAACACGACGACGAGCTCCACGACGTCGACGACGAACCCGGGGCCCGGCGGTACCACGACGACCGTCCGCAACGGTCTCCTCAGCGGCGGCCCCCGGCGACCCTGAGGTCGACCAGCCGCGCGGCCGCCCGCTACGTGCGAGCGGCCGCGTCCAGCTGACCCAAGAAGTTGGCGAGCAGCGCCGGACCCGAAGCGGTGAGCACCGACTCGGGGTGGAACTGGACACCCTCGATCGGCAAGGTCCGGTGCCGCAGCCCCATGACGACGCCGTCCGTCGAGGTCGCCGTGACCTCCAGCTCGGCGGGCACCGACTCGGGCCGCACCACCAGCGAGTGGTACCGGGTGGCCACGAAGGGGTTGGGGAGCCCGGCGAAGAGGCCCTGGCCGTCGTGGTGGATCTCGGAGGTCTTGCCGTGCATGAGGTGGGGGGCGGTCACGATCTCGCCGCCGAAGACCTGCCCGATGCACTGGTGGCCGAGGCACACGCCGAGCAGCGGGATCTCCCCGCCCAGCTGGCGCATCACCTCGAGGCTGACCCCGCCGTCCTCGGGGCGGCCCGGCCCCGGCGAAATGAGCACGGCGTCCGGGCGCTCGGCGCGGATGCCGTCGACGTCGATGGCGTCGTTGCGGAACACGACCGGGTCGGCGCCGAGCTCGCCCAGCTCCTGGACGAGGTTGTAGACGAAGGAGTCGTAGTTGTCGACGAGGAGCACCCGCGGTCCCATGGGCGCAAAAGCGTACCGGGCGCCCTGCCCCGCTCCGAAACTTCCCGCCCGGAGCGTGCCGCCGGCGCTGGCTAATCTCTGATCGCGATGGCAACCAGCACCAAGGGCCCAGGCGGCGCGTCGAAAAAGGGCAAGTCCGCCTCGGGGCGCACCACTTCCAAGGTCGGCCGCTACAAGTCACCCGAGGAGAGCGGCCGCTACACGGCGCCGATCCCCAAGAGCGTGCGCCACAGCCCGGCCTGGTTCGGCGTCCTCGTCCTCGTGCTGCTCATCGGCGGCGTCGCCGTCATCACGGTCAACTACCTGGCCCACCTGCCGTTCGCCGCGCACGGATCACCGTGGGGCCTGGTGGCCGGCCTCGTCATGATCTTCGCCGGCTTCCTGATGGCGACCCGCTATCACTGACGACCGTGGGTTCCCCGTGGTCTGGTACGCCAGCTACGGGTCGAACCTGTGCGCCGAGCGCTTCGGCTGCTACATCGCAGGGGGCACGCCGCGCGGTGCGGCGCGTCCGTGCCGCGGCGCCCGCGACACGACACCGCCTCGCCGGGATCGCCCGCTCGAGGTCCCGTACCGTCTCTATTTCGCCGGCACCTCGAAGACCTGGGGCGGTGCGCCGTGCTTCGTCGACACCGTCGAGAGCCAGGCCGTGCCGGCCCGCGCCCGGGCCTACCTGATCACCTGGGAGCAGTTCGAAGACGTCGTCGCCCAGGAGAACGGTCGTACTGCGACCTCGCCGATTCATCTGGCCCCCGGCGACCTGGCGGCGGGGCGGAGTCACCACCTGGGATCAGGCCGCTACGAGCACCTGCTCTGTGTGGGTCGCGACGACGACGCGGACGCACCGGTGCTCACGTTCACGTCGCCGTGGACGATGGCCCACGCCGAACTTGGCGCGCCCGCCCCGGATTACCTCAGAACGATGATCGACGGCCTGCGCGAGTCACACAAGATGCGTGACGACGCCATCGTCGCCTATCTCGGTGCCGCGCCCGGGTGTTCCGAAGACCTCGTGGAGGACGCCCTCGCCCTCTAGACGAGAGCGAGGACCGGCTCAGCCCAGCCGCTCGATGATGGTGGCGTTGGCCAGGCCGCCGCCCTCGCACATGGTCTGCAGGCCGTAGCGGCCGCCGGTGCGCTCGAGCTCGTTGAGCAGCGTGGCCATCAGCTTGGTGCCCGAGCACCCGAGCGGGTGGCCGAGGGCGATGGCGCCGCCGTTGACGTTGACCTTGCTCCATGTCGGGGTGGTGCTCCTTCTCCCAGGCCAGCACGACCGAGGCGAAGGCCTCGTTGATCTCGACCAGGTCGATGTCGTCGATGCGTCAGCTTGGCCCGCTCGAGCACCTTGGTGGTGGCCGGGATCGGGCCGGTCAGCATGGTGACGGGGTCGACGCCGGCCAGGGCGAAGGTGTGGAAGCGGGCCCGCGGGGTGCAGGCCCGAGCGCCTTGGCCTTCTCCTCGCTCATGATCAGCACGGCCGAGGCGCCGTCGGTGATCTGCGACGAGTTGCCGGCCGTGACCTTGCCGTCCGGCTTGAAGGCCGGCTTCAGGTTGGCCAGCGTCTCGACCGTGCGTGCCGGGGCGGATGCCCTCGTCGGCGGTGAGGAGCTCGTCGGTCGATGACCTTGCCGGTCTCCTCGTCGCGGACTTGGCCACCGGGATGATCTCGTTCTCGAAGCGGCCCTCGGCGGTGGCCCGCGCGGCCCGCTGCTGGCTCTGGGCGCCGAAGGCGTCGAGGTCCTCGCGGGAGAGGCCCCACTGGTCGGCGATCATCTCGGCCGAGATGCCCTGGCGCACCAGGCCGCCGACTCGGCGTAGCGGTGCCATCATCGCGGGGCCGAAGGGGAAGCCGACGCTCGCGCACGACCGAGGCGCCCATCGGGGTGCGGGTCATGACCTCGACGCCGGCGGCGACGACGATGTCGTAGGCGCCGGCGATGACGCCCTGGGCGGCGAAGTGGACGGCCTGCTGGGACGAGCCGCACTGGCGGTCGATGGTGGTGGCGGGCACCGACTCGGGCCAGCCGGCGGCCAGCACGGCGTTGCGGCCGATGTTGAGCGCCTGCTCGCCGACCTGCATGACGCAGCCCATGATCACGTCGTCGACCAGGGCGGGGTCGAGGTCGTTGCGCTCGACGAGCGCCTTGAGCGTCTCGGCGGCCAGGTCGACGGGGTGCCAGCCGCGAGAGCTTGCCGTTGCGCTTGCCGCCGGCGGTGCGGACGGCGTCGACGATGACTGCGGTGGTCATGGTGCGTCTCCTCCAAATCCGGCGGGCAGTCCCGCCCTGCCGGTCCAGATCGCAGGACATCCTACCCGCCCCCGTCTGGGCGGCCACTTGGGCCGTGACCAGGGACGCGGCGCCGATATCGCCGAGCCCGCGCCGCCTTCGCCGCAGTAGGCCCGCCCAGCGCCGCCCGCTATCGTCTGCGCTCGATGAGCCGCACCGGCAAGGACATGGACCGCTGGCTGGGCGACGGCGGCATGCCGATCATCGAGCTGGTCGGCGGCGCCTTCACCGGCTACGGCGTCGACGGCGAGGACCTGGGCTGGGTGGCCGGCACGTTCTCGCCGACGGACCTGGCCTGCAACCCGCACGGGGTGGTCCAGGCCGGCATCCACTCCCTCCTCCTCGATGCGGCCATGAACTTCGCCATCAATGCCGCCCTCCCGGGCAAGGCCCGCACCCGGGGCACGCTCGAGATGAAGACCGAGACGCATGCGCCCGGCGCTCAAGGGCGAGCCCGTACGTGCTCCGCGGCGAGGTGGTGCGCATGGCCAAGCAGGTGGCCTACGGCGAGGCCACCGATGCGCGACGCCGACGGCGTGTTGATCAGCCGGGCCACCGGGACCTTTCTCCTGCATCGACCGACCCCCGAACCCGCCGAACCGGCTTCCACCCCGTAGTCGGGCTGACCCCGTCGTCCCGCCGGCCCCGGGGCCGGGGGTGTGCCGCCTGTGCTGCGGGCCGGCACCCGGCACCGACCGCGTCTGCTTCGCCTGCCGCCTGATCGCCCTCCGGCTCGGCGTGGCGCTGGCGCCGGTCCTGCCGGTGTGGCTCTGCCCGCTGCCGGGTCCGCTCTACACGGTGCTGCTGGGTTACAAGGAGGCGCCGCTCGACGAGGCACGCGCCCGGTTCTCGTCGATCGTCCGCTCGCTCTTCGCCGACTTCCTGCAGACCCACGCGCCGTGCGTCGCTGCGGCGGCGGGCGGCGCGCCCAGATCGTCGCTGCCGGTGCCGTCGTCGGTCCGCCCCGGCGGCTCGCCCCTCGTGCGGGTGGACGGCCTGGCGTCGCGTGTCGAGTCGGCGTTGCCCGGCGCGCGCTGGTCGCCGCACCTGGTCGTGCCGCACCGGCGAGCCGGTCGGGCATATGCACCCCTCCAGCCGTGCCTTCGCCGTGACGCCCCCGCTGCGCTGCCGTCGTCGCCGGTCGTCGCGTGGTGCTGCTCGACGACACCTACGTCAGCGGGTCCCGAGCCCAGAGCGCGGCGGCCTCGCTCCGCCGCGCCGGCGCCTCCTCGGTCGTCATCGTCGTCCTCGGCCGCGTGCTGCGGCCCGACCGGGTTCCGGCGCACGCCGGCTTCCTCTCGGCGCTCCGGCCGGCCGCTGCGCTCGATGACGTGGACCGGCCCTGCGGCCGGTGCGTTCAGACGACGGCGCCCACCGAGTAGTGCACGCCGGTCAGCTCCTCGGACGCCGCCCACAGGCGCGCCGCCATCGTCGAGGTCGCGCGCCCGGCGCGACGGGTCGGGCGACGCGGGGCGGCCCGTACAGCCCGAAGACGCCGCGCCGGTCCGATGTACTGCCCGCTGCGGACGTCCGCGTGCGGTCGCCGCGCAGAGCACGGGCAGGGCACCTCCCGCGGCCGACTGCCCGAAGTGTCGATCCCGACCAGCCGGCTCAGCCGGCGCCGGACCCGGCTGCCGCTCGAGGGCGCCGCCGCTGCCCGCCAGATTGCTGCGCGTCCAGCCCGGGTGGGCCGCCAGGGCCATCGTGCGGAACCCGCCGGACTCGAGGCGCCGGCTCAGCTCGGCGGCGAAGAGAAGGTTGGCGAGCTTCGACGTGCTGTAGACGATCCAGGTGTTGCGCGATCTTCGTCGACGGCGACATCGTCCGGGCGGACCCGCCCGAGCCGGTGCATGTGCGAGCTGACGGTGACGATGCGCGACCGCTCGGTGGTCACGCAGGCGGTCGAGCAGCAGACCGGTCGAGCGCGAAATGGCCCAGGTGGTTGGTGGCCATCTGCAGCTCGAAGCCGTCGGCGGTCTGGCGGTAGGGCGTGCCCATCACGCCGGCGTTGTTGACGAGGAGGTCGAGCCGCGCGTGCTCGGTCCAGGACCCGCGTCGGCGGCGCCGGCGCACCGAGACCAGGTCGGAGAGGTCGAGGTCGACCAGCTCGAGCGAGCTCCGGTCGCAGCTCGCTCTCGAGCTTGTCGCGGGCCCGCGCCGCCTTCTCCTGGTCGCGGCACGCCATCAGCACGTGCGCGCCGTGATCGGCCAGGACGCGCGTCGTCTCGTAGCCGATGCCGCTGTTGGCGCCGGTCACGAGCGCGACCCGGCCCGTCAGGTCGCCGATGTCGACCTCACTCCAGGTGTCGCTGTTGGTGGCCTCGCTCCCGGGGATCCGCTTCATGCCCCGATCATGCCCCGCGCCGGGCGAGGTATGAACGGTCAGGCGTTGCCGATGTGGTCGGCGGGCACGGTGCCGAGGCGGCCGGCCTCGAAGTCCTCGAAGGCCTGGACGATCTCGGCCCGGGTGTTCATGACGAAGGGCCCGTGCGCGTACACCGGCTCGCCGATCGGCTGGCCCCCGAGGATGAGGACGTCGAGCGCCGGGTGTCGAGACTCCTGCTCGGCGTCCGCCCGCAGCGCGATCGCGTCGCCCGGCACCGTGCACGGCGAGTTGTCCCGTGTGGATCGGCCGCGCGTCGGGCCCGACCGTGCCTCGGCCCGAGAGGACGTAGACCAGCGCGTTGAACTCGCGCGGCCAGGGAAGCACGAGCTCGGCGCCGGGCTCGATCGTGGCGTGCACCAGCGAGATCGGCGTGTGGGTCGAACCGGGCCCCCGGTGGCCGGCCACGTCGCCCGCGATCACACGCACCAGCGCGCCGCCGTCGGGCGATCGTGAGCAGCAGCACGTTGTCGCCTTCGATGTCCTGGTAGCGGGGGTCGATCATCTTGTCGGCCGCGGGCAGGTTCACCCACAGCTGGATCCCGTGGAACAGGCCACCGCTGGCGATCGAGCTGCTCGGGCGGTCGCTCGATGTGCAGGATGCCCGCCGCCCGCCGTCATCCACTGCGTCGAGCCGTTGGTGATGAGGCCGCCGCCACCGATGGAGTCCTGGTGCTGGAACGTGCCGTCGATCATGTAGGTCACCGTCTCGAAGCCACGGTGGGGGTGCCACGCCGTGCCCTTGGGCTCGCCGGGCGCGTACTCCACCTCACCCATCTGGTCCATGTGGATGAACGGGTCGAGGTCGGCCAGCGGGACGCCGGCGAAGGCGCGCCGGACGGGGAAGCCCTCGCCCTCGTAGCCGGTCGGGGCGTCGGTGACGGTCTTGACGGGCCGGATCGTGGAGCGGTCGGCCGGCGGCGTGACGCGGGGCAGCACGAGGTTGTCGGGGACGGTCACTGCGGGCATGGCGATCTCACTCCTTCTCGGCGCCGCCGTACGGATTTCCGAGGCTTGTCGGGCGGACAGTTGTGCAACACGCCGTGACGAGGTTCTGTTCCACCGACCCGGTGGCCAACCGCCGATCAGGACTCGTCGAGGCGGGCGACCTGGTCGGCGGTCAAGGCGAGGTCGGCCGCGGCGGCCGACGCGACGGCGGTCTCGGGGCGGCTGCTGCCGGGGATCGGGATGACCCGCGGAGCCCTTGGCCAGCATCCAGGCCAGCGTGACCTGCTGGGGGCTGGCGCCGACCTCCTCGGCGACCGCGGCGAAGGCCGGGTGCTTGTGCTCGATGTCGTCGGCGCGGCCGATCCCACCCAGCGGGCTCCAGGGGATGAACACGATGCCGAGCTTCTCGCAGTGCTCGAGCTCACCCTCCGAGGAGCGGAAGCGGGGCGAGAACTGGTTCTGCACGCTGACCAGGCGCCCGTCGAGCACCCGCTGCGCCTCGTCGATCTGGGCCACGTTGGCGTTGGAGACACCGGCCATGAGGATCTTGCCCTCATCGAGCAGGTCGGCCAGCGCGCCGACCGACTCGGCCCACGGGACCTTGGGGTCGGGTCGGTGGTACTGGTAGAGCCCGATCGCGTCGACGCCGAGGCGCTTGAGCGACGCCTCGCACGCCTCCTTCACGTAGCGGGGGTCGCCGTGCACCGTCCAGCTGCCGTCGCCCGGGCGGCGGTGGCCGCCCTTGGTGGCGACGAGGACGTCGTCGGTCGCAGCCGCCGTAGGCGGCGAGCGCCTCGGCCACCAACTCCTCGCCGTGCCCGTGCTCTTGGACGCCGAGGGAGTAGGCGTCGGCGGTGTCGATGATGGTGACGCCCGGCGTCGAGCGAGGCGTGGATGGTGGCGATGGCCTGACGTCGGTCGGGCCGGCCCTCGATGGAGAGGGGCATCTCGCCGAGGCCGATCGCGCTGACGGTCCGGTTACCGATGCGACGCTGCAACATGGGTCCTCCTCGTGGGTGCGGCGAAGGGCTGGCTGACGGTCCACTACCCCGGACTCTCGACGTTACCGGCGGGTGCGAGCGGCGCGCACGGGGCGCGTCGCACGGCCGCCCGGTCGCTAGCCCAGCTCGCGGGCGACGTGGAAGGCGATGCGGTAGAGCTCGGTGTCGTCGGTGATCGGCCCGGCGTGGGCGGCCCGATGGCGGAGCGCCTCCCGGTCGGTCTCTCCGGCCCGCCGGACGTCGGCCTTGGTGATCGACGCGAAGGGGACGAGGTCCATGGCGTCCACCTCGATCTCGACCCGGCCGACCCGGTAGCGGCCGCCGACCTTGGCCTGGCGCCGACGCCAGAGGCGGAACGAGACGGTGATGTCACCGGCCGCGATGTCGTCGTGCAGTTCCTTGCTGAACTCCACCGGCCCGACGTTACGGGACCGGGACCGGGCTCAGCCGTACTGCCAGACCCGCATCCAGTCGATCTGCATGGTGGCGGGCAACGGCGTCTGGCCCGGGCGGTACTGGTTGCCGTTGTCCGCGCCGCCAAGGGCGGCCGTGAAGTTCAAGAAGAACGGTTGGTTGAACGGCTCGGGGGCGGTGTCGGGGCCGTTCACGTAGGGGGCGTAGACATCGGTCATGCAGGCCGTGCCGTCGTAGTACGTGGTCATCGACGTCGGCGTCCATGACAGCGCGTACGTGTGGAACTGGCCGGCCGGGCTCTGGCCCGGGATGACGCAGGTGTCGGACTGGGCGTTGGGGTCGTTGTTCGAGCCGGGGTAGTGGACGGCCGGGACGTCGTTGTTGGGGTACTTCGAGTACCACTCGGCGTAGTCGATCTCACCGCTGTTGGGCCACGGGCCGTAGAGGGTCTCGTCTTCGGGGTAGAGCCACAGGGTGTCTTGGAGTCCGGGGACGTCGACCGGTGGCATGGAGGCGCGGGCCTCGAAGAACCCGTACTCCTGGCTGAACTTCTGGTACGAGATCACCATGCCGCCGAGATAGTTCGCCTGGAACGTGCTCATGGTGCCCTGGCACGCATACGGCTGGGCCGTCGCGATCACGGACAGATTCAGGTAGCCGCCCGATTCGGAGATCGTCTGGGGGCTGTTGACGTAACACACCTGGCTCAGGAGAGGGCCGGTCTTGTACGCGCTGCCGTAGGTGGTCATCGGCGACCACGTGTTGGAGTCGAGGGACGTGCCGTTGAACTCGTCATCGAGGGTGCAGTGCCACCCGCCGGACGGCGCGGGTATCGGGGGTGCACTGCCCGAGCAGGGACCGCCGGGGTCGGCCGCCAAGAACGGAGCCGGCGACGGGGGCGCCGCGGCCGACGGTGACGCGGCCCCCGCCCCGCCGGTGCCGCCGGACGCGGAGGGTGTGCCGGGATGGGTGGAGTACGTCGTCGTCCCCCCACCCCCGCCTCCCGAGGACGAAGGGTCCGACGGGCTCGCGGGCGATGTCGTCGTCGTCGTGGTCGGGCCGGTGCACGAACCGACCATCTGTTCGAACTGGGTGCAGTTCGCGGCGTCGGCGGAGCCGTGCAGAGAGCCCGCGGCCCGCAGGGCCGAATTGCTCGGAGTCCCTCCGCCCGAGCCGGGGCTCCCAGAGAGCGCGAAGGACAGGGCGACGATGAGGACGACGCCACCGATCACGTTCGCGAGAAGCCAGCGGCGCTTGCGCCGGCTCGCTCGTCGTTCTGCCACTTCAGCCCTCCCAGACACCGGGCACCCCGATTGCTGCTCAGGAAAACCCCTCACCGCCTGGAAACTTGTCGGAAAAGATAGAAATCGGCCGGCCGACGGCGACGAGCGCCCCGAGACCGGGAGCGGAGCCGGCCCCGACCTGGGCTTTCGGGTTGCAACTCCTCCTTGGGCCGATCGGGCCCTGAGCGGCCTGAAATACCATCTGCCTCGAGCTGAGGAGGTAGTCAATGGCGAGGGTCGTGTTGGTCACGGGCGCGTCGGCCGGGATCGGCCGGGCGACGGCCGACCGCCTCCATGCGGCGGGTTGGACGGTGGTCGGCGCCAGCAGGCGGGGCACGTCGTCGGGCGGCTGGCAGGGCATCACCATGGACGTCGACGATGACGACGACACGCGTCGTGGTGTCGCCTCCGTCCTGAGCGAGCACGGTCGTCTTGACGCCGTCGTGGCGTCGGCCGGCTGGGGTTTGGCCGGTCCGGTCGAGCTGACGCCGATCGATCGGGCCAAGGCACAGGTCGAAACGAACTTCTGGGGCGTCGTGCGGGTCGTGCAGGGCGCGCTGCCGGCCATGCGCGCGCAACACTCGGGCCGGCTGGTGCTCGTGAGCTCCATCGGCGGCCTCATCGCCCTGCCCTTCCAGGCGTTCTACAGCGCAAGCAAGTACGCCCTCGAGGGCTACGCCGAGGGGCTGGCCTACGAGGTCGAGCCTTTCGGGATCCACGTCACGCTCGTCGAGCCGGGCAACATCCGTACCGACTTCACGGCCAGCCGCCACACCATCGCCGAAGACCCCGGTGGGGTCTACGGCGCGGCGGCCAACAAGGCGATCACCTTGATGGAGAAGGACGAGGCGAACGGTGCGCCGCCCGAGTCGGCGGCGGCGGTCATCGAACGGGTCCTCGAGGCCAAGCGCCCGCGGCGGCGGGTCTCGGTGGGCAAGGTTGGCGAGCGGATCGGGATCCCGGCCAAGCGGCTCTTGCCGCACCGCATCTTCGAGAAGGCGGCCGGGTCCAGCTTGGGGGTCTGAGGCGGCTCCCCCGATGGTTCGCGGACCGATCTGGGTAGATTGACGACAGGAAAGATGTGCGTCGGGGCATGTGGCTCCGGAGCAGTTCAGAGTGGTGACGCCTATGCGACCTGGCGTGGATCGGGGTACCGAAGGTGGGACCGGGACGTGTCAGCTGATCGGACCCGAGCCATGATCCGGACCGGCGTCGCCCAACGTCGGCGTTCGGGCGCATCCGTCACGTACGCCGGGCTCCCTCAGGCCAGCTTCGGAGTGCGCATCAAGGCGATGCTGCTCACCTTTGGGTTGGTCATCATCACGCTCGGGGTGGGGTGGTTGGTCTGGAGCATCTTCGAGTGGCACAACGGCCGGACCGCCAGCTTCCGGCTGACGGGCCTGCGAGTCGTGCGGAGCTCCGACGGCAGGCCGATTGGTCTCGGACGATCGATCCTGCGCAACGCACTCCTGTGCACCCTCCTCCTCGTCCCCACAATGCTGATCTGCGTCGTGGTTGCCATCACCTTCGTGATGGGCGCTTCGCCCCCGAGTGACCTGTTTTCCAAGGCTCGAAACGCACCGTGGGACAAGCTGACCGGGACGACGGTTGTCCTTGAGCACCGCCGCCGTTTCTCGCGTGGAAAGTACGCACACCTGAGCGAATGGCCACCGGCCAACGAACCGGTGAGCTTGAACTGATTTAAGGCTTGACTCAACGCCGTCGTGCGTGACGGTGCCGGTGTCGGCACCTGCGCGAGGATGACCGTGGTGCAAGGCGAGCACGTCGCAGATTCCGACTGACGTGCGGCGCTCCGCCGGGGGTGGTGTCAGGTGAGGGCGAAAGCTTTGGTGGCGACACAAAGGGCGCGACTGCTTGACCGCGCCCACCGTCGCCTGCACGTCGTCACGATTGCGGTGGCGCTGGCCGTCCTCCCGGCGGCCATCGTTTCGACTGGATCGGCCGCGGCGACCGGCCCGGTGTCGGGGGCCAGTGCCAGCACGCGGGGCGTGACGGCGACGACGATCAACGTCGCCTTCCCGGTGGCGAACCTCAATTCGTTGGCCTCGACGTATGGATTCGCCGGTGACCTCGAGTACACCGAACAAGCCAAGGCGATCAACCTCTTCGTCAATCAGATCAATGACAGCGGAGGGATCAACGGGCGCAAGATCAATCCGATCATCACGATGTACAACCCGGCCAGCGATGCCTCGATGCAGGCGTTGTGCGAGAACTGGACCCAGGGCAACCCGCCGATTTTTGCGGTGCTCGACGGCGTGGGGACCTTCACGGGACCCAACGAGCTCTGCGTGACCCAGCAGGGTCACACGCCGATGTTGAGCCAGTGGAGCACGGTGTCAACGTTCACCCGAGCGGGTTCGCCGTACCTGTGGTGGACCGGGCCCGACGATGCGGCGGTGCTCAAGGCGTTGGTCACCTGGGGCAAGGGCCAGGGCACCATCGGCGGCAAAGCCAAGTTGGGTGTCGTGGTCGGCGACCGGGCGAGCGATCAGGAGGCACTGCACGACTACCTCCTGCCCGATCTCAAGCGGGTCGGCGTGACACCCGTGGTCGAAACCATCCCCGCGCAGACGTCAGAGGGTGCGGGAACATCGAGCGACTCGACGTTGGTGGTGGAGAAGCTGCACGCGGCGGGGGTGACGTCGGTGATCCCCCTGATCCCGTTCAACGCGTATCTCCCCGTGCTCGAGGCGCTGACCCAGCAGAAGTACTTCCCCAAGCTGCTGCTCTCCGACTACGAGAATTCCATCTTGTCGTCGCTCGGCCTGATCCCCGTGCCGTACGCGAAGGCGCTCAACGGGCAGGAGGGCGTGACAACGCAGACACTCGGTGGTGTCGACGACCCGCGTCCAGAGTCGCAAGGCGGCTATGACCCCGGCGTGCGGAGCTGCTGGAACGTCTGGCACAAGGCGTACCCGGAGATCCCCAAGGGCAACATGAACGACGACATCGAGGAACAAGGGCCCGTGCAGGGCTGGTGCCAGGAGATCAACCTCTTTGCGCAGGCAGCCAAAGCCGCCGGGAAGAACCTGAACCGCAAGACATTCGTCACCGCCATGTCGCAGACGAAGAACTTTCCCGGCGGCTACTCCCCCATCCTCTCGTACGGCCCGACCAAGTTCTCCGGCCCCACGCAGTACCAAGTGGTGCGGCTGCACGTGAACTCCCCCCCGAGCAGCCAGTGCCGGACGCCGCTCGGCAACCTGCCGCCCCAGGTCGTCTGCTGGACGCCGGTCCAGCCGTGGAAACCGCTCCCCGCAGGCGCGTGACCGGACCATCGGGACCCCAGCCGACCGCTGTCGCGCCGTGCGCACCCTTCGCCGCCGGATCGGTCTCCGTCCGGCTGTACCCGCACAACGACCTGCCCGCCGAAGAAATCGTCAGCGAGTTCGTTGCGCAAGCTGGCCTCGCCCTCGGGAACGGTTTCGACGGGATCATGGCGAGCGAGCACCACGGAGGCTTTGCCGGGTACATGGCGCAGCCGCTGCAAATGGCCGCGTTCGTCTTGGCGGAGCACGCGGCCGGGTGGGCCGCGCCCGTGCCACTCCTGCTGCCGCTTCGGTCCACGGCGCTGGTTGCAGAGGAGGTCGCGTGGCTCCAGGCGCGTCACCACGGCCGGGTCGGACTGGGTGTCGCTGCGGGCGCTCTGCCGCTGGATTTCGAAGTGGCCGGCGTCAGCCAGGCCGATGCGGTCGACCGCTTCAAGGCCGAGCTCCCGCGGGTCGTCGCCATGCTCCGCGGCGAGGGGCTGGGGGACCTGGAAGGCGATCCGGCGCTGCTCGCCTGCCGACGAGCACCGGTGCCCGTTCTCAGTGCGGCGGTCTCGGTTGCCGCTGCGGTGCGCGCGGCACGGTGCGGAGCCGGAATCCTCATGGAAGGGATGTCGGCTCCTTCCAGGCTGGCCGGCCTGACCCGGGCGTTCGCGGAGGCCGCGGGCACGGGTTCGAAGGTCTTGATCCGCCGGGTGTGGCTGGGTCGCATGCCATCGGGACTCGTCGAGGGGCAGCGGGCCGTCTACGAGAGCTACGCGTCGGGGTCGAGCTCGTTCGGGGAGGACGAGACGATCGTGTGCGAGCGGCCAGACGAGATGGCGGAGCGGCTTGCAGCTGCGGCGAGCGAGGTCGGAGCCGACGCGCTCAACCTCCGGGTGCAGCTGCCCGGGATGTCGCCCGAGCAGGTGCGCGGACAGATCGAGCACATCGGGTCCAGTGTCGTCGGTCCGCTCAAGAAGATGTGGCCTCCGTCCCACTGAGCCGCGCATCTAGCGGATGGGCGTCCAACCCCTCCCAAGGTGGTTCCCACCGTCGACGTCCAGCGTGATGCCGGTGATCTGTCGTGCCTCATCGGACAGCAGAAAGCACACCGCGGCGGCAACGTCGTCGGCTTCGGTCAAGCGACCGAGCGGGAGCGCCGAGCCTGCCGCCGAGCCCCCGTCCGCTTCCCAGATGGGGCGGGTGGCCGTGGTCCGCACCAACCCGGGGCTGACCGCGTTCACCCGAACCCCCCGACCGGCCAGATCGGCCGCGATGGTGCGCGTCATGGCGTTGAGCGCCGCCTTCGCCGACGCGTAGGCCACCATGGCCGAGGTCGTCTTGTGCGGCGATCCGCTCGAGATAGTGACGACCGAACCTCCGCGCTCTCCGAGGCCTCGTGTCAACGCGGCTCGGATGAGGGCAACAGCCGGCCACGTGTTCAGACGGAACGTGTCGAGAAGTTGCGTCTCGCTGATTGCGTCAAATGAGAGCGGGAACGGAGCGCCCCCCAGCGTGCTGACGATGAGGTCGATCCGGCCGAACGCGTCCACCGCCCGGTCGGTGAGCACCGCCACGGCCGCGTCGGTCTCCATGGAGCCGGCCACCCCGACGACGTCGTATCCCCTGGCGCGGAGTGCCTCTTCCGCCGACGCGACCCGTACCTCGTCGCGCCCGTTGATGACAACCGACGCGCCCTTCTTGCGCGAGCCGGTACGCGGAGGACCGACCGATGCTTGGGTCGGCGGTCGAACCGGTGACGATCGCCACCTGACCGGAGAACCGCGGGACTCCAGTGGCACGCGCCGCGTCATTGCGAGTGCCCGTGTTCCGTTCGTTTTGTCCCATCCCCGGCCATCTTGTCCCAGGACGCGGGGTTGGTGCCCCTGCCCGTCTCGCCACCCGACCGTCAGTCCGTCGGATGCGTGCAGGCGGGTTCGGTCATTAAGGTCGACCGAGGGGACCGGTTCGGACGTTCGGAGAAGGGCGGGGTCTGAGTGTCGAGAGCGCAATCGGCGGCACCGAGAAAAGTGCACGTGCTCGCCGTTCTGCTTACCGGCCTGCTGATGGCCGCCTCGCTGCCGGTGACCCAGGCGGGCGCTTCGGTTCCCCCATTCACCGTGGCCGGCAGCGCCGAACAGGTCTACGTCACGGGCCTCACGCCCCTCGCAAAGGCGACACTGCTCGGGCCGACCGGAAAGGCCCTCTACACCCTGCACGCCGACTCACTCGGTGGTCTTCTGTTTCGCAACGTGTGGGCCGCCGTCGGTTACCGCGTGCGCCTCGATGCAAACGGTCAGGTGTCCGGGCCAGTCACCGTCTCCACCGACAGTGCGGCGCCCTCGGACCCGGCCATATACAACCAGTCGATACCCGACAGCGGGTACGGCTATCTGACGACGAGGGACGGCACCAAGCTCGCCATCGACGTGCATCTCCCGACGCACCCGGCCGTGCCCGGTCTGCCGTCGAGCGTCCCGTTGCCCACCGGTCCGGACGTCGTCGCGCCGTTCCCCACGGTGATCGAGTACTCGGGTTACGGGTACGCCGACCCGGCCGGGCCGGAAAACGGCATTGCCATCCTCGCCAACCTGATGGGCTTTGCGGTGGTGGACGTGAACATGCGCGGCACCGGTTGCTCGGCTGGCGCCTTCGACTACTTCGAACCGCTCCAGAATCTTGACGGCTACGACGTCATAGAGACGATCGCCCATCAGCCCTGGGTACTCGGTCACAAGGTCGGCATGATCGGGATCTCCTACGGCGCGATCAGCCAGCTCTTCACGGCGCAGCTCGACCCCCCTGACCTCGAGGCGATCTCGCCGCTCTCGACGATCGACGCGACGGCATCCACGCTGTACCCGGGCGGCATCCTCAACACGGGCTTCGCCACCGCGTGGGCGCAGGAGCGCCAGCAGAACGCGGAACCCGCCGGACCCAACAGCGGGCAGGCCTGGGCCTACCAGCGCATCCAGGACGGCGATGCGACGTGCGCGGCAAACCAGGCGCTCCACGGCGAAGCGGCGAATCTCAACGCAAAGATCGCCGCCAATTCCTCCTACAACCCGGTGGTCGCCGACCCGCTGGACCCGGTGACCTTCGTGAACAAGATCGACGTGCCGGTGTTCCTGGCCTGCCAGTGGGAGGACGAACAGACCGGCGGGCAATGCCCCGACCTGGTCCCGCACTTCACCGGGACCAACGAGAAGTGGTTCACGTTCACCAACGGCGCGCACGTCGACTCAGTCGACCCCGCCACGTTCGACCGCTGGTACGACTTCCTCGAGCTCTATGTCGCGCACCGGGCGCCGCTCGACGACTCGCTGGCCATCCATGCCCTGGCACCGATCATCTATCAGATGGCGATGGGTGTTCCCCACACGGACCTGCTCGAGCTGCCGCCCGACCCCATTCAACTGATCCCGACCTACAAGGCTGCGCTGGCGTCTTTCGAAAAGCTGCCCGAGGTTCGCGTGCTCTTCGACAATGGCGCCGGCACGCCGACCGGACCCCTGTCCAGCCCGGGCGACCCCTATGCGGGCTTCGAGCGTTCGTTCTCCGGCTACCCGGTGCCGTCCACGGCGCCGACGACCTGGTACCTCGGACCAAACGGGACGCTCGCCGGCCAGCCCTCTTCGAATCAGGGCATTGACTGGTACAGCTCGAATGCGGGTGCCCTTCCGCTGACGGACTACGGATCCAATACGGGAGGGGGCGGACTGTGGAGCAACGCGTCGGCCTGGCAGTGGAGCTGGGAGCAGAATCCGGCGGGGACCGCGGCCTCCTACGTGACGGCGCCCCTGCCGACCGACACCGCGGTCATCGGCGGGGGAGCCGTCGACCTGTGGGTCCGGTCGTCGACCCCGGACGTCGACCTCCAAGCCACCATCAGTGAGGTGCGGCCAGACGGAAACGAGACCTTCGTCCAGAACGGCTGGCTGCGGGCCAGCGAACGCGCGCTCTCGTCGAGCGCCTCCGACATCTTGGGCACGGCGAGCACCCCGGTCGACCCGGTGCCGACGTTCGCGGCGGCCGACGCCGCGCTCATGCCGGCCAACCAGTTCGTGAAGGTGGCGATCCCGCTCTACGACGAGGGGCACGTCTACCGGGCCGGGTCGCGCATCCGCGTGACCATCTCGGCGCCGAACGGGACGCAGCCGGTGTGGTCGTTCAGCCAGACCCAGCCTTCGGGCACGGCGACGGTGAGCATCGCACGGACGAGCTCGATGCCGTCGAGCTTGGTGTTGCCGGTGGTGCCCGGCGTCAACGCGCCGACGCCGCTCCCCCCGTGCCCGAGCCTGCGGAACGAACCGTGCCGGCCGTATCAGCCGACGACGAACAACGCGTCGACCCAGTGAGAACCTGAACCCGCCGGGGTACGTTGGCACGATCGCACCGTCCGACGACAACGTCATGAGCGGGCCCGGGCAATCCGCCCAAGCGCCGCCGCCGCTCCGCACGCGCGTCACCGAGCTCCTGGGAATCGACTACCCGCTCGTCCAAGCGCCAATGGGATTCATCGCTCGGGCCCAGTTGGCCTCCGCCGTCTCCAATGCCGGCGGCCTCGGGATCATCGAGACGTCCTCTGGACGCCTTGATGAGGTCAAAGAAGAAATGGCGAAGATGCGCGACCTGACCGAACTCCCTTGGGGGGTCAACATCGCCCAGATGCTGGTGTCCGATCCTCGGATCGTCGACTTTGTCGCCGGAGAGGGTGTCCGGTTCGTGACCACGTCGGCCGGGGATCCGCACCGCTACACCCAGGAGCTCCATGACGTCGGGATCACCGTGTTCCATGTGGTGCCGTCGTTGCGGGCCGCGCGAAAAGCCGTCGACGCCGGTGTCGACGGCCTGGTGGTCGAGGGGGGTGAAGGAGGCGGCTTCAAGAGCACGAAGCCGGTGTCGTCGATGGTCCTGCTGCCCCAGATCTGCGGGGCGTTCGATCTCCCCGTCATCGCAGCGGGCGGGATCGTCGACGGCATCTCGATGGCAGCGGCCTTCGCCCTGGGAGCGGAGGGGGTTCAGATGGGGACGCGGATGGTCAGTGCGGCCGAGTCACCGGTGCACGACAACTACAAGCGACTGGTCACCGGGGCCGACGCCACGGACACCGTCGTGCTCAGCGCGCACTCGAGCCCGGCCTACCGGGTCATGCGGACTCGCTTCAGCGAGAGCCTGGAGCAGGAGCCCTCGGTCGTCATGGGCCGGACCGTTGGCATGGAGGGAATCCTCAAGCTCTACTTCGAAGGCGATCTCGACGCGGGCTTTGCCTTCGGTGGCCAAGGAGCCGGGCGTATCGCCGACGTCCTCCCGGTCCGCCAGATCGTGCACGAGACGATCGGAACGTTCTACGACGTGGTCGCCGCCCTGGGTCGGTACGTCCCACGGGAGTAGGCCGAGCACCAGCGGGGCTCCACCGACGGCCGCGAAGGACCCAGCAGTCTTCGCTATTCCTCCCGAAGGATCCGCGCCGCAGCGGTCCGAGAGGCTCCACGCGCAGGACGGACGGCAATCACATTGGCGAGGACCAGCGTTGCCGGCAGGATCAGCAAGACCCACAGGGTCGGTGTGACGGCGAAGGGCACCACACCGAGGTGCATGGCGAAATACCGCCACGCCACCCGACCCGCGATCACGCCCAACGGCAGACCGATGGCGACGGCCACGACACCCAGCGTGCTTGCCTGCCAGGCCACGGCGCGACGAATGTCAGCCTGGGCGAAGCCCATGACTTTCATGACGGCGAAATCGCGGCGACGACGCCGAACGGACGTGACGACGAGGTGGGCCAGGGTGAGGAGCGCGAACAGGGCGAGGATCGAACCGAGCAGGACCGGCAGATTTTGGATCCGGCCGAAATTCACCAGGTCGGAAGGGGTGGCCGGAGGTTGGGTGAAGAACTCGCTGTCCACCGAATGCAGCCGCCGCTCGAGGTCCGCCGTGGCGGCCGCCCGGTCGATGCCGGGCCGGAAGTCCACGGCCATCACATAGGGCGAGCGGACCGAACCGCCAGCCAACCGAACCAGTGCCCGGCGGGTCACCATCACGCCGTCCCCGAGATGCGTGCTGATGTCTCCCGGCGGCAGCACCACGGTGCCGACGATGTGGACGGGCACCGAAGGGGCACGGTCGTTTTCGGCATGTCCTTGCAGCGTTTCTCCGACGGACGACCGCAACGCCGACTCTGTGTTCGACCCAAGCGCGACTTCGTCACGCGCGACCGGAGCGCGTCCCGAAAGGACGGACGCACCGAAGTTGCCCTTCACAGGATCGAAGGCGAAGCCGGACACATCATGACCATTGAGCCGCACATCGAGACCGGTCTGTATGTACGCCGCACTCGCAATGGCCGAATCGGACCTAACGATCGGAGTCGCCGCCGGTACGGCATCTGGTCCGTTGTTGTTCCAGATCTCCGTGTCCCACGTCACGCCGTAGAGCGGTGGGGACGCGAGGAGGCGATCAAGGCTGGCGCCGAACGTGAGCGACAAGACCAGCGCGCCGATGCCCACCGCGGCCGCACCTATGGTGCTCCACACGGGCACGCTGGTTGAACCCCGCCCACGCTCCAGCGCCATCTTGAGTCCGACAGTGGCGGTGACGGGGAGGCCCACCCGAGCCGCGCTTTCCGACACGAGGTCACGACGCCCCGCCTTCTGATCCTGTGCTGCCGTGCCGGCGACCGAGGATCTCATGGCCTCTCGCCAGGCCGGCCACGCCGACAGGAGCGCGGACAGCACGACAAGCCCGGCCACGGCGACGAGGAGAACAGCGAGGTCGAGGTTCACTCCCGGCGACGGCTCGGCGACGCGAGCGAGACCGATGGGCGTGAGAGGAGAGAATGCGACCGCCAGCGAGATGGCGATTGCTCCTCCAGCCGCGCCCATGCCCACGCTCCGGAGAACAGCGAGACCGGTCAGCTGTCGGCCCGTCATGCCGAGGGCTCGCAGGGCTGGGTAATCCCCAGCTTCCAGGGCGATTTGGCGAGCCAAGAGCTGACCGAATACGAGAAGACCCACGAGCAGAAGAAGGGCCGCGAGGAGCCACAGGGAGACCGCGACCAGGTGGGTTGAGCGGCGAACGTCGTCTGCCTGGGCCATTTGGTCTGTCACTCCAACCGGCTTGCCGCGTCCGAGTGCATCGAGCTGTCTGGCCAGCGACGCGGTGGAGCCAGGGCGGAGACGGATCAAGCTGAAGTCGAGTGCGGCCAACGTCATGCCGTGCTCCGCGAAGAAGGCGGGTGTCAGGTAGTAATTCGGACCCGTGAAGTAGCTGTCGTTCCCGAAGGGCGGAAACTGTCCCGGCACGGCGACGATGCCAACGACCGTGAACGACACCTCCACAGGAGCGGCGGAGAAGGCAGGGTCGTGAGTGTTGCTCCTGACCGACCCCACGAGCGGGACCGTGAGCCGGGCACCCACCTTCGCCCCCGGCAATGTGAAGTCGACCGCGGCCTCTCGTGGGTTTCGTGGGTCAGGCAGCCGCCCCGCGAGAAGTTTCGGTTGGTTGAGTCCGGTGCCAAACGCCCTCCCGTCTGAGGAGGCGACGAGGTTGTATGCAACGTCACCCGCCGAGTCGTAGTCGCGGAATGCATCAGCTTCGGCCACCGATTTCATTCGGGCGACCGTCCGCGGATCAACAACTGCTGCTTGGGGATTCGGGATGAAATCGGAGATCTGATATTGCGCGCCGTGGTTGGCGGCAACCAAACGTTCGTAAGCAGAGTCGGTTCGTCGTGCCCCGGCGACCACCGTGGTGACGATTCCGCCAAAAAGGCCGATGAGGACGACGAGGGCGATCCAGCGCCTCCAATGGCGGCGTGCTTCACCACTCAAGACCGCCCAAACCGCCTTCATGCCACGATCTGAGCAAATTGGATCGCCTGCAGCAAGGGTGGCAACCGGTTCCCGAAGGTGATGCCACCCCCACCACTGCGCCGTCTGTCGTCGCCGGGACGTCAGCGGCTGCCCGAGGCGGTGGTGCGCCCGGCCCTTGAAGCGTTGGCCGCTGGCGCCACGTTGAGGGCTGCGGCGGCGCGAGTCGGGGTCTCGGTGCCCACCGTGATGCGTTATGTGCACGAAGACCCAGCTCTGAGGACCCGACCTCGGGCCCGCAAGGCGCCCCGGCACAACGGCCCATTTTCGGAGACACAGGTGCGTCGAGCCGTGCGGGCCTATGCCCACGGAGCGACGCTCAAGGATGCGGCGGCGCTGGTTGGGATCCCTGTATCCACCCTGGCCAAGCGCGTGCACACAGAAAATGTCCCGGTGCTGAAAGAACGACGACGACGACCAGGCGCGCTCAGCCTCGAAGAGCGCGAAGAGATCCGGGTGGGCATCGAGCGAGGTGAGTGCGATGCGGCCATCGCCCGGCGCCTCGGGCGCCACCGGGGCAGCATCGGCCGTGAGGTCCGAGCCAACGGCGGGCGAGGCGCCTATCGGGCCTATCGGCCAGCTCGAGAGCGGGCGACGTGAATCGAACCCGCGTTCTCAGCTTGGGAAGCCCACGAGTTGGTGTCCCGCAACCTGCGGTGAAGTGAAAAGGCCAGCTAATAGCCATCCGCACCTATCCGGGGGTATTCGCTGTTGCCCGCATTTTGTCGTTGCGTGTGGCACGAAATTGCGAGAATTCGACGAGTGGCACGTTGTGGCACGGGATGGCTCGCCGCTCTCAGCCACGCAAGCTGAGTACAAATCGGTAGTCGCCGGCACTAGCCGCGTCGCCAGCACGCTTTGGGACGGGAGCTATTGCGCCGCAGGCTCAAGTTCGGCGACAGGGTCCGCGATCCGTAGTTCACCACTCACGCGTTCGAGCATGAGGATGACCATTACGCCGCCGACGATGCATAGAACCGCGCCTATTCGCCAGGCCAGGTCGTAGCCGTGAGTAGAGGCGATTGACGCGGGGACGCCGTGGACGGCCTGGCTGGCGGCGTGACGAAGCGCGAGTGTGACCAGGCAAGACAGTCCGATAGCGCCGCCGATTTGCTGCATCGAGATCTGAACCCCGGACGCGAGTGATGAGTCCTCGCCCGTGACCCGGTGTAGGGCGGCGTTATTAAGGGCTGGAAAGGCGATACCAGCGAAGAACGCGAGGATGAACATCCCTGGAGCGATGTCGCGCCAGTACGTGGAGTGCGTGGTCAGGTCGCTGATGAGCCAGAGACCGACGGCACACCCGAAGAAGCCCGTTGCCAGGACAGATTTCACGCCAACTCTCGGCATCACGAGCGCTCCGATGCCGATCCCCGCGATCATTCCGACGCCGAAGGTGAGATAGGACAGCCCGCCCTGGAGCGGGGAGTAGCCCAACACTTGTTGCTCGTAGAGGGTGAGCAAGAAGAAGTAGCTGATGAACGCCGCAGCAAGGAACAGGGTGACAAAGTTCGCCACGACGCGGGTGCGGTTTGCGAAGAAGTCAAGCGGGATGAGGGGTGACCGCGAACGCGCTTCCACCGCGACCATGAGTCCGAGCAATGCCATGCCGCCAAGGAGCGGGAGGATGACTTGCCACGATCCCCATGGGTGGGTCGCTGCGGCAAGAAGGCCGTCGACAATCGCGATGAGGCCCACCGTGCCGATGATGGCCCCGGTCGGATTGGGTCGCTGCCTTCCTTGCATCCGGCTTTCCGACACCAGTCTTGGGACGAGGAGGAGCGCCAATGCCGCGATCGGGAGGTTGATAAAGAAGGCCCAGCGCCAGGATGCGAAATTGACGATGATGCCGCCGATCACGGTCCCGAAGACGCCGCCCAGTGCGGTGATGCCACCCGCGATTCCGAGTGCCCTCATTCGTTCGGTTGGGTCGGTGAACATGACGGCGATGAGGCCGAGGGCCGCTGGCGCGGCAAGTGCCTCACCGCTGCCCTGCACAAAGCGGGCCCCGACGAGCAGCTGCTGATCGGTAGCCGCCCCGCAGGCCGCTGAGGCGATGGCGAAGAGGCCCACGCCGATTAGGAAAATCCTGCGTCGGCCGAGGAAGTCAGCGGTTCGACCGCCCAACAGCAGCAGTCCACCTGCCATCAGCACGTAGGCGTTGACTACCCACGCGAGCCCGGTAGAAGAGAACCCCAAATCGCGTTGCATCTGTGGGAGCGCGATGTTCACGACAGTGATGTCGAGGCTGAGCATGAATTGGATGAGGGCGAGCACGCCAAGCGCTTTCCAGCGCCGCCGGTCTGCAGCAGTTGGCGCAGCCAGGCTGGCGACCTGGTCTGGCTGAGGCATCAAGCGGATTCGGGCACGAGGCCGGTGTAGTCCTCGCCGCTGAGCATCTTGCCGATGAGTCCGGTGTCGAAATAGTCGGTCCACCGGGCGATCAGGCCATCTTCGACGACGAAGGTTCCCATGACCGGCACACCGTGAAGACTGCCGTCGAATCCGTTGATCATGTCGACGCGCTCGGTGAGGACCACGTTGCCGTTCGCGGCGATGTTCTCGGTCCTGTACTCGTAGGTGTCGGGGAACATCGAGAACTGGCCAGCCAGGTCGGCGAGGACGTCGTCGATCCCTTTCTTCGCGGACATCCCCGTGTTCTGGTACACGACGCCTGGGGCGAGGTACGGACGGAGCGCATCGGGGTCTCGACCGCTCATTGCGTCGCAGAAGCTGGTGACGACCTCGATCGCATCAGCCATCGGAATCTCCCCGCTACTCGGTTGACCCACGACATACCGCCTGTATGTGGACCATACTGTGTGCATGACAGCGGGTCAATCACAATCGGACGACCCGGTACCTCGCCCGGCATCGGCGGCCGTTGCGGAGCGGGCCGAAGCCACTCGGGACGCAATCGTTTCAGCAGCCCGCTTGCTCTTTGTCGAGCGCGGGTATCACGACACCAGCACTGAGGAGATCGTCGCCCTGGCCGGTGTCGGAACGCGTGGCGCGCTCTACCACCACTTCGCCGACAAGCGGGCGCTCTTCGTCGCCGTGTTCGAGGCCGTCGAACAGGACCTCGTCGCAGCGGCCGGTGCGAGCCTGGCAGACGACTTGTCGCCACTCGAACTACTGCGCGCGGGCCTGATCGGTTTCCTCGACGCGTCACTGACGCCCGAGGTCCAACGGGTTCTGCTCATCGACGGGCCGGCGGTGTTGGGCTGGCAGGAGTGGCGTGCCATCGAAGCGCGTTATGGCCTGGGCGGCATCCAGAGCCATGCTCGAACTCGCAATGGCCGATGGGTCACTTCCCCTCCAGCCAACTGCTGCACTCGCACACATTCTGCTCGCGGCTGCAGACGAAGCAGCTCTTTACATCGTCAACGCCGATGACCCTCTCGCCGCACGAGGGCAGTCCGTGACGGCATTAGACAACCTCCTCAGAGGTCTGATTGGTGCGTCGTGACACAGATTCCAAACGCGGGCGACGGCTTGACGGCTCAGGGCCCGAAGGGTGCCCCCAAACACGCGGACTTCGCTCCGTCTGAAGGTGTCACCTATCGCCGGCATGGTGACGCTCCGCGAGGACCAGACAAAGGCCGTCCTCAGCCTGAGTAGCTGAGAACGCGCACCTCCAGAGGGCACGCTGGGGCACGTGTGGGGCACGATGGCTGTTGCGAGACAACGAACTTGAGAGCCGTGCTCGACGGAAACCGAATTTGACCTGGGATGTTTGTCGAGAGCGGGCGACGGGAATCGAACCCGCGTTCTCAGCTTGGGAAGCTGATGTTCTGCCTCTGAACTACGCCCGCGAGAACGCGCAAACTCTACACACCGGATACACGCGCTCTCGCTGGGCGCGTCCGCCTGGGGCATCCTCGCGTGCCAGGTGATGTGACACGAAAACGAGGCACCCAGTCCGACGTGACCCGGACCATCGGGGCGTGACGGGGATGGCCCGGGAGGACTTGGGTGGGCAGGTTTCGAGGTGGTCGCCCAGGGGCATCCAACGGGCGTGGCCACGGAGGGTTCCAGGAAAAAAGGACCCCCCAACTAGGCCCCCCGGGGGACACCCCACTATCCTCTGGGCGCACTGAAATCCCAGGTGGCGCTCGCGACTCCGCCTCCTGCCCATTCCAAGTAACTAGTCAGTAACTCAAGGCGAGGAGCATTCGTGCCGGTCAGAATCGTCATTGGCCTCTTGGTGACCGTCGTCGGCTTCGGCATCGCGGCCCGCCGGTTCCACTGGCTGTCCAAACTCATCCGTTCCGGGAAGAAGGACCCGAACCGGTCCCGTGGTCCTCTCAGCCGCAAGGTGGAGGCCGAGACCGTCGAGGTGGCCGGGCAGCGCAAGCTCCTCCAGTGGACGGTGCCGGGCCTGGCCCACTTCTTCACCATGTGGGGCTTCACCATTCTGCTGCTCACGATCATCGAGGCGTACGGCCTCCTCTTCGACAAGTACTTCCACATCCCGCTCATCGGGACCTGGGACTGGGTCGGCTTCGTCGAGGACTTCTTCACTTGCGCCGTGCTCGTCGCGCTCGTCGTCTTCGCCATCATCCGCCTGAAGAATGCCCCGAGCCGCCTCGAGCGCAAGTCACGCTTCTACGGCTCGCACCTCGATGCCGCCTGGATCACCCTCGGCATGATCGCTGGCGTCATGGTCACGCTGTTGCTCTACCGGGGCGCCCAGGTCAACACAGACCCGACGCAGTTCCCCTATGGCTGGGGTGCCTTCGCCTCCCACGCCGTGGCCAAACTCCTGCACCCGCTCGGCGCCGGGACGAACTCGGTGCTGGTGACGGTCTTCTTGCTGTTGAACATCGCCATCATCTCGGGCTTCATCGTCTTCGTCTCCTACTCCAAGCACCTGCACATCTTCATGGCGCCCATCAACGTCGCCTTCTCCCGCCGACCCCGCGCGCTCGGGGCGCTCTACAGCACGCCCGACATGGACATGGAGAACGTCGACGAGGACACCGTCTTCGGCGTGGGCGAGATCGGCCATTTCACCTGGAAGCAGATGCTCGACTTCGCCACCTGCACCGAGTGCGGGCGATGTCAGTCGGCCTGTCCGGCCTGGAACACCGACAAGCCGCTCTCACCGAAGCTCCTGATCATGAACCTGCGCGACAACATGTTCGCCTCGGCCGACCCCGCTGCTCGGCGGCGAGGGCGAGCAGACGGCGCTCGTCCCCAACGTCATCGACCCCGACGTCCTCTGGGCCTGCACCACCTGCGGCGCCTGCGTGAACGAGTGCCCCGTCGACATCGAGCACATCGACGCCATTGTCGACATGCGGCGCTACCAGGTGCTCATGGAGTCCGAGTTCCCCTCCGAGGCCGGCCTGATGCTGCGCAACGTCGAGAATCAGGGCGACCCGTGGGGCCTGGGTCAGGCGAAGCGCACCGAGTGGACGGAGAGCCTCGACTTCGAGATCCCGGTCATCACCGGCACCATCCCCGACGACATCGAGTACCTGTACTGGGTGGGCTGCGCCGGCGCCCTCGACGAGCGGGCGCGTAAGGGCGTGCAGGCCACGGCGCGCATGTTGCAACGCGCCGGCGTGACTTTCGGCATCCTCGGCCCGAAGGAGTCATGCACCGGCGACCCGGTTCGGCGTCTCGGCAACGAGTACCTCTACCAGGAGCAGGCGAAGCTCAACATCGCGACGTTGGACGAGGTCGGCGCCAAGAAGATCATCGCCACCTGCCCGCACTGCTTCAACACGATCAAGAACGAGTACCCCTCGCTTGGCGGCAACTACGAGGTGATCCACCACGCTCAGCTGCTCGAGCACCTGGTGAAGGCGGGCAAGCTCGTGCCGGGCGCCGGCTACGCCGGCACCGTCACCTACCACGACCCCTGCTACCTCGGCCGCCACAACCGGATTATCGACGAACCGCGCCACGTTCTCGACGCGATCAAGGGCGCCAAGCAGGTCGAGATGAAGCGGTGCAAGGAGCGCGGCTTCTGCTGCGGTGCCGGCGGGGCGCGCATGTGGCTCGAGGAGAACATCGGCAAGCGCGTGAACATGGAGCGCATGGATGAGGCTCTGGGCACCGGTGCCGACGTGGTCTCGACGGCGTGCCCCTACTGCATGATCATGCTCGACGACGCGGTCCGGGCCCACGACAAGCAGGACGACGTCCGGGTCCTCGACCTCGCGCAGCTGGTCGAGGAATCACTTGGTCAACCGGGCGGCAACGGCACCGCCGCCGCAACTCCTCAGCCGGAGCCCGAGCCCCAGCCTGCGAGCTGACGCCGGAGCTCGCGAGACGAGCTCTACACCCCCAACCCGTAGGCCCGCTCGGGCCGCAGGGTGATGACCAGTCGGCCGTCCGACACCATCGCCGCCCGGTACTCCTCCCAGTCGGGATGCTCGCCGTTCCCGACCTTGTAGTACTCGACGAGCATGTCCACGGTGGCGTCGTGCGGGTCGGCCGCCACCGCTGACAACTCGGCCTCCGCGTCGATCACCACCCACTGCCAGAAGTCATCGCCGAGCACGTAGAGCGATGCCCGCGGGTCCCGCTGCAGGTTGCGTGTCTTGGCCCGGTCGTCGGTCACCGAGATCCGCAGCGTGTCGCCATCGCCGGGCACGAACAGGATGTTGGAGAGCTGCGGCCGACCGTTGGACCGGATCGTGACGAGCGTCCCTTTCCGGCGGTCCTTGGCGAATGCGAGTGCCTTGGGTCAGATCCATGGATCTGACGGTAGCGGTCCCTCTTTAGGCCGTGACCTCAACTTCCACCGTGACTTCTCCTTCGGTGGAACGGTCAGCGATGACCATGTGGATGATGGCCGCCACGATGCCACCGACCAGCGGGGCGACGATGAACAGCCAGACCTGGCTCAGCGCCGTGCCCCCAACGACCAGCGCCGGGCCTAACGAGCGGGCCGGGTTCACCGAGGTCCCCGTCAGCGGGATGCCGATGAGGTGCACCATCACGAGGGCGAAACCGATGGCCACGCCGGCGGCACCCTGGATCGCCGCCCTGTGGGTGGCGAAGAGAACCACCATCACGAAGACCGTCGTCAGGACGACCTCGATCAGGAACGCACCGCCTTGGCTGACGAAGAGGTGAGAGGCCTTGCCGTACCCGTCGGCGCCCAGGCCCTGGATGCTCTTGTGGTACAGGGGCGATGTCGTCATCATCCAGTACAAGAGGTAGGCCCCGGCGATCCCGCCGGCCACCTGGGCGATGATGTACGCGATCCCCTCGGTCACTTTCATACGACCGGACGAGATGAACCCCATCGTGACGGCCGGGTTCACGTGGCAGCCCGAGATCGGGCCGATGGCGTAGACGAGCGCCACCAGTACCAGGCCAAAGGCGAGCGCCGTGGCCGCGACGCCGGCGGCGTAGCTCAAGCCGAAGAGTTTGAAGCCGAATGTTTCGGTAGCAACCCCGACGGCAATGACGACCAGCACCGCCGTGCCGATGAACTCCGCAAGGAGCTTCTTGTAGCTCGGCATCTGTTGACCTCCTGTGTCCAGGCGAGGAATAAGGACACGGGAAGTTTCGCAGCGCGCTTCCGCAAGGACGCGGATACCAAACCACCGTTCGGATCTGATGCACCCCCAGGCCTGGGGTCCGGATCGGGCATCCCGAGCCTCGGAATATCCAGTTCCTGGGCCCGCTATGGGGCCCGGCGCGCCTGCCTAGATGTTGGCGATCGCCTTCTCGTCGGCCTCGCGCAAACGGGTCGCCATAGCCGCCAGCATCTTGCGGGCTAGCGCCGGGACGGCGTCGAGGACGCCGTTGAACTGGCGCTGCCCGAGCACGAGAAGGGTCATGTCGGTCTCGGAGGTGACGGTCGCCGACCGGGGCCGCCGATCGAGCAGCGCCATCTCGCCGAAGTACTGGCCGGGCCCGAGCGTGGCCACCTTGCGGTTGTTGCGCCGAACGGCCGCTTGGCCCTTGACGATGAGGAAGAACTCGCGGCCGATGGTGCCCTGCTCGCAGAGCATGCGCCCCGGCGGCACCATCACCTCTTCGAGGGCCCGCCGGATGGTCCGCAGGTCTTTGGCGGACGACGTGGAGAACAGCCAGATCTTCGAGAGGTCGAGGTCCTTTGCCATGGGCGCAAACAGTAGCCCCCACGCCGCTTCACGTGCTGGTTTGCAGGGCATCCGGCGCCCTTGGGCCGGGCGCCCATTGCCGCTTCGATTCAGACGGCGTCGGCGCCGCGCTCACCCGTGCGTACGCGCACCACGGTCTCGGCGGGCACTACCCACACCTTGCCGTCGCCGATCTTGCCGGTGGCGGCCGACGAGACGATGGCGTCGACCACCGCCTCGGCCTGGTTGTCCTCGACGAGCACCTCGACCCGGAGCTTGGGCACGAAGTCGACCTGGTATTCCGCTCCTCGATAGTTCTCCGTGTGACCACGCTGACGGCCGTAGCCCTGCGCCTCGGTGAGGGTCATGCCCTGAACGCCCATGTTCCTCAGGACGTTCTTCACGTCATCGAGCTTGAACGGCTTGACCACTGCCACCACGAGCTTCATCGAGTGCTCCTCTGATCAGCCGGGCGTTCACGCCCCTCCTCAGCACCCTACGTGAGAGGCCGTCGACCAGGCACAGTCGGCGAATTCACACCGCCGTAACCTGCTGGAAGCGGGCCGTTCTCAGGGCGGCGGTAGCCTTTCTCGATGCCCGCGAACCCAGAAACGGGGAGCAGGGGCGATGACGCCGACCACATGACGAGGTGGGAGCGCCTGAAGTACGCCATGGTCCGGCCCGACAACGAGCCCGACGACACCCGCCCCGCCGAAGACAGACCCATCGACGAAATCGAACTCGACATTCGGCGTTCCAACGACAAGGAACGAACGATCGGGCTCGTCGTGGCGCCCGTCGCCGCAATTGTCGGGCTTGTCATCAGCTCGGCTTTGATCGACAACGCCAGGACCCACGGCCAGAGCGTGACGGTCTTCGAGGAACTGACCTACGTCCTGCTCGGCCTCTCCGTCCTCATCCTGGTGTCATCGCTCTTGCGCAAACGACTTTTTCAGGGCATCACCATCGCGCTCTTCGGTGTGGCGGTGTTCCAACTGAAGTATTCCTACGTCGGGTTCGCCGCGCCTTTCGTTCTGGTCGGCGCGTGGTACATGGTGCGCTCCTACCGGCTCCAGCAAGAGCTCAGGAGGGTCCAGGCCAGCCCGGGCGGATCCTCCCGTCCGGCTCGCGCCAATGGAACCGCGCCACGTGCCCGCCCGAACAAGCGGTATACGCCTCCGACCTAAGCCTCAGCCGTCAACCCGGTCGCTTCCGGAGTGCCGGCGCCGCGCCCGCAGGACGAGAATTCCGACGAGCAGCACCACCCCGCCGCCGAGCACGGCGGGGAGGATGAACACGCCGGCCGACGAGTGCTGGGCGTCGGCGATGGCGACCGGGGACACCAGGGCAGGATCACCGGGTACCGCAACGGCGTCGATCGTTGACCCCGGCCGATGGAACGCGGACCCGGGCAGCGACTCGTTGTAGGTGCGCCCCCGCAGCGTGTACGTGCCGTGACACGAGTAGCCGGCCGCATTGCTGCCACTCCCGCCGAGAAGGCCAAGGCAGCCCGTGACAGTGACCGTGACCGGGACACCGTGCGTGTGTAGCTGGTCGATCTGTTGGTTCTTGTGGAACCCCACGATCGTGAGACCGACGGCGAGTGCGGCGAGCGTGATGAGCACGATGGCCAGGCCAACCTGCGCCAGTCGCCGAGCATCGACCTGCACCCCGGCTCCGCGGAGCTGCCCGACTCGTCCTCCGGGGGGATCGCCGACGGGGTCGGCATCGCTGACGAGCGATTCCTCTCGTTCGGGCATGCCGTCGTCTGAGCGCGGTGGGTGGTGGGCCGTCATCGCCATCGGCAGACAGTAGCGGTCCCACCTGGACCCGCCCTGGGCCCTCGAGCGCTTCCTGACGGCCGTTCCAGGGCCGATCCCTTAGTGCCCAGTGGATTAACGCACTCGAAACACAGGCGTGACGATGCGGAAACTCCTTAACTGCATCCTGTCTGCGACGGAGAGATCCCGTCGAAGCGGCTTGCCGTATTTGCGCATCGAGGCGCTCTGAAAAGACAGAGAGATGCAGCGGCACGCATGACAGTTAGGAGAGCTTGAGTGATCCATCTGATAGGAGCGACCTCGTACGTTCCGTATCCCAGTTGGCTCAATCCGGCCGACAACACGTGGCAGCTCACAGCGGCCACGTTCGTCGGCTTGATGAGCATCCCCGGCCTGGCCGTCTTGTACGCGTCGATCGTCCCCAAGAAGTGGGCGGTCAACGTGCTCTCGATGATGTTTGCCGGATTCTCGCTCGTACTCATCGTGTGGGTCCTGTGGGGCTACAAGATGGGGTTCGGCGATACGTCGCTGGGCGGGGGCGTCAAAGTCGTCCACGGTGTGGCCACTCAGACACAGTTAACGGGTGTCAGCGGGTGGACGCACTTCTGGGACAACTTCGTCGGCAAACCGGGATCGATCGTCAACAGTTACGGCGAGCAGCAGCAAGCGGACTCGGCGGCGAACACCATCATCCCGTTCCACTTCCCGACGTCCAGCCTGGCGTACTTCCAGTTCGTCTTCGCGGCTATTACGCCGTTGCTGTTCCTCGGGAGCGTGCTCGGGCGCATCAAGTTCACGGCCTGGTGCATCCTGGTCCCGCTCTGGTCGACCTTCGTGTACTCGATCGACGCCTTCCTGCTCTGGGGCGGCGGTTACTTCGCCCAGGAAGGTGCCCTCGACTTCTCGGGTGGTTACGTCATTCACATGTCGGCCGGAGTCTCCGGCTTCGTCGCCGCCTGGGTGCTCGGGCCGCGATTGCTCCGAGATAGGCAGCATGCCTTGCCCAACAACCTTGTGATGGCGGCCGTCGGTGCCGGCATCCTGTGGCTCGGTTGGAACGGCTTCAACGGCGGCGACCCGTATTACGCCGGGGTCAGCGCGGCGTCGGCCGTCATCAATACCAACCTGGCGACGGCGACCGGTGTCCTCGTCTGGATGTTGATGGACGCCTGGTTCACCAAGGAACGAAAGCCGACCTTCCTCGGTGGTGTGAACGGCATGATCTGCGGACTCGTCGGCATCACGCCGTGTGCCGGCTGGGTCAACGGCTGGGGCGCCATTGCCATCGGCGCCATCTGTTGTGCGTTCGTGTGGGTCGCCTGGAACTACCTCTCGAAGGTTCGTCCGTTCTCGAAGGTCGACGACGCACTCGGTGTCGTCTACACCCACGGGATGGCCGGGTTCCTCGGCGGCTTGCTGCTCGGCATCTTCGGAGACCCGAACATGGTCGAGTACGGATGCGGACACCTCAACGCAGCGGGTCAGGTCATAGCGACACCACAGTCGACCTACGTCACCGCACACGGGACCTGCGTGCCGTTCGGTGTGAACGGCCTGATTGCGACGGGATCAGCCCACCAGCTGTGGGAACAGTTCCGAGCCGCGATCTTCGTCATCATCTGGTCGGCGCTGATCACCTTCATCCTGATGTGGCTCATCAAGCTGGTGCTCCGCGGTGCCCGGTACAAGGACGAGGTCCTCGAGGTCGGCGACCTGGCGATCCACGGTGAGGAGGCCTTCCCTGAGGAGACCTTCGCCACCCGGAGCGACGGGGCCTTCGCCATGGCCGGTCTGGACAAGGGAGGTTCGGCAGCGCCCGAACCGCCAGCGGCACCGCCACCGTCATCCGGCGGCGGTTCCTAGGCCCGGACATTCAGGACGAAAGGAGATCGATAATGAAACTGATCGTGGCAGTCCTCAAGCCGTTCAAGCTCGACGATGTCAAGGAGGTCCTCAGGGCCAAGGGCGTCCAGGGCATGACGCTCACCGAGGCCCAGGGTTTCGGGCGCCAACGTGGGCACACCGAGGTGTACCGCGGTGCGGAGTACGAGGTGGACTTCGTCCCCAAGATCCGCATCGAGGTGCTCGTGGACGACAGCCAGGTCGACGACGTGGTTGACGCCATCGTCGGCTCGGCCGCCACCGGAAAGATCGGTGACGGCAAGGTCTGGGTCGTCCCGGTGGACACTGTCGTCCGCGTGCGGACGGGAGAGCGCGGAGCCGACGCGTTGTAGGACGCGGATGTCGTCAGCTCTGTAAGCGGTCGGAATGGCCGGGGTGCGGCGAGGCACCCCGGCCATCCGCCGTCCACAGACGAGACGGTCAGCCGATCCAGTAGCGGCGGAACGCCGGGGTTCCGTCTGCGGGCGTGATCACGGACTCGAGGACGCCACTGCAGCGTTCGATGACCGTGGCCGAGGCGGTGTTGTCGTCGTCGCAGCAGACGAGGAGCGGTAGCAATCCCTGGTCCCGCGCGATCGATACGGCGCGGCGCATGAGCTCGGTGGCGTGGCCGCGCCGGCGGAAGCGGGGCAGCACGGCGTAACCGACGTGGCCGCCTTGGGCAGCCAGGATGTCGTTCAGCTCGAAGCGGACCGAGAGCCGGCCGACGATGGAGCCGTCGAGCTCGGCCAGGAGGAAGGTGGAGGGCACGAGGCCGTCGGGGACGGCAGTGCCATCTCGCAGCCCGTCGAGCAGTTCGACGTAGTCGAGCCACGGCATGTCCGGCTCCCACAGAAGAAGGAACGGGTAGTCGGTGAGCGCGGCGTGCGCAGCCCGGCAGGACGCTTCGTCATGCGGTCCCGGAGGCCGCAGCGTGAGCCGGCCGGGAGGTTCGGACGTGGGACCGCTCGCTCAGGCGGAAACGTCGCCCTGACGAGCGACGGCTGCGGCGGCGGCGGCCGCGGCCGCGGGGTCACCGAGATACTCGGCGTCGCGGACCCGCAGGTCGTCGTCGAGCAGCACGCGGTAGGGGATCCCGGTCGGGACCTCGAGCTCGGTGATGGCGCCGTCGGCGATCTTCTGGAGGTGCTTGCGCAACGCCCGGATGGAGTTGCCGTGCGCGGCGACGAGGACGGCACCGCCGTGGGCGGCCGCCGCCCGCAGGTCGGGCACGATGGCCGACTCCCAGTACGGGACCGTGCGAACCACGACGTCCTTGAGGCACTCGGTGCGCGGGATCTCGACCGGGTCGAGGTCGCGGTAGCGGGGGTCGGCGCTCACGTCGTAGGGGTTGTCGGCGGCCAAAGGCGGCGGCGGCGTGTCGTAGCTGCGACGCCAGAGCATGAACTGGTCCTCGCCGAACTCGGCCTTGACCTCGGCCTTGTTCTTGCCCTGGAGGTCCCCGTAGTGCCGCTCGTTCAGACGCCAGTCCCGCCGGACGGGCAGCCAGCTACGCCCGGCGGCGGCCAGGGCGATCTCGGCGGTGCGGATGGCCCGGGTGAGCACCGAGGTGTGAAGGACCCGCAGGTCCAGGTCCTCGGTGGCCACCAGGAGCTCGCCGCCGGCGGTGGCCTCGGCCTCGCCGGCGGGGGTCAGGTCCACGTCGACCCAGCCGGTGAAGAGGTTCTCGGCGTTCCAGGTGGACTGGCCGTGGCGGAGGAGCACCAGATCGAGCACGGTTCGATCGTAGGCGGCAGGGTAGGGAACCAACGTGGCCTGGGACTTACCTGGGTCGACCGGGAGCGGCCCGGCGGGAAGATGCGAGTCCACAGCTGTGACCAGGACTTGGACAATGGTGGTCGATTGCCATATCAAAAATCTTGACACGGACCGACTCAACTTTGGTACACTAGATCCACTTATCTGACAGTGCGGCCGCCACAGGGGCAGCGCACGATGGGAAGGACTGCAGACCATGGCCAAGGCCGTAGGCATCGACCTCGGAACCACCAACTCGGTCGTCAGTGTGCTGGAGGCGGGCGAGCCCGTCGTGATCCCGAACGCCGAGGGCGGCCGGACCACCCCGTCGGTGGTCGGCTTCTCCAAGTCGGGCGAGGTGCTGGTCGGTGAGGTGGCCAAGCGACAGGCCATCACCAACCCCGACCGCACGATCCGCTCGGTCAAGCGCCACATGGGCACCTCGTGGACCGTCGACATCGACGGCAAGAAGTACACGGCGCAGGAGATCTCGGCCCGCATCCTGGAGAAGCTGAAGCGAGACGCCGAGTCCTACCTCGGCGACACCGTGACCCAGGCGGTCATCACCGTGCCCGCGTACTTCGACGACGCCCAGCGCACGGCCACCAAGGAGGCGGGGCAGATCGCCGGCCTCGAGGTGCTGCGCATCATCAACGAGCCGACCGCGGCCGCGCTGGCCTACGGGCTCGACAAGGAGGACGCGGACCAGACCGTGCTCGTCTTCGACCTCGGCGGCGGCACCTTCGACGTCTCGGTGCTCGAGATCGGCGAGGGCGTCTTCGAGGTGAAGTCGACCTCGGGCAACACCCAGCTCGGCGGCGACGACTGGGACCAGCGGGTCATCGACTGGCTGGTGAACGAGTTCAAGGACACCGAAGGCGTCGACCTGGCGCAGGACAAGATGGCCCTGCAGCGCCTGAAGGAAGCGGCCGAGAAGGCCAAGATCGAGCTGTCCTCGGTGCAGGAGACCCAGATCAACCTGCCCTTCATCACCGCGACGAGCGAGGGCCCCAAGCACCTCGACATGAAGCTGACGCGGGCCAAGTTCCAGGAGCTGACCGCCGACCTGGTCGAGGCGTGCCGCGGGCCGTTCGAGCAGGCCATCAAGGACGCCGGGCTCAAGACCGGCGACATCGACCACGTGGTGCTGGTCGGCGGCTCGACGCGGATGCCGGCGATCCAGGAGCTGGTGCAGAGCCTGACCGGCAAGGAGCCGCACAAGGGCGTCAACCCCGACGAGGTCGTCGCCATCGGCGCCGCCATCCAGGCCGGCGTGCTGAAGGGCGAGGTCAAGGACGTCCTGCTGCTCGACGTCACGCCGCTGTCGCTCGGCATCGAGACCAAGGGCGAGGTCATGACCAAGCTGATCGAGCGCAACACCACCATCCCGACCAAGCGCTCGGAGGTCTTCACCACCGCCGAGGACAACCAGCCGTCGGTCGAGATCCACGTGCTGCAGGGCGAGCGCGAGATGGCGATGTACAACAAGACGCTCGGCAAGTTCCAGCTGGTCGACCTGCCGCCGGCGCCGCGCGGCGTCCCGCAGATCGAGGTCACCTTCGACATCGACGCCAACGGCATCGTGCACGTGTCGGCCAAGGACAAGGCGACGGGCAAGGAGCAGTCGATGACCATCACCGGCCAGTCGTCGCTGGCCAAGGACGACATCGAGCGGATGGTCCGCGACGCCGAGGCCCACGCCGAGGACGACCGCCGCCGCCGCGAGGAGGCCGAGGTCCGCAACAAGGCCGACACCCTCGTGTACCAGACCGAGAAGATGCTCAAGGAGCAGGGCGACAAGTTCGAGGGCGCCGAGAAGGACGACGTCGAGGCCGACCTGAAGGGCGTGAAGGACGCCCTGGCCGGGACGTCGACGTCGAGGCGATCAAGGACGCGACCGAGAAGCTGGTCGGCGTGTCCAGAGCTTCAGCCAGCGCCTCTACGAGCAGGCGTCGGCCTCGGCTTCGGCCGGGTCGCCGGGCGGTGGTCCGACCGGTGACGGCGCCGGCGGTCCGGCGGCCGAGGACGGCGCCTCGGACGACGAGGTCGTCGACGCCGAGATCGTCGATGAGCAATGAGCTTCGGCCGACGAGGCCGTGCCCGACGAGGAGACTGCCGGCGTCTGAGGCCGACGGCGGCTGAGGAGGCCGCCTCCGGCCGCCGGGGCGGGCACCGACGGCCGCGGAGCACGGCACGGCGCTGGCCGAGGAGGCCGAGCCACGTCGAGACGCTGGCCGCGCGAGCGCGACGAGTACCTCGATCGCGCTCCAGCGCACCCAGGCCGACTTCGAGAACTACCGGAAGCGCATCACCCGCCAGCAGGCCGAGCATGATCGGCGCGCGCGGCGTCGGACCTGGTGGACAAGCTGCTGCCGGTGCTCGACACGCTCGACCTGGCCGAGGCGCACCACGGCGAGTCGCTCGACCGCAGCGAGGACGGCAAGGCGCTGCGTGCCGACGCGGGCCATGCTGCATGGACATCCTGGCCAAGGAGGGCCTGGAGCGGATCGACCAGCGCGACGTGCCCTTCGACCCGACGGTGCACGACGCGGTGGCGCACGAGCCGAGGCGAGCCGGACGACGCCGAGACGATGGTCGACGAGGTCCTGCGGTCCGGCTACCGCTGGAAGGGGCGGGTCCTGCGGCCGGCCATGGTGAGAGTGAGGGGCTGAGCTGAGCCATGGCGCCGCAGCGGGAGTGGTTCGAGAAGGACTACTACAAGGTGCTCGGGGTCGTCCGACGGCGACGGACAAGGAGATCACGCGCGCCTACCGGAAGCTGGCCAAGCAGTACCACCCCGACGCCAACCCGGGCTCGGAGGAGCGCTTCAAGGAGATCTCCGCGGCCTACGACGTGCTCGGCGACGCCGACAAGCGCAAGGAGTACGACGAGGTCCGCCGGCTCGGGCCCGGTCGGCGGCTTCGGCGGCGGCGGCGCGGGCGGCGGGCACCTTCCGCATCGAGGACCTGGGCGACCTGGGCGACCTCTTCGGGGGCCTGTTCGGGACCGGCGGCCGGACGCAGACCCAGCGCGGCCCGCAGCGGGGCGCCGACCTGGAGGCCGCAGCTGCACCTGTCCTTCCTGGACGCCGTCCACGGCGTCACGACGTCGGTCAACGTGCCCGCAGGACGTGCGCTGCTCGACCTGCCGCGGCAGCGGTGCGGCGCCGGGCACGTCGACGCACATCTGCCCCCGTTGCGGCGGGCCGGGAGCCTCAACGACAACCAGGGCCTGTTCTCCTTCAGCCCGTCGTGCCCGGACTGCGTGGGCCGGGGCACGCTGGTCGACACGCCGTGCCCGATCTGCCACGGCACCGGCACGCGAGCGAAGGTCCGCTCCATCAAGGTGCGCATCCCGGCCGGGGTCGAGGACGGCCAGCGCATCCGGGTCAAGGGCCGGGGCGCGCCCGGGCAGGGCATGGCGCCGCCGGGCGACCTGTACGTCGTCGTGCACGTGGGCCAGCACCCGGTGTTCGGCGCGCACCGGGCGCAACCTCACCCTCACGGTGCCGATCACCTTCCCCGAGGCGGCGCTCGGGCACGACCATCACCGTGCCGACGCTCGACGGCAAGGTCACCCTCAAGGTCCCGGCCGGGACGCGGTCGGGCGCGCGTCCTGCGCGTGCGCGGGCGCGGGGTGCCGGGGGCCTCGGGCCGCAACGGCGGGAAGCCGGGCGACCTGCTGGTCACCATCGAGGTGGTGGTGCCGACCGAGCTGAGCGACGAGCAGCGGGCGGCGGTCGAGGCGCTGGCCGCCGTGACCGAGGCGGCGCCGCGCGACGACGGTGGAGTCGTGACGGATGCGCCCCGACCCGAACTGGTGCGCGACGCCAACCGGGCCGTCTACGTGATCTCGGTGGCGGCCGAGCTGGCCGGCGTGCACCCGCAGACGCTGCGCATCTACGAGCGCAAGGGCCTGCTCGACCCGGCGCGGACCGGCGGCGGGAGCCGGCGCTTCTGCGAGCGCGACCTGGACCGGCTGCGCCACATCCAGGAGCTGACGGCGACCGGGCTCAACCTCGAAGGCGTGCGCCGGGTGCTCGAGCTCGAGGCCGAGCTGGCCCGCCTGCGCGAGCGAGCTCGTGGCCGTGCGGGCGGCCGCGCTCGACGCGGTCGCGGCGACGCACCGCCAGTACCGGCGCGACCTGGTGCCGGTGCGCCAGTCAGCCGGTGCCGTACCGGGCCGGGCGGCGCAACCAAGGGTGAAGCGACCGCTCCCGGGCATGAGAACGAGAGACGACCGGACGAAAGGGACGGCACGATGGCGATAGACCCAGAACGCTGGACCAACAAGACGAAGGCCGCCTTCAGCGCGGCGACCGGCCACGCCGCGTCGTCGAACAACCCCGAGGTGACGCCCGCCCACCTGCTCGACGCGCTGCTCCAGCAGCCCGAGACCATGACGCGCCCGCTGCTCTCGGCAGGTCGGGGTCGACCCCGACGTGCTGGCGGGCAAGGTGCACGACCAGCTCCTGCGCCTGCCCCAGGCCAGCGGCGGCGCCGAGCCGGGGCTCTCGCGCGACGCCCGCGCCGTCCTCGAGGCGGCGGACCAGAACCGCCGCGACCTGGGCGACGACTACGTCTCGGTCGAGCACCTCCTGCTGGCCCTGGCCGACCAGATCGGCGTGACCAAGGACGCGCTGTTGACCGCGCTGCGGAGCGTGCGGGGCAACCACCGGGTCACCACGGCCGACCCCGAGCAGACCTACCAGGCGCTGGCCAAGTACGGCCGGGACCTGACCGAGGCGGCCCGCGACGGGCAAGCTCGACCCGGTCATCGGCCGCGACGAGGAGATCCGCCGGGTCATCCAGGTGCTGTCGCGCCGCACCAAGAACAACCCGGTGCTGATCGGCGAGCCCGGCGTGGGCAAGACGGCCATCGTCGAGGGCCTGGCCAACCGCATCATCGAGGGCGACGTGCCCGAGGGCCTGAAGGGCAAGCGGGTCGTCGCGCTCGACCTCGGCTCGATGGTGGCCGGGGCCAAGTACCGCGGCGAGTTCGAGGAGCGGCTGAAGGCCGTGCTCAAGGAGATCACCGACGCCGAGGGCGAGATCGTCACCTTCATCGACGAGCTGCACACCATCGTCGGCGCCGGCGCGGCCGAGGGTGCGATGGACGCCGGCCAGATGATCAAGCCGATGCTGGCCCGGGGCGAGCTGCGCCTGATCGGCGCCACCACGCTCGACGAGTACCGCAAGTCGATCGAGAAGGACGCCGCCCTCGAGCGGCGCTTCCAGCCGGTCTTCGTGGGCGAGCCCTCGGTCGAGGACACCATCGCCATCCTGCGCGGGCTGTAGGAGCGCTACGAGGTGCACCACGGGGTGCGCATCCAGGACGCCGCGCTGGTGGCGGCCGCCGTGCTGTCGGACCGCTACGTCACCGGTCGCTTCCTGCCCGACAAGGCCATCGACCTGATCGACGAGGCGGCGTCGAAGCTGCGCATCGAGATCGACTCCATGCCGACCGAGATCGACCAGATCACGCGGCGCATCCGCCAGCTCGAGATCGAGAAGCTGGCGCTGGAGAAGGAGACCGACGACGCCTCGGAGGAGCGCCTCGAGCGGCTGGAGCGCGAGCTGGCCGACCTGAGCGAGCAGCGCGACGGCATGACGGCGCACTGGGAGCAGGAGAAGAGCTACCTCAACGCGATCAGCCAGCTCCAAGAGGAGAAGACGACAAGGAGGAGGAGGCGGCGCGCCTCGAGCGCGACGGTGACCTCGCCGGCGCCGCCGCCATCCGCTACGGCGAGCTGCCCGACCTGGAGCGCCGGATCACCGAGGCCACCGAGAACCTGGCCAAGCTGCAGATCGAGCTCGCGCTTCTTGAAGGAAGAGGTCGACGCCGAGGACATCGCCGAGGTGGTCAGTCGCTGGACCGGCGTGCCGGTGTCGCGGCTCATGGAGGGCGAGGTGCAGAAGCTGGTCCGCCTGGAGTCGACGCTGCACGAGCGGGTGGTCGGCCAGGACGAGGCGGTCTCCGCCGTGGCCAACGCCATCCGGCGCAGCCGGGCCGGGCTGTCCGACCCCAACCGGCCGATCGGGTCGTTCCTCTTCCTGGGGCCGACCGGCGTCGGCAAGACCGAGCTGGCCCGGGCGCTGGCCGAGTTCCTCTTCGACGACGAGCGGGCCATGATCCGCATCGACATGAGCGAGTACATGGAGAAGCACACGGTGTCCCGCCTGGTCGGTGCGCCGCCGGGCTACGTCGGCTACGACGAGGGCGGGCAGCTGACCGAGGCGGTGCGGCGGCGGCCCTACGCGGTCGTGCTGCTCGACGAGCTCGAGAAGGCCCACCCCGACGTGTTCAACATCCTGTTGCAGGTGCTCGAGGACGGGCGCCTGACCGACGGCCAGGGCCGCACGGTCGACTTCACCAACACCGTGCTGATCATGACGTCGAACCTCGAGGGCGAGCCGGCGGACTACTTCAAGCCCGAGTTCATCAACCGCATCGACGAGATCGTGCGCTTCAAGCCGCTGAGCCGCGACGACCTGGCCGTGATCGTGGAGATCCAGCTGGGCCGGCTGCGTGGTCGCCTGGCCGAGCGTCGCCTCTCGCTCGAGGTGTCACCGGAGGCCGAGCAGTGGCTGGCCAAGACCGGCTACGACCCCGACTACGGGGCCCGCCCGTTGCGCCGCGTGCTGCAGCGCCAGATCGAGGACCCGCTGGCGCTGGCGCTGCTCGAGGGCCGCTACCTCGAGGGCTCGACCGTGCACGTCGACGTGGAGGACGACCGGATCGTCCTGCGCTGAGCGGGTCAGTGGGCGTGGACCTCGAGCTGGCCCCGTGGAAGCGGCGACTGCCAGCTCGAGGCATGGGTGTCCGATGAGCGGCAGGAAGGGGAGCGCCCCGCCGTTGCTGCGCCTGGACGGTCGCCTGCTCCGTCGGTAGCCATGCCGACGACGTCAGTGAGTCCGATGCTGCTGCCCGCTGCCGTAGAACGGCGCATCTCCGTAGTTGAAGAGACCGCCGTCGGTGGCGGTAAACCAGTAGCCCCAGGCCATCGGGCATCGCGGCCATGCCGACGATGGGCTGCATCGAGGTGGAGCGACCCGGTCGATCCGTAGAATTGTGCGTCGCCGTAGGCGAAGATGCCGCCATCGGCTGCTACCAACCAATAACCACCGTCGTCGGGTGTCGGTGCCATGCCCACGATGGGCTGGTTGAGGTGGATGGAGCCAGTGGAGCCATAGAACTGGGCGTCGCCGTAGGCGAAGATGCCGCCGTCCGACGCTACGAGCCAGTACCCGCCCCCGTCGGTCGTGCTCGCCATGCCGACGATTGGCTTGTTCAGCGTCATGCCGCCGGTCGAACCGTAGAACTGGACGTCGCCGTAGGAGAAGATGCCGCCGTCGGTCGCTACCTGCCAATACCCGTTGAGGCTGGACTCGGACGGCGGCGCGGCCATGCCGACGATCGGCTTGTTCAATCGGAGCCCGCCGGCTGAACCGTGGAAACCGGCGTCGGGGCCGAAGCCAAAGATCCCGCCGTCGGCGGCGACCAGCCAATATCCCCCGTTGTTGCCCACCTGAGCCATCCCGACGATGGGGCTGTTCAGCGACTGGCTCGAGAGGTCACCGAAGTCGTTTGCATCGCCGGCAACGCCGATGGAGCCGTCGGAAGCGACTTGGTAGTAGCCGATAGCTCCGTCGCCGGTTGCGTTGACCGACGTGCCAGCGACAGCCGTGCCGTTATCGGTCAACGTGATTGTTGCGCTCCGAGTTCCCAGAGCACTGGGGAAGAAGAGCATGTCGAACACACAGCTGTTCCCGTCTGCCAGATTCACGGTCCCTGTCGCGATGTCGAAATCGGGGCAGTCAGAGGTTCCGTCCGGGAATACCGTGAAGTCGTTCGGACTCGCACCTGATGATTCGAAGAATGTCAGCGTCTGTTCCGAGCCTGTGTTGTTCGTGACGTTGAACTGTTGCTGGGTAGCGTCGCCAAGTGTCGTGTCCGGGAACGCAACGGTTGTCGGCGAAACGGTGAGAGTGGTGTGACTTACCGCGGCGCCGGCTGGTGAACCCACCGCAGCCAGTCCGACCAGCCCCCCGCTCAACGCGAAGGTCGCGGCGCACGCCGACACCATCCTCTGCCAGGACCGAGTACTCATCGCCAACCGCCTCCCCTATGCGCCGGGCCACGCCAAGCCGCCCGGCGCCGGCACCTTACCGCTGAGGAAGGGCTGAGGAAAGGACTTTCACGTCGTCGTCACCGGCGGCAACGGACGTGTTTTGGTCAGACGAGCACTTCCGCCGGAGCGAAGACGTCGATCAGGCTCCGGCAGAACGGCGCGAGGTCGCCCGGCCCGCGGCTGGTGATGATGGTGTTGATGCCCTGCCGGCAGACGACCACGTCGCGGTCGACCCAGTAGGCACCGGCATTGCGCAGATCCGACTGCATGCTCGGCCACGACGTGACCGTGCGGCCCGCCACGAGGTCACCTTCGATGAGGGGCCACGGCCCGTGGCAGATGGCGGCCAGCGGCTTGCCCGCCTCGAACATGGCCATGAGGAAGTCGACGGCCGCCGCATCGGTGCGCAAGCGGTCGGAATTGGCCACGCCGCCCGGCAGCACCACGGCGTCGAACTCCTCGGCCTGCGCCCGGTCCGTCACCTGGTCCACCGGGAACCGGTCGGCCCGGTCGAGGTGACACATCGTCTCGACCATGCCCGGGTGCGGCGCCACCAGCTGGGGATCCCCCCCGGCGTCCGTCACGGCCTGCCAGGGCCGCAGCAGCTCCGCCTGCTCGATGCCCTCGTTGGCGACCAAGAAGGCCACCCGTGTGTGCTCCAGTTCGTTCGCCACGGCAAACTCCCTCTCCCCGGCAGCTCCGGGACCGCGTGTTCGGTCCGGCCTCTCCCGCGGCCAATACCCGGGCCCGCGCGGACGAAACCGCCCTGTTGAGGGGTCGTTCCCACCCTGATCTCGGGACGACCCCCATTTCGGGAGCGGTACACTGGTGCGTAATCCGAGCGACGAAGCGAACGGAGAGACGCGTGCCCGCAACCGTCGTCGTCGGTACCCAGTGGGGCGACGAGGGCAAGGGCAAGTTCACCGACCTCCTCGCCAAGGAGATGGACCTGGTCGTCCGCTACCAGGGCGGCCACAACGCCGGCCACACCATCGTGGTCGACGGCGAGGCCTTCGCCCTCCAGCTGGTCCCGAGCGGCATCCTCTACGACCACATCACGCCGGTCATCGGCAACGGCGTGGTCGTCGACCCCGCGCGTGCTGCTCGACGAGATCGACATGCTCGACGGCCCGGGGCGTCGACGCCAGCCGGCTCGTGGTGAGCGGCAACGCCCACCTGATCATGCCGTACCACCAGGAGCTCGACCGGGTCACCGAGCGCTACCTCGGCAAGAACAAGCTCGGCACGACCAAGCGGGGCATCGGCCCGGCCTACGCCGACAAGGCGACCCGGGTCGGGCTGCGGGTCCAGGACCTGCTCGACCCGAAGATCTTCCGCCAGAAGCTCGACGTCGTGCTCAAGGAGAAGAACGCGGTCCTGGCCAAGGTCTACAACCGGCTGCCGCTGTCGGCCGACGACATCGCCGACCGACTACCTCGACGAGTGCGCCCCGCGGCTCGAGCCGATGATCGCCGACACGGTCGGCCTGGTCCACGACGCGCTCGAGGCCGGCCAGCACGTCCTGCTCGAGGGCGCGCAGGCCACGTTCCTCGACCTCGACCACGGCACCTATCCCGTTCGTCACCTCGTCGAACCCGGTGGCCGGCGGCGCCTGCACCGGTGCCGGCGTCGGGCCCGCGCTACATCGACCGGGTCATCGGCATCGCCAAGGCCTACGTCACCCGGGTCGGGGCCGGCCCGTTCCCGACCGAGCTGGACGACGACGTCGGCGAGCTGCTCGTCGAGCGGGGCCACGAGTTCGGCACCAACACCGGCCGCCGGCGCCGGCTCGGGCTGGTTCGACGCGGTGATGCTGCGCCAGGCGGTGCGGCTCAACTCGCTGTCCGAGGTCGCGCTCACCAAGCTCGACGTGCTCGACACGTTCGACACCGTGAAGGTGTGCGTCGCCTACGAGGCCGACGGCGATGCGCTACACGCACCTGCCGTACCACCAGTCGACGCTTCCACGAGGTGACGCCGGTCTACGAGGAGCTGCCCGGGCTGGCGGCACCGACCTCACCGCGGCCACCGAGCCGGCGCGACCTGCCCGCCGGCGGCCCGCGACTACGTCGCGTTCCTCGCCGAGCAGGTCGGCGTGCCCGATCCGCCTGGTCGGCGTCGGCCCCGGCCGCGAGCAGTTCGTCCAGCCTTCGCGCGACGCGTCGTGAGGGTCTGCGTCGTCGGCTGCGGGGGGCGCGAGCACGCGCTGGCCGACGCGCTGGCCGCGCACGGCCGACGTGGTCGTCACGCCGGGCAACCCGGGCATGGCCGCGCCGATCACCGTGGCCGACGCCGCCGATCGAGGAGATCGAGGCCGACCTGTTCGTCATCGGGCCCGAGGCGCCGCTCGTCGACGGCCTGGCCGACCGGCTGCGGGCCCAGGGCAAGGCCGTCGTTCGGGCCCGGGGCCGACGGCGCCCGCCTGGAGGGGTCGAAGGCGTGGATGAAGGAGGTCGCTCGGCGACGGCGGGCGTGCCGACGGCCGGCTTCGCCGCCTTCGACGCGCTGCAGACCGCGGACGCCCTGGCCTTCCTCGAGACGCTGCCGGGGCCGTACGTCGTCAAGACCGACGGGCTGGCCGCGGGCAAGGGCGTGCTCGTGACCGAGTCGCTCGAGCGAGGCCCGCGACGACGTCGCCGCCAAGCTGTCCGGGCGCGGCCTTCGGCGACGCCGGGCGCCGCGTCGTGATCGAGGAGGGGCTCGACGGGCGAGGAGTGCTCGCTGCTCGTCCGTCTGCGACGGCACCCGCGCCGTGCCGCTGGCCCCGGCGCAGGACTTCAAGCGGGTCGGCGACGGCGACGCCGGCCCCAACACCGGGGGCATGGGCGCCTACTCGCCGGTGCCGCACGTGGCCGGCGACGGACGTCGACCGCCTGTCATGGACGCCGGCCGTCGATGCCGACTGCTCGCCGCGCTGCGCCGGCGGGGCATCGACTACCGCGGCGTGCTCTACGCCGGGCTCATGCTGACGCCCGACGGGCCCAAGGTCATCGAGTACAACGTCCGCTTCGGCGACCCCGAGACCCAGGTCGTGCTGCCCCTGCTGGCGTCCGACCTGCCGAGCTGCTCCTCGCGGTGGCCAACGGCGCCCTCGACGAGGTCGCCCCACCCTCCTTCGCCGATGCCGCCGCGGTGTGCGTCGTGCTGGCCGCGCACGGGTACCCCGAGAGCCCCCGGATCGGCGACCCCATCGAGGGCCTCTCGCCCTCCGGCCAGTCCGTCGCCGACGTCGAAGGCGCCACGGTCTTCCACGCCGGCACGGGACGCCACAACGCCGGTGGCCCCTTCCACACGGCCGGCGGACGGGTGCTCGGCGTCACCGCCGTCGCCCCCACACTCGAAGAGGCCCGGGCCAACGCGTACGCCGCCGCGGCACCGATCGAGTGGGAGGGGATGGTGCTGCGCCACGACATCGCCGCCCAGGCGGCCGGGTCCGCCCTGGCCGGCCAGGAGAGGAGCCGATGATCCCGCGCTACTCCCCCGAGGACATGGCGGCGCTCTTCACCGACGCCGCCCGGTTCGCCATGTGGCTCGAGGTCGAGCTGTTGGCCACCGAGGCGCAGGCCGCTCTGGGCGACGTCCCGGCCGACGAGGCGGCGACGTGCCGGGCCAAGGCGCCCGTGGTCGACGACGTGTTCGTGGCCGACGTGCTCGAGCGCGAGAGGGTCACCGACCACGACGTGGCCGCCTTCGTCGACGTCGTGCCAGGAGCGCATCGGCGCGCCGGCGGGCTCGCTGGATCCACTACGGGCTGACCTCGTCGGACGTGGTGGACACCGCGCTGTGCGCCACGCTCACCAAGGCGGCCGACCTGCTCCTGGCCGACCTCGATGCGTTCGTCACCGTGCTCAAGGCGCGCGCCCTCGAGCTGATGCACGTGCCGGTGACGGGCCGGACCCACGGGATGCACGCCGAGCCGACCACCTTCGGTGCCAAGTTCGCGCTGTGGGCGCTCCAGGCCGATCGCGACCGCCGGCGCCTGCGGGCCGCCCGCGAGGCGGTGGCGGTGGGCAAGCTCTCGGGCGCCGTCGGCACGTACTCGAACATCGACCCGGCCGTCGAGGCCATGGTGTGCGCCGCGCTCGGCCTCACCCCGGTGCCGGCCACCCAGGTGGTCGCCCGCGACCGCCACGCCGAGTACCTCTGGGCCTGCGCCTCCGTCGGGGCCACGATCGAGCTGATGTGCACCGAGATCCGCCACCTGGCCCGCAGCGAGGTCGGCGAGGTGGAGGAGCCCTTCGGGCCGGCCAGAAGGGCAGCTCGGCCATGCCGCACAAGCGCAACCCGATCCTGTCGCGAGCGGCTGTGCGGGCTGGCCCGGGTGCTGCGCGGCTACCTCGGCGCCGGCCTCGAGGACGTGGCCCTCTGGCACGAGCGGGACATCTCCCACAGCTCGGTCGAGCGGGTCGTGCTGCCCGACGCGTCCCTGCTGGCCTACTACGTCCTGCGCAAGGCGACCGGCTTGGCGCAGGGCCTGGTCGTCCACCCCGAACGGGCGCTGGAGAACCTGACCGAGGGGTCGCTACGGCCTCGTCTTCAGCCAGTCGGTGCTCCTCGCCCTCGTCGCCGCGGGCCTGACGCCGCGACGAGGCCTACCGCATCGTCCAGCGCGACGCCGCGCCTGGCGTGGTCCGAGCGCCGAGCCTTCCGCGCCGTGCTCGAGGCCGACCCCGAGGTCACGCTGACGCGCCGGCCAACTCGACGAGGCCTTCGACCTGCGACGCGGACGCTGCGGCACGTCGACCGCTTCGCCGACGCGCTCGAGCGCGCTGTGAGCGACGCCGCCACGCTGCCCCGCGTCCACTCGGGCAAGGTCCGAGACCTCTACGACGCCGGCGACGACCGCCTGCTCATGGTGGCGTCGGACCGGGTCGAGCGCGTTCGACGTGGTCATGGCCGAGCCGATCCCGGACAAGGGCCGGGTGCTCACCGCCATGACGGCGTTCTGGTTCGAGGAGCTGGCCGACGTCGTGCCCGGCACCATCGTGGCCGTCGATCCGGCCGACATCGAGAGGCAGCTCGGCGGCCTGACGCTCCCGCCCGAGTGGGCGGGTCGGGCCATGCTCGTCCGCCGGGCCGAGATGCTGCCACCTCGAGTGCATCGTGCGGGGCTACCTGTCCGGCTCGGCCTGGGAGGAGTACGAGAAGTCGGGCACCATGCACGGCATGGCGCTGCCCGCGGGCCTGCAGCTGGCCGAGCCGGCTGCCCGAGCCGATGTTCACCCCGTCGACCAAGGCGACCGAGGGCCACGACGAGAACATCGCCTTCGACGCAGGCCGTCGACCTCGTCGGCGCCGAGGCGGCCGAGCAGGCGCGGGACCGTCTGCCTCGAGCTGTACCGCCGGGCCGCGGCGCGGGCCGCCGACGCCGGGATCGTCATCGCCGACACCAAGTTCGAGCTCGGCTTCGTCGACGGCGAGCTCAGCCTGTGCGACGAGGTGCTGCACCCCGGACTCGTCGCGGCTTCTGGCCGGCCGACCAGGTGGTGGCCGGGCACGACGCCGCCGTCCTTCGACAAGCAGCCGCTGCGCGACTGGCTGGACGCGCAACCCTGGGACAAGCACGCCGCCGCCGCCCGCGCTGCCCGCCGACGTGCGTCGCCGCCACCTCGGCAGCGCTACGTCGCCGCCTACGAGCGAGTCACCGGGCGCTCGTTGGACGACTGGCACGGTGCGACGGCCATGAGGTTCCGGCGCTCGCGTCGAGGTGCAGTTGCGGCCCGGGATCGCCGATCCCGAGGGCGCCACCATCGAGCGGGCGCTGCCCGCCCTCGGCTTCGACGGCGTGGCCGACGTGCGGGCCGGGCAGGTCCATCCGCTTCGAGGTCGACGCGGCCGACGAGGGCGCGGCCCGGGCCGACGGCGACGAGCTGGCCGACCGCTTCCTGACCAACCCGGTGATCGAGGAGAGCCGTCTCGAGCTCGAGGCGATCTGAGCCGATGGCGCCGCGCGATCGGCGTCGTCCTCTTCCCGGGCACCAACTGCGAGCACGACGTGGTCGAGGCGGTCGAGGCGGCTCGGCGGCGACGGCGAGCTGCTCTGGCACGGCGACGCCCGGTCGGGCGGCGTCGACGCCGTCGTGCTGCCGGGCGGCTTCGCCCACGGCGACTACCTGCGTCCCGGCGCCATCGCCCGCTTCTCGCCGGTCATGGACGCGGTCGGCGCCTTCGCCCGGCCGGGCGGCCCGGTGGTCGGCATCTGCAACGGCTTCCAGGTCCTCACCGAGGCCGGCCTGCTGCCGGGGGCGCTGCAGAAGAACGGGCGGCTGCGCTTCCTCTGCGAGCCGGCGCGGCTGCGGCGTCGACCTCGACGGCGTCGGTGCTCACCGTCGGGCTCGACGGTCGGTGACGAGCTGCGTCATCCCGATCAACCACTTCGAGGGCAACTACACCTGTGACGACGAGACGCTGGCCGAGCTGCGGGACGAGGACCGCGTCGTGCTGCGCTACGTCGACAACCCCAACGGCTCGGTCGACGACATCGCCGGCATCTGCAACGAGGCGGGCAACGTCGTCGGCCTCATGCCGCACCCCGAGCGGGCCTGCCACGCGCTGCTCGGCTCCGACGGACGGCCTCGTGCTGCTGCGCGCCCTGGCTCGGCGCGGCCACGTGCGCGCCGCCGGCCGCCTGACGCGCTGACTCAGGCCCGAGCCCGGCGAGATCCCGGCCTTCTGCAGCACGGCCGGCGCTCACGCCGGCCGCCCGCCACGCGGCGTAGGTGATGCCCTTGCGCTCGCCGTAGGCCTTGGCGGCCTTGATGAAGTCCTTCTCGAGCGCGGACAGGTCCTTGACCTGGTCGACCCGTGAGCGCTCGTCGAGCAGGTCCATCTGCTCCTGGACGAGGTGGAGCCGGGTCAGGGGGTCGGCCGCGGCCAGCTGCGACTCGATGGCTGCCGAGCCGCGTGTCGATGGACGCCGGGCGTGCGCTTGCGGCCCCGCTTGGGCTTGTGAGGTCTCGAGCGCCTCGAGGTAGTGGCGGACGGTGCACTCTCGCGCGCCCACGGCCAGCGCCGCCTTGTGGCCGGTGCTCATGGGCTTGCGAGGAGCCGGAGTTTTTCCCTTGGCATCGGCCATTGTGGCGCATCGAGCGGGCGCATATCGGTCAAACGGCGCACTTCTCCGACGGCATTCGGTCCGTGCGCGACTGATTCAGGCATTCCGGCGATTGCACATCCTGGAGATCGTGATCTGAGAACCGCCATTTCAGGGAAGGCGGCCGCTCCGTTCTGCCCCGGGCCGTCCAGGCGGCCGTGGCACGGCCCGAATGGTGGAACCGCTCGTGCGGCTCATCTGAGGCATCATGGTTCCTCGGCCGAGGCGACGGCGTCGGAACACGCTCCCGCCGAGGAGTCGTTGCACCGGGCGCTCGGCCTGACCGACGACGAGGCCGACGCCATCGGCAAGATCCTCGGCCGGCCGCCCAACCACCTCGAGCTGGCCATGTACGCGGTGATGTGGTCCGAGCACTGCTCCTACAAGTCGTCCCGCATCCACCTCGCGCCGCCTGCCGACCGAGGGCGCCGCGGGTGCTGGTCGGGCCGGGCGAGAACGCCGGCGTGATCGACGTCGGCGACGGCATCGCCGTCGCCATCCGCATCGAGAGCCACAACCACCCGTCGGCCATCGAGCCCTACCAGGGCGCGGCCACCGGGGTCGGCGGCATCCTGCGCGACATCTTCACCATGGGCGCCCGGCCCATCGCGCTCATGGACCCGCTTGCGCTTCGGCCCGCTCGACGACGCCCGCAGCCGCTGGATCGTCGAAGGGCGTGGTCAGCGGCATCTCCGGCTACGGCAACTCGGTCGGCGTGCCCGACCGTCGGCGGCGAGGTCGTCTTCGACGAGACTGCTACGCCGACAACCCGCTGGTCAACGTGCTCTGCCTCGGGCGTGCTGCCCGACCGACCGGCTGGTGCTCGGGCAGGCGTCGGGCGCGGGCAACCTGGCCGTGCTGCTCGGCTCGACCACCGGGCGCGACGGCATCGGCGGCGTCAGCGTGCTGGCCTCGGCCGGCTTCGGCGGCGACGACGCGGCGCGACGACGGCCAAGCGGCCGAGCGTGCAGGTCGGCGACCCGTTCGAGGAGAAGCGGCTGATCGAGGCGTGCCTCGACGCTGCTCGACGCCGGCCTCGTCGTCGGCATCCAGGACCTCGGCGGCGCCGGCCTCACCTGCGCCACCAGCGAGACGGCCGGCCGGGGCGGCGTGGGCATGGACGTCGACGTCGCCGGCCGTCCCGCGCCGCGAGCCGGGCATGGAGCCGTTCGAGATGATGACGAGCGAGAGCCAGGAGCGGATGCTGGCCATCGTCACGCCCGAGGACCTCGACGAGGTGCTCGCCATCTGCGCCGCGCTGGGAGGTGCGGGCGACGGTCGTCGGCACGGTCACCGACCGGACCGGCCGGCGGCGGATGCCTGCGCATCCGCGACGGGCTCGACGGCGCCGGTGCTGGCCGACGTGCCGGCCGCCGTCGCTGCACGAGGACGCGCCGCTCTACGACCGGCCCCGGCACGGCGCCGGCCGCCTCGACGCCGCACGCCGGCGACCCGGCGCCGGCGCCGGACCGACGTGCGGCGACCGACCTGCTCGGCCATGCTGGCTCGACACGTCGCTGGGTCTGCCGCCAGTACGACCACCAGCTGTTCCTGAACACCGTGGTCGGGCCGGGCGGCGACGCCGCCGTGCTGCGCCTGCAAGCACCCGGCCTGCCGGCGTCGACACGCGGCCGGGGCCTGGCCCTCACGACCGACGGCAACCACCGCTGGTGCGCGCTCGACCCGCGGCGGCGGCACGGCGCTCGTCGTGGCCGAGTCGGTCGCTCAACCTGGCCTGCGTCGGCGCCCGCCCGCTGGCCGTCGTCAACTGCCTCAACTTCGGCAACCCCGAGCACCCCGAGGTGATGTGGCAGCTGTCCGAGGCGATCGACGGCATGGCCGAGGCGTGCCGGGCGCCTTCGGCATCCCGGTCATCGGCGGCAACGTCAGCCTCTACAACGAGAGCGGGGGCGCCGACATCGACCCGACGCCGGTCGTCGGCGTGCTCGGCCTGGTCGACGAGCTGCACGCGGCGCCCCCCGGCGTGATGTGGGCGGAAGGGGACGCGCTCGTCCTCGTCGGTGCCCGCCGGCTCCCGACGGCTCCTTCCCCCTGGACGGCACGCGCTGGGCCACCCATGTCGTGACCATCGCACCGGCACAGTGCCCGCCGTCGACCTCGCCGCGCACGGCGCCACCTGTGCCTTCGTCACGACCCTGGTGGCCGCCCAGGTGGCGGGAGGCGGCGACGACCTCATCCACGCGGTGCACGACGTGTCGGGCGGCGGCCTGGCTGTCGCCGCCGCCGAGATGGCGGCCCAGTCCGCGATCGGCGGCGTGCTCGAGGTGGCTGGTGGCCCCGCCGAGCTCTTCACCGAGCTGCCGTCGCGCTTCGTGGTCGCCACCGCGCGTCCGGACGAGCTGAGGGCCCGGGCGGCAGCCGCCGGCGTGGGCGCCTCGGTGCTCGGACGGGCCGAGGGTGACCGTCTCGTGCTCGGTGACCTGGTGGATCTCCCGCTGACGGCGGTCCGGGAGGCGTTCGAGGGGAACCTCACCAAGGCGTTGGGCGAATCGTGACGCCACCGCGCTGTGCGAGAATGGACGGCGCGTGAAGGAAGCGTGCGGTGTCTTCGGGGTCTACGCCCCCGGCCAGCCGGTCGCCCACCTGACCTACGTCGGCCTCTACGCCCTGCAGCACCGGGGCCAGGAGTCGGCCGGCATGGCCGTCAGCGACGGCGACACCATCACCGTCGTCAAGGACATGGGCCTCGTCTCCAACGTGTTCGACGAGCGCACCCTCGCGGGCCTGGACGGGCACCTGGCCGTCGGCCACACCCGCTACTCGACGCACGGGTCGTCGGACTGGGCGCAACGCCCAGCCGGTCTACCGGGCCGTCGGCCGCGCCGGCTTCGCCCTCGGCCACAACGGCAACCTGACCAACACCGAGGAGCTGGCCGAGGAGGTCGGGATGCTGCCCGGGACCGTCGCGAGCGACAGCGACCTGGTGGCCGAGCTGCTGGCCCGTTCGTTCCCCGAGACGCGAGAGACCTGGTCGACCGCGCTCGAAGTGGTCCTGCCCGACTCGAAGGCGCGTTCTCGTTCGTGCTCATGAGCCCGAGCGGCTCATCGGCGTCCGCGATCCGAACGGCTTCCGTCCGCTCTGCCTCGGCCGGCTCGACCCGCGGCGGATGGGTGCTGGCCTCGGAGACGCCCGCGCTCGACGTCGTCGGCGCCCACTTCGTCCGCGAGGTCGAGCCCGGCGAGATGGTCGTCATCGACGAGGACGGTCCCCACAGCTGGACGATCCCCGGCTACGCGAGCGTCGACCCGAAGCTCTGCCTCTTCGAGTTCGTCTACTTCGCCCGCCCCGACAGCCGCCTCTACGGCCAGAGGTGCACGAGGCGCGCTGCCGCATGGGCGAGCTGCTGGCGGAGCAGGCGCCCGTCGACGCCGACATGGTGATGGGCGTGCCCGAGTCGGGCGTGCCGGCGGCCGAGGGCTTCGCCCGCGCCAGCGGCATCCCCTACGGCCAGGGCCTGGTCAAGAACCGCTACATCGGCCGCACGTTCATCGCCCCCGACCAGGAGCTGCGGGCCGACGCGGTGCGCCGCAAGCTCAACCCGCTGCGCGACAACATCGCCGGCAAGCGGCTCGTCGTGGTCGACGACTCGATCGTGCGGGGCACCACGCAGCGCGGTCGTCAAGATGCTCCGCGAGGCCGGCGCGGCCGAGGTCCACCTGCGGATCTCCTCGCCGCCCTACCGCTGGCCCTGCTTCTACGGCATCGACACCGGCGTCGCCGAGGAGCTGCTCGCCGCCAACCTCACGGTCGACGAGATCCGCGATCCTGGGCGTCGACTCCCTGGCCTACCTCAGCTCGAGCGCCTGAAGGCGGCCATCGGGGCCGGACGGCGGGTTCTGCGACGCCTGCCTCACCGGCGACTACCCGGCGCCGGTCCCGAGCCTGGGCCACGACCGTGCGCCACGGGCGGCCCGAGCGGCCGCCGATGGCGCACCAAGCTGCGCTGCCCGGGGTCTGACCGTCGTGGGTGAAGGCGGCGGCGACACCTACGCGGCCGCCGGCGTCGACATCGCCGCCGGGGACGCCGGCGGTCGAGCGATCGGCGTCGATGGTGGCTGGCGATCGGCGGGTTCGGTGGCCTGTTCGCGCTCGACGTCGCCCGTTTCGCCAGCCCGTGCTGGTCGCGTCCACCGACGGGGTGGGCACCAAGCTGGTGGTCGCCCAGGCCGCCGGGCGCTACGACACCATCGGCATCGACCTGGTGGCCATGTGCGTCGACGACCTGGTCTGCCAGGGCGCCGAGCCGCTGTTCTTCCTCGACTACATCGCGATCGGCCAGCTCGACCCCGATCACATCGCGACAGCTGGTGGAGGGCGTGGCCGAGGGCTGCCGCCAGGCCGGCTGCGCCCTGATCGGCGGCGAGATGGCCGAGCATCCCGGGCGTCATGGAGCCCGGCGAGTTCGACCTGGTCGGCTTCGCGGTCGGGGTCGTCGAGCGACGAGCGCCATCATCGGACCCGAGCGCGGTCCGGGCCGGCGACGTGCTCATCGGGCTGCCGTCGCCGGGCCTGCGCTCCAACGGCTACTCCCTGGCCCGCCGCGTGCTGCTCGAGCGCGGCCGGCCGCTCGACCTCGACGACCCGGCCTGGGCGCGGTGCGGCTGCTCACCGTCGCCGACGAGCTGCTGCGGCCGTCGGTCGATCTACGCGCCGGCCGTGCTGCCGCCGCTGCGGCGACCGGGTCGGCGGTGCACGCCGTCGCCCACATCACCGGCGGCGGCATCGCCGGCAACCTGCCGCGCGTGCTGCCCGACGGAGCCGACGCCGTGGTCGGCGTGGCGTCGTGGGAGGTGCCGCGGATCTTCGGCGAGATCCAGCGTCTGGGTGCGATCGACGAGACGAGATGGCCCGGGTCTTCAACCTCGGCATCGGCATGGTCCTGGTCGTGGACGCCGGCGCCGTCGACGGCGTGCTCTCGGCCTTGGCGGCGGCGGGACACCCGGGCGACGTCATCGGCGAGGTCGTGGCCGGTGCGGGCGTGCGCTTCACGTGACGGCGACGGCGCCGTACCCCGACCTGCGTGCGGCACCTGCTCGAGCATTCGGTGAAGACCGGGGACTTCACGCTCAAGTCGGGCCGCAAGAGCAGCTGGTTCATCGACTCCAAGCAGACGGTCTGCCGGCCCGAGGCCATGCTGCTGGTGGCCGACGCCGTGCTCTCGGTCATCCCGCCCGAGGCGACGGCCATCGGGGGACTGACGATGGGAGCCGACCCGGTGGCCTTCGGCATCGCCGCGGTGGCCGCCACCCGCGGGCGGGACCTCAGGCGTTCAGCGTGCGCAAGGAGGCCAAGGACCACGGGGCGGCCGGTCGCATCGCCGGCGCGCTCGAGCCCGGGGACAAGGTCGTGGTCACCGAGGACACCGTGACCCGCGGCACGTCGCTCCTCGAGGCCGCGCACGCCGTCCAAGAGGCCGGTGCCATAGACATATTATAAGCGCAGGAGGTGCGTTTCCAGCTTCCACTTCATCGACTACCTGGTGCACGCTGGGACGTGGCGCGCTCGCTCGGCCTGGCCTACCAGCCGGAGGCCGACGTGCTGGCCGCGGCGCTGCTGGTCGCGCAGGCAGTCCCGGATGGGAAGGCGCGGACACGCGACGGAGCGCCGTTCGCGCCCGGCCTCCCGGTCTCCGCGCAGGCAGGCCTGCTCGACCAGATCGTCGCGATGCTGGGCCGGAGTGCCGACTGGCCGCAGTTACGGTAGGGCCATGCGCGCGGAACAAGCGGACGTGGTTGTCATCGGCGCCGGGCTGGCCGGGTCGGCCGCGGCGTGGGCCCTGGCCGGCCGGGGGCGCTCGGTGGTGTTGCTGGAGGCGTTCCAGCCCAGGCACCGGCACGGCAGCTCGCACGGCAGCGCCCGGATCTTCCGGCGTGCCTACCCCGATCCGCTCTACGTGCGGCTGACCGGGCAGGCCCAGGTGCTGTGGCGGCGGCTAGCCGACGAGGCGGGCGAGGAGTTCGTGACTACCACCGGCGCGGTCGACTACGGGCCGGCCCGCGAGCAGGAGAAGATGTACGAGATCCTGACCGGGTTCGGCGTGCCCGCGGAGCTGATGACGGCCGGGGCGGCGGCCGAACGATGGCCTGGCATCTCGTTCGGCCCCGACCCGGTCATGTTCCATCCGGACGGCGGGGTGATCGACCCGGAGCGCGCGATGGCCGCGATGCGCGCGCTCGCCACCGCGCGGGGCGCGCAGGTCTGCTACGGCACGCCGGTCCTGCGCGTCGAGGCCGGCGGCGAGAGTGCCACGGTGCACACGGCGGACAGGTCGTGGCGCGCTCCGGTCGTGGTGGTCGCCGCGGGGCGTGGCTGGAGCCGCTACTCGGCGGGCAAGTGCCGCTGCCGCCGCTGGTCGTGACCCAGGAAGATGCCTTTCACTTTGCCCAGCGGGCTCCGCTGCGCCCCTGGCCGGCCTTCATCTACTACGACGAGCTCGTCATGTACGGCCTGCCGGCCGGGCGGGACGGCGAGGTCCCCGGCGCGATCAAGGTCGGCGCTCACCACGGCGGCGGCCCGGTAACGACCGGGGATGACCGCGACGGGATCGTCCGCCCCGCGGCCAGGGACAGGGCCTGCGGCTTCGTCCGGGATCAGCTACCCGGCCTGGATCCCGCGCCGCGGGCGAGGTGACCTGCCTGTACACCTCGACCGCGAACGAGGACTTCATCTTCGACCGGTACGGGCCCTTCATCGTCTGCTCGCCCTGCTCGGGCCACGGCGCCAAGTTCGCGCCGCTGACCGGCGAGATCGCCGCCGACCTGGCCTGCGGCGGCACCTCGCCCGAGCGCCGCTTCACCCTCGCGGCGCACGGCGGCTAACGCCGCACGCTCAGGCGTCGCGCCTGGCCACGCCGACGAGGGCCCAGAATTGCTCCGGGTTCTCCGGCACATCGGCGGACCGGTGGCCTTCCGCGAGCCCGACGGCCAGACGCTGGAGCGGCTCCGGCCGGACGGCCGCGAGGTCGTGTCCGGCTGCAGCTCGTTCCTGGCGGTCCCGCTGACCGCGCGCGACACGATCGTCGGGCTGCTGGCGTTCGCGCGCGACCCGGGCGCACCCGCGTTCAGCCGGCGCGACACCGCGACCGCCGTCCGGCTGGGGGCCCAGGCCGGAACGGCGATCGTCAACGCGCTGACGCTGATGCGGCACCGCTCGATCGCCGACGCGCTGCAGCGTGGCCTGCTGGCCGCCGAGCCGCCGGTGCCGTCCGGGCTGGAGATCGCCGGCCGGTGCCTGCCGGCCGCGGGTCACGTCATCGGCGGCGACTGGTACGACATCATCCCGCTGGGCGGCCACCGGACCGGCCTCGTCGTCGGCGACGTCATGGGCCACGGGCCGGAGGCCGCCGCCGTGATGGCCCAGCTGCGCGCGGCCGCCCACGCCCTGGCCGACCTGGACCTCGAGCCTGCCGACCTGCTGCAGCGGCTGAACCGCGTGACCGCGACCTTGCAGCGGTTCACGCTTGCCACCTGCGCCTACGCGGTGGTCGACGCGGACGGTCACTCCTGCACCCTGGCCGGGGCCGGTCACCTTCCGCCCATCCTGGCCCTGCCCGACGGCACCACCCGGGTCCCCGAACTGCCCGCGGGCCAGTCGCTGGGGCTCGGCCCGGCCATCTACGGCCAGGCCCGCATCAAGCTCCCGCCGGGCGCCGTCCTGGCCCTGTACACCGACGGGCTGGTGGAAAGCCGGACCCGCTCCTTCGACCAGGGCATCCTCGCGATGCGATCGATCCTGGCCCGCGAGCACGGGCATCTGGAAGCCACCTGCGACGCCCTGATCACGTCCCTCGCCGGGCGCTGCGAAGACGACATCACGGTGATCCTGGCCCGCATCCCGGCCAGCCGCGTCGGCTGACCTGCCTCGGTCCGCGGAAGCCTGTATCACCGGGCACCCGGGCGTGCTCTGGTTCACGACGACGCCGCCCGATGGTACCGGGAACCTCAGGAGCGAACCGAAATGGTTGCCGATCTGCTGAGATATATCCGTGGCAGGAGTTTCGCCCTTAGTCTTCTTGGCAGCGGGTTGCCACGCCGCCTGGAGTCCTCATGAGTCCCTTCCGCCTCGCTAGGAGGCGCCGTCCGGCTGCCGTCCCCGGACAGTCGGCGACCCGGCGCGCCCGGACGGCCGCCCCCGGCAGGCGGTGGCTGACGACGGTGGCGGGAACCGGCCTGGCCGCCGTGCTGGCCGGCGGCCTGTGATGCTGGCCCGCGGGGCGCCGGCGGCCAGTAGCGTGACCGTCCTGGCCGGGCCCAGCGTGTCCGTCGTCCTGACCGCCGTGCACGAGCCGCAGGCCCGGATACTGAACCCGGGCCCGCCCACCGGGCTGACTGCGACCGGAGGCAATGGCCAGGTGACCCTGTCCGGCGCCCGCCCGCCTCCGATGGCGGCGCGGCCATCATCGGCTACGACGTCTATATGGGCAGAAGTTCCGGCGGCGAGTCGGCGAGCCCGGTCAACGGCGGCCTGATCGGCGGCACCAGCTACACGGTGACCGGGCTGACCAACGGGTCCACCTACTACTTCAGGGCCGATGCGGTCAACGACGCCAACCTGCACAGCGCGGCCTCGGCCGAGGCCTCTGCCACCCCGGTGGCCCCGGTCACCGCGCCGGGGGCGCCCAGCGGGCTGACCGCGGCCGCGGGCAACGCCCAGGTGAGCCTGTCGTGGAAGGCGCCGGGCTCCGACAGCGGCGCCGTGATCACCGGCTACCGCATCTACCAGGGAAGCAGCAAGAAACCGGTGGCCAGCGTCGCCGGCACCGGCACGACCGTGAAGAACCTCGCCAACGGGACCACGTACTCCTTCAGGGTGACCGCGGTCAACAAGGCCGGCGAGGGTCCCGCCTCGGGTGCCGCGTCGGCCACCCCGACGGCCGCGGTCACCAAACCCGGAGCACCGAACGGACTGACCGCGAGCCCCGGCAACGGCCAGGTCACGCTGTCCTGGAAGGCGCCCGGGTCCGGCGGCGGCACCGGCATCAGCGGCTACGAGGTATACCGGGGAACCGGCCCCGGCGGGGAATCCGGCACGCCCGTCAACGGGAGCCTGGTCGCCGGTACCAGCTTCACGGTGACCGGCCTGACCAACGGCACCACCTATTACTTCACCGTGGCCGCGGTCAACAAGGCGAAGCTCCAGGGCAGGAAGTCCGGCGAGGCGTCGGCGACCCCGAAGGCGACCAGCGCCTCGGCCTCGGCGTCCGCGTCGGCCAGCGCCTCGGCGAGCGCGTCAGCCAGCGGACAGGCCTCGGCGTCTGGGCCGGCGGAGCCACGGCAACCGGATCGCCGGGAGCGCCGACCGGGCTGACCGCGAGACCGGGTAACGGCGAGGTGGGCCTGTCGTGGACCGCGCCCGCCTCGGCCGGCGGCGCGTCGCCGGCCAGCTACCACGTGTACGAGGGAACCAGTTCCGGCTTCACCCTGGGTACCCCGGTCACCAGCACCACCGGCACGAATGCCACGGTGACCGGCCTGACCAACGGCACCACCTACTACTTCGTGGTGACCGCGGTCGACGCCAGCGGGACGGTGAGCGGCGCATCCGGCGAGGCGTCCGCCCAGCCCCTCGCGACGGCGGTCCTGACCTCAGCGACGAGCAAGGTCCCCAAGCCGGTCATCGTCTCGCTGGCCGCCGTGGCCGCAGTGGCCATCGCCGCGGCCGGGGCCCTGACCGCGCGACGGCTGCGCAAGCGCTCGCGGAAGCGCCCGCCTGCGGCACCGCCCGCGGACGTCCGGGCGGTGCCCGAGATGGGACCGCCCAGCCCGGTGAACCTGCACGAGATCGCCTCCCATGCGAGCGCCGCTGGGAGCGTCTCCACGAGGGTGCCTCCCATGAGGTCTTCCTGCCGGAGACGTACGTGGTACGCCTCGAGCCCCTCCCCGGCCGCCATCATCACGACCCTCGAGGAGATCGACGCATGACGACCTCGGCCGGATGGCGTGATCACCGCAGCCAATCTGCTCTTCGGTTCGTCCGAGAACGCTCATGAGGCGATGACCAGGCATGTCATGTCGGCGGGCCGGACCATGGCCCGAGCCTTCGAGCGGCTGCCGCGGGTGACCAGGGAAGCCGCCGTCCGCGAGGCGGCGGTGGCCGCGGTCGGCCTGCTCAAGGTTGACCTGATGGAGGTCCTCGTATCCGGCTGGCGCGAGCACCGGGACATCTTCACGGCCGCCCGGCGCACGCTGGACATGCCGGGCAGCAAGGAACTGGTCGGCCTGGCCCCGCACCGGATCAGCACGGTCCAGCAGCCCGCGGTCGGCGTCCTGGTCGACGGCCACCGGGTGCACACCCTCCAGCTCGGCCTGTCCATCATCTTCGAGGTCACCGGGCTGGTGGCGGGGATTCACGCCGGGCGGCTGGCCGCGATCCACGCCGGGCGCGGCGAGATCGGCCTCGCCCTGACCGTCCACGAGCTCGAGCTGCTCACCAAGAGGACGCACCTCGAGCTGCCCGGGGTCAAGTCCCTGCAGCACGGCCTTCAGGCTGTCCAGGCCAGCGCGTACCCGGACGAGCCGCACGGCCACGCGGGCGGCCGGCGCCCCGCCGGCCAGCGCCCGGCCAGCACCCCGTCGGCCAGCCGGGTGCCGCTTTGCAGGCCGCCGTGACCGCGGCCGCCCACTTCCAGGGCGTCGACCTCATGGACGGCCATGTCCAGTCCGCCGACCTCAACGACGCCGGGCCGCGCTCCGCCGGGCCGCACTCTGCCGACCTCGCCGCCGGCGGGCGAACCCGGGCCGAACCTATCCGTACCGCGCCGCCCGGCACCGAGCATCCGGGCGGCCAGGCGGGCACAGACATCCGAGCAGCGCCGAGTCGGACCATTCGTCCACCCCCTGGTGGCAGAAGTCCCAGACCCAGCCCGGCCCCACCCGCACCTCCTCGCCCCCACCCCCACCCCACCCCTTCCACCTCAGCCAGCCCACCGCCCCGCGCCAGCCGCCCCGCGGCGCCTTCCGCCACCCCGGTTCCATGTCGTCATGGCCAGAAACCGGCGTTATTTGCCACAACCTGGCCACGATCATGGTGCGCACTAGCGGCGATCAGGCCGAGGACCTCGAGGCGGTTT
>CAWDVF010000004.1:0-46364 GCA_963805665.1 uncultured Acidimicrobiaceae bacterium | reverse complement strand
TGGCGACGGTCCGGCAGGTCAAGATCGCCGCCGCCGGCGCCTTCGGGGTCGCCGCCGTCGCCGGGCTCGATCCTGGCGGCGCGCGTCACCTGGTGGTTCGTCCCACTGGGGATCATCTGCTTCGTGGCGGGTTGGGCCTATACCGGGGGGCCCGAAACCGTACGGCTACTACGGCTTCGGCGAGCTCTTCGTCTTCGTCTTTTTCGGTCTGGTCGCCACGGCGGGCTCCGCCTATGTCCAGCACGCGCCGTTTCTCTCGACGTTCCAGGGCCACCCTTTCTCGTACGACTACGACTGGGGGTTCGCGCTCTGGGCCGGCGTGCCCGTCGGGCTCTTGGCGGCGGCGCTGCTCCAGGCGAACAACCTGCGCGACATCGAGACGGACACCGAGTCGACCAAGCGCACCCTCGCCGTCCGGCTCGGCCGCCGCCGGGCGGGCCTGCTGTACTGCTACACGCTGATGGCGGCTGCGGTGTCCGTCGGGGTGCTCTACGGCTACCGGCCCTGGGCGCTGCTCGCGCTGGTGGCGACACCACTCGCCATCCTCCCGATCCGGTTGGCCCTCAGTGACCGCGAGGCCCGCCGCCTCCTGCCGATGCTCGGTGCGACGGCCCGTCTGCAGATCGCGGTGGGCGTCCTGCTCACCATCGGCTTGCTGGTGTGAGGATTCAGCCGGCCGAGGACGGGTCGACGGCACGGAGCCAGTGCTCCACGATTCGTCCCGCGTGATCCGGTTGGGCCAGGTGCACGGCGTGCCCGCCGGCCGGAACCAAGCGACGCGACACCGGACGGGGCGAGACGCGCCAAGCGGAGGGCGTGCGCGGCGAACCGCGTGTCGTCGGTCCCGGCCAGGGCCAGGAGGGGGCACGGAAAAGAGCGCACCGCGTCCCACAGTGGTTCCTGGGTCCCGGTGCCGCACAGACGCAGGCTCGAGGCCAGTCCGGCCGGCGCTGTTGCGCAGTCGCTCGTCGCGGTCGGCCTCGTCGCCGAGCGCTCGAACAGCGGGCCGCGCAGCCACGAGTCGAGGAAGGCCACGAGGTCACCCGAAGCCTCGAGCTCGTCGGCCCGAGCGTCGTCCGCCCGACGCCGCTCGGCCCGAGCGCGGCGGTCTTCGATCCCTCCCGGTCGCGCCGATCAGGACGGCACCGGCGCACGGGCAGGCCGCCCTGGGCCAGGACGTGCAACGCCACCCGGGCCCCCAGGGAGTACCCGAGGACGGCGCACGGCGCGTTCCCGACGGCGTCCCGAGCGGCGTCGGCCACCAGGTGGGCCGTCGTCGGGCAGATCGGCCCGGACGGCGTCCGAGCCTCCGTGACCGGGCAGATCGAGGGCCACCAGGGTGAACGATTCGGCCAGATGCTCGCCGAAGCGACCCCACAGCCGGCCCGTTTGGGTGAAGCCGTGCAGCAGCACCACCGGTGGCCCCGATCCCCGCACCTCGACATGGAGGGCCACGCCGCGTGAGCGTACAGGCCACCTTCAGCGCCACCCTGGTCGACGAGTGGGCGCAGCTGGGTGTGACCGACGCCGTGGTGTGCCCCGGCTCGCGCTCGACGCCGCTCGCCCTGCCGTTGGCGGCAGCGCCTGCGCACCCACGTCCGCCTCGACGAGCGCAGCGCCGCCTTCTACGCCCTCGGCCTGGCCCAGGCCACGCGTGCGTCCGGTCGTCGTCTGCGTCACGAGCGGGACGGCGGCGCCGAGCTGCACCCGGCGGTGGTCGAGGCCCACCACGGGCGCGTGCCCCTGATTGTCTGCACGGCGGACCGACCGCCCGAGCTCCACCACACGGGTGCGTCGCAGACGATCGAGCAGGACGGCGCTCTTCGCGGTGGAGGCGCGTTGGTGGGCCGACCCCGGGGTACCGGCCGCCGGCCAGGAGGCGACGTGGCGTCCGCTGGCGGCGCGCGCCTTCGCCGAGTCGGTGGACGGCCCGGGCGGACCGGGGCCGGTGCACCTGAACCTGGCCTTTCGCGAGCCGCTGACCGACGCCCCCGACGCGTTGCCCCCGCGCGACATCGACCAGGTCGTGCCCGCCGAGCGCCGGTCGGCCACGCCGGCCTCCATCCGTCCGCTCGAGGGTCGAGGCATGTTCGTGGTGGGAGGCCGGTCCTTCGGCGCCGCCGATCCCCGGCTGGTGCTCGAGCTCGCAAGCAAGCTGGGCTGGCCCGTGCTCGCCGATCCGCTGTCGCGTTGTCGCGCCGAGGGGACGATCGCGGCGGCCGACGCCATCGTGCGCACGCGCCCGGCCCTGCCCGAGGTGGTGGTCCAGCTCGGCGCACCCTGGCTCTCCAAGGCGCTCGGCGTCTACGTGACCGAGGCCGCCGCCGCCGGGGCGAGGGTCGTGGTGGTCGACCCGTGGCGCCAACGGCCCGACCCACTGAGGGTGGCCACCGAGTTCGTCCACGAAGACGCCGACGCCTGGCTGACCGCGATGGCGGAGGGAGCCGGACCGGCGACCGACCCCGCGTGGATCTCCGGGTGGCGCGCGATGGAGGCGCGCGCCCAGGAGGCCATCGACCACGTGCTGTCGACGGACCTCAACGAGCCCCAGGTGGCCCGGGCGCTGTACCGCTACGCCGCCGCGGCTGAAGCGTCGATCTTCGTCTCCGCCTCCATGCCCATCCGCGATCTCGAGTGGTACGGCGGCGCGCTCCGCTCGCCCCCGGTGGTGCGGGCGAACCGGGGGGCGAACGGCATCGACGGCATCGTCTCCACCGCGCTCGGGGTCGCGTCGTCCGAAGGGTCACGCCGTACGTTGGCCCTCCTGGGGGATCTCGCCTTTCTGCACGACGTGTCCGGACTGGTCAACGTGCCCGAGGTGCCGTGCACGTTCGTGGTGGTCGACAACCACGGTGGGGGGATCTTCTCGTTCCTTCCGCAGGCGGCGACGCTGCGGGCCGACCAGTTCGAGCCACTGTTCGGCACGCCGCCCACCAGCGACGTGGGCGCGGTGGCGCGCGGGTTCGGCCTCGCCGTCGAGGAGGTCACCAAGCTGTCCGAGCTCGCGCCTGCGCTCGACGCGGCCCCGGCGTCGCCTGCGCTCGTCCGGGTGCGCGTCCCGCCGCGGCCACAGAACGTCGCCGTGCACGAAGCGATCAACCAGGCGGTCCGTCTCGCGCTGCGCCCCTCAAGGCGGGTGACGGCGTCGAGGTCGTCAACCTTCCGGTCGGGCTCCTGAAGGTCAGCTCGACGTTGGCGTCACCCGACAGCTTCCAGCCCATCTCGTGCACGAAGCGATGGTGCTGGTCGCAAAGTTCCACGAGGTTGGCCATGTCGGTCGGACCGCCGCTCGTCCAGTGCGCCACGTGGTGCACGTCGGTGAACTCGGTGTGCGTGCAGCCCGGGAAGCGACATCCCTTGTCGCGGCGCCGGATCTCAATGCGTTGGGCGTCGGAGGGATCGCGGCGGGTCCGGCCCAGGTTGAGGCTCTGCCCGTTGGGCCCGTCCGCCGACACCAGGACCTTGGCGTCGCAGGCGAGCCGGCGGGCCACCTCCCGCGACAGGGGCCCGAGCACATCGAGCTCGGCGCCACCCTCGCCGCCGGCGAGGAAGCTCAGGTCGGCGTGCACGACCACGGTGGGCCGGTTGCGCCGCATGCCGCCCGCCCTCTGCACCTCGTCATGCTCCGTCGTCTTGTCCGCGACGTCCCGCTTGCACAGCGCGACCAACGCGTCCGCCATTCTCTGGTCGAACGGCGCCCGGTCCTTCAGCCTCCGGCTGGCCCGGGCGACGAGCGAGCCCTTCACCGTGGCGTAGTGCTCCGCCGGCAGGATGCCCGTGAGCATGCGCCGGCGATCGTCGAAGCGCAGGAACCGCCTAGCGTAGAAGCCTGTCGCCTGCCCGTCGGACTGTTGGCGGGCGGCGATCGCCAGCTCGCGCACCTGCTTGGCCGACCAGTGCGTCGCCTGCTCGGCGAGCTGGGCGTCGGTCGCCGGCTTGGCCACCTCGACGAGCGGCTTGACCTGGTCGAAGGAGAGCTTCCCCTGGGCCAGCGCGTCGGAGATCTTCGGCAGTTCGGCCAACTTCGCCGCCGCCGTCACCCACTCGCGCGCCGTGGCGGCCGCCACGCCGCACTGCTGCACCAGCCAGGCGACCATGGACGTCGCGCCGTCGACGCGCCACGCCTTGCGGCGGTCCAGTTCGACCACGGCCGCCAGCAGCTGGCTGTGGTGCGCCGAGATGGCCCGGTGGTGCTGGATCACACTGCCCACCAGCTGGTCGGTGCGCCGGGAGACCGAATCGGGCCGTGGCCCCTCTCGCATTGTGGAAGGTGTCATGTCGGCGGAGAACGGTCGCCGTCCGGGCCGCGGCGCGCGCCGCACCGTCGCCCACGCCGACGACGTCGGCGACCCGGCTCAGCGATACCGGTCCGCCGGCACCCACTCCCCGTGGCTGCGCAGCGGGAGGCGGACCGGCAGGTGGATCACCGCCTCGGGGCCGCGTCGCCCCATGGAGGAGGCGTCGAGGACGTAGATGTCGCTGGCGCCCCGGTTGGCGTCGTCGACGACGCTCAACAGCCAGCCTTCGTCGTCGCTGTGCCCGTCGACCGACCGCGCGAACAGCGGTTCGCTCGGCCGGCGTCCGGGCCCGGGGTGCCACGCCACCACCTCGTCACGCGACAGGTCGAACTTCAGGAGCCCCCACGCAGCGCAGCCCCGGTCGAGCACGGTGTGGCGGTCCACGCCGGCGTTGCGCCACGGGTCGACGGTGGGGGCCGTGTCCGCCCATTCCTCCTCGACCGCGTAGCCGTAACGGAACGGCGCACCCTCCAACACGGCGTCCCGGCGGGGATACTCCACGAACCGGTCGTCGACCTGTGTGCGCTCCACCCGGTCGCCGACCAGGCGCCATCGTTCGAGGACGGCGAGGCTGCCCCCGATGGACGTCAGCCCGACGCCGGCGGGCCCGACGACCGAGAGGGCCGGATTGGTGGGCCGGCCCGCCTCGAGCGCGTCGTAGCGGCAGACGTACAGGACGATCTCGCCGGTGCCCTCGTCCTCCCACGCGCCGAGCACGTGGGTGACCAGGCACGGGTCGAGGCGGAACCAGCGCACCCCGGTCCCGTCGCCGCCGCGGGGGACGACGCCTAGCCACGCCTCGGCGCCCGGCACCCACGTGAACGGGACCGGGGCGTCGGTGGGGTGGCGCCAGGCGCGTGGTCGGCGACTCGATGAACACCACGTGCCTCGAGGTCACCGCCACGTCGTGCTGCCACGTGGCCCGTTCGAGCTCGACGGCCTGCGCACCCCGCAGCGCGCCGCGGGCGTCCCATTCACCGATGCGCAGCCAGATGCCCTGGGCCTCGTCACCGTTCGCACCGAGGCCCGAGGCCGTGGCGTCGGCCCCCGCACGGTCGTCGACGGAGAACAAGACCCGGCTCCCGTCGGCCGCCACCCGGGGCACGTGCGACGCGATGGGCACGGACAGCCCGCCGGCGAACTCCTGCGGCTCGAGGAGGCGGGAGTACTGCGAGGGCAGACCGGTCTCGGGCAACGCCAGCACCGACCCGGCCTGCCAGAAAACCCTGGCGTCGGCATCGGACTCGCCCCAGCGGTACGACACGGCGATGCCGTCGCGGAACTCCACGGCGTGGATGGCGCCCATCGGAAGGCCGGGCTCGGCTCCGTCCAATCCGCCCGGTCCGTCGGCGCCACCGGGACCGTCCGGCCCGGCCGCGGGATCCGGCGGAAGGGCCGCCTCGCCCGAGCGCTGCGCCCACGGCGAGCGGGGCCCGATGCGCAGCAGCGTGCCCTGCAGGTCAGGGGGCAGCACCCCCTCCATGGGCAGCGACGCCTGCTCGATTCCGATTACCACGACGGCCCGATCACCACGACGATGTCCAGAGCATTCCCCGAGCGCACCCGGACCAACCCCTGGCCTGGGAGGATCGAACTACCGGGGTCGTCGCCATGCGCCCGACGAACCTACTGGGGTATGGCAGAGTCGATGGCATGCCCACGCTCTCGGAGGACCTCGCCTTTCGCGGCCTGATCCACCAGGTGACCGACCCCGACCTGCTGAAGCGGCTCGACGACCCGGGGCCTGACCGTCTACGCCGGCTTCGACCCGACCGCCGACAGCCTCCACGTCGGCAGCCTGCTCCAGCTCTGCACGCTGCGCCGCTTCCAGCAGGCCGGGCACCGGCCCATCTCCCTGGCCGGCGGCGGGACCGGCATGATCGGCGACCCGGGCGGCAAGGACGACGAGCGCCAGCTCCTGACCCGCGAGGCGCTCGAGCGCTACCTCGAGGGGATCCGCCCGCAGCTGGGCCAGTTCCTCGATCTCGACCGGCGCCCTCCTGCTCGACAACGCCGACTGGCTGGGTCGATCTCGCACCCTCGACTTCCTGCGCGACGTCGGGCAAGCACTTCACCGTCAACCAGATGGTGGCCAAGGAGTCGGTCCGCACCCGCTTCGAGCGGCCCGACCAGGGCATCTCCTACACCGAGTTCAGCTACATGCTGCTGCAGGCCTACGACTTCCTCCGGCTGCACCTCGACCACGGCTGCGACCTGCAGATCGGCGGCAGCGACCAGTGGGGCAACATCACCATGGGCATCGAGCTCATCCGCAAGGTCTGCGGCGACGAGGTCTGGGGTCTCACCACGCCGCTCGTCCTGAAGGCCGACGGCACCAAGTTCGGCAAGACCGAGACCGGCACCGTCTGGCTCGACCCGCGGCGGACCAGCCCGTTCGCCATGTACCAGTTCTTCCTCAACACGACCGACGACAAGTGGGGGCGCTACTTGCGCTTCTTCACCTTCCTGGCCCACGAGGAGATCGTGACGCTCGACGCGGAGACGGCCGAGCATCCCGAGCGCCGCGCCGCCCAGCAGGCCCTGGCCCGTGCCGTCGTGGCGACTGGTGCACGGCGAGGCCGAGGTGGCCAAGTGCGAAGAGGCGTCGGCGGCGCTGTTCAGCGAGGAGATCGCCGGCCTGAGCGAGGACATGCTGCTCGCCGTCACCGAGGACGCGCCGACGACGCCGGTGCCCCGGGCCGAGCTCGCCGACGGCGGCCTCACCCTGGTCGACGCCCTCGAGCGCACCGGCCTGGCCAAGTCCAGGGCGGATGCGCGGCGCACCATCGACGGGGCGGCGCCTACGTCAACAACGTGCGCCAGACCGACGCCGACGCGTGCCCTGGGCCGGGACGACCTGCTGCACGACCGCTACGTCGTCCTGCGCAAGGGGCGCCGCGACGTCCACGTCCTGCGACCACGTGAGCCTCGTCCGGCCACCCGTCCGAACGTCGTCGCCGCCGGATGAGCCGCGCGTCCTGGTTGCCTCCCTCGCTGTCTCGTGGTCGCGGCGGTGGGCCTCACGTCGTGCGCGGGCGAGGACCAGATGGGCTCGCCGGCCCACCGCATGTCGGTGTGGGTGAAGCGGCACGAGCTTCGGCGAGGACATCGGCACGCTGGTGGCCGACAACGCCCGCATCCCCAAGGTCGTGCCCAACGGCACCGGCGCGGTGCATGCCGCCTGCGGCACGCTCGTCACCGACGCCGAGATGGCCAACAGCGAGCTCCCGACGCCCGACTCCCAGGTGACGGACCTGGCTGACCAAGGCCTACGGCCTGGAGGGCACGGCGGGCAACGAGTGCTACGACGCCGGGCGCGACCAACAAGACGGCTCCTGGCCACAGCCGAGCGCAATGCGATCAAGGCCGAGGCGCTCTACGACGAGGTTGCTCGCATCCGGATCCATCGACGGTCGGTGGCCGCGACCACGACGACGACGACAACGCGACCGATCGGCATCTTCGGATGACCGACACCACGGATGACCGGCACCTTCGGATGACGACGACCGAGCCGACGAAGCTCGACCGCCAGCGGCGCCGGGTGCTGTGGGCGCTGCCGACCGGCCTCTACCTGATCGGCAGCCGCGCCGGCGACGAGGTCAACCTGATGACGGCCAACCTCGTGGTGCAGGTCTGCCTGGAGCCCAAGCTGGTGGCCGTGGCGCTCGAAGCCGACTCGGTGACCGTGCGGCCTCGTCGACGCGGGCGGGCGCCTTCACCGTGTCGCCTCCTGGCCCGCGCCGAGCAAGGACGTCGTGCGCCGCTTCGTCAAGCCGGTCGTCGAGGTCGAGCGCTCCGCCGACGGGGCCGTCGTCGCCCTGTCGGGCCACGCCGTCGCCGAGGTGGGCCGGAGCCGGCTGCCGGTGCTCGCCGTCGGCCGCCGGTTATCTTGTGTGCGCCCTCGTCCGGCACCGAAGAGCTCTGGGAGCCACACCCTCTGCATCGGCGAGGTGATCGACGTCGGCGGCGAGCCGTCCGACGTGCTCCGCATGGAGGACACGCGGATGCACTACGGCGGCTGAGTCCGGCTGGCGCCCGGGCTGCAGCCCGGAGTGTCGTCCGCCGTCGTCCTTGGGCCGCAGGTCGATGCGCAGGGTCAGGATGCCGTCGACCAGGTCGGCCTCGGCGTCGCCGATCATGGCGTAGTCGGTGAAGTCCTGCTGGGCCTGCTCGCGGAAGCGTTGGCGCTCGGGCCCCTCGATCGGCGGCATGCCCCGGGTGCGGACGGCCTCGGCTCGCTGGCGGAACCGGGCCACCATCTCCTGGGGGTCGAAGGGGGCACGGCGGTCAGCGTAGAGGCTGCATCCGCTCGGCGCCCGCCGACGCAACTCGCACCCGCCGTCACCTGCGGGCGCTCCGGAGGAGTCGCTCCTGACCTGGGACCGAGCCGTGCCGGTGCGTCGCAGCCACTACACTGGACCGGCGGTCGAAGGGGCCCGTGCGATCTGGCCGCGGGGGCGGAACGCCGGTGCGGACCGGGTGTGACAAGGAGTTCTCGTGAAAAAGGGACGCCATCGGCGCTTCGAAGAGGCGCGAAGCTTGAAGCGGTCTTCGACGGAGTCCACAGGCACGTGCCCCGAGTGCGGGGCCGAGCCCGACGACGTGCACGCTTCGTGGTGCCTGGCCGAAGAGGACAAGTACGACCGCATCCTCGGCTCCATGCCGACGACCCGACCTCACGCGGACGACGATCCGCTGAACGACTAACCCGGTTCGGCGCTGCCGTCGCCGACCGCGTCCGGCGCTTCAGGCGTCGGCGACTTCGACCTGTTCCGCCGCCGTCGCGGTCCCGTTCCGCCGGCACGTCGGCGCACGGCCGGATGGGGGAGCGCCACCGCTCTTGGCCCGCAGGCGGTCGCGCTCTCGCAGCCAGTGCGACGAACCGCTCGTAGACCTTGGCCCCGACCATCTCGGTGAGCTCGGCCTGCATCTCGCGGTAGACGGGCTTCGTCCCCACGAACGCCTCGGGCGATTCGGTGCACCACCAGTGGAACTCGTGGCCGCCCTTGCCCCAGTGGCGCCGGTCCCACTGGCGGATGATCGAGGTGACGTGGCCCTCGTCGTCGTCGACCTGGTCCTCACGGCGTAGCGGCAGCTGCCAGCAGACCTCGGGCTTGAGCGTCATGAAGTTGACGCCTCGCCGGGCGGCCGCGATGTGGAAGGCGCAGCCCGCGCCGGCGGCGAAGTCCGGGCCGTTGAGGAAGATGCAGGCGTCGTCGACCAGCCGGGTCACGGTCTCGCCGTGCTTGTTCGTGTGGATCACCTTCTTCTTCGACGCCGTGGTTCTGCCACTCCTCGGGGGTCAGCGTGGCCGCGGCCTTCTCCACCCGGCGGGCGTCCTTCTTGTCGACCAGGTGCGCCCCGTAGCTGCAGCAGCCCTGCACCAGTTCGGGGGCCGGGCCGGTGAGCACGCCCTGGCAGCCGTTGCCGAAGATGCAGGTCCAATTGCTGGTCAGGAACGTGACGTCGAAGACCCACGTCCGCTCCTCGTCCTCGTCCTCGAAGCTGACCCACTCGTGCGTGTCGGTCGGGGTGCGGGCCACGGCGTGGACGATACAGCGCGCGTGCCGGGGCACGGTGAACCTTCACCGCGCCCGACCCGCGCGTGCGCGCGGACCGCGCCTAGACCGACGGCTCGCCCAGGTGCTGGATCCCGACGATGGGCCCGTTGAGGGGGTGGTTGCCGATGGCGGTGTAGATCGAGCCCAAGAACGGGGCGTCGCCGTAGTTGAAGACCCCGCCGTCCGCGCCGACCAGCCAGTAGCCGTTGCCCGAGTGCGTCACGGCGATGCCGACGATCGGAGCGACGAGGCTCTGGCCCGGGGCCGAGCGAGCCGGGCACCGAGCCGAAGAAGCCCTGGGTCCCGTAGTTGAAGACGCCGCCGTCGGAGGCGGCGAGGACGTAGCCCTGGCCGTTGGCGGCCGCCGCGATGCCCACGATCGGCATGTTGATGTGCACCCCGCCGAGGCCGCCGCGGTACTGGGCGTCACCTTCGGCGTAGACGTCGCCGAACTGGTCGGTCAGCCACGCACCGCCGCCGTCTTGGGTCGAGGCCATGCCCACGATGTGGGCGCCGGCGGGCAGCGAGAGCGCCGGCAGCGCCGGCGAGGCGCCGTAGTTGTAGATCTTGCCGTTCTGGGCGACCAGCCAGTAGCCGTTCTCGGTCGGCGGCGCCGCGATGGCCGCGATGGGCGAGGGGATGGCCTGGCCACCGAGCGAGCCGAAGAAGTTGGCCCCGCCGAGGGCGAAGACCCCACCGTCACCGCCGGCCATCAAGTAGCCGTTGGGGCCCGGCGCGTTGGCGATCCCCACGATCGGCGCGTTGAGGTGGTTGTTGGCCAGCGAGCCGTTGAAGTTCAGCCCGAAGTCGAAGATCCCGCCCTCGTTGCGCCACCAGCCGGTAGCCGTTGGGGTTGAACGCCGGCGGTGCCGCCACCGCCACCTCGACCGCGCCGATCGTGCACGAGCCACCGAGGCCCGCACCACGGGCGTTGCCGCGCTGGTCCGTCGTCACGCCGGTCCCGGTGCACACAGCCGCCGGCACGCGCGCCCACCGCCGGACTGGTCGACGCCGGCAGCTCGGTGTTGGTCGGCCCACCGTTGTTGCCGAGGGCGCCGAGCTGGGCCCCCTGGCCGATGATGTCGCCGGTGCCGGGCGTGCCGCAGGTCGTGTCGTCGATCAGGTTGTAACCCAAGGAGGTGAAGGTGCCGCCACCCGTGAACGTGCAGTTCGTCCCCTCGACCCCGTTGGACACGCCGTCGGCGATGATCGTTTCGGAACCATCGAGGTTGGAACTGTCGTCGGTGTTGATGTTGCCGCCGCCTTGGCCGGCCGTGTTGGCGTCGACCGTGTCGAAGACGAAGTTCGTCACCGGCTGCTCGGCGATGTGGGGTGTTGCGGCGGGCGGGGCCTCCGGACCGGCCGACGGCTTCACCAGCGCGTTGAAGCCGCATCGCGTCCCGAAGTAGCCGCCCCCGAGCTCGTTGGCCGTGTTGCCGGCGATGGTGTCGTTCGTGAGGTCGATCTGGTTGCAGCCGTCGGCGAGGATGCCACCGCCGTCGCCGAGGATCGAGGTCACCCCGACGATGCCTCCGACAACGTTCTGGCTGATCGTCGATGCGGTGATCGTGGTCGGTGCGTTGATGTCCTCGACGAAGATGAAGAGGCCTGCGCCGGACTCGGTCGCCCTGTTCGAGCTGATGTCGGCCTGGGTGAACGTCTCGGTTCCGCTGTTGAGGTAGGCGCCGCCGCCCTCGTAGGCGATCATTGGAGTCGATCGAGCCACCGGTGAACGTGTTGGTCCCGCCGTCGTAATAGAACCCGCCGCCGTGTCCGCCACTTTCGCCGCTCTCGATTGCTTGGTTGGAGTTGACGTCCGTGTCGGTGAAGGTGTTGTTGCCGAGGCTGATGTAGACGCCGCCCCCGAATCGCCCCGTCCTCAGCCTGGTTCTCGTTGATGGACGTGTCGGAGAACGTGTTGACGCCATCATCGATAAAGACGCCGCCACCCGCGCTGTCGCTGCCGGTCGCCTGGTTGTCGGAGATGGTTTCGTCGGTGAACGAATTCACTCCGGTCACGATGTAGACACCCCCACCGTCTCCGGTGACGATGTTGTCGCTGATGGTGTCTTCGGAGAAGGTGGGGTCGACGCCATTGATGTAGACGCCACCGCCGACGGCGGCCGTGTTGGCGTCACCGGATCCGGAATCGCCGATGGTGTTGCTCGAGAACGAGTCGATCGCATCCGAGTCACCCTGGAGAAAGACTCCGCCGCCATTGATCGAGGCGTCGGTGGTCGGTCCGTTGCCGATGATGGTGGAGTTGGTGACGGTCAACGAGCTGTCGGCGTCCTGGGCGATGCCGCCGCCGTTGGAGTCGGTCGTGTTGTTGAAGATGGTCGACGAGTCGATGGTCGCCACCGTGTTCACGTTCCCGGCGCCGCCGATGGTGACGCCGCCGCCATCCCCGCCGTCCGGCCTCGTTGTTCTGGATGGTGGAGTCCGAGATGTCCAACGTGGAGCCCTGCGAGCTCTCGCCCACGACGAAGATCCCGCCACCGCCCTGCTCGGCGGCCATCGTACTGGGTGTTGTTGTTGATCGTGTCCGAGGTCAGCGTCGTCGAGCCGCCCGTCGAGCTCTCAATTCCGCCACCCGAGAAGGCGGCCATGTTGTCGGAGACGAACGAGTCGGTCAGGACCAGCGTCCCGCAGTTGAGGATGCCGCCACCGTTGCCACCCGACGGGTTCCCGTCCTCGATGGTCACCCCGGAGATGTCCGCTGTCGTCCCGGTCTCGACCTTGAGGACCCGAGTGCTGAAGGTGCAGGTGCCCGTGCACTGCGCTTGCAGGATGGCAGCGTCGCTCCCGGCGCCGTTGATCGTCACCGTGTGTCCGTTGTCGTTCACATCGAGCTGGGAGTTCGAGCCGTTGGTGGAGAGCACCTGGTAGATGTGGCTCGAGCTGGGGTTGAAGGCGACGTCGGCCGCGTCGGGCACCGTGATCGTCGTGTCGTCGGCCAGGCTTTGCGCCTCTTCGACGGCAGCTCGCAGCGTGCAGTCAGGACCATCCGTTGCGATCGAGGTGAGGCAGTTGGCGGGCGTGGCCGTCCCGTCGAGGGCGTCGTTCACCACGAGGGTGGTCGCAGCCGACGCGGTGCCTTCGGCGAAGGGCAGCAACGCCAGACCCGCCCCCGTGCCGACCGTTGCCACGACGATGGCCATGCCGCCGGCAAACCTTCCGAGCACTTTCAACATCGCCCCGTACCTCCGCAATCGTCAGTCGTGGCCGACGGTAGTGCCAAATGGCCCTCGCTCGCTTAAATGTTCCCGGGTTAGTTCGGCGGCCTCGCCGTCCGAGACTGAGCGTCTCTACGGAGGTCGGGACCTGTCCGCGGTGACCCCACACGTGGGGCGCCCCGGTCTGGTGCGTGCACCCCTTCCTCGGACGGGGGTGTGGATCGATCCCAGGCAGGGGTCACCGAAACCGGGCGCGAAGCTCGGGTCATCAAGGCCGTAGACTCGTTTCCATGGCAACGACCACCGAAGACCTTCAGGGCACCACGACCACCCCCGTGGTGACCCTCACCCCCGAGGCGCACAAGGTGGTGACCGAGGCGATCGGACAGGAGCCCGACCCGGCCTCCCTCGCCCTGTGGCTCGAGGTCCGGGGCGTGCAGGCGGGCTCGTTCGTCTACGACCTCTATTTCCAGGCGACGTCCGATGCCGACGAAGGCGACATGCGCCTCGTCCAAGAGCAGCTCGAGATCGTCATTCCCTCCGCCAGCGTCGACCGTTTGCGGGGCGCCCGCCTCGAGTGGTCCGAGGACGGTGGGGGCGGGCTCGTGCTCGTCAACCCGAACAGCCCGGCGCCCGAAGAGGTGGCGCCGAACGTGCCGTCCGAGATCCTGGCCCAGGGGATCACCAGCCCGCTCGCACTCCGGGTGGTTGCCGTGCTCGAACAGTCGGTGAACCCCGCCATCGCCAGCCACGGCGGGCGAGCGGACCTCGTCGCGCTGAACGAGGACGACGGCACCGCCTATCTCCGGCTGTCGGGCGGTTGCCAGGGCTGCGCCATGTCGCAGATGACGCTTGCGCCAGGGGATCGAGACCACGTTGCTCGAAGAGGTGCCGGAATTGACGAAGATCCTCGACGTCACCGACCACGGCAGCGGCGACAACCCGTTCTACAGCTGATCGACCCGATTCACCTGGTCACGAACGTGATCAGGGCAACGGGAGCCGTGCGGCCTTCCGGTAGCGTGGCGTCGTGCTGCGCTACCTGACCGCCGGCGAGTCGCACGGCCGTGCGCTCGTCGTCATCGTCGAAGGTCTGCCGGCCGGTCTGCCGGTCGAGGCGTCCGACATCGCCGACGAACTGGCCCGGCGCCGGCTCGGCTACGGGCGCGGCCCGCGCATGCGCTTCGAGGCCGACGAGATCACGCTCGTCGGCGGCATCCGCCACGGCCGCACGCTCGGCTCGCCGGTCGCCATCGAGATCGCCAACACGGAATGGCCCAAGTGGACCGAGGAGATGGCGCCCGAGCCCGGGGCGCCGTCGAAGGTCCTCACGCAGCCGCGACCCGGCCACGCCGACCTGCCGGGGATGCTCAAGTACGGCTTCGAGGACGCCCGCGACGTGCTCGAGCGGGCCTCGGCCCGGGAGACGGCCGCCCGGGTCGCTGCCGGCACCTTGGCCAAGCTGCTTCTCGTCCACCTCGGGACGTCCGTCCTCAGTCACATCGTCGTCCTCGGCGACGCCGCCACCCCGCCCGACAGCGCGCGGCCCGGGCCGAGCGACCTGGATGAAGGTCGACGAGAGCGCGGTGCGCTGCTTCGACGCGGCGACGGAGGAGGCGATGATCGCCGAGGTGAAGGCGGCCGCCAAGGTGGGCGACTCGCTCGGCGGAGTGGCCGAGGTCCTGGCCTACGGGGTCCCGGTCGGGCTCGGAAGCCACGTCCACTGGGACCGCAAGCTCGACGCCAATCTCGCCCAGGCCCTCATGTCGATCCAGGCGGTCAAGGCCGTCGAGATCGGTGACGGCTGGGACAACGCGTCGCGCGCGCGGCTCGGCGGCCCACGACGCCATCGAGTACGACGAATCGGAGGGCTACGTGCGCCCCACCGATCGGGCCGGCGGCATCGAAGGCGGCATGTCCAACGGCTCGCTCGTCGTCGCCCGCGTCGCCATGAAGCCTTTGGCCACGCTGAACCGCCCCGTCCTCCAGACGGTGGACGTCGTCACCAAGGAGTCGACGGTCAGCTTCAAGGAGCGCACCGACGTGACGGCGGTTCCGGCCATGGGTGTCGTCGCCGAGTCGATGACGGCCCTCGTGCTGGCCAACGAGGCGCTCCGCAAGTTCGGCGGTGACTCGCTGGCCGAGTTCGTCCGCAACCGCGACGGCTACGTCGCCGCGCTCGGGGTCGACGCCGTCGGCGGCCACCGGGCGGCCCAGTTCCGGCCCCGGCAGCGCCGCGGGATGAGCACTCCCCGCATCCTGCTCGTCGGGATGATGGGCGCCGGCAAGACCACGACGGGGCAGCTCGTGGCCCAACGCCTGGGGTGGGACTACCGCGACTCGGACGCCGACGTCGAGGCGACGACCGGACTGACGGTGCCCGCGCTGTTCGCCCGCGACGGCGAGCCGGCCTTCCGTCAGGCGGAGGCACAGGTCCTGGCGGCCTCGTGCGCGCGAGGAGAAGCCGTCCGTCGTCTCTGTCGCCGGGGGAGCGGTGTTGAGCGCGGAGAACCGCAAGCTGATCCGTGACAGCGGCACCGTGATCTGGCTGCGGGCGCGACCCGAGAAGTTGGCTGATCGCGTCGGCGACGGGGAAGGGCGCCCGCTGCTGGGCGACGACCCGGGTGCCGCCCTCGTCCACCTGGCCGCCGAGCGCGCGCCGTTCTACGCCGAGGTGGCGGACGCGGTGATCGACGTGGACGACCTTTCACCTGACGAGGTCGCCGACCGCGTGCTCGCCGCGGCCCACCTTGGCCAGGCCTCGAGCCGCTTCGACCCCCACCGCCTGACGCGGGTCCATGCACGCCCTCTCCGTCGACCTCGCCGAGCGTTCGTATCCCGTCCTCGTGGGTCCCGGCGCCCGCCACGAGGTGGCGCGCTTCCTCCCGCCACGCGCACAGTCGGCGGTGATCGTGACCCAGGAGGCCATCAAGGACGCGGGTTGGGTCAACGGCTTGGATCCGGGCGTGCCCACCGAGCTGTTCGTGATCCCCGACGGCGAGGATGCCAAGACCCTCGCCACGGTGGAGATGCTCACCCGCGACTTCGTCCGGGCCGGCCTGTCGCGCGCCGATGTGGTGATCGCCGTCGGCGGCGGCATCGTCACCGACGTCGCCGGCTTCGCCGCCGCCTCGTATCACCGCGGCACGGCGTACGTGAACGTGGCCACGTCGTTGCTCGCGCAGGTCGATGCGGCCATCGGCGGGAAGACCGGGGTCAACCTGCCGGAGGGCAAGAACCTCGTCGGCGCCTTTTGGCAACCGAACGCCGTCCTCTGTGACACCGAGACGCTGGCGACGCTGCCGCCCCGGGAGTGGGCGTGCGGGCGCGGCGAAATCGCCAAGTACGCCTTCCTCGGCGACGCCCCGACGGCCGACCAACCGGTGGAGGAGCAGGTGGCGCGGTGTGTCGGCATCAAGGCCGCGATTGGTGGCCGGCGACGAACGCGAGGGCGGACGCCGCATGCTGCTGAACTACGGCCACACGTTGGGCCACGCCCTCGAGGGCGCCGCCCGGGCCGACCATCACGACTGGGACCTGCGCCACGGCGAGGCCGTGGCCATCGGCCTCCTCTTCGCCGCGTTGCTGGCGCGGCGGCTGGGGCGCATCGACGAGGACCGCGTGGCGGAGCACCGGCGGGTCATCGCCAGCTTCGACCTGCCGACCGATCTGCCGCACGGTGCGGAGGCCGAGGAGCTGGTGTCGTTCATGGGTCGCGACAAGAAGGCGCAGCACGACCTCGCGTTCGTGCTCGACGGTCCCGCCGGGGTGGAGCTCGTGCGCGGCGTGGCCACATCCGACGTGGTCGCTACCCTGGCGGACATGGGTGCGAACCGGTGATCAGTCGATGAGCCGTCGTGCTGTTGCTCTCCGGCCCGAACCTGAACCTGTTGGGCGAGCGGGAGCCCGACGTCTACGGGACCGACACCCTGGACGATCACGTGCAGCGGGCCGAGACGGTCGCCGGCCGGCACGGGCTCGAGCTGGACCACATCCAGTCGAACCACGAGGGCGAGCTGATCGACGCCGTGCACGACGCCCGCGGCAAGGCCGATGCCGTTGATCATCAACGCCGGCGCGCTCAGCCACACGTCGTGGTCGCTGCACGATGCGGTCGCCGCCTTTGCCGGACCGGTGGTCGAGCTGCACATCTCGAACCCGGCCGCCCGCGAGCCGTTCCGTCACACGTCCGTGCTGGCGCCCGTGGCCAACGGGGTGATCGCCGGCTTCGGCGGCCTGGGCTACGAGCTGGCCGTCGATGCCGTCGCCGCACTGCTGAAGGGAGCATCGTCATGACCACGACCACCCGGGCCAATCCGTATGTGCCGGCGACCACGCCGCTCCCGGCGCTGACCGTCACCGGCCGGCTCGACCGCCTGCGCGCCGGCTTCGACGCGGACGAGGTCGATGCCCTGGTCGTCACCACGCTGGCCAACGTCCGCTACCTGAGCGGCTTCGCCGGGTCGGCCGGTGTCCTCACGGTGACGCGTGACGCTGCGCTGCTGACCACGGACGGCCGCTACCGCACGCAGTCGGCCGAGCAGGTCGAGAAGGCCGGCGCGTCGGCCCAGGTCGAGGTCGTCATCGGCCCGGTGGCCGAACAGCGCAGGGCGGCGCAGACACTCCTCAGCGGCTCGACCGGCGCGCCCGCCCGCATCGGGCTCGAGGCCGACCACGTCTCCTGGACGCGGACAGCGCACCTGGGCCGACCTCCTCGGTGCGGAACGGCTCGTCGCGACGTCGAACGCCGCCGAGGCGCTGCGCGAGGTCAAGGACGCGGCAGAGATTGCCCGTATGGAGCGTGCCGCGGCCATCGCCGACGCCGCCCTGTTCGACACCCTTCCGCTCCTGGGCCAGGGAGTGACCGAAGAGCACTTCGCCCTCGAGCTCGATACCGCCATGCGCCGCCACGGGGCCGAGAGCACGGCCTTCGAGACGATCGTGGCCGCCGGCGAGAACTCGGCCAAGCCCCACCATCACCCGGGCGGTCGCCGTATCGCCCACGGCGACCCCGTCGTCGTCGACTTCGGCGCCACCTTCGAGGGCTACCGCTCCGACATGACACGTACGTTCTGCGTGAACGAGGACCCCGAAGGCGAACTGGCCCGCATCTTCGACGTCGTGCGGACCTCGCAGGCCGCCGGTGCGCAGGCGGTCAAGCCGGGAGTCAGCGTGAAAGAGATCGACGACGTCTGCCGGCAGATCATCGCGGCGCCGGTTGGGCGGACCGCTTCGAGCACGGCACGGGACACGGCGTCGGGCTCGATATCCACGAGGCCCCGACCGTGTCGCAGTTGGGCACTGCTATCCTCGCCCCCGGATTCGTCGTCACCGTCGAGCCGGGTGTCTATGTTCCCGGGCACGGCGGCGTCCGCGTCGAGGACACCCTGGTCGTCACCGAGGACGGCGCCCGCGCACTCACCCGATTCACGAAGGACATCCATGGCAGTCTCGACCAATGACCTGAAGAACGGCATGAGCCTGGACCTCCCCGAGGGCCTGTTCAGCGTCGTCGAGTTCCAGCACGTCAAGCCGGGCAAGGGTGGCGCCTTCGTGCGCACCAAGCTGAAGAACGTGCGCAGCGGCGCGGTGATCGAGCGCACCTACCGGGCGGACGAGAAGCTCGAGCAGGCGATCATCGACAAGCGCGACATGCAGTTCCTCTACCGCGACGGCGCCGACTACGTCTTCATGGACACGACGACCTACGAGCAGATGAACGCCGCGCCGGACTCACTCGGCGACGCGCCGAGGTACCTCAAGGAAGGCGACGAGGCGATCCTGCAGATGTACAACGGCGAGATCGTCGGCGTGGACCTACCGGCGGCCGTCGAGCTCACGGTGACCGAGACCGAGCCCGGCATGCAGGGCGACCGCGTCTCGGGGGCCCGCAAGCCGGCCACGCTGCAGACGGGCCTCGTCGTGCAGGTGCCGCTCTTCGTGAACACCGGCGACGTGCTGAAGGTCGACACGCGGTCCGGCGAGTACCTGACCCGGGCCTGACGGCCCGGCCACCTCGCTTTTCCACCAGACCCTTCGTCGCCGCCACCCGCCGTGCCGCCACCATCGAACGAGGACGCCGACGCGGCCCCGCGCCACCAACAGCGCGAGCGGGCGCTCTCGCTGCTCTACGAGGCAGAGTTGAAGGGCGAGGACCCCGTCGCCGTGGGTGACGCGTTGGCCGTGGCGCCGGACCCCTACGTCCGCACCCTGCTCGCCCAGGTCAGCGCCACCAAGGAGGAGGCCGAGCAGCGCATCGCCGCTGCGTCCGTCGGCTGGCCCCTCGACCGCATGGCCGTCATCGACCGGCTGGTCCTCCGTCTCGCCGTGGCCGAGCTACTCGATCCGTCGGGCCCGCCGCCGGCCGTCGTCATCGACGAAGCCGTCGAATTGGCCAAGGTCTATTCGACGGACGACTCGGGCCGCTTCGTCAACGGGATCCTCGCCGCCATCACGCCAGACCTCAGGCCGCCCCCCGCCTGATCAGCGCTTCCGCCGTTCGTGGCGCGACTGCGCCCGCTTGGCCTTCCGGGTCCGGCGGCTGGCGTCGTCGTGCGCGTGGACCGAGTGCGTCGAGTGCGTGGCGTGGGCCACTTCGTCCTCTTGGTACGCCCTCCGGCTGCGGGACCAGGCGCCGAGGCCCCCCACGACCAAGACGACCGCCAGGATGCTGAAGATCAGGACGTAGAACATGCGCCATTAGACCATGGTCGTTTCCCGTCCAGCAGGGCCGGACGGACCCTTCATCCGCAGCCTTTCTTGCCGGCGACCCTGTCGGAGTCGTCCCCGCCCGCGCTAGAGTTGACCTCTGACCGTGAAGTGAGTCCGGTGAGGCTCACACGGCAGGAGGAGCAGTGGCCGAACGCGAACGCAGTCATACGCGACCCCTCGGGGGCGTGTTCGTGGCCCACTCCCAGGTCCTCACCGCCGCCGACGTCCAGCGCGCCCTGACGCGCATGTCGCACGAGATCGTCGAGCGCAACGGGGGCGTGGCCGACGTCGTCCTGGTCGGCCTGCAGACCGGCGGCGTGCCCCTGGCCCAAAAGATGGCCGAGAACCTGCGCCAGATCGAGGGCACCGAAGAGCTCGAGGTCGGATCCCTGGACGTGGCCTTCTACCGCGACGACATCGGGCTGCGGCCCGTATTGCCCGAGGCGGTGACCGCCATCCCCGTGGACCTGGCCGGACGGGTCGTCGTGCTGGTGGACGACGTGCTCTTCACCGGGCGCACCATCCGGGCCGCGCTCAACGCCCTCAACGACTACGGCCGGGCCGCGCTCGGTGCAGCTGGCCGTCATGGTCGACCGGGGCCACCGCGAGCTGCCGATCCGGCCGGACTTCGTCGGCAAGAACCTGCCGACCCGGCGCGAGGAGATGGTCGACGTCGGCGAGGACGGCGTGTGGATCGGCACCCTGGAGGACAAATGAGCGGGCCCCATCTTCTCTCGGTCGCCGATCTCGGGCGCGACGGCATCGCCGAGGTGCTGCGGGTCGCCGAGGCCTTCGCCGAGGTGGAGCGGCGGTCGGTCCCCAAGGTGCCGACGTTGCGCGGCAAGGTGGTCGCCACCCTCTTCTTCGAGGAGTCGACCCGCACCCGCCTCTCCTTCGAGACGGCCGCCAAGCGGTTGTCGGCCGACGTGCTCTCGCTCGCCGTCGCCAGCTCGTCGGTCAAGAAGGGCGAGAGCCTGCGCGACACGGTCGAGACGGTCGAAGCGATGGGCATCGACGCCGTCATCATCCGCCACTCCTCGGCGGGTGCCGCGCACCAGGTGGCCCGCTGGGTCGAGCGCGCGCATGTCGTGAACGCCGGGGACGGCTGGCACGAGCACCCCACCCAGGCGCTGCTCGACTGCTTCACCGTGCGCCAGGTGCTGGCCGAGCGCAAGGGCGCGTCGCCCGAGGAGCTCGGCATCGGGTGCTTCGAGGGTCTGCGCGTCCTCATCGTCGGTGACATCCGCCACAGCCGGGTGGCCCGCTCCGAGGTGCTCGCCTACACCGCGCTCGGCGCCCGCGTCACCCTGGCCGCTCCCGGCAGCCTCCTGCCGCCGTCCCTCGAGGGGTGGCCGGTGGAGGTGGCGACGGACTTCGACGAGGCGCTGGGCGACGCGGACGTCGTCTCCTTGCTGCGGCTCCAGGCCGAGCGGGGAAGTGGCTCCTTCGTGCCCAGCCTGCGCGAGTACACCGCCGGCTGGGGCCTGACGGCGCGCCGGGTGGCCCGCCTGCGCGATGACGCCATCGTCACCCATCCCGGCCCGATGGTGCGCGGGGTCGAGATCGCGTCGGAGGTGGCCGACCTGCCCCGCACCGTGGTGACGCAGCAGGTGGCGAACGGCGTCGCCGTGCGCATGGCGATTCTCTTCCTGCTGCTCGGCGGCGAGCGGCCCGGTCTCTCGGAGGTGCCCGCGGTTGCCTAACTCTGACGTCACCCTCGTCATCCGCGGCGGGACCGTCGTCGGCCCCGCCGGCCTGGCCCGCTCCGACGTCGCCGTCGGTGGCGGCGCCATCGCTCGGACTGGCCGACGCGATCGACCCCCCGACGGGCGCTGCCGTCGCTCGACGCCGGCGGCTGCCTGGTGGGGCCGGGCCTGGTCGACCTGCACACGCACCTGCGCCAGCCCGGGCGCGAGGAGGCCGAGACGATCGAGACCGGGGCGCGCGCCGCGGCGCTCGGCGGGTACACCGCGATCGTCGCCATGCCCAACACAGAGCCGCCGATCGACTCGGCCGGCGTGGTCCGCGAGATCCTCGACCTGGCGGCCGGGCGCGCGGCCGAGGTGGCCGTGGCCGGGGCGATCACGCTCGGGCGGGCGGGGACGGCACTGGCGCCACTCGGCGAGCTGGCCGCGTTGGGCGTCACGCTCTTCACCGACGACGGGGCGGGCGTGCAGGACGGCGCGCTCATGCGTCGCGCCCTGGACTACGCCAAGGGGACTCGGCGTCACGCTGGCGCAGCACTGCGAGGACGCCTGCCTTGCGGCGGGCGGCGCCATGCACGAGGGCGAATGGTCCAGCCGGCTCGGCATCCCGGGCATGCCGGCTGCGGCCGAGGAGGCCATGGTGGCCCGCGACATCGCACTCGTGCGGCTGACCGGTGCGCACGTGCACTTCCTCCACCTCTCGACGACCGGCTCGGTGGACCTGGTGCGCCGGGCCAAGGCCGAGGGATTGCCGGTGACAGCCGAGGCGGCGCCGCACCACATGTTGCTCACCCACGCCGCGGTGGCCGGGTACGACCCCGTCTTCAAGGTGAACCCGCCGCTCCGTACCGACGAGGACGTCGCCGCCGTGGTGGCGGGACTGTGCGACGGCACGATCGATGCGATCGCCACCGACCACGCGCCGCACGCCCCGGAGGCCAAGGACGTGGCCTTCGACCAGGCGCCGCCGGGCATGCTCGGCCTGCAGACGGCGCTACCGATCGCGTGGGACGTGTTGTCGCCGCAGCTCGGCCCCGAGCGCCTCTTTGCGCTCATGAGCGCGCAGCCGGCCGCCATCGCGCGCCTGCGCGCGACCGACCCGAGGCCGGCCGGGCACAGTGCCCACGGTGGTCCCGTCGAGGTGGGCGCCGCCGCCAACCTGTGTGTGTTCGACCCCGCCGGGACGACGGTGGTGGACCCCGGGCGGCTGGCCAGCCGGAGCCGCAACACGCCCTACGCCGGGCGCACCTTCGCCGGTGCGGTGCGCCACACGGTGCTGCGCGGTGAGCCGGTGGTGATCGACGGGGTGGCGCAGCGATGACGATCGACCCGATGGAGACGGAGCGGCGGCCGGCCGCGCTGTTGGTCACGGCGGACGGCGCGGTGTTCGCCGGCGAGGCCGCGGGCGCGGCGGTCCCGGTGGCCACGGGCGAGCTCGTCTTCAACACGGCGATGAGCGGCTATCAAGAAGTGATCACCGACCCGTCGTACGCCGGGCAGGTGATCTCGTTCACCAGCACGCACATCGGCAACTACGGCACCAACGCGGCCGACGACGAAGCCACCGCGCCGCATTGCCGCGGCGTGGTGGTGTGTGACCTCACCGACGTGCCGTCGAACTGGCGAGCCACCGAAGGCCTCGAGCCGTTCCTGCGGCGCCACGGCGTGCCGGCCCTGACGGGTGTCGACACGCGTCGCCTGGCCCGGCACGTGCGGTCGGCCGGTGCGGTGCCGTGCGCGTTCGGCACCGCACCCGAGCGCGAGCTCCGGGCGGCCGCGGCTGCGGCAACCGGCACCGACGGGATGGACCTGGTGAGCGGCGTCACCGCCGTGGCGGCGAGCGTGCACCCCTACAGCGGCAACGGCAACGGCGACGCCGGCGCAGGCCTGCGCGTCGTGGCCTACGACTTCGGCGTGAAGACGACGATGGTGCAGCTGCTCACGACGCTCGGGACGGTGACGGTCGTGCCGGCCGGCACCACGGCGGACGAGGTGCTGGCGCTCGAGCCCGACGGGGTGTTCCTCTCCAACGGGCCGGGCGACCCCGCCGCGCTGCCCGGGCCGGCCGCCGCCGTGTCCGACCTGGTCGGCCGCGTCCCGATCTTCGGCATCTGCCTCGGCCACCAGATCCTGGCCACCGCGCTCGGCGGCACCACCTACAAGTTGCCGTTCGGCCATCACGGCGCCAACCATCCGGTCCAGCGCCTCGAGTCCGGCATCGTGGAGATCACGAGCCAGAACCACAACTACGCCGTGGCCGCCGGCTCCATCCCCGACGCCGAGACGACGCACGTCAACCTGAACGACGGCGTGGTCGAGGGGTTCCGCTCGCTGAAGGCCCCCGCCTTCTCGGTGCAGTACCACCCCGAGGCTGCGCCGGGCCCCCACGACGCGCGCTATCTCTTTGGCGCCTTCCGCGACCTCATGCTCGCCCATCCGACCCGGGCCGCCGGCAGCGCCGGCGCCGGGGCGCGCTGAGCGGGCGAGGGAGAAGCGCCGTGCCACGCCGCGACGACCTGCACACGATCCTGGTCATCGGGTCGGGCCCGATCGTGATCGGCCAGGCCTGCGAGTTCGACTACTCGGGCACCCAGGCCTGCCGGGTCCTGGCCGAGGAGGGCTATCGCGTCGTCTTGGCCAACTCCAACCCGGCCACGATCATGACCGACCCGGGCATGGCCGACCGCACCTACGTCGAGCCACTCGATCCGGAGGTCCTGACCGCGATCATCGAGAAGGAGCGGCCCGACGCGTTGCTGCCGACGCTCGGCGGGCAGACCGCGCTGAACCTCACCATGGAGCTGGCCGAGCTCGGCGTCCTCGAGCGCTACGGGGTGGAGGTCATCGGTGCCCGCCCCGAGGCGATCGCCACGGCCGAGGACCGCGACCAGTTCAAGGCGGCCATGGAGGGGATCGGCCTCGAGGTGCCTCGCTCGGGCTTCGCGCACTCACTCGAAGAGGCGACCCAGATCGCCGAGGAGATCGGGTTCCCCATCATGGTGCGACCGAGCTTCATCCTCGGCGGCAAGGGCACGGGCATCGCGGAGGACGCGGCGCACTTCGGCCAGCTGGCCGCCGAGGGCCTGGCCGCCAGCCCCGTGAGCCAGATCCTGGTCGAGCAGTCCATCGCCGGCTGGAAGGAGTTCGAGCTCGAGGTGATGCGCGACGCCGCCGACAACTGCGTCGTCGTGTGCTCCATCGAGAACTTCGACCCGATGGGCGTGCACACCGGTGACTCCATCACGGTCGCGCCCGCGCAGACCCTGACCGACGTGGAGTACCAGGCCATGCGCGACGACGCGTTCGCCTGCCTGCGCAAGGTCGGCGTCGAGACGGGTGGATCCAACGTGCAGTTCGCGGTCGACCCCGAGACGGGGCGCCGCGTCATCATCGAGATGAACCCCCGGGTCTCGCGCAGCTCCGCCCTGGCCTCGAAGGCAACGGGCTTCCCGATCGCCAAGATCGCGGCCCGCCTCGCCGTCGGCTACCTGCTCAACGAGATCCCCAACGACATCACCCAGGCGACGCCCGCGTCGTTCGAGCCGACGATCGACTACGTCGTGACCAAGGTGCCGCGGTGGGCCTTCGAGAAGCTCCCCGGCGCAGAGGTGCGGCTCGGCACCCGCATGCAGTCCGTCGGCGAGGTCATGGCGATCGGCCGCACCTTCTGCGAGTCCCTGCAGAAGGCCCTGCGTTCACTCGAGCAGGGGAGGGCGGGGCTGAACGCGGACCCGGCCGAGGTCGCACTCGACGAGGTCGCCACGCCGGACCTCCTCGATCGGATCAAGGTGCCGACGCCCGACCGGGTCTTCGAGCTCGAGGCGGCGCTGCGCCGCGGCGTCGGCGTGGACGAGGTCGTCGCGCGCACGGGCATCGACCCGTGGTTCGTCCGCCAGTTGGTGCGGATCTCGGCCGAGCGGGCGCGCCTCGCCGCGGCAGCGACGCTCGACGCGGCCGACTACCGGCGGGCCAAGCGCCTCGGCTTCTCCGACGCCCAGTTGGCCTATCTGCGCGCCACGACGCCGGCCGACGTGCGGGCGGCCCGGCTGGCGCACGGTGTGCGAGCGACGTTCAAGACCGTCGACACCTGCGCCGCCGAGTTCGAGGCCTTCACGCCGTACCACTACGCGACCTACGAGGAGGAGGACGAGGTCCGCCCGTCGGAACGGGCCCGCGTCATCATCCTCGGCTCGGGGCCGAACCGGATCGGGCAGGGCATCGAGTTCGACTACTGCTGCGTCCACGCGTCCATGACGCTGCGCGACGCCGGGTACGAGACGGTGATGGTCAACTGCAACCCCGAGACCGTCTCGACCGACTACGACACGTCCGACCGGCTGTACTTCGAGCCGCTGACCGACGAGGACCTGGCGAACGTGCTCGACGCCGAGCTGGCCGCGGGCGGCGACGTGGTGGGCGTGATCGTGTCGCTCGGCGGGCAGACGCCGCTGAAGCTCGCAGGGTCGCTCCCGCCCGAGCTCGTCCTCGGCACGAGCCCGGCGTCCATCGACCTGGCCGAGGACCGCGAGCGCTGGAACGCGCTGTGCGCCGAGCTGTCGATCCCCCAGCCGCCGGGCGGCACCGCGACCACGACGCCCGAGGCGCTCGCGGTGGCGGGTCGTGTCGGCTACCCCGTGTTGCTGCGGCCGAGCTACGTGCTGGGCGGCCGGGCCATGGAGATCGTCTACGACGACGACGGCGTGCGCCGCGTCATGCAGGCGATGACGACCGGGGCACTCGCCCGCGAGGGTGGCGTCACCGCGACACGTCCCGTCCTCGTCGACCGCTTCTTGGAGGACGCCACGGAGGTGGACGTCGACGCCGTGCGCGACGGCGACGGCGAGATCCTGATCGCCGGCGTCATGGAGCACGTGGAGGAGGCCGGGGTGCACTCGGGCGACTCGGCCTGCGCGCTGCCGCCCCAGACCTTGTCCGACGACGTGGTCGAGATGCTCGAGCGCCACACCCGCTCCCTCGCCGACTCCCTGGGCGTGCGGGGCCTGTTGAACGTGCAGTTCGCGGTGAAGGAGGGGCAGGTCTACGTGCTCGAGGCCAACCCGCGGGCGAGCCGCACGGTGCCGTTCGTGGCCAAGGCGACGGGCGTGCCCCTGGCCATGGTGGCCTCGCGGGTCATGGTGGGCCAGACCCTGGCCGACCTGCGCAAGGAGGGACTGCTGGCGGCCGACGCCGTGGGCCGGGTGCAGGTGCTCGACCACGTCAGCGTGAAGGAGGCGGTGCTCCCGTTCGACCGCTTCCCCGGCGTCGACACGCTGCTCGGCCCCGAGATGCGCTCGACCGGCGAGGTCATGGGCGTCGACATCACCTTCGGGCTCGCCTTTGCCAAGAGCCAGATGGCGGCCGGCACGCGCCTGCCCGACGCGGGCACGGTGTTCCTCTCCCTGGCCGACCGGGACAAGCCGGCCGGGCTCGAGGTGGCGCGCGCGTTCAGCGAGCTCGGCTTTTCGCTGGCGGCCACGCTCGGGACGGCGGGCTACCTGCGCGCGCAGGGCGTCGCGGTCGACACGCTGGTGGCCAAGGTCGGGGAGGAGGGCGTGGCGTCCGACGCGGTCGAGCTGATCGCGCAGGGCAAGGTGCAGTTGGTGGTGAACACGCCGCGCGGGCTCGGGCCGCGGGCCGACGGGCAGCACATCCGCGCCGCCGCCGTGGCCTACAAGGTGCCGTGCCTCACGACGCTGGCCGCGGCGCGGGCCGCCGCCGCCGGCATGGCCGACGCGCGGGGCCATCCGCTCCAGGTGCGGGCGCTGCAAGATCTGCACTCGGCGGTCAAGGGCGCACCCGGGTGAGCAGCCGCCCGGCCCCGCGGGCGCAGGCACAAGCGCAGGCGGAGACCCTCGCCACCCGCGTCGGCTCGCTCGAACTGCCCAACCCGATCATGACGGCGTCGGGCACGTCGGGACACGGCACCGAGCTCGCGGCGTACGGCGACCTCGCCGGCCTCGGAGCGGTGGTGGTGAAGTCGCTCTCGGTCGACCCGTGGTCCGGCAATCCCGCACCGAGGGTGCACGAGGTGGGGGCGGGCATGCTGAACAGCGTCGGGCTCCAGGGACCGGGCCTGGCGGCGTGGACGGCCGACGACCTGCCCGCGCTGGCCGCCTCGGCGCGCGCGTCGTGGTGAGCATCTGGGGGCGGACGGTGGCGGACTACGGGCGCGCCGCCGAGTTGGTCGCCGCCGCCGCGGCGACCGACGCCGGGGCCTGCATCGCCGCGCTCGAGGTCAACGTCAGCTGCCCGAACGTCGAAGACCGCTCGCGGATGTTCGCCCACTCGGCCGAGGCGACCGCCCGCGTCATGGCCGCGACCGCGTGCGGGCTGCCCCGTTGGGCCAAGTTGAGTCCCAACGTGCCCGACATCGTCGAGATCGCTTCGGGCGCGCTCGAGGGGGGCGCCGACGGGTTGACCCTGGTGAACACGCTGCTCGGGCTCGCCCTCGACCTCGAGACGCGACGCCCGGTCCTCGGGGGCGGGGGCGGGGGGCTCTCGGGGTCCCCGGTGCACCCGGTGGCGGTGCGGGCGGTCTGGGAGTGCCGCGCCGCGTTCCCCGAGACGGCGATCGTCGGGGTCGGCGGCGTGCGATCGGGCCGCGACGCCGTGGAGCTCCTGGTGGCCGGGGCCGACGCGGTCCAGGTGGGCACGGCGACGTTCCGGGACCCGCGGGCACCGTGGAAGGTACTCCGCCAGGTGGCGCGTTGGTGTCGTGAGCAGCACACGACGGTCGGCGATATCCGGGCCGAGGTCCGACGCCGGGTCGCCTCATCGGAGTCGCCTGCGCCCGCGACGCCGCCGAGCGCACGCGCGGACGGGAGTGTCGACGTCACCGCCGCCTCGTCCGGCGCGGGCCGCACAACGTCATTGGAGAACGGAGGACGACATGGCTGACACGTTCGGCGACCGGGTCGCCGCGGCGGTGCGCGCGACGGGACCGTTGTGCGCGGGGATCGATCCCTCGGCGGCGCTGCTCGACGCGTGGGGCTTGCCCGACGACGCGTCAGGGCTGCGCGCGTTCTGCGCGACGTGCGTCGAGGCGTTCGCCGGCACCGTCGGCGTGGTCAAGCCACAGGTCGCGTTCTTCGAGCGGCACGGGTCCGCCGGCATGGCCGAGCTCGAGCGGCTCGTCTCCGCGGCGAACGAGGCGGGGCTCGTCGTCGTCAACGACGCCAAGCGCGGCGACATCGACACGACCGCGCAGGCCTACGCCGACGCGTGGGTGGGAGACGCCAGCCCGCTGGCCGCCGATGCGCTGACGGTGCATGCGTACCTGGGTCTCGGCGCGCTGGCCCCGCTGATCCGCCTTGCCGCCGCCAACGGCCGCGGCGTCATCGTGGTGGTCCGCAGTTCCAATCCCGAAGGCCGCGGGCTGCAGCAGGCGATCACCGCGGCGGGGGCCTCGGTGGAGGACATGCTGCTCGGCGAGATCGCGGCGCTCAACGCAAGCGCCGACGTTCCGGCCGGCACCGTCGGCGCCGTCATCGGCGCCACGCTGCCGCCGTCAGATTTTCCATTATCCCAGCTCAGAGGGGTTATTCTCGCCCCCGGCCTCGGCGCCCAGGGGGCGAGCCCGGCCGACGTGGCCACTCGATTCGCGGGCTGTGCGCCGGGGAGCGTTCTGCCCAGCAGTTCGCGCGGCCTGCTGCAGCACGGCCCGCAGCCCGACGAGTTGCGCCGCCACGCCGAGTCACTGGTGCGTGAACTCGAGGCTGCGATGGGCTGAAGAGGGAAAACGGTTGTGAACGCTTCTGGCCGAGGCGCTATGGTCTCGCCCATGCCGCAACCTCCCGCACTGACCCCCGAGCAGCGCGCCGCTGCCCTCGAGAAGGCTGCCAGAGTTCGCCGTGAGCGGGCCGAGGTGAAGGACAAGCTCAAGATGGGTTCACTTTCGTTGGCGGATCTCCTTACCGAGGCGGACTCCAACGAGACCATCGGCAAGATGAAGGTGGTCTCGGTCCTCGAATCCCTGCCCGGTTTGGGCAAGGTCAAGGCCCGCCGCCTCATGGAGACCGTCGGCATCAGCGACAGCCGGCGGCTGCAGGGCCTCGGGGCCAAGCAGCGCGAGGCGCTGCTCAAAGAGACTGCGCGCTGAACCCCCCGCAGGCGAGCCGCTCATCTTCGTGCTCATCGGCCCCGGTGGGGCCGGCAAGGGCACGCTTGCGGCGGCGCTCGTTGCGCGCGACCCGACGATCTGGCTGAGCCGCAGCTGGACCACGCGCGCGCCGCGTCCCGGTGAGCGCGAGCGCGGCGCCTACGTCTTCGTCGATCGCCCCACCTTCGAAGAGGCGGTCGCGCAGGGCGGCTTCTTCGAGTGGGCGGAATTCCTCGACTACCTCATGGGCACGCCCATCCCCGACCCCCCGCCCGGCCGCGACGTCCTGCTCGAGATCGACGTCCAGGGAGCCGAGCAGGTCCTGCGCCAGCGACCCGACGCGACGGTGATCCTGTTGCTCCCCCCGTCCCCCGAGGTCCAGGCCGAGCGGTTGGCGGCCCGGGGCGACGACAAGGAGCACATCGCGCGCCGGGTGGAGCTCGGGCGCACCGAGGTGGAGCGGGGCGCCAAAATCGCAGCCCACACGGTGGTCAACGAGGACCTTGACCGGGCCCTTTCCGAGCTGACGGCTATACTCGATCGGACTCGCACGGCTGCCCCTTGCGCCGCGAACCCGGAGGAATCCTGATGGCCCAAGGCCGCCACACGCTCATGGACCCACCCATCGAAGATCTGTTGGACAAGGTGGACTCGAAGTTCACCCTGGTCGCGCTCGGCTCTGCCCGCGCCCGCCAGGTCAACTCGTACTACAACAGCCTGGGCGAGGGCCTCGGCAAGGTCGTGCCGCCCCAGGTGACGTCCGTCTCAGGCAAGCCCGTGTCCATCGCCTTCGAGGAGATCGCGGCCGGCAAGGCCACGTTCACCCGGCCCGACCCCGAGGAGGAGGCCGCGCTGGCCGCCGCCCTCGCCGACGCGGCCGAGGCCGGTCTGCTGGGTGAGGCGGAGGGCAGTGGCGAGGCCGTGGCCGAGGTCATCGAAGCGCGCGACGTCGGGGACGACGGCCCGACCGCGAGCTAGACGGGGCAAGGCGCGGCGGTCGCCGCCCATGGCTGACGACCAGTCTGCGGAGACCGGCCCCGTCGACCCGCCCCGAGTCGTCCTCGGGGTGTCCGGCGGGATCGCCGCCTACAAGGCCGTCGAGGTCTGCCGGCGACTCGTCGATGCCGGTATCCACGTGACGCCGGTGCTCACCCACGACGCCACGCGCTTCGTGGGCCCGTTGACCTTCTCCGCGCTGGCCTCCGAGCCGGCGCAGCTCTCGCTGTGGGACGAGGCCTCACCGATCCCGCACACGACGCTCGGCCAGCGCGCCGACCTCGTCGTGGTGGCGCCGGCCACGGCGCACACGTTGGCCCGTTACGCCGCCGGGCTGTCCGACGACCTGCTCCTGGCCACCCTCCTCGCCACCCGGGCGCCCGTGATCGTGTGTCCCGGCCATGCACACCGAGATGTGGGAGCACGCCTCGGTGCGCGACAACCTGGCGACGCTGGAGCGTCGCGGGGTCGAGATCGTGGCGCCCGAGAGCGGCCGGTTGGCGGGCGGCGACTCGGGCGAGGGACGCCTGGCCGATCCCGCCGTGATCGTGGCCCGCGTGCTCGATCGGCTGGGGCGCAACGCCCGCCGCGACTTCACGGACGTCCCGCGTCGTCGTGAGCGCCGGCGGCACCCGCGAGCCGCTCGACCCGGTCCGCTTCATCACGAACCGCTCGTCGGGCAAGCAGGGACATGCCATTGCCGTTGCAGCGGCGCGCCGCGGGGCGGAGGTCACCCTGGTGACGTCGTCGCCGCTGGCGCTCCCGCCCGACGTGCGCATCACCCGCGTCGACGTCGAAACGGCGGCGGACATGGAGCAGGCCATGGGTGCGGCCGCCGAAGGTGCGGATGTCGTCGTGATGGCGGCCGCGGTCGCCGATTTCCGACCCAAAGCGACGGCGGGGACGAAGCTCTCGAAGGAGGACGGCATCCCCGAGCTCGTGCTCGAGCCGACGCCCGACATCCTGGCCGGCCTGGCCCGACGGGGCGCGCCCGGGCAGGTCATCGTGGGCTTCGCGGCCGAGACCCACGACGCGGTCGAGCGCGGACGGCGCAAACTCGAGCGCAAGGGAGTCGACCTTCTCGTCGTTAACGACGTGAGCGCGCCGGGCGCGGGCTTCGACCACGACACGAACGCCGTCGTGATCCTGGGCGCGGACGGGAACGCCACCGAAGTCCCACTGACCTCCAAAGATGCAGTGGCCAATGCCGTATTGGATAGTGGTGATCGATCACCTCAACGAGAAGCGGAGCAGGACGTGAAGACGACATTCACCTCGGAGTCGGTCACCGAGGGACACCCGGACAAGATGGCGGACCAGATTTCGGACGCCGTCCTCGACGCCATGCTCGAGGGCGATCCCGACAGCCGGGTCGCGTGCGAGACCCTGCTCACCACCGGTCTCGTCGTCGTGGCCGGCGAGGTCACGACCGAGACCTACGTCGACATCCCGGCCCTCGTCCGCGAGACGGTGTGCGACATCGGCTACGACAACGACGCCTACGGCTTCAACGGCAAGACCTGCGGCGTGCTCGTCTCGCTCGACGCGCAGTCGCCCGACATCGCGCAGGGCGTCGACGCCGCGCTCGAGCTGCGCAGCGGCAAGGGCGGCGAGGACGTGCTCAACGCCCAGGGTGCCGGCGACCAGGGGATGATGTTCGGCTACGCCTGCGACGAGACGCCCGACCTCATGCCGCTGCCGATCTGGCTGGCCCACCGCCTCTCGGAGCGCCTGGCGCAGGTGCGCCGGGCCGGCGCGGTGCCGTACCTGCGGCCCGACGGCAAGACGCAGGTCTCGGTCGTCTACGAGGACGGCCGACCCGTGCGCATCGACACCGTGCTGATCTCGACGCAGCACGCCGGTGGCATCGACCTCGAGGAGCAGCTGCGCCCCGACCTGATCGAGCACGTGATCAAGCCGCTGCTGCCGACCGACCTCGACAGCGAGGAGCTCCGCATCTTCTGCAACCCGACCGGCATCTTCGAGCTGGGCGGGCCGCACGCCGACACCGGCCTCACCGGCCGCAAGATCATCGTCGACACCTACGGCGGCATGGCCCGTCACGGCGGCGGCGCCTTCTCGGGCAAGGACCCGTCGAAGGTCGACCGCTCGGCCGCCTACGCGGCCCGCTGGGTGGCCAAGCACGTCGTCGCCGCCGGCGCGGCCAAGCGCTGCGAGGTGCAGGTGGCCTACGCCATCGGCGTCGCCCACCCGGTGTCGCTGCTGGTCGAGACGTTCGGCACCGAGGCGGTCGAGCCCCGAGAAGATCTCCGACGCCGTCCGCGAGCTGTTCGACCTTCGCCCGGCCGCCATCGTCCGCGACCTCGACCTGCGCCGGCCGATCTACAAGAAGACGGCGGCCTACGGCCACTTCGGCCGCTCCGAGAAGGAATTCACCTGGGAGGCCACGCCGCGGGTCGACGACCTGCGGGCTGCGCTCGGTCTCTGAGCAGGCGACCGCTCCCCTGAGGGGCGTCGTCGCGGTGCCGGTGGCACCATGACCGAGTCGGGCACGATCGCGCGGACGTGCGCGTGCGCACCGACGTGGCCGCGGTCGCCAAGACCTTCGACTACGTCGTCCCGGCCGCAGTGGGCCCGGACGTCGCGCGTCGGCACCCGGGTCCGCGTCGCCGCTGCACGGCCGGTCGGTGCGGGGCTGGGTGGTCGGACGAGAGCGACGTGCGACGACCGGCCGGCCGGGCAGTCCGACGTCGACCTCCTCCCGCTGAAGGCGTGGCTCGGCTGGGGGCCGCCCGCCGACCTGGTCGAGCTGGCCGAATGGGCGGCCTGGCGCTGGGCCGGTCCGTCCTCGTTCTTCCTGCGGGTGCGCCTCGCCCGAGGCCATCGTGCGCGCGCTGCCCGCGCTGCCCCCGCTCCGGCGCGCGGAGCCGGCGGCGCCGAGCCTGCGCCGGCGGCGCGCCGCCGCCGCCGTGGGCGGCCGCCCTCGCGGCGGGCGCGGGGCGAGACGATGGTCGCGGCTGCCGCCGACCACCGATCTCATCGACCTCGTGCTGTCGGTGGTCGACGACCAGCGGCGACGGCGTCGCGCCGGGCAGCGTGCTGGTGCTCGTCCCGTCGACGGGCTGGGCCGAGCGGCTGGTGGCCCGGCTGGTGCGGCGCGGCTATGCGGCGACGACGGACTGGGAGCAGGCCCGGGCCGGGTGGCCGATCGTCGTCGGCAGCCGCGCCGCGGCGTGGGCACCGGTCCCGCAGCTGGCCGCCGCCATCGTGCTCGATGCGCACGACGAGGCCTACCGGGAGGAGAGCGCACCCACCTACAGCGCGGTCGACGTCGTGACGCGAGCGGGCCCGGCGGGACGGGTGCCCGTGCCTCCTGGTCTCGCCCGTGCCCGCCGGTCGGTCGACCAGCGCCGGCCGCGCCTGGCGACGGTCGCCCTGTCGCCGCCCGACGGAGCGAGCGGGCTGGTCCGCCCTCGAACGGGTCGACCGCCGGGGGGCCGACCCGCGCAGCGGGATGTTCTCCGAGGAGTTCGTCCGGCTGGCCCGCTCGGTGCTCGACGATCCCGAGCGGTCGAGGGCACGTGGCCCGTTGGTCTGCGTCTACGACCGGACCGGCGGCGCCCGCCTGCTGGCCTGCGCCCACTGCGGCGAACTGGCGCAGTGCACCCGCTGCGGCGCGGCCGTGGCGCAGCCCAGGACGAGGAGGTGCTGCGCTGCCCGCGCTGCCGGAGCGAGACGCGCCCGTCGTCTGCGCCGCCTGCGGGCGGCTGCGGATGAAGACGCTGCGGGCCGGCGTGACGCCGGCTGCGCGAGGAGCTGGCGGCGCTGCTCGGGCGTCGAGGTGGGCGAGGTGTCCGGGCCGGCGCGGCGCGCGAGCCGGGGACGACGCCGACGTGCCCGACGCCGCCCGGTCGCTGATCGGCACCGAGGCGGTGCTGCACCGGGTCCGCCGGGCCGCCGGCCGTGGCCTTCCTCGACATCGACCTCCACCTGCTTGGCCCCGCGGCTCTCAGCGCCACCGACGAGACGCTGGCCCTCTTGGTCCGGGCCGCCCGCCTGGTCGGCGCCCGCGGGCGCGGGCCCGGCGTCGGCGCGCGTGCTGGTCCAGACCCGGGTGCCCGACCATCCCGTCCTGGCGGCGGTCGCGCGCGGGGAGCCGGCCGACGTCCTCGCCGCCGAGGAGGCGATCCGACGCGCCTGCGGGCCTGCCGCCGTTCTCGGCGCTGGCCGCTGGTGTCGGGGCCCCTGGCCGCCGGCGTACGCCGACGCGTCTGGCCGCCGGCGACCGCCGGCGACGCCGGGTCGTCTCGGTCGCCCCGCTGGACGAGGCGCGGTATCCTCGTGCAGGCGCCCGACCATGGCGAGCTCTGCGACCTGCTGGCCGCGCGTGCCCCGGCCCGCCGGGCGCGGGCCTGCGCGTCGAGGTCGATCCGACCGCGCTCTGAGCAGGCACCGAGCGGCCGTCGCGGCCCGGGTCGAAATGGCCGCCGTTAGAATGGCGCCGTGTCCGAGCCTGACCATCCGACAGTACGGCGACCCCGTGCTCAAGGAGCGCACCCGTGAGGTCGAGGACATCGACGGCGCGGTGGCGCAGCCTGGTCGACTCCATGATCGAGACGATGTACGACGCGCCCGGGCACCGGGCTGGCGGCCAATCAGGTCGGCGTGCAGCGGCGGATCTTCGTCTACGACGTCGGCGACGGGCCCGCGCACCGTCATCAACCCGCGCATCGTCGAGAGCGACGGCGAGTGGACCTACGACGAGGGCTGCCTGTCGATTCCCGGGCTTGAGCTGGGAGATCGTGCGACCGAATGCGGTGCACCTGGTCGGGCTCGACCTCGACGGGCAACGAGATCTCCATCGAGGCGCACCGAGCTCGAGGGCCGGGTCTTCCAGCACGAGCTCGACCACCTCGACGGCATCCTGCTGGTCGAGCGGCTCAACGAGGATCAGCGCAAGGAGGCGCTCAAGATCCTGCGCGGCCGCACGCTCGACCTGCCCGCGTCGCGATCCCGACGGGCTCTCGAGCCTCTTCACCCGCTAGCGTCGGCTCACCGACCGGCGCCGCCGCCGGGCTGCCCTGCCCTACGGTGATCGGGTGGCCCGACTCGCCTATCCTCGGCACCCCGGAGATGGCGGTGCCGCCCCTGCGCGCCCTGGTCGACGGCCGGACACGACATCGCGCTGTGCGTCACCCGCCCGGACCGCCGGCGGGGCCGCGGCGGGCCGTCACGCCCAGCCCGGTGAAGGAGGCGGCGCTCGAGCTCGGGCTTCCGGTCTCGCCACGACATGGAGGACGTGGCCGGGGCCGGCGTCGAGCTCGCCGTCGTCGTGGCCTACGGCCGCATCATCCCGGCCGCGCTGCTCGAGCAGCTCCCGATGGTCAACCTCCACTTCTCGCTGCTGCCCCGTTGGCGCGGCGCGGCGCCGGTCGAGCGGGCGATCCTGGCCGGCGACCGCGAGACCGGCGTCTGCCTCATGAAGGTCGAGGAGGGGCTCGACACCGGTGCCGGTCTACGCCGCGCGCGTCGTGCCCCTCGGACGACGACGTCGACTCTGGCCGCGCTGCGCGCACGAGCTGGTCGACGTGGCGCAGCGCGCTCGTGGTCGAGTCCCTGGCCGGACGGCGTGGCGGGTCTGCCCGAGCCGAGCCCCAAGCACGGCGAGCCGCGACCGTGGCCGACAAGATCACCAAGGAGGATCTCCATCTCGCACTGGGAGCCAGCCGGCCGTGCAGCTGCACCGGGTCGTGCGCCTCGAGCCGGGCCTGGACGACGTTCCGCGGCAAGCGGCTGAGCGTGCTGGAGGCGACGGTCGCGGACCCGCCCGAGGCTCGGTCGTCGACGAGCGTCCGGCTCTGCCCGGGACGCTCGTCGGGCACGTCGGTGGCGACCGGGCAGGGCGTTCTCCAGCTGCGAGCGGGTGCAGCCCGAGAGCCGTTCCCCCATGGCGGCGGAGGAGTGGGTCCGCGGCGTCCGCCCCGCGGTCGGTGAGCGTCTCGGCAGCGACTAAGACATGGGTGCGGTGACCGTGACGCCGATCGACGGGTGGAACCCTGACCAGTACGAGCGCTTCCGCTCGGAGCGACGGCAGCCCTTCGACGATCTGGTGACGCTGTGTCACCCCGTTCCCGGTGGTCGTGTCGTCGACCTCGGCTGCGGGACGGGCGACCTCACCGCCGATCTGCACAGGAGATGGAGGCGGCCGAGACCGTCGGCATCGACTCCTCGCGAGGCGATGCTGGCGCGGGCCCAGGCCGCCCACGGCGACGTGGCCGGCCTCTCGTTCGCCGCGGGCGACATCGCCACCTGGCTCGGCGAAGATCTCGACCTGGTCTTCGCCAACGCGTCGCTGCAGTGGATCGACGATCACCTCAACCTGTTGGCCCGCATGCGCACCGCGCTCGGCCACGACGGGCAGCTGGCGTTTCAGGTGCCGTCGAACTTCCGCCACCCGTCGCACCTGCTGGCCCACGCAGGTGGCCAACGAGGCCCCCTTCATCGACGCGCTCGACGGCGACGTCCCCGAGGACCGCGGTCGTTTCGTGCTCTCGCCCGAGATCTACGCCGACCTGCTCTACGAGCTCGGGGCGAAGGACCAGGTCGTGCGCATGGAGGTCTACGGCCACGAGCTGTAGTCGACCGGCGAGGTGGTCGAGTGGGTCATGGGCACGCTCCTCACGCCGTACCGCACGCGGCTGAGCCCCGAGCTCTTCGACGCGTTCGTCGAGCGCTACCGGGAACGCCTGCTCGAAGAGCTGGGGGAGCGCGAGCCGTACTTCTACGGATTCCGGCGCATCCTGTGCTGGGCCCGGTTCAGCTGAGCGGCCGGCAGAGGTTCGTGACAGTGCGGTCCGTCCACCGATGCCCGCGACGCCGGGCGCGCCGGCGACGTGCGCATCGCGCCGTCGGTGCTCTCGGCTGACTTCGGCGCGCTGGCCGAGCAGGTCGGCGAGGTGGCGCCGTCGGCGGACTGGCTGCACGTCGACGTCATGGACGGGCACTTCGTCCCCAACCTCACGATCGGTCCGCCCGTGGTCGCGTCGCTGCGTCGCCACACGCCGCTGTTCTTCGACTGCCACCTGATGATGACCGAGCCGGGGAAGCTACCTGGAGGACTTCGCCGAGGCCGGGGCCGACGGCTGCACCGTGCACGTCGAGATCGGGGACACGACGCGCTCATCGCGCAGATGCGCGGCCTCGGGCTGCGGACCGGCCTGGCGCTCAATCCCGACACGCCCTTCGAGGCGGTGGAGCCCTACCTCGAGCAGGTGGACCTCGTGCTGTGCATGACGGTCTTCCCCGGCTTCGGCGGTCAGAGCTTCATGGCCGACGTGATGGACAAGGTGCGCGCAGGTGCGCGCCGCCGTCGACTGCCGGAGGCGCTCGCGGTCGACATCGAGGTCGACGGCGGCATCGATGCCGAGACGGCGCCGGTCGCGGCGCAGGCCGGGGCCAACGTCTTCGTCGCCGGCAGCGCCATCTTCGGCCACGAGCGGCCCTGGGAGGCGGCCGACACCATCCGTGCGGCCATCGGTCGGACGCCGTACACCTGGACGTGACGCCCTCGGGTCCGAGGGCCGTCGTGGTCGGTGCCGGCGTCATCGGGACGTGGCACGCACTCGAGCTCCTCGACGCCGGCTTCACGGTCGAGCATCTGGAAGCGGACCAGGCCGCGACGGGCGCGTCGGTGCGCAACTTCGGGCTGGTCTGGGTGAGCGGACGACGGAGCGGCGCACGAGCTCGACGTGGCGCGGCGCGCCCGGGCGCGCTGGGAGGAGATCGGCGGCCAGGTGCCCGGGATCGGCTTCCGTGCGAGTGGCTCCCTCACGGTGGCGACGTCGCCGGCGAGCGTTCCGTCATGGAGGCGTTCGCCGCGCTCCCCGATGCCGCGGCGCGCTCCATCCGTTTTCTCGAGCCCGACGAGGTGCGCGTCTGCAACCCGCGCCGTCTCGGGTGACGTCACCGGCGCGCTGCACTGCGACGCTCGACGCCGTGGTGGAGCCTCGACTCGCCGCTGGCGGCCCTGCGCGCCCACCTGGCCACCCGTGCCCCCGGGCGGTACCGATTCCACCCCGGCCGCCGCGTGACGGGGACGGCGCCGCGGGCGGTCGTCGACACCGCGGGCACCCGCTGGGACGGTGACCTCGTCGTCATCGCCACCGGGCGCGGCCTACGACCAGCTCGCGGCCGCGGCGCCCCTGGCCGCCCGCCTCCGGCGCGTCCGGCTCCAGATGTTCGAGACGGACCCGTTCGCCGGGCCGACGTGACCACGTCGGTGGCCGACGCCGACTCGCTGCGCTACTACCCGGCCTACGAGCCGGCGGCCCGCCACGAGCTGGGGGCGCAGAACGAGGTCGGCAGCGGCGCACCACCTCCAGCTGCTCCTGGTGCAGCGGCTCGACGGCGGGCTGACCATCGGCGACACCCACGCCTACGACGAGCCGTTCGACTTTGCGCTCAGCGAGGAGCCCACGACCGAACTCCTCGGCCCGGGCCGGCGGATCCTCGGCACCGAACTGCCTTCGGTGCGCCGCCGCTGGGAGGGTGTGTACGCCCAGTGCACCGACGGGGCGGTCTGCCTGCGCGAGGAGATCGACGATCGGCGTGTGGATGGTGACCGGGCCGGGCGGTCGGGGCATGACGTGCTCCCCGGCCATCGCCGGCGACACCCTCGAGGCGGCGGGCGTGGCGGCATGATCGGGCCGTTCGCGCTGGCGTGCCTCGACATGGCGGGCACCACGGTCCGCGACGACGGCGTGGTCGAGCGCGCCTTCGACCAGGCCCTGGCCGCGGTCGGCATCGACGGAGGGCACCGACTCGCTACGACGAGGCCCACGAGTTCGTCATCGCGACGCATGGGCTGGTCCAAGGCCGACGTGTTTGCGCACCTCCTCGAGCCCGACGAAGCGCAGCAGGCGACGGCACAGTTCGCGTCGGCCTACGAGTCGATCGTCGCGTCCGGGGCGGTCGTCCCCATGCCCGGCGCTGCCGCGGTGCTGCGACGAGCTGCGGGCCCGCGGGGTCAAGGTCTGCCTCACGACGGGCTTCGCCCCCTCGACCCGCGACGCCCTGCTCGACGCGCTCGGACTGGCGCGCCAGCGTCGACCTGGCGCTCTCGCCGGCCGACGTCGGTCGGGGCCGCCCGGCACCGGACCTGATCCTCGGCGCCATGGAGCGGCTCGGGATCGAGGATCCGGGGGCGGTCGCCGTGGTGGGGGACACGGTCAGCGACCTCGAGGCCGGCACGGCGGCGGGTGCGCGGGCCGTCATCGGCGTCCTGAGCGGCGCGCACGACGAGGCCACCCTCGCCGCCGCCGCACACACGGCGATCCTCACCGACGTCACCGGGCTGATCGGGCTGCTCGAGCGCTCCCAGTAGGCTCTTCTGACCTGGGCTTCTCGACAGAAAATGGAACGTGTTCTAGAATTGCTCCGAGATCGGGGCAGCAGACCCGCCCAGATGAGGACGTGACGACCATGGACGATGTAGAGCACATGCGCCGGGCCATGGCGCTGGCCGACACGGTGCGGGCGACGCACGGCGCCGAACCCCTGGGTGGGCTGCGTCGTCGTCCCCGCGCTCCGCCACGGCCGAGCCGACCGTGTTCGAAGGCGCCACCGCGCCCCCGGGCGGCCCGCACGCCGAGGTCGATCGCCCTGGCCGGCCGGCGGGAGCGCGGCCCGCGGGGCGACGCTGTTCACCACCCTCGAGCCGTGCGCCCACCAGGGCGGACGCCGCCGTGCACCGACGCCATCATCGAGGCGGGGGTGGCCCGGGTCGTCATCGGCATCGAGGACCCCGACCGCCGGGTGGCCGGGCGCGGCGTGGCCGCGCTGCGGGCCGCCGGGATCGAGGTGACCGTGGGCGTGGCCGGCGACGAGGTCGCCGAGCAGCTGGCGCCCTACCTCAAGCACCGCACGCACCGGGCGGCCCTGGGTCGTGCTGAAGATGGCCGCCAGCCTCGACGGCCGCACCGCCGCGCCCGACGGCACCAGCCGCTGGATCACCGGCGAGGACGCCCGCCGAGACGTCCACCGGCTGCGGGCGCGACTCCGACGCCGTGCTGGTCGGTGCGGGCACGGTCCGGGCCGACGACCCCGAGCTGACGGTCCGCCTCGGACGACGTGGCCGAGCGCGCCCAGCCGCTGCGGGTGGTGCTCGGGCACGGCGCCCGACGGGGGCCAAGGTGCACCCGGCCCTCGAGCTCGCCGGCGAGCTGGGCGACGTGCTCGACGAGCTCGGGCGGCGTGGCGTGCTCCAACTCCTGGTCGAGGGCGGGGCCACGGTGGCCCACGACTTCCACGCCGCCGGTCTGGTCGACCGCTACGTCCTCTACCTCGCGCCGGTGCTCTTCGGTGGCGACGACGGCCGACCGCTTTTCGCCGGGCCGGGGGCTGGCACACTGGGCGACGTGTGGCGAGGCAGGTTGGTCTCGGTCGAGCAACTGGGAGAGGATCTTCGAGTGGAGGTAGCGGCCTGATGGGGTTCTCGACGTCGAGGAGGCCATCGAGGCCATCGGCCGGCTCGGCATGGTGGTCGTGGTCGACGACGAGGACCGGGAGAACGAGGGCGACCTCGTCATGGCGGCCGAGGCGGCCACGCCCGAGAAGATCGCCTTCTTCCTGGCCCACACCTCGGGGGTGATCTGCGTCCCGCTCGATGCCCGAGCGGGCCGACGCGCTCGACCTGCCCCTGATGGTCACGGCCAACACCGAGGCGCAGCGCACCGCCTTCACCGTGAGCGTCGACTACCGCCACGGCACCACGACCGGCATCTCGGCCGCCGACCGGGCCGCCACCATCGCGGCCCTCATCGACGCCGACACCCGGCCCAACGACCTCAACCGGCCCGGTCACATCTTCCCGCTGCGCTACCGCGACCGGCGGCGTGCTCAAGCGGGCCGGGCACACCGAGGCGACGGTCGACCTGAGCCGCGTCGGCGGGCCTCTCGCCGGCCGGCGTGCTGTGCGAGATCGTCACCGAGGACAAGTCGGAGATGGCCCGCCTGCCCGACCTCGAGCGCTTCGCCAAGAAGCACGACCTGCCCGCTCATCTCCATCGCCGACCTCATCCGCTACCGGCGCCAGAACGAGAAGCTGGTGCGCCTGGTCTCCGAGGCCCGCATCCCGGCCAAGTGGGCGCGAGTTCCGCGCCATCGTCTACGAGTCGGTGCTCGACGGCGAGCAGCACCTCGCCCTCGTCATGGGCGACGTCGCCGGGCAGCGAGGACGTGCTCGTCCGGGTGCACTCGCGAGTGCCTGACCGGCGACGTGTTCGGCTCGCTGCGCTGCGACTGCGGCCCCCAGCTGCACGCCGCCCTGGACCTGATCGAGCAGGAGGGCCGCGGCGTCCTGATCTACCTGCGCGGCCACGAGGGCCGCGGCATCGGCCTCGGCCACAAGATCCGCGCCTACCAGCTCCAGGAGGAGGGGCACGACACCGTCGACGCCAACCTGCAGCTGGGCCTTCCGGTCGACAGCCGCGAGTACGGCATCGGCGCCCAGATGCTGGTCGACCTCGGCGTCACCACCATGCGCCTCATGACCAACAACCCGGTCAAGTACGGCGGCCTCGAGGGCTTCGGCCTCGACATCACCGAGCGCGTCCCGCTGCAGACGTCGGCCAACCCCGAGAACATCGCCTACCTGCGCACCAAGCGCGAGCGCATGGGCCACCTCCTGGACGGGCTCGACGACGTCCTGTGACACAGTGAGGGCGTGACCCTCACCACCCCGACCGCCCGCGCCTGATGGCCGGCTCCGACCTCATCGCCCTGCCCGACGGAGCCTCGACGACGTCGCGGCGCGGGTCGGCGACGTCGCTGCGCGGCGAGCACAACGGGACCGGCCTGCGGATCGGCATCGCCTGCGCCCTGTTCAACGGCGGCATCACGATGCGCCTGCTCGACGGCGCGCTCGACGCGCTGGCCGAGGCCGGCACGGATCGCCGCGACGTCACCGTGGCGTGGGCGCCCGGGCGCCTTCGAGCTGCCGCTGGTGGCCCGCAGCTTCGCCCTCGCCGGCAAGGTCGACGCGGTCCTCTGCTTCGGCGCCGTCATCCGCGGCGACACCGGCCACTACGACTTCGTGGCCGGGGAGTGCGCCTCGGGCATCCAGCAGGTGCAGCTCGACACCGGCGTGCCCGGTGGTCTTCGGCGTCCTCACCACCGACACCCTCGACCAGGCGCTCGAGCGCTCCGAGCCCGACGAGACCAACAAGGGCCGCGAGGCCGCGCTGACCGGCATCGAGATGGTGCGGCTGCTGCGCAGCGGCCCCCTCTCCTAGGTGCGGTTATCGACTGGCCAACGGCGCGTTCATGCGCGCGTTCACAGCGGCCGACACGGTGCCGACACGTCAGATCCGTACCGTGACGGGCGCGGGCCGACCAGCCGACGCCAGAGCGGAAACCACGGCGTGACCACGGGAGGTCACCGGATGCGAAGAGACGGATCCGACGGCGCACGCCGATCGGTCCAAGAGCGGTCGCCCGCCCAGCGGCCACGGCGCAGTCGACCCGGTCGGAGATCCGCTATCCGCGCCGGGCCTGTCGCGGGAGGGCGCCGTTCAGCGTGCAGTACGTCACGGTCCACGGGTACCGCCGGGCCTACGTGAAGGCCGGCACGGGTCCGGCGCTCCTGCTCATCCACGGCATCGGGGACAGCTCCGACACCTGGCGCCCCGTGTTCGAGCAGTCTGGCCGAGCACCACACCGTCGATCGCGCCGGACCTGCTCGGCCACGGCCGCTCCGAGAAGCCGCGGGCCGACTACACCATCGCCGGGCTTCGCCAACGGCATGCGGGACCTCCTCACCGTGCTCGACGTCGACCGTGTCACCGTCGTCGGCCATTCGCTCGGCGGCGGTGTGGCGGCGCAGTTCGCCTACCAGTTCCCGGAACGCTGCGAGCGCCTGGTGCTTGGTGGGCAGCGGCGGGGTCGGGCGCACGGTCGAGCCCGCTGCTGCGCCTGGCCGCGGTCCCGGGCGTCGAAGCCCTCATGCCACTGCTTGGGACTGCCGCCGGTGCGGGTCGGCCAGCCGGCTCGGCGGCGGGCCTGCTGCGGCTGCTCGACACCGCTCGGCCGCGACGCCGAGGAGATCCTGGCCGTCTTCGACGCGCTGCCCGACACCGAGGCGCGCGCCGGGCCATCCTGCGCACGCTGCGTTCGGGCGTCGACTGGCGGGGCCAGGTGATCACGATGCTCGACCGGGCCTATCTGGCCGAGGGCGTGCCCACCCTGATCGTGTGGGGTCGCCATGACGCGATCATCCCGCTCGGCCACGGCCGCCTGGCCCACGCGGCCATGCCGGGCAGCCGTGCTCGAGATCTTCGACGAGGCCGGCCACTTCCCGCACCACGTCGACCCCGATCGCTTCGCCGCACGTCGTCGCCGAGTTCGTGCGCACCACCACTCCGGCGCGCTTCGACTCCGAGCGCTGGCGGACAGCGCATCCTGCAGGGCGCGGCCAGGCCCGGTCGGCTCGACCGAAGCGGTGTCCGAGGAGGTGGCACTCGTCGCCGAGTCGGCGTTGCGTGTCGGTGCACTTCCGCCAACTGACGACCGAGCCGAGGCCTGCGCCGAGCGAGCGGCGGCGACCTCGGGCGACCGTCAGTACAGGATCAGCTGGGTACAGCGGTACGACGCCATCAACCGCTCGGAGGTCTCGTTCGTGCACCCGGGCGTCCCACACCTGCGTGGTGCGGCCGGTGTGCAGCGGCGACGCGGTGGCCATCACGAGGTCGCCTTCCTTTGCGCTCGAGATGAAGTTCGCCGAGCAGTCGACGGTCGTGAAGCCCTTGGCCCCCTCCGGCCAGTGGTGGTTGACCCCGAACGCGCACAAGCGCGTCGGCCAGCGTGATGACCACCGGCGCCCACAGGAAGCCGTTGCCCACGATGAGGTCGTGGGTCACGGTCAAGCCGGGCGATCGGGTATTGCTCGGGGTTCGACCGGTGAGAGCTCGATCCCGAGCAAATTCAGGAAGTTCGAAGCGTCGTAGGGAGGCGGCATTCGGGACAGCTTGCCCCAAGGGCCGTCGCCGGTCTGCGAAGATCTAGCCCCATGCTCCGCCTCGTCCTGCCCAAGGGTTCGCTCGAACGCGCCACCCTGGAGCTGTTCGAAGAGGCCGACCTGGCCGTGACCGCGCCTCGGACGTGGACTACCGCGCCACCATCGACGACCCCCGGGTCGACGAGGTGCGCATCCTGCGGCCCCAGGAGATCCCGGTCTACGTGGCCGACGGCCTCTTCGACCTCGGCATCACCGGGCGGACTGGATCGAGGAGACCGGGGCGCGACGTGGTTCCCGCTCGGCGAGCTCCCTACTCGAAGGCCACCGCTCACCCGGCTCCGGGTGGTGCTGGCCGTCGGCCGCGACTCCCCGGTCACTCGCTGGCGAGCTGCGCCGACCTCCCGCCGGGCGCCGTGCGGGTGGCCACCGAGTATCCGGAGCTGACGCGCTCGCGTCCTCGGCCGCCACGGCATCGAAGCCGGACATCCGGCTCTCCTACGGCGCGACCGAGGCCAAGGTCCCCGAGATCGCCGACGCGGTGGTCGAGATCACCGAGACGGGCCGGGCCCTGCGGGCCGCCGGCCTGCGGATCGATCGAGACGATCCTGGTGTCGCACACCGAGCTGATCGCCAACCCGGCGTCCTACGCCGACCCCGAGAAGCGCCACGCCATGGAGCAGATCCTGACGCTGCTGCAAGGCACGCTCGAGGCCCGGGGCAGGGTGCTGGTGAAGCTCAACGTTGGCGGAGAACCTCGACGCGGTCATCGCCCTCCTCCCCTCGATGAGTCCCCGACGGTCTCGGAGCTGTCCGGCGGCGGGCGGCTACGCGGTCGAGACGGTCGTGCCCCAAGTCGGAGATCAACACGCTGATCCCGGCCCTCAAGGACCACGGGGCGACCGACATCATCGAGCTGCCGATCTCCAAGATCGTCCACTGACCTGGTGGGCCCCGCCTCGACCGCCGGGCCGCATCTCGGGCGGGTCGCCTCGTTCGACGCCACCCGGGGCATCGGCACCGTGACCGGCGACGGCGGCGACGCCTACGACTTCCACGCCACCACGATCGCGACGGCACCCGTCGCATCGACGTCGGAACCGCCGTCAGCTTCACGCTCGCGCCTGGCCACCGTGGCCGCGATAGAAGCGCGGGCGGTCACGCCAATGGCCGCTCGCGTAGGTGTGGCGTGTGCCCGGGCGATCTCCGGGAAGCTCGAATCGCCTGCAAAAAGCCACGGCGGTTGGAGGCACGAAACGCTGGGGGTAAATTCTGATCAGCGAGTAAGGGGTTGAAAGGCGTGCGACCCGGCATGACAGTCACATCGGCGGCAGCCCTGTTGGGGACGTCGAACAGCCCGTGCGCGGCACCAGGCCGGAGCGCCCTTCCGATGACGACCTCGCTGAGGCGCCGGCGCCGGCGCCGGAATCGGCTGGGGACGGTAGTGATCAACCTCGTCAGCTGCGCCCTGATCATCGGAGCGATCACGGTCGTCCTCGGGTTTGCCCGCGTCCCCCACGTCCCGACGATCGTCGCTCTGGAGACGAACCCCTCGGTCCCTGCGGGCACCGGCACGGCCCCCGCAGGTTCGGGGCCGGGGGGGACGACGATCCTGGACCTCCCGCCCAACGCCTTTGCGAACGGGACCCAGTCGGGATCGGGCGGCGCCAGGCACCAGGGTCGTCCTTGCTCCGGATTCTCAATGGCGCGACCGCCACCGGTACCGGGAGTTCGACGACGTCGTCGCCATCGGTGACCGTGCCGTCGTCCGCCTCCGCTTCCAAGATCGCGGCCGATCGCAGCTCGGGCAACTCCGGCAACACGGGCACGACGACAACGACCACGA
>CAWDVF010000003.1:0-18297 GCA_963805665.1 uncultured Acidimicrobiaceae bacterium | reverse complement strand
AGGGAAGAGAGCGCGATGTGAACCGGCGCGTCAAGGCCGTGCTGGTCTATCTGAGCGATCCCGGGGGAGGGTGACACCACCCCCTCGGCGTGCGTGGCACCACCCCGGTCACCCCTTGGACGTCGTGAGAGAATAGGGCCATGAGCGATCGGCTCCCCGTCCTGATCGTCGACGATCAGGCTCCATTCAGGGCCGCCATGAAGGCGGTGCTCAAGCGGGCCGTCGAGTTCGAGTTGGTGGGAGAGGCCGCCAACGGGACCGAGGCGGTGTCCCTCGAGCAAGAGCTGCATCCCGCGCTGGTCCTGATGGACATCAACATGCCGGAGATGAACGGGATCGAGGCCACCCGCACCATGGTGTCCCGGCATCCCGAGGTCGTCGTGATCCTGTGCTCGACCTACGACGCGGGAGACCTGCCGCCCGAGGTGGCCACCAGCGGCGCGCGCGCCTACCTGAACAAGGAGCACCTCGGTGCCGACACGCTTCGGCAGCTCTGGGAGGGGCGGAACGCGCAGCAGTTCGTCTCGGTTTGATCCGCTGCCCGTTAGACGAGCGGGACCGAGCCCCGCACCTGGGAACCCTTCCCGACCTCTGAGTCCCACCGCACCGTTCCGCCGATCGCGCCGAGACGGTCGGCCATGTTGACGTAGCCGTGACCGCGCTGCGCGGTGTCCGGATCGAACCCGGGTCCGTCATCGGACACGGTGAACAGCAGACCGCCGGACTCCTCCCACAGGCGGACCTCGACCCGCGAGTCGGGCGCGTGCTTCGCCGCGTTCTGGAGCGCCTCGAGGCAGCAGAAGTACACCGCCGCCTCCGTCTCTGACGGATACCGGCCGATGCCCTCGGCGACGATGTCCACGGGGAGGGGATTCCGGTTGGCCGCGGCGCGCAGTGCTTCGAGCAACCCACTGTCGACGAGCAGTGGCGGGTAGATCCCGTGCGCCAGCTCCCGCAGCTCTTGAATCGTCTCTTGGACCTCGCCGGCCAGCTGGTCCAGCATCTCCATGCCGGCCTCCTGGTCGTCGACGATGATGTCCTTGGCCAGCCGGAGATTGACCGCCAATGCGACCAGGTGTTGCTGGGCGCCGTCGTGGAGGTTGCGCTCGACCCGGCGCCGCTCGGCGTCCCCGCTGGCGACAATCCTGGCGCGGGACTCGCGCAGCGCGTCCGCCTGCTTACGGACCTCGTCCAACGTAGTCTGGAGGGCGGTATCGAGCTGGGAGTTGTGGAGGGCCAGGCCGACCTGCCGGGCCAAATCGGTGAGCACCCGGTCGTCGTCCTCCGAGAACGCACTCGCCATCGCCGACCGCTCCGCGACGATGAGACCCAACAGCTCGCCCGCGTGGCTCACCGGGGCCACCCGGACCTGCTCCGTCTCGCGCCCCTTGACGAGTGCGGGCATCCAGACGGAGGCCCAGGCGGTCCCCGACACGCCGGCCCGCGTCACGACTGGGCGCTCCCGCGGCGACACGACCAGTGATCCCGGACCCAGGTCGGGCACCGACGCAGTGCGCTCGAGAACTTCACCGGTCCCCGCGTAGACCTCGGCGCTGGTGAGACTCATCGTCTTGCGCAACGACTCGGCGAGTTGCAGCAGCAACTCGTCCATTGGGATGGCGCGGGTCAGCCTGCTGCCGAACGTCCGCAGGACCTCGTCGGGGGCCTCCCGTGATCCGTAGACGAACCGGGTGGCGGACTCGAGGAATCGCGCCCGCACGGGCACGAAAATGAGCGCCGCGACGCCGGACGCCACCAGGGAGAGGGCCAGGACCTCCTTGTCGCCGGTGGTCTTCGGCGCGTGACCCAGACCGAGCACGACGACCAGGTAGATGGCCGAGACCACCACGGCGAACCCGAACACCGCCAGGACCTGCACAAGGCCGCGGCTGGCGTGGGGGCTCATCCGTTTGCTCTCGCCTGCCAAGAGCCCCAGCGGGACCAGGACCGTCGCCGCAGCCGTCACCGCGCCGAGCGGGCCGGGCCAGCCGACCAGTAGGTGCAGAACCGTCGCCATGAGCGCGACGGTTGCCGCCAAGGTCACCCCGATCCCGAACCATTCCATCCTCTCCCGGTGGTGCCCGATCGACCCGATGTAGCGGGCTCGCAGCGGTGCGATGGCCAGTGCTGCGGCAATCGACCAGCTGATCGCGCCGTCGGTGAGGCTGAACGGCCTCTGGTCGACGACGAACACGAGGCCGACGGCCACGGCGACCACGTAGCCGCTCGCCGCCATGAAGCGGCGCACGGAGTCATGGAGGCGTCCATCGGGCAGGGCGAGGAGGAAGTGGAACGAAATGGCGGTGACGATGATGGCCGCCAGCGTCGCCAAGTCCCGGGCGGCGCTCGACGCATGCACCATCTCTGCCTGCCGGCCCGCCGTCAGGGCCACCGCCGCCACCAAGGCGTCCACGGCGGCAAGGAGATGGTAGGGGGAGGCCTTGGGCCCCGCACGATCCCGCGCCCGCGTGTCGACGATCCCGACGAGCGCCCACGCCAGGGTGAGGCCGAAGGCGACCGAGTTGGCCGGTGCGATCCCATGCGGCACCGTGGTGCGCAATCCGATGACAACACCGGCCAGCGTGAGCCCGAACAGGAGGACCTGAAGCAGTCTGAACGAGCCGAAGATTGCCCGTCCCGGCGCGGACGCAGTGGCGGAAGGCTCTCCGCCCACCTCGAACTGCACCTCGTCGCGCACGGCCACCGGATTGTGCTTCTGCTAGGTCTGGACCGCGACGGGGAGGTCGGAGTCCTCGTCCACCGCGATCCTTCCGTCGCGCATGAGGACGATCCGGTCCGCGGCCGACGCGACATTGGCGTCGTGGGTCACGAGCACGATCGTCTGCCCCCCGGTGTGCAGGCGGCTGAGCAGCTCGATGACCTCCTGTCCGCCTTCGGAGTCCAGGGCGCCGGTCGGCTCGTCCGCCAGCAACAGGGTCGGCTCGTTCGCGAGTGCACGCGCAATGGCGAGACGTTGGCGCTGACCTCCCGAGAGCATGCCCGGCACGGTTCCCGCCTTATCACCGATCCCCAGAAGATCGAGGAGGTCGCGGGCGCGGCTCTCCGCCATCTTGCGCTTGCGCCCCGCGATCACCGCCGGCAGCGCGACGTTCTCCAGGACGGTCATCCCCTCGAGGAGGTTGAAGAACTGGAAGACGATGCCGATGTGGCGCCGGCGCAACTGGGACAGCTCGTCCTCGGTCCGGCCGGTAACGAGCTCTCCCGCCACCGTGATCGTGCCCTCATCGGCGATGTCCAGACCGGCGATCAGATTGAGCAGCGTCGACTTGCCGCAGCCCGAGGGTCCCATCAACGCGACGAAGTCGCCGGAGTTCACGACCAGGTTGGCGCCCCGCAGTGCCCGTACCGGCGCGTTCTCCGCCTCGAACGTCTTGCGCACCTTGTCTACGACTAAGGCTTCCATGTCAGCCTCCTTCTTTCGCCAAGACGTTGCCGGACCGGCATCCGTCGCCCACCAGTTTGTATGCGATCACGGGGGTCTCGCGTCCCTTCACCAGTTGGGCCGGCAAGGCGACCGTTTCCCGGGCCATTTCCCAGGCGTCGACGGTGCCCTGGGAGACCACGATTTCGCCCGCATCCGCCAGTTGCTGGAGCCGCTGGGACATGTTGACCGTGTCCCCGACAAGGGTGTATTCCAACCGCTCCTCCGAGCCGAGCAGGGCGGCTGCCGCCTCCCCGGTCGAGAGGCCGAGGCCGAGGCCGAATGGTGGCAGGCCCTCCTCTTCCCACCGGCGGTTGATGATGGACTGCTTCTCGTGCATGGCCAGCGCCGCGACGACGGCCCGGTCAGCATGGTCGACCTGTTCGAACGGGGCACCGAAGACGGCCATCACGGCGTCGCCGACGAACTGCATCACGGTGCCGTTCTCGCCGAGAATGGCGTCGTTCATGGCCGCACGATGGGTGTTGAGCTGCCCGGCCAGCTGGCTGGGATCGGCGTGCTCGGCGATGGTGGAGTACGAGCGGATGTCGCTCATGAGGACGGTGACGTTGACCCGTTCGGTCTCCCCGATCTGGCGGCCGTCACGACGGAGTTTTTCGGCCAGGCCACCCGGGAGGAGCCGTGACAGCGTCTCTCCCTGCTCTTCGCGGTCAACGATCGCCTTGTGGAGAAGCCGCAACCGTTGCAGGGCTCCCTCCGTGCCGGCCGACACGCCTTCCGCCAGTTTGACGAACACCGCCTCGACTTCGGCGTCGACCGCTTCGGGCGGGAGCCGTCTGGCCGCGGCGATGGCCTTGATCGGCTTGCCCTCGGCGACCATGGCCAGGAGCTCCTCTTCCGGAGGCGAGAGACCGCCATTCACGGTCATCGGGCGCAAGAGCGCGTCGACGATGGCCGGATCGAGTGCGTTGCCACCGGTGGCGACGGATCGAATGGCGTCGACGAGCTGGTCACCCTGGGCGATGTGATCCTTGAGGAGGTAGCCGTAGCCCGCCGAGCCCTCGGCCAGCAGGGACACGGCGTATTCCGGATCGTCGTACTGGGAGAGGATCACGACGCCCGTCCCCGGATGCCGCTTCCGCACCTCTTTGGCGGCGTCGATCCCTTCGCGGTTGAAATCCGGCGGCATCCTGATGTCGGTGACCAGGACCTGTGGCTGCAGGCTGGTGGCCCCGTCGACGACCTCGTCGTAGTCCGCGCCGACGCCGACGATCCGGAGGTCCTTGTGCCGCTCTATGAGCGCCTTGACACCCTCGCGGACGATGAGGTTGTCGTCGGCCAGAAACACCGAGATCGTGCCTGAACCACCCTTTGCGTCATCCACGCCTGTAGTTCTCACATACACCGGGTGCTCCGAACAGGTGGGGACCTTCCCGAACCGGGTGGTGCTAGGTACACCATGCGATGCCTGTCACCACACTCGTCAACCCAGGTCCGCCGGTAGAGGCTGTCCTCCATGAGTACAGAACAGCTCGCCCGACACACCGGTCTCGTCACGTCGCTGTCCTGGATCCCCACGGAGGCGATCCAGGGTGCCCAGCGGCTGGCTTTCGACTCCGGGATCACGCACTACGACCCACCGCCCCCGAGCGAAGGCATGGACGTCGAGCGCCTCCGCGACGAGGATCGGTTCCGCTTCGCCAACGAACTCCGGGCCTTCGTCACCGTGGACGGCGACCGGATCGTCGACTGGGGTTACGAGGGTGGGGGGCTCATGGGCACCACCCTGGTCAACCTCGGCGCGGTGCGGCACCGCTTCCAGGCCGTCCAACTGCCGGACATCCAGCGCGAACCAGAGCGCGGGGACGGATGGGTTCGTTTCGTGCAGACCTGCGGCGGGCGCACGGGCGTCCCGGCACCGCGGCGGGTTCGGCGGCGCCCGTTCGTGCAGTGGCAGGCCCCGCTCGTGTGGACGACGCTCTCGTTGACGCTGCACGCGGACGGCCGGGCGGAGCACGCGCTGATCGGAGCCAGCCGGTTCCCCCGGCACTGGGTCTACGGCGGCGACAACAAGCTCTCCCACAAGTCCGGCCTGACCGACTTCAAGGATTGGTACCGCAAGTCGTTCGGCAAGCACAGCCCGTGGGGAGACGAGGACTCCGAGGCGCTGGTGTCCGCGGTCGAGTCGGCGCTCGAGACGTCCCTGTCGGCCCAGCTCATGCAGGGTGGGGGGAAGCGCCGGATCGAGCGCTTCCCGGCCGGCACCGTTCTCTTCAACGAGGGCGAGCCGGGCACCGAGGTCCTGCTCATCCTCGACGGCATCGTCCGCGTCGAGCGCGGCGGGGAACGGTTGGCCGAATACGGTCCCGGGGCGCTGCTCGGTGAGCGCGCCCACCTCGAAGGTGGCATCCGCACGTCGAGCAACATTGCGGTGACGCCCTGCCGGGTGGCTCTCTTCGACGCCGACCTCATTGAGCGCGCGCACCTGGAGGAGCTGTCCGCGGGCCACCGCCGCGAGGACCGGGCGCGAGACTGAGCACGTGCGTGTCACGTTCTGCGGGACCCGGGGGTCAACTCCCGCACCCGGTCTCGACTACATACGCTTCGGCGGCCATACCTCGTGTGTCGCGCTGTCGCATGACGACGAAAGCTCGGGGAACCGGCCGACGCTGCTGCTCGACGCCGGAACGGGGCTGCGACGGCTCACCGAGATGCTGGGCGGCCTCCCGTTCCGCGGCACCATCCTGCTCACCCATCTGCACTGGGACCACATACAGGGCCTGCCTTTCTTCCCGTCCGGCGACCGTGAGGACGCTCGGGTAGACCTGCTCCTGCCCGGCCAGGGTCAGGGCATCGAAGCGGAGGCCGTGCTGGCGCGCATGATGTCGCCGCCGTTCTTCCCGATCGAGCCGTCTGCGCTGCGCGGCCAGTGGCAGTTCGGCCTCATTCCCGGCGACGCGTTCGCGGCCGAAGGCTTCAGCGTCCTGGCTCTCGATGTCCCCCACAAGGGCGGCCACACAGTGGGGTTCCGCGTGAGCGACGGCCATTCGTCCGCCGCGTACATCCCGGACCACTGCCCGACCGCCCTCGGTCGAGGTCCCGGCGGTATCGGCGAGTACCACGAGAACGTCCTCCGTCTGGCCGACAAGGTGGACCTCCTGATCCACGACGCGCACCTCCGGGCCGAGGAGGTGGAGGCAGAGGGGTCGTTCGGCCATGCGGCCGCCGAGTACGCGGTCCGCCTCGGCGACCTGGCGGGGGCGCGCCAGGTCGCGCTCTTCCACCACCGTCCGGATCGGAGCGATGCCGAGGTCGAACGGACCGTGTGCCGGTTCGCCGAGAGCCCCGTGCCCGTGCTGGGTGCCGCGGAGACGTTGACGGTCAGACTGTGATCTTCCCGTGAGGCGGGCGGACGCCGTCGTCGTGGGCGCCGGCCCCAACGGGTTGGTCGCCGCGCTCACGCTGGCTCGGGCCGGCTTGGCGGTGGACGTGTACGAAGCCGCTGATGAGCCCGGTGGCGGCTGCCGCACCGCCGAGCTCACGCTGCCGGGGTTTCGCCACGACATCTGTTCAGCGGTGCACCCCCTGCTCCTGGCTTCGCCGGCCTTCCGTGACATCGATCTCTCCGCCCGCGGCGTGCGGCTGCTGGCTCCTCGGGTCGCTTTCGCGCATCCCCTGGGCGGCTCCCGCGCCGTGTCCGTCGGGCCCAGACGTTGCCGACGTCGCCCGCTCGCTCGGAGCGGACGGGCCGGCCTACGCCCGGCTGTTCGCTCCCCTCGTCCGGGACCTGGACAAGATCCTGCCCGCCTTCCTGGGCTCTCTGCGTGACGTGCCTCCCCACCCGCTGGCGGCCGCTGGTTTCGGGTTGCGCGGGCTCCCGTCCGCCCAGCACCTGGCCCGGCGGTTCCGAACCGAGGAAGGCCGGGCGCTCGTGGCCGGCACGGCGGCCCACTCCATGCTGCCGCTGACGGCGCCGCTCTCCGGCGTCTTCCCCCGGCTCTTCACCGCGCTGGCCCACCGCTACGGCTGGCCTGTCGTGGAGGGCGGCAGCGCCGCCATCGTCGACGCCCTCGTCGCCGAGCTCACCGCATTGGGTGGACGGATCGAGACAGGCTGTCGGGTGAAGCGGCTGGACGAGCTCCCCCCGGCACGCGCCGTCGTGCTCGACGTCACACCCCGCCAGCTGATCGACATGGCGGGGGACTCGCTGCCCCGCGGTTACGGCCGCGCGCCTCGCGCGATACCGCTACGGACCGGGCGTGTGCAAGGTCGACTGGGCGCTGCGCGGGCCGGTCCCGTGGAGCGCCGAAGGCTGCCGTGAGGCCGTCACCGTGCACGTGGGCGGGACGTTCGAGGAGATCGCCCGGAGCGAGGCCGACGTCAACGCCGGCCGGCACCCGGACCGCCCGTACTGCCTCGTCACCCAGCCCTGCGTGGTCGATCCCGGGCGCGCGCCGGGAGGCGGGCACACGCTGTGGGCCTACTGCCACGTCCCCAACGGATCACCGGTGGACATGACCGAGAGGATCGAGGCCCAGATCGAGCGGTTCGCCCCGGGGTTCCGTGACCTGATCCTCGGCCGTTCGACCTTCACCGCGGTGGCCGCCGAGGAGCACAACCCGAGCTACGTCGGCGGCGACATCAACGCCGGTGCCGCCACGCTCCGCCAGATGGTCCTTCCGCCCGACCGCACGGTGGAACCCGTACCGCACGGCACTCAAGAGGGTGTACCTCTGCTCGGCCGCCACGCCACCCGGTGGTGGGGTCCACGGGATGTGCGGTCTCGGTGCCGCGCTGCGCCGCGCTGCACGACCTCGGTCACTCCGGAACCGCACCGCGGGAGACCTGATGGGCCGGGCGCTGCCCTATGCCTGGTATCGGCTCCGGGCGACCTTCGGATCGGACCTCGGCTACCTGCTCTCGGTCGTCACGCTGGTCGGCGCGCTCGGTGGTCTCGCCATGGGGTCGGTCGCAACGGCCCGCAGCACCGAGTCCTCCTTCTCCGACCTCGTGGCCAGCTCGCACGTGCCGCAGCTCTTCGTCTTCGACGGTGTCATCAACCCGGCCATCGGGCTGAACTCGGCGTACAACCCGGCCCTGTTGCGGACCTTGTCGCACCTGCCGCACGTCGAGCGCGTGGCAAGCACGGTCGAGCTGAACGTGGGCCCACTCTCCTCGACAGGGCAACCGCTGCTGAACCAGACCATCTCCGCCGAGGCGAGCGTCAACGGGCTGGACTACACCGAGGACCCCGTCGGCATCGCCGCGGGGAGGATGGCGGATCCGCACAAGGCGAACGAGTTCGTTCTTGACGCGGCGAGTGCCAAGAAGTACGGGTACCACCTCGGCGAGGTGGTACCCATGGGGTGGCTCGCCAACGCGCAGACGCAATCGGGGAACTTCTCGCCCGACCAGGCGATCCCCGCGGCCCAGCGCGCCCGCGTCCGCCTGGTCGGGATCGGAGCCGGGCAGGCGAGCACGCTCTTCCAGGACGGAGACACTGCAAACAACTCGACACTGATGCTGTTCACTCCGGCCCTAACCGACAAGCTGCTGGCCTGCTGCAGCAACACCATGGTGAGCGGTCTGACGCTGCGGGGCGGCAACCGGTACCTGGCGGCCGTCGAGTCCGAGGTGCAACGCGCGCTGCCAAAGGGGCTCCCGTTCGTCTACGTGCAGTCCGAGAACGTCGAGGCCACCGCGGGCGCCACCCTGCGCCCCGAGGCCATCGCGCTCGGGGTGTTCGGCGGGATCGCAGGGGTCGCCGCGCTCCTCATCGGCGGCCAGATGATCAGCCGGCGGATCCGGCTGCGGGCGTCGGATCTCACCGTCACCCGCGCGCTCGGGGCCAGCCCGACGATGAACTTCTCGGATGGGCTCCTCGGCACCTCCGGCGCCATAGTGCTGGGCTCGCTCTTCGCGGGGATCGTCGCCATCGCCCTCTCGCCCCTGGCGCCCCTGGGACCCGTGCGACCCCTCGTGAAGGCGGGGGTGCACGTCGATTGGGCCGTCGTGGCCCTCGGCGTGGCCGGGCTGGTCGTCACGCTCGGAGCGATCGCGCTGGTCGCGTCACTCCTGACGCTCCCGGGACGCGCCATGCGGCGCGCCGACCGGGTCCCCTCCTCGCGCGTGGCTACGACGGCGACCGCGGCAGGTCTCCCGCCGACCGCGGTCGCCGGTGTGCGGTTCGCGCTCGAGCCCGGGGCGGGGCGGACGGCGGTCCCGGTGCGGTCGGCCATCCTCGGTTCCATTCTCGCTGTCGTCGTGGTCGTGGCCACGGTCACCTTCGGGTCCGGCCTGAGCACGCTGGTCTCCCACCCCGCGCTCTACGGATGGAACTGGACCTACGACATGGACGGAGGCGGCGGGCTCGGGGACATACCCGGGCAGGCGGCGGCCAAGCTGCTCGACGCGGATCCCCTGGTGCAGAGTTGGACCGGCGTCTCCTACTCGAGCCTGCAACTCGACGGCATCAACGTGCCCGTGCTGGGCGGCACTCCGGGGGCCACGGTGACCCCCCCGCTGCTGAGTGGGCACAGCCTCAGTGCGGGCAATCAGGTCGTGCTGGGCGCCGCCACCATGGCGCAGCTGCACAAGCGGCTGGGCGACACCGTCGTCGTCCGGTCGGCCCACGGAGCCCCCGTCACCCTGCGGGTCGTCGGCACGGCGACACTGCCTCCGATCGGCGTGGCGGGCTCCTCGCACCTCGAGATGGGAACCGGAGCCCTTCTCTCGTACCGACTGATCCCCGCCGCCGCCCGGAACCTCTTCGAGGTGACGCCCGGGCCCAATGCGATCCTGGTCCGCACGAAGGGTGGAGCCAGTGGGCAGGCCTTGCGCTCACTCCAGGCCATCGGGCGCAAGCTCGGCATTGCGGAGAACGGCGGCAGCGTCCTCGCCGTGCAGCGGCCGGCGCAGATCATCAACTACGGATCGTTGGGGGCCACCCCAATTCTCCTCGCCGCGGCGCTCGCGGCCGGCGCGGTCACCGCGCTCGGGATCACGCTCGTGGCATCGGTCAGGCGCCGCCGTCGCGACCTGGCGATCCTCAAGACGCTCGGCTTTACCCGGGGGCAGCTGGCGGGAGCGGTCGCGGTGCAGGCGGGGGTGGCCGCCCTCATCGGCTGTGCGATCGGGATCCCTCTCGGGATCGCGCTCGGCCGGACGCTGTGGGATCTCTTCGCCAACCAGATCAGTGCCGTGCCCGACCCGACGGTCCCCACAGCGACGGTCGTCGCCATCGGTCTGGTCGCTGTCGCCCTGGCCGTAGTGGTCGCCGCGATCCCCGGCCGCCTGGCGGCGCGTACGACGACCTCGCAGCTCCTGCGCGCCGAGTAGCGCTGGTTCAGCCGGCGAAGCGGCCGATCAGCAGCTCGCCCACCTGCCGCACCGTTTCCGGTGTCCCGGTCGGCATGTTGAAGACGAAGTACTCGACGCCGGCCGCCGCCAGCTCCTCGACGCGGGCCACCAGCTCGTCCGGCGTGCCGACGTCCGAAGTCGTGGGCTCCTCGCCGGTGACCTGGCGCAAGAAGTCCTTGGTCGCCGCCGTCTCCTCCTCGCTGCCGGTGAGCACGAGCGTGCTGAGCCGGCTGACCGTGACCTCGGCGGGGTCGCGCCCGAACTCCTTGCAGTGGCCCCGCAGAATGTCGACCTTGTGGGCCACGGTGGCGGCGTCGCCGAAGATGTTCATCATGTCGGCGTAGCGTGCCACCAGCCGCAGGGTCCGCTTCTCACCGCCGCCCCCGACGAGGATGGGCGGCCCACCGGGCTGCACCGGCGGCGGCACGTTGCGCGCCTCGTGGATTCGGTAGTAGCGGCCGTCGAACGACGGCGCCTCCTCGGTGAACATGGCCCGGCAGATCTGCAGCGCCTCCTCCAGGCGGTCCAGCCGCTCACCGGCCGGCGGGAAGTCGAACCCCAGTCCCTCGTGCTCGACGTCGTACCAGGCGGCGCCGATGCCGAGGATGGCCCGCCCCGCGCTGATGACGTCGAGCGTCGTCACGATCTTGGCCAGGTGGGCCGGGTTGCGGTAGGTGACGCCGGTGACCATGGTGCCGAGCCGCACGCGCGACGTCCGGGCCGCCAGCGCGCCGAGCAGGGTGTAGGAGTCGAGCATGGGCTGGCTCGGGCCGCCCATCGGGGGCAGTTGGTAGAAGTGGTCCATCACCCAGACCGAGTCGAAGCCGGACTCCTCGGCCGCGGTCGCCGTGGCGACCACCCCGTCGAAGAGGGCCCTGGGTGTGTCGCCGGCGGTGAAATTCGGGATCTGGAGTCCGAAGCGCATCGCGCCGAACCTACAGCTGCGCCCGCCGCCGTGCGCCGGCCGTCACCAGCCCGTGAGGCGCCGCAGCCAGGCCAGCGCCACCTCGCCCTGCGCCGCCTGGAACGAGCGCAACGTCGGCAGCCCGGGTGGCGGCGGCTGCAGCGAGTGGCGCACCAGGAAGCCGCTGAAGGCGGCGGCCAGCACCGCGACGACGTCACGGTCGACCGCGGACGCCGGCCCGTGGAGGGCGAGGAGCTCTTCGGGCTCGGGCCCGCCTTCCAGCACGACCGACGGAGCCCAGGCGACCAGGTCGAAGATGGGTGCACCGACGCACGCATGCGGCCAATCCACGAACACGACGCCGCCGGGCTCAGTGACGAGCAGGTTGTCGGAGCGGACGTCGCAGTGGAGCAGAGTCGATCCGGCGACCGCGTCCGGCCAGCCCGACTCGAGCTCGGCCAGGCGACCGAGGTTCGTCTCGCTCCACTCGTCGAGACCTTGCGGGGGTCGGGCCATGGCGGCCAGCTCGGCCCAGCCGCCGAAGAGGTGCTGCAGCCGGTCGGCCGCCGGTTCGGTTCCGGCCACGGGGTTGGGGGTGAGGGCGGCGTGGACGGACTCGAGCGCGCGCACCGCGGCCCGCAGCTCGCCCGGGTCCCACGGGTGGGCCGGTGGGCGGCCGTCGATGGCCGCGAAGGCCAGCGCCACCCAGTCGCCGTCGTCGTAGACGTCGAGCAGCCGCGGGAACTCCGGCGTCGACGGCAGCGACGCCGACACCACCGCCTCGCGCCGGTGCAGCGCTGGGGACTCGGGGTTCAGCGCGGCCCCGACCGCCTTCACGAAGATGGCCCTCCCGGGGCAGTCGAGCACCGTGGTCGCTCCCGGCGAGAACCCGCCGGCCATGTCGCGCGCCGATCCCGGTGCGCCGCCACCGACCCGGGCGGCCCACGCCTGCACCGCCTCGGGCACCGCGGCCCAGGGCAGGTGGACGCCGGCCGCCGGACCGGTGGGTGTGCGTCACGTCGCGGCGGCCCCTGCAGCGGCCAGCGCCTCGTTGATGCTCTCGACCAGACGGCGCGCCGACTCGGCGCTGAGCTCGACGGCGACGCGGGCGCCGGGACCGCGGGCCGGGTCGGCGAAGTCGATGTTGAGCGTGTGGTCGAACGGCGCGTGGAAGGGGTGGTCGAAGTACACGCTGGCCGAGGTGACACCGAACCAGCCCTGCGGTCCCTTGGCGCTGCCGGCGATCTCGGTGGCGACGGTGAGGTAGGAGCACATGGTCAGCTCCCCGCCAGGTAGCGGCCGTACCAGTCGAAGATCCGCTGCCAGCCGTCGAGCGCGGCCTCGGGCCGGAAGGCCGGGCGCTCCACCGAGAAGAACGCGTGGCCGGCGCCGTCGTAGCGATGGAACTCGTACGTCTTGCCGGCCGCCTTGAGCGCCGCCTCCAGCTCGTCGACCTGCTCGGGGTTGGGGAACTGGTCGTCGTTGCCGAAGAGCCCGAGCAGGGGGCAGCGCAGCTCCGGCGTCCGGTCGACCAGTGGCGTCACCTTGAGCGGGAAGCCATCGGGAACGGTGCCGGTCACGAAGGCCCCGTAGCAGTCGACCGCCGCATCGACGGGCACGCTCACCGCGGTCAGGAACGAGTGCCGGCCGCCCGAGCAGTAGCCGATGACGCCGACCTTGCCGTTGGACGTGGGCAGCGCGCGCAGGGCCTCGACGGCGGCGTCGGCGTCGCCCACGAACTGGTCGTCGGGGATGCCGCCCGCCTCGCGGGTGGCGGCCGCGGCGTCGTCGGGGTCGACATCGAGGCCCTGGCGGGCGTAGAGGTTGGGGCAGAGCGCGTTGTAGCCGCTGGCCGCGAAGCGCCGGGTGATCTCCTTGGTGCCCGAGTCCCAACCGGGCAGGTGGTGGATGACCAGGACCCCGGGGAAGGGCCCGTCGCCGGCGGGCAGGGCCTGGTAGGCGTTGATCTCGGCGCCCTCGTAGCCGGTGAACGTGATGTTCCCGGCGGTGAGGGCCTCTTCGGGTGCGGGCACGGCGGTCTCCTTTTCTCTCGGGCTGCGGTGGCGTGCGGTGTCGGCGTGGCGTGCGGCGTGCGGCGTGGTCGCTGCGCCGCCCACTATGGCCCGTCGCCGAGGCCCGTCGCCGCCGCAACCGGCATGATGTGCGCCGTGCGCCGACTGCCCGTGACCGTGGCCGCTGGCCGGGCTCGTCTCCGCGTCGCCGCGGTGGCGGGCGCGGGCGCAGCGCCGGCGGCCGGCGGCGACGGACGCCGGTCGTCCGCACCGTCGTCGGGCCCGGCGTCCTCGACGGGCCCGGCGGGATCGCGCTCGATGCGGCCGGGAACCTCTTCGTGGCCGACACCGGCCACTGCCGGGTCCTCGTCGTGCCGGCCCGGGCGGAGACGCTCGACGGGCTGCACGTCCGGGCCGGGCCGCGCCGTCACGTTCGCCGGGGGCACCTGCGCCGGCCGCGGGAGCATCGGGCACCCGAGCGAGGTGGCCGTCGACGGGCACGGCGACGTCTTCATCGCCGAGGCCACGGCGCAGCGCGTGCAGGAGGTGCGGGCCGGGTCCCGCACCGCGGTCACCGTGGCCGGCACCGGCGCCGCGGGCTTCAGCGGTGACGGGCTCGCGGCCACGGCGAGCGAGCTCGACCAGCCCACCGGGGTGGCGGTGGACGCCGCGGGTGACCTCTTCATCGCCGACACCGCCAACTGCCGGGTGCGTGTGCTCCCCGCGGCGAGCACGCACGCTCTTCGGGCAGGCCATGACCGCCGGGCACCTCTTCACCGTGGCCGGCACCGGTGTCTGCGGCACGCGCCGGCCAGGGCGGGCCGCTGCGGGCGGCCCAGCTGTGGAATCCGGTGGCCGTCGCGGTCGACGCGGCGGGCGATCTCCTCGTGGCCGACAGCGGCGACCAGTCGGTGCTGCTGGCGCCCGCCGCGAGCCGGGTACCTTCTACGGCACGCACGCTCGGCGCGGGCGACATCGGCGTCGTCGTGGGCGGCACGGGGAGCTACGGGCCGTACCTCGCCGACGGGCTGCCCGCCGACCGGCCCGACCGCCGAGCTCAACGACCCCCGCGGCCTGGCGGTCGGCCCGACCGGCGCGCTCGTTCGTCACCGACGGCTTCATGCACGTCATCCGGGTCGTGCCCGTCGTCGACCGGCACGCTCCTCGGCCGGACGATGAAGGCCGGCGACCTCTACACGGTCGCCGGCGCCCTCCCCGTCGCCACGCCGGCCGGGGCCAACGACGGCACGCGCTGGGTGCTCACCCACATGGGCACGCCGGTCGGCCTGGCGGTGTCGCCCTCGGGGGCGCTGTTCTACGCCGACGCCGGCCTCGGCACCGGTCCGGGTGATCGCGACGGGGGCCGGGGCGCTCGTGAGCCGGTTCGGCCGGCGCACGCTTCCTCGCCTCCTCGGCCGGCGTGGCCGCGGGCGCCGCCGCGGCCGGCGCCGCGCTGCCGTTCGGGTCGACCGACGGCTCCGGCGCTGCGGAACGCCTCGTCGGGGCGGTCGGCGCGTCGGCGCGCGCCGACGGCCCGCTCCGGGCCGGCGGTCTCACCGTCAACGGGCTGACCGACCCGGTGGGGATCGACCCCGACGACTGCTCCTTCGCCTGGACGCTGCAGGCCACCGGCCGGGGCGCGGTCCAGACGGCCTCCCGCATCGTGGTGCGCCGCACCGACCCCGGCCACGGACCGGGGTCGTCTGGGACAGCGGCCCGGTGGCGTCGGCCCGGCAGGCCTTCGTCGCCTACGACGGCCCGGCCCTGGCCGCCGACGCCGCCTACCAGTGGACCGTCCAGGCGCACGGGTCCGGGTCGGCCGGGTGGGGGCCGGTCTCCGCGCCGGCCCGCTTCACCACCGCGCTGCGCGACGCCGACTGGCAGGCCCAGTGGCTTCGCCCGGCCGGCGACTCGTCGCAGCCCGATCGCGTGACCTACCTGCGCACCGAGGTGACCCCGCCCGCCGGCACCGTCGCCCGCGCCACCGCCTACGTCTCCGCCGCGCACACCTACCGCCTCTTCGTGGACGGCGCGCCGGTCGACGCGTGGCCGAGCTTCTCGTATCCCGACGAGCAGTACGTGCGCGCGGTCGACCTGACCGGCATGGTGGCCGGAGGGCGGCGCAGCGCCCTCGGCGTCCTGCACCGCTGGTACGGCCCCGGGCAGGGCCGCCCCGCCTCCTCTCCCGGCCTGCTCCTCCAGCTCTCGGTCTGGTACGCCGACGGCCGCCACGTCGTCTTCGGGTCGGACGCGACGTGGCGCGAGCTCCCGGCCGAATGGCTGCCGTCGCCGCTGCGCAACGCCGACGTGGGCGACTTCGTCGAATGGGTGGACGGGCGAGCCCAGCCCGCAGGGCTGGTCGAGCCCCGGCTACGACGACGGCGCGTGGTCGGCCGTCACCGTCGTCGGCCCGGCCGGCACCGCGCCGTTCAGCCGGACCTACGCGCAGCGCACCACCATCCGCGAGACGCGCGGTGCATCCGGTCCGCCTGCACACGGTGGCCGGCGGAGCGGTCGTGGCGGACTTCGGGGCCGTGTACGCGGCGCGGGCCACGGTCGCCTTCACCCGGGGCGATCCGGGCCGGACGGTCACCCTGCGGGCGGGCTACCTCCTCGATCCCGACGGCCAGGTCTCGACGCTGCACGGGACGCAGGAGACCAACCTCTCCTCCTCCTACATCATGCGGGCGGGCAGCCAGGCCTTCGAGGCCTTCACCTACTTCGGGTTCCGCTACCTGCAGATCGACAACCCGGGCCAGCCGCTCGGCGGGAGCGACGTGGTGGCCCTCACCCGGCATGCCGCCATGCCCGACGTCCCGCAGCGCGACGTTCTCCTCGGACAACCGCATGCTCAACGCGGTGTGGCGCCTGACGGCCCGCTCGTGCCTCGTACTGCTGCCACGAGCAGTTCGTCGACACCCCCACCCGGGAGAAGGGGCCGTTCCTGTGGGACGGGGCCAACGAGTCCGAGGGCGTCATGCGGGCCTACGGCGACCAGAACATGACGCTGGCAGGCCCTGCGCGACGTGGCCCGCGGCCAGGCCCGCTACTGGCCCGACGGGCAGGTCAACGCCGTGTACCCCAACGGCGACGGCGCGCGCGACCTTCGGGACCTTCACGGCGCGCTACCCCGAGTGGCTGTGGCGCTACTACGCCTCGACGGGCGACCGCGCCACGGCGCTGCGCGCTGTACCCGTCGGTGTCTGGCGGTGGCCGACTGGCTGTGGAGCACCCGCCAGGCCGGCACGGGCCTCCTCTACGGGCTGGGCGACACCAGCAACGGCGACCCGGTCTACGGCTACGACCTCACGGTGGCGGCCGACACCGCGAGCAACGTGCTCGCCGTCAACGCCTTGCGCCGGGTGGCGCAGCTGGCCGCCGTGGCCGGCGACGCCGCCGGCGGCGCAACCTGGCCAGGCCCGGGCCGGCCAGCTGGCCGGCGGCGGTCAACGCCGTGCTGCGCCGGCCCGACGGCGTCTACGTCGACGGTGTCGATGCCGACGGCGCGCCAGAGCAGCCACGCGTCCCAGGAGGCCAACGCACTCGCCCTGGCCTACGGCGTGGTGCCGGCGCCGACCGTGGCCGCGGTCGGCGCGTACGTGGCGAGCCTCGGCATCGCGTCGGGCCCAACCACGGTCTCGAGCTCCTGCGCGGGCTGGCCGCCGCCGGCCTGCCCGAGGCCATGGTGCGCACGCTGACCGACGCCTCCATCCCGGGCTGGGCCCACATCGTGGCCGCCGGCGGGACCTTCACCTGGGAGGTCTGGACGCCGAGCGACCTGATCGGTGACTCCATGTCGCACGGCTGGGGCTCCTCGGCGCTGGTGGCCATGCAGGAAACCCTGCTCGGGGTGACCCTCCAGGAGCCCGGCGCCGACGGCGCCGTCGCGGCGCGCCGATCACGCCGCCCGTCGGCCGGCCTCGGCCGCGCCGGGGGCTCGGTGCCGACGGTGGCCGGGCCGGTGCAGGTGGCGTGGCAGCGACGGGGCGAGGCATGACGCATGGCCCTGACCGTGCCGGCCAACGCCACGGCGACGGTGCGGCTGCCCGCCGGCACGCCGGCGAGCGTGCGCGAGGGTGGCGGTCCCGGCGGCGAGGGCGCCCGGTGTGACCGTGGTGTCGGCGTCGACCGGGATCGGTCGGTGCTGTCGGTGGGAAGCGGGACCTACCGCTTCACCGGTGCGTGAAGATCATGGCACCCAGTCGTGGATGACCGAGGTCGACGAACTTGGGCGAGCCGTCGAGGATCTCGTCCATCAGGGCCCGGACGTCGGCCAGGGCTCCTGGCGACGGTGGATCCTGCTCGCGCCCGGGGCCTTCTCCTCGGCCTCGAAGACCACGAAGTTGTAGACATGGCTCGGATCGTTCTGGTCGCGGGCCGTGGTGCGCACGAGTCCCGAACCGGGCTGTTCGGCCGCCTGGAGCGTCGAGCGGGGGACGTCGCCCCATCCTACCAGGGCTTCACCTGCATGATGATGAGCTGTGCCCACATGGGGTCCTCGCTTTCGCCCGGGCGCAGCGTCGGCCGGGAGATGTTCTCGCACTGTAAACGAACCTGCTTCGAGGTTCGCGACGTATCCGGCGGTCCGGGCGACGGTGGCGGGCCACACCCTGGCTATG
>CAWDVF010000002.1:0-405472 GCA_963805665.1 uncultured Acidimicrobiaceae bacterium | reverse complement strand
ACTGCGGCGCGTTGATGGACGCCGAGCCCTGGGGGACGTGATGGTGACGAACATGTGCCACCACATCGAGGACGGCACGTTCGACGTGACGGCGCAGGCGGTCAACCCCAAGGCGCACATCCGCCACGTGCACCGCCCACCGCGCGCGTGCCATCGACCGCTCCCCGCACTGTCGCTGGGAGGTGGTGATCGAGGACGAGACCGTGACCCTCCCGGTGAAGGACATCACCAAGATCACGCGGGGCACGACGGCGGCGACGTTCACCTTCCCCGACATGAAGGACGGGACGCCGCACGTGCCCGCAGCGCCGCCGGCGGCGGGGGCGTGAACGTGAGCGCGTTCGACCCCACGCCGGCCGACGACCGGTCGCCGCAGCCGGGCCGGCGACAGGTGTCCGAGCGCCAGGCCGAGGTGATGGAACGGTTGATCTCGGCCGCAGCCGATGAGGCCGAGGAGCGGCCCTACGGGGAAATCACCGTGCGCACCATCGCCAAACGGGCCGGGCTGGCCCCCGCCACCGCCTACACGTATTTTTCCGGCAAGGACCACCTGCTGGCCGAGGTGCTGTGGCGGCGCATGCAGTCGTCCCCTCATCTGGTCGACATCAACCTGCCCCTCGGGGACCGGGTGGCGGCCACGGTGCGGACCATGGGTTTCGGCGCGGCGGACTCGCCGGCCGTCGCCGTGTGCACGACGGCCCTCTTGTCCGACGGGCCCGACGTCAAGCGCGTGCGCACGCGGATCGGCGTCGAGATCGGTCGCCGTCTGGACGCGGCACTCGGTCCCGAGGCCGACCCGTCCGTCCTCGGCGTGTTGCAGGTGACCTACACCGGCGCCATTCTCAGCGCGGGCATGGGCCACCTGTCGTTTGAGGCCGTGCCCACGTTGATGGCCGAGGCCGTCGCATTGATGAGCCGGAGCGGCGCGTGACGACGGTGGCGCCGCTCACCTACAGCCCCTACGACTACGCCATCCACGAGGACCCCTACCCGACGTACACGCGCCTGCGGGCCGAGGCACCGGTCTTCTACAACGAGGAGCTCGACTTCTTCGCCTATCGCGCCACGCCGACGTCCTCGCCGCGTTCCGCGATGTGGACCGCTACTCCAACGCGTACGGCGTGAGCCTCGATCCGGCGGCGTACGGCCCCGACGCGCATCGAGCGATGTCGTTCCTCGCCATGGACCCGCCGCGGCACACCCGGATGCGCTCCCTCGTCGGGCAAGGCCTTCACGCCGCGTCGGGTGGCCGAGATGGAGAACCGGATCCGGGAGCTGGCGATCGCGGCATCTCGGACCGTTGCTCGGGTCGGGGTCCTTCGACTTCGTGGGCGACTTCGCCGGGCGGCTACCGATGGACGTCATCTCCGAGCTGGTCGGTGTCCCGCCGGCCGACCGCGCCGAGCTGCGGCGGCTGGCCGACCTGTTGGTGCACCGCGAGGAGGGGATCGACGACGTGCCCCCCGAAGGGGTGGAGGCCGCGCTCGACTCTGGCCGGGTACTACGCCGACATGGTGGCTGACCGGCGGCGCCACGAGCGCGACGACCTGACCTGGTCGCTCCTGCAGCAGTCGATCGACGGGGTCGGCCTGAGCGACGACGAGATGATCTCGTTCCTCTTCCTCCTCGTCGTCGCGGGCAACGAGACGACGACCAAGCTGCTCTCCAACGCCTGGCTCTGGGGGGCGAGGAATCCCGGCGAGCTGGCCAAGCCTCTCGCCGACCTGGCGCGGGTGCCCGACTGGGTCGAGGAGACGCTGCGCTACGACACGTCGACCCAGATGCTGCTGCGGGTGACGCGCGCGCCGGCGTCGGTCCGCGGGGTCGACATCGGCGTCGGGCGGCGGGTCCTGCTCCTGATCGGCTCGGCGAACCGCGACGAGGAGGCCTTCGGGGACCCGGAGCGTTACGACCTCGATCGCAACACGCAGAACCTGATCAGCTTCGGTGGTGGCCGGCACTTCTGCATGGGGGCGGCGCTGGCCCGGCATGGAGGCCCGCATCGCCCTGACCGAGCTGGCCCGGCGCGTGAAGTCCTACGACATCGACGAAGCGGGCCTGGTCCGGGTCCACTCGATCAACGTGCGCGGCCTGGCCGTGCTCCCGACGACGGTCACGGTGCGCTGATGCCGCGCTTCGACCCTCAGCCCTTGCGCCGCCCCACGGTGGTGACGGGCGCGTCGTCGGGCATCGGCGCAGCGGTGGCGCGGGCGCTGGCGGTGGCCGGGATGCCGGTCGTCCTCGGCGCCCGGCGGACCGAGACGTGCGAGGCGATTGCCGGTGAGATCCGAGCCGGCGGTGGCGAAGCGGCTGCGTTCCACCTGGACCTGGCCGATCCGGCCTCCATCACGCAGTTCGCCAAGCAGGCCGAGGACGCGTTCGGCCCGGTGGAGGTCCTCGTGTCGAACGCGGCGCGGATCATGCCGGGTGACGCCTTCGAGACGACGCCCGAGGCGTTCGAGGAAGTCCTACGCGTCAACGTGGGAGGGGCGCACCGACTGGTGCAGGCTTTCGGGGCCGGCATGGTGGAGCGCCGGCGGGGCGATCTCGTGTTCGTGACCTCCGACGTCGTGGCGCACCCGCGGCCGCGCATGTCGGCCTACGTGTCGTCGAAGTGGGGGCTCGAAGGTTTCGTCACCGCGCTCCAGATGGAGCTCGAGGGCACGGGCGTGCGCGCCGTGATCGTGCGACCTGGGCCCACGCTGACCGGCATGGGGATGGACTGGGACCCCGAGGTGACCGGCGCGGTGCTCGAGGAATGGACGCGCTGGGGGTTGGCCCGCCATTCGGCCTTCCTGCGTCCCGAAGGGGTGGCGTCGGCGGTGGCCCACGCCGTCGCCGCGCCGACGCGGCACCCATCTGAGCATCGTGGAGGTCCAGCCCGAGGCGCCGCTGACCGATCGGGTCGCGGAGGCTGCGGGAAATTCGGGAGCAGAGGGAGAGGCATGAGCGCAAGGACCGAGCAGCGCGAACCGCCGAGGGTGTCGGGTGGCGAGGGGGACAACGTCCACCTGGACGAGCTGAGCCGCGACCCGATCGGTCTGATGGCCCGGGTGCGGGCCGAGTGTGGGGACGTCGGCGAGTTCACGATCGGTGACCGCGACGTCGTGCTCCTGACCGGGGCCGACGCCAACGAGTTCTACTTCCGGGCGCCCGAGGAACAGCTCGACCAGGCCGAGGCCTACCCGTTCATGACCCCGATCTTCGGCGAGGGCGTCGTCTTCGACGCGCCCCCGGAGCGGCGGCGCGAGATGCTGCACAACCAGGCGCTGCGCGACAAGTTCATGCGCGGGCACGCCGCGACCATCGCGGCGGAGGTCGAGCGGATGGTGGCCGGCTGGGACGACGAGGGCGAGATCGACCTGCTCGACTGGTTCGCCGAGCTGACGATCTACACGTCGTCCGCCTGCCTCATCGGCCGTCGCTTTCGCGAGGAGCTCGACGGTCGGTTCGCGCAGCTGTATCACGACCTCGAGCGGGGCACCGACCCCATCGCCTACGTCGATCCCTACGCCGACATCGAGAGCTTCCGGCGCCGCGACGCGGCGCGGGTGGCGCTCGTCGAGCTCGTGCAGGGGATCATGGACCGCCGGGCCGCCGGGCCGCCGCCGCCCGAGGGTGAGGCCGACCTCCTCGACGTGCTCATGTCGATCAAGGAGCCGGACGGGTCGCTCCGCTTCAGCGCCGACACCGTGACCGGGATGTTCATCTCGATGATGTTCGCCGGGCACCACACGACGTCGGGCACGGCGGCGTGGACGCTGATTGAGCTCCTGCGCCATCCCGACGAGCTGGCTGCGGTGGGCGCGGAGCTCGACGAGCTGTACGCCGACGGGTCGGAGGTCAGCTTCCAGGCCCTGCGCGAGATCCCGCGACTCGAGTCCTCGCTCAAGGAGGCGCTCCGTCTCCACCCTCCGCTGATTCTGCTCCTGCGGGTGGCGATGGAGGACCTGACCTACGGGGACTACCGCATCGCGGCGGGCAAGTTCGTGGCGGCCAGCCCGGCGATCTGCAACCGCATTCCCGAGGACTTCCCGGATCCGGACGCCTTCGTCCCCACGCGGTATCTCGAAGGACGGGAGGAGGACCGGGCGAACCCTTGGACCTGGATCCCCTTCGGTGCCGGCCGCCATCGCTGCGTCGGTGCGGCCTTTGCCATGATGCAGCTCAAGGCGATCTTCTCCGTCCTGCTGCAGGGATGGGAGTTCTCGGCGGCCCAGCCGCTCGACTCCTATCGCAACGACCACTCCAAGATGGTCGTGCAACTCGAGCAGCCGTGCCGCGTGCGCTACCGCCGCCGCAGCCGGACGGGGCCCGGGTCCGGCGGGACTGCGGCGTCAGCGGCATGAAGGTCGTCGTCGACCGCGACCTGTGCCAGGGGCATGCCGCCTGCGAGGGCGAGGCGCCCGAGGTCTTCTCGGTCTCGAAGAAGGGGGACCTGACGATCCTCTTACCCGAGCCGCCCGAGGAGCTCCGCCCCGCCGTCGAGCTGGCGGTGAAGTACTGCCCGACCCATGCGCTATCGATCATCGAGACCGAGGAGGACTGACTGACGATGCCGGCCTACCCACGTGCAGAGCTCGAAGAAATGGTGGAGCGCTGGCTGGAGGTGAACCGCCAGGGCGAGGCAAAGCGCGACTGGCACCACATGGCTGACCTCTACACCGAGGACGCGACCTACGGCTGGAACGTCGGGCCCAACGACGAGTTCATGGTGGTCGGGCGCGAGCAGATCCGCGAGATCGCACTCGGTCACGAGATGGCCGGCCTCGAGGGCTGGACGTACCCGTACCAGAAGGTGCTCATCGACGACGCCCAGGGTGAGGTGCTCGGCCTGTGGAAGCAGGTGTCCAACGCAAAGCGGGCGGACGGCACCAACTACGAGATCGCCGGCTTGGGGGGCAGCTGGTTCCGTTACGGCGGGAACTTCCAGTGGTCGTGGCAGCGTGACTTCTTCGACGTGGGCAACGCGGGCGCGCTGTTCATGCAGATGATTCGTGACGGCACGCTGTTGCCGGGCATGCAGCAGCGCATGGAGCGTGCCATGTCCGGTGAGCGGCTGCCCGGGCACTACGCGCTCGGGGCGGGTCCCGTGGGCCTGTGGGAGGTGCCCGAAGGGGCGTAGCGCGTGTGAAGAGGTTCAGCTCCGGCGCGGAGCGCCGCTGGGGTGCGTCCGTTCCTCCCCGGGCGGTGGGGGTCTCGGTCAGCGGGAGGCGCGGTGGCCACGTGCCTTTGACGTGCGAACCTGGCCTCCGTGAGGAGGGCGCCCGCCGGTTTCGCTCTGGCCGTGGGCGGTCTCCTGTTGGTGACGGCGGCCGGCTGCGCCCAGGGCGGCGCCGGCGATCGGGCCGCCGGTGCCGGTCACCACGGTGCCAAGACCACCACGACCGCCGCACCGACCACGACGACGACGTCGCTGGTTCCGGTGACCGAGCCACCGGTCACCCCGATCAGCTGGAGCCCGTGCAACGGCGACCTCCAGTGCGGCAACCTCGTCGTGCCGCTCAGCTACACGGACCCGGGCAACGGGCAGACCATTTCGATCGCCGTCGCCCGCCATCAGGCCGAGGTGCCGGCCGACCGCATCGGCTCGCTCGTGATCGACCCCGGCGGCCCCGGTGTCTCCGGGGTCGACGGCATGGCCAACGAGCTGAGCGTCCTCACGCCCGGCCTGCTCGACGACTTCGACATCGTCATGTTCGACCCGCGCGGCGTCGAGCGCAGTGACCCCGTCACGTGCGGCGAGATCCCGGGGAGCCTGCCGGCGCCCCAGCCGGACCCCGTGCCGACGACGCCCAGTGCGCAGTCGGCGACGATCACCAGCTTCCGGCAGTACGCCGATGCGTGCCAGAAGGCCAGTGGCACGGTGCTGCCCTATGTCGGGACGATCGACGCGGCCCGGGACATGGAGCGCCTGCGCATCGCGCTGGGGGAAATCGGGCTCAGCTATATGGGCCAGTCCTATGGCACCTTGCTCGGACTGACCTACGCGTCGATGTTCCCCACCCACGTGCGCGCCATGGTGCTCGACAGCGTCATCGATCCTGCGCTGAGCCTGAACCAGTTGACGCAGGGCCAAGCCGATGGCTTCGAGGCCTCGCTGCAGTCGTTCTTCTCGTGGTGCGCGGGCACGAGCGCGTGCCCGTGGCACACCGGCGCCGATCCCACGAGCGCATTGGTGGCGCAGATCGCGTCGAGCGTGGCGCATCCGATCCCGGCCGGCGGCGGCCGCACCGCCGGGGCGGGCGAGCTCTACGACGCCCTGTTGGAAGGGCTGTACTCCCGGACGGACTGGTCCGAGCTCGGCGATGCGTTGGCCGCGGACGCCGCGGGCAACGGCGCTCCGGTCGTGACGATGTCGGATCACTACAACCAGAACGGATCGTCCAACGGCGACGACGCTGCGGTGGCGATCGATTGCCTCGACCACCCGGCGTCGCAGGATCTCGGGGCCTACGGCTACCTGGCCGACCTCTTCAAGGCCTCGGCGCCCGTCTTCGGCCCGTTGCTCGCGTGGGGCGAAGCCTCGTGCGCGGTCTGGCCCGCCCCGCCCACCCGTGCCGTCGGCCCGGTCAGCGCGAAGGGCTCCCCACCGATCCTCGTCGTCGGCACGACCGGCGACCCGGCCACGCCGTACGCCTGGGCGGTCAACGTGGCGCGTGAGCTGAGCCACGGGGTTCTCCTCACCCGCGACGGCGTGGACCACGTGGCGTACTTCTACAGCGCGTGCGTCCGGGACAATGTCCAGACCTACCTCGTCTCGGGCACCGCGCCTCCGTCCGGCACGGTGTGCGCGTCCTAGAGGAGGCCGGGGGTCAGCTGCTGGTGAAGTTGTAGTGCCCGCCACTCACCTCGAGGACGGCGAGACCACCGCTGACCGAGTGCACCATGACGCCCGGCGATTTCGAGGCGGCAACGCCACCCTCACGCACGTCAGCCGCCGAGGTGGCCGGCAGGTGCACGAGGGCGGTCACATTCGTCGGCACCACCAGATCGAGCGTCATCCCCCGACCATTTCGCCGCCACGTCACGGCGACGGGGCCGGCGATCGTCGGTACGGCGCCGGACGCACGGGGCAGGCCACCGAGCGGCGGCGCGATGGTGAGGGTCGTCGTCCCGTCGGGATTGGGCCCTCTGAACGAGACCCCGAGCAGCGTCTCTTGCATGGCGACGAGGGCGGACGAGCCCCAGCCGTGCGACATGGAGTCGCCGATCAGGTCGCTCGGTGCCCACACCTCCCAGGTGAAGGTCCCTCCGGCGGCGACGATGTGGGCCCAACCCCGGAGGGAGCGATCCGTGAGTGTCCGCACCACCGCATCGGGCAGACCCGCCGCGGCGAGCCCGCGCAGGAGCTCCAGGCCGTGGTTGGGACCGAGGTGGATCCCCAGTCCCGCCACATAGGCGCCGACCCGGGACACGTCGGCGGCGGGCACCACGCCGTAGGCAAGGACCAGCGCGTTCGCCTCCTGGGAAGCGGACCCGCTCGGCGCACCGTTGGTCAGCACGCCGTCGACGTACACCCCGTCGGTCCGCCGGAGGGTCCCGTTGATTGCGTCGGTCAGCTGGCTGGCGCGACCCTGCCAGAGCGCCGCGCCGGCCTGGTCGCCCGCCACCGCCGCCAGCTGTGCCACGCGGTTGAACGCATTGACGGCCAGCGCGTTGCTCGCGGTGTCCGCCGCGACCGAGAGGTCGTACCCGTAGACGGGATCCCCGTTGCTCTGGTCGGCCAGGCCGTAGAGGAGGCCGTTCCCGTTCTGTCGGGTCGACCACAGCCACGCCACCGCCTCACTGACCGAGGAGTAGAAGAGGATCGCCGTCGCCCGGTCGCCCGTCGACGCGTAGTAGCGCCACACCCACTCGGGATAGCGGGCGGTGAACGTCCCGAAGGAGCGGGCGCCGTCGTCGTTGGGGTACACCGCGTTGACTCGCCCGTCGGGCCAGTAGCGGCGCTGCCCCCGCAGGACGTCGCGCAGCGCCTGCCAGGTGAGGTTCTGGTCGCCGTAGGCGCGCATCACCCCTTCCGACTCGTTGGCGGCGTCCCAGACGAATTGCCCCTTCTCCCGGGTCGGCGTGTCGACGAACTGCTCTTGGCTGCAGAAGAGGCACGAGCGGGCGTTCAGCTTCCAGACCGCGTCGAGGGTGCGGTTCCCCGTCGAGAAGGTCGCCATCGGTACGTCAGGCATCGCCGCATGCCGGGCGATCGCGACGAGCTGGTTGGCGGATAGAGAAACCCCCGGATTGTCGATCTGGAGGTAGCGAAACCCGCAATAGGTGAAGCCTTCGAAGGATTGGGCGCCCTCTCCCATGATGTAGGAGAACGACAGGTTCGTACCCTGCGTCCCGTGGAGCGTGGAGACCTGCCCGTCGGGATCGAGCAGGTACCCGACTCGGCCGGTCACCGTGCGCCCGGGGTCCCCGCTCGTGAATTCCACGAGCGGTCGCGCCGCGTAGATGGCCCCGAAGTCGGCCACGACCGCACCGCTCGCAAGCGTGTGCACGCGGACGGGTGCCACTCGATGCTCCGCGATCCGCGTGCGCTGCGCCGCCATCGCGGTGAACGGTGCCGTGCCCACCGGCCCGAGCACCGTGGCCTCGGCCCAACCATGGTCGTCGAAGCCGGGATTCGACCAACCCTGTGGGTGGGCCCGCCCGTCGACCCATTCCACGAAGTCGCCTCCATCTGAGTTGCGCTGCGGCGACGGCAGCCACTCGGCGGGGAGCTCGTGCCAGGTGCCGTCGGAGCCGACCACGAAGCGACTTCCGTCGCGGTACCAGAGCGACAGCTGGACGACGAGGCCGGGGGTCGAGGCGGGGCGGCCCTGGCCGCCGCCGTACCACCGGTGCAGCACCCCCAGCGCGTTGGGGTGACCGGGGCGGACGACGCGCGTGACGTCGACCGCCCGGACGTACTGCTCATCGGGGTACGAGAAGCTCGGCCAGGCATCGACCGCCTGCCCGTTCACGTACAAGCGATACGTGTGCGCGGCCGACGCGTACGCCGTGGCGCGCTGCAGCCTGCCGGATGGGGGCGTCACCTCGGTCCGGAGATAGGTCATGCGGTCCGGCTGCGTCGACGCCGCGGCCGGCTTGAGCCACTGCGCCTTCCAGTCCGGCATCCGCAACGACGTGGTGAACGTGGTGGGAGGCGTGACCGGTCCCCACTGCCCGGCGACCCCGCGTGGCCGCACGGTCCACTCGTAGGCGGCGTCGCCTTGGAGCGCGGGCCCGCCGTAGAGCACGAAGGCTTGCTGGGCCGTCTCGACCGTCCCGCTGTCCCAGACCCGAGCCTGGTGTCCCGCGTCCGTGCGTCGGACGACGATACGGAAGGCGCTCTGCCTCGCCCCGCGCACGCCGGAACGGAGCGTCCAGGCGAACTGGCAGTCGTCCGGGTCGATCCCGACGGGTGCGCTCAGGCCGTTGACGGTGAGAGAGCCGGCCCGCAGCAGGCCTCGGCTCACCGCAGCGGAGGCAATGTCCCCCAATGGCGTTGTCGCTCGCACGGAGGCGCCGGCTGGCGCGGCCGGATCGTCGGCGAGGGCCCCCGCCGCGACGGCGCCCGCCGACAAGGCGACGCCCGACCCGAGGAAGGCGCGGCGCCCGAAGGAGGAGTGGGGTTCGCTCATCCGACCTTCACCACCGCGCCGGTCAGGGCGTCGCAGAACAGCACCGTGCCACCCTTCGTCACCACGACGCCGGTGGGCGTGCCCATGTGGGTCAGCACCCAGCGGGTGCCGTTCCCCGAACCGGTGGCTGTCTTTACGGGGAGCGCGCCCGCCACCGTGATAGAGATCCCCCGCTGTCATCGCCCGGCCGAACTGGGTCGCCGATTGGGCGGGCACGATGCGGACGACGTGCATGAAGCCGTCGCTCACCACGAGCGCACCGGTGGGGCCGAGCGCGATACCGCGGGGGTCGTTGAGCTCGGCGGCGGCGCTCGTGGCCGGGAGCCCGTCCGCGACGTAGGGCCCATAGCTCCCGGTCCCGCCGAGGACCACCGCGATATCTCCCGCGCCGACGGCGGTCCCGTAGTACGACCCGCTGTGCTCTGTGGCCAGCAGCACCGACTGGTCGCCCTGGTCGGCCACCAACAGGTCCCCGGCGAAGTCGACCGCGAGCGCCACCGGGTCGTCGAGCTGCGCGGCCGCCAGCGGTCCGCCCTCTCCCGCGCTGCCGCAGACCCCGGTACCCGCAACGGTGTAGAGGTGGTCGCGCGCGACCGGCTGGCCGAGGACCTCGCCGTCCGCGGCCGGCACGACCCGGACTTTGCAGTTGGCCGTGTCGGCGATGAAGACGTCGCCACTGCGATCGACGGCCACGCCGGTGGGCTGGTCCAGCTGGCCCGACGTCGCCACGCCACCGTCGCCACCGTCGCCCGCCTTCCCGGTTCCGGCCACCGTGGTCACGACGCCGGACGGCTCGATCACCTTGATCCGTTGCTCGTTCGCCTCGGCGACGTAGACGTCACCGGTCACGTCGACGGCGAGGCCGGTGGGGTGTCCGAAGGAGCCGGATCCGCAGTGGCCGCCCGCAATCGTCACCACACGCGCCACCGAAAACGTGACGCCGTACGAGCGACCGGCGCGCGCCGGGACCATGACGACGCGGCAGTGTCCCGAGTCGGCCACGAACACGTCCCCGGCGCTGTCGAGTGCGAGCGCCCCGGGCGAGTCGAGCGTGCCCGGGCCGAGGATCGTGTGCACCGCGGGCACCGCCGCGCCGGCCGGTGCTCCGATCGGCGTCCCGAGCGCCACCATTGCGACCGAAAGCACGGAGAACACCGAGACGACCGAGACGAGAGCGCCCAGCACTCGTCCCCCATATTCCCGGCGCCGCACGGGTGACATCTTGCCGGTCGACGGCGGTTGCCGCCGGTTCACCCCCTCGCGCCGCCCGCATAGGGTGCGAGAGATTGCACGCGAGATGCGAAAGGGGTTCCCCGTGGCAGCACCCGAAGAAGCGCTCACCGCCGGCAACGTCATCCTTACCGGCGCCGACGGCGCGTCGATCAACGCCTACCAGGCCCGGCCCACCGGTGACGGCCCGTTCGGCGGCGTCCTCGTGATCCACCACCTCCCCGGCTGGGACTCGGGCACCAAGGAGATCACCCGGCGGTTCGCCGCGCAGGGGTACAACGCCATCTGCCCCAACCTCTACGCCCGCCAGGGACTCGATGTGGATCCGGACGACGCCGCCGCAGCCACCCGGGAGGCCGGTGGCGTGCCCGACGAGCAGTTCGTCAGCGACGCCAAGGTCGCGACGGAGGCGCTCCGCGCCCTGTCGAGCTCGAACGGCAAGGTCGGTGTCATCGGCTACTGCTCCGGCGGGCGCCACGCGTTCCTTACCGCCGTGAGCCTTCCCGTCGACGCCGCGGTCGATTGCTACGGCGCGTTCGTGACGGGAACGGTGCCCGAGGGGTTTCCGCTCAAGGTCACGCCGCTGGTCGGCCGCGCCGGTGAGCTCCACGGTCCCCTGCTCGGCCTCTTCGGCAACGACGATCAGTTCCCCAGCCCCGCGCAGGTGGACGAGCTCGAAGCGGCGCTCAAGGACACCGGCAAGCCCTACGAGTTCCACCGCTACGACGGTGCCGGCCATGCCTTCTTTTCGGTCGACCGCCCGGCCTACCGGCCCGAGGCTGCCGTCGACGGCTGGCAACGCATCTTCGAGTTCTTCGGCAGCCACCTGGAGGCATGACCATGTGCTCGTATCTCACCGTTCCCACCGACATCGCCGGGAGCGCCAAGGGCGCTCGTGGTTGGTTCAACGTCACCTCGGCGCAGGTCTACTTCGACCATCCCTTCCATGCGCCCTTCGACCACACGCTGAATATCGACTTCACCGACCCAGCCAAGGGCCCGGGCGCACGGGTGGCCGTCGAGCTCAGCGCGGAGTCGGCCCGTCGTCTCGTCGCCAGCATCACTGAGGCACTTGCCGCCGCTGGGGCCGCCGCCTCTTGACCTCGCCGACCGGTCCGGCGGCCGGCGTCCACCTGCCCTGGGCCGCGGTGCCCGACGCCGTCAAGGCGTGGGCCGCATCGCTTGGCGGCGGCGCGCCCAGCACGGTGCGCGATCTGCACGGAGGTTTCTCGCCGGGCGCGGCGGTGCGGCTCGAGTGCCCACGAGGAGCCCTCTTCGTCAAGGCCGTTGGCGCCGAGCTCAATGCCGAGTCGCCTCTGCTGCACCGGCGCGAGGCGATCGTCTCAGCCGCGCTCCCGGCGTCGTCGGCCTTCCCGGTGCTGCTCGAGACGTACGACGACGGGGCGTGGGTGGCGCTGGCCTTCGAGGCGATCGATGGGGGACTGCCGCAGCATCCGTGGGAGCCCACCGAGCTCGCCGCCGTGCTCGAGGCCCTCGAAGTGGCGCACGACCTCCTGACGCCGTGCCCGGCCCCCCAACTCGAGCGCGCCGCGGTGAAGTTCCAAGGTCTGTTCGGGGGCTGGGCCGAACTGGCCGGCTCGACTGCACCCGCCGGGCTCGACCCGTGGTGTGCCGCGCGCCTGTCGCGCCTGGCCGAGCTCGAGGTGCAATGGCCCGTCGCAATTGGGGGTTCGACGCTGGTCCACGGGGACATTCGCTCGGACAACATCCTCATGGGCCCCGCCGGCCCGGTCTTCGTCGATTGGCCCCATGCAGCCGTGGGCCATCCCGTGTTCGACCTCGTGGCCTGGGCGCCGTCGGTCGTCCTTGAGGGAGGTCCCCCACCCGAAGATCTCCTGGCCGGGCACCGGCCCTCCCGCCGCGCGGACCCCGATGTCGTCACCGCACTGCTCGTGGCCGTGAGCGGGTTCTTCGTTTCGCACTCGTTCCGGCCGTCGCCGCCCGGTCTTCCGACCCTCCGCGGGTTCCAGGCGGCTCAGGGCGAGGTCGCCGTGGACTGGCTGCGCCGGCGCCTCGGCGGTTGACGACCGGCGCGGCGGCGCAGTTCCACCGATAGCTTTCCGGCATGCGCTTCGGTCTCCAGATCCCCAACTTCATCGACGGCGCGCCGGGCGCACTCTTCGACGAGGTCCTCGAACGAGCGAGCGCGGCAGAGGAATCCGGGTACGACTCGGTGTGGGTGATGGACCACTTCTTCCAGCTGCCGCCGATGGGTGGCCCCTCTCAGCCGATGCTCGACGCGTACACCCTGCTCGGCGCGCTCGCGGCCCGCACCTCGCGGATTCGGCTCGGCGCGCTGGTGACCGGCGTCACCTATCGCAACCCCGCGCACCTGGCCAAGATCGTGACGACGCTCGACGTGATCAGTGCAGGGCGGGCCATCCTCGGCATCGGAGCAGCCTGGTACGACGTGGAACACGTTGGCTTGGGCTTCGACTTCCCGCCCGCCGGCGAGCGGCTCGACCGCCTGGAAGAGGCGCTCCAGATCTGTCGCGCCATGTTCGCCGGCTCGGCGCCGTCGTTCGAGGGTACGTATTACCGCACACACGAGGCCTACAACGTCCCACCACCGGTGCAGCAGAGTGGTCCGTCGATCCTGGTGGGTGGCGGTGGCGAGAAGAGGACGCTCCGCCTGGTGGCCCAGTATGCGGACATGTGCAACCTGTTTGGCGACGCAGCGACGATCGCGCACAAGGTGGATGTCCTCCACGGCCATTGCGAGGCGGTCGGCCGTGACCCGTCCGAGATCACCGTCAGCCGCCTCGCCACGTTGGTGCTGACCGAGAACGAGCAGGAGACGGCGCAGACCAACGATTTCCTGCGGCAGGTGACAGGCGAGGAGCCTTCGGGGTCGAACGTCGGCACGGCCGACGAACTCGTCGCCCAGATCGATGAGCTGGCCGCGGCGGGCGTCGACTACTTCATCTTCAACATGCCCACCGGCAACGCCGAGACGGTGCGCCGCGTCGGCGATGCGCTCGTGGCGCGCTTCGCCGACTAGCGAAAGCCGGAAAGCCTGTCGCTCGGCCAAGGTCGAGCAGATGCACCAGCCGTCGAGTCGCGACGCCACGGCCTCGTCAGCCGATTGCGCGGCTTCCTTCTTCGCAACCGAGGTCGTGGATCGCAGCTCTCGCCGCCCCGAGGCCGCACATGCCGTGGACGCCGCCACCCGGCGGCGTTGCCGCGGAGCAGAGGTAGACGCCACGGAGCGCCGTGCGATAGGGGTTCCACTGAACGGTCGGGCGGAAGAGCATTTGGCGCAGCGTCACGGCCCCGGCGCTGATGTCACCGCCGACATAGCTCGGATTGTGGGCTTCCGTCGCGGTCGCCGTCGAAGTCGAGCGGGCGAGGATGCGGTCACGAAATCCAGGGGCGAAGCGCTCGATCTGCGATTCGATCCGATCGGCCATATCCAGGTCGGAGCCGTTCGGGACGTGGCAGTAGGCCCAGAGGGTGTGTCGGCCCCTGGGGGCGCGTGTGGGGTCGACCACGCACGGCTGTGCCACGAGGCAATAGGGGCGATCGGGGTGGCGGCCTGCGTTGACATCGGCCTCGCTCAGCGCGATCTCCTCGAAGGTGCCGCCAACGTGCACGGTGACGGCTCGGCGGCAGTCGGGGGCCGTCCAAGGAACCGGTCCGTCCAGCGCCCAATCGACTTTGGACACCCCGGGTCCGTAGCGATAGCGCGACAGCGCCCGGACGTATCGAGGCGGCAGCCGGTCGCCGGCGAGGTCGAGCAGCTGGCGCGGTGTCACATCCAGGACGACGGTCGGTGCCGGTGGAAGGTCGGCGAGGTTCTTGACCCGGCAATTCGTCTCGATCCGTCCGTCGAGTGACGTGAGCTCGGCCACGAGGGCGTCGACGACCGCGGCGCTCCCGCCTTCGACGACAGGCCAGCCGTAGCGGTGCGCCAGGGCCACGAAGAGACGCGGGAACGCGCCCGAAAGCTGTGCGCTGAGCGGCAGCATCGAGTGCGCCGCCGCTCCCGCAACCAATGCGCGCGCTTCGTCGGTCCGAAATCGGCGTGCCATCGCCTGAGCCGAAGACAAGGCGCGAACGCCGAATCCGGCCGCAGCGATGGGGTGACGGGGCAAGGCGCGCATGGTGCCGAGGAAGACGGGGAGGATCTTGTCCGCGTCTCGCACGAGCGAGCCGAATGTGCGCGTGTAGGCCGCTCCGTCAACCCCGAGAGATTCGGCGACTTCGGCAACGGTCCCGCCCACAGCGGCGGCACGGCCACCTTCGAGGGGATGGGCAAACGCCATGTCGGGAGTGAGCAGGCGTACACCGTGCGACGACAGATCGATGTCGCGGAACGCTGGCGATGCCAGCAGCATCGGGTGGACGGCCGAGCAGACGTCATGGCGGTACCCCGGCAACGTGAGCTCGGCGGTGCGGCAGCCGCCGCCAGGGTCGGAAGCCGCCTCGTAGACATCGACCTTCAGCCCGACGCGGGCGAGCGTGAGGGCCGCCACGAGCCCATTCGGTCCGGCACCGACCACGATGGCATCCGCCCGCCTCATCGGCGCCTCACAGAGCGACCGTGGTGCCTTCCTCAGCCGCGATGACGGGCAGCGCACCCCCGGCGAAGCGGTCGACGGTGCGTTCGACCTCGAGGTCCGTGCGTTCCGGGCGATGATGGAACAGCACGACTCGTCGTGCACCAGCCAGCTCGCCGAGTCGGACGGCGTACTCTGCCGCGGCGTGCCCGAACGACCCTTCGGACGGCACTTCTTCCGCCCGCAAGTGCGAATCATGGATCAGCAGGTCCACGCCGCGCGCCAGCTCGAGCGCGCGCTCGTGATACACGCCGAGGTCCTCGGGTCCGGTCCCGAGTGTGGTCGGACAATGGTCGGGGATGTACGCGATCGAGGTGCGGCCGTCGCTCACCCGAAAGCCCAGGGTGTGCCCCCCCTTGTGCGGCACGTCTCTCGCCACGACCGAGAAGCCCTCGGCCTTGAAGGCACCGTCAGGAACGAAGTCGAAGTCCCAGTCGCCGCGCAGCTGGGAAGGACCAATCGGGAAGAAGGGTGGGGACATCATGCGGGCCAGGAGGTCTGAGGCACCCGTCTCGCCATCAGCCGGAAGCATGAGGGTGACGCGAGATCCTTCGCGATCGCCCGAAGGGAAGAAGGGCAGGCCTTGTACGTGATCCCAGTGCAGGTGGGTCAGAAGAAGCGAGCCCCGGAATGGCCGGCCACCGAGCAGCTCTTGCACCCGTCGCAGGCCCGTTCCTGCGTCGAGGAGCAACGAGGGCCCGGCGTCATCATGCGACACCGCGACACACGAGGTGTGTCCGCCGTAGCGGACGTATTCGGGACCGGGTGATGGCGTCGACCCGCGGGTCCCGCAGAAGGTCACGCGCACAAGTTCAGTCTCGCGTGGCGTCCTCGCGGCGATGACCCGTCGACAGCTCTTCGAGATGCGAGCGCTCGATGAGTTCTGCCTCGAACAGGGCCACTCGACACGGCGTCACCGCGATGTTTGTCGAGGTTCGAATCCCTCCTTCAAGGTGAGCCCGTTCTCCGAGCAACGCCCCAGGGCCGTATTCGGCGAGGCGCTCGCCGCCGCGCTCGACCCGGACGATCCCGTCGAGGATCAACATGACCTCGGTGCCCGGCTCCCCCTCCTTCACCAGGGTCGTGCCGGCCGGGAATCGATCGATGCGCCGCTTGCCACCACCTTGCATCAGCTGAGCCGACAGCGATGTCTCGAGGGCCGTCTCGACCACGGAGACCAGGGCCTCGGAATCCTCGTCACCCCATGGGCTGTGCTTGCCGAAGGACTTGCGGTACCAATCCTTGAAGTCCGTCATCCCCGATTTGTGCGAGAGCCTGTTCTCGTCGTCGTAGACCCAGTGGCGTGGGAACTTGCTCGCCCCGATGAGTGCCCGCTCCGAACGGCCGTCCGAGTGGAGGGTGAGCGAAAGAGTCGTCCAGACCAGAGGCGCTTGCCACTGGATGAAGGGACGGCGGCGTACTCGACGAGGAGCCGGCACGCCGGTTCGGCCTCCACAGGTCTGGGCGAACCGTACCCAGCCGTCGCCGAGCTCGGGTTCACGTTGGATCGTGGGGAGCTGCACCGCCTGGAAGCGATGTTTGACTGCCTTGAGGTTCACGAGGGTCGTTCCCATCAGCCCACGTCCCTCGTAGCCGTAGTCAACGATCTTCCCGGATCGGTCGACCGATAGGAAGGCGCGCAGCTCGTTCGCGAAGCGGAAGCGGTCTTCATCACGAAGACGCTCCACATTCATGCCCTCCGCCGGCGGTGGGGGGTCGTAGTGGGTGATGCCAGAGTCGAAGGCCAGGCGTTGGGCGCCCTCGATCGCCTCGGTGGGAATCCACGAAAGCGAAGTGACGACCGACTCATGGCGGGTGGCCGTGTCCGTGCTCATGCATCCAGCGTGGACCCGGCGGCCTGGGATGACGAGTGTGGTGACAGGCGTCCGATGGTGTGCCTAGCACCACCGTTGCGGGGAGGATCCCCACCTGTTCGCCGGCGACCGAATGTGTGAGAACTGAGTCAATGGACAACGACGGGGCGGGACCGCCCACGATCTCGGTCTTCTTGGCCGACGACAACTTGATCGTGCGAGAGGGAGTGCGCGCCTTGATCGAGCGTCATAAGGACCTGCGCATCGTCGGGGTGGGCGCGGACTACGACGAGGTCGTGGAGGGGGCGCGGGAGTTGGAACCCCAGGTCCTCGTCACGGACATCCGGATGCCGCCAGACTTCAATCGAGAAGGTATCGACGCGGCCAAGGAGGTCCGCAAGCGTCACCCGGGAACCGGAGTCGTGATCCTTTCTCAGTACGACGACCCGGAGTACGCCATATCGCTCCTGGCGGAAGGTTCGGCTGGCTACGGCTATCTCTTGAAGGACCACATCGCCCAGGGCGACCAACTGGTCGACGCCATTCGGGCGGTAGCGAGCGGCGGGAACGCACTGGATCCCGCCATCGTCGACGCCCTCATTCGACCAGTGACGACCCATGGCGGCCTGTCGCCGGCAGAGGAGGCGTTGCTCGGCCTCGTCGCCGAGGGCAAGCCGATCAAGGCCATCGCCGTCGCGCGGGGTCTGCCGCCCGAGGCGGTCGACGCCGAGGTCGAGGCCGTGTTCGTCAAGTTGGCCGAAGGCGTGTCTGCGGGGACAGAAGGGGCGCTGCAACGACTGCGCCTCCTCCACAAGGCGATCGTGGACCGTGAGGAACAGGGAGAGACGCTGTCTCGGTTGCTGCCCGGTGGACTGGCCGAAAAGCTTCGCCGCGACGGCAAGCAGCTGGGCGAGACCGAGCGGGTGATTGTCACCGTACTCATGAGCGACATCCGCTCCTACTCGAGCATCGCCGAGCACGCCGACCCCAGCCAGCTGGCGGGACAACTGAACGTCCATCGCGCGGCCATGAACGATGCCATCCTCGGGGAGAGTGGCACCGTGATGCAGTTCGTCGGCGATGCCGTGATGGCCGTGTTCGGCGCTCCGTTCGAGCAGGCGGACCACGCGGACAGGGCGGTGGCCGCAGCGCTGGCCATGCACGAGAAGCAGCGGGTGATCAACGACCGCTGGCGCGAGGAGAATCTTCCCGCCTTTGGTCTCGGGCTCGGGCTGTCGACGGGCGAGGCCGCGGCTGCCTTGCTGGGCTCCGAGGAGCGGCTGGAGTACACCCTGGTCGGTGACACCGTGAACATGTCTCAACGTCTTCAGCAGCTGGCGGACGCAGGGGAGACGGTGGTCTCTCAGGGCACGGTCGACGCTTGGCGATCGCCTCGGCCGACGGTCGCTTTGCCCCCACAACTGGTGAAGGGCCGCGAGACACCTGTCGTTGCATACAAACTAGAGGGAGGCGCTTGCCCAGGCGGTCGCGCCACGAAAGAAGGAATCTGACATGGATGCCTTGGTCGTCGACAAGGTTCGCAAGACCTTCGAAGCGGAGAACGCACCGGTTCGAGCCCTGCGGGGCGCCAACTTGGTGTTGCCGTCCGGGGACTTCATTGCCCTGATGGGTCCGTCCGGTTGTGGGAAGTCGACCCTGCTCAACCTGGTCGCCGGGCTCGATGTGGCGGACGAGGGCACCATCACGGTGGCCGGTGAGCTTGTGACCGGGCGGACCGAAGACGAGCTCTCGCAGATGCGACGGCGTCATATCGGCATCGTCTTCCAGTTCTTCAATCTCCTGGAAGGGATGACGGTGCTGGAGAACGTCGCCCTCCCTGCCGTGATCGCCGGGCGGAAGCGCAAGATGGCAGAAAGCCGAGCGCGCGATCTTCTGGACCTGCTCGGCATCGGCGACAAGGCGACGACGGTACCGGGCATGCTCTCGGGCGGTCAGCGCCAAAGGCTCGCCATCGCACGCGCCTTGGCCAACGAGCCCACGCTGCTGTTGGCCGACGAACCCACTGGAGCATTGGACTCCGAAGGCGGACAGGAGGTCATTGAGCTCCTCAGCCGACTTCACGCGGGTGGACAGACGATCCTCCTCGTGACTCACGATTCAGAGGTGGCGTCGGCCGCGGCGCGGATCGTGCGAATGCGGGACGGGCGCATCGACCTCACCGAGGACTCTGACGTCCCGGTCGCCGTGCAGTCCTGACAGAACGGGAAAGGCGACGTCTGTGACTGTGCCCGGTGACGTGAAGCTCGAGGTGGCAGAGTCGCCGCCGGTCGTCGGTTCCGGGTCCGACGCGTCGCCCCTGGGGTGGTTCCGGCTGGTCCACGTGCTCCTGTTGGGCCTGACGATCGCCGGCGTCGTGGTTGGCGTCCGCATCGTGGTGCCCGGCGGTATGGCGCCGGTCTATGCCGTCGCCTTTGGCCTCACCGTTGTCTGGGCCCTCGTCGGGTTTGTCGACACGCGGGCGCGGGAGCGCACCGGAAGCAAGCTGTCACCGTTCCACCTCCTCGCCGCCATCGACGCGATCGTGGCGATGGTGGCACTGACCGCCGGCCGTCAGGCCGCGACGCTGCACCCGTCGGCCAGCGTCCGGGATGTCGCGACCGTGACGGCAGTTCTCGTGACGGCGATCTCGTTCCACTTCCTGCTCGCGCTTCCCGATGGCCGACTTCATGACCCACTTCGGCGCGGCGCCGTCGAAGTCGTCTACGTGGCCGCTCTCGGAGTCGGCCTGGCGCTCGCCGCAACGCACCACCCGTTCACCGTGGTCGATGGCGCCGTCAGCTGGGCGATCGCGGCCGTCTTGGCGCTTGCTCCGATGCGCGTGCGCTATGTCGCGTCCATCGGGTACCGGCGCGAACGCATGCAGTGGTTCGGCATCGGCGTGACCCTGGCGGCGACGGTCGCGCTCGGTGCGACGGTGCTCCATCTGCTGGTGGGGTGGCCCGGGCCTCTGGGCGCGGTCGCAGCGGGAGGTACGGTCCTGGTCCCGCTGGGACTCTTGGCCAGCGAGAGCCGGCGCCTGGCACCTCACGGGAGCCGGGGCCTCGTGCAGGTCCTTGCGGTCATGGGGTTCGTCGTCGTCGTGTCGGCCATCTACCTCGTCCTTGTGCTCGGCCTCGGGCACGCGCCAAAGACCACCGGCGACAAGGAGGTCCTCGCGCTCTCCATGGTGGCGTCGGGCGTGGCTGCGCTGATCTTCGTCCCCGTCCGTGAAAGATTCCTGCAGTCGTCGACGCGGCTTTGTCTACGGAGCACGTGAGGCCCCGGACGAGGTGCTCCGAACCTTCGGGAGCAGACTGACCCGGGCCATCCCAATGGATGAGCTTCTGTTGCAGCTGGCCGAGTCGTTGCGAAAAACCATGACGCTGACCAGCGCGGAAGTCTTTACGGGAGCCGGCGAGGTGCTCGAACGCACGGCCTCGGTTCCGGACGTCGGATCGGGATCGATCGTCGTCTCTCCACGTGAGCGACCCGTCGTCACCCGGGCGGGAGTGTCGGGGACGGCCTGGGCTTCGATCTGGCTCCCCGCCCTGTTGGCCGGTCGCGAGAAGGAACAGATCAGGGTCGCTCCGGTCAGCCACGCGGGAGAGTTGCTCGGGCTCATTGTCGTCGAGCGATCGTCACAAGCAAGCAGCTTCTCCGAGGACGACGATCGAGTCCTGTCGGATCTGGCCCGGCAGGTGGGGCTTGCCCTCCACAACTCCCAGCTCGACACTGCCCTCCAGACCACCTTGGACGAGGTGCGCAAACAGGCGGACGCGCTCCGTGAGTCGAGAACCCGGATCGTCGCGAGCGGCGATGCCGAACGGCGCCGCATCGAGCGGAACCTTCACGATGGTGCACAGCAGCACCTCGTCGCCCTCGCGGTCAACCTGCGTCTGGCCCGGGACATCATCGTCGACGACACCGAAGCAGGTCTCGAGATGCTCGACGAACTCGCCGGGGAGGTCCAAGAGACCATCCAGGAGCTGCGACAGCTGGCCCACGGCATCTATCCCCCGCTGCTCGTGGACAGCGGTCTGGTCGAGGCGCTCCGCGCGGCGGCCAACCGGAGCCCGCTCCCGGTGGACATTTCGACGGAGGGGATCGGCCGCTACCCATCGGAGACCGAGGCGGCCGTGTACTTCTGCTGCTTGGAGGCACTACAGAACGCGGCCAAACACGCACCGGACGCGCGTGTCGAACTCCGGCTATGGGAAGAGGCGGGCGGGCTCCTGTTCTCGGTTGCCGACGACGGTCCGGGTTTTGATCCCGACCGGGCCCAAAAGGGCCACGGCTACGTCAACATGGCGGACCGGTTGGGCGCTATCGGGGGCACCGTCCGTTGGGAGTCCGAAATCGGCCAGGGGTCGGTGGTGCGTGGCTCGGTGCCGCTCGTCTGAGCGCACATGCTCAGACGGACGTGAACCCCAGCTCGTCGCGCTCGTCCCAGAGGCGCCGGAGGGTGTCCGCACCGAGGTGTTCCTTGTTGAGATACGCGCGTGCGCCGCTGGTCGCCACCTCGGGAGGGAGGTCGCCGGCGTCGTACGTGGAGCAGAGAATTACGACGACGCCAGGCTGCCTCGAGACGAGGGTGCGGGTGGCCTCGATCCCGTTCATCTCCGGCATGTTGATGTCCATCAGGACCAACACCGGATGGAGCTGCTCCGCCAGCGAAATCGCCTCGTTTCCGTTGGCCGCTTCTCCGACCAGTTCGAACTCGGTGGTCCGTCGGAGGACCGCCCTCATGGCCGCGCGGAAGGGGGCTTGATCGTCGACGATCAGAACCGGAAGGCGGTCGCTCATTTCTCCATTTTCGCGCCGGCAGGCCTCTGTTGGCCCTGGTGGTGCCACACGGCGAAGGGTGGTGGTGTCACCCTCCTCCCGGGTCGCTGAGATAGACCAGGACGGCCTTGACCCGTCGGTTGACGTCACGCTCCTCGCTCAGCCCGAGTTTGGAGAAGATCGAGTTTGTGTGCTTCTCGACCGCCCGCTCCGATACCTGCAACGACGCGGCGATGGCGGCATTGCTCTTGCCGGTCGCCATCTCGCCCAAGATCTCCGATTCCCTCGGCGTCAGCCAAGACAGATCGGACTTCCGCCTCGACGACTTGGCCTCGATGAGCTCGTCGACGATCTGGGGATCGATCATGGAGCCCCCTTGGGCCACGATGCGCATGGCTTGCGCGAGCTCGTCGGCGCCCGCGACCTGCTCTTTCAGCAGATAGGCACGGCCGGCGGAACCGGTCTCGAGGAGGGCGAGGGCGTACGAGGGTGTCTTGTACTGGCTCAAGACAACGACTCCGACCTCAGGCTTGTGCTCACGCAACCACGACGCGGCCTGGATCCCTTCGTCGGTGCCTGTCGGTGGCATCCGGATGTCGGTCACCACGACCTCGGGGGACTCGCTCTCAATCAGGCTCAGGAGCTGGGGCAGGTCGGCGGCGCGCCCGACGAGGTCGAAACCGACCTCTCCCTCGATGATGCGGGCGATGCCCTCTCGCAGCAGGGCGTTGTCCTCGGCCAGCACCACCCGGATCTGCGCCATGCGAGCGTACGGTAGCGCGCTCCTCTTCCCGAGCCGGGGTGTGGTGCTGACATCCGCCATCCCGGTCGAGGTGCCACCCTTGGCGTCGTGCAACTCCAGCGTCACCATGGGCAAGGTGAGCTGCCGATTCGTGACCCCGACCAGGGTCTAGGAGCGTGATCAGCGGGCCCCTCGAGGTCGCGGCGTATCGCATGCGTGCCACCCGAGTAAGTGTCCGCTTCCTAGCGCCTATCCAACGATGGTGTCTGCTCGCAGGACGGGCGACTCAGTGCCCTGGTCCACGTAGGCCACGATTTCGCGGACGGCGGTGGCGATGATGTCGGGATCGGTCCGGATGACCCAGTGTCCGGCGTCGACCGGACGACGCCACACCGCCGTGCCCCACTCTTCGAGCCCGTCCAAGAGCGCCGGAGTCACGTAGCGATCCTGCCGGGGTATGACCAGTTGCACCGGGATGTCGGTGTGCCCGAGCTCGGGATGCAGCATCCGGCCGCGCACGTTGGCCCGGTAGAGCTCAACCCCGTGCGCAAAGTCGGCGCCAAAGGTGGGGGCCGGCCAGCGCTGGTCGGTCGGTGCTCCCTCTATGCGATGCAGCGCCTTCGCCCACAGGCCGGTCGTCCGACCGTTCCTTGCCATGAGCTCGGGGAGCAGGGGCAAGTGAAAGAAGGCGATGTACCACGAGTGCAGAGCCTGTCGAAGCGAACGCAAGAGGTCAGAGGCCCGCAGTGTGCGATGACGACGAGCCCACAGTCCGGCGTGATCGAGCGGAGGGCCCGAGATGGAGGTGTAGCTCGAGAAGCGGTCAGCCAGCGCCTTGGTTGTCACAGCTTCCCAAGCCTGGATTGATCCCCAGTCGTGGGCGACCAAGTGAACCGGTGCGTCGGGACTCGTCGCGTGGGCCACGGCGGCCATGTCCTCGACGAGCAGAGAGAGCCGGTAGCCGGCTCGACTTGTTGGCGCGTCCGATTGGCCGGCGCCCCGGACGTCGTATGTCACGACGTGGAACGCTCCTTCGAGGCGTTCGACGACGGGGTCCCAGACGGCACTCGTGTCCGGAAATCCGTGGACCAAAAGAATCGTGGGGCGGCCGGGGTCCCCAGCTTCGGTCACGAACAGGGAAAGTCCCGCCCCTTGGACCCGCCGCGAAGTGCTCATGGCGTCCCACTCAAGCACGGGCTCCCACGCGCTGTCGAAACTCCCCGGGACCCGATCGACCGGCCGCCGCCGTCCGCTACTTCGACGGTGCGAGCGCTGCCTTGAGGTCCCGAAGGGCCGCCTCGAGCTCGGCGGTGCGGTTACGTCGGGCGGCATCGGCGGCCGCAAGTTGTTCACCCGTTGGATGCTGGCCGCCCGAGCGCATCAGGTGGTCCGCCTCGACGGCAAAGGCCAGCCCCCTCAGGCTTTCTGCGCACCTGGTGCACATGGCAGCTTGCGTTTCGTCTGGCGCGCTGGCCGCGGCGCGCTCAAGACCGGCAACCGCCTGGTCGACCTGAACCGTGACACCCGCCCTCCGTTGTGGGTCATCGGTTTCGGATTGCGACAACACAAGATCGCGTGCGAGCTCAGCTGCCGCGACGGCGGGCGCGGTGAGGCGCTGCCAGTTCGCCTCTTCGCCCTGCCGTCTCGTTCGGACGATCAGGAGGACCACGAGCAAAATGGCCAGAAGGATCGCGACGCCGAGGAGCACCCAGCCCCACGGCGACGAGCTCGACGTCGTACTGGCCGTCGTCGTGGTGGTTGTCGGATGGGTGGTCGACGTCGTCGTTTGATGTGACCGTGTCGTCGTCGTCACGGGCGCGCTCGTCGTCGTGGTCGGCGGCGCCGTGGTCGTTGTCGTCGTGGGCGCGGCGGTGGTGCTCGTGCTGGTCGGCGGCACCGTGGAAGTGGTGCCCGGGTCCACAGCTCCGGCGTCGGTCGCGGCGAGTCCGATCAGGAGCGGCGCCGAGATGACGAGGAGCAGAGCCCCTAACCGCTTTGACCCCCCGATCTTCATGGCGACAGCCTAGAGATGTCGCACTGTCGTGGGTGGGACGGGCCTGCTGCGGCTGGGCCGGGACGTTCTTGGGTAGGCACGAGGGAATTTCGGCACTGTCCATGCGGCCTGGGCAGACGTAGATTGCAGACGTGCGACGAAGCCCTCGGGGGCCAGGCGGTGCTTCGCGTTCCGCGAAGGCGTGTGGAACGTGACGTCGCCGCGAGGTTCCGAGCGACGCCAGCTGACCGTCGTCTTCACTGACCTTGTCGGGTCTACCGAGCTCGCATCGGCGCTCGATCCCGAGGATTGGCACGAAGTGCTCGACGCCTACCAGCACCGGGTCGCTGACATCGTCACGGCGCACGGCGGCGTGATCGCGCAGTTCCAGGGCGACGGCGCCGTCGCCTACTTCGGGTACCCCGAGGCCACGGAGTCGGCGAGCCGCGAGGCGCTGTCGGCGGCAATTGACATCGTCGAGGAGATCGAGGTCTTGGGATCCGAGCTCTCACCGTCCCTGGGCATTGGCGAACTGCGCGCTCGTGCCGGCATCCACACCGGCGAAGTGCTCGTCGCGGCCGTGACGGCGGGCGGGCCGGAGCGTCTGCCCGACGTCTGGGGTCAGGTTCCGAACATGGCAGCTCGGCTGCAGGCCGCGGGCAACCCGGGTCAAGTGGTCATCAGTGGCGACACCGCCCAACTGGTCGCCGGTTTCTTCGAGTTGGAGTCTCTCGGCGCCCTGGTGTTGAAAGGGATCGCTGATCCGGTCGCCGCCTTTGCTGTGCTCCAACGAAGCGGGGCCCGGCACCGTCTCGAAGCCCGTCCTTTGGGTGGGTTCGTCCAGCGCCCAGAAGCATGGACCTGGTTGAGCGAGCACTGGGAGGCCGTTGCAGCGGGGGCGGGCAAGCTCGTGTTGGTCTCGGGTGAACCAGGGATCGGCAAATCGCGCCTCCTTTTCGAGTTTGGCAACGAACTCGGATCGCGTGGGCACACCGTGCTGACCATCCTGTGCAACCGCCGGACCGCGCTGAGCCCGCTGCACCCTTTCGAGGAGGTCATGGGAGAGGTTCCGGCGACGCCACGAGAGGCGGCGGACTGGGTCGAAGGTCTCACCCGCAGCGGTCCGCTCCTCCTGATCGTCGAGGACGTGCATTGGGCCGACCCAAGCACCATGGAATCGGTGCACCTGATTGCCCGTGGCCCTACCCCGGTCTTCGTCGCGATGAGTGCCCGGCCTGAGATCGAAGACGATCAACACGTGCAGCCTGACGGGCGGTTCACCCTGACCGGTCTCGGTGGCGACGAGGCCACGCGCGCTGATTGAGCAGCTTCCGGAGTCGGGCCGATTGACCCGTGAGATGCGCGCCGCCCTCGTGGCGCGGTCAGAAGGAGTGCCGCTGTTTCTCGAAGAGCTGGCCCGCGGCGTGGCAGATGGCCCGGATGGACTTGGCTCGAACCTTCCGACGACACTCTCGGAGGTCATTACGGCGCGGCTCGACCGCGTCGGTGGCGACGCCAAACGCGTCGCCCAGGCGGCGTCGATCATCGGGCGGACGTTCGATCGCCCGGTGTTGATCGCAGCCACGGGGCTTGAGCTGTCAGACCTCGACGTCAACCTTCAGCGGCTCCGCGAACATGCCGTCGTCGAACCCACCGGAAAGGCAGAAGAACTTCAGTTTCGCCATGCCCTCTTCCACGAGGCGTCCTATCGATCCGTGTTCCGCGGCGACCGTGCGCGGATCCACGGTTCGGTCGGAGAGATGCTGGTTGCCTCGGGCCGGGCCCGCACACGCCCCGAGATCGCCGCGCTATCACCTGGGTGCGGCGGGACACGCGACGGAGGCGGTGCCCCTGTGGAAGCAGGCGTCCCACACCGCGCGCCAGAATTCCCGATTTCGGGAAGCTGCTGGTCACGAGCGGGCGGTGCTGGCCCTCGTCGATCAGCTGCCCGAAGAAGACCGAGAGTCCGACCGAGCTGAAGTCCCGTAGCCGGCTCGTGATGTGCCTCACGGCGGTCGACCAGAGTGCGCCCGAGGCGCTTGAGGAGTCACGTCGAGTCGAGGAGTTGGCCCGCCGTCTGGGGGACCACGAGATCCTGCTGCGCAACTACATGATCCTCATCCCGTGGTGGCAGGCGAGCGCCGAGTACAGAACGATCAATGCCATCCTGGCTGAAGCCCGAAAGGAAGCGGTCGAGCTGGATGACGCGTGGTCGCTCCAGCTGATCACGACATACGAGGCGACGACGCGCATCTGGCAGGGAAGGATCCGCGAGGGTCTCGAGCAGATGCGCACCTCCTACGCCGCCAGCGGTCTGCCGCTGGAAGGAAGCTTGCAGGACCTACCTCCGATGCGCTCGGTAGAGCTCATGGCATTGGCGGCTCCACGCATCGCCACTGCGCTGGCGTGCTGGTTGCGCGGGCGCTGCAGCGAGGCGTGGAGGATTGCGAACGATGTACTGCACTGCACCACCGAACGGAGGGTGCCTCAGGCTCAGGCGGTTGCAGCCGTTACGGCCGCGATCATGGCGCAGCTCGAGGGCGAGCGTGAGCTCGTGCTCAAGCTGTCGAGCGAGGCCCTCGCACGTGGCGGACGATGTGAGCACGCGGCAGTGGAAGCAGTGGGCGCGGTCGCTGCAATGGTGGGCGGGCGAGGGCATCGAGGAGCCCGAAATCCCCGGCCCGTTGCTGCGACCGTACTTTCAGATGCTGAGCGCCGGCGACAAGAGAATGGACGACTCGCGCGCCATCGCCGTCCTCACCGCCGCCATTGAGACTTCGAACGCGACGGGAGAACGGTTCTGTGAAGCTGAAATCCTGCGGTTACGGGCGGATCGACGAGCCCAGGCAGGATCACGAGAAGCAGCGCAGGACTATCAGGCGGCCCTCGATCTGGCCCGACAGCAAGGAGCCAAGATGCTGGAGCTGCGAGCGTTGACCAGTTGGGCTCGGCACCCTTCTGCACCGGATTCAGTTCGTAAAGAACTCGTGGCCTGCGTCGAGGATGTGTCTTCGGGTGGTCCGAGCCGAAGCCTGGACCAAGCGCGACGGGTTCTCGAAGCGCAATGAGCTCGACCGACTGGAGCGACGATTTCCTCGAAGGCCTGCGCGGACATGGTGACCCCGAAGCCGATGCCGTCGTCAGCGAACTGTTCGCCGGGACGGGCGATGCGACCTCCGCCTTCCGGGCACTGGTCGTCCAGCACCACGAAGCCTCCGAACCGGCGCTGGCTCACTTTCCTGGCCGACAAGGTCGACCTCCCCGACTGGGTCGACCTCGACGCGGTGGCGACGGGCCAGGAGTGCTTTGCTCGCTGGGGGTCGCACGTGTTCACCGCTCTCTACGCAGCCGCCTTGCCATCCGCGTACGCCTGTTGGCGCGGCGTGCAGGTGCTCGGTCTGACGGCCCGGCTGGAGACCGACGCCAAACGTCGGCTGAACGAGACGGCGCAGTTTCATCTCGACGTCATGGACCCCGGAGGTCTCGAGCCTGGGGCACAGGGCTATTCCGACGTGCGACACGTCCGACTTGATGCACGCGGCGGTGAGGTGGCTGATCGAGAACGACCCCCGCGTCACCTGGGATGCCACTTGGGGGACGCCGATCAACCAGGAAGACCTGCTCGAGACGCTTCTGACCTTCACCGAGATCGTCTTCGAGGTCTTCGATCGGACCGGTGTCGCGTATACCGAGAAGGACGCCGACGCGTACCTGCACACCTGGTCGCTGATCGGCTATCTACCTCGGGGTGCGTCCGGACCTGTTGCCGCTCACCCGTGCGCAGACTTCGGTGCTGATGCCGATCGTCCGGCGCCGACAGTTCCGCTCGAGCGCACCGGGCCGGGAGTTGATGGCGGCGCTGCTCGAGCAGGGTTCCCACCTTGCCCCACCTGGGCTCAGAGGCCTCCCGGCGTCCACCGTCCGCTACTACGTCGGCGACGAGACGGCGGACCTCTTGGGCGTGCCACCGGCGGATTGGACGGGGGCGATCTTTCGACCACTCGCAAAAGTGAGCCGCAAGGTCTCCCTCGAGCGGCTCCATCGAAAAATGCTCACGACCCTGTCGGAACGGATCGGATTCGGCATGCTGTCGCTGGCTGTACGAGCGGAACGGTACGGCGATCGGTCGGCCTTCCAGGTACCCACCTCGCTGGCGACGCGCTGGAACTTGCCGCCTGATCGTCAGAGTGGCCCTGGCGGCAGCTGACCTTCGAAGAGCACTTCGAGCTGCGCGTTCGAGAACGGCGGGTTGAAGAGCGCAGGATCGCGCTGGCGGGACCGGAACAAGTTGACGATGAAATTCATCCGGTCTTCGAGCTCGGCCCAGTCATGAGCGCCCGAAGGTACGCCCGTACCGTTCGTCCGGTCCCAACGGGAGACGGCCGATGCGGCAGGGGTGCCTTCCAGGTCGCGCAACTCGACGGGGAACTGGCCACCAGCCAGCGGCGGCACGTCCCGCCGGAGATCGAACGTTTCTGTCGCGGTGATGAGTTGCATGATCACCTCGGTCAGGACCATGTCCCAGGACTCCTCGAGGACCTTGCACAGCTCGTTGCACAGCCCGTCGAGCACGTGACGGGCTTCCGTTGTCGGGAGGTGCTGCACGACGTCCCTCTCAATCAACCGCTGCAACGTGTCGGTGATCGCCGCGTTGAGCGCGCCTTCGATGGCCGGCTGCAGCCGCTGCTGCTCGTGCGCCACGGCCAGGGTGTTGGCCTGGAGGACGAGGCTGGCACGGTCTGAGGTAGCGAAGAGGGCGTCCTGATACGCACCGAACGCGGTGACGACACCGGAGTCATCCTCGTCCGTGGGGATCGACGAGATCGCTGGCGCCATCGCCTTCGCCAGTTGGCTTGGTGTCGCGGGGGCGGCGTGAAAGGCATCGCGTAGCGCCGTGAAGAGCGGAGCCAGTTCGACGAACACCAAGCGATTGCCGTCGGCGACGTGTTTCGAGATATCGGCCGTCACCGATTCGACCGCTTGAACAAGGTGGTCCTGGGACAATCGCCGCGCCGCCCACCCACCAATTCCGTGGTTGAAGTGATGCAACAAGGTTTCGGTCGACTCGCTGTCGGTCAAGGCATCTTTGGCGCGGGCTGGTAAGACTTCACCTCGGATCGTGGCGCCGGCGGTCTTGGAGGCCCAGACGGCAAACGCACACCACGTGGCGTCTTGACCCAGGCCGGCATCACGCAGGGCGATCGCGAACTCGTGGTAGCGCTGCGTGATGCAGAGATTGCGCACCACGGGATCGCTGAGGCCGGCGATGTCCTGCCACGACATCTCCATGCGACGAATCGTAGGGCGTTGCAACCGGCCGTGCACGGAGCGTCGCGGACCGGGGCCCCGTCGCTACTTGTGCGGAGGAGGAACCCTGACCCGCCGGCCGGGTGCGAGGAGCTGGCCGACCGGGCCCTGCATGACCTTTTCGAATTGTTCCCGGCGGTGGGTCACCGAAATGCCATCCAAAGAGCGACCGCCGTAATAGAACTGATCGCGGATACGCCCTTCGACCGTGAAGTAGCCGGCCTCTTCGCCTGTCGAGAAATTCTGGAACGCAATGCCGACCGTCTCCATGATGATCATGCGGAAGTCCCACCCGTAATAGACGTATCGGGCCAGCCCCATGAAAGCCTCGATCCCGAGATACCCTCGGTTCGACTCGGAGGGAGACCAATGCAACTCGACCTTCATGTGCCGCGGTTCACCTGGCCTGGTGGCGCGGGTGCCATCGGCTCGACCTTCGCATTGCTGGCCAAGACGGCAGATGCCATCGGGGTGCGCACGCTCTCGGTGATGGATCACTGGTTCCAGATGGACATGATGTGGCCAGCCGAGGAGCCGATGCTCGAGGGGTATACCACCCTCTCCTTTGCAGCCGGCCAGACCGAACGCCTGCGGTTCCGGCTGCTCGTTGGTGGGGTCACGTACCGGCACCCAGGGCTTCTGGCTAAGACGGTGACCACGTTGGACGTCCTTTCCGCGGGTCGCGCCGAGCTCGGCTTGGGCGCCGCCTGGTACGAGCGAGAGCATCGAGGGTTGGGAGTTCCGTTCCCCCCGCTGCGCGAGCGGTACGAACGCCTCGAAGAGACCATCCAGATCTGCTTCCAGATGTGGAGCGACGACAACGGTCCCTTTGAGGGAAAGCACTACCAGTTGGTGGAGACTCTCTGCTCGCCCCCACCCGTCAGCGCACCCCGACCCCGTCTGTTGATTGGCGGAAGTGGGGAGCGTAAGACGCTCCGGCTCGTGGCGCGGTACGCAGATGCGTGCAACATCATCGGCGATGTGGACGTCGTCAGGCACAAGGTCGAAGTACTTCACCGCCACTGCGCCGAGGTCGGTCGAAAACCCCAAACCATCGAGGTGACCGCGTTGATGACGATCGCCGACGACGCAGTGCCGGACGTCATCCTTCGAGAAGCCGAGGCGTTCTCGGCTGCGGGGGTGGACGCGATCGTCGTTCGCTCGACGGGACCCGAGCCGACGCGTTGGCTTCAAGAGACGTGGGCGCCTGTGGTGCCTCGCCTCAAATCGATCGGCTGATCCCGCAAGTCGGTGCACGCGGTTCTCCAACCTCCGCCGGTTCCGTTATCTTGCACTCGCGGGCCGCTAGCTCATCCGGAAGAGCAGGGGACTTTTAATCCCAAGGTGCCGGGATCGAGACCCGGGCGGCCCACGACGACAAGTCGAGATCCGACGAGAGCGAGATGACGTTGGGAGCTTTGATGACGTCGCCTTCAGTTGGGTCGAGTGAGCTGAGACTCCAGGACTCAGGCACGGGACGAATATCGTCGGCCGGCGCCGACAAGCCTGCAGACGTGCCGAGCCGATCGAACACAGTGGGGTGCGATGACTGACTACCGGGCGCGGTACGGGCCGCACAACGTCGGCCAGACCTATGTCCCGCACGGGATCGGTGAGCAGATGGTCGACCTCGGCGAGATCGAGATGAACTACGCGACCGTCGGCGACGCAAGCTCGCCGGCCCTGCTGCTGATTCCGGGTCAGACCGAGTCCTGGTGGGGCTACGAGGCGGTGATGCCCCGACTGGCCGAACACTTCGAGGTGTTCGCCGTCGACCTCAGGGGCCAGGGACGGAGCACCCGGACACCGGGCCGCTACACGCTCGACAACATGGGCAGCGACCTTGTTCGATTCATCGATGTGGTGATCGGTAGGCCAGCAACGGTGAGCGGCCTCTCCTCGGGCGGCGTCCTCTCTGCTTGGCTGTCGGCGTACGCAAAGCCGGGCCAGATCCTTGCCGCCTGCTACGAGGACCCGCCGCTGTTCGCGTCGGAGGTCCGCCCGGCGACGGGACCCGGGATTCGCCAATCCATCGGCCCGATGTTCGACCTCTGGAGTACGTACCTCGGCGACCAGTGGTCGATCGGGGCGTGGGACGCGCTGCGCGCCGCCGCACCCGACCGGCTGCCCGAATGGATGCAAGCGTTCCCCATCGGCGATGAGCCATCGCAGGAGCTGAAGGAATATGACCCCGAGTGGGGTCGGGCGTTCTGGAATGGAACGGCCTCGGCATCTTCCGACCACGAGCGGATGCTGCGAAGCGTCAAAACGCCGCACGTACTCCTCACCCACCACTTCCGCTTGGTCGAGGAGAAGACCGGGTTCCTTCTGGGTGCGTTGGCCGACGTGCAAGCAGCTCGGGTGCTGGAGCTCTTGCGTCAGTCCGGCGTCGTCGTCGAGTACCGCTCGTTTCCGACGGTAGGGCACTCAATGCACGGCACAGCTCCCGAGCTCTACGTCGACACACTGCTCGAGTGGGTTGCCACACTCGAGACGTGAAGATCGCCGCCCACGCCTAACGACATCCCGTTCGGCGTTATTGGGTTGGTAACCACGAACGAGACAAGATGTCACGGACACCGGAACGGTCAGCCAAGAACCACGCGGAGGTCCTGGCTCTCGGAACCCGGGCCCGTTGCACTCACCGTGGCCGCGGTACCGGTCACGGTGGCCGTGTCATTGCCCTGGTGGGTGGGCCACCGAGCGGACAGGGCACCGAGAGGCGCCGGCGAGCGCGGGGCCGGTAGCGTACCGAGCGCGCCATCGCGCCAGACCCTGGGGAGGCCTCGTGGAAACCGAAGCGGCAATCTTGTGGGAACGCCCCGGAGAATGGAGCGTGGAGCCCATCGACCTGGACCCACCCAAGGACGGCGAAGTGCTGATCCGCCTTGCGGCGTCGGGGATGTGCCACTCCGACGAACACCTCGTCACCGGGGACATGCCCGTCCCGCTCCCCATGATCGGCGGCCACGAGGGCGCCGGGGTGATCGAGGAGGTCGGCCCTGGCGTCACCGCCCTCAAGCCCGGCGACCACGTGGTGCTGGGCTTCGTGCCGGCGTGCGGCAAGTGCCCCTCGTGTGCCACCGGGCACTCCAACCTGTGCGACGTGGGTGGCATCCTGATGGCCGGCCGGCAGATGGACGGCACCATTCGACACCACGCGCGTGGTCAGGACGTCGCGACGATGGTCTGCCTCGGCACCTTCGCCCCCTACACGGTCGTCAACCAGGCATCGTGCGTGAAGATCCTCGATGACATCCCGCTCGAGAAGGCGTGCCTCGTCGGGTGCGGCGTCACCACCGGGTGGGGTTCGGCCGTCTACGCCGCCGACGTGCGGCCGGGCGACTACGTGGCCGTGATCGGCATCGGCGGCATCGGCGCGTCCGCCGTGCAGGGTGCCCGGCTGGCCGGCGCCGAGATGATCTTCGCCATCGACCCCGTGGAGCTCAAGCGCAAGCTCGCCCCCTCTTTGGCGCGACCCACGTCGCGCCGTCGGTCGAGGAGGCCTTCGAGCTGATCCAGCGAGAGACCTGGGGTCGCATGTGCGACAAGGTCATCTGCGCCATGGGCATCGGCCAAGGGTCGATGATGGAATCGATCCTCGGGCTCACCGCCAAGCGGGGGCGCGTCGTCGTCACCAACATCCATCCCATGGCCGAGATGGACGTCACGATGAACCTCATGCAACTCACCATCATGGAGAAGCAGGTGGTGGGCAGCATCTTCGGCTCGGCCAACATCCACTCGGACATCCCCAAGCTGCTGAAGCTCTACCGCGAAGGCCAGTTGGACCTGGACTCGATGATCACCAGCACCTACAAGCTGGGCGACATCAATCAGGGCTATCAGGACATGCGAGACGGGAAGAACATCCGCGGCGTCCTGATGTACGACAGCTGAGCCGGGCGTTCACGCGGCTGCGCCGTGCGGCGCCGCCCAGATGTCGTTGCAGCGTTCGCACACCTCGTCGGGCACGATGCCGGCGCGCATGAGCACACCGAAGGTCATGCAGCCGAGGCAGATGGCGAACGCCGACTCGAGGGTGGCCGCCACCACCAGGAGGCCGAGCACCGCCTGCGCTGCGGTCCAGTAGCCCAGGGCCGTCAGCACCAACGCGGTCGCCGAGAAGACCACCCCCATGCCCTGCGCGAAGCGCTTGGGTGGCCCGGCCACCGGGCGTGGCGTCAGGCGGAGCCGGGGCGTGACGACCCGGGTGACCAGTTGGCCGAGGGGGCTGAGCGTGGGGCCGGTGAGGACGCGGGCCAAGAACCCGTAGGCGATCACGATGGTCATCCACTTCAGGTCGAACGCGATGGTGAGGACCGACATCAGCACGACGCCCGCCGCGACGAGCCGGGCCGACACCTCGTTCACCGGGTTGGGGAACGAGAAGAGCGACCGCACCCGAGTCGGTCGGCGCGCCGTGTCCTGCCTGCCCGTGACCTGCATCAGCGCACCTCCTCGCAGCCGGATCGAATACCCGACCAGTTTAGTCGGGATTCTCTCGGACGCGCCCGGGCGGCGACCCGGAGAAGGTCCGCCATCACCCGCCGGGCGCTCAGCCGGCCGGCGGCACCGGTTGGGGAGGCGGGGGCCCCACGTAGCGGGCGGCGGGGCGGATGAGGCGGTTGTGTGCGGCCTGTTCCATCACGTGGGTGCACCACCCGATGGTCCGCCCGGCGGCGAACGTGGGGGTGAACATCTCGCGCGGGATGCCACAGGTGTGCATCACCACGCCGGCGTAGAACTCGACGTTCGTGTAGAGCTGGCGTCCGGGTTTCAACTCGGCCAGCACCCGCACCGTCGTCTCGCTCGACCGCCTGGGAGAACTCGACCAGCGGCCCGCCCAGCCGCTCGCTGACCCCGCGCAGCAACAGCGAGCGCGGGTCGTCGGTCTTGTAGACCCGGTGCCCGAAGCCCATGATGCGCTCACCGTTCTCCACGGCCCGCCGGATGTAGGCCTCGGCGCGGTCGGGCGTCCCGATGGCGTCGAGCATGTCGAGGGCACGGCTCGGCGCGCCGCCGTGCAGCGGCCCGGACAGGGCCCCGATCGCCGCCACGATGGCCGCCCCGAGGTCGGCTCCCGTGGAGGTGACCACGCGCGCCGTGAACGTCGAGGCGTTGAATCCGTGGTCGATCGTCAGGATCATGTACTGCTCGATGGCGCGGGCGTGCTCCTCGGTGGGCACGGCGCCGGTGAGCATGTAGAGGTAGTTGGCGGCGAAGCCGAGGTCGGCCCGCGGCTCGAGCGGCTCGTTGCCCGTGCGCAGACGGTGGGCCGCGGCCAGGATCGTCGGCACCACGGCGCACAGCCCGAGCGCCTGGTCGGCCAGCTCGTCCGCACCGATGTCGTGGGTCGGGCGCCACCCGAGCTCGGAGGCCAGCACCGAGACCGCGGTGCGCAGCACGTCGAGTGGGGCACCCCGTCGGGCCAGCGCGGGCAGCAACGTGCTGAGCCCGGGCGGCAGCGTGCGCCGGGTGCGCACCTCGTCGCCGAACGCCTTCGAGGCGGCCGCGTCGGGCAGCTCGCCGCGGAAGAGCAGATGCCACACGTCCTCGAGCGAACGCTGCTCGGCCAGGTCGACGGCCGAGTACTGGCGGTAGTGGAAGAAGCCCTCCTGCCCCCGGACGTCGCCGATGGTGGTCTCGGCCACGACGACGCCTTCGAGGCCGGCCGGCACGTCGCCGCTCGTCTCGTTGGCGGGGCGGATGCGCGCCACGCCCATCAGGTCGCGCAGCGAGACCACGCCGACGCACTCGTCGCCGTCGACGACGGGCAGGTGGCGGTAGTGGTGCGAGGTGAGGCTCGACCACGCCGCGTCGACCCGCTCCTCGGGGCCGAGCACGTCGGGCCGGGCCGTCATCCAGAGCGCCACCTTCTCGCGTCGAGGATCACCGGCTCCGACCGCCGCGTGCAGAAGGTCCCGCTCGGTGAGGATGCCCACGACCTTGCCGTGGTCGGTGACGACGACCGAGCCGGTGTCGGCGTGTTGCATCACGCCGGCGGCCTCGGCCAACGTGACGTCGGCGGGGCAGGTCACGGCCGGCGACGTCATGAGGTCTCGCACAATGGTTTCCATGTCACCCACTATGCCGCCCTCCAGCTGGGATTGTAAACGTTGATCAAGTCAATATAAAGTTGTCGGCGTGGACAGGATGCTCACGACCGAAGAGGCGGCCCGCCGGCTCGGGGTGAAGGTGCCGACGCTCTACGCCTACGTCAGTCGCGGGGTGCTCGAGTCCCACCGGGACCCCAATGGGAGGGGCAGTCTCTTCGACCTGGCCGACGTCGAGGCGCTGGCGACGCGCAGCCGCGGCGGTCGCGAGACGGCCACCCGCCTCGCCACCATCACGACCGGCGTGACGCAGCTGCACCAGGAGCTCGGGCCCCTCTACCGGGGCCGGCGCGCCACCGAGCTGGCGGCCACGGCCAGCTTCGAGGAGGTGGCCGAGCTCCTCTGGCAGTCCGAGGGCGGCGGCGACTGGACCACGCCCGACCTCGGACCGTGCCCGCTGCGCCACACGTTGGACCGCCTGCGTTGGGCGCTGGTGATGTGCGGTGCCCGCGACCCCCTCCGCTCCGACCTGCGACCGGCCGCCGTGGCACGGGCGGCCCGCCGCTCCGCCGCCGCCCTGGCCGACGCGGTGGCGCCCGCACCCCGCGACGACGCCGGCGCCTCGGTTGCGGCGCGCCTGGCCGCCCGCCTCACGACACCGGCGACCGCGGCCGCAGTGCCCACGGCCGCGGTCAACGCCGCCCTCGTGCTCCTGGCCGACCACGAGTTGGCCACCTCGACCGTCGCGGTCCGCGTGGCGGCGTCGGTGCGGGCCGATCCGTACGACGCGCTCTTGGCGGGGTTGGCGACGCTGGCGGGCCCGCTGCACGGTGGGGCGAGTCAAATGGCCTACGAGTTCCTCGTCGTGGCCGAACGCGATGGCGCAGTGCGCGCCCTCAACGACGTCCTGCGCGCCCAGGGTCGCCTCCCCGGCTTCGGCCACACGGTGTACAAGAGCGGCGACCCACGGTTCGGCGCGTTGCTCACGTTGGCCGAGCCGTCGCTGAGTGCGCGCCGAGCGCGACGTGTTGGACGAGGTGATCGCGCTGGCGGCGGCGCACGACATCCCTTTGCCCAATTGCGACCTCGCCCTCGCCGCGCTGAGTTGGGGGACCGGCATGCCGCCGGACAGCGGGCGCACGATCTTTGCCGTCGCCCGAGTGGCCGGATGGGCCGCGCACTACATGGAGGAGTTGACCGAGCAGCCCGTGCGGTTCCGGGCCCGCGCCGTGTACAGCATCTGAGGGCGACCCGGCCCGCTGATGGGTATCACCGCGAGCCCGCCCCGATGACGATGGCCGACGGATGCCCCCCGAGGTGCAGCGCCGGCCCGACCTTCCCCGTGGAGAGGGTCACGGGGACCAACCCCCCGGCCTGCTGGGTCACCCACGCCGTCGCGCCGTCGGCGCTCAGCGCCACGCCCTGGGCCGCGTCGGGCAGCCCGATCTGGGGACCGACCGCCAACCCGGCCACGGTGACCGGGACCAGGCCCGCACCGCCGCATACGTAGGCCGTGACGCCGGATGCGTCGACCGCGATCCCGGTGGGGTTGAGCGGGAGTGCGACGGCGGCGCCGGGCCGGAGCGTGCCCACGTTGATCGGCGTCAGCGTGGCGTTGCCGAAGTTCCCGACCAGCACCTGTCCCGACGCCACCGCCAGGGTCTGGGGCGCCGGTCCGACGGGGATGGCCGCACCCGGCCGCATGGTCTGGAGGTCGATCGGCGTCACGCTGTTGCCGCCGTAGTTGGCGACGAACGCGGTCGCCGCCCCGGTGCCCGTCGCCGGCGCCGAGACAGCGATCGCCACCGGCTCGGCGCCGACCGCGATCGGCCGCCCGGCCCGCCACGTGCCGAGGTCGACGGGCGTGACCGTGTCCGAGTCCAGGTTGGCCACCAACGCGAGGCCCACTCCGTGGGTCCCACCGGGCGCGAACGCCACGGCGTCGGGCTCCACGCCCACCGTCACGGTGTGGATCACGTCGTGGGTGGACGGGGCGATCTCACTCAACATGTCGTCGCCCTGGGTCACGACCAGGAGCCCGTGGTCATCGGGCGTGAAGGCCAACCCCGCGGGCAGGCTGCCGACGGGGACCCTCGCCTCGATGTGGCGGCGGGCCAGGTCCACCGGTGTCACGTCCATGCCCGGCAGCGTCACCGAGGCACCGGTGGTCACCCAGGCCACGTCGCGGACCGACGTGCTGCCGACGGGGCCGCCGCACGCCGCCAGCGTGAGCGCCAGCGCCGAGGCCGCCGCCCCGCGAGCAGGCCGGGCACGCCGCGCCCGGCACCGCCGCGCGCCGCCGCCACCCGGATCAACCGCGCGCGCACGCGGCGCCCGCGGGCCGGTCGGCCGAGGCCCAGCCCGGGGTCTCGCCCTCGGGCCAGTAGTCCGCGGTCACCGGGTCCTGCACGTAGTCGACCGGTGCCGGCAGGCCGGCGGCGAGGGCTCCCACCGCGTCCACCAATGCGTCCACGTCCTCGCTCGACGTCCCCAGGCCGCAGCTGGCGCGCACCGCGCCGGGGATGCCGCTGCGGTCGCCGCGCCGCACGGCCGCCCGCGCCTCGTCGAATCCGGCGCGGCCGACACCGAGGAGGCGGATCAGGTAGGGGTGGGCGCAGAAGCATCCGTGCCGGACGCCCACGCCGAACTCGGCGCTGAGGCGCGCCGCCACCAGCGCGTGGTGCATGCCGTCGACCGTGAAGGGCGCGACGGCGAGGCGATCCGCGCCGGTGTCCGTGCCGTCGAACGGCGGCCCGAGCACCCGCACCCCCGGGATCGCCTGCAGACCCTCGTACAGCTGGACGCACAGCGCGGCCTCGTGCGCCCGCACCGCGTCCCAGCCGATGCGCTCCAGCTCGTCCATGGCGGTGCCGAAGGCGACCGCGCCGACGACGTTGGGCGAGCCCGCCTCCTCGCGTTCGGGCGGTTCCGTCCAGATGACCTCGTCGAGGTCGACCAGGTCGACCGCGCCGCCGCCGGCCAGGAAGGGGTCGCCCGTCTCGAAGGTCGCCCGCGGCCCGATGAGCGCGCCCGCACCGAACGGCGCGTAGAGCTTGTGCCCGCTGAAGGCGATGAAGTCAGGCCCGGTGGGCAGCGGCCGGTGGGGCGCCAGCTGCGCCGCGTCGAGGAGGACCGGGATCCCGCGCTCGGCCGCCGCGGCGCAGATGTCCTCGACCGGCGGCAGCCACCCGGTCACGTTCGAGGCGCCCGTGAGCGCGAGCAGTTTCGGCCTCGCCCCGTCGTCGAGCACTCGCACCACGTCGTCGACGCCGAACGTGCCCTCCGGGCCGCACTCGACCCAGCGCCGCGTGGCCACGCGGGCCCACGGCAGCAGGTTGGCGTGATGTTCGACGACGGTCGTCACGACCACGTCGGTCGGGCTGAGCCCGAGCCGGTAGGCCAGGTGGTTGATGGCCTCGGTGGTGTTGCGGACGAGCACGACGACGTCGTCGCCGCCCACCGGGCGGCGGGCGAAGCGGTGCGCGCTGTCACGCGCCGCTTCGTAGGCGGCGGTGGCGCGCCGGGACTTGTACCCGGCGCCGCGGTGGACGCTCGAGTACCAGGGCAGGAACTCGGTGACCCGTCGCGCCACCGTCTCGAGCGCGGGCGTCGACGCCGCACAGTCGAGGTCGCGGTAGGGCCGCTCGCGGCCGTCGACGCACGGCACGAGGGCGTGCGCCCCCACCAGCGCGGCCAGCGGCTCTTCGGATGTCACGTCGTCACACTAGGAAGCGGGCGACACCCGCAGGGTCAGGCCCCACCCCCGGGGGGTCCCGGCACCCGCCGCGCCGCCAGCACCACGATGTCGTCGGAGCTCCGCTCGACCAGGTCGTCGGTGCACATGGCGAGACCGCCGTCGGCCCGCCCCACCCACGACGTGCACCACACCGTCTTGCCGGGCCGGTCGCGCCGCACCTCGATCCCCCAGGCGTCGGCGAGCGTCTCGACGATGCGCAGGCCGCGCCCGTGCGGTGCGTCGGGCAGCGGCTCCGATGCGGTGGGGAAGCCCGGGGCCTCGTCGGTCACGCTCACCCGGACCCAGCGCCCACCCACGTGCTCGGTCACGGCGATGTCGACCTCGAACTCAGTGTCGGCGTGTTGCACCGCGTTGGTGGCGAGCTCCGAGAGCATCAGGGCCAGGAGATCGCCGCCGTCGTGGCAACCGCCCGGGAGTTGCTCGAGCAGGAAGCGACGGGCCCGTCCGACCGCGACGTCGGTCCCCGGGAACCGCTGGACGGCGTGCGTGGCTTGGAGGCCGTGGGTAGCCGCTTCCACCGGCCCATCCCCGTGGGTCGCCGCGCCGGGCTCGCGCCCCGGGATCGTCGGGCTTTGCATGGCGGTTGCCGCTAGATCTGCCCGCCCGGACGCCCCTCTAAACGGCCAGGGCGGCCCCGCCGGGCCACCCGGTTGGTACCCTGCCCCCGTGGAGGAGCGCTACGAGTCCGGATTGGCCCGCGCGGCGGGCGTCCTCGACGGCGTCGACCTCGCGTTGGAGCGCCTGAGTGCGGGGACCTACGGCGCCTGCGCCGCCTGCGGGTCGCCGATTCTCGACGCCGATCTCGCCCGCGACCCGACCACCCGCTTCTGCGAGCAGCACCTGCCGCTGAGTTAGACCTCGACTAGCCCTCGACCTTGAGGCCCTTCGCCGAATCGAGGCGGGCGGCGACGTCGGACCAGTTGACGACGTTCCACAGCGCGGCGAAGAAGTCGGCCTTCACGTTCTTGTACTGCAGGTAGAAGGCGTGCTCCCACGCGTCGAAGACGAGCAGTGGGACCGAGCTCTGCCCGATGTTGCACTGGTGGTCGTAGACCTGCTCGATGATCAACCGGCCGGCGAACGGCTCGTAGGCGAGCACGCCCCAGCCCGAGCCCTGGATCGTCATGGTCGCCTGGGTGAAGTGCGCCTTGAACTTGTCGAAGGAACCGAAGTTCTCGTCGATCGCCGAGCCGAGCGCGCCGTCGGGCTTGTCGCCGCCGTCGGGGCTCTGGTTCTTCCAGAAGATCGAGTGCAGGACGTGGCCCGAGATGTGGAAGGCGAGCGTCTTCTCCAGCCCGACGATGGCGCCGAAGTCGTCCTTGTCGCGCGCCGCGGCCAGCTTCTCGAGCGTCTGGTTGGCGCCGGCGACGTAGGCGGCGTGGTGCTTGTCGTGGTGCAGCTCCATGATCTGGGCCGACACGTGGGGCTCGAGCGCGGCGTAGTCGTAGGGCAGGTCGGGGAGGCTGTACTCGGCCATGGCGGTCTCCTCTGTCATGTCGTGGGTCGTGTCGTGCTGACGGACGGGGTGCTGCGTGCTGGACCATACCCGAACCTCGCCCGATCCCAACCGGGATCAACGTCCATGCGAGCAGGCATGCGAGCAGGTCGGGGAGGTGTTTGCTCCGGTTGGCCGACCGCCCCGGTCCGCCGCACGCCGGGAAGGCGGCAACCCCTGGACCCGCCGGCACGGCGGTACGCTTGCAAGAGTGAGCACGGATCCCAAAGACCGCTGGCACGAGCTGGGGTCCTTCATCCGTGAGCAACGCGGCACGGCCCGGCTCTCGCTGCGCCGCCTGTCCGAGCTGGCGGGGATCTCGAACCCGTACCTGAGCCAGATCGAGCGCGGGCTGCGCCGGCCCTCGGCCGAGATCCTCCAGCAGATCGCCAAGGCGTTGCGCATCTCCGCCGAGACGCTCTACGTGCAGGCGGGCATCCTCGAGGCACCCACCGGTGCCCCCGACCTGACCCGCTCGATCATGGCCGACCAGACCATCAGCGAGGAGCAGAAGCAGGCGCTGGTGCGCATCTACCTCTCGTTCCGTCGCGAGCACGAGGACGAGAACCCTTCCCCCGACGCCGGCGCCCCGAGCGCGGCCGCCGCGGCGCCCGCGGCCACCGAGGACGCGGACGACGATCCGGCCCCGGATTCGGCGCCCCCCGGGCAGGTCGCCACCGCCTGAACGACGGGACCACGACGGGTCCCGCGGCCCGGCGTCCCACCAGGCGGCCGGAGCCGTTCTGCCCACCGCCGGTAGGCTCTGGCCCGGCATGCGGCGACTCGCGGTTCTCTCTTTGCACACCTCGCCGCTGGCCCAACCCGGCACGGGCGACGGCGGCGGCATGAACGTCTACGTCCGCGAGCTGACCGCCGCCCTGGCCCGCAACGGCGTCGCCTGCGACGTGTTCACCCGCGCCTGGTCGCCCGACCTGGCGCCGGTCGTCGAGGTCGAGCCGGGGCTCCGGGTCCACCACGTGCCGGCCGGCCCGCTCGATTCGGTCCCCAAGGAGTCGCTGCCCGCCGTGGTCGAGGAGTTCACGGCCAACGTGCTCGAGCGCATGGCCGCCGCCACCGGGTCCGGCGGCACGGAGGGCGGCGGGCTGCCCTACACGTCGGTCCACGCCAACTACTGGCTGTCCGGGCTGTCGGGCCACGTGATCAAGCACGAGCTGGACCTGCCGCTCGTCTCCACGTTCCACACCCTCGACCGGGTCAAGGCCGAGTCGATGCCCGAAGAGGTCGAGGCCGACATGCCGCACCGGCGCGCCGAGGCCGAGGCGAACATCATCGAGTGCTCCGACGCCGTGCTGGCGTCGTGCAGCGTCGAGGCCGACCAGATCGCGTCGCTCTACGGCGGCGAGCCGGGCCGTATCCACATCGTGCCGCCGGGGGTCGACCACGCCTTCTTCGGCCCGGGCGACCGCCCCCAGGCGCGGCGGGCGCTCGGGCTCCCGCTCGACGGGCGCCTGCTGCTGTTCGTCGGGCGGATCCAGCCGCTGAAGTGTGCGGACGTCGCCGTCGAGACGCTGGCCGAGCTGCGCGCCGCCGGCGGCGAGCCGTACCGCCTCGTCGTGGTCGGCGGGCCGAGCGGGCCGCACGGTGAGAAGGCGCTCCAGGGCCTGCACGACGTGGCCGACGCCCGGGGCGTGCGCGAGCTCGTGCACTTCATCGAGCCGCAGCCCCACGAGCTGCTGTCGACGTACTACCGGGCCGCCGACGTGTGCCTCGTGCCCAGCCGCTCGGAGTCCTTCGGCCTCGTCGCCCTCGAGGCGGCGGCCTGCGGCACGCCCGTGGTGGCGTCGGCCGTCGGCGGGCTCACCACCCTCGTCGACCACGGCCACACCGGGTTCCTCGTCGATTCGCACGACCCGGGCGCCTACGCCGCCGCCGTGCGCCGGGTCTTCGAGGCGCCCCTGGCGGCCGAGCGCCTGTCGACGGCGTCGGTGCTGCGGGCCCGGCTCTACACCTGGCACGCCGCGGCGGCGACGCTGGTGGAGCTGCACGACGAGCTGGCCGCCGGCCGCCTCGTCGAGTGCGGCTGAGCAGGCCGAGCCGGTTGAGCGGTTGAGCGCCCGGCTCGTCGACCGATCGCCCGCTGTCCCGTGCCCCTGATCGACCTGCCCGCCGACGACGAGATGGCGGCGGCCGTCGCCTGCATCGACGCCTGGGCCAGGCGCGAGCTCGAGGCCGACGGGCCGCTGGTGGCGGCCGAGCGCCAGGAGGTGACCGATCGGACCGCGTCGTTCCAGTGGTATCTCCGTTTCAAGGGTGACGAGAAGGACTACATCACCGTCTGGTTCACGCTGAAGCAGCGCACGCTGTGGCACGAGGCGCAGTTCATGCCCGCCCCCGAGGCGAACAAGGAGGAGGTCTACGCGTACCTGCTCCGGCGCAACACGGCGCTGATGGGCATGTGGTTCGCGCTCGGGCCCGAGGACGCCGTGTATCTCGTCGGCCGGGTGCCGGCCCGCTTGATCGACGACGAGGAGCTCGACCGGATTGCCGGGGCGTCGGTCGTGTACACCGACGACCACTTCCCGACGGCGATGACCATGGGGCACCCGTCGACCTACCGTCGCCGGCCCCGCCGTTCCTAAGGTTCTCGCTCCTCGGTCCTCACTGTTGGCTCCTCGGGCGCCTCGGCGGCTTGCCTTCGGCGGCGTGAGGCCACGGTCGGTATCGTCATGCAGGTGTCGAACCTGCTGATCGTCGGGGGCGGGAAGATGGGTGGCGCCCTGCTGGGCGGCCTCCTCGGACGTGGCCTGTACCCCGCGGCGACGGTGACCGTCGTCGAACCGGTCCCTGAACGCCGCAAGGAGCTCGAGGAGCTGTACCCGGGCCTGCAGACCGTGGCGGCGCCGGAGCCCGGTCTCCTCGACGCCCTCGACGAAACCGGGGAGGACCGCTGCGGCGCCGTGCTCGCCGTGAAGCCCGACCAGGCCGACGGGGCCTGTCGTCTGCTCGGTGCGAGCGGCGTGACCCGCCTGCTCTCCATCGTGGCGGGCGTGCCCTGCCAGCGCCTGGAGTCGGCGCTCGGGGGAGAGCCGGCCGTCATCCGGGCCATGCCGAACACGCCCGCGCTGATCGGCGCCGGCGTGGCCGCCATGTCGGGCGGGTCGTTCGCGACCTCGTTGGACCTGGGCTGGGCGGAAGCGCTCTTGGGCTCGCTCGGCGCAGTCGTGCGATTGCCCGAGCGCATGCTCGACGCCGTGACCGGTCTGTCCGGTTCGGGCCCGGCCTACTTCTTCCTCGTGGCAGAGTCGCTGATCGAAGCGGGCGTGCAGATGGGCCTGTCGCGCGAGGTCAGCCACACGCTCGTCGTCCAGACCATGCGGGGCTCGGCGGCCCTCCTCGAGGAGACCGGGCGCGACCCGGCGTCGCTGCGGGCCGACGTGACGTCGCCGGCGGGCACGACCGCGGCCGGCGTCCGTGCACTCGAGTCCCGCGCCGTGCGCTCGGCCTTCATGGAGGCGGTGGCGGCGGCCACGGAACGCTCCCGCAACCTGCAGCGCTGAGCTCGAGCGCACGGCATGCCCCCACCCAGCCCAACCGAGCCGAGCCGGCCGTCGGGCACGGGGCCGGGCACGGTCTTCTTCCTTTCTGACTTCGGGACCGAGGACGAGTTCGTCGGTGTCGTGCACGCGGTGATCGCGGCGCAGGCCCCGGGCACGACCGTCATCGACCTCACCCACCACATCCCGCCCTTCGACGTGCGCGCGGGGAGCCACACGCTCGTGCGGGCGGTCCCGCATCTCGGGGCGGGCGTGGTCCTCGGTGTCGTCGATCCCGGCGTCGGCACGGCGCGCCGCGGCATCGGCCTCGAGGTCGCGTTGCCGGCCGGCGGGGGGTTGTCCTTCGTCGGGCCGGACAACGGCTTGTTGGTGGCGGCGGCGGAGTCGGTGGCCGAGGCGCCGATCGCGTCCGTCGTCGAGTTGCGCCGCGACCCGGTGCCCCCCGACCGCGGCGGGACCTTCGACGGCCGCGACGTGTTCGCGCCGGCGGCGGCCCGCCTCTGCGTCGGCACCCCGCTGGCCGAGCTCGGCGAGGCGATCGAGCCCGAGTCGCTGGTGCGGCTCATCGGCGGCGTGGTCGAGCAGGGCCGCCTCCACGACGGCCGGTGCAGCCTCCGGGCCGAGGTGACCTGGGTCGACCACTTCGGCAACCTGCAGTTGGCCGCGACCGTGGCCGACGCGCGGGTGGCCGGGATGCCGGCGTCGGGGTCGATCGAGCTGGCGGCCCGCGTCGAATCGGGCCGCGAGTACCTCGACGGCCTGCCCCATGCGTTGGTCCCGAACGGGGTGCAGTTGCGCTGTGTCGAGGCGTTCGGCGAGCTGAAGCAGGGCGAGTTCGGCTTGCTGGTCGACGCCAACGGGCATCTCGCCGTGGTGGCGGGGGAGGCCTCGGCCGCGCACTGGCTCAACGTCGGCGCCGGGGAGCTGCTGATCCTCGCCTGGTAAACGCGGCGGGCTGGTCGCTCGGTTTGGTGCTGGTCGCAACCCGCCTCGGTACCATCCGATTGCAGTGAGCGACGACCGAATGGCAGCGCCGAAGCCCGTGGCACCCGGGGCACCCGACCGCCGCCGGTAGCCAAGCGGATCCCCGAGGCCACCGTCCTGCGCCTCCCGGTGTACCAACGCATCCTCACCGAGCTCGTCCGCGCCGGGACGCGCACCGTCTCGTCCGAGCAGCTGGCCGAGCTGGCCCGGGTCAACGCGGCCAAGGTACGCAAGGACCTGTCGCTCTTGGGCTCGTTCGGGACCCGCGGCTCGGGCTACGAACCCGGGTTCCTGATCGCCCAGATCGACCGTGCGCTCGGGATCGACGAGAACTGGTCGGTCGCCGTCGTCGGCATCGGAAATCTGGGCCGCGCCCTCACGAACTCCGCCGGCTTCGCCTCGGGCGGCTGCCAGGTCACCTCGCTCTTCGACGTGGACCCGGGGGTCGTGGGCGAGGAGATCCGCGGCATGAAGGTGCGCCACATGGACGAGATCGCGACGCTCCGAGCCGCGGAGTGCCCCGACATCGGAGTCATCACGACGCCGGGCTGGGCGGCCCAGGGGGTCGCTGACCTGCTTGTACGCGCTGGCGTGACCTCACTGCTCAACTTCGCACCCCGGGTCCTCCACGTCCCGGCGCACGTGCACGTTCGCTACGTCGACCTCTCCATTGAGCTGCAGGTCCTCGGCTTTTACCGGGCCCGCCAGGACGCCTCGGTGCGGGCCGGCGGCCAGGGCGACGAGCGGGTTCCGCTCATCCGGTCGGTCGGAATGTCGTCCCCACAGGACCTGGCCTGATCCCATCCGCGCCGGCGACTGGCACGCCGGGCGGCGGGACCGGCAGAATTGAGGTCCGACCCAGGAGGATTCCGAGTGTCCGTCGTCGTCATCGGGCTGCAGCACACCCAAGCCCCGCTGCCTCTGCTCGAGGCCACGGCCATCGCCGACGCGGACCTGCACAAGACCCTGAGCGCGCTGAGCCACCGGCGCAACGTGCAGGAGGCCGTCGTGCTCTCGACATGCCTGCGGACCGAGGTCTACGCGGTGGTGGACCGTTTCCACGACGCGGTGGCCGAGATCTACGACGTCCTTTCGGAGGGGTCCGGCGTCTCGGTCGAAGAGCTGTCGCTCCACGCCCTGATCCGTTTCGACGACGACGTCACCTCGCACCTCTTCTCCGTCACGTCGGGGCTCGAGTCGGTCGTGACCGGCGAGACCGAGGTCGTCGGCCAGGTGCGGCGCGCCTTCGAGCGCGCCCAGGAGGAGGGCACCTGCGGCCCGGTCCTCTCCGCGCTCTTCCGCCACGCGTTGCAGACCGGCAAGCGCGTGCGCACCGAGACGGCGATCAGCCAGGGCACGACCTCGTTCGCCTACGCCGCAGTCACCGTGGCGCAGGGCGTGGACGGTGTGGGGCTGCGCGACGCACGCGTGGTGGTGGTCGGCGCCGGCGAGATGGGTCTTGGCGTCTTCCGCGCGCTGTCCGACCTCGGGCCCGGAAAGGCACCGCGGCGCGTCGTCGTCGTCAACCGCTCGCCGGAGCGGGCGGACGAGCTGGCGCGTGACGCTGTCGGGCGCCCCGTTCGAGGTGCGCGCCACTTCGCTCGAGCGGGTGGCCGCCGAGCTGGCCGACGCCGACGTGGTGTTGACGGCGGTGGCGGCAGAGTCCCACGTGTTGGAGCTCGAGGACTTTGCCGGCGTCTCGGCACCGTTGCGGGTGATCGATCTGGGCGTCCCGCGCAACGTCGCTCCGGCGGTCGCCGCACTCGACGGCGTGTCGCTGCTCGACATGGACGCGCTCGGTGCGTTGGTGGCGCAGGCGATCGGGGGCCGCCAGGAGGAGGCGGTGGCCGCGCGCGGCATCGTTGCGTCGGAGGTCGAGCGCTACCGCACGGCCAGCCGCCAGCGGGGCGCCGCCCCCGTCGTCGCTTCGCTGCGGGCGCGACTGGAGTCGTTGCGCGTGGCCGAGCTCGAGCGGCACCGGGCCCAACTGGCCGATCTCAGCGAAGAGGAGTGGGATCACGTGGACCAGGCGACACGCGCTGCGCTGGCCAAGATGCTCCATGAGCCGACCATGCTGCTCAAGGAGACCGCCGGGACGCCGCGCGGAGAGCGCCTCGTCGAGGCGTTGCGCATCCTCTTCGACCTCTAAGCGGGCGCCCATGGGATCCCCTCGGACGGCCGACGCGGTCGGCACCGTCCGCACTCTCCGCCTCGCCACCCGGGGCTCACCGTTGGCGCGCCGCCAGACCGAGACGGTGGCGGCGCTCTTACGGGCCGCCCACCCGGGGCTCGAGGTGGAGCCGGTCGTGGTGCGGACCCGCGGCGACAGGGACGCGTCGGTGCCGCTCGACCAGATCGGCGGCCAGGGCGTCTTCGTGGCCGAGGTCGAGGCGGCCGTCGCGGACGGTCGCGCCGACGCTGCGGTCCACTCGGCCAAGGACATGCCCTCGGTCATGGCGGCGTCGTTTGTGCTCGGCGCCGTGCCGCCGCGGGCCGACCCGCGGGACGCCCTGGTCGGCTGCCGGCTGGCCGAGCTGCCGGCGGGGGCCCTGATCGCGACCGGCTCGGCCCGACGCCGGGCCCAACTCGCCTACCTGCGGCCAGACCTCGTCTTTCGCGACCTGCGCGGCAACATGGCCCGCCGCGTGGCCGCCGCGGGCACCGACGGGGTCACCGCGGTCGTCGTCGCCATGGCTGCCATGGAGCGCCTGGAGTGGCTCGATCAGGTCACCGACGTGCTCGATCCGATGGACGTCCTGCCCCAGGCGGGCCAGGGCGCGATCGCCGTGCAGTGCCGGGCTGGCGACGAGCCCACGCCGCGGCGCTGGCTGCCATCGACCACGACGCCACCCACCGCGCCCTGCGCGCCGAGCGCACCGTGCTGGCGGCTCTCGGCGGGAGCTGTTCGGTGCCGGTCGGTGCGTACGCCGAGCCGGCGCCGGCGCTGGCGCCGGCGGAGTCGGGCTCGGGCCCGGGTTCGCCAACGTTGCGTGTCTCCGGGCTCGTGGCGAGTGCGGACGGCCACACCCTGATCCGGCTCAGCCGCGATGGTGAAGACCCCGAGGCTCTCGGCGCGGCGGTGGCCCAGGCGCTGCTCGAGGGCGGGGGCGCGGCGATCGAGGGCTTCGACCGCGTTGGCGTTGGCGTTGGGGAGATGGAGGGGTGACGGTGTACCTGGTCGGGGCGGGACCCGGCGATCCGGGCCTGCTCACGCGGCGCGGGGCGCTGCTCCTGGCCCGGGCCGACGTCGTGCTCCACGACCGTCTGGTCAGCCCGGCCGTGCTCGAACTGGCGGCGGACTCGGCCGAGCTGATCGACGTCGGCAAGCGGCCCGACGCCGGTGCCGGCGCCGGGGACGCGCCGTTGGGCCAAGACGAGCGTCAGGCGGAGATCGCACGACTGCTCGTTGAGTACGGCCGACGCGCCGCGGTCGTTGTCCGCCTCAAGGGCGGCGACCCCTTCGTCTTCGGCCGCGGCGGCGAGGAAGTCGAGGCGCTGGTGCAGGCCGGCATCCCCTTCGAGGTCGTGCCCGGGGTCACCTCCGCGTTCGCCGCGCCGGCGGTGGCCGGGATCCCGGTGACCCATCGGGGCGTCGCGTCCTCGGTCACGGTGGTGACGGGGCGGGTCGGCGGTGCGCCGGGTGCCGAAGCGGGCGCACCGGACTGGGACGCGCTCGCCGCGCGCCGGGGGCACCCTCGTCATCCTCATGGGCATGTCGACACGCGCCGCCATCGCGGAAGCCCTGATCGCCGGCGGGCGCGCGCCGGAGACTCCCGCCGCCGTCGTCGCCCGGGCGACGACGGCCGCCCAACAGGTCGTGCACACCACGCTCAGCGGGCTGGCGGGCGTCGACCTGGAGTCGCCCGCCGTCATCGTGGTGGGCCCGGTAGCCGGTTTGGCGCACGAGTCGCCGACGGCAGTGGGCGGCGGTGCACTGACGGGGCGGACCGTCGTGGTCACGCGACCCGGCACCCGGGCGACCGGCCTGGTCGACGCGCTCGAGCGCATGGGCGCGTGCACGGTGGAGCTGCCGCTCACCCGCCAGGTCGATCCCTCCGACGGCGGCGGCGCGCTGCGATCATCCGCGGCGTCGGTCGCCGAATACCGGTGGGTCGTGTTCACCTCCGTCAACGCGGTCGACCGTTTCATGGCCGAATTGCGCGATGCCCGCGCGCTCGGATTGGCGCAGGTCGCCGCCGTCGGGCGGGCGACGGCCGACGCGCTGCGGATGGAGGGCGTCGAGCCGGACCTGGTGCCGGCCGAACACAGCGCGCGCGGGTTGGTGGAGGAATTCCCGTCCGCAAGAGCCGACGACGCCCGCCGCGTGCTGTTCCCGTGTGCGGACATTGCGCCGGACACCATCGATCGCGGTCTGGCCCAGAAGGGCTGGGACGTACGGCGCGTCGAGGCGTACCGGACGGTGCCCGCCGCGGCGCCCGAGCCGGCGCTCCTGTCGGTGGTGGCACAGGCGGATGCGCTCGTGCTCACGGCGACCTCGTCGGTGCACGCGTTCCTGGCGCTGCGCACGCCCGAGGGTGCGCCGGTGCGCGTGCCGGCCCACGTCGTCTGCATCGGGCCCACGACGGCGGAGGCGGCGCGGGCGGCCGGAATGACCGGTGTATGCGAGGCCTGGGGTGCCTCCACCAACGGCATCGTGGCCGAGCTGTCCGACCACTTCGCTCACGCCGATCCGCCGCAGGCTCGGAAATCCGACGCCGCAGGCGGCTCCTAGGCTGGTCGCCATGGCCGAGGTCGACGCCGCCCGTTCTGCATCCGGGTTCCCCGTTCGCCGCCTGCGCAGGCTGCGTCGCACGCCAGCCCTGCGTCGCCTCGTCGCCGAGGCACGGCTCGGTGTCGACGACCTCGTGGCACCGCTGTTCGTGCGCGAGGGGATCGAGGCGCCGACCCCCATCTCCTCGATGCCGGGCGAGGTGCAGCACTCGCGTGGACTCACTCGTCGTCGAGGCGAAGCGACTCGTGTCGCTCGGGCTGCCCGGACTGATCCTCTTCGGCGTCCCGGCGCGCAAGGACGCGCAGGGCAGCGGGGCCTGGGACCCCGATGGGATCGTGCAGGTCGCGCTGCGGGCCGTGCGCGACGCGGTGGGCGACGAATTGGTCGTGATGGCGGACCTGTGCCTCGACGAGTACACCGACCACGGACACTGCGGCCTCCTCGGTCCCGACGGCGAGGTCCTGAACGACGCCACGCTCGAGCTGTACCAGCGCGTTGCGGTGGCGCAGGCCGAGGCGGGCGCCGACGTCGTCGCGCCGAGCGGGATGATGGACGGTCAGGTCGGGGCCATCCGCGCCGCGCTCGACGGGAATGGGCACGAGCGGGTGGCGATCCTCGCCTACGCGGCGAAGTACGCCTCCGCGCTCTACGGCCCCTTCCGCGACGCCGTCGACGTCACCATCGCCGGGGGCGGGGACCGGCGCGCCTACCAGCAGGACCCGCATAACCAGCGCGAGGCGTTGGCCGAGATCGCGTCCGACGTGGCCGAGGGCGCCGACATGGTGATGGTCAAGCCGGCGATGACCTCGCTCGACATCCTGGCGGCGGCGCGCCGCACCGTCGACGTGCCCCTGGCCGCCTATCACGTCAGCGGCGAATTCGCGATGGTCAAGGCGGCTGACGCGGCCGGGTGGATCGATGGGCCGGCGGTGGCCCTGGAGCAGCTCACGGTCGTGAAGCGGGCCGGCGCCGACTTCGTCCTGACCTATTTCGCCGCCGAGGTGGCCGAGGCGCTCGGTGGCTGATCCGGCCGCGCCGGCGTCCAACGCCGAGTGGTTCGCGCGGGCCGGGCGGGTGATCCCGGGCGGCGTCGACTCGCCGGTGCGCTCGTTCGCATCGGTGGGCGGCACCCCCTACACGGTGGTCTCGGGCGAGGGGCCCTACGTCACCGACGCCGAGGGCACGCGCTACATCGACCTGGTCCAGTCCTACGGCGCGGTGTTGCTCGGTCACGCGCATCCGGCGGTCACCGCGGCGGTGTCGGCCGCCGCCAGGCTCGGCACCACCTTTGGCGCGCCGACACCCGGCGAGGTCCTACTCGCCGAGGCGATCTGTGCGCGCATGCCCGGCTGCGAGCAGGTGCGCCTGGTGTCCTCGGGCACCGAAGCGGCCATGAGCGCCGTGCGCCTGGCGCGCGGCGTCACCGGGCGCGACCGGGTGGTGAAGTTCGACGGCTGCTACCACGGGCACTCGGACGGGCTCTTGGCCGGCGGTGGGAGCGGCGTCGCCATGCTCGGCCTGCCGGGCTCGGCGGGCGTGTCGGCCGGCGCGGTGGCCGACACCGAGGTGGTGCCCTACAACGTCGTGCCGGTACTCGACGACCGCGTCGCGTGCGTGATCGTCGAGCCGGTGGCGGCGAACATGAATCTGGTGGCGCCGGCGCCCGGGTTCCTCGAGGGGCTGCGCGCGGCGTGCGACGCCGTCGGTGCGTTGTTGATCTTCGACGAGGTCATTTCCGGCTTTCGTCTCGGCGTGGACGGCGCAACGGGCTGGACGGGGGTGCGTCCCGACCTGTGGTGCTTCGGCAAGGTGATCGGCGGCGGATTGCCGGTGGGCGCGTTCGGCGGCCCGCGTGCGCTGATGGCCGAGCTCGCCCCGACGGGACCGGTGTACCAAGCGGGGACGTTGTCGGGGAACCCGCTGGCCACGGCGGCGGGCCTTGCCGTGCTCGGCGAGGTTGGGCCAGCCGACTACGAGGCGCTCGCTACTCGGGTAGCCGTGTTCGCCAAGGACCTCGAGACGGCGGTGGCCTCGGGCGGCCTGGCCGTGGCCGTGCCCGCGGTAGGGCCGCTCGTGGGTGTGTTCGTGGCGCCGGCTGCCGCGGGCCCGCTCGTGCTACCCGGCGACTATGAGGGCGCCCGCGCGCTGGCGGGGAACGGCGTCTACGGCAGGTTCTTCCATGCCATGTTGCGGCGCGGCGTGGCGCTCGCGCCCGGCCCCTACGAGGTGTTGTTCCCAGGCCTCGCCCACGGTGACGACGTGTTGGCCCGGGTGGTCGAGACGGCCGCCGACGCGGCGGCGGAGGTGGCGGCCGAGCTCGGCTGAGGGCGTCGCGGCGAGGAAAGCGCCCCCCCTTGGGGGTACCTAGGGGGGACGACTTATCAATTCGCCGTCGATAAGGCCGAGCTGCTTCTAAGTATTACGAGCAGCGCGTAGGCAGCCGGAGAAACGCCAGGACCTGTTCCGATGCGATGACGATCGGGTCGAGGAGCTCGGCGTCCCTAGGCGGCGGGGCTCTCCATGGCGTCGGGATCCGGCAAGAAGCGCGACACCAGCTCCATCGCCCGGTAGCCGATCTCGGCCGGGCCGGCGGCATCGGGGCGCATCAGGTTGGCCATGATGCGAAGGAGCTGGTTCATCACGAGGTCCGAGCGCATGCCGAGCTGGACGCAGACCCGCATTGCCTCGGGATGCGAGATCAGATGGACGAACGCGCGGGCCACCTTGAAATACGGGCCGTAGGCCGCGGTCAGCTCGCGGTCGTACTCGGTCAGGGCTCGCGACCCGGCGCCGGTCATGGCGTGACCGAGCGCCGCGGCGGCCAGGCGACCCGTCTCGTAGCCGTACGCGATGCCCTCCCCGTTGAACGGGTTGATCGCGCCGCTGGCGTCGCCGGCAATCACCACGTTGGGCCCGACCCGGGGGCCGACCGAGAGCCCCATGGGGAGCTTGCCTCCCGTCGGAGGTCCGAGGCTCGTTTCGGGGCTGAGGCCCCAGGACTTCGGGGCGTAATCGACGAAGGTGTCCATGAGGGTGCTCGTGTTGACACCCTTCCAGCGCTGCTCCGTCGACAGGAGCCCGACGCCAACGTTGACGCGGCCGTCACCCATCGGGAAGATCCAGCCGTAGCCGGGGACGACGTTGCCCTCGGTGTCGCGGATGTCGAGGTGTGACTCGATGAACGGGTCGTCGTGCCGATCGGAGCGGTAGTAGCCGCGTAGCGCCATCCCGAGCGGCAGGTCGCGCCGACGCGTGGTCCCGAGCAGGCGGCCGATACGCGAGTTGGACCCATCGGCCACGACCACGTAACGGGCTTTGATCGTCCGGGTGCTCGTTGCGCCCTTCTCCTTGATCGTGACCCCCGCCAGCGCCGGCAGCGGCGCCGCCGGCGCGGCCGTGTCGTCGGCCACCACGCCCACGACCTCGGTGCCCTGTAGGAGGCTCGCGCCCGCCTCGGCCGCCCGACCCGCCACCAGGCCGTCGAGGTCGTGACGGGTGATGGTGTAGCCGTAGGCGGGGAAGTGGGGGTGGTCGGGCCACTGCATCTCGATCGACTGGCCGAAACCGAAGGCGCGCAGGCCCGTATAGCGGTGCGAACCCGCCAATGCGTCTTCGAGCCCCATGTCGGCCAGCTGCCGCACGGCCCGGGGCGTGAGCCCGTCCCCGCAGGTCTTCTCGCGGGGGAACACCTTCTTCTCGACGACCACGACGTCCCATCCGGCCTCGGCCAGCCAGTAGGCGCACGACGAACCGGCCGGACCGGCTCCTACGACGACGACGTCATGGACGTGATCGCCGTCGCCCGCCCCGGGCGTTGCCGGCGCACGGCCGGGGGACGTGCTGTCCGTTGCCGCTTTGCGAGCGGGCGCCTTCTTGACTGGGGCCCGTGTGCCCGCCGCCTTCGACGCCGCCGCTTTCGACCCGGCTACCTTGGGTGCTGCGGCTTTGGAGCCCGCCGCCTTCGACCCCTTCGCCGCCTGCGTATTCGCCTTCTTTGCCGGTGCTTTCGCCGACCGCGCCGCCTTCTTCGGAGCGTCGGGCGGTGGGGTCGCGTCGGGAGGCGTCACGAGGGCATCGTAGATCCGGCGCAGGGGCTTCTGACCAGCATCGCGGATGTGCCTGGCGTCGGGGTCGCATGGTAGAAACGGATCACAGTGGACCAGTACCTCCCGATCCTGATCCTGGGGCTGCTCGGCCTCGCATTCACCGTCTTCTCGCTCGTCTCATCGGCGATGCTCGCGCCGCGGAAGAAGCCCTCGGCCGCCAAGCTCGCGCCCTACGAATGCGGGATCGTCCCCAACGTCGAACCACCCCAGCGGTTCCCCGTGCGCTTCTACCTCGTGTCGATGATTTTCATCATTTTCGACATCGAGATCGTGTTCCTCTACCCGTGGGCCGTCATCTTCCATCAGATCGCCACGTTCGGTCTGATCGAGGTGATCGTCTTCGCCGCCGTGGTGTTCGTGTCCTTCGTGTATCTGATCTCCAACGGCGCGTTGACGTGGGGTCCGCCGAAGACGCTGCAGCCGGGCATGCCGAGCCGCACCTCCGACTCGACCATCTCGCGCGATCAGCGCGACGCGGGTCCCCGAAGAGGCGGCCTGAGATGGGGTTCGAGGATCTCCAACACAACTTCTTGACCGGGCGGATCGAGGACCTGGTCAAGTGGGCCCGGCGCAACAGCGTGTGGCCGGCGACGTTCGGCCTGGCCTGCTGCGCCATCGAGATGATGGCCGTCGGCGCGCGCCGACTTCGACATCAGCCGCGCTCGGCATGGAGGTCTTCCGCGCCTCGCCTCGCCAGGCCGACCTCATGATCGTCGCCGGGCGCGTGTCCCAGAAGATGGCGCCGGTGCTGCGGCAGGTCTACGACCAGATGATGGAGCCCAAGTGGGTCATCTCCATGGGCGTGTGCGCCTCCACGGGCGGGATGTTCAACAACTACGCCATCGTGCAGGGCGTCGACCAGATCGTGCCGGTCGACGTCTACGCGCCCGGTTGCCCGCCGTCCCCCGAGACGTTGTTGCACGCCATCCTGACGCTGCACGAGAAGATCCGCACCGGCGAGATCACTCGGCGCTCTGGGACGTCGATACCTGCGGGCGAGCAGGCGACGGGCGGCTGGGTGCCGACCGTCCCCGACGCCGTGCGGGTGGCCACGCCGCGGTGAGCGACGCATCTTCGACCGCCGCACCGGCGGCGACGCCCTCGAGCGTCCTGCCCGAGGTGCCACGGCTGCCCGACCGTTTGGTCGACCAGCTGGCCTTCCCCAGCCGCGCCACCTACAAGGCCATGGTCGCCGCCTTCCGCCACGCCGGCTTCGAGATGTGCGCCGACCTGTGCGCCGTCGACTACCTGACCCACCCGGGGCGCACGCTGCCCGACGGCGTCGCAGCCCGAGCGCTTCGAGGTGGTGGTCAACCTGCTGTCGCTCTCCATGCGCCAGCGCGTCCGCGTCCGCGTCCAGGTGCCCGAGTCCGACCCGGCGGTCCGACGTCTCTTCGACGTGTACCCCGGGACCGAGGCCATGGAGCGCGAGGCGTACGACATGGTCGGCATCGTGTTCAGCGGCCACCCCGACCTGACGCGCATCCTCATGCCCGAGGACTGGGAAGGCCACCCGCTGCGCAAGGACTACGGCGTCGGCCGGGTACCGGTGCAGTTCAAGGAAGCCCCGGGGCCACGGTGAGCGACGAGCACGAGCACGACGGCGAGCAGTCTGACGGCGACGTCGGACGACGCGCCGGACGGGGCCGAGGAGTTCGGCTGGAGACGACCGAGCGCGCGACCGCGAAGCCGAGGAGCATCGTTACTTCCTGGCCGAGACGTCCGAGGGCGCCCAGGAGCTGTTGCCCCGCGGCAGCATCAGCGCCGAGCGAGCTCAGCAGTGAGGTCGGCGCGGTGCTGCGCCTGCCCGAGGGCGGCTTCGTCAACCCCGGCGACATCGACATCGAGCGCCGCGACGACGAGACGATGATCATCAACATGGGCCCCCAGCACCCGTCGACCCACGGCGTGCTGCGGCTCATGCTCGAGCTCGACGGCGAGACGGTGCTGCGCACCAAGCCGGTCATCGGCTACCTGCACACCGGCATGGAGAAGACGGGAGAGGAGCTCACCTACGTCCAGGGCGGCACCAACGTCACCCGCATGGACTACCTCTCGCCGCTCGCCAACGAGCTCGTCTTCTCACTGGCCACCGAGGCGCTGCTCGGCGTCGAGATGCCGCCGCGGGCGACGTGGATCCGCATGCTCATGTGCGAGCTCAACCGGGTGTCGTCGCACCTGCTGTGGATGGCCACGAACGGCATGGACCTCGGGTCCACGTCGATGATGATCTACGGCTTCCGCGAGCGCGAGATGGTGCTCGCCTTCTTCGAGAAGACGACCGGGCTGCGGATGAACCACAACTTCATCCGACCCGGTGGCGTGGCGGCCGACCTGCCCGACGGGTGGCAGGACGACGTCGAGATCATCTGCGACACGATCCTCGCCCGCGCCTTCGAGTACGACGAGCTGCTGACCGGCCAGCCCATCTTCCGGGAGCGGACCGAGGGCGTCGGCAACATGTCGGCCGAGGAGGCGCTCGCCCTGTCGGTGACCGGACCCATCCTGCGCTCGACGGGCGTGCCCTGGGACCTGCGTCGCACCATGCCGTACCTGGACTACGACAAGCTCGACTTCGACGTGATCGTCGGGACCTACGGCGACAACTTCGACCGCTACTCGGTCCGGCTGAACGAGATCCGCGAGTCGATCCGCATCGTCCGCCAGATCGCTCGAGCATGATGCCGCCGGGCGACTACCGCGTGCAGGACCGCAAGGTCACGCCGCCGCCGCGGGCGCGCATCGACGAGAGCATGGAGGCGCTCATCCACCACTTCAAGATCTTCACCGAGGGCTTCCGGGTCCCCGAGGGCGAGGTCTACGTGGCGGTCGAGTCACCTCGGGGCGAGCTCGGTTGCTACATGGTGTCCGACGGGACCTCCAAGCCCTACCGCATGCACATCCGGGGCCCGAGCTTCGTGAACCTCCAGTGCCTGCCCCTGCTCCTGCGCGGCGGCCTGATGGCCGACGCCGTCGCGGTCATCTCCTCGGTCGACCCGATCATGGGCGAGGTGGACCGGTGAGCCATCTCAACGCGGACATCCGCCAGCGCGCCGAAGAGCTCGTGGCGCTCTACCCCGAGCCGCGCTCGGCGCTCATCCCGCTGTGCCACCTGGCCCAGGAACAGGACGGCTGGTTGCGCCGCGAGGCCATGACCGAGATCGCCGAGCTGTGCGGCGTCACCGCCGGCCGAAGTCCGCGGCACGGCCACCTTCTACGACATGCTGCACACCGAGCCGGTCGGGACGCTACGTGCGTCTCCGTCTGCACGAACATCGCCTGCCTGCTCGGCGGCGCGCTCGAGCTGCTCGAGCACGCCGAGTCCACGCTGGGCGTGCGCGCCGGCGGGACGACGACCGACGGGGTCTTCACGCTGCGACGAGGCCGAGTGCCTGGCCGACTGCGACCAGACGCCGTGCGTGCAGGTGAACCACCGCTACGTCGGCGCCCAGACGGCCGAGAGCTTCGACACGCCTGCTCGACGATCTGCGCGCCGGCCGCCTGGCCGAGACGGTGCCGGCGCACGGGACCCTGGTGCGGGTGCGCCGCAGCGTGGGCCTGCAGGCCGACCGGGCCGCCATCGTGGCCGAGCGCGCCAAGGAAGCCGAGGCCCGCTCGGCCCGGACCGCCGCGACGGCCGGAGCCGGGGCCGGGGCCGAGGCCGAGAAGCAGGCCTGATGGCGATCACGGACGCACCCAAGATCGTCACGGCGCGCCTGGGCTACGACGACTCGCACACCATCGAGCGCTACCTGGCGACCGGCGGCTACGAGCGCGCTGCGCAAGGCGCTGACCATGACGCCCGAGGCGGTGGCGGCCGAGGTCGACGCGGCCAGCCTGCTGGGTCGGGGTGGTGCCGGCTTCCCGGCCGGCCGCAAGTGGTCGATGCTGCGCAAGAACCCGGTCACCTACCTGGTGATCAACGGTGACGAGTCGGAGCCGGCCACCTTCAAGGACCACATGCTCATCGAGCGTGACCCGCACCAGATCATCGAGGGCGTGCTGATCTCCGCCTACGCGCTGCAGGTCAGCCAGGCCTTCATCTACCTGCGCGGCGAGTTCGCCCTCGGGCTCGAACGCCTGCAGCAGGCCGTCAACGACGCCTACGCCCACGGCGCCGTCGGGCGCGAACATCTTCGGCTCGGGCTTCTCGCTCGACGTCGTCGTGCACCCCGGTGCCGGGGCCTACATCTGCGGCGAGGAGACGGCGCTGCTCGAGTCGCTGGAGGGCAAGCGGGGCTTCCCGCGCATCAAGCCGCCATTCTTCCCGGCCGCCATCGGCCTCTACGGCGAGCCGACCGTGGTCAACAACGTCGAGACGATGGCCAACGTCCCGTGGATCGTCAACAACGGCGGCGCTGCCTTCGCCGCGCTCGGTGCCGGCCGCTCGACGGGCACCCGACTGTTCGCGCTGGCCGGCCACGTGCGCAAGCCGGGCGACTACGAGCTCGAGATGGTCAAGACGACCTTCCGTGATCTCATCTACGCCCCGCTGCTGGGCGGTGGCATCCGCGGCTCGAACAGCCTGAAGGCGTTCATTCCCGGCGGCGTCTCGGCGCCGTGGTTCGGGCCGGACCAGGTCGACCTGCCGCTCGGCCAGGACGAGGTCGGCGACGCCGGCTCGATGCTCGGTTCGGGCTCCATCGTCGTCATGGACTCGGCCACCTGCATGGTGCGGGCGGCGTGGCGGATCACCAAGTTCTTCGCCCGCGAGTCGTGCGGGCAGTGCACGCCGTGCCGCGAGGGGTCGGGCTGGCTCGAGCGCATCATGTACCGAATTGAGAACGGGGAGGGTCGCGAGGAAGATCTGGACCTCCTCATGGACCTCTGCGACAACATCTCGCCCGGCGTGGCCTGGCCGCCGCAGCAGACGACCATCTGCGTCCTCGGCCCGTCGATCCCGTCGTCCATCGCCTCGGGCATCCGCATGTTCCGCGACGAGTTCCTCGTGCACGTCAAGGAAGGGGGGTGCCCCTTTGACTGACACCGCGGAATCGACGCCGAAGACCGACAAGACCGACGAGCTCACGTTCACGCTGGACGGCCGCCCCCTGACCGCGAAGAAGGGCGAGCTCATCATCGCGGCCGCCGAGCGCGCCGGCACGTACATCCCGCGCTTCTGCTACCACCCGCGGATGGAGCCGGTCGGCATGTGTCGCATGTGCCTGGTCGACGTCGAAGGCCCGCGCGGCGCGACGCTGCACGCCGGCGTGCTTCGTCGAGGTCACCGAGGGCATGGTGGTCGACACCGCCAACGACCGGGTGCGCAAGGCCCAGGACGGTGTCCTCGAGTTCCTGCTGGTCAACCACCCGCTCGACTGCCCGGTCTGCGACAAGGGTGGCGAGTGCCCGCTGCAGGACCAGACGCTGGCCTACGGGCCGGGCGAGAGCCGGTTCATCGAGGAGAAGCGGCACTTCGAGAAGCCGATCGCCATCTCGGACCTGGTGCTGCTCGACCGCGAGCGCTGCATCCAGTGCGCGCGCTGCACCCGCTTCGCCGACGAGGTGGCGGGCGAGGCGCAGATCGACTTCGCCGGTCGGGGCGAGGCGGTCGAGGTGGCCACGTTCCCGACGCAGCCCTTCGAGTCCTACTTCAGCGGCAACACCGTGCAGATCTGCCCGGTCGGCGCGCTCACCGCGACGCCCTACCGCTTCACCGCCCGCCCCTGGGACCTCGATCAGGTCGAGTCCACCTGCACGACGTGCGCCGTCGGCTGCCGGGTGGCCGTGCAGTCGTCGCAGAACCGCCTGACCCGCCTGCTCGGGATCGACACCGAGCCCGGTCAACCACGGCTGGCTGTGCGACAAGGGCCGCTTCACCTACGAGTCGGTCAACGGGGACGAGGTCGACGCCGGCCCGCAGCGCAGCGAACTGGCCGACGAGGCGGTCGACGTCGCGCCCGCCACCGCGTCACAGGTGGTCAGCCTCGGCGTCAGCCGCGGGCAGTTCCTCGGCGAGGCGCGCGAGACGGGCCGCTTCGAGCACGGCCGCCTGGTCGAGCCGCGGGTGCGCAAGGCCGGCGAGCTGGTGCCGGTCAGCTGGGGCGAGGCCCTGGCTGCGGCGGGCGCGGGCATCACCGCCGCCAAGGAGTCCGGCGGGGCCGGCGCGGTCGCCGTCATCGGCGGCGCCCGCCTCACCAACGAGTCGGCCTACGCCTGGGCCAAGCTGGCCAAGGGCGTCATCGGGACGGACTCGGTCGACGCGCAGCTCGGTGACGGCCTGCCCGCCGACCTGGTGCTCGGTCTGCCTCGGGCCACGATCGACGAGGCGGCCTCGGCGCCGCTGCTGGTGACGTTGTGCGGCGACCTGCGTGAGGAGCTGCCGGTGCTGTTCCTCCGGCTGCGCGAGGCCGTCGTGTCGCACGGCACGGCGCTCATCGAGATCGGGCCGAGCCCGACCGCACTCAGCGCAGAGGCCAAGGCGGTGCTGTCCGCTCGTCCGGGCGATGCGCCGCTGGTCGCCAAGGCGCTCACCGGCGACGCCGCGGCCGTCACGGCACTCGCTACGCACCACGAGGGCAGCGCGCTCGACGCGGGCGCGCTCGAGACGGCGCGGGGGCTCCTGGCCGAGCACCCGGCCGGGGACGGCGTCGTCATCGTCGCCGGACGGGCCTCCTACGCCGAGTCCGGTGAGGTGACCGCCGAGGCGCTGCGCACGCTGGCCGCTGCGCTGCCCAAGGCCAAGTTCCTCCCCGCACTGCGCCGTGGCAACGTGTTCGGCGCGCTCGACATGGGCCTCGCCCCGGGCATCCTGCCCGGCCGCGTCGGCCTCGACGCCGGGCGCGCCCGCTTCACCGCCGCCTGGGGGTCGGTCCCCGCCGCGTCCGGTCGCTCCACCGCCGAGATCCTCGCCGCCATGGCCGGGGAGTCGTCGGGCCAACCGGGCGATGCCGGCGCCAGCGCCACGCCGATCACGGCCCTCATCTTGCTGGGCGCTGACCCGTTGAGCGACTTCCCCGACCACGAGGCGGCGAAGGCGGCGCTGTCGGCGGGCCACTTCGTCGTCGCCGTGACGGGCCACCCCTCCCAATCGGTCGACGCGTACGCGGACGTCGTGCTGCCGTGCGCGGTGGCCCACGAGCGCCCGGGGACCACGACGAACCTCGAGGGCCGGGTCACCCGGCTCGGCCCGAAGGTCAGCGCGCCCGGCTTCGCCTGGCCCGACTGGATGATCGCGACCGAGGTGGCCGCGGCGCTCGGCGGCGACCTCGGCGTGACCAGCCTGGCCGACCTGACGGCCGAGGTGGCCATGACCGCGCCCGCCTACCGCGGGCTGACCGAGGCCGTGATGATGTCGGGCGCCGCCCACGACGGCCTCGTCGTGCCGCTGGGCGTCGGCGCGGACCGCCACGCCGAATTCGAAGTGGAGCCCATCGACCCGGTAGCGCTGCCCGGCGTCGAGTCGGTCGAGCGGCAGGGCGCGCCGCCCCGCGTGGGCACCGGCGGCTTCGCGCACGCCCTGGCCCACACCAAGGACCTGGGGAGCCCGCCGCCCCTCCTCACCGTGGCCGATACGGGCGGGGCGGAGCCGCTCCGCATCCCCAAGGCCGACAACTACACGCTGCGCCTGGTGGCCGGTCGCCGCCTCTACGACGCGGGCAGCTCCATGACGGGGTCCCCCTCGCTCACGCCGCTCGTTCCCGCGCTCGTGGCGCGGGCCAATCCCTACGACCTCGATCGCCTCGGCGCGGCGACCGGGGACCGGGTCAAGGTGCGCTCGGCGCGCGGCGAGCTTGTCCTCGCCGCCGAGTCCGACGACGGGGTTCCCCGCGGCTGCGTCGCGATCGACTTCAACGTCCCGAGTGCCGAGAGCCCCGGCAACGCCGCCGCCACGCTGATCGACAGCAGGGCGCTGGTGACCGACGTCCGACTGGAGTCGGTGTGATCACATCGATCTTCGCCAGCGCGGCGAGCACCGTCGCCCACAACCCCCAGCTGCTCACCCACAGCGCGGACAACGGCAACGGCGACCCGCTCTTCTACTTCGGCCTCAACTGGGAGGTCTGGCTGATCGTCATCATCAAGTGCCTCGTCGCGTTCGTGGCTCTGTTGGTGGCGACGGCGCTGATGATCTGGTTCGAGCGCAAGGTGATCTCGGACATGCAGAGCCGGATCGGGCCCAACCGAGCCGGCCCGTGGGGCCTGCTCCAGACGCTGGCCGACGGGACCAAGCTCATCTTCAAGGAGGACCTGCTGCCCGACCGGGCCGACTCGTTCGTCTTCAAGCTGGCGCCGTACCTCTCGGTCATCCCGGCCGTGCTGGTGTTCGCCGTCGTGCCGGTCGGCGGTGTCATCACCATCGGCAGCCACACGTTCGAGCTCCAGGTCGCCGACCCGCCGATGGGGATCCTGCTCGTGCTCGCCATGTCGGGCATCGCCGTCTACGGCGTGATGCTGGCCGGCTGGTCGTCGGGCTCGAAGTACCCGCTGCTCGGCTCGGTGCGCGCCTCGGCGCAGGTGATCTCGTACGAGGCCGCGCTCGGCATGACCACCGTCATGGTCGTGCTGGTCAGCCACTCGCTCTCGACCCGGGCCATCGTCGCCTCGCAGGCGGACGGCTTCTGGAACTGGAACCTCATCCGCCTCGGGATCTTCCCGTTCATCTTCTTCATGATCGCCATCACGGCCGAGCTGACGCGCCCGCCCTTCGACCTCACCGAGGCCGAGCAGGAGCTGGTGGGCGGGTTCCACACCGAGTACTCCTCCATCCGCTTCGGACTCTTCTTCCTGGCCGAGTTCATGAACACCATCACGATGTCGGCCATCGTGGTCACACTCTTCTTCGGCGGCCCCAACGGCTACATCTTCCACATCCCCGGGGCGACCATCTACATGCCGATCATCTACTTCCTGCTCAAGACGGCGGCCTTCTGCTTCGTCTACGTCTGGTTCCGCGCCGCCCTGCCCCGCCTGCGCTACGACCAGCTGATGGACCTGGGCTGGAAGCGCCTCATCCCGCTCACGTTGGGCTGGCTCCTTCTGGTCGCGGCCGTCATCGCCTGGGGTTGGGGCGGCCTCATCTTGGTGCCGGTCATGCTGATCGCCACCTCGCTGCTCGTGCGGGCCACCCAGCTCGGCGCCGGCCGCAGCGAGGAGGACGTGATCATCCCGGCCATCGGCCGGCGCGTCACCCGACCGACCCGGCCGCAACTGGTGCCGCTCGATTCGGGGCCGGGAGGTAAGGCGTAATGGGCGTCGGCGACGAGGTGAAGGACCAACTCTCGTTCCTGGGCGGGTTCAAGCTGACCTTCCAGCACCTGACCCGTCCGCGGGTCACGACGATGTACCCGGAGGAGAAGAAGCCCAAGCAGCCGCGCCAGCACGGCCGCCACGTCCTCAACCGCTACGAGGACGGCATGGAGAAGTGCATCGGCTGCGAGCTGTGCGCCGGTGTGTGCCCGGCCGACTGCATCTACGTGCGCGGCCTCGACAACCCGCCGGACCACCCGGTGTCGCCCGGCGAGCGCTACGGCTTCGTCTACGAGATCAACTTCCTGCGCTGCATCCACTGCGACATGTGCGTGGAGGCCTGCCCGACAGAGGCCATCACCGAGTCCAAGCTCTTCGAGTTCTCGTTCACCAACCGCTCGGACGCCATCTACACCAAGGACGAATTGTTGGTGAACGACGACGGCACGCCGAAGAAGCTGCCGTGGGAAGACTGGCGCGAGGGCGACGACACCATGACGTCGGGTTGGATGCGGGCCACCTCTCCCTCCGGCAACGCCGCGTACGAGGGTGAGGTGCAGTGGTCGGGCGAGCTCGGCTACGGCGTCCGCGCCCCCGAGGGCGGCCAGTCCGGTCGCCGCAACGACGAGGCCACCGGCATCAAGCCGCTGCGCGAGGTGCTCGAGTCGCACCTGCTCGACGAGGACATCCCGCTGGCGCACCGCGGCATGCAGGGCCGCGTCTGGCGGGCCCGCAAGGGCGCAGAACGCAACCGCAAGAAGATGGACGCCATGCGCGGCCGCATGAAGGAGCTGCGCACCGCGCGCAAGGCGGCGAAGGCCGACGCCGGCGCGGCCAAGGCGGACGCCAAGGAGCAGGAGGCGGCCGCGGAGCTCCGCGAGGCGGACAAGGCGTTCTACGGGGAGAGCGACTGACCCATGCTCCACTCCGGCTTGCTCCTGGCTTCTACGCGCGCCGCCTGGCCCGACATCTTGGTCTTCGCCGCCTCGGCGGCGGTGATCCTGGTGGGCGCGGTGGGGGTCGTCACGTCGCGCAACCCCGTGCACGCCGCGCTGAGCCTCGTGATGACGCTCTTCGGCGTGGCGGTCCTCTTCATTGAGCAGCAGGCCGATTTCCTCGCCGCGGTGCAGATCATCGTCTACGCCGGCGCCATCGTCGTCCTGTTCCTCTTCGTGATCATGTTCCTCGGCGTCGACCGGGCCGAGGACATCAAGGTGGAGCCCCTGGTCGGCCAGCGGCCGCTGGCCATCGCCTTCTCGGCCATCACCCTCGGTGGCGTGCTGGCCATGGCGGCCACCGCGCACTGGGTCACCGGGGCCCAGCAGGTGGTGGGCCCGATTCAGGGTCACGTCACCAAGAGCCTCAACTCGCCGTCGGGTGAGCCGGCCCAGCTCGGCAAGCAGCTCTTCACCACCTACCTCTTCGCCTTCGAGGCCACCGCGGCGCTGCTGGTCATCGCGGTCGTCGGCGCGGTCGTGCTGGCCCGCCGGCCGCCCACGGTGCACGCGGAGCACGAGGACGCGTCGCAGAACGAGCTGTCGGCATGAGCCTGTCGGGAGCCTGGTACCTGGGCCTCGCCGCCATCGTCTTCACCATCGGCGCCGTCGGCCTGCTGGTGCGGCGCAACGTGCTGATCATGTTCATGTGCATCGAGCTGATGCTCAACGCCGCCAACCTCACGTTCGTGACCTTCGCCCGCATGCTGCACGACATCGGCGGCCAAGCCGCTCGTGTTCTTCGTGCTGGTGGTGGCGGCGGCCGAGGTGGTGGTCGGGCTCGGCATCGTGGTGACCAACTTCCGACGACGCGCCACCACGGTGGCGGACGACCTGGACTCGCTCAAGGGCTGACCCGTGGTCAATCTCGCGTACCTCATGCTGCTGTTGCCTCTCGCGGGCTTCCTCGTGCTCGTCACGGTCGGGCGCCGCCTGGGCGACCCGGTAGCCGGCTGGGTCGGCACGGTGGCCGTGGGCGGCGCGTTCGTCATCGCCTGCATCGTGTTGGCCGGGCTCATCGATCTGCCGGCGGACCACCGGGTGGTGGTGCACGAGTACTTCACCTGGTTCAGCTCCGGCGGCCTCAGCGTGCCCGTGGGCACCCTGGTCGACCCGCTGTCGATGACGATGTGCATGTTCGTCACCGGTGTCAGCGCGCTCATCCACCTGTACTCCATCGGGTACATGAAGAGCGACCGGGACTACACCAAGTTCTTCGTCTACCTGAACCTGTTCGTCTTCTCCATGGTCCTGCTCGTTCTGGCGAACAACCTGCTGCTCACGTTCGTGGGCTGGGAGGGCGTCGGCGTCTGCTCCTACTTCCTCGTGGCGTTCTGGTTCGAGCGCGAATCGGCCGCCTCGGCCGGCAAGAAGGCGTTCATCTACAACCGGATCGGGGACGCCGGGTTCCTCGTCGCCATCTTCCTCATCTTCGAGAAGACCGGGACCGTGCAGTACGAGAGCGGCCCCGGCGGTGGCATCTTCGGGCAGCTCTCCCACCTGGGCGGCGGGACGGCCACCGCGGCGGTGCTGCTCCTCCTGCTCGCGGCGACCGGCAAGTCGGCCCAGATCCCGCTGTTCAACTGGCTACCCGACGCCATGGAGGGCCCCACTCCGGTCTCCGCGCTCATCCACGCCGCCACCATGGTCACGGCGGGCGTCTACCTGCTCTGTCGCATGAACCCGCTCCTCCACCTGAGCGCGAGCGGGATGGAGGTCATCGCGATCATCGGTGCCGTCACGGCGTTCGTGGCGGCGACCATCGCCTGCGCACAGCAGGACATCAAGAAGGTCCTCGCGTTCTCGACCGTCTCGCAGATCGGCTACATGATGCTGGCGGTCGGCTCGGGCGCCTACGTCGCGGCCATCTTCTTGATGGTGATGCACGCCTTCTTCAAGGGCCTGCTCTTCCTCGGGGCGGGGTCGGTCATCCACGGGCTCCAGAACGAGCAGGACCTCAAGCGCATGGGGGCGCTGCGCCGCTACATGAAGTGGACCACGGTCACCTTCACCGTGGGCTTCCTGGCCATTGCCGGGATCCCGCCGCTTTCGGGCTTCTGGGCGAAGGGCGACGTGCTCGACAACGTGTTCGCGCACTACAAGCCGCTCTGGGCCATCGGGCTGATCACGGCGGTGCTCACGGCGTACTACATGAGCCGCCTGGAGGTCCTCGCCTTCGGCGGCGAGCCGCGCTTCGACAAGGTCGGCCCGCACGGCGAGCCGGCGCTGCACACCCCCCACGAGTCGCCCTGGGTCATGCGCGCCCCCCTCGTGATCCTCGCCTTCTTTGCCTTCTTCGGCGGCGTCCTCAACCTGCCCTGGGTGCACACCCACGACCTCGAGAGCTGGCTGGCCCCGGTGTTCTCGGGCACGCTCTACAACGACAACCTCAGCGGCGCCGCCGAATGGGCGCTCGCCGTGACCGACATTGCGGCCGCGCTGATCGGCGTCATCGTCGCCTACTCGCTGTGGCGCGGCGCGCAGGTGAACAAGCCGGCACTCGAGCCGGAGTTCCTGCAGCGGGTCTGGTACTGGGACGACTTCTACGACACGATCATCGGTAAGCCGAGCCAGCGCATCGCCACGTTCTTCGCCTGGGTGGTCGACGCCAGGATCATCGACGGCGCGGTCAACGGCACGGCGCATCTGGCCAAGCTCACCGGCACCGCGGCGCGGCGGCTGCAGACGGGCTACGCCCGGAACTACGCGCTGGGCATCGCGCTCGGGATGGCCCTGTTGATCGCCTTCATGCTGAGCAGGACGTGGTGGGCATGAGGCACGAGGTCCCCTTCCTGACGCTGTTGATCCTCGTCCCGGCGATCGGTGCGGCCGTGCTCGGCCTGCTCGGCCTCGACCGCCGGCTCCATCGCGAGCTCGTCTACGCGCTGGCCCTGATCGCGTCGCTGGCCACGCTCGGCTTTGCGATTGCCGTCCTGGTCGTCATGAAGGTGCACGACGGCGGGTTCCAACTCGTCTCGAACCACGACTACACCGGGACCTCGCTCGGCGTGCACTGGTACCTGGGCGTGGACGGCATCTCCATCTTCTTGGTGCTGCTCACCGCGGTCCTGTTCCCGCTGGCCATCATCCTCGGACGGAACCGGGAGAACAGCCGGGTGTACTTCGCCTGGATGCTGCTGCTCGAGGCGGCCGTGATGGGGAGCTTCCTGTCGCTCGACCTGATCGTGTTCTTCTTCATGTTCGAGCTCACGCTCGTCCCCTCCTACTTCATCATCGCCGGCTGGGGGCACCAGCGGCGCGCCTACGCCGCCGTCAAGTTCTTCCTCTACACCTTCCTCGGATCCGCCTTCCTGCTCGTCGGGATCCTCGCCCTCGCCTTCATCCACCAGTCGCAGTACGGCTACCTGACGTTCTCCCTCGGGCCGCTCATGCAGACGCACCTGACCGGGACCCAGGGCGTGCTCCTGTTCTTGGCCTTCACCGCCGCCTTCGCCGTGAAGGCGCCGCTGTTCCCGTTCCACACCTGGTCACCCGATGCGTACACCGAGGCGCCCGAGGAGGGCTCGGTGGTACTGGCGGCCGTGCTGGCCAAGATCGGGACCTACGGCATCATCCGCTTCGACCTGAGCCTCTTCCCCCAGGCCACCCGCACCCTGGCGCCGCTCCTGCTCACGTTGGCGGTCATCGGCATCGTCTACGGCGCCATCGTGGCGTGCGCCCAACGCGACCTGAAGCGGCTCGTGACGTACTCGTCGCTGGCCCAGATCGGCTTCATCGCGCTCGGCGTCCTCGCCCTCAGCACGGAGGGACTGTCCGGCGGGGTGCTGCTCATGCTGAACCACGGCCTGATCGTCGGTGCGCTCTTCATCCTCATCGGCTTCATCTACCAGCGGCGCGGGACGTGGCAGACCGGCGAGATGCGCGGGCTGCAGAAGGCGGCTCCGGTGATGGCGGCCGTCTTCACCGTGGTCATGTTGGCGTCGATCGGCGTCCCCGGGCTCAACGGCTTCGTGAGCGAGTTCCTCGTCCTCTCGGGCACCTTCATCACCCACCGCTGGTGGGCCGTGGTGGCGGTGCTCGGCGTCATCGTGGCGGCCATCTATCTGCTCTGGGCCTACCAGCAGGTGTTCCACGGCCCGCCACGCGAGGCCGACGAGAAGACCCGCGACCTCGCCCTGCTCGAACGGGCCGTCATGGCGCCGCTGATCATCCTCATCGTCTTCCTGGGCGTCTACCCCAAGCCGGTGCTCGACCGGATCAACCCGTCGGTCAACCAGCTGATCGCGCACGTGGAGTCGACCACCGGGCACGCCCAACCGCCCGTGGCAGTGAAGGGCGTGGAGGGAGTGAAGTGATCGCGACCCTCCTGGCGACGACGCACACCGCCTCGGACACCATCACGGTGCCCCCGATCCGGTGGCTGGCCATCCTGCCGCCGATCATCATGATCGGCGGCGCCGTGCTGCTGCTCGGCCTGGCCTCGCTCGTGTCGCGCCCGTTGCGAGTCGGGCTGTCGACCGTGGCGACAGTCGCGATCTCGGGCGGCGCGCTCGGCGTCGCCATCTGGCAGTGGACCGACGTGCAGGACCACGGCCCCCACACCTACATCGCGCAGGCCGTCGTGATGGATGGCTTCAGCGTGTTCATCACGATCCTGGTGGCCATCGCCATGCTGATCAGTGCGCTGGTGGCGGACGGCTACCTGCGCCGCGAGAGCGTGCAGGGCGCGGAATTCCACGTGCTGGCGATGGTGTCCGCCTCGGGCGCCATGTTGATGGCGATGGCGAACGACCTGATCATCGTCTTCCTCGGCCTGGAGATCCTCTCGATCGCCCTCTACGTCCTCACGGCCTTCAACTACCGGCGGGCGGCGTCGGGCGAGGCCGCGCTGAAGTACTTCATCCTCGGCGGTTTCTCCTCGGCCATCTTCGTGTACGGGATCGCGCTGACCTACGGGGCGACCGGCTCGACCAACCTGACCCAGATCGCCGACTTCCTCTCCAAGAACGTCGTGCTGTCCAACGGGCTCCTGCTGGCCGGGCTTGGCGTTGCTCCTGGTGGGCTTCGCGTTCAAGGTGGCGGCGGTGCCGTTCCACATGTGGACGCCCGACGTGTACCAGGGGGCGCCGTCACCGGTGACCGGCTTCATGGCCGCCGTCGCCAAGGCGGGCGCGTTCGCCGCGATGCTGCGCGTCCTCTTCTCCGCCTTCGGTGTGGTGACGACCGACTGGCGCCCGATCCTCTACGGCCTGGCCGTGCTGTCCCTGGTGCTCGGCGCCTTCGTGGCCCTCCGCCAACGTGACGTGAAACGCATGCTGGCGTACTCGTCGATCAACCACGCCGGGTTCATCCTGCTCGGCGTCGTCGCCGGCACCGCACGTGGCGCGAGCGCCGCGCTCGTACTACCTCTTTGCCTACATGCTCATGACGATCGGCAGCTTCGCGGTCGTGACGCTGCTCGGCCGCGCCGGCGACGGCGACCACGACCTCTCGCGCTACCGGGGCCTGGCCGGTCGCCAGCCCGTCCTCGCCCTGGCCTTTGCGGTCCTTCTCCTCGCGCAGGCGGGCGCGCCGTTCACCACCGGCCTGTGGGCCAAGGTGCAGGTGGTCTTCGCCGCGGTCGACGCCGGCTATGTGCCGCTCGGCGCGATCGCCATGGTCACGGCCGTCGTCGCGGCCTACTTCTACCTCCGGGTCGCCGTGCTCATGTACTCGGGCGGCGGCCTCGGCGAGCCCGAGGGCGGCACGACCGGCTCGGGTGAACTGAGTGTGCCGTCGGGCATGACCGGGGGCGGCCTGATCGAGTTGGCTCAGCCCGCCGCAGTGGACGCCTCGCCACCGGATTGGGGTTCGCCGGCCGCGGTGTCGAGCGCGGTCACCACGCTGAACGAGCAGATCCTGTTGGCCGACGAGGGCGAGGATGCGCCGTCCGAGCCCGAGCCGGTCGAGGTGCCGGTCCTCAGCGCTGTGGCCATCGGGCTGTGCACCGGAGCCACGCTGCTATTCGGCTTCTGGCCCCAACCGCTGATCACTTTCGCCCACCAGGCCACGCTGCTCTTCCTGCCGCACTAGCGCCCGACCCGCCTACGGGCGTGTCACGAGGGGGGCGTGACCCGGCCAACGCGCGCTTGGCCCGGCTGGACGTGGCACCAGTGGTCCGCCGTAAGCTAATTGTCGAGAAGTGGTTTTCCTCAGGTGGGAACCGCCGGCAGATCCGGTGGCCGAGGAATGGATTGACGAATGAGCGAGGAATGGTCAGGGCCTGAGCCCGACGACTTGGCGGCACCGGCGGACCCTGGCGTGGCCGAACGGCTCATTCGCGACGAATTCTCTGATGCGAGCGCCGCGCGCCGCACCCGGTTCCACCGGGAAACCAAGGAGTCTGTGGTCGGAGGCCTGGACGAGAGGGACGTGCCCGGCGTCGCTGCGGAAGCCCGGAGCGCGGACGCGCCCCACGAAGCGGTCGGGCCCGTCTTCGACGCGACGGCGGAGGTCCCGGTTGTCGCGGTTGGGGCAGCCGCGATCCACGAAGCCTTCGTCGAGCCGAGGCGTGCACCGCGGTCGCGTTCGCATCGCGGAGGGATGTTGGCCGGCCTCGGCGTCGTCGGGGCGTTACTGGCCGTGCTCGTGGTTCTCGCGCCGGGTGGATCCAAGCCTCGGCTTCCGGCCCAGAGCGTGCACGACGTGAGTCCGATCACGGCGAGCGGACCGAAGACCGATGCGGCGACCCCGCCCTCGACGGTCGCCCCGTCCACCACGTCGTCGGCGCCCGCCAGCACGACGACGACGCCGCAGCCCCGCCAGAGCGGGACGATCACCACCTTCATCACGTACAGCTTGGTCCCGGGTGCGACGCCAGCCGTCGCTCCCGCGACCGCGCCGACGGAGACAACCACGACCGTGGCGCCACAGACAACGACCACAACGGCGCCGCCTCAGACGACGACAACGACAACAACAAAGAAAAACTGCTTCCTGGTGTGCCTCTAGTGAGCGGCGCCCGCAGCCGCTCCTCCTAGCCGTATTGCTTGCTGAAGTCCGCCGTGCGCCATCTTTCGGGCGCCAGGCGGAACATGACGCTGTTGGGCGCATCGTCCTTGGTGGCGGCAAGGTACAAGTCGCCGAATTCCGGGCCGAGGTAGCGGTAGGCCAGGGCCTGCAAGGACTCCGGGTGGACTGGGTCCAGCACGTCGGTGATCGGCCCTTCGACACTGACGTAGCCGTAGGGCGGGACCTCCGTCTGGGCGCACAAGGAGAACCGGAGGGCCGCACGCAGACGGTGGGCCTTGACGCTGTCGCGGTCGGTGATGACGTCGAGTGTGCCCCCCGGCTCGTAGGCGTACCAGACCGGCACCGAAAGTGGCGCGTGGCCCGGATCGTCGACGCTCAGCACGCCCACGTGGACACCGGCCAGGAAGGCCTCGCGCTCGTGCGGGGTCATGGCGATCGTCACAGCGTCACGCCCGTGGACCGGTCGGTTCGGTCTCCTTCGGAGCCGCCGCGCCGTTGTCGTGGTCCATGGCTGCGACCACGTCCTGGGGCACGGCCGGACCCGTGCGCTTGGCCGCACTGGTGGTGAGGAGGCGTCCGATGACCGGTACCTCGGTGAGTGACTCTGCCCGCATGATCTGGACCGCCACCGGCACGAACTGTTCGGCCGAGTCGAAGACGATGTAGCGGGGCAGCCACTTGGGCTCGTACTTCGCGTTGAAACGCCACAGCGTCTCGATCTGCAGCACGCCGGACAACCGGCGGATCGCCCAGCGCTCCACGCGCTGGGTCACCCCGTCACCGGAATCGCCCTCGAGGATCGACCGCATGGCGGCAAAGTTCAAGCTGAGACCGGTCATGCCCCTCTCCTTGAGGTGGCTGATGGTCGAGCAGAGCGCGAAGTCGAGCAGGCCGTTGGGATGGTCGGCCGGATCGCGGCGCATGAGGTCGAGGGAGTAGCCACCGATGGCCGGCGAGGGCACGAACTGGCACATGGCCACCGGCGTCCCGTCCGGTCCCTCCACCAGCGTCAGCAAGAGCCCCGAGTCGCGCGGGTCGAACAGGCGGCCGAGCATCATGGAGAAGCCTCGCTCCTGCTCGCCGCGGCGGCTTTTTGCCATCAACTCGGCCATCCGTGCCGCGTCCTGGGTGTCGAGGTGTGCCGGATCCAAGAACCGCACGGTGTAGCCATAGCGGGCGACCCGATTGACGGCCTGGCGCAATCCCTTCATCTTCCCGCCTTCGAGCGAAAAGACACGGGGGTCGACGACCGCCTCGTCACCGATGTACAAGAAGCGCATGCCCGACGCCTTGTAGGTCGGGAGCCACTCCTCGCCGGCCCCCATCACGCCGAGCCCCCAGCCCTTCCGGTCGACGTGGCGGCGGAAGGCGTCCCAGACGTGGGCCCGCTCGGAGAACGGCCCGATGGGGTCGGGCGAGACGAGGCAGACCCCACCGAAGACTGCGTAGGCGACCAGTGAGTCGCGGTGGAAGAACCATTGCTTGTCGTCGCGCAACGCGAAGTAGTCCAGCGTGCCGGTGCCGTGTCGGCGCACGATGTCGCGCGCCCGCAACTCGGCCGCCCGTCGCCCCACGGCAGCGCGTCCCAAGGAGAGGCTCCGATCGACGACGGGACGCGTCAGCAGGTACAGGGCCACCACGATGAGGCTGATGCCGACGGCCAACAGGGTGACGGAGGCGAAGCGGTCGATGGTCGCCGGGAAGTGGACCCACTGGATGCCGACGAGGCGCTCGCCGGAGCCGAGCAACACGTGGGGCCAACTCGGGAGGTGATGGTGGTGCACGTGACCGGCGATCTGCACCCCGATGAAGCCACCGAGGGTGGCGAACAGGCCTCCGACGGCGAGGATCGCGAACGCGCCGATCAGCGTGGCCGGCTCGGTTTGGGCGCGGAAGAGGTCGCGTTGCACGACCAGTAGGACGAGGACGCCGGCACACACGAGCAACGTCACGACGTCGGCGGCATGCACGAGATGGAGCGCGAGCGACCCGGTCAGCAGGGCGATCGCGACGATCCAGGAACGGCGCTGCCCCTTCAGGACACCCCGGGACAGCATGATCATGCCGATTCCGGCGATGGCCACGAGTGCACCGGCAGCCTGGACGACAGCAACGGGCAGGTACTGCGCAATCAGATGGAGGTGCGTGCGCAACGGCGCAGTCACCGACGAGAGGAGGTCGATCGCGCCGGCGACGAAGAGTGAGACGGCCGCGATCCGGCGGATCCGCCGCACCCGGATGCGGTCGGCGGCGACGTCCGGTGCTGGTGGCCACGACGCTCCGGTCGGCCATCCCGCGGCCAGTTCGGCGTGCACCTCCGCCGCCTTGGTGCGCCCCTTGACGACCGAGTCTGCCGTCACCAGCCGCTCGCCCATGGTGGCGGTGGGCAGATCGGCCTCGGCCAGGATGAGGCGGACGTGCAACTCCGCACCGGTCTCGATTTCGATCGTGGATTCCTGCCGGTGGTGGAGGAAGGTGGGGGGCAATCCGATGCGCCCTCGGTGCTCGTGCACCACTTCTGACGTGGCGCCCGGGCACGCGAAGAACCCCGCGTCAAGATGCGTGAGCTCGGGCACCAGAGCTCCGCCCGCGATGACGCCGGCAGCGCCGCTCTCGACGGCGGCGCGGGTCATATCGAGCGCGTCCTCACCGTCGATCTCGAGCTGGGCGTGCGCGATCGGGCCGGTGCCCGAGCCCCCGCCGGCCCATGGCGCGGGAAGGCCGTCACCGCCCAGTGCCCGCCAGATGCCGCGCGACGTGATGGCGACCACGACCGCGAGGACGACGAGCAACGCCACGGCAATCACGACGGTCACGATGAAGCGCGAGAACCATGAAGCGTCGTACGCGTGTTGCAGAGCGGTCTGCTGACGCGGCGAGCGAAACACGTGGCCCAGCCCGTTGACGACCCATTCGATCCGCAGGAGGAGGGCGATCGCGGCGAGCAGGAGTGGCGGCGCCCACAGGTACCGGCGGAGTCGCCGGTAAAGCAGGCGCGAGGTCACGAACTGGCGCGCCTGCAGCGGGTCGTCCAGGCGTTCGATGCCCGACAGCCACGGCCGGTCGTCTCTCGGAGTGGGGTCGATCGGAGGACTGGCGTCGGGCCGCATCGACCCCGCTCGCACGAGCACCGTGCGGAGTCCCGACCCCGTTTCGCAGTGGAGGTCGACGCCGTCGACCACTTGAGCCCCAGTGCTTGTCAGGGCTCCGGCCAGTTCAAGGTCGCGGTCCGAGCGACGGCATCACGACGATCACCCGAGAGTCCGATCGGGCGGCGAAGGCCTCCAACGCCCCCGCCAGTTGCGCGTGGTTCTCGAAGGCACGGCGCGCCGAACCCTCCGGGCACCCCGACGCGAAGATGCGGCCGCAGACGATCAGGATGCCGGGGCCCTGCCACTCCTCGAGGCGACGGGCGATGTCATGGGACACGGCCAACGACGAGGCCGACGGCTCGATGGGGAGGAGAAGATCGCCGATCACCTCGACCCTGCGACCAAGGGCAACCTCGACGTGTTGATCCAGCGTGGAGGGGCCAGGGCTCGAGGCGGGCCGGAGCCGTGTCGACGTCGCCGTGCATGCGGCGTCCATCGTGTCACTTCCAGGAGCCTGAAACCCTCCCCACAGAGGTGGAGCCGCTCCGCCGGAAGGAGGAGGCCAGGTCGTTAAGCTGGCAATTCGTGCCTGATCTCGCGTCCCGACACCGACCGGAGGAACTGGACGTGGCATCAGGGGCCGGGCCCGGCCACTGGACCGGCGGTCGTCTTCGACATCGATGGCGTCCTCTCCGACGCCGCCGGGCGCCAGCACTTCTTGGAGCGGGGCAGGCGCGATTGGACCGCCTTCTTCGAGGCCTGCGGGGACGACCCGGTCATAGAGGAGATCGCGCGGCTTCTCGAGCTCCTCGACTCATCGCTCCACGTCATCTTGCTGACGGGGCGACCTTCCAGAGTGCAGCCCCAGACGGTCGCCTGGCTGCACCGCTACGGCCTGCGCTGGGACCTCCTCGTAATGCGGTCGCGAGGGGACTACGCACAGGTCACCTCGTTCAAACAGTCGGTCGTTGAGGATCTGCGCGCCTATGGGTTCGATCTCCGGCTCGCGTTCGAGGACGACCCGTCGAACCACGCCATGTACGTGGCAGCGGGGGTGCCGTGCGTCTACATCCACTCGGGCTACTACGAAGAGCGCAACTGACGCGCCCAACCCGCCGCCAGGGCGAGGGCCGAGAGGATCAAGACCGGAAGATCGCCCCAGTGGTCATAGGGCGTCATCCCTCGCCGTAGGCCCACGGTGGAGAAGAGCACCTGGCGGTTCCCGAGTGCGCTGCGCTCCACCACCACGCCTCGCTGGGTCACGACCGTGCTGAAGCCGGTCGGCGCGGCCTGCACGAGGTCACGCCCGGTCTCGACCGACTGTACGACGGCGGCGGCGATCTCCTGGCTCGGCACCTGCGAGGTGCTGTAGGACGACGTATTGGTGGGCACGGTGAGCAGTTCCGCTCCGGCGCGTACCGCCGCATGGCTGCGCCCGGAGTAGAAGATCTCGAACGAGACCAGCACGCCGAGCGGACCCACCGGCGTGTGCAAAAGACCATCGCTGTGGCCGGGCACCGCATCCGTCGGCACGCCCGAGAGATCGGCGAAGTGCGCAAAGAACGACCGGTCCGGCACGTATTCGCCGAAGGGCACGCGGTGTACCTTTTCAAAAACGCTGACGACGTTGCCCCGCGGTCCCCACACCACGACCTCGTTGCGGAACGTGGTCGCCGACGCCGGCTCGGTCACCCCGACCATCAGCGTGGTGCGGAGCTCCCGGGCCAGGTGGCCCAAGATCGCCGCCTGCGGTGATCCGGCCAGCGGCCGGTCCAGAGCGACGACGTCCTCCGGCCAGACCACGAGTTCGGAGTGGGGATGGGCTGAGCTCACGGCGTAGGTCGCCGAGAGCTGCGCGTCGTAGACCGTCGTGGGCGCCACCTCCTCCTTGCTCACGCCTCGCGGACCTCCGCCCTGCACCAGGGCGACGCGTACCGTTCCGACCGGTGCCCCGCCGTCAGGCACCACCGCGCCCACGACGGCCAGCACGACCACCCCTGCGGCGATCACCAAGGCTCCGACGGCGGGCCCGAAGTCCGGGACCGTGACCGTCGTGTCCACGACCAGGTGACCACGGTCGCCACGGCAACGCCGCCGGCCCACACACCCGCCGTGATGAGTAGTGGCCCGCCGAGGCGCGCCAGCTGGACCAACGGGCCGCCCGCCTGGCCGAGGAAGACGCCACCGAGCGGGAGCCCACCGAACGGCCACGTCATGCGGAGCGCTTCGGCCAGGGCGCACGCACCCACGAAGGCCGGCGCACGCCCACGGACCGGCGGGGTCAGCGCGGCGGGAGCCGCGAAGAACAGGGCCTCGATGAGCACGAGCACCACGGCGCCGTACCAGTTGAAGGCGCGCGCCCAGAACAGTCCGACGGCGTAGCAGCCCAGCCCGGCCAACCAGCCGGACCAGACCCGTGTCCGTAGCCGCAGCCCGGCGAGACGCCAGTACCACAACCCCGCTCCGGCCAGCCCGAGCGGCCACCAGCCCCAGGGGGGCAGGGAAAGTGCGAGCAGGACGCCGGCCGCGATCGACGGCGCGGCCACGCGACCACGGCGCGGCAGCCAGGTCACGACACGGCGTGTGCCGCCGCCCGGCCGCTTGCGATACAGGCGGGGATGCCGACACCGCGGTACGCCGCCCCAGCGACGGCCAGGCCACCGAGCCGCGCCACCGCAGCCTCGACGCCGGCGGTGCGCAGGAGGTGATGGACGCGGTACTGAGGCAGGCCACGCGGGTGGCGCACGACCACGGATTCGGTCGGCTGACCGGTCAGGCCGACAAGGGCGCCGAGCTCGTCCCACGCTCGTGCCGCACATTCGGCCTCCGACCATTCGTCCGGACGGGTATCGTCGATGCGGCCCAGCGACGCACGGAGCACGACCTCGCCCTCTCGAGCCAGATGGGGCCATTTGCGGTCGAGATAGGTGCAGGCGGTGACGGCCCAGGGCTCGCGACCCTTCTTCGTCGCCCGACGTGGTACGAGGAAGCCCGTCCCGTACAGATCGGCCGGCATGCATTCGCTCGGGGCGCGGAACGTCACCACCGTGACCGAGGCGTAGTCGATTGAGTCCAGCAAGCCCGCGGCCTCGTCGTCGTGGGGTCGCAGCAGGGTCGCCGCACTCGGGGCCGGCACCGCCAAGATCGCGGCGTCGGCGTGCTGGTCCCGTTCGCCGACGACCGTCCAGCCCGGCCCGTTTCGTTCGAGCCGATCGACGGAGCTGGACACGTGGAGCTCCACGCCCCGCCGTTCCAGGCCGGACACGAGGGCCTGCACCAACGAGGCCATGCCACCCTCGAGCGCCCAGAAGAGCGGCGGGCCGTCGGGGTCCGGCTTCGGCGTCTCGGACCGCAGGGCGCGCATCAGGCTGCCGCGGCGTTGTGCCGCCGCCAGCAGCGGCGGGAAGACGGCAGCCGCAGACATGTCATCCACCGCGCCGGCGTGGATGCCGCCGATGAGCGGATCGACCAACGTGTCGACCACCCTGCGTCCCAGCTTGCGCGCCACGAGCGGCCCGATGGCACGGTCGCCGATCGGGCCGCGGACGTCCGGCCGCGGCAACAGCGCATCGCCGGCGAGCGCCATCGAGCCTCGAAATCCCAAGATTCCCGAGCGCGCCGTCGGCCAGAACCGGGTCGGGATCCCCATCGCGTGCCCGTCGGGCAGGACGCGCAAGCGTCCCCGCGCCCACACCGAGGCGCCGCGGGCCGCGATCGGGACGAGGGCACCCCCGAGACCCGCCTCCTGGGCCAGCTTCGATCGCCTCGGGGCGCCGTCCGAGGAAGCCGTCCGCGCCCATGTCGACCATCCGCCCATCGAGGGCGTCGCTCCGCAGCGCGCCACCGAGGCGGTCCGTGCCCTCGAGCACGACGACCTCGGGTGCGTCCGGACGCGGGTCGGCGCCGCCGCTCAGCGCCCAGGCGGCAGCCAGTCCGCTGATGCCGCCGCCGACCACCACGACCCGCCGCGCCGCCACGTCAGGGTCCCGCAGCCGTGATCAGATCGGCCAACACCTCGATGAAGACCGGGTCGTCGTTGAGCGACGCGGTGCGCGCATAGACCAGGCCGGCGTCGGCGGCAACGCGCGCCGACCTCCACATCGAGGTCGTAGAGCACCTCGAGATGGTCGGCGACGAAGCCGACGGGGCACACGACGACAGCTTCGGTCGCGCCGTCGGCACCGAGGCGCCGGATCTCGTCGCGCACATCGGGCCCGAGCCAGGGCTCGGGGGTGCGTCCCGCGCTCTGCCAGGCCACGACCCACTCGTCCAATCCCGCCGCCGTCGCCACCAGCCGGGCCGATTCGGCCAACTGCTCGGGGTAGGTGTCACCGGATTGGACGAATGCGCTCGGGCAGCGAGTGCGCCGTGAAGATGACGCGCGGCCGGCCCGTCACGGTGCCGAGTGCGGCCGAGACCCGGGCGGCGAGGAGCTCCACGAGGGCGGGTTCCCCGTACCAGGGCCCGATCGCCACGAACGGCGTCGGGCCGAGCTCCTTGGCGGCCCGGTCGAGATACTCCTGGGAGCCCATGCGAGGAGCTATGTGGCGTGAGGACGAGTCCGATCACCCGGTCGTGGCCGGCCGCCCCGAGCTCGGCTGCGGCCGCTTCGATGAGCGGGTCGGTGTGCTTGGCCCCGAAGGACACGACGTAGCGCCCCGGCGCGCGGCGCTCGAGCGCGACGCGCACCGCGTCGACCTGGGCCTGGGTGCGTTCGGCCAGGGGCGACACGCCCCCGATCGCCTGATAGCGGGCCTCCAAATCCGCCAGCTGAGCCGGTTCGGGTGGCCGGCCGCGGCGGATCCGCGTGTAGAAGGCGCCGATCTCGTCGGGGCTCGCCGGGGTGCCGTGCGCCATGAGAAGGACGCCGGTGGTCACCCCCGCGTGGTCTCCCGGTGCACCAACCCGACAACCTCGGTCAGGATGGCGGGGTCGGTTTCGGGCAACACGCCGTGGCCCAAGTTGAAGATGTGCCCCGTGCCCGTCCCGTCGTCGGCCCGGCGGAGCACCTCGCGGACGGCATCTTCGACGACCGCCCACGGGGCCAGGCAGCGAGCGGGGTCGAGGTTCCCCTGTACGGCGTGCTGTGCACCGACCCGACCGCGCGCCACGTCGAGCGGCACCCTCCAGTCGACACCGACGACGTCGGTTCCGGCGCCCGCCATCTGGGTCAACAGCTCACCGGTGCCGACGCCGAAGAGGATGGTGGGGACGTCGAGGTCGGCGATGCCGTCGAGGACGGCGCGGGTCGCCGGCAGCGCGAACCGGTCGTACTCGTCGGGTGACAGCGAGCCCGCCCAGCTATCGAAGAGCTGGACTGCCTGCGCGCCCGCGGCGACCTGCGCCCGCAGCGATGCCACCGCCATGGCGGCTAGGCGCTCGGAGAGGCGACCCCACAACACGGGCTCGCCGTGCATCAACGCCTTGACCCGGGCGAAGGTTCGCGACGGGCCACCCTCCACGGCGTAACTGGCGACGGTGAACGGTGCGCCGGCAAAGCCGATCAGCGCGGTACCCGTGCCGGCGAGCTCCTTGGCCACAAGCTTCGCCGCTTCGGCGACGTAGGGGGCGTCGGTATCGGGCTCGAAGGGCCGGAGGCGGTCCAGGTCCGCCTGCGATCGGAACGGCTTTGCGACGACGGGCCCGCGCCCCTGCTCGACTTCGACGCCGAATCCGATGGCGTGCAACGGCACCACGATGTCGGAGAAGAGGATCGCGGCATCGACGCCGTAGCGCTGGACCGGTTGCAAGGTGAGCTCGGCGGAGAGCGCGGCGTCACCGATCGCCGCCAGGATCGGTCCGTCACCGCGCGCGGCGCGGTATTCGGGGAGGGCCCGACCCGCCTGACGCATGAACCAGACGGGTGTTCGGCTCACCGGCTCCCTTCGGCAGGCCCGCACCAGGTCGGGCACGGCGCCCGCCGCCGGCGTCACCCGAGCGGCTCTATGACGACCGCGGTGCCGTAGGCGCAGATCTCGGTCCAGTTGCCGCCCATCTCCGACGTGTCGAACCGCATGGCGAGGACGGCGTTGCCGCCTCTGGCCTCTGCCTCTTCAACCATCCGGTGCACGACGTCCTCACGGCTCAGCTGCAGGTTCTTGGTCATCCCCTTGAGCTCTCCGCCCGCCAGCGACTTGAACGCCGCACCGAACTGGGAGCCGATATTGCGCGAGCGGACGGTCAGGCCGAAGACCTCCCCGAGCACCGAGGTGACCCGGTAACCGGGCACGTCGTTCATGGTCGAGATCAACATGGCCATCCTTTCGGTCTGGTTCATCGTAGGCGTCGTCCACCGGCCATCCCTGGCGTGTGCGCCGTCTAAACTGAACCGTTTCCCCGTCGGGACGGGGGCGAAAGGGGAGAGGTGCCCGAACATCCCGATCTACAGGATGAGCAGGAGTTCCTCAACCGGGCCTACGACGGACTGGAGTTCATGCGCGGCGAGGCTCGCCTGATGCTCCAGGGTGTGCTGGATCTGGGGCGCGGCGGCACCTTCCAGTCGCGCACCGAACGCGACATCGTCGTGCGCACGAGCCTGGCCCGTCTCGACCAGCTCGACATCGGCGACCAAGCCCTCTACTTCGGCCGCATCGACCGTCTCCCCGAGCCGGGACACGAGGGCGAGAACGGGGCGCTCGGCGAGTCGTTCCACATCGGCCGGCTCGCGGTATCCGGCCCCGATCATGAACCGCTGGTCGTCGATTGGCGGGCACCCGTGGCGGAGCCCTTCTACCGGGCGACCGGTCTCGATCCGCAAGGGCTGGCTCGCCGCCGGCACCTCGCCGTGCGAGGCAGGGCGGTCCTCGGCCTCGAGGACGAGTACTTCGTCGACCCGGCGGGCCGGTTCGAAGGATCGGTGGGCACCGACGAGGACGACGACACGGACGGCGACGGAGGCAGTGAGCGGCTGCTGTCCGCCGGCATGGTCCTCGGCGGGCCCGGCGCCCTGCTCTCAGCGCTGGGTCAGGCGCGCACCGGTCGCATGGGCGACATCGTGGCAACCATCCAGCGCGAGCAGGACGAGATCATCCGGGCGCCGCTGCCCGGCGTGCTCGTGGTCCAGGGCGGCCCCGGGACCGGTAAGACAGCGGTCGCCCTCCACCGCGCCGCATACCTCCTCTACACGCACCGCTTCCCGTTGGAGCGCCAAGGCGTGCTGGTTGTCGGCCCCAACCCGTTGTTCCTGCGCTACATCGAGCAGGTGCTCCCCTCGTTGGGTGAGACGGGAGTGAGCCTGGCCACGGTGGCCGGGTTGGTGACCGAGGTGCGTGTCCGCGGCGTCGACGACCCGGCGGTGGCCAAGCTGAAGGGCGACGTGCGGATGGTGAAGGTGTTGGCCAAGGCGGTCCGCACCCGCCAGCGTTCGTTGCGAGAGGACACCGAGATTCCTTTCGGGGCCGGCGTGCTCCGATTGCGCGCACGGACGACCGAGGAGATCGTCACCTTGGCCCGCCGCCGGCCGGGCACCCACAACGCGCGCCGACGTTTCGTGGAGGCGCAAGTGGTACGGGCCTTGTCCGACGACTATCGGGCCCGGCTGACCCGGGGCCGGATCGCGACGGCGGAGGACACTCCGAGCCAGGAGGAGCAGAAGGACCTGGCTCAGCGGCTCCGGCGCGTCCCCGAGGTGATCGAGGCGCTCGACCGGATGTGGCCGCGTCTGTCGCCGCACGAGTTCCTGCACGACCTCTTGGGCGCGCGCCCGCTCCTGGCCGCCGCGGGGAAGGGGATCCTGAGTCCGACCGAAGTGCAGCGCCTGCATCGTCCGCGCGGCGAGACGCTGGACTCCGTGCCCTGGACGGTGGGCGACACCGCCCTCATCGACGAGGCGAGGACCCTCCTCGGGCCGCGTCGGGGACGCCCCACCCGCGCTCGAACTCAGCGAGCCGACGAAGGGACGGCCCCGGAGATGGGGTTTTGGCCGCAGGGACTGGCGGCCTCACCGGCGCCCTCCGGCGTGGCCCTCGGAGGCGGTTCGGACGAGGAGTTCAGGTCGTTCGGCCACATCGTGGTGGACGAGGTCCAGGACCTCTCGCCCATGCAGCTGCGCATGCTGGCGCGTCGCTCTCTTTCGGGCTCCATGACGGTGGTCGGCGACATCGCGCAGGCCACGGGTCCGTGGGCGCCGAAGAACTGGGACGACATCACCCGCCACCTGAGCCCGAACCGCCCGCCGCGCCTGGTCGAGCTCACGGTGAGCTACCGCACGCCGGCGGAGGTCGTCGCGCTGGCGGCGAAGGTGCTGGCCGTCGCCGCGCCGGCCATCACCCCACCCCGGCCCGTCCGAGAGTCCGGACACCCTCCCCTCATCGTGCCGACGAGCCGGATCGCGCTCGCGGCCCGGCTGGCGGAGCTCGCCCGCGACGAGATCGCCGCGGTGGCGCCGGGCCGGGTGGCCGTCCTCGGAGCGGCGGTCATGCTCCCAGAGCTCGCCCGAGCCCTGGCCGATGCCGGACTCGATGCCACCGACCCGCGTGACCCGAGCGGCGAGGGACTGGCGGCCGGCCTCGTCCTACTCCCCGCCGACGAGACGAACGGTCTCGAATTCGACTCGGTGATCGTCGTCGAGCCCGCCCTGATCGCGTCCGTAGGTGACGAGCCGGCCGGGGAGGCCCCGCCGGTGGCCACGACACGGGGGTTGCGCACCCTCTACGTCGCGATGACGAGGCCAACCAAGCGGCTGACCATTCTCCACGCGGATCCCTTGCCCGTCGACCTTCACTGACCTGGGAATTCACCAGCTGCTCCGGGGTCGCAGCGCCTTCACCTGCTTATTGGCGACTCCGGCCCTGGGTCGACTAGAAATTGCGCTGTGACGCAGGCTGTTTCGGCGGAGGTCCCCGCGCCCCAAGGGAAGATCGTTCACGACCGCCCGCCGATGCTGGCCATCGGCGTCATGATCTGGCTCGGCTCCGAGCTGATGTTCTTCAGCGGCCTGTTCGCCGCCTTCTTCACCATCCGGGCCAACACCGTGGGCCCATGGCCCCCGGCCGGGACCGACCTCGACGTTCTCCGTGCGGGCATCTTCACCCTGGTGCTCGTGTCGTCGAGCTTCACCATGCAGTACGCCGTGTACCAGTCCGAATGGAGAAAGCGGCGATCGGCTCGCATTTGGATCGTGGCCACGATCATCCTGGGCGTGGCCTTCCTGGGGAACCAGGTGTTCGAGTGGCTGTTCTCCTCGACGCGCTGGTACACGAACTCGTACGGCTCGCTCTTTTACATCATGTCGGGCCTGCACGGTCTGCACGTCTTCATCGGGTTGGTGGCGATGGTCTTCCTGCTCGGCCGAATGCGCGGTGATATCGGTGGCGACCCCGGCGAGCTCTCCGCCATCCAAGGGGTCTCCTACTACTGGCACTTCGTCGACATTGTCTGGGTCGGTCTCTACAGTTGCTTGTTCCTTCTCAAGTAGGCATGAGAGGCGTGCGCGCACCACTCACGAGGAAGTTCCGTAGCCAGTTCCTGCTTCCGGCTGGACTGCTGACCGTCGCCACCATGGCGTCGCTGGCCGTGTTCTTCCCGGGCAGCGGTGCGGGGGCGAGCGGGCACACCGACGCATCGCAAGTTTCGACCAACACCAAGCAGGTCCTGAAGGCGTGCGGCAGCGTCAACACCAAGGGCGTGAGCCCCAGACCCAATACCGGGAACCCGTTCACCAGCACCAATCTGCTCTGCCACGGCGGCAACTTGCTCTCCTACGGCAACAGTTCGATCACGTATGCCAACCCGCCCACGTCGTACATCGCGGCCGGGCAACAGCTCTTCGCGCAGACCTGCTCGAGCTGCCACGGCAACACGGCGAACGGCACCATGATCGTGGGAGGCAAAGTCGAGTCGACGATCGGGCCGAACCTCCAGGGTGTCGGCGCGGCAACCGTCGACTTCTGGGTCAGCTCGGGCCGCATGCCGGCCGCCGACGTCAAAGCCGTGGAAGCGGAGCGCCGGCCCACCCGCCTGACACCGCAGCAGGCGCTCGAGATCGCGGCGTGGGTCAATTCGCTCGACCCGGCGGTGCCGTCGGTGCCGTTCCCGCACCTGAAGGGCGCCAACCAGTCGGTGGGCGCATCACTGTTCTCGCTGAACTGTGCCGCCTGCCACACCATCACCGGCGCAGGCGACGCCCTGGCGTACAACACCAACGCGCCGTCGCTGCAGAACCGCCAGATCACCCCGCAGCAGGTCGTCGAGGCCATCCGCACCGGCCCGGCCAATATGCCGCGCTTCTCGGGCAACCTCACCGACGCCCAGGTGCGCGACATCACCTCCTACGTCACCGGTCGGTTGCAGCATCCGACCAACCCCGGCGGTTTCGGCCTCGGTGGAGTCGGGCCGGTCGCTGAGGGGTTCGTGGCCCTGTTGATCGGCGTCGGCGGTCTCGCCCTCGTCTGCTTCTGGATCGGAGAGCGCTCGTGAGCGACGCCGACCACCAGCCCTCGCGCACGCGGGTCCCGATACCGGTCGCCGCGCTGAGCGACCCGCACATGAGCGACGCCGCCCGCCACCCCAAGCGCGTCGAGAACATCATCGCCGTGGTCCTCGTGGTGGCCATGATCTTCTTCGGCCTGGCCGGTGCCGCCTACTGGCAGAACTGGAACGCGTGGACCTTCGGTGGCGCACTCGGGGGCGGGTTGTTCGCACTCGGATTCGGCCTGACCGCCTGGGGCAAGTACCTCATGCCCCAGGGGCCCTTTGTCGAGGAGCGCCACGTCCTGGCGTCGACGCCCGACGAGCGCGACGCGATGTCGGCCGCCCTCGTCGAGCGTTCGGCGGTCGTGGTCAGGCGGCGCAAGGTTCTGGGTGGGCTGTTCGCCGCCGGCGCCGGCATCTTCGGGATCGTGGCGGCGTTCCCGTTGATCCGCTCACTCGGCCCGGTGCCGGGGGACGAGCTCGACGTCAGCCAGTGGAAGGCGGGCACGGTCCTTGTCGACTCCAACGGCAGGCCCGTGCGAAAGGACACACTGGTGATCGGCGGCATCATGACCGTCTACCCGCGCAACCAGCTGCGCATCGAGGACGGCCAGGTGACCTTCACCGAGCAGGGGTACGCGACCGACCAGACCGTGCTGATCCGCCTGTCGGACGAGCCGTTCACGACCATTCCCGGGCGGGAGAACTGGACCCCCGACGGGTACGTGGCCTACTCCAAGGTCTGTACGCATCTGGGTTGCCCGGTCGGGCTCTACGAGCAGGAGCTCGAGGTGCTCGTATGCCCGTGCCACCAGTCGATGTTCAACGTCCGCAACGGGGCGGAACCTCAGTTCGGACCGGCGCCACGGCCGCTGCCGCAGCTCGCACTCGGGTACAACGATCAGGGGTACCTCGTTTCCACGGCGCCCTATGATCAACCCCTCGGACCCGGATTCTTCGAGCGGACCACATGAGCGACACCGCGACCAGGACGAAGCGCAACACGAAGAAGGCCATGGGCCCCTACGGCCACGTCAGCAAGGTCGTCGACGAGCTCGACGAGCGTTTTGGTGTGGCCAAGGGCGGCCGAGTCTTCCTCGACAAGATCTTCCCGGACCACTGGTCGTTCATGCTCGGCGAGATCGCCTTGTACTCCTTCGTCGTCCTGATCGCGACGGGCATCTTCCTGGCCCTCTTCTTCGTCCCGTCGGCGAGCCAGGTCATCTACCACGGGAGCTACGCGCCGCTGCGTGGTCAGCGGGTCTCGGAGGCCTACCAGTCGACCGTCAACATCTCGTTCAGCGTGCGAGGCGGACTGCTCATCCGCCAGATGCACCACTGGGCGGCCGACATCTTCGTCGGTTCCATCATCGTGCACATGGCGCGGATCTTCTTTACCGGAGCCTTCCGCAAGCCGCGCGAGCTCAACTGGACCATCGGGATCTTCATGCTCGTCCTGGCGGTCCTCGAGGGCTTCATCGGCTACTCGCTCCCGGACGACCTCATTTCGGGCACCGGGCTGCGCATCGGTTACTCCATCGCCGAATCCCAGCCGTTCATCGGCAGTTACATGGTCTCGTTCCTCTGGGGCGGCCAGTTCCCGGGTGACGGCACAATTATCCCCCGGTTCTTCATCATCCACGTCCTGATCATCCCGTTGGCCCTGCTGGGTCTGATCACCGTGCACCTCGCCCTTCTGGTGCGGCAGAAGCACACCCAGTTCGCCAGCGAAGGACGCACCGAAGACAACGTGGTCGGCTCGCCGATGTTCCCGACCTTCATGGCCAAGACGACCGGGTTCCTCTTCATGGTGACCGGCCTGACGGCACTCCTGGGTGCCTTCGCACAGATCAACCCGATCTGGCAGTTCGGCTCGTACGAGCCGTCGAAGATCTCGTACGCGGTACAGCCGGACTGGTACATGGGCATGCTCGACGGTGCTCTGCGCATCATGCCGTCGTGGGAGTTCAATGGCTTCGGCCATACCGTGCCGCTCGAGGTCTTCCTGCCCTCTGTCCTGTTCCCAATGCTGCTGATCACTCTCTGGCTCTTGTATCCGGGATTAGAACGCAGAATCACCGGTGACAATGCCATGCACAACCTGCTTGATCGACCGCGTGATCGACCGAAACGCACGGCAGCTGGCGTCGCCATGTTCACGTTCATGTTCGTGCTCTTTGCGGCGAGCTCCACCGACGTCCTGGCCAACTTCTTCCACGTCTCGCTCAACGCGACGCTGTGGTTCTTCCGCATCGCGATATTTGTCATCCCGGCCGTCGCGGCGCTGGTGGCCTACCAACTCTGCAAAGAGATGCAGGGCGTCCACGGGATCGGCAAGCGCAAGCGGGCCGTCATCGTGCAGCGCTCGGTGCAGGGCGAGTACTCCACCGTCCCATCGGCGCCGCGCGCCGACGACGAGCACGTGGAGATCGACCCCGAGCCGGTGCCCGTGCGGATCGACATCGAGCCGCTGGGTAACGGGGACGGGCGGGAGACCGAGCCCTCTCCCACCGGCGTGCGCCAGGTCACGCGCTGAGCCAGCCGGCCCGCCGGCCGGGCGCCCGGGACCTCTGGGTTGCCCTCGAAACCGTTCACGCCGTCACCTACTTCGATCCCGGCTGCCGGGCCGCGCTGCGTGAGGCCGGGCTCCGCGGATTCTGGGCGGGCTACTTCGCCGGGCGCGCCGCCCCACTGGGCCACGTCGGCGCCGGTCCGGTCACCGCGGCGTTCTACAACTTCCATCCGGCGATGGTGGGCAAGGCGGTGCCCGGGTGCTGGAACGCCGTGGCGCCCCTGACGCTGTGCCGCGTGCGGGCGATCGCCGCGTCGGAGGCACTTGGCGAGGCGTGCAGCGCCGTGACGCGGTCCAATCTGCTGGCTGCACTCCCCCTGCTTCGGCGCGCCGTCGCCGGCTGCGACGGCGCGGGCCGGATCATGGCCGCCGCCAACCGCGGCCTCTGGCCGGCCATCGGCACGGCCCTCGGGACCGGGGGGCTGGCCGAGGCGTGGCAGACGTGCACCACGCTGCGCGAACACCGGGGCGACGGGCACGTCGCGGCGCTCGTCGCGCACGGCGTGGGCGGAATCGACGCCCACCTGCTGGCGGCGGGGACCAAGGCCGTGCCGCCCGAGGTCCTGCGGGACAACCGGGGCTGGAGCGAGGAGGAGTGGGAGCGAGATTCGTCGAAGCTCGCCGCCCGCGGGCTGCTGCACGCCGACGGCCGCGCCACCGATTCCGGACGGACCCTGCACGCGTCGATCGAGGAGCAGACCGACCGGCTCGCGGCAGCCCCGTTCGCTGCGCTCGGCGACGCCGCCCTGGGCGATCTCTATGGGGCCCTGACGGCGTGCGCACGTGAGATCGTGGCCACCGGCGTGCTGCCGTTCCCCAACCCGATGGGGCTGCCGCAGGTCGCCTAGTTGTTCGTTCGGACGTCCTTCTTTGCCGGTCGAGGCGGCGGCCAGCCGGCGACGAGACCGAGCTCCCGGCACAACGACCGCGACGACACCATCTGGCCGGCGTAGCCGACGGCACCCGGGTCGTCGCCGAGCCACGCGACCACCTCGCCCGCGACCTCGGGCGGTGCGGGCACGTGGCCGGCCTGCACGAGCACCTGGTCCGTGCCCGACGCGCGCATCGATTCGGTGAGGGTGAGGCCCGGCGCGACGGAGAAGGCCAAGACGCCCTGATCGGCGAACTCGACGTGGCACATGTCGGTGACGCGATGAAAGGCGGCCTTGGCGGCGGCGTAGGCCACGCCCCAGCCTCCGGCGCCGGCCGGCGCCGGCGGAGTGGTGAAGGCCGCTTCGGAGAGCATGTTCACCAGGCGGCCCGAGCCACGCTCGAGCATCTGGGGCAAGAGCCGCTGGGTGAGCAGCAACGGGTGGAGGTAGTCGCCGACCAGGCAGCGTTCGGCCAGTTCGAGGGGGAGATCGAGGATGCGATCCATCGTCCCGGGACCCTGGTAGATGGCGTTGTTGACGAGCACGTCGACACGGCCCCAGGCGGCGAGGGCTTCGTCGGCCACCCGTTCGACCGACGCGCGCTCCATGAGGTCCATCGGCGACGGGGAGGCAACGGCGGCCGAGCGACTCGATCTCGGCGGCCGTCGTCTCGAGACTCCCGGCGATCGGCATCGGCTCGGCCTCGACGAGCACGCTCGACGCGTGGGCCCGGCCCTCGCCCTCGCGGACCGTACGCGCCGTGATGACGACGTCGAAGCCCCGGCGAGCCAGGGCGACGGCGGCGCAGCGCCCGATGCCCCGGCTGGCGCCGGTGACGAGCGCGACCCTGGGAGCTTCAGCCACGGCGCACCTACATCATCCCGGCGATCTGGTGCCCGCCGTCCACGTGCAGCACCTGGCCGTTCACGTAGGACGAGGCGTCACTGCACAAGAACACGACGACCCGGCCGATGTCGGCGGGCGTCCCGAGCCGACGGGTGGGATTGGCGTCGGCCAGGCGGCGCTGGACGTCATCGGGCACGTTGGTGGCGGCGGTGGCCGTGAGGATGAAGCCGGGGGCGATCGCGTTGGCGCGGATGCCGTCGCGCCCGTAACGGACGGCCAGGTGGCGGGTGAGCTGATTGAGCGCAGCCTTGGACACGCCGTAGGCCACCCGCGTCGACTCGCCGATGGTGCTGGTGCCCGACGAGATCGTGACGAAGGATCCTCCGCCCCGCGTCGCCATGGCCGGGATGGCATGGCGCGCCAGAAGCAACGCACCACGGGTCGTCGTTTCGATGGCCCGCTCCCACACGCCGAGGTCGACACCGACGGCATCGGTGTCGAGCCGCGCGTGGCTCCAAGCCGCGTTGTGGTCGACGCAGTCCACCCCGCCGAACGCGGCCACCGCCCGGTCGACGAACGCGCCAACCGAGTCCTCGTCGCGCACGTCGCAGTGCAGTCCGAGCGCGCGTCCCCCGGCATCCGTGATGTCGCGCGCCACCTCCGACGCCGCCTCCGCGGTGACGTCCCCCACGACAACGGCGGCACCTTCGTCGGCGAGCAGCCCTGCGGTCGCGCGCCCGATGTCCGAGGCGCCCCCGCTCAGGAGCACGACCTTCCCGTCGAGCTGTCCCACCTTCAATCCCTCAGCACGCCGGCCGCCGACAAGGTCGCGTTCGCCTGAGGGGAATCGACTTCATCGGCGCCATCGTAGGGCCAGGTCCGTGGGGGATCGGGCTCGTATCCGCCGGTCTGCGGCCGATCTGAATTGGGCGCCGACCTGGGGCGCATGGCACGATCGGGGGGTGCGCGTGCACCGCAGCTTCGCCTTCATCGACGTCTCGGGGTTCACGACCTTGACCGAGGTGGAGGGCGATGAGCGCGCCGTCGACGTGCTGACCGCGTTCCGGGCCCTGCTGCGAGACATCTGCGCCCGCCGGGGCGTGAGGATCGCCAAGTGGCTGGGTGACGGCGCCATGCTCGTCTGCGTGGACACCCGACCGCTGCTCGAGACCATCCTGGAGATCCACCACGTCGTGACCGAGGTCTCGGGACCGGTGGGAACGGTGTCGATCCGCTCGGGCGTGGCGTCGGGTGAGGTCATCCTCATGGAGGGCGACGACTACATCGGGCACTGCGTGAACGTCGCGGCACGCCTGTGCGATCTGGCGCCGGCCGCCGAGGCGTGGGCGGCACCTTCTGTCATGGAGCACCTCCCCAGTTGGGGTGTGGCCGTGAGCGAGACGCCGGTCAGCCTGCGCGGCGTGGAAAAACCGGTGTCCGCATCGAACCTCCGCATGGCGCAGGCCGGCGAGGACGGCGCGCGCGATCCCATCTGCGGTTTGCCGCTCTCGCACGACACGGCCGAGGAGATCGCGCACGACGTCCGCGGCTCGGTGGTGCTCTTCTGCTCGTCGGGCTGTGTCGACACCTGGCGGCGACGCCCGTCCGCCAACCGGGTGGGTGCGACCACCGACTAGCGCTGCGGGGCGGCGACGTGCGCCGTCTGACCTGATCGACCGGGGTCATGGTGTTGCTGCCGACTGACTGAATATGGCCCCGGGGCACAATGGGGACGTGAGGCAGACATCACCGACGCTCTACGTGATGGTCGGGCTTCCGGCCTCCGGCAAGAGCACTCGGGCCAAGCAGATCGAGGAGGAACGCCGGGCCCTGCGGCTGACCCCCGACGAGTGGATGATCCCGCTGTTCGGCCATCACGACGCTGACGGCAAGCGGGACGTTCTCGAGGGGCGCTTCGTCTGGCTGGCACTTCGTACCCTGCGCAAAGGTATCGATGTCGTCTTGGACTTCGGCGTCTGGGGCAAGGACGAACGAACTGCCCTCCGAGTCCTGGCCGCGGCGGCGGGGGCGTCGTGCGAGCTCGTCTATCTCGAGATCGACGAAGACGAGCAGCGACGTCGCCGTGATGGTCGAGCGTCAAATGATGGCGAGACGACCTTCCACATCAGCGACGAAGACCTCGCTGCGTACCGGCTCCTCTTCCAGCCTCCAGACGATGCGGAGCTCGGTGGGGCCGAGACCGACCCGCCCCCGGCTGGCTACACCAGCTGGAGCTCGTGGGTCTCGGCGCGGTGGCCAACATCGATCGAGTAGGCGTCACGCTGCCCTCGAGGGCAACGACTCCTTCGGTGGCCGGACAGCGGGATGCACCTAGAGGGTCAAGCTGACAATGGTCACGCCGATCACCACCAGGCCAAGGATCCTTCGGAACGGATTGACTCCACGAACCAACTCATCGCCCGCCCATATGAAAAGGGCCACATCCGCAAAGGCGCGAAGTACGTTTTCGGTTGTTCCTTTGGGGTGGGACAAGTGCAACGCAAGAGTGAGGACCAAGAAGGCCGACAGGGAGACGTTTGGCCACTGGGCCACGGTGATGCGGCCGGTCCGACGGTTGAGGAACATCCAGCGGACGAAGCGGCGGACAACGCCGTACTTCGGATCGGCTGATTCGGCCGACGTCATGGACCAACGATGACCGATTCCGGTGATCCGCGCCGGCCTGTTCGGTGACAGCGTCCGGCACGACCATCGTCGAATGGCAGTGCGAGAGGCAGAAGATCGACTGCTACATTTCGGTCGTGGAGCAGGAACGATTCGGCTCGATCGACTTCGACCGGTTCCACCTGGAGGAGTTGCCCGGGCGACTCCGTGAGCGGGCAGTCGTCTTCTCCGACGCCGATGCCAAAGTCCTCCGCCCCCTGGGGTTTCAGCTTCCTGATGGGCGGGCCTACACCTACGTGCCCGAGGGAACGACGTTCTCGGTCCAGCGCGGCATCGACGCGGCGCAGACCGTCGTCGAGGTGTCCCAGACGCGTGGTGTGCCTTTGCGTTGGAGCTCAAGACGTGCTTCGCCCTCTTGTACGCCGACCAGCTCACGGTCCGTAGCGGAAGCTTCGGCCAAATGGCGCGCTGGGAGCCGTCGCTGCGAGTGGCCTTCAGCGGTCAAGCGCTGTTCGACCTCGACCAGCCGGTCCCCATCGTGGATGGATCCGGCTGCGAAATAGATCTTACGAAGAGTTACACCCTCGAGGACCCGGCGATGGAGATGAAGAGCTTCCTCGAGCAGGTTGGCTTCGTGCATCTCCGTGCTGTCTTGGACGCCGCCGAGATCGAAGCGCTGAGGTCCGACGTCAACGACGCCCTCCGCACGGCGCGACCGGATGACCGCAAGTCGTGGTGGACGACGGTGGGCGGGCGCGAGGTGTGCAACCGGGTGAACTACCTCAACGAAGGCTCCGCCCGCATCGCCGGGTTGGGAGCCGACCCTCGATTCCTCGACATCGCCGCCCTGGGAGGTCCCGAACTCGAGAGATGCGCAGGACCGCCTCGACGGGAACAGCGTCGTCATCAAGGTGCCGGGAGCCGAAAGCGGCCTGGCCGACCTTCCTTGGCACCGCGATTGCGGCATGGGCGGCCATCCCGTGAAGTGCCCCATGCTCAACGTCGGAATCCAACTCGATGCTGCGACCGAATCCAGCGGCCAACTCCAGATGATCCCGGGCTCGCACCGAGGGACCTCCCGACTGCCGAGCGCTCGAGAGGCACAGAGCCACCGCGTGGTGGCCGTCACCACCGAGCCGGGCGATGTCACCGTGCACTACGGACACACCCTGCATGCGACGCCACCTCCGAACGACCCGCACGCTTCAGGAAGGCGGGCGCTGTACCTCTCGTTCGTGCCACCTCTGACCTTCGAGATGGTCGGTCCGGGACAGGGGTACAACGACGTGCTCTTCACCCGCAGCGACGGGCGCGTGCAGCACGCCGATCACTTCAGCTGAGTGAGGCTCAGTCCGGGAGGTGCACACTCCCGTCGGCCGCCAGCACCCAGCCGGGATTGTGCGCGACCTCCCACGGGTGCCCGTCGAGGTCGATGAACACCCCCGAATAGCCGCCCCAGAACGTGGCGGCCCCCGGGACGCCCGATCGCCGCGCCGGCGGCCGCCGCGTCGACCAGCACCGCGTCGACCTCGGCCGGCGACCCGACGTTGTAGGCCAACGTGACGCCGCCCCAGCCACCGTGGTCCTCGACCCGGCTGTCCTCGGCCAGCTTGTCCCGGCCCCAGAGAGCCAGGATCATGCCGCCGGCCTGGAAGAACACGACGTCGCCATCGGGAGACATGCCGGACCAGCCCAGCGCTTCGTAGAAGGCACGGGCCCGGCCGGTGTCGGCCACGCCGAGGGTCACGAGCGAGAGGCGGTTTTCCATGCCCCGAGTCTTAGCCCTGCCCTGCGACAACTTTTCACGGCTGGACTGTCCGTACATATAATGTGTTTATGTACCACGAGGACGTCACCACGCCGCCCGGCCCGGGGCCGGGCCGCATCGACCTGGGTCCCGACTCGCTGCTCTGGCGCTGGGCCGGGGACACCCGCATCGCGTTCATGGGGGCCACCATCGGGCTCCTCCAGCTCATGCACCCGGCGATCGGGGCCGGCGTGCTGGAGCACTCGGACTTCTTCGGGGATCCCTACGGCCGGGTCTTCCGGTCGCTGCCGCGGATCCTGGGCGCCGTCTACGACGGGCCCGGAGGCGGCGCCGACCACCGGCCGCGAGGTCCGCGACTTCCACCGCACCATCAAGGGGACGGACGACCGGGGCCGCCGCTATCACGCGCTCGACCCCGAGACCTTCTGGTGGGCCCACGCCACGTTCCAGTACATGGCCGAGCAGGTGGCGGATCGCTTCGACCGTCATCGCCTGACGCCCGACGAGCGCGAGCAGCTGTACCAAGAAGGGGTGGAGTGGTACCGCCGCTACGGGGTGAGCGACCGCTCGGTGCCCGCCGACCGCGCCGCGTTTCAGGAGAAATGGGACTACTACTGCGCCGAGGTCCTCGAGCTCAATCCGGCGGCCGAATGGGTGCTCGACTCGCTGCGGCGTTCGGTGCTCAGTGCAGAGCCCCTGCTGCCGCCCCAGCTCACCCTGCTGCGCCCGCTGGCCAAGACGGCGTTGGCCCGACACTCGGTGTTCAGGGTGGTGCGGGTCTGCGCCTTCGGTGGCCTGCCGCCGTTGGTGCGCGGCTCGGTTCGGGATCGAATGGTCCGCGGTCGACGCCGTCGCGCTCGACGGCTTGGAGCTCGCGGTGCGCAACGCCTGGCCGATCGTTCCCGAGTCCGGTGCGCTGGCAGCCCGCGCGCTCGAGGGGTGGCGGCGCGTCCGGGCCGAGCGGCCAGAGCGGGCGGCCTGACGATGGCGAGACGCAAGGTCACCGTGGAGCTCGAGCCGATGCTGGGGGCGTTTGCGGTCGTGTCCGTGGCCGGATCGCCCGAGGAGCGCATCCTCGACGCGGCCGCGCACCTGATGCGCACCTACGGGTTGAAGCGCTGGAGCATGGAGGACGTGGCCGAGCGGGCCGCCATCGGGCGGACCAGCGTCTACCGTGCGTTCTCGACGCGCGACGAGCTCGTGCACGCAGTCTTGGCCCGGGAGTTGCGCGCCACCATCGGAAAGATCAACGCCGCCGCGGCCGCCAGCAGCTCGGCGGAGGACGGCATCATCGAGGGCGCGCTGGCGGGCCTGGCCGCGCTCCGCAGCTCGTTGGTGGAGCAACTGTTGCGGACCGATCCGTCCACGATCCTCCCGTTCCTCACGACCGAGGCGGGACCGCTGATCGCACTCACGCGCCAGCTGCTGGTCGCGCAGGCCCGGGCCGCCGGTGTCTCGATCGCCGAGGAGCACGCAGGCGAGCTGGCGGAGATCGCGGCCCGTTTGGGACTCTCGTTCGTCCTTACCCGCGAGACGGTGTTCCCGGTCGACGACGACGAGGCGTTCCGCTCGTCGCTTCGTCAGGTGTTGCGCCCCGTGCTGACGCCGCTGTTCGCGGCGGGCGCATCCGGCGCCTGAGGAAGCGGGCGCTGCTCGCGACGCCAGGCGTCGCGAGCCTCAGAAGTTGCGGCCGTGCGGCGTCACCAGCGTGATGGTGACGCGCTCGGTTTCGGCCCCGACCCGGTGGCTGATCCCCGAGTCGGCCGTGTTCTCCTCCCAGAAGACCTCGACGGCCGCGCCGCTCTCGAAGGCGTCCCGGAGCGCCTCGAGCACCCCGCGGTTGACGTCGTCGGGCAGGGCGTCGAGCACGGCTCGTGCCTCGCGCTGGATGTCCTCGGGGAACCCCTCGAGCAGGCCTCCGCTCTCGACGGCCTCGCGGATCGTCGCGGCATTTTCGAGGGCGGCCCGGGCCGCCAGGTAATTCCCCTCGCCGGGGGAGCCGAGAGCTTCGTTGGCCTTGGGCATGACGACGACGGCTGGCATGCACGCAGACTGTAGTGCAATGGCCATGTGACGTGCCGGGGACTTGCTGAGGCGAGGGCGACAAGGCTTTCCCCACCCAACGCCGGGTGCCACACTTCATCCATGCGCCGGCGGCCCGAGATCAGAGGTCGATAGCGGTGCTCGCCGCGCCCCCCATCCAGTTCGCCCAACGGGGCCGGGTGCACCTGGCGTACCAGGTGGCGGGGACCGGTCCGCCCGACATCGTCTACGTGGGGGGCTCGTTCGCGCCGACGCTGGCCTGGGAGGAGCATGCGTCCGCCCGTGGGTTCCGCCGCTTCGCCAGCTTCAGCCGCCTCATCACCTTCGACCAGGTGGGCATGGGGTACTCGGACCCCATCGACCCGTCGGCCGTGCCGACCGTCGACGACCTGGTGGCCGACCTCGAGGCGGTGATCGAGGCGGCCGGGGTCAGCGATCCGGTGCTCTTCGGGACGCACAACGGAGCGGCCGTCGCCGCCGTGTACGCGTCGCCGCCATCCGGTGCAGCGCCTGGTCCTCTGCAACGGCTGGGCGCGGCTCGGCAAGGCTCCCGACTACCCGATCGGGTTCGGCGACGATGTCTTCGCCCAACTCGAGGAGCGCTATCGCGAGGACTGGGGGCAGGGCACGATCACGAACTACTGGTCGAAGCCGCGGCCCGAGATCGAGCCGCGGCGGCTCGAGCTGAACTCGACGAGCCGCAACCAGGCGGTGACGCTCTTCCACATGAACCGCGACCTGGACATTCGCCCCGTGCTCGGTTCGATCGCGGCGCCGACACTGGTCATCCACCTCGAGGACAACTTCATGATGCCGGCGTCGTTCGGGCGCTACCTCGCCGAGGCGATCCCTGGTGCCCGCCTCGCCCTCGTGCCCGGTCGCGACCAGATCTTCCTGCGCAACGACGCCGACCCCGTCATCGACGTCGTCGAACCATTCGTCACGGGCACCCGCACGCTCTTCGTCGACCGCATGACGACGACCATGCTGTTCACCGACATCGTCGACTCGACCCCGATGGCGGCCTCGCTGGGTGACGAGCGCTGGAGCGAGCTCATCGACCGCCACAACGAGCGGGTCCGGCGCCACATCAAGAAGACCAACGGCAAGGAGGTGAAGTGCACGGGCGACGGCTTCCTCGTCGCGTTCGAAGAGACCGAGGATGCGATCCGCTGCGCGCAAGCCGCCATGGAGTCGATCGCCGGGCTGGGCCTCGAACTGCGGGCCGGCGTGCACGTGGGTGAGGTCTCGCGGATGGGCAGCCACGACCTGTCCGGCCTGGCCGTGCACTTCGCGCAGCGGCTCTGTGCCGCGCGCCGAGGCGGGCCAGGTGCTCGTCTCCGACGCCGTGCGCGCGCGCGTGCGCCCAGAGCGGCGTCCGCTTCGAGGAGCGGGGCAAGGCCGCAGCTCAAGGGCATCCCGGGTGAGTGGGAGGTCTTCGAGGCCCGCCTGTAGCGCTCCGGCGGGCCGATGCGGCGGCCGGGCAGGAGGGGTCTTGACATGTGACTAAAAGGTCACATATAGTCCCTGGGGTGGATGAAGTGTTCAAGGCACTGGCCGATCCCACCCGGCGGGAGCTGCTCGACGAGCTGTTCCGCCAGGACGGCCAGACCCTGGGCATGTTGGAAGAGAAGTTCTCGATGACCCGCTTCGGGGTCATGAAGCACCTCAAGGTGCTAGAGGAGGCCGGGCTCGTCGTGACGCGGCGACGGGGCCGGGAGAAGCTCCACTTCCTCAATCCGGTGCCGATCCGCCTCATCCACGACCGCTGGGTCAGCAAGTACTCCGAGCCCTGGGTGGCAGGGCTGAGCGAGATCAAGGACAGATTGGAGAGGCAAATGGAAAAGGTGTACGAGATCTTCATCAAGACGACGCCCGAGCAACTCTGGGACGCCATCGTCAACCCCGAGATCCGGGCCAAGTACAACTTCGGCGCCGCGGTGAACTCGGAGTGGAAGGTGGGCTCGCCGCTCAGCGTGGACGTCGAGACGCACGGCGTGCATCTCGGCGAGGGCGAGGTCCTCGAGGTCGACCCGCCGCGCCGCCTGGTGCACACCATGGCCTGCCTGTGGGACGACGACGTGCGCGCCGAGGGCGTCGACGCGGGTCACGTGGGAGATCGAAGAGGTGGGCGACTCGTGTCACCTCACCTTGACGCACGACCAGATGCGCGAGGGCGCCAACTCGCAGATCTTCGGCGGCTGGCCGATGATCCTCTCGGGGCTCAAGACCTGGCTCGAGTCGGGTGAACTGCTCACCACGCCCGGCTCGCTCCGCTACGCCTGAGCGAAAGGAACCCTCGATGACTGCCACGCACATCACCGATGTCGGCGGGGTCGCCGTCCCCGTCTCCGACCAGGAGCGCGCCGTGCGCTTCTACGTCGACCACTTCGGATTCGAGGTGCGCCTCGACGTGCGCGCTGCGCGACGGTGGGCGCTGGGTCCAGGTGGCGGCGCCCGGCGGCCGCGTCCCGGTCGCCCTGGTGGCCGCCGGCGAGGGCGGGCCGGTCGGCGTGGACACCCGCATCACCTTGACGACGGCCGACGCCGAGGCCGACCACGCCGCCCTGGCCGCGGCGGGGGTGGACACCGACGAGCTGCTGGCGTGGCCCGGGGTACCGGCGATGTTCATCGTGCGCGATCTGGACGGGAACCAGCTCAAGGTCATGGAGGGCGTCGCCCGGTGAAGCTGGACAAGCGCTTCACCGCGCCGATCGTGCGCGCGCCCGGCAAAGGTGGCTGGGCCTACGTCGTGCTGCCCGGCTCGGCCGAGTTCTTCGGCACCCGAGGGCTGGTGAAGGTCCGCGGGACCGTCGACGGCCAGCCCTTCCGGAGCTCGTTCATGGCCCTCGGCGACGGGACGCACAAGCTCCCGATGAAGGCGGAGCTGCGCAAGCAGATCGGCAAGGACGTGGGCGACCGAGTCTCCGTCGTGTTGACGGAGCGCCTGACGGACTGATCAGCGGTCGGTCGTGGGCGCCGTCGCCGGTGCCACCGCCGGGACGGCCGGCCCAGGGTGTGCATGGTGTTCGGTCGGGGCCGCCACGGTCCCGTGGCTCGGGAGCGGCCGCGCCCACTCGTAGGCCGACAGGGCGAGGGTGGCCACGCCGAAGCCCACGCCCAGCAGGCAGACGCCGGCCCAACCGTGGGTGGCGTAGAGGGTGCCGGCGGCGAAGGAGCCGATGGCGCCGCCGATGAAGTAGCAGACCATGTACGCGCTGGTGATGCGGCTGCGCGCGTCGGGGCGCAGGGCGTAGATCACGGCCTGGTTGGTGATCTGCATGCCCTGGGTGCCCATGTCGAGGACCACGATGCCGGCGATCAGCGCGGCCAGCGACGTCCGCCCGGCCCACAGGAGGGCGAACGAGCCGAGGAGGAGCACGCCGGCGACCACGGTGGTCAGTGTCGACGCGGGCCGAGTCGGCCAGCTTCCCGGCGACGTTGGCGGCCACGATCCCGCCCGCGCCCACGAGGCCGAACAGACCGATGACGGCCGAGGAGTAGCGGTACGGGCTGGCCGACAGCAGGAACGCGATCGTCGTCCACAGCACGCTGAAGGCGCCGAAGGCCACGGCGCCGTGCCAGGCGCGGCGGCGCAGCACCGGCTCGGTGACGAGGAGGCGCAGCGAGGTGCCGACCAGGGCGCGGTAGGTGTGGTGCGGACGCGGGCCCTCCGCGGGCAGGGCGCGCCAGAGGATCAGGGCGAAGCAGAGCATGAGGCCGGCGGAGAGCCAGTAGATGCCGCGCCAGCCGCCCGTGGCCTGGGCCACGAAGCCCGAGACCGTGCGGGCGAGCAGGATGCCGAGCAGGAGCCCGGTCATGATGCGCGCCACGCACGCGCCCGCGCCGTTCCGCCGGCGCCAGGTCGGCTGCGAACGGGATCATCACCTGGCCGGCCACCGAGGCGGCGCCCACGGCGAGGGAGGCGAGGGCGAAGAACCACAGGCTCGGGGCGAGCGCCGAGGCGACGAGGGCGACCGCATCGAGGCAGAAGAGCCGCACGACGAGCGTGCGGCGCGGGTGGAGGTCGCCGAGCGGGACGACGAGGAGCAGCCCCGCCGCGTACCCGACCTGGGTCGCCGTGATCACCCACGAGGTCTCGCCCGGACCGCTGTGGAAGCCCTCGGCGATGCGGTGCAGCAGCGGCTGGGCGTAGTAGAGGTTCGCCACGATGGCCCCCGTGGCCACGGCGATGAGGGCAACGAGCGCCCGTGACAGGGCGCCGGTGGGGGCTGGCGGGGGCATCAGCCCAGGGTACCGGGGCCTTCTGCGTGTTCTGGCCGACGACCGGCCTGCGGGTGAAAGCCGGTCGGGCCGGGCCGCGTCAGGTGAGTCGCAGTGTCAGGTCAGCGCCGCGTCAGCGTCAGGTTCAGACGGTGCCGCCGCGCCGGCTCTCGGCGGTGACGCCGATCAGCGCGGTGAGGATCAGCGGGACGCCGATGAAGGCCAGCCAGCTCCCGAAGACCAGGGCCAGCACGGTGCCGAAGGCGCCCATGCCCATCACGAAGGGCCAGATGGACGAGCCGGGGAACGAGTCGATGGTGCCGGCGCCGTCGGCCATCTCGGCGTCCTCGCGGTCGTCGGGCCGGTCGCCGACCGGGTCGATCTTGCCGATGAAGAAGTACTTGTGGCCGTGGAAGCGCCGGTGCCAGAAGTAGTAGTAGAGGCCCGGGAGGAAGCCGAGCAGCGTCGCGCCGAGCAGCATCACGCCGCCGCCGTCCTCGTAGCTCCAGAACCAGTACCAGAGGCCGATGAGCCCGAAGAAGACGCCGAGGAAGAGCAGGAACACCGCCGAGACCTTCATACGCCGGCCTTGACCTTTCCGTTGGCGTGCCCGTTGCCGTTCGAGTGGCCCGACCGCGTATGGGGGACCGTGATGTGGTCGGGGTGGTTGTAGTCCCACGTCGGGCGCTCCGAGCGGATCGGCGGCAGGTGCGTGTAGTTGTGGTGCGGCGGCGGCGAGGTGGTGAACCACTCGAGCGTGTGGGCGTCCCAGGGGTTGTTCCCGGCCGGGATCGGGCTTGCGCCACGACACGACGAAGTTGATGAGGAGGAACAGGAACGACACCCCGATGATGAACGCGCCCACCGTCGAGACGATGTTGTAGCTCTGCCAGCCCAGGTTCGACGGGTAGACGGCCACCCGGCGCGGCATGCCCAGCAGGCCCACGACGTACTGGGGCATGAACGTGACCCAGAAGCCGATGAACATCAGCCAGAAGTGCCACTTGCCCAGGCTGTCGCGCAGCATGCGGCCGAACATCTTGGGATACCAGTAGTAGAGACCGGCGAAGCCGGCGAAGACGGCCGTGCCGAACAGCACCTGGTGGAAGTGGGCCACGACGAAATAGGTGTCGTGGGTGGCGAAGTCGATCGGCGGCGAGGCCAGCATGATGCCGGTCACGCCGCCCATCAAGAACGCGAACAGGAAGCCGAGGCTGAACAGCATGGGCGTGTTGAACGTCAATTGCCCATGCCACATGGTGCCGATCCAGTTGAAGAACTTGATGCCGGTGGGCACCGCGATCAGCAGGCTGAGGAACGAGAAGAACGGCAGCAGCACGGCGCCGGTGGTGAACATGTGGTGCGCCCACACGCCGGTCGACAGGGCCGCGATGGCCATGGTGGCGAAGACCATGCCCTTGTAGCCGAACACCGGGCGCCGTGAGAAGACGGGCAGGATCTCGGTGACGATGCCGAAGAACGGCAGGGCGAGGATATAGACCTCTGGATGGCCGAAGAACCAGAAGAGGTTTTGCCATAACAACGGGGAACCGCACGAGGGCGCGACGGAACCATTGGCGAGATGACACCCCACCGCCGTATAGATGTGCGTGCCGAAGTGGCGGTCGCAGAAGAGCATGATCAGCGCCGCCGTCAGCACCGGGAAGGCGATCAGGATCAGGATCCCGGTCACGAGCATGTTCCAGGTGAAGATCGGCATGCGGAACATCGTCATGCCGGGCGCGCGCAGGTAGAAGATGGTGGCGCACAGGTTCACGCCGGTGAAGATGGCGGAGAACCCGGTCAGGGCGAGCGCCATGATCCAGACGTCGCCTCCCGCGCCCGGCGAGCTGGTCGCGCTCGACAGCGGGGCGTAGGCCACCCAGCCGAACTGGGCGGCGCCGCCGGCGACGAAGAAGCCCATCATCATGGTGATGGAGCCGGTCAGGTAGAGCCAGTAGCTCAGTGCGTTGAGGCGCGGGAAGGCCATGTCGGGCGCGCCGATCTGCAACGGCACGATGAAGTTGGCCAGGCCACCGAACGCGAAGGGGCCGGCGAACAGGTACAGCATCAGGCTGCCGTGCATGGTGAACAGCTCGTTGAACTGCGAGAAGCTGAGGAGCGACGAGTGCGGCGACGCCAGCTGCAGCCGCATGAACAGGGCCATGATCCCGGCGATGTAGAAGATCACGACCGACGTGATCATGTAGCTGAGGCCGATGACCTTGTGGTCGGTCGACGTCAGCCACTTGAGGATGCCGGTCGGCCCGTGGTCCTCGTGCCCAGCGTGGGCGTCGTGACCGTCGGCCGGGACGTGCGGCGGGGGGTGGACCTCGAGCTCTTGTGCGCCGCCAGGGGCGATGACGTCAGTCACCGTAGAACGCACCTCCCGTGTTGCCGGTGTTGCCCGTCCCGGAGTTGCCCGAATTGCCAGAGTAGTTCGGCGCCGTGCCGTTGATGTTCGCGTGCACCGAGCTCGGCAGTTGGCCGATCGAGTTCGGGTGGTTCCGCTGGAACGTCCCCTCGGTGCGCAGCCAGGTCTGGTAGGCGTCCGGCGAGACCGAACGGACGTTGAAGAACATCAAGGAGTGGTAGAGGCCGCACAACTGGGTGCACTGGCCTCGATACACGCCGTTGTGCAGCACGTTGAGGTCGAACGACGTCCAGTAGCCCGGGCTGGCGTAGCGGCTGAAGTTGAACTCGGGGACGTAGAAGCCGTGCAGCACGTCGTAGGAGCGCAGGTAGACGCGCACGGTCTCGTTGGTCGGCAGGACCATCGTCGGCGCATCGGTCGTCTGCCCGATGATCTTGACGCCGTTGTCGTACTGGAACTCCCAGCCCCATTGGAAGGCGAAGATGTGGATGGTCGTATACGGGGTGCGGCTCGACCGCCGTCACCTCGTTCTCGACGATGACGGTCGCGACGAACAGGCCGATCACCGTCAGGATCGGCGCCACCGTGTAGATGATCTCGGTGAGCGTGTGGTACTGCGTCTGACGCGGCATGTCCTCGGAGCGCTTCCGGTAGCGGAAGATGGCCCACAGGATCAGCAGGAGCACGAAGCCGCCGACGATGAGGCCGGCGATGAAGAAGCCCTGCCAGAGGTGGAACGTCGAGCGGGCCTGCGTGGTGGCGCCCTTGTAGGCGCCGAAGGTCGGGAGCTGGCAGCCGGTGAGCAGGAGCGCCCCGAGGATGGTCCCGGCAACGGCCAGCCGACGACGGCGGGGACTCTTGGTGCTGTGACCTGGGTTTTCGGGCGTGCCTGTCGTAGGGCCGGTCAGCGACGAGTCCACGGCGGCGACACTATCGAACCGGCCCAAAAAACACGAAATGCGCAGCCCAAGGGCGTTGCGGCCCCCGGGGCGTCAGTGGGCGTGCGGCTGCGCGTCCCCCGACTCGTTCGCCGCCCAGTTGAAGACGCCCCGGGCCATGGTCGAGGTGGCCCGGGCGGCGCGGGCGGCAAAGACCTGCTGGCGGGCCCGCTGGATCGCCGGGTCGGCCGGCGCGGCGAGCCAGGCGTGTTCGGCCAGGTGGCCGGCCAGGCGCAACGCCCCGTCGGCGTCGGCGTCGCCGGACCCGGTCTCGGGCGCGTCGCTCGCCACCGCCAGCAGCTCGAGCGCCCGCTCGGCGAGCGCGCCCGCCCCGCCGGCCAGCTCCGCCAGCTCTGTCGCCAACGCCCGCTCGGGCGCGGGCTTGAGGGTGGCGGGGTTGCCGTCCCACCAGCCGCCGTACTGGCGCCACACCGTGTGGACGATGAACTCGGGCTCGTCGTAGACGGGCTGGAGGTACGGCCGTGCCGCCAGCGCGGCCGGGGGGCGGACGCTGTGGATGGCGTCGTCGAGGCGCCCGCCCGCGTTCATGACCTCGAGCGTCTGGTCGACCAGCGAGTCGAGGATGTCGGCCGTGTCGGTGAGCGCCTGGCGCACCCGGTCGGCCCCGATGACGGGGAACCCGTGGCCCGGGAGGAGGAACTCGGCGTCGAGGGTGAGCATCCGGCGCAGGGCGGCGGCCCACTCGCGCGGGAAGCGCTGCACCTTCTGCGGATTGCCGGCGTTGGGCGAGGCCCAGATGAAGAGGTCGCCACAGCACAGGACCCGCGTCTCGGGCTGCCACGTGATGGTGTGGTCGTCGGTCTCGCCCTTCTCGTGGCGCAGGGCGAAGCCGACCCCGCCGACCGAGATGTCCAACGTGTCGTGGTACGTGCGGTCGGGGTAGCGGTACTCGGTGGGCCAGTTGAGGTCGGTGAAGCCGAACTGGCGGCGGTTGATGATGGTGTTGTAGCCGGCGGTGAAGATGTAGCGGTCGAAGCGCGCCGGCAGCGCGTGGTGCGCGATCACCTGCGGGGCCGCCCAACCCTGCTCCTGCGCCTCGGCCTCCCACACCGGCACGCCGAAGACGTGGTCGATGTGGCCGTGCGAGTAGACGGCGGTGTGGAGGCGGTCCGCGCTCCAGGTGCGGATGTCGTCGTGGACGATCTTGGCCAGGGGGGCGCTGCCGGTGTCGACGAGCACGAGGCCGTCGTCGGTGGCGAACGAGGAGACGTTGGCGAAGGACGGGCAGAACCCCACGCCGTCGGTGATCTCGACGAACCCGCCCATGTGGTCGACCGGGTGGAAGGTGGACGTCGACAGCTCGCCGTTCCAGAGCCGCTCGGCCACGGACAAGACGTCGGATGTCATGGGCCCCCCACAAGGTGGTCGGCGCCCGATCGGCGCCGGTACATCAGGCCGTCAGTCGCGGGCGCCGGCGCTGCGTCGGCGCAGCGGCGTCCGCGTTGCGCCGGTTCAGCTGCTTTGCGACTGTGACTGCGACTGGCCCTCGGCCGGGGGTGCCGGCGCCGGGGCCGGGGCGGGGGCGTCGCTGGCCGCGGCGGTGCCGTTCTTCGACGCCGCGTCGGCCTGGCCGTCCTTCTGGCCTTCCTTCAGTCCCTGCTCGAATTGGTTCTTCGCCGAGCCGAGGCTGCGGGCCAGCTTGGGAATCTGCGTCCCGCCCACGAGCAGTACGGCCACGATGATGACGACGACGATCAGGTCGGCACCGAAAAGATCAGCAAGCATGCGACTCTCCTTCACCTGGGATGAGGAACCGGTGAACTGCCTTCCAGGTTAGACCTATTCCCACCCCCCGGTACCGCAGGCGTCGGAAGGCGGGGTGCGCCACCGGGAGACGGCCCGCCGGGGTCAGCCGGCCAGCAGGACGCCCATGACCAGGGCCGCGACGCTGGCCAGGCCGCCGACCGAGCCCCAGAGGGCCAGCTGGGCCTTCGACGTCGCCCGTTGGTGGAGGAACACGGCGACGCCGGCCAGGAGGACCACGACGATCTTGGCCATCAGCACGGCCTTCCACGCCGAGTCCTGGGAGGAGGCGTGGACGGCGGTGACGTTCCAGATGCCGGTGGCGAGCAGCACCACGTAGGCCGGCCAGGCCAGCCGGGCGAAGGCGCGGGCGAGGACCTGGGGTGCGTCGTTGCCGATGGTGCGGGCGGGGCCCACCAGGCCGGCCATGACGAGCTGGCCACCGACCCAGACGGTGGCGGCCAGGACGTGGAGGGTCAGGCGGACGGTATCGAGCGCGGGTGCGAGCACGTCGGCTTCGTCGGTGCTACTTGCCCTGCCACTTGGGCGGGCGCTTCTCGGCGAACGCGATCGGCCCCTCCATGGCGTCGGCCGACGAGAACACGACGCCCACCGCCTCGGTGTTGAGCTTCCAGCCCTCTTCTTCGGACACGTCGGCCGCGTGCTTCATCACGTGCTTGGAGTGGCGCACGGCGAGCGGCGCGTTCGCCGCGATGCGCTCGGCGAGCGCGATCGCCTCGTCGAGCACCTCGGCCGAGGGGACCACCTTGTTGACCAGACCGAGCGCGTAGGCGCGCTCGGCGTCGATGGGGTCGCCGGTCATGGCCATCTCGAGCGCGATGGCGAGGGGGAGGCGCTTGGGCATGCGGATGAGGCCGCCGGCGCCCGCGATCAGGCCGCGCTTGGCCTCGGGGATGCCGAAGGTGGCGTGGTCGGCGGCGACGACGAGGTCGCACGAGAGCATGATCTCGAAACCGCCGGCCAGGGCGGACCCGTTGACGGCGGCGATGATCGGCTTGGGGAACTCGCGCTGCGTCAGGCCGGCGAAGCCGCCGCTCGCCCCGATGATGTCCCCGCCCTCGCCGCTGCTGAAGGCCTTCAGGTCCATGCCGGCGCTGAACGCCTTGTCGCCGCTGCCGGTGATGACGACGACCCAGCAGTCGGTGTCGCGGACCAGCTCGTCCATGACGGACGACATGGTGCGACTGACGGCGCCGTTGATGGCATTGCGTGCCTCGGGCCGGTTGATGGTGAGGATCTCCACGTTGCCGCGGCGCTCCCGCAACACTTCGTCTGCCATGGCCTTGCGCTCCCTTCGGTCCGACGGCGGTGCTCCCGCTCGTCCCTGCTCGTCCCTGCTCGAGCGCCGCCGAGGATAGAGGCGGGGCCCGGCCGGGGCCTACTCGATGGGCGGGGCGGCGTCGGCGCCCTCGGCGGCGGGCTCGCGTGGGGCGGGTGATGCCGTGCTGGGAGACGGATCGAGGACGGCCGGTGCGACCTCGGCCGCGCTCGCCATGAGGGTGGCCACCTCGAGCTGGGCGCGCTTGGTGTAGACGACGGTGAAGGCGAACAGGCCGCCGATCACGGTCGCCGTGATGAACGGCGAGACCGCGAGGAACTGGCTGGTGTGGAGCGACTCGGCCAGCACCATGCGGAACGACGCCTCGACCACGAGCCCGATGCCCCAGACGACCGACAGGACGCGGAAGGTGTGGCGCCCGGTCGGCACTTCGTGCAGCTGGTTGTACGCGGCGAGCTTCGACGGGTCTTTGCCGGCCGACAGGTAGCGGCTCACGTAGAAGAGCGCCGGGCGGTCGTGCGTGTAGATGGTCACGATGCAGGCGATGCCGAAGAGGACGGTGAAGAAGGCGTCGCGCACCTTGAGCACGTAGGAGTTGCCGCCGAGCAGGGTCGAGCTGAGGACGCCGACGGCAAAGCCGGAGAGGACGATGGCGCCGACGAAGTCGATCCGCCGCTGGCGCACGAACTGGATGAGGATCCAGGCCACGGAGAAGCTGCCGGCGATGATCAGCGCCTGGGTGTCCGTGTTCACGTGGCTGCGCACGGAGAAGTAGACGGCGAGCGGCACCGCGGCGCCGAACACGATGCTCGGGAGGTGCTCCTTGACCGACGGGACGCCCGGCGTCCACGAGGGGTCGGGTGGCGGCAGGGGCTGCTCCGCCGTGCCGGCCGTCCCGGCCGTCTCCGCCGTGCTCACCGCGTCCGAAATGTCTGAGCCACCCGCACCAGGCGCCGACCCCGGTTCCATGGGGCCCCAGGGTACTGCCCGGAATTCCGCTTTTCGCCGCGTAGAGTCTGAGTGTGAGCTTTGTGACGCACGTGGTCGAGGTCCTGCTGGTGGCGGGGGTTCTGATGGCCCTGGGCCTGGCCGTTGCCTTCCTGGCCGGTCGGCGCTACGTCCGGCGTCGCTGGCATCTCGTACGCAAGCACCCGGTGACCCGTGGGGCCCTCGCCGCCGGCTCCCTCGCGCTGGCCGGCCGTGAGCGCTACACGACCCGGGCCACGCCAGAGCAGCTGAGCTCGGGCAGTGCGGCCCGGGTGCGGCGGCGGATGTGGGTGGCCGTCGAGGACGCCGAGGCGGCCGTCGCCCACGCGTCGGCCCACGAGGCGCCGGTGGCCGACCTGCCCTCGGTGTGCCGCTCGCTGCGCGCGCTGGCCGGTGAGCTCGATGGGCTGCTGCGCCACGAGCGCCGCCTGCCCTCGTCCATCCCGCGCGCCGACGGCCTGCGCAACCAGGTGGCCGAGTTGATCGGCGCCAGCCGCGACGTGCAGGCCGCCGCCCTGCAGGCTGGGAGCGAGGCGACCGAGCCGCAGGTGCGCGCGCTAGTGCGCCGCGCCGCCGAGGAGGTCGACATCGCCTCGGCCGGTCTGGCCCGCCTGCGGGCGTTGGCGCAGCCGCGCTGAGCCGTGCGAGCGGCGTGGTCGGCCGCTCGCCCAGCCCGACCCTGACAAGCTGAGCGGATGCCCGCCGCCACCCCTGCACGCAAGCCCGCGGCGCGGGCCCGGGCGAAGCCGTGGGCGTCGGAGGAGAGCCTCTTGGGCGAGGGGTTCCTCGTCGGCGTCGCCACGTCGGGCTACCAGATCGAGGGCGGCTACAACGGCGACGGCGAGCCGCACAACAACTGGGCCGGCTGGGAGGGCATGGGCCGGGTGGAGCGCTCGGGGATCGCGTGCGACTTCTGGCGCCACCCCGACGAGGCGCTCGACCGGGCCGCCGCGCTCGGCGCGCAACGCGTTCCGCCTCTCGGTCGAGTGGGCGCGCCTCGAGCCGCGGCCCGAGGTCTTCGACGACGGCCGCGCTGGAGCGCTACGTCGAGATCCTCTCGATGTGCGCGGCGCGCGGCATGGCGCCGATGGTCACGCTGCACCACTTCACCCACCCGAACTGGCTGGGCGAGGAGTTCTGGCTCCGTCCCGGCTCGCCCGACGTCTTCGCCCGCCACGTCCGACGGGTCCTGCCGGCGCTGGTGCCGCACTGCCGGCACTGGGTGACGATCAACGAGCCCAACATCGTGATGCTCATGGGCTGGGTCGAGGGCGCGGCGCCGCCCGGTCGCCGCATGGCCATCTCCGACGCCTACTGCGTGCTCGACAACCTGCTCGCCGCGCACGTGCTGGCGGCGGACGCCATCGCCGAGCTCCAGCCCGACGCCGAGGTGACGATGAACACGAGCTCGTCGTCGATCTACGAGCACGATCGCATGCTGGTGGACCTGCTGCGCTGGCGCGAGGCGGGTATCGACCCCTCCGACGTCGACCGCTACGTGGACGAGCGCCGCGCCGTCGCACGACGCCGCCTTCCCGCCGCATCACGCCGGGGAGGCGGCGTTGCGCCGGTTCTTCGCCACCGTGTCGCCCTACGGCACCGACCGCCCGCCCGGTCTCGGCGGAGCCTGGAGCGCGTTGCGCGCCCGAGCGCGCCGCGCCGGCGCCGCGCCGCGTGCCTCGACGTCGTGGCGGCGTCGCCGCGGCCCCGCGTCCTCGACGCCGCCGGCTTCGACTGGTACGACCCGGTGGCCAGCCACGCGCTGCGCCGGCCCGGTCGACGTTCGCGACGGCGGGCGCGACTGGACCTTCGGGCGCGCCCTGTGGGACACCGCGTCGAGCCCGGCCGGCCTGGCGTCGTGGTGCGCCACGGAGGCGGCCCTGCGCCCCGGCCTGCCGCTGTGGGTGGTCGAGAACGGGATGGCGACCCGTGGCGCACGGCCGCCGCCGGGCCGACGGCATGGACCGGCCGCGCTACGTGCGCGAGCACCTGGGTGCGGTGGCCGACGCCGTGGCGGCCGGAGTGCCGGTGCGGGCCTACCTGCACTGGTCGCTCGTCGACAACTACGAGTGGGGCAGCTACGAGCCGCGCCTCGGGCTGTTCGGCCTGGAGCGGCCGCGACCCCGACACGGTCCGCTGGATGGACACCGACGCGGCCGGCTCGGACGCGGCCGGGGCGTTCACCGCGGTCGTGGCCGGGCTGCGGCGCGGCGACCGCTCGGTCCTCGAGCCGGGTTAGGACCGGGCTCGTCGCCCCGACCGCTCAACCCTCGTCGGTGCCCGACGTGGGCCCCGAGGGCGTCGCCGCTTCGGACGGCCCCTCGAAATCGCGCTTCTCCCGGCGCCGGCGCCGGATGAACAGCACCACGATGAGGACGACGATGAGGCCCAACAGGACGTCGGACGCGATCCCGGTCACCTTCTCCACCCGCTCCCCGACGAAGTAGCCGAGGAGGACGAAGAGCACGCCCCAGCAGAGCGCGCCGGCCGCGTTGGCGGGCAGGAAGACCCGATAGCGCATCTTGGACACGCCGGCGAGGCCGGGGATGACCGCGCGCAGGAAGGCGGTGAAGCGGCCCACGAACACGGCGACGGCGCCGCGACGTTTCAGCTGGGCGAGCGCGACGTCGATCCCCTTCTCTCGCTTGCGCAGCGGGCCGAGCTGCAGGAGCCGCGGACCCCACTTGTCGCCGACCCAGTAGCCGATGGAGTCGCCGACGATGGCGCACAGGACGACGCAGGCCGCCATGCCGGCGACGCTGACCCCGCCCTTGGACGCGATCACGCCGCCGAGGATGACGGCCGTCTCGCCGGGGAAGACGAAGCCGATCATGATCGAGGCCTCGGCCGCCGACGAGCACGCCGACCAGGAGGTAGGCCTCCCACCCGTGCAGGGACAGGAGGGGGTGGAGCAGGTTGGTGATCACGGCGCGCGCCGTCCGCCGCGCGGCGTCCGGGCGGAACGGGCGGCGGCCCGCCCGAGGAGACGCCCGTCAGTTGACGGCGCGCAGCGTGGTTTCGCGCGGGGTGAGCTGGCGCCAGCGGTCGTCGATCCGCGCCGTGTACTCGCGGCCCCGCACGAGATGGGTGAGGATGTCCGCCTGGCCCTGGGGGCGGGCGAGCATCCAGCTGTGCCCGCCCGGCACCCACAGCACGGGCGAGCGGGCGATGGCGGCGAACTCGAGCGCCGTGTGCCCGGGGGTGATGCGGTCGAAACAGCCCCACTCGTTGAGGATAGGGATCTGCTGGGCGGCCAGGTGCCGGACCTCGCTGCGCTGGTCGACGCCCATGAGCATGCTGCCCACGGGGAGCGTCTGGGCGACGGTGCGGATGTTCTGGCGCACGTCGGGCAGCACGGCGCGCACGGTCGAGTACAGGCGGCCGATGGCGAGGTCGGGCAGGTCGAAGACGACCGCCGCGATCATGTCCACCATGGGCGCGATGTCGGGCAGGAGCGGGGAGAGCAGCGCGGGCAGGATGCCGGTGCGGTCCTTCCACGCCGGCGTGCTGACGCCGTCGCGGTAGATGACGCCGAGCGTCCGCCGCGGGTGGTCGTGGGCGAACTGCACGGCGACCGCGCCGCCCATGGAGTGGCCGAGCAGGACGACCGGGCCGGCCTCGACCTTGTGCAGCGATCGCCATGACCTGGTTGGCCAGGTTCTCCATGGAGACGTCCTGCCACTCGAGCGGATCGCTCCCGCCGAAGCCGGGCAGGCTCGGGTTGATGACGCGCCAGCCCAGCTGCTCGGCGAGCCGCGCGCTCTCGCGCCAGTACATGCCGCCGCCGGCGAAGTAGCCGTGGATGTTGACGGCCCAGACCGGCGGCGTGCCCGGGCCGTCGGGCCCGTACGCGTCGACGTTGTCCGAGACGGCGAAGCGCAGGCGGCGGCCCTCGACCATCATGGAGCTCGGGACCATGCGGATGGTCGGGGTCTTGCGGATCTTGCGGACGTACTGGTCGCGGACGACACCGAGGCCGTGGGCGGCGTGCCCGGCGTCGACCAGCTGCACGGGGGACGGTCCGTCGGACGGCGCCACGATGGCGCCCGAGATCTGCAGCGAGTCGTCGAGCTGTGGCGATGCCTTCTGTTTGAAAAACCGAACCGCCATCTGTGCACTCCGATCTTGCGCTCGCTCGCCCGGCGCGTCGTTCCTCCGTACGCGGGAACGGGGCTGACCCGACAAACCCACGGTATCCGACCTGCGCCGCAGGTCGGCATCCCTGCACGTGCACGGCACCCCCGTGGCTGCGACGATGGGTGCATGAGCGCCGACATCGTCATCCGGGGGGGCACGGTCATCGACGGGACCGGGGCGCCGGGCCGGCGCGCCGACGTCGCCGTCACCGGCGGCCGGATCAGCGGTATCGGGGACGGCCTCGACGGGCACCCGGGTGCTGGACGCGGTCGGGCCAGGTCGTGTGCCCGGGCTTCATCGACATCCACACCCACTACGACGCGCAGGTGTTCTGGGACCCGGATCTCACGCCGTCGTCCTTCCACGGCGTGACGACGGTGATCGCCGGCAACTGCGGGTTCTCCATCGCGCCGATCCGTCCCGACGGCGTCGCGCTGCTGGCCCGCACGCTCCAGCACGTCGAGGACATGAGCTTCGACACCCTGGCGGCCGGGGTGCCGTGGGGCGAGTTCGAGACGTTCCCCCAGTACCTCGACGCGGTCGAGGGTCGCGGCGTCGTCGCTCAACTACGGCTGCTACGTCGGGCACACCGCGGTGCGCCTGTACGTCATGGGCGAGGACGCGTACGAGCGCGCCGCGCACCGACGACGAGATCGCCCTGATGCAGGCCGTCGTGGCCGACGCCATGGCGGGCGGCGCCGCGGGCTTCGCCTCCAGCGCGTCGCCGACGCACAACGGCGACAGCGGGCGGCCGGTGCCGTCGCGGGTGGCCGACCTGGCCGAGCTGCGGGCGCTGCTCGAGCCGGTCAAGCAGAGCGGGCGCGGCGTGGTGGCGCTGCTGCCGGGCGGCGTCTTCCCCAACCAAGAGGTGTTCCGGCTCCAGCGCGAGGTCGGGCCGGCCGTTCACCTGGACGGCGCTGCTGACCGTCAAGGGCTACCCGTACCACGAGAAGGTGATCGCCGAGCACGACGCGGCCTGGGCCGACGGCGTCGAGGTGTGGCCGCAGGTCTCGTGCCGGCCCCTGGTCTTCCAGATGAACCTCTCCGAGCCCTTCACCCTGAACATGCGCCCGACCTTCGCCGCCCTGATGGGCAAGTCGAAGGCCGAGCGCCTCGCCGCCTACCGCGACCCGGCCTGGCGGGCGACGGCGTGGGAGGACGTCAGCGGGCGGGCGGGCGGCTTCCCGCTCAACTGGGCGTCGATCTCGGTGGCCGAGTCACGCTCGCACCCCGAGCTGACCGAGCGCCCGGTCGCGGTCGCTGGCCGAGGAGCGGGGCTGCACCCCGCTCGACGTCATGCTCGACGTCTCGCTCGACGACGACCTCGAGTCGCGCTTCTGGTCGGTGCTGGCCAACGACGACCCCGACGCCATCGCCTGGCTGCTGCCGCGCGACAACGTGCTGCTCGGCCTGGCCGACTCGGGCGCGCACGTCTCCCAGCTCTGCGACGCCTGCTTCTCGACCGACCTGCTCGGCAACTGGGTGCGCGAGCGCGAGCGTGATGCCGCTCGAGCGCGCCATCCACAAGCTGACGGGCGAGCCGGCCGGCGTCTACGGCCTGGCCGACCGGGGCACGGTGGAGGTGGGCAAGGCGGCCGACCTGTGCGTCTTCGACCCCGACACGGTGGCGCCCGGGCCCGCTGCGCCGCATCCGCGACTTCCCGGCCGACGGCGAGCGCCTCACGGCGGACGCGCCGGTGGGCATGACGCACACGCTGGTCAACGGGGTGCCGATCCGGGTCGACGGTGCGCCGGCCCCCGAGGGCCTGGCCCGCCGACCGGGCAAGGTGCTGCGGGGCTGAGCCGGGCTCCGGCTTCGTCCCTCCTGCGGCCGCCTCTGCGGAGAACCCCGGCGCCCGGTTCGCGACTGCATACGCGCTGCTCCTTATAGTCAGAACCCGTTCGCCCTGGTGGACACGCCGAAAGATAAGGAGGAGCGCGTAGTCACTCAGAGGAGGCCACGCCTTCTCGGCGTAGTCGACTGGGGGTGAGTGACCCGGTTCGCGTCGTCCAGCGGCGGCTGGCCGACCCCGTCCGACCGCCGGACCGGGTCAGGGGGGACCGGGGCGGCCGCCCGACAGGAGGGCCGAAGGCCTCAGGCCGACGAGGCCGAAGCCGAGGTGCGCCGCTCGACGAGCTCGTCGGGCAGCAGGAGCCGCACCGACACGGCCAGCTCGTCGTAGACCCGGGCCATGGTGGACCAGCCGTTGATCCAGCCGACCAGGGCCGAGTACCAGACGTGGCCGATCATGCGGGCGCGCTCGGACATGTCGGGGACGGCGCCCTCGGGCTCGCCCATGGCGCGCGAGATGATCCCTTCCATCAGCAGCGTGATCTGCTGCTGGCAGCCGACGGCGGCGGGGTCCGGTGACGACAGCGACGTGAACACCGCGGCGACGAGCTTGGGCTGGCGGCCCATGGCCCGCAGGGCGCGGTCGAGCACGTCGAGCACGCGGTCGGCCGGGTGGTCGCCGGCGGGCGGGTGTTGGCCGATGCGCGAGTCGAGCATCTCGACCCAGTGCACGAGCGTCGCGGCCAGGAGGTGGTCCTTGCTCGTGAAGTAGCGGTACACCGTGCCCATGGCGACGTCGGCGCGGGCCGCCACGTCGCGCATCTGCACGGCCTCGTACCCGCCTTCGAGACCCAATGCCATCGCCGCGTCGATGACGCGCTGGCGCCTGGCCTGTTGCGCGCGAGTGAGCGGGCGGGCCACCGTCTGCTCCATTCCGACAGCGTATCCGCGGTGTCACCTGGGCCTTCGGGACCGGCCCACTACGCTGGCCAGCCATGCCAGCACAGCAGCCGGCAGGAGACGCCGCCATCGTCGGACTGGGCGACTACGCCGAGCTCGTCGCCACGACCGACGGCCGGGTGCCCGGGGAACGGGGCCGCCAGACGCGCCAGCGCCTGCTCGACGCCACCGTCGAGCTGCTCACGACGACGTCGTGGCGGTCGGTGAAGGTCACCGACATCGCGCGGCAGGCGCAGCACCTCGCCGGCGACCTTCTACCAGTACTTCGGCAACGTGGAGCAGGCCATCCGCGTCCTCGCCGAGGGCATGGTGGACCAGGCGGCGCAGCTGGCCGAGCTGGTCGGGGGCGACTGGTCCGCCCGAGGCGAGCTGGGACACCGCCCGTGCCGTGACCGAGGGCTTCCTCTCCTACTGGGAGGACAACCGCGCCGTGTTCCGCGTCGTCGACCTGGCGACCGAGGAGGGCGACGCGGAGCTGCGCGGCATCCGCGTCCGCGCCCTCAACGCCGTCACCGTGGCGCTGGCCCAGGTGATCGTCGCGGCGTCGCCGTCCGGCGACGGGCACGCCCGGCACCGCCACCAACTCGCCGGCCGGCGCCGACCCGATGGCGGTGGCGGGGACGCTGGTCGCGATGTTCGCCAGCGTGTCGGCGCACCGCTACGGCTTCGAGTTCTGGGGCATCCGCACCGCGGCACCTCATCGACACCCAGGCCCGGATGCTGCACTGGGCGGTCACCGGGCGGCGCAGGCCCCGGCGGCCGAGGCCCCGCCGCGCGAGTCGACCCGGCCGCGCACCGGGCCGGTGCTCGGTGGCGCCACCGCGCGCGGCGCAACGGAGCGTCCTGACGGCCGGCGGCAGCGCCGGAGCGCTACCTGAGCGCCACCGGGCTGCAGCGGTGACCCGAGGCCCGGCGGTCAGCGGGAGCGGGGTGGCGTCGAGCAGGAACGTGTAGCGGCCGTCGGCCGCGCACGCCGCCGCCAGGGGGTCGAGCACCCAGTTCTGGCCCTGGGTCATCCCCATCTCGACCAGGTGCAGGAGGTGCACCGGCAGGTAGGCGTCCTCGTACTGGCAGGGGTAGACCTCGAAGACGAGCGTGTCGGTGGCCACCGCGGCCACGTCGCGGCGCGTGGAACCACTCGGCCGTCTCGATCGTCAGCCCGGGCGAGGGCCACGTGTAGGCGACCAGGTCGCGCCGGTCCGGCTGCAGGTGCACCATCTGGCCGGTCCGCACCAGCACGATGTCGCCCGGCTCGACCGACACGTCGCCGAGCGAGCACGCCGCGTCGAGGTCCGCCGGGGATGATGGGGTAGCCCGGGCGCGAGCACGTCGCGGCCGAGGGCGCGGGCCACGTCGAGCAGGACGCCCCGGCTGACCACGGTGCCGGCGCGGTGGATGCCGCAGCGGGCGGCGCCCTCGGCCGTGACGCTCGACGCCGGGTACCCGTTGTAGATGACCCCGGCGTGGCTGCAGTGGGCCAGGGCGTCCCAGTGGGTGGCGGCCTGGGTGGCCATGGAGAAGACGTCCTCGCTGAAGGCGACGAACTCGGGGTCGGGGCCCTCGGGCTTGTTCACGTGGACCATGGTGCGGGTCGGGTTCACCCGCCCCTCGACGAACCCGAGCTGGATCCCCTCCGCCTCCGACAGGGGCAGCCCGAGCCCGAAGGCCTGCCCCGACGATCACCGCCGCCGCGCCACGCCGGCGCGCCGCCTCGTCGATCAGGTTCAGCGTGCCGAGCTCGTCGTCGGGCCCCCACCGCCCCCAGTTGCGCACCCGGGCCGCGACCTCGGCGAACGCGGCGGAGTCGGGCACGCGGGCACGTTATCGCCGGCCCCGCGGCGCGCCCCCGACGTCGGGCGGGACGACGCCGGCCCGCCGCTCCGGGCCCGGCGGGAGCGCTCGGTTGTCCCCGTCGGGGCGGCGGACGATACTGAGGACAGCGGCGGGCCACGGATCGGTCCGTGCAAGCAAAGCCTCAGGGAGGGATTGCCAATGACGACGACACGTGCGGTGGTGTGCACCGGGCTCAACGAGCCCTGGAAGACCGAAGAGGTCGAGATCGACCCGCCGGGCAACCGGGAAATCCGGGTGAAGATGGTCTATTCGGGCATGTGCCACTCCGACGAGCACCTGCGCACCGGTGACATCAGCGCCCCGCCGGAGGTGCTCGAGATGATCGGCGTGAAGTCGATGTTCCCCGTCGTCGGCGGGCACGAGGGCTCGGGCGTCGTGACCGAGGTCGGCACCGAACGTGACGCAGGTCGCGGTGGGCGACCACGTCGCCGTCTCCTTCATCCCCTCGTGCGGGACCTGCTTCTGGTGCGCCTCGGGCCGCCAGAACCTGTGCGACCTCGGCATGATGACGCTGGCCGGCGGCATGATCAGCGACGGCACCTACCGCTACCACCTCGACGGCGAGAACCTGAACCGCATGGCCCAGCTCGGCACGTTCGCCGACGAGATGGTCTGCCACGAGAACTCGGTGGTGCGCATCAACGCCGTGGGACAACATGAAGGCCGCCGCGCTCATCAGCTGCGGCATCGCCACCGGCTTCGGCTCCGCCGTCGACCGGGCCAAGGTCAAGCCGGGCGAGACGGTCGTCGTGGTCGGGCTGCGGCGGGGTCGGCTCGGGTGCGATCCAGGGCGCGCGCATCGCCGGCGCGCGCACACATCATCGCGGTCGACCCGGTGCCCTTCAAGCTCGAGAAGGCCAAGGAGATCGGCGCCACCCACACGGCGGCGTCGCTGGCCGAGGTGCCGTTCATGCTGCCCGAGCTGACGCATGGGTCGCAACGCCGACGTCGTGATCCTCACGCCCGGGCGTGCTGCACGGGCGAGATGATCGCCGAGGCCTGCGCGCTGCGGCTCGAAGGACGCCCGCATCGTGGTGACGGCCATCTCGCCGTTCGCCAGCCATGGACGTGCAGCTGAACCTGTTCAACCTGGCCATGTTCAACCAGGCGCTGCTGGGCACGGTGTTCGGCTCGCAGAGCCCCCGGGTCCAGGTCCCGAACCTGCTCAACCTCTTCGAGAACGGCCAGCTCAAGATCGACGAGCTGATCACCCAGGAGTACACGCTCGACCAGGTGCAGCAGGGCTACGACGACCAGGCCGCCGGCACCATCATCCGCGGCGTGGTGAAGTTCGACGCCTGAGCCGCCGCGCTCCTGGGGGCCTACGGCCCGCCTCGCCCTCCCGCCGGACTCAGCCGCCGAGGTGTCGGCTGAACCCGTCGGGCACCACGATGTCGTGCGGCCCGAGCTCTTGCATGGACGAGTGCCCGAGGCCGAGGAGCGCGGACTCGATCCCGCTGCGCAGGATGTCGAGCACGTTCTCCACGCCGGCCTGCCCGTTGGCGGCGAGGCCCCACAGGTAGGCGCGCCCGATCATCACGGCGCGGGCGCCGAGCGCGACCGCCTTGACCACGTCGCTGCCGCGCCGGATGCCGCCGTCGAGCAGCACCTCGATCTGCGTCGCCGACCGCGTCGGCGACGGCGGGGAGCGCGCGGATGGTGGCCGGCGTGCCGTCGAGGTTGTTGCCGCCGTGGTTGGACACCGAGATCGCGCGTGACGCCGGCGTCGACGGCGCGCTTGGCGTCGTCGACCCGGGTCACGCCCTTGAGCATGAACGGCCCGCCCCACTGCTCGCGCAGCCAGGCCACGTCGTCCCAGCTCGGGCGGCGGCGTCTGCATCCACTCGCCGTAGGCGCCGAAGAACGTCGGGCCCGTCTGCCCCTGGGGCACCATGTTCGGCGTGGTCAGGTCGGGCATCTTGCCCGGTCTTGGCGAAGCGACAAGAACCAGCGCGGGTGGGTCAGCGCCTCGGGGGCGAACCGGAGCATGGTCCTGCAGGTTCACCGTCTCGGGGATCGTCGGGCTGCCCCAGTCGCGCCCGTGGGAGAAGGACCAGTCGAGCGTGGCGATCAGCCCGACCGCGCCGGCGGCGCGCGCCCGCTCGACCCGCGGCCAGGATCTGCGTCCCGCGTGCCGATCCAGTAGATCTGGAAGAAGGTCTGCGGGTTGGCGGCGACCACGTCCTCGACCGGCTTGCTGGCGAACGAGCTGAGCCCCATGGCGGTGCCCGCGGGCCGCCGCGGCCCGGGCCACCGCCACCTCGCCGTCGGGGTGCACGGCCTGGACGCCGGTCGGGCGAGATCATGACCGGGAACGAGATGTCCTGGCCCATGACCGTCGTGGCGAGGTCCCGGCTTGCCGGACAGCCCGGCCACGTGCGGGGCGAAGCCGAGCTCGCCGTAGGCGGCGACGTTGTCCTCGACGCGTGAGCCCACGTCTCGGAGCCGGCGATCAGGGCGCCGTAGACCGACTTGGGCAGGCGCTTCTTGGCCCGCCGCTGCGCCTCGGCGACCGTCTCGAACCACTTGTTTGCCATGTCGACCCTCTCGTGACGACCCGCCCGGTTTCTCGCCGCGACGCGTCCGTGACCGGAGGACTTTAGGCGCCCCGGCCGGGCTCTACGTCCCGCAGGTGCTCCGCCGCCCGGGCACCGGCGGCGTTGTTAGGGTCGGCGCCGTGACCGGCGACGCGGCGCAAGCGCCGACCCTGACCCCCGAGGAGAAGGCAGCGCGCGCGCCGCCAGCTTCGGCGGCATCGCCTCCGCACTACGAGCGCTACCGCCCGCGGACCACCGGTTGCCGCCGTCGACTGGATCCTCCCCGACGGGCGCGCGGACCGTCGTCGACCTGGGGGCGGGCACCGGCGCCCTGACCCGGCTGCTGGTCGGGCGGGTGGCCGACGTCGTCGCGGTGGAGCCCGACGACCGGATGCCGCGCCGTCCTCGCCGAGGCGGTGCCCGGGGCCCGGGCGCTCGCCGGCCGCGGCGAGTCGATGCCGCTGCCCGACGCCAGCGCCGACGCCGTCATCGCCTCGACGTCGTGGCACTGGATGGACCTGGTCCCCACGCTGACCGAGGTGGCCCGGGTGCTCGCGCCGGGAGGCGTCCTCGGGGTGCTGTGGTCGGGACCCGACCCCGAGGCGCCGTTCATGGCCCAGGCGCAGGCCGCCATGGGCGCGTTCGGCCAGGCCGCACGGACCGGGCGACGACCGACCGACGAAGGGGCCGCCGAGCTGCGCCAACGCGATCAACGACCCGGCGGGCGGCACACCATGGTGCTCGAGATCCCGCCCGGCGTGCCCTTCGACCAGCCCGAGACCACGGAGTTCAAGTGGGACCAGGCGCTCACCGCCGACGACCTGCTCGGGCTGCTCGGCACGTTCAGCTGGGTGATCATCGATGGACGACGACGCGCGCCGCAGCCTCTACGAGCTGGCCGGCGCGGTCCTCCAGCAAGAAGGGATCGAGGGTGACGTGACGATCGACGTCGGCTACAGCGCCGTCGTGTGGAAGGCGCGGCGCCACTCCTAGTCCCTTCCGCCCCGATCGGCCGTCCGTACGATGGCCGGATGGCGATCGAACTCCGGACGGCAGGCCTCCGCGGACATCCCGGCCGTCCTGGCCTTCTGGCGCGAGGCCGCCGCACCCACGACGACCGATGACGCCGACGGTCTCGCCGCACTGCTGGCGCACGATCCGGGCGCCCTCCTGGTCGCCGAGTCCTCCGGGCAGATCGTGGGGACGGTGATCGCCGCGTGGGACGGGTGGCGCGGCTCGGTCTACCGGATCGCCGTCGCTCCGGAGCACCGCCGGCAGGGACTGGGCCGGCGCCTGCTCGAGCAGGCCGAGCGGCGGCTCCGCTCGCTCGGGGCGCGCCGCATGCACGCGATCGTCGTCGGGACCGACGAGCGGGCCGTCGGCTTCTGGCGGGCCTCGGACTGGGAGGACCACCGCTCCCAGCTGCGCTTCACGCGGAGCTAGTTGCTGGTCGCTGGTCCGGGTCGCCTCCGTCGGGGCCAGGTTCTCCCGCAGCGACCCTGCCGACCAGACCCTCGCCCGGAACGACACGCGCGGCACGCAGCGGCGCCACCGTCCGCTCCCGCGCGCAGCCGAGCCAGACGCCCGCTGCCGTAGGCGACGTCGTCGGCCACGTGCAGCGCGGCGTAGCGTCGCGGGATCGAGGACCGCCGCGCTCCGGTCCTTCCACCAGTCGGCCAGCGCGGGCAGCAGCAAGGCCACGGCGGCGGCCTTGCCGCGTGCGGCGGGAGGCGAGTCCGAGCACCAGCGCCGGGGTCCACGCCCGGGTGAGGCCCGCCAGTGCGGGCAGGGCCGATGCACGGTGCCGTCACCCGGCGATCCGCGTGGCCGACGACGACCGGGTCAGCGGTCAGGCCGCGCAGCCGATGGGCCAACAAGCCGATGGACGCCGCCAGCGCCGTGAGGGCCAGCACCGGGCGGCGGGCCACCGCACAGCGCCCAGACGCCGGCGACCAGGCCGAGACGTGCAGCGGGGCCAGCGCGCCGGGGTGGCGGCGGGCCAGCGGCGCCGGCCGTCGTGCCGTAGAAGGCGCGGCGGGCCAGGAACTCGGTCAGCGTCGCCGGCCCGTCGTGCTCGACGGTGCTGGCGGGGACGTAGCGGACGTCCCACCCGGCGTCGGCCAGGCGCCAGACCAGATCGACGTCCTCGCCGCCGCGCAGGGTCGGCATCGAACAGGTCGGGTCCGGGCGCCACCGTCAGCGCGGACCACGAGGGCTGCGCTCGGCACGTAGGGGATGGGCGAGCCTCGTCGCACCGGACCCTCGGACGTCCCCCGGTCGAGCGAGGAGCGCGCCACGTTCGTAGCGAGCCAACGCGGTGTCCGCGGCGTGCGCCAGCGGGACGATCCGCGGCGCCACCGCGGCGACCACGGGGTCGTCGAAGTGGCCGAGCAGCGGGTCCAGCCACCCCGGGCCGGGGACGCAGTCGGAGTCGACGAAGGCGACGAGGGCGGTGTCGACCGACGGCCAAGCCCGCGTTGCGGGCGCCGGCCGGTCCGCGCGTTGTCGGCCAGGGCGACGAAGCGCGCGCCGTGGCGCTCGGCGACCTCCTTGCGTCGCGGCCGGCCGTCGGCCGACGCGTCGTCGACGACGACGCAGGCCAGGCCGGAGGCGCCCACGGTGGCGAGCAGGCGGTCGAGCTGCCGTCGCCGATCCCGGACCGGGATCACGACCGTCACGTCCTCGGCCCGAAAGGTCGGTGCCGCGGCCGCGGGCACGAAGGCCCCCGACGACACGAGTCGTCGCGCCAGGAGCTGCGCCCCCGGCCGCTCGCCCACCGGGTGCCCGACCCGCCACCACTCCAACAGCGTGCGGGCCCGCTCCGAGATGCGAAACAGCCGAAGCGGGCTGCCGCCCAGGACCACCGTCCCGCCGTCGAGGTGCACCGTGGCCGGGGCCGGGGTGCAGCGTGAAGGAGCCCGGGAGCGGCGTCGCCCTCCGATCCGGTGCGGCCAGCAGGGACGCGGGCCGGTCGGGGGTCCCGGTGGGGGCCACGCCCAATCTTGGCAGCGGTCGCCGGCGATAGGCTGGGCCTTTGCCCAGAGGAGGTCGGGATGCTGGCTGAGGACCAAGACACCCAGGACGCCGAGGACGAGGACCTGTCCGACGAGGACGTCGACGAGCTCCTGGTCGAAGAGGTCTCCATCGACGGGATGTGCGGCGTCTATTGAGCGTGACCGAAGCGCGGTCGACCGGGGCCGCGTTCGCAGTCGACCGGGCGTGGCGGCTCAATCCTCAGGTTGCGCTCGCGTGACGAGTCGTTCGGCGCGCTGGCGTACCACTACGGCAACCGTCGGTTGGTCTTCCTCAAGTCGCGTCCGCTGGTGACGCTCGTCTCGTCGCTGGCCGAGTACCAGAGCGCGACCGCGGCCATCGACGGCGTGTGTGCCCGAGGGCAGCCGCGCCGCCTACGAACGGGCCCTGGCCCGCCTGGCCGCTTCGGAGGTGATCGATGCTCGCTGAAGCGGCGCCACTCCCGCTGAAGGACCAGTTCACCCGCGGCCTCGACGCACCCATCTGCCTGACCTGGGAGCTGACCTACGCCTGCAACCTGGCCTGCGTCCACTGCCTGAGCTCGTCGGGCCGGCGCGACCCGGCCGAGCTCACGCCCGCCGAGGCCCGGCACATCGTCGACGAGCTGGTCGACCTGAAGGTCTTCTACGTCAACATCGGCGGGGGCGAGCCGATGCTGCGCCCGGACTTCTTCGACCTCGTCGGCTACGCCGTCGAGCGGCGGGTCGGCGTGAAGTTCTCGACCAACGGCACCCGGCTCACGCCCGAGCGGGCGCGGCAGCTGGCCGCCCTCGACTACCTCGACGTCCAGGTCAGCATCGACGGCGCCACGGCTGCCGACGAACGACGCCGTGCGCGGCGACGGCTCGTTCGCCGCGGCCCGTCCGGCCATGGACAACCTGGCCGCGGCCGACTTCGGCCAGTTCAAGATCAGCGTGGTCGTCACCCGTCGAGAACGTCGAGGAGCTCGACGCGTTGGCCGCCATCGCCGACGGCTACGGCGCCCAGCTCCGGCTGACGCGGCTGCGCCCGTCGGGCCGGGGCGTCGACACCTGGGACGCGCTGCACCCGACGGCGGCGCAGCAGCGCATGCTCTACCACTGGTTGCTCGAGCGCCCGGGCGTGCTGACCGGCGACTCGTTCTTCCACCTGTCCGCGCTGGGTGAGCCGCTCGACGGGCTCGAACCTGTGCGGGGCGGGACGCGTGGTCTGCCTGATCGACCCGGTCGGCGACGTCTACGCCTGCCCCTTCGTCATCGACCGCCAGTTCCTGGCCGGCAACGTCCGCGACGCCGGCGGCTTCCCCGCCGTCTGGCGCGAGTCGGCTCTCTTCACGTCGCTGCGCGAGCCGCAGAGCGCCGGCGCCTGCGCCTCCTGCGGCTCGTTCGACGCCTGCCACGGCGGCTGCATGGCGGCCAAGTTCTTCACCGGGCTGCCGCTCGACGGGCCCGATCCCGAGTGCGTGCTACGGGCACGGCGAGGCCGCGCTTGGCCGCGCTGCGACGGCGCGGCCGCGGTCCGAGCGTCGGGCACTCCAAGGTGGACGCGGGACGGCACGCCGATCCCGGTGCCGACGCCGGTGCGCTTCCGCTCGCCGGCCCGCAGCCTGATCGGCGTGGAGCTCGGGGGCGCCACCTGGCCGGCAGGTGGAGGCGACGGCGGGCGAGGTCCTGCTGGCCGTGCCGCTCGGCTCGCTCGAGCAGCACGGGCCGCACCTGCCGCTCGACACCGACACCCGCATCGCCGTGGCCGTGGCGCGACGGGTTGGCCGCGCGCCGCCCGGACGTGACCGTCGCGCCCGCCGTGGCCTACGGGGCCAGCGGCGAGCACGCCGCCTTCCCGGGCACGCTCCTCGTCGACCACGACGTCCTGGCCGATCTGCTGGTCGAGCTGGTGCGCGTCGGCACGGGGCACGTTCCGCGGCGTCGTCCTGGTCAGCGCCCATGGCGGCAACGAGGCAGGCGCTGGCCGCGGTCGAGCAGCGCTGTGCGCGCCGAGGGCGACGACGTGCTGGTCTGGCGCGCCGCGGTCGCCGGGCGGCGACGCGCACGCCGGCCGGACCGAGACGTCGCTGCATGCTGGCCATCGACCCCGAGGCCGTCCGCCTGGAGCTGGCCGAGCCCGGCTGCACCGAACCGATCGACCGCGCTGCTGCCCCGTCTGCGCGCCGAAGGGGTGCGGCCGGTATCGTCCAACGGCGTGTTGGGCGACCCTACGGGAGCGAGCGCCGAGGAAGGCCGCGCCCTGCTCGACGCATTGGTGCGCGACCTGGCCGCCGTCCGTGACGCGACGCTGGTCCGCCTCGTGAGCCCGGTTGCCGTCGTCACCGGTGCCGCCCGTGGCATCGGCGCGGCGACCGTCGACGCGCTGGTCGCCGGCGGCTGGCAGGTCGTCGCCGTCGACCGTCTGTGCCGACGACCCGGCGCTCGACTACCCGCTCGCCACGAAGGCCGACCTCGAGGCGGTGGCCGCCCGGCACGGCGAGGCCGTGCGCACGATGGTCGGCGACGTCCGCAGCCGCGTCGGACATGCGTGCCGCCGTGGACGAGGCGGTCGCAGCACTTCGGTGGCCTCGCAGGCGGCCGTCGCCGTCGGCCGGCGTGATCGGCGGAGGCCCGCCGCTGTGGGAGACGCGCCGACGCGCAGTGGGACGTCCTGTTCGACGTCAACGTGCACGGGGTGCGCCACCTGGCCGCGGCGGCGGTGCCGGTGCTCCTGGACGCATCCGGCCGCCGCGCCAGGGCCGCGTGGTGGCGGTGGCGTCGGCGGCCGGGCTGCTGGGCCTGCCGCGGCTGAGCGGCTACAGCGCGTCGAAGCACGCGGTCATCGGGCTCATGCGCGTCGCTGGCCGCCGACCTGGCCGGCACCGGCATCACGGCCAACGCGGTGTGCCCCGGCTCGACCCGCGGGCCCGATGCTCGACGCGTCGGCCGCCGTCTACGGCCTCGCCTCGGCCGAGGAGTTCGCCGGCCAGCAGCTGGTGGAGCGCCTGCTCGAGCCCGCGGAGCCCGCCGCGCTCATCGCCTGGCTCTGCGGTCCCGACGTCGAGCGGCGTGACCGGGGCCGTGCTCCCGGTAGACGGGGGCATGACGACGTCCTGACGAGTGACGACTGAGACGGAGACGGACCGAAGACGGGAGGAACCATGGCTGAGGTCGAATGCACCCATCTGGACCAGATCAGACGACGTGACGCCGCTGACCCCCCAGGGGTGCGGTGAGTGCATGAAGACCGGCGACCGCTGGGTGCACCTGCGCCTCTGCCTGACGTGCGGCGAGGTCAACTGCTGTGACTCGTCGCCCAACCGCACGCGACGAAGCACTTCCACGCCTCGGGCCATCCGCTCGTGCAGTCCTTCCAGCCGGGCGAGGACTGGATCTGGTGCTACGTCGACCAGCTCGACGATGGAGCCCGGCTAGGTCAGCGCTCGTGCCGTAGGTCGTGTCGCGCTGGTCGGTGCGCGTCGAGCCCGACCGCGGCGACCGCCCGCTCGCAGGTCGACCACCAGCGCCGGCACCGTGGCGGCACTGCCGGCGTGCACGGTGGCGTGGAGCGAGTCGGGCCGGTTCTGGCGGTCGAGATACCAGCCGTTCGGCGGCCAGCCGCTCGCCGACGGCGAAGATGTCGAGGGCGTCGGGGTCGCGGGCGCCGAAGGCGAGGACCGTGGCCGGTGGGTCGCCCCGCACCTCGAGGGCGTCGATCGCTCTCGATGCCGGCGCGCAACTGCACGCGCCGCGTCGTGCGCCGCGCGGGTGAGCTCGAGGTAGCCCTGCGCGTCCGATGTGCATCATGGCCGCCCACGCCGCGGCGATCGGTCCGGCCGGCCGCGTCCCGGCCATGGCGGTCGAGGCGTAGAAGCCGCCCAGCCAGTCGCGTCGTGACGAAGAGCTGCTTGCGGGCCAACTCGTGGGTCCGGTACAGGATCACCGAGACGCCCTTGGACGCGTAGCCGTACTTGTGCACGTCGGCCGACATGGAGGTCACCCCGGGGAGACGGAAGTCGAACGGCTCGTCGAGCCGGCCGAGCTCGGCGCAGGAAGGGGAGGAGGAAGCCGCCCATGCAGGCGTCGACGTGGCACAGGATGCCGCGCTCGCACGCGCCAGCGCGGCGATGTCGGCGATCGGGTCGATCACGCCCTGGGGGTACGTCGGCGCGGAGCCCACCACCATGATCGTGTCGTCCGAGCAGGCGGCCTCGAGCGACTCGGCGCTCGGCGCGGAAGTCCGCGCCGACGGGGACCCGGATCAGGTCGACGTCGAAGTAGTCGGCCGCCTTGGTGAAGGCGGCGTGCGCGCTCTCGCCGACCACGACGCTCGGCCGGGCGATGCCCCGCTCGCGCCCGACGTCGCGGGCCGTCTTGACCGCCTGGAGCAGGCTCTCGGTGCCGCCCGACGTCAGGTACCCCTCGACCGCGCCACCGGCTGCGGGCTCGTCGGCACCGAGCAGCGTCGCGGTGTTGCAGACGATGTCGTGCTGCATGACGCCGATGCTCGGGAAGGCGAGCACGTTGAGCCCGTTCTCGGCGCTGAAGAGGGAGAGCGCGTCGGACAGGAGCTCGTGCACCTCCTCGCCCGCCGAGTACACGAGGGAGAAGACCCGGCCGCCCCGCCAGTCCTGGTCGTCCTGCTTGAGGGTCAGGAGCTGCTGCATGACCTCGGCGCGCGGCAGGCCCTGCTCGGGCATCGGGGTGTGGGGGAAGACGGCCACGTTGCGTTCTTAGTCCAAGGCCTGTGGCGCGTGCCGTGTGCGGCGTCGGGGCAGGGCGGTGCTTGGAGGTGCTGGCTGGTGTTGGGAGGTGCGGGGAGGTGCGGGGAGGTGCGGGCTACGAGCCCCAGATGATGGCCTGGGGCTCCGTGTAGGCCAGCAGCCCGTAGTCGCCTCCGTCGCGCCCGACGCCCGACATCTTGAAGCCGCCGAACGGCGCGTCGTGGTTGCGCTGCGCGGTGTTGACGCCGACGTGGCCGGCCTGGAGGCGCTTGGCGACCCGCAGGGCGCGGCGCGCCGTCGGTGGAGAAGACGTAGTCGTAGAGGCCGAACTCCGAGTCGTTGGCGATGGCGATCCCCTCCTCCTCGTCGTCGAAGGGGATCATCGTGATCACCGGTCCGAAGATCTCCTCGCGCGCGACTCGCATGTCGTTCGTCCCGGTGATCAGGGTGGGCGCCACGTAGAAGCCCTCCGGGCAGGTCGGCCGGCCGCTCGCCGCCGACCACGACCTCGCCGCCGTCCTCCTTCGCCGTCGCGACGTGGGCCTCGATCCGGCCACGCTGGGCGCGCCGAGATCACCGGGCCGATGATCGTTTTGGGGTCGTTCGGGTCGCCCACCTTGAGGAAGCCGGCCATCTGCGACGAGGCCGTCGCGCACCTGGTCGAACACGCTCCGGTGCACGATGGCCCGGGTCGGCGCCGTGCAGATCTGGCCCGAGTGGAATGTCCACGTCGAGCCGATGCACCCGATGGCGCCTTTGATGTCGGCGTCTTCGAAGACGAGGCAGGCCCCCTTGCCGCCGAGCTCGAGCAACGTGCGCTTCATGGTGCGCGCCGCCTTCTCGGCGATGGTGACGCCCACCTGGGTCGAACCGGTGAAGCTCACGCAGTCGACGTCGTCGGCGTCCACCAGGGCGGCGGAGGCGGCGGGGCCGTTGCCGTTGACCAGGTTCACCACGCCGGGCGGGAAGCCGACGTCGTTGAGGATGCGAACGAGCTCGACAATGGCGAGCGGGTCCTGCGGCGCCGGCTTGATCACAACGGTGTTGCCCGCCGCCAGCGCCGGCGCAACCTTGCCGGCCATGTTCACCATCGGGAAGTTGTACGAGGTGATGCAGGCCACGACGCCGAGGGCCTGACGGTTGACCATGCCGCCGATGATCCCGCCCGGGGCCAGCGGCGTCGCCTGGGCGGGCTGCGGCAAGAGCGGCGTCTGCAGCACCTGGCGCGGGTCGCGGGCGTAGCGCTCGAAACGGTCGGCCGCGACCGGTACCTGCATCCGCGAGCCGACCGTCGCGGTGGCCCCCGTCTCGGCGATCACGAGCGGGAGCAACTCGGACGACTTGGCGCGGATGGCCGCGGCCGCCTCGCGCATGAGGGCGCCGCGGTCCTCGACCGACCAGGCCGCCCAGCCCGGCTGGGCCTCCTTGGCCGCCGCGGCTGCGGCAAGCGCGTCGTCGGCGCTGGCGTTCGGCGCCCGCCCGACCACCTCCTCGGTGGCGGGATTCACGATCTCGTAGGTGCCCTCGGAAGCGTCGACCCACTTGCCCCCGATGAGGAGCTGGTGCTCGTTGCGCGTCGTCGTCTCGGCCATATGGACTCCCAGGTCGGGGGTGCGCCAGCACATCTGACGCCCCGTCACATTCAACTCCGCACCGGCTGCATCTGCCAAAAAGGCAGCTGGAGGTCGCCAACCCGCGCCCAGATGGGCGCGATCCGGGCCGTTCGCGCTGAATTTGGGCGTTTGGTGTCCTTTGGCACTTCGCAAGGTCACGGGATCTGCGCGATTCTCTAGATTGGAAGAGTCCACGGGGGATGAACGGAGTCAGGTCATGAGTCGGCCTACCGATTTGGTCCCTGCATCACCGCGCCCGGACACCAACCGTCCGGACGATGTGTCCGCGATCGTGGGCGACGCAATCTTGGGCAGCGCAGACGTCGCCCGGGCCCGTGAGCGGCGGCGTATGAAGCGCGTGCGCCGCCTCGTGGCGTTCGCCGCGCTCTTCATGGGGTGGGTGGTCATCCGTGCCCTGAGCGGGCGCAGCATCCTGCCGTCGCTGCACCTTCCGCACGGGCTGGGCACCGCACTGCCGATCCTCCTCATCGTGGTCATGCTCGGCGCCGTCATGGCCGCGCCGTTCCTGGGCGCCGGCCGCTCGCCGCACACGCTGGTGCGACCGGGAGAGACGGCCGTCGGCCTGCACGACCTCGTCGGGATCGACCCGATCAAGGCCGAGGTCGTGCGGTCCATCAACCTCTTCCTGGCCCACAAGACCTTCCGCGACGCGATGGGCGGGTCGGCCCGACAGGGCGTCCTCTTCGAGGGACCGCCCGGGACGGGCAAGACGTTCGTCGCCAAGGCCATGGCCAAGGAGGCGAACGTCCCCTTCCTCTTCGTCTCTGCGTCCGCGTTCCAGTCGATGTACTACGGGCAGACCAACCGCAAGATCCGCTCGTTCTTCAAGCAGCTGCGCAAGCACGCGCACAAAGAGGGCGGCGCCATCGGTTTCATCGAGGAGATCGACGCGATCGGCGCCTCCCGGCGCGGTCTCGGCGGGAGCGGCGGGACCGAGGGCGTCACCGGCGTAGTGAACGAGTTGCTCGTGCAGCTGCAGTCGTTCGACACCCCTAGCCGCGGGCAGCGCTTCGCCTGGGCCTGGATCGACCTGCTCAACCGCTATCTCCCCGACGGGTCGCAAGCTGCGCAAGCCCGAGGTCGTGCCGGCCAACGTGCTCGTGGTCGGTGCGACCAACCGCAAGGACGACCTCGACCCGGCACTGATCCGCCCCGGCCGCTTCGACCGCACGCATCTACTTCGGCCTGCCCGGCCGCAAGGCGCGGGCGGACATCGTCGCCTACTACCTGGGCAAGAAGGCGCACGCGTCGGACCTCGACGAGCACGGCGCCGTGGACACCGTGGCCGGCATGACGTTCGGCTACTCGCCGGCCTCGCTGGAGCGCCTCATGGACGAGGCGCTGGTGATCGCCCTCACCCACGGTCGCTCCGCCATGACGATGGCCGACGTGAGCCGAGGCGAAGATGCTCGTCGAGCTCGGCGTCACCGACGAGACCATCTACACCCCCGACGAGCGGGATCGTGTGGCCACCCACGAGGCCGGCCACGCCACGGTGGCGTACTTCGTCGGGCAGACCCGCCAGCTCGACGTTCTTTCCATCGTCAAGCGGCGGGATTCACTGGGCCTGCTGCAGCACTCCGACACCGAAGAGCGCTTCACCAAGAGCAGTGAGGAGATGCACGCGCTGCTCCAGATCGCAATGGGCGGCATGGTGGCCGAGGAGCACTGGTTCGACGAGGTGTCCACCGGGCCGGCGTCGGACCTGGCCGCGGCGACCAGCATCGGCGCTCAGATGATCGGTTCCTGCGGCATGGGTAACTCCCTCATCTCCGTGGCGGCTGCCGGCAACGGATACCTCGAAGGCAACGTCGTGGACAAGGTGCTCGGGGACAAGGACGCGCGGGCCGAGCTCGACTCGCTGCTGATGGGCGCCTGCGACGCGGCGAAGAAGATCGTCGATACGCACCCCGAGGTGGTCGAGGCGTTGCGCGATCACCTCCTCGAGCGCGACGAGCTCGTGGGCTCCGAGATCACCGACGTGATCGAGACCGCCCTCCAGGAGTCGCCCGAGTCGGCGGTCATCACCACACTGCCCCGGCCGGCCGGCCGCCTCTGCGTCGCAGGGCTGAGTCGGGCGACCTTCGCACGACCATAAGAATTTCCGTTACACCTGGCATTTTGCGTCGTTGGCGCGGCGAATCGGCCCGAAGTTCGGCCGGTACCATCGCCGAGATCATCCTGTGACCGTCCACCGGGAAGGGAGCAATGACCGCAGGCCAGGAAAGACGAACGCGCCCCTCGGCGCCTGGCCGCGCTCTCGGGGCTGGTCTGCGGTGGGCGCCGTCGTGTCCGCGCTCAGCGTCCCGATGGGCGGGGCTTCGGCCGCGCCGACACGACGACGACCCCGCCACCACGACCACGTCGTTGCCGGTTCCCGTCGAGCAACTCGTCTGGGTGCCAGGTGATACGGCCGCTGAAGTCCGGCACGACCATCCAGTACCTGAAGGCCGGTGGTGACTCGGGTGGCTACATCCGACAGCTGCCCGTCGTCGTACACGGGGCGCACGCCGATGCCCGTCGTCGTGGACCTCCACGGCTATGGCGTCTCGGCCGCCGACATGATCCAGGTCACGCAGCTGGGCACGCTCGGCAATCGCGACGGCTTCATCACGATCACACCGCAGGTGGCGCGCCACATCCCCTACTGGCAGACCGGGTTCAAGAGCAAGGACGCTCGCCTTCTTGCGCGGGCGTGCTCACGGACGTGGCATCCTCGCTGTGCGTCGACCAGAACCGGCTCTTCGTCACCGGGTACTCGAACGGCGCCATCATGGCGTCGGTCCTCGCCTGCGTGGACGTCAGCCCAGGTGGCCGGCCATCGCACCCGTGTCGGGCGTTGCGAACCCATCGAACTGCAACCCGTCGCGCCCGGTGCCCGTGGTCGCCTTCCACGGGACGAGCGACCCGTCTGGTCTCCTACACCGGTGGGCTCGGCTCGCTGGCGTACAAGCTGCCACTGCCGCCGGGGACCAAGGGCACGATCAGCCAATTGCTCGGCAACAACGTGCCGCAATCGACATGGGGCCCTCCATCCCGAAGACCACGGCCGCCTGGGCCAGGCGCGACGACTGCGCGTCGACGTCGACCACCCGCGTCGTCGCCAAGAACGTCGCGCTCATCTCCTACCCGTGCGCCAACGGCAGCTCGGTCGAGCTCTACCGCATCCGGGGTGGTGGCCACACCTGGCCGGGCAGCGTCCTTGACAGCAAGTCGAAGGCACTGGGGGCCACGACGATGGCCATCAACGCCGACAAGATCATCTGGAACTTCTTCCAGGCCCACCCCCTCGGACACTGAACCGCGCCACGCTTGACCCTGCGTTCTCGACGGCAGATCGTCACACAACGTCATACAACGACAACACGATTCTGATGGGGTCTTTATGTCGTGGGAGCACAATTGCGGTGTGGCACCGACGGTGTTCGAGTCCTGCAACAGCACCTGGGTCTTCGACCGCGAGCACATGAGGTTCCGGCGGATCCTCAAGGGCATCGAGGTGGACAACCGCGCCGTCTTCACCGCATGGCGCCCCTACTTCGGCCTGGAGACGGCCGACGACTCGGAGTCCTTCACCGTCTTGTTGAACCCCGACGGCACGCGGCTGATCAGGTCGTGGCGTCACACCCGCGACTGCGCGCAGTGCGGCGGCCAGGTCACGGCCGAGCTGTCGCTCGAGGACATCGAGACCGCGCCCGGCCTAACCCGGCGGCGGTCCCGGTTTCTGGCCGAGGACGCGCAGCACCAGGCGGCCGACCCGACCCGGCGGCCGGCTCAGCCTCGCCGCCATCGCCTCTTTCTCGTGGGTGCGCGTCAGCGGCCCACCCAGGCGCCAGTAGCGCCGCCCGCCGCCGGTGTAACGGACGTAGTCGGGCACGGGCGGCAGCTTTGCCTTCGGCTTGCGAGGGTGCTTGCTCACCACGGTCAGGTGGGACGTGTCGTTGTAGCCCCGCAGGACCCAACGCTGCTCGGTGACGACGATCTTGGAGATCGACGCGTTGTCCGCCCCGAGGAAGGCAAAGGGCGTCGGACCGGGTGGCCTGCGCCAGCAGCTCGCCGATGGCGGCCCCGTGGCTGAACACGACCACCCGTCCACCCGGATGCGCCGCCGCGATCCGCTCGACGGCTCGACGGAGGCGCCCGCCGAACACCTCGCGGGACTCGGCGCCGGGGACGACGTCCCAGCGCTGCTCGGCGAAGACCCGCTCGATCAACGGGTCCTGGTCCGCCGCCTTCTGGCGCAGCAGCCCGCCTTCCCACTCGCCCAGGAAGACTTCGCGCAGGTCCGCGTCGACGACCGGCGTCATGCCGGTGCGGTCGATCAGCGGGGCGGCCGTCTCGGCCGTGCGCCGCAGCGTGCTCACGTACATCCCGTCGAACAACTCGTGGCCCAGTCGCGCCGCCACCAGTTCGGCTTGGTGGCGTCCCACGTCCGACAGGGGAGGGTCGCCCTGGCCCTCAACCAGCTCGAAGGTCTCGCCCTCGATCGAGTCGGCGGACGCGCCGTGGCGCACCAGAACCAGTTCGGTCGAGCCGGGAGGCCCGACGTAGGGACGCTGGCTGAAACTGCGCGGCGACGTCACGGTCGCCGAGTGTAGGAACGATCAGCGCGGCGCGTGGAGCTCGGGCGGGCCGTGGTCCTCGTCGTCCTCGACGACGTCGACGTCGATCACATTGGGATCGTGCGCCGCCGGGGCCGCCCCCCAGCCGGCCGGTCCGTCCGCGCCGGGCGCCCCGGTGCGGAAGGTGGCGAAGAAGGCGCCGGGTCCTTGCGAGAAGTTCACGACGAGCGGCCGGCCGGCGTTCGGGCCGAGCCGGGCCCACAGCGGCTGGGCCCGTCGGAACACCACGTACCGCTGGACGGCCAGGGTGAGCCCGAGGTAGAGCAGGAAGCTGGACCCGACGAGCCCGGCCGCGCCGGCGTTCCCGCCGAAATGCACGAGCAGCGAGACGAGCCACAGCGCCATCGTCACGACGTTGCCCTGGCGTACCACCCACCCGTTGGTCTCCCAGACGCGCATGGACAGCCCGCGCAACGCACCGACACCGAGGGCGCCGACCACCAGGGTCCCGACGACCCACAGCCACGCGCCCGGCGTGACGTGGTGGTCGCCCGCGTACGAGGTCATCGTGAACAGGCCGATCACCCCCACGACGATCGGCAGGCGCGGGACGTACGCGCGGGGGACCGGGACCACTCTGATCTGCCGGAGCAGGACCAGGGTCAGCAGCACTACGCCGACGACGTAGGAGAACACAACCATCGCTTTCCAGCCTATGGCTGGGGGTGGCTCACTGGTTCAGCAGGGGGCCGACCTCGGCGCCGAAACGCGCCGTTTGCTCGCAGAACTCGTCGACGCTGCCGCGCCATGAAGCGCACCTGGAGGTGGTTCACCCCCATGGCCACCAGCTCCATGAGCGAGTCCGCCACCTGTGCGGCCGACCCCGTGAGCACCCAGCCCGGCAGCTCCCAGCGCGCACCGCTCGAGCTCAGGTAGATGGGCTCGACGATCGTCCCGATGTCGATTGGCGCCCCGCCCCGCAGCTCGTCCCGCAGCTCGCGCAGGCGGGCGATCTGCCCCGGCAGATCCCGGCGCCGTGTGCCCTGAGGGAGCCACCCGTCGCCGTAGCCGGCGGTGCGCCGGATGGCCGCCGGCGACGACCCACCGATCCAGATGGGCGGGCGCGGCTGGCGCACCGGGCGCGGCGCGAGGCCCATGTCGCGGACCGGGAAGCGCGGGCCCGGCAGCTCGGGGAACTCGGCGGTGAAGCAGCGGGCCAGCGCGGCGACCGCCTCGTCGGTATGCCGGCCCCGGGCGGCGAAATCACCCGTCAACAGCTCGTACTCCTCGGGCACATGCCCCGCGCCGACGCCGACGATGAGGCGGCCTCCGGACAACGCGTCCAACGTCGAGAGCTCCTTCGCCGCCCGCAGCGGATGGCGCTGGGCGAGGATCAGCACGTGGGAGAGCAGGTGCGTGCGCGTGGTCAGCGCGGCCAGCCAGCCCAGCGTCGCCGTGGTGTCGTACCAGATCGTGCCCATCGCGTCGGCCAGGCGGCGCGGGATGGCCGTGTGGTCGCAGACCCCGAGATAGAAGAAGTCCGCGTCGTCGGCCACCCGTGCGATGCGGGCCAGCTCGTCGGGCCCCGCCTCCTTCTCCCAGTCGGCCACGTAGAGCGTCGACTGGGACTGGATCGGCAGCTGCATGCCGTAGGCGACCCGACCGTCGGGGACGGTGCGCACCACGTCGGCGGGGAGTTGAGCCGGGTCGGTCATGGCGTGTTGTCTCCGTTCGGACGGGCGGGAGTCTCCCGCTCAGGCATAGGCGGCGAGCGCGGCCGAGTTCTCGGCGGGGGTCCCGAAGGTCGTCGAGAGCACCCGGGCCCGCTTGAGGTGCAGATGGAGCGGGCACCTCCCAGGTGAAGCCCATGCCCCCGTGGACCTGGATGGCGGCCCGGGCGTTGGCCAAGGCCGCCTCGTCGGCCAGCAGTTTGGCGCCCGAGACGCTGCGCTCGAGCATCTGGCCGGGGGTGCAACCGGCCGCCTCCGCCTCCGAGGAGACGACGTCGGGCGCGTCGCACAGGCAGGCGGCGGCATGCACGGCGGCCCGCGCCACCTCGGCCGCGCACCAGCATGTCGGCGCAGATGTGCTTGACCGCCTGGAACGAGCCGATCGGCTTGCCGAACTGCTGGCGTTCCTTGGCGTAGGCGACCGCCAGTTCGAGGGCCGCCGCCGCGTGCCCGATCTGCAACGCCGCGCTGAGCACGGCGCCGTGGTGCCAGAGCCGGCCGTCGTCGTCGGCCACGGCACCGCCGAAGGGGAGCGCGTCGAGCCGCCACAGCGGGGTCAGGGGGTCGAGCGGGTGCTCCACGCGAGACGCGCGCCGCCGACGGGCGCCGGCGTCAGCACCTGGGTCGTCCCCGCCGCCGTCGAGGACGAGCAGGGCGTCGAGCGAGCCGAGATGTTCGACCAACACCGGCCCCGGCCGGCCGGTGGTGTGCACCCCGACGTAGGCGCGGCCCTCCGCGGCGCCGGCGACCACGCCGCTGCTCGCGGCGAGGAACGTGCCGACGAGCGGGCCGGGAACGAGGGCGCGGCCCGAGCTCCTCGAAGACGACGGCGGCATCCGCCAGCCCGAGGCCGGTCCCGGCCGGCTCGGGCAGCGTCAGGGCGAAGACCCCGGTCTCGCCGAGCGCCGCCCAGTCGTCGGCTGTGATGGCGCGTTCTTCGCCCTCGCGTGCCCGCAGGTGCTCGAGCGGCAACCGACCGGTCACCATCGAACGGATGCCCTCGGCCAGCTCGCGCTGGTCGTCGCCGACCCGGAAGTCCATCAGCGCGCCTTGGGCAGGCCGAGGATGCGCTCGGCCACGATGTTCCGTTGCACCTGTGAGGTCCCCGCCGCGATGGTCAGAGAGATCGACTTGAACCACGCGTGCAGCTGCTCGCCGTTGCCCAGCGCGACGCCGTCGGGACCCTCGAGAGGGGTCCGCACACAGCGCCGCCCGGTCGAGCACCTCGACGGCCAGGTCGCCCAGGGCCTGCGCGTGCTCGGAGAACGACAACTTGAAGACCGAGCCCCCGATGCCGGGGATCCCGGTCTGCGCCGCCTCCGAGACGTTGCGCTTGGTCAACGCCCACAACGCGTCGAACGCCGCCACCAGATGGCCGATCCGTCGCGCCAGGCCCTCGTCGCCGAGGAGCCCGAGCCGGTGCGCCACCGCCCGCACCTCGCCGAGCAGGCGGACGGACTCGAGGAGCTCCCCCACGAAGGCCGTCCCCCGCTCGAAGGAGAGCGTGACCATGGTCACCCGCCACCCGTCGTTCTCCTCGCCCACCCGGTTGGCGACGGGGATGCGCACCTCGTTGAGGAACAGCTCGGCGAACTCGGTCGTCCCCTCGATCGTGCGCAGCGGGCGGATCTCAATCCCGCGCGAGTCCATCGGCATGATGAGCCAGGTGATGCCGCGGTTGCCGGCGTCGCCCGTGCGCACGAGCAGCTCGCAGTAGTCGGCCACCTCGGCGTGCGAGGTCCAGATCTTCGACCCGGTGACCACGTAGTCCTCGCCGTCGCGCACGGCCCGGGTGCGCAGCGAGGCCAGGTCGCTCCCCGCGTCGGGCTCGCTGAAGCCCTGGCACCAGACTTCCTCGCCGCGGAGGATGGCCGGGAGGTAGCGCTCCCTCTGCGCCGGCGTGCCCTCGGCGATCACCGTGGGGCCCGCGTGGAGCAGGCCCACGAAGTTGACGCCGACGTAGGGGGCGCCCGCTCGTTCGCACTCCTCCTTGAAGATCAGCTGTTCGACCGGCGAGGCCCCCCGCCCGCCACCCTCGGCCGGCCAGTCGACGCCGGCGTAGCCCGCGTCGAACAGGAGACGCTGCCAGCGCAGGTCATAGGCGCGCCGTGCCGGCCAGTCTTCTTGGGGTGGTGGCGCGCCCACCGTGGGCAGCGTGGCCGCCAGCCAGTGACGCAGCTCGTGGCGGAACGTCTGTTCGGACGCGGTGTAGCGGAGGTCCATGCGTGGTGCGGGCTCAGCCGGTCGGCGGCCGGGATCAGGCGACGAGGTCGAGGCCGAAGCATCTTGATGGCGTTGCCCCGCACGATCTTGCGGCGCTGCTCGTCGGTGAGGTCGGCCATCTGCTTCTCGGCGATCTTGCGGGTGTGCGGCCACGTCGAGTCGCAGTGCGGGTAGTCGGTCTCGAAGGTGATGTTGTCGACGCCGACCGCGTCGAGCGACTTCAGGCCGTGCGGGTCGTCGAAGAAGCAGCCGTAGACGTGCTCGCTAGTAGTAGCTCCGACGGCGGCTCGCGGCACCTTGTCGGCGACGCCGCCCCAGCCGCGGTTGTCCTCCCACACCTTGTCGGCGCGCTCGAGGACGTACGGGATCCAGCCGATCTGGCCCTCGCGAGTACGCGACCTTGAGCTTCGGGAACCGCTCGAAGATGCCCGACATCAGGCAGTCGGTGAGCGACATCGCCGCGTTCATGTACGTGAGCGTCGAGCCGACCGCGGCCGGCGCGTCGGCCGAGGTCGACGGCATCTTCGACGACGAGCCGATGTGCATGTAGACGACGGTGCCGGTCTCCGCGCACGCGCCGGAAGAACGGGTCCCAGTAGCCGTCGGCGTCGTGCACCGACGGCAGGCCGAGGAACGGCGGGATCTCGCTGAAGCAGACCGCGCGCACGCCGCGCGCCGCGTTGCGGCGCACCTCGGCGGCCGCGAGCTCGGCGTCCCACAGCTGGATGATCGGCAGCGGGATGAGGCGGCCGCCGGTGCCGCGCGCACCACTCGTCGACCATCCAGTCGTTGTAGGCCTTCACGCAGAGGTCGGCGAGCTCCTTGTCCTTGGCGCTCGAGGAACGTCTGGCCGCAGAAGCGCGGGAAGCGTCGGGAACGCACAGCGACGCCTCGACGTGGTTGACGTCCATGTCCTCGAGCCGCGCCTTCGGGTCCCAGCAGCCCGTGCGCATGTCGTCCTAGGTGATCGGCCTGCACCGTGATCTCGTCGCGGGCGAACGCCGCGGCCGAGTCGACGCGCAGCAGCGGGCGCTGCAGGTCCTCGTAGTGCCACCAGTCGCACCAGGTGCCGTCCGCGCCCGCGTCGACCTCGTAGCTGAACACGCCGCCGACGAACTTCATCTCGGCCTTGGGCGCCCGCACCATGCGCGGCCCGACCTCGGCGTACTTCGCGGGAGCCGGTCCTGCCAGACGTTCGGCGGCTCGATGACGTGGTCGTCGACCGAGATGATCTTCGGCAGGGGCTCAGGCATGGGCAACGAGGTTAGCCCGCACCTGACGGGGCGTCAGATACGTGCCGCCCCAGCGCCCGGTTCAGAACACCTCGGCGAACAGGTCGAGCATGGCCTGCCACGAGCGCCGGTCGGTGGGCTCGTGGTACTCGATGCCGGGCAGGTCCACGTTTGTCGCACGCGGGTTGGTGAACGAGTGCACGGCGCCGCCGTAGACCACCAGCTGCCAGTCGACGCCGCCGCCGGTCATCTCCTCTTCGAACGCCTTCCGCTGGGCGTTGTCGACGATCGGGTCGTCGGCGCCGATCATGACGAGCACCTTGCCTTCGATGTTCTCGGCGTCCTGCGGGCGGGCGGTCACGAGGCCGCAGTGGAAGCCCGCGACGGCCTTGAGGTCGGCGTCGCCGCGTGCCAGTTCGAGGGCGAGCGTGCCGCCGAAGCAGTACCCGATGGCGGCCAGCCGTTGCGGGTCGGTGCGCGGCTCTTGGAGCAGGATCTCGAGTCCGGCCATCCCGATGTCGCGCGTGCGCAACGGGTCCCGGTAGAACCCACCGATGCGCTCCATCATCTCCTCGCGATCCTCGATCGGTTTGCCCCCGCCTTGGTAGTCGAGCGCGAACGCCACGTACCCGAGCTCGTCGGCCAGTCGGGCCGCCCGGCTGCGGGCGTGGTCGTCGAGTCCGGGTCCCTCGTGGCACACGAGGACGCCCGGTCGCTGGTCCGTGCCGCCGTCGTCAGGCAGGGCAAGGGTGCCGATCATCGTGCGTCCGTCGGCTTCGTAGCTGATGTCGCGTGTGGTGGCCATGGCCGCACCGTAGCTGCCGGACCCGGACGCGATACTGGCCGGATGCGGGGGGAGCGTGTCCGGCTTGTGCAATCGGCCTTGACCGCTCGGCTCGCCGCCGTGCCCGCCGCGCTGTGCCTGGGCGCCGTCATCTTCACGGCGTGCAGCTCGGGTCCGTCGACATCGGGATCGGCGACCACGACCACCACGCACTCGTCGTCCGCGTCCACCACCACGACCGCGCCGCCGGCCTCGACCCTGCCGTCCGTCGCGACCTCGGGACCGCTGCAAGCCGGCGGTCCGATCGCGCTGCCGTTCGCGGCCGATCGGGTCACCGCGGCCGAGAGCCCCGACGGCGCCGTGTTCGCCGCGCCGCAGGACCCGACCAACCCTGCGCCCGCCGTCGCCTGGGTGATCGACGGCAACGGCCCCGCCGCGATCGCGGAGCACGTCGCCACCGGCATCGCCGCCATGGCGGCGGACGGCAACAACTTCTACGCCGCGACGTACTCGAACGTGTACGCGTACAACCGCGCCAGCGGCGACCAGGACGGGCAGTGGAACATGCCGACCGTCAACGCGGCCAACAGCTCCGACGCCGGCCTGGTCGCGCTCGCCACGGGCGGGGGCGAGGTGTTCGTCTCGGTGACCCGGGGCACCACGGTGAGCGTCTACCGCTTCAATCCCGGCTCGTCGGCCGGCCCGCGCCTGGCGGTGCGAGGCCTCGGCGATGCCATCGGCGCCGACGGGACCATCTACTACGAGCGCGCCGACCACCACCTGGCCGCCCGACGCCCCGACGGCAGCACGACCGTCGGCCCGACGCTCGCGCACTCGCCGAACGGGCTCGGCGGCGGCGTCCAGTACGTCAACGTGGTCGCCGCTGGTGCGGTGTGGGTCAGCGAGCCGGCCGGCCAGGGCCTCGATGCGGCCTACACCACCTACGACGCCGCCACGCTCGCCCGCGTCGGGTCCTACAACGGCTCGGTCACCAGCTCGGTGGTCGACACCGCCGCCGGCCCGCTCGTGCTCCAACCCGCCGGCAGCTCGTCCGCCTGCCCGTCCTCGCCGTCACCGGTGTCGTGCGTCCTGCGCATCAACCAACAGGGCGCGACCAGCGACCCGGTCAGCGTCGGCGCCGCCGTCACCCTGATCGGCCCCGCCCCGCCGTCATCGTCTCGGACACCACGACGGGCCAGTTCGACCTCGTCCGCCTTGTCCTGAATCAGTAGGACATCGAGACGCCGCCGTTGGGGCTGATGAGTTGCCCCGTCACGAAGCTGCTGGCGTCCGAGGCGAGATACAACACGCAGTACCCGATGTCCTCCGCCGTCCCGACCCGCCGCAGCGGGGCGTGCGCGCGCCATCGGCGTCAACACGGCGTCCTTCAACTCCTCGTTCAACGACCCGTCGGGGTTCGTGTAGTACCGCGCCGTCATGTTCGTCGGCACGAAGCCGGGCGCAATCGAGTTGACGCGCACGCCGCGCTTGCCGACCTCGACGGCCATCGACATGGTCAGCTGGGCGACGCCGGCCTTGCAGATGGCGTACGGCCCGATGCCCGCCGCGGGTGACAGCACCGCCGCCGATGCCATGTTGATGATGGAACCGCCGCCCTGTTCCACCATCACCTTCCCGGCGGCCTGACATCCGTACAACACGCCCTTGAGGTTGACCCCGAGGATGCGATCGAACTCGTCGGGGTCGACGTCGATGATGGAACTGTCGATCATCACGCCGGCGATGTTGCACATCACGTGGAGGCCGCCGTGACGGGCCACCACGTGGCCGACGAGCATCGACGCGGCACCGCGCACGGCGACGTCGAGCTCGGCGCTCTCCGCCTGGCCGCCGGCCTCCACGATGCTGTGTGCCGTCTCGGCGGCGCCGTCGGCGTTGACGTCGGCGCAGACCACCGTCGCCCCGGCGCCGGCCAGGACCTCCGCGCTCGTCCGTCCGATGCCTCCCGCGGCCCCCGTGACCAGGGCCACGCGGCCGGTCAGGTTGAAGGCGTCGCGCACACTCTGGGCTGTTTCCACCGGCGCACCCTACGCGCGCCCCGGGCGGCCGCAGCCGATCAGGCGCTGACGCCCTCGAGGGCCAGGAGCTCACGCTTCACCTTGAGCCCGCCGCCGTAGCCCCCGATGCCGTTGCTCGCCAGCACCCGGTGACACGGCACGATCACGGGGATCGGGATTGCGGCCGTTGGCCTGCCCCACGGCGCGCGGCCCGTTGGGACGGCCGACCCGACGGGCCAGCTCGCCGTAGCTGATGGTCTCGCCGTAGGGGATGCGGCTCAGCTCCGCCCAGACCTCCCGCTGGAAGTCGGTCCCGTCGAGCTCCATGCGGCACGTCGAAGTCGGTCCGCTCACCGGCGAAGTACTCGTCGAGCTGCGCCGCTGTCTCTTTGAGCACCGTCGGCACGTCCCCATCGGCGTCGTTGCGGGTGTGCCGGCGCTCGTTGGGGAGCCAGAGGCCGACGAGCACGTCGCCGTCGCACTCGAGCACGAGGCGGCCGATCGGGGCGTCGTAGGAAGTGGTGACTGTGGCCGTGGTCATGCGGCTCGTCCTTTCAATCGTCGGGTGGGAATTTCTGCGGTCGGAGTGGGAAGCGCCCACAAGTGGGCCATGGCGTAGCTGCGCCACGGCCGCCAGCTTTCGCTGGCGGCCACGAGCTGGGCCGGATCGTCGGGGAGGCCGATCGCCCGGGCGCCTCGGCGGATGCCGAGGTCGGTCGGCATGAACGCATCGGGGTCGCGCAGCGCCCGCATGGCGACGTATTCGGCCGTCCACGGCCCGACGCCGGCAAGTGCGACGAGGGACCGCCGCAGCTCGAGCGGGTCTGCGCCCGGGTCGATGACGATCCCACCGCTGTCGACTGCCTCGGCCAGCGCCACGAGCGCACGTCGTCGGCTCGTCGGCATGGCGAAGGCACCGGGATCGCGTTCGGCGAGGGCGACGAGTGCGGCCGGGGTGGGGAAGAGATGCGTCAGCGCTCCGACCGGTTCGGACAGGGCCTCGCCGGCGGCCTCGACCAGTCGCCCCGCCACCGTGCGGGCGCCCGGCACCGAGACCTGTTGGCCGATCACCGCGCGCACCGCGAGCTCGAAGCCGTCCGCGGCGCCGGGTACGCGCCGTCCGGGGTCGCGGGCCACCACGCCACCGATGAGGGCCTCACCGCGCAGCGCTTCACAGACCGCAATCGGATCGGCGTCGAGGTCGAGGAGCTGGCGGCAGCGCGCCACCGCCGTCGTCAGGTCCCGCAGGTCCGACAGGACGAGGTCGGCCCCGACGTACGCCGGCCCGTCCGCCTGCTTGTCGCGCCCGAGTTCGGGTGCCGCCAGGGTGACGATGGCGTGGCCGTGCGGCAGGCGCAGGGTGCGCCGATAGCACCCACCGTCGAGCGACTCCACCCCGGGCAGGGCGCGCACGCCGAGAAAGTCGAGCACCGAGGCCGGGCTGAAGGGCCGCCGGCACGGGAGGCGCAGGTGGATGGCCTGGGGCGCGGCGAGACGGCGGTCCCGCCTCGCCTGCACCGAGCGCGCCGCCCGCGTCCGCAGGCCGCTCGGCGTGTCGGCGAAGATCTGCCGGATGGTCTCGTTGCACTGGCGCACGCTGGCGAAGCCGGCGGCGAACGCGATGTGCGCGATGGCGAGGTCGGTCGTTTCGAGCAGCACGCGCGCGGTCTGGCCGCGCTGGGCCCGGGCGAGGGCGAGCGGTCCGGTGCCGACTTCGGCCGTGATGAGGCGGTTGAGTTGGCGGGTGCTGTACCCGAGGCGACGGGCCAGGCCCTCGACGCCCTTCGAGGTCCACGATGCCGTCGCGGATGAGCCGCATGGCGCGGCGCCACGACGTCGGCCCGGATGTTCCATTCCGGTGAGCCGGGGGTGGCATCGGGCCGGCACCGCAGGCAGGCCCGGAACCCGGCCTGCTGGGCGGCCGCCGCCGTGGGGTAGAAGCGCATGTTCTCGCGCTTGGGCGTGCGGGCCGGGCAGCTGGGCCGGCAGTAGATGCCGGTCGAGGTCACGCCGCAGAAGAAGACCCCGTCGAAGCGGTCGTCCTTGCTCTTGGCCGCCTCGTAGCAGCGCTCCGGGTCCTCGATCACGGGTGCCAGCGTGGCACGCCGCTGTGACGATTACTGGCGGGAATCGGACATTGCCATTTGGGACCGTCCGGGCCCGGTTGGCGGTGCCTAACCGGCGGTCCGCGGTGCGGCGAGCGTGTGCGCCAGCACGAGTCGGCGGTGCGTGGCCGCGTCGCCCCAGGCGCGCGAGAGCGCCCACGTCCGCTTCATGAAGAAGTGGAGGTCGCACTCCCACGTGTAGCCGATCGCCCCGTGCACCTGGAGCGCAACCCGCGCCGCCAGGTCGGCCGCATCGGACGCCATGGCTTTGGCCATGGACGCGTCGTGCGAGAGCGACAGTTGTGCCGTCGCGAGCGACCACGCGGCGCGGTACGTGGCCGGCCGGGCGAACTCCAGCGCGACGCGCGCGTTGGCGAGGTGGTGTTTGACCGCCTGGAAGCTCCCGATCGGCTTGCCGAACTGGTGTCGCTCCTTGGCGTAGGCCGCGGCCATGAACAACATGCGGTCGGCGAGACCGACGAGGAGGGCGGCGCTGGCCGCGGCGGCGCGATCGGCCAGGAGCGTGACGGCGGCCTCGGCGGCCACGCCGTAGGCCAACAGGGTGTCGGATTCGAGCGGCCAGTGCACCGTCGACAGGTCGCGCGTCGCGCTCAGCGCCGGCGTCGACTCGGCGGTGCACGATGCCGCCGGCACCGCGTGCAGTTGCCAGCCCGACTCGTCGTCCCGGCACGCGAGGAGCAGGATCGCCGCGTCGCGTGCGCCGACGACGCGGGGCGTCCGCAGCATCCCGTCCGCTGAGACCGTGCTCGGCGAGGTGATCCCGGCCGGCGTGACGTCGACCCCACCGACCGCAAACATGGCGTCGTCTTCGACCAGGGCGCTAAGCGCCGCCGCGGCGGCGGGGTCGGGCAGGAGTGCGGCCAGGGTGGGGGCGGCCAGTGCCGCCGTCTCGACGAGCGGCTCGGGCAGGCAGGCACGGCCCGCCTCTTCGAGCACGCCGACCAGGTCGACGTCGCCGAGCCCGAGCCCGTTGGCCGACGTCGGCACCACGAGGGCGGGCGCACCCAGCTCGGCCAGGACGGCCCAGCGGTTCGCGGACAGATCGGCGCGGGCTTCTTCGTCGGCGAGCTCGAACGCGCGCAGCGCGTCGATGTTGCACTCGGCATCGAGCACCGTGCGCACGCCGCGGCGCAGCTCGTCCTGGTCCTCGGAAAAGGCGAAGTCCATCATCGGGGCAGCCCGAGCAGGCGTTCGGCCACGACGTTGCGTTGGATCTCGTTGGTGCCGGCGTAGATCGGTCCGGCGAGCGAGAAAAGGTAGCCGTCGAGCCACTCGGTTGGCGCCCCGGCGCGCAGCAGCTCGGCGTCGGGGCCGAGCAGATCGAGCGCCGCCGTGTGGATGGCGACGTCGGTCTCGGACCAGAAGATCTTGTTGGCGCTCGCCTCGGGCCCGACGGCCTGGCCGCGCGCCACCTTGGAGGCGGTCCAGTACGTGTGCAACTGGTACGCCTCCGCATCCATGTGGGCTTGGGCCACCGCGTCGGCAGAAGCGGGTGGGCCGCCGCGCGACGTGTAGAGCTGGAGGAGGCGGTCGGCTGCCTCGGTGTAACGCGCCGGACTGCGCAGCGAGAGTCCGCGCTCGGAGCCGGCGGTGGCCATGGCGACGGACCAGCCGGCGCCGACCTCGCCGAGCACCTGGTCCTCAGGGACCTCGACGTTGTCGAAGAAGATCTCGGCGAACCCCGTCTCGCCGTCGATCTGCGGGATCGGCCGCACGGTGACGCCGGGCGAGTCCATGGCGATGAGGAAGTAGGTCAGGCCGCGGTGACGCTCGGCGTCGGGGTCGGTGCGGAAGATGCCGAAGCACCACTCGGCGAACGCGCCGCGGCTCGCCCACGTCTTCTGGCCGTTGAGGATCCAGCCGTCGCCGGCGTCGTTGCGGGCCGCCCGGGAGCGGATGCCGGCGAGGTCGCTGCCGGCGTCGGGCTCGGACCAACCTTGACACCAGATCTCGTCGGCGGAGGCCATCGGCGGGAGGTAACGCGCCTTCTGCTCGCTGGTGCCGTACTCGAGCATCGTCGGGGCAAGGAGGAAGATGCCGTTCTGGCTCACCCGTTTGGGGGCGCGGGCGCGGTAGTACTCCTCTTCGAAGACGAGCCACTCGAAGATGCCGAGGTCGCGTCCGCCGTATTCGACCGGCCAGCTGACCACGGACCAGCGGTCGTTGAACAAGGTCCGTTCCCAGTTGCGGTGGGCCTCGAAACCCTCGGCGGTGTCGAAGGACGGCAGCGGCTCGGCGGGGACGTGGGCGGCGAGCCAGCCCCGGGCCTCGGCGCGGAAGGCCTCGATGTCGTCGCCGAAGGTCAGGTCCATGGGTCAGCGAATCTTCCACAGCCGCCCCCGCGGCGCCAAGGAGGGTGGTCAGCCGGGGCGGTCAGCTTGGGCCGGAGGCGCTCGCGCCGGTGTTGCCCGTGGCGCCCGTGGCGCCGGTCGTGATGGTGGTCGGGCTGACGCTGCCGTTCGGGTTGGTATCGAGCGGCTGGTGAAACACCAGCGTGCGCACGAGGAACTGGACGATGGCCTGGGAGATGCCCGCCTCGGTCGGGTGTTCGCCGGCGTTGTCGAACTCGTGGCCGCCACCGTCGACCATCACGAGCTTGTGCGGCACCGAGTTGGCGCCGAGGTCCCAGGCCATCTCCCTCGACTGCTGGGGGTAGACGATCTCGTCGTCGGTCGAGTGCATGAGCAAGAACGGCGGGTCGCCGTTCTTGATGTAGCTGACCGGGCTCGCCTCACGGAGGTCGGCCCCGACCTGTTTGTGGGGGATCGGGCCCAGCAGCGAGACGAAGGTCTCGGCCACCCCGAAGCTGTCGCCCTGGTTGCCCAACGTCAACAGGTCGCTCGGCCCGGCCATGTCGACCACCGCCTCGACCTTGCTGGACTGGTCCTCGTAGGCGCCGATGTCCCACCCGGCCGACGGGCCCGCCGTGCCGAGCAGCGCGACGAGGTGGCCGCCCGCGCTCTGGCCCCACGCGCCGATCGCGTTGGGGTCGATGTTGAGTTGGTGCGCGTTGGCGCGGAGGTAGCGGATCGCACATTTCACGTCGATGATCTGATCGGGCCACTTGGCTTTCGGCCCGAGCCGGTAGTTGAGGCTCACGACGACGAAGCCCTGCTTCGACAGCTGGGGGCCGATCATGTCGATGAGGAAACCGCCGGTTTGGTAATTGCCCGAGACCCAGGAACCCCCGTGGACGTAGACCGCGGCCGGGGGCTGGACCGTGGAGGGAGGCGGGCTCGGTGATGCGGGCGTGCTCGTGGTTGCAGTACATGACGGTGGCCTGTTGCCCGGCACTCAGCGTCGGGGCAGGTGCCGTGCCGGTCGTGGCCACCACCGCCGGTGGGGTGGGGCTGGCGCTGGTCGTGCAGCCCGTCAGGCCGGTCAGGGCCAGGGCGCAGACGAACGCGGCGGCGAGTGGTCTGCGCATGGGTCCTTATGTTGGCCGAAAGGCCGGTGAAACGGGTTCCACCCCTCGTTTGGCACAGAATCTGATTCGGCGTCAGAATTGGCCTTCATGCCCACCGCCGTGATCGTCGACGCCGTGCGCACCCCGGTCGGCCGCCGGGGTGGGCGCCTCTCCGGGTGGCACGCCACCGACCTGGCCGCCCAGCCCCTGGCCGCCCTCCTCAGGCGCAACGACCTGGATCCGAGCCTGGTGGAGGACGTCGTCATGGGGTGCACCATGACCGTGGGCGAGCAGGCCATGAACATCGCCCGCAACGCGGCCCTGGCCGCCGGCTTCCCAGAGTCCGTGCCCGGCACCACGGTCGATCGGCAGTGCGGGTCGGCCCAGCAGGCGATCCACTTCGCCGCCCAGGCGGTCATGTCGGGCGCCATGGACGTGGCCATCGGGGCCGGCGTGGAGTCGATGAGCCGGGTGCCGATCGGGTCGACCACCGACCCCGGGCCGGGCGAGGCCTACGGGCCCTTGTACAAAGAGCGCTTCGAGCTCATCCACCAGGGCGAGTGTGCCGAGGAGATCGCTCGCCGCTGGGAGGTCTCCCGCGAGGAGATGGACGCCCTGGCGCTGCGGTCGCACCAGCGGGCGGCGCGGGCCACCGACGAGGGCCGTTTCGCCGACGAGATCGTCGCCTTGGAGGCCCGGATGCACCCCGACGTGCCGGGCGCGGCCGACGTGCAGCGGGCTCTTGGAGGCCGACGAGGGCGTGCGACGCGACACTTCGCTCGAGAAGCTGGCGGGGTTGCGGGGCGCATTCTCCGAGACCGGGACCGTCACGGCGGGGACGTCCTCGCAGATTTCGGACGGGGCCGCGGCGGTGCTGATCATGAGCGAGGAGCGTGCGTCCTCGCTCGGGCTGACGCCACGGGCCCGCTTCCACACCTTCGCCGTGGCGGCCAACGACCCGCAGATCATGCTCACCGCACCGATTCCCGCCACCGAGCTGGTGCTGGCGAAGTCGAAGCTCAAGCTCGACGACATCGACCTGGTGGAGATCAACGAGGCGTTCGCGTCGGTCGTGCTCGCGCTGGGAGCGCGAGTTCCACCCCGACATGGACCGGGTGAACGTGAACGGCGGCGCGATCGCCATCGGGCACCCGACGGGCTGCTCGGGCGCCCGCCTCATGGCGACGTTGCTCAACGAGCTGGAGCGCACCGGCGGCCGCTACGGGCTGCAGACCATGTGCGAGGGCGGCGGGCAGGCGAACGCGACGATCATCGAGCGGCTGGGCTGATGGGCACGCGGACGCCGGCGGTCGAGGGCTGGTTCACCACCGGCGAGGACGGGCGTGCGCCGGCGCTGCTCGGTTCCCGCTGCTCGGGATGCGGCACCTACGCCTTCCCTGCCGAGTCCAGCTACTGCCGGAACCCGGACTGTGCGTCCACCGAATTCGAGACGGTCGAGCTCTCTCGGCATGGCCGGATCTGGTCCTACACCGACGCCCGCTACCAGCCGCCGCCGCCCGTACGTGGCGGCCGACCCCTACGTGCCGTTCTGCCTGGTCGCCGTCGAATTGGCCGGCCGAGAAGCTGGTGGTCATGGGCCAGGTCGTCCCTGGAGTGACGGTCGACGACCTCTCCGTGGGTGACGAAGTGGAGCTGGTGATCGACACGCTGTACTCGGAGGACGGCCGTGACTACCTGGTGTGGAAGTGGCGGCCGCTGGTCACGACGCCCGCCGGCGAGGAGGGCTGAGCATTGGCTGACGACAACGGCAAGAAGGTGGCCGTGCTCGGCGCGGGCATGCACGAGTGGGGCAAGTGGGGCCGCCCCTTCGTCGAGTACGGGCTCGCCGCGGCGCGCGACGCACTCGACGATGCGGGTCTGACGTGGCGCGACATGCAGTTCGTCTCGGGGGCCGACACCATCCGCAACGGCTACCCCGGCTTCGTCTCGGGTGCCACCTTCGCCCAGGCCCTCGGTTGGACCGGGGCGCGGGTCTCGAGCGTGCTACGCGGCCTGCGCGTCGGGCGCGGTGGCGATCGCCAACGCGCGGGCGCAGATCCTGGCCGGCCTGTGCGACGTCGCCCTCGTCGTCGGCGCCGACACCACGCCGAAGGGGTTCTTCGCCCCGGTCGGCGGCGGCGAGCGCAAGGACGATCCCGACTGGCTCCGCTTCCACCTCATGGGGGCCACGAACCCGACGTACTTCGCGCTGTACGCGCGCCGGCGCATGGACCGCTTCGGGGCAACCGAGGAGGACTTCGCGCAGGTCAAGGTGAAGAACGCCCGCCACGGGCTGGCCAACCCCTACGCGCGCTACCGCAAGGAGGTCACGGTCGACGAGGTGCTGGCCTCGCCCATGGTGGCCGACCCGCTCCGCCTGCTCGAGATCTGCGCCACATCCGACGGCGGTGCGGCGCTGGTGCTGTCGAGCATGGACTTCGCCCGGCGCCACGCCGGCGGTGCCGCCCCGTTCGTCACCATCGACGCCGTCTCGACCGTGACGCCGTCGTTCCCCAACACGGTGATCGAGATGCCGAACTTCGCCACCGACTCCGCTGCCGCGTTGGCGGGCCAGGGGAGGCCGGCCGGCGATTCGGTCGCCGGCGGTTTCCGCCCCTCGATCGCCGCGGCGGCGTACGCCGAGGCGGGCATCGGCCCCGAGGACGTCAGCCTGGCCGAGGTCTACGACCTCTCGTCCGCGCTCGAGCTCGACTGGTACGAGGACATCGGCCTCTGCGGTGAGGGCGAGGCGGAGAAGCTGCTGCGCGACGGCGCCACCACGCTCGGCGGTCGGGTCCCGGTCAACCCCTCCGGCGGCCTCTCCTGCTTCGGCGAGGCCATCCCGGCCCAGGCCATCGCCCAGGTGTGCGAGTGCGTCTGGCAGCTCCGTGGCGAGGCGACCGGGCACCAGGTCGAGGGTGCCCGGGTGGCGGTGACGGCGAACCAGGGCCTCTTCGGGCACGGTTCCTCGGTCATTCTCAGCCGCTAAAACCCTGGTAGCAGGCTAGTTTTCCGCCCCCTGGCGGGTGTTTTTGCACACCGTGTGTGATCCCGGCCCTTTGGGGTATTGCCACGGATGACGTCAAACGGGTGCAGTGACTTGCTTAGGCTGGCGGGCACGCGTGGGTCGTCTATTCGAAGGTCGGCACGAGCGCCGCTGCGAACGGAACGACGCTGCGATTGGAGGAACCAAATACATGTTGGCCACTGATGTTTCTGAGTTGCGCCAAGATGAGCAGCAGCAAGGAGCAAGAAACCGAATGCCGGACCAGATTGACCACGGGAACGGAACCGGGTCCGACGACGTCCTAAAGGCGCTGGCTGAATTGGAGTCGGTGCTCCGGGAGAACGCCGAGAGCGAGCGCCTCCTGGCTCAAGCGGATCGCCGACGTCCGCCTTGCCCGAGAGAACGGGCGGGAGTGGAAGGCGATCCTGGGCGACGAGGACGAGCCGGGCACGGTGCAGCTGGTGAGCACCATCCTGCGCCGTCAGTCCGAGGCGAGTGGTTACCTACGGCGATCCCTGGTCGTGGCCCTGCGGGCCGAGGGCCAGAGCATCCCGAGCATCGCTCATCTTTTCGGAGTGACGCACCAGCGGGTGTCGAACCTGCTGCGTCGGGTCGCCCAGGGCAACGCGGCCGCGGACTCGAACTCGGACTAGGGCGTCCAGCCCCGCAAACGGGCGTCGGCTTCGGCCATGATGCCGTCGATGATTTGTGCCACGGGCGGGAGTGACTGGAGCACGCCCACGACCTGACCCGTCGGGAGCACGCCGACGTCTGTGCGTCCCTCGACGAGCGCGGCCTTGGTCATCACCGGCGCGTTGGCGGCCATGACGACCTGGGCCCAGGTGAGCTCGTTCCCCGCCTTCATGGCGCGCCCCTCGCGCAGCAGGGAACGCATGGTGGCGCCACTCTCCTTGCGGAAGGTGAACGCGCTGCGCACGGCACGGGGCAGCGAGCGCAACCACGACTGTGATTCCAGATGGTCGACCAGATCGGTGCGTACGACGCGCTGGGGTGCGCCGTCGACCTTTGTGGTCACGATCGTGCCGGTGACGGGCGTTTCCAGGTAGAGCGCTTTGACGGCGTCGGGCACGCGGCTCTCGGCCGAGAGCAGGAAGCGGGTGCCCATGGCCACGCCGGCCGCCCCGTAGGCCAGGGCGGCGACCAGACCGCGGCCGCTGAAGAAGCCGCCGGCCCCGAGCACCAGGACACGATCGCCCACCGCGTCGACGACCTGGGGCAACAGCAGGGTGGTCGGCACGGTGCCGGTGTGGCCGCCCCCCTCGGCCCCCTGGGCGATGACGGCGTCGACGCCCCACTCGGCCACCTTTTCGGCGTGCCGCCGGGCGCCCACGGTCGGCATGACGAACAGGCCGGCCTCCTTGCAGCGCGTCACGAGGGCCGGCGTTGGGCGCCTGGGCGAAGCTGGCCACCCGGGCGCCGGTCTCGATCATCAAGTCGATGCGGTCGGCCACGTCGGCCACGTCGGTGCGGAGATTGACCCCGAACGGGCGCCGAGGTCCGGCTCCGCACTTCGGCGATCGCTGCCGCCAGCTGGTCGAGGGTCATGGTGGCCGACGCGAGGACGCCCAGCCCGCCGGCTTCGCAGGTGGCTGCGACGAGCCGGGGTCCCGCCACCCAGCCCATGCCGGTCTGCACGAGCGGGTGACGCACGCCCACCTGTTCGCAGAACGCGGTGTGCAGGGCGGGGTGCAGCGGGTGGCCTTCGCCGTGGCCGGGCCGGTCAGGTCCGCACCTCGCGGTCGCGCAGTGAGCCCGGGTCGAGCACGACGCGGATGATGTCGAGCTCTTCGGGGCTCGGCAGGCGCGTCTCGGCCACATCCGTCGTCGATGGTGAGCGCGAAGCCGGTCGCCGCGATGACGTCGTCGATGGTGACCCCGGGGTGGAACGAGCGCAGCCGCATGGTTCGGCTCGGCGTCTCGAAATCGAACACGCCGAGGTTGGAGACGACGCGGCGGACGTCGTGAAAGCGCAACGCGCCCGAGCCGGCGGCCGCCGCGCGCCCGTACCCGACGCCGCAGACGACGTCGACGTGTTCGACGAAGGTGCGCGGGCTGTGGTCGGGCACCCAGTAGCTCGTCGGATGGTTGACCGAGTTGCCCGGGGCGCCGCGCACGCCGACGAGCTGCACCTTGGGATGGTCGTGCGGGCCGACGGCCGAGATGTTCTGGTTGCCGGTGCGGTCGATCTGGCTCGCCATCATCATGATGTGGCGGCGCCCGGACCACACGACGTCGAACACGCTGCGGTACGGCATGGCCGCCTCGCGCACCAACTCGGCCGGACGGGTGCTGATCGGCGGCGCGCCGACCATCAATGCGGCCTCGCCGTCGGTGAGCACGAGGTCGGGCGCGAACGAGAGCTTGGCCAGGCGGGCGCCCAGGGACGGGATGGTCCCGAAGGGGCTCGCCATGATCTCGCCGGCGCCTCGCCACGCGTCGGCGCACGCGATCACGCAGGACTCCGCCCGGGTGACGCCGGGATCGCTCATTGGGCGGCCCGCCGTTCTTCGACCCGGGCCTGGTACTCGTCCTCGGGCACCATGACGTACCGCTTGGCGAACGCCTCCCACTCGGCGGGGTCCGCCGCGGCCGCGGCGTACTCCTTCTGGAAGGACTCGTCGCGCCCGTAGTCGGGTGGGTTGGCCGTGAAGTGGGCGCCGCCCCGGGTCTCGGCCACCCCGTCGGTGAGCATGCGATGGATCGTCACGCTCGAGAGCGGGTGGACGTCGTCCGCCAGTTCCCCGTTGGCCACGATGCGCTCGGTCGTGAGGAAGCGCCGCTCGGCCGCGCCGAGGAAGAGCGAGTCGAAGAAGGGGTCTGGGGCGAGGATCTGCCCGTTGCCGGCGCTGTCGGCGCGGTTGACGTGCACCAGCGCCGCGTCGAGGTGCAGCGCCGGCATGGCCACCAGCTCGACCTCGGCGTCGTCCGGGTCGGCCAGGTACGGGCTGCCCACCCCATACGGCGAGCGGACCAGGCGCAGTTCAGGGTTGACGTTGAGGACGTCGGAGCCGAGCCCGGCCCGCGTCGGCAGGAACGGCACCCGCCACGCCGCGGCCTGCAACCCGAGGAAGAACATCCCCTCGTCGACCTCCATGACCTCGACGCGCCCGTGCTGGCGCGCCGCCCGCCAGTGCGGGTCCAGCGCGATGGAGTCGAGTGTGACGAAGCCGCACACGACCTTGCGGACCTTGCCGGTCGCGCAGAGGAGGCCGATGTCAGGGCCTCCGTAGGCCACGACGGTCAGGTCGGTGAGGTCCGAGCGGCAGATGGCGCGCACGACGGCCATCGGCTTGCGGCGCGACCCCCAGCCGCCGATGCCGAGCGTCATGCCCGAACGGAGCTCGCCGACGATGTCGTCGACGGTCGTGCGCTTGTCGCTCACTTCGAGGTGTCCGCGTCGCGCTTCTCGACGAAGGCGGCCCGCTGCTCGTCGGCCACGCCGCGCACGTGGAGCTCGTACGTGAAGCCTTGCTCGAAGCGGTAGGAGCGCTTCACGTCGACGGGATCGATGCCGTTCAACGACTCCTTGGCCCGCCGGATGATGGTGGGGCTCTTCGTTGCGATCTCAGCGGCCAGCTCGAGTGCGGCCGCCACGAGGCGGTCCGGCGGCACGACGGCGGCCACCGAGCCATAGGACGCCAGCTCGGCGGCAGTGATCGGCTTGGCTGTGTAGACCATCTTGCGCATGGCGTGCTGGGGGACGAGGCGGGCCAGGTGGGTGGCGGCGCCGAGCGCGCCGCGGTCGACCTCGGGCAGGCCGAAGGTCGCATCCTCGGAGGCGATCACCATGTCGGCGTTGCCGGCGAGCCCGATCCCGCCGCCCAGGCAGAAGCCCTGCACGGCCGCGATCACCGGCACCTCGCAGTCGTAGACGGCGGCGAAGGCGGCGGCGCAGCCACGGTTCACGCCGACCAGCGCCTCGTCGCCCTTGGCGTTGATCTCCTTGATGTCGACGCCGGCGCAGAAGCCGCGCCCGGTCGCTCGTAGAACGACGACCCGGTTGGTGGGGACACGACCGGCGGCGATGAGGGCGTCGGCCAGGGCGAACCAGCCGGCCACATCGAGCGCGTTCACCGGGGGGTGGTCAATTACGACCTCGGCGATCCCCTCGTGTTCCTGGACCACGTCGATGGGCATGGGGCGGCCGATCTCCTCCGTCGTTCCACGGGGTGTTCCCCGGGACTCGGCTCCTGACGCCGCGTCAGAAAGCCGAGGGGAACTTAGGCCAGGTCACCGGGCCGGGCCAACACGATGCCGGGCCGGGGCCGCCGCCGGCCGCTGCCGTAGGGTTTGGCCCGTGACACAGCCCACCTACGACTTCAGCGAACGCGTTGTGGTCGTGACCGGAGGGTCACGCGGGGTCGGCGCCGAGACCGTCCGCGCCTTCGTGGCGGCGGGGGCCCACGTCGTGACCTGCGGGCGCCACGAGGCGGAGATCGAGGGCGCTGTTTTTATGACCGCCGACGTGCGCAAGCCGGCGGACGCCGAAAAGGTGGTGGCCAAGGCGGTCGAACATTTCGGCCGGCTCGATGTGCTCATAAACAACGCCGGCGGGGCCCCCCACGCCATGGCGGCCGACATGTCGCCCCGCTTCGTCGAAGCGGTGATCAACCTGAACCTGCTGGCGCCGCTGTGGTGCGCGCAGTCGGCACACAAGGTGATGGCGGTGCAGGAGGACGGTGGGTGCATCGTGAACGTGTCGAGCGTCTCTGGCCTGCGGCCGTCACCGGGCGCTTCTGCCTACGGGGCGGCGAAGGCGGGCCTCATCAACCTCACCACGACGCTGGCCGTGGAATGGGCGCCGCTGGTGCGGCTCAACTGCGTCAGCGCCGGCCTCCTCGATACCGGCGCCGGCGACGAGTTCTACGGCGGCCCCGAGGGGATGGCGCGGGTGGCCGCCACCGTGCCGATGGGCCGCATGGGCACGCCGGCCGACGTCGCCGCGGCGTGTCTGTGGCTGGCCAGCCCGGCGTCCTCGTACGTCTCGGGGGCGAATCTGGTGCTCCACGGCGGCGGCGAGTGGCCCGCCTTCCTACGGGCGGCCGAGGCCGGCGACCCGCCCGCCTGAGGCACGCCCACCCCCGTTGACCTCGTCGATTAGGGGGCGGTCGGGGCGTAGCTGCTAAACAAAGCCTCCGTGAAATTGGCGGTCCCCACGGAGACCCGTCCCGGAGAGCGCCGAGTCGGCCTCGTCCCCGACGTGGTCAAGAAACTGGTCGGCGCGGGCTGGGAGGTCTGCGTGCAGGCCGGCGCCGGCATCGAGGCCGAATTCCTCGACAATGCCTACACCGAGGCCGGTGCCACCATCGCCCCCGATGCCGCCTCCACGCTGGCCGGCGCGGGCCTGGTGGTACGGGTGAACGCGCCGAGCGCCGATGAAGCCCAGGCCCTGCCCGAGGGCGCCGCGGTCCTGAGCTTCTTCCAGGTCGGCCAGTCCGAGGACGCGGTGCGGGCGCTGGCGGCCCGGAAGGCCACCGTCTTCAGCTTCGACCTGTTGCCCCGCATCAGCCGCGCTCAGAGCATGGACGCCCTGAGCTCGCAGGCGACGGTGTCGGGCTACCGCGCCGGCCTGGCGGCGGCCGAGCAGCTGACCAAGTTCTTCCCCATGTTCATGACCGCGGCGGGCACGGTGCCCCCGGCCAAGGTGCTCGTGATGGGCGTCGGCGTCGCCGGCCTCCAGTCGATCGCCACGGCGCGCCGCCTCGGCGCCGTGGTCAAGGCCTACGACGTCCGCGCCGCTGCCAAGGAAGAGGCCGAGAGTCTCGGCGCCACCTTCGTCGACACCGGCGTCTCCGCCGAGGGCACGGGTGGCTACGCCCGGGAGCTGACGCCCGAAGAGCTCGACCGTCAGCGCGCCGCACTGGCCGAAGAGGTGGGCCGTTCCGATGTCGTGATCACCACCGCCGCCGTGCCGGGCCGCAAGGCGCCCGTCCTGATGACCACCTCCATGGTCGAGGGCATGGCGCCGGGCGCCGTCGTCATCGACATGGCGGCCGATCAGGGTGGCAACTGCGAGCTCACCAAGGCCGGTGAGGTGGTCGACCACCAGGGCGTGCACATCGTCGGTATGACGAACCCGCCTTCGGGCATGCCGACCCACGCCAGCTTCCTCTTCGCCCGCAATGTCGCCAATGTGCTCGCGCTGATGGGCCCGGAGGGATCGCTCGCCCCCGATTGGGACGACGAGATCGTTATCGGCATGTGCGTGCTGCGTGACGGGGTCGCCAAGTCGCCGGCGGCAGTGGAGCTGCTCGGCGGGACGGGAGGAGCACAGTGATCGCGCTCATGGTCGCGGCGGCCGGCGGCTCGGACACCGGGATCATCGCGTTCCTGACCGTGTTCGCGCTCGCTGCGTTCGTCGGGATCGAAGTCGTCTCCAAGGTGCCGAGCATCTTGCACACGCCGCTGATGTCCGGCTCCAACGCCATCCACGGCATCGTGCTCGTCGGCGCGCTCATCGTCATGGGCGAGGCGCACGGCACGCCGCAGCTGATCCTCGGCTTCCTCGCGGTGTTCCTCGCCACCCTCAACATCGTGGGCGGCTTCGTCGTCACGGACCGCATGCTCGAGATGTTCAAGGGCAAGCCCAACGAGCGGGCCAAGCCGGCGGGCGCCCAGGCAACCGAGGCATCGGCCACGGCCGAGGACGGAAACGGGGCGGTCTGATGCTGGCGGCATCCTTCACATTGGCGACCGCGCGCGAGCTCGCGTACCTCGTCGCCATCATCGGCTTCATCCTGGCCCTCAAGTTCCTGAGCTCGCCCAAGCACGCCCGGACGGGCAACCTCGTGGGCGCGGCCGCCGCCACCCTGGCCGTCGGCATGACGTTCACGCTGCCCGAACTGCGCCACTCGGGGAAGAACCTCGTCCTCGCGATCATCGCCATGGTCCTCGGCGCGGCCATCGCGGTCCCCGTGGCGCGCTTCGTCAAGATGACCGCGATGCCCCAGCTGGTCGCCATCTTCAACGGCGTCGGCGGCGGCGCGGCGGCGCTCATCTCCATCGTCGAGCTCCTGCACCTGCACTCGTTCGGGTTGCAGCCGGCGGTCTACGTCACGGCCGAGGTCCTCCTCGGCGTGCTCATCGGCTCGGTCTCGTTCTCCGGCAGCGCCATTGCGTTCATCAAGCTGCAGGAGCTGATCACCGGACGCCCGATCACCTACCCCGGCCAGCAGCTCATCAACGGGTTGGTCGGCGTGGCCATCGCCGCCATGGTCCTCCTGGCGCTGGTGACCGGAAGTGTCGGCTACGTCTGGGTGATCCTCGCCCTCTCCCTCGTGCTGGGCGTCATCTTCGTGCTGCCCATCGGCGGCGCCGACGTGCCGGTGCTCATTTCACTGCTGAACTCCTTCACCGGCCTGGCCGTCGCCGCCTCGGGCTTCGTGCTCGACAACTACCTGCTCATCGTCGCCGGCACCCTGGTCGGCGCCTCGGGCATCATCCTCACCCGGCTGATGAGCTCGGCCATGGGCCGCTCGCTGCCCAACATCCTCTTCAGCGCGTTCGGCGCCGTGATCACCGCCACCGGCGGCGAGGAGGGCGACGCCAGCCGCCCGGTGCGCAGCGGCACGCCCGAGGACGTCGGCGTCCTGCTCGCCTACGCCCGCAAGGTCGTCATCATCCCCGGCTACGGCCTCGCCGTGGCCCAGGCCCAGCACACGGCGCGCGAGCTCGAGGAAGCGCTCAAGGCTCGTGGCGTCGACACGTTCTTCGCCATCCACCCGGTCGCGGGCCGCATGCCCGGCCACATGAACGTGCTGCTGGCCGAGGCCAACGTCCCCTACGACGACCTCAAGGAGATGGACGAGGCCAACCCCGAGATGGCGATCGGCCGACGTGGCGCTGGTGGTCGGCGCCAACGACACCGTCAACCCGGCGGCCAAGTCGACGCCCGGCAGCCCGATCTACGGCATGCCGATCATCCACGCCGACGAGGCCGAGAACATCATCTTTCTCAAGCGCTCGATGCGCCCCGGTTTTGCCGGCATCGACAACGAGCTGCTCTACGACCCCAAGACCACGATGCTCTTCGGCGACGCCAAGGACACCTTGCAGAAGCTGGTGTCCGCGGTCGACGACGCCTAATCGGCCGCCCGTTTCGCCGCCGGACCCGTCACGGCGGTCCACAACGGCGACGGGCGCGACGTCATGGTCCGGCCGTTCGGACCGACGAACTCCAGCACGTCGTTCGCGTCGCCGGACATCGTCCATTGCTTGGAATGCACCAGGCCGTGATGATGGACGCAGAGCAACGCCAGGTTGTCCAAATTCGTCGGCCCGCGATCGGGCTTCCATTCCTTGATGTGGTGCACATTCGTGAAAATCTCGTTGGCGCACCCGGGAAAGCGGCAGTGGCGGTCTCTTCGCCGCACCTCTCGGTGTTGAGGCCCCGTCGGATCTCGCCGGCTGCGGCCCTCGTACATCGTGTGGCCCAGGTCGTCGTCCACCGCCAGGGTGATGGTGGCGTCACACACGACACGGCGCACCGTCTCGACGTTGAGCAGGCCGCCCCGCTCCAGGTCGCCGGCCAACTCCGAGGCCTCGCCGGCCTCGTCGACGAGGGCCGCCGCCGGGACGTGCACGACCACGAAGTAGGGACTGGCGCCTGTCCTGCCGTCCCCGCCCCGGATCAGTCCCATGAACGCGTCGGCCATCCGTTGGTCCCACGACGTCTCGCCGTCGCCTGACGGAACTTCCTTCGCCATCGACTCGAGACGGCGCTTCGCTTCGGCGAACGACTCGGGCGGCAGTTGGACGGTCATGGTGCGGACCTCGTCGTTGCAGCGCAGCGAACGCCGCTCGTGGTCGGCCGCCGCGTCCGGCGGGGGAGCGGTACGCCGGATGCGCGCCAGCTCGGCGAGCTCGCGCACGGAACGGGCACGCGCCTCGTCGAGTAACTCGGCTTCGTTCTCGGGTGTCGCGACATCGGAAAGGGCACGCAGCTTGTCGAGGCTGATCTCGCCGACCTGCAGCGCAGCCATCAGTTGCGGGACATCCCACGCCTTCTGCGCGACCTGCACGAGGGCGCGTGCGCCCGATTTCGAGAGCTCGAAGCGCTCGGCGATCCATACGGCTGCGGAGGTCGCGCCGTCGTCCCGGTAGCTTTGGCGGCGTTCCGCCTCGCCCAAGAGCGCGACGATGTGGCCCTCGAGTGCCGCCCGCAGATGGAACAGGTCGTCGAGACGGGCGCCGACTTCTGCGTTGGACATTGCGGCGATCGAGGCGTCGCTGGTTGCCGGCAGCGACAGGACTGCCTCGGGGGCTTGCTCGACGCGCGTCATCGACAGGGGAACGGTCGCCCGCATCTGTGATTGGTCCGCCTCAGCAGAACTTACGACGCGAAAGGGCAGGTCGCAGCTCGATCCGAACTCGAGAAACGCCGGTCAACACCGGCTGGGATCTCGTCGTTCCGGTCGTGTGACCGTGAGATTCCTGCGGCGTCGGTGTTTCCGGAGGGATGGCGCTGGCTCGGAGGAAGCTGGCCCACCACGCCGGGGGGCGGTTCCTGGGGGGGTTGGGTTGGAGATCGGTTCGGACGCTGCTGTCCCGAAACGCCTCCCCGCGTCACGTCGCCCAGCAGGCCGACGCAGACCAGGTGCCCCACCTGCCCGCCCACGCCACGAAGACGGACCCCCTGATCACCGGGGAGCACCCTGCCATCCAGAGCCAACACCGCCGGTGGTGGCACCGTGGCAGCGAGGACTCCACCCGGATCTGCATCCCGATTCCGGACGCCGGCCCCGTCTCCGACCCGGTCCCGTTCGAAGTCCGGCTTTCCGCCCAGTGGACGCGCGTCCTCGACGTCGCGGAGGCCCGCGTCATCAAGTTCGGCGCCCGCGCCAAGCGTAAGGCTCCGGTCATCGCGGTCTCCGTGTTCTGCCTCGCCATGCTCTGTTTCGGCTTCCTGATCGGCACCGCGCCCTCGGGCTCGTCGGGTGACCCGCACCGCTCGGCGGCGGCAGCGCACTCCCACCGTCACGGGCGCGACGCCAGCGCCACGTTCAGCGACAAGCAGGGCAACGCGCTCAAGATGCTGGGCGCCGGCGCCCACATCAAATTCGCGCCCGCCACCACGCCCCCGACCGCCGCACCGGCCGCGCTGGTGAACCAGCCGCCGCTGGCCGCACGCGAGAACTTCGCGTTCGCGCCGTACTGGACGCTCGGACAGTCGTCGACCTTCAGCATCACCGGCCTGTCCACCATCGCCTACTTCTCCATCGACGCGAACGCCAACGGCACGCTCGACGAGAGCGGGTCGGGCTGGGACGGCTTCCAGAGCCAGGACCTGGCCAACCTGATCACCCGGGCCCACGCGGCCGGCGAGCGGGTCGTCCTGACCATCACGGACTTCGACCAGGGCTCGTTGAACGCGATCACCTCGTCGCCCACGGCCGCCGGCACCCTCTCTGCGGCCCTGATCCCGCTGCTGCAGGCCAAGTCGCTCGATGGCGTGAACTTCGACTTCGAAGGCGCCGGCAGCGCCGACCAGGTCGGCCTCACCAACCTCATCACGTCGGTCTCCGGCTCGTTGCGGGCGGCCGACCCGCACTGGCAGATCACCATGGATACCTACGCCTCGTCGGCCGGCGACTCGGGCGGCTTCTACAACCTTCCCGCGCTGGCGCCGGTGGTCGACGCCTTCTTCGTCATGGACTACGAGCTGAACCTGCAGGCATCGCCGACCGCCGCCTCGCCGCTCACCAGCGGCCAGTTCAGCAGCCTTACGACGCTGCAGCAGTACACGTCGGCCGTGCCGGCGTCCAAGGTCATCCTCGGCGTGCCCTTCTTCGGCATCGACTGGCCCACGAACAACGGGACCATGGCGGCCGGCGCCACGGGCGGCGCCAACGACATCCCCGACTCGCAGGCCGTCGCGAACGGCCCCCAGTACTGGGACCCGGTCACCGACACCGCGTGGACGAGCTACCAGGTCGGCAACCAGTGGCACGAGTCGTATTACGAGGGCCTCAACGGCCTGTTCGACGTGTCGCAACTCGCCGCGCACTACAACGCACGCGGCGTCGGCATCTGGGCGCTGGGCATGGAGAGCAACGGCGCGCAGATGATTGCGGCGCTCGACGGCATCTCGCCGGGCGCCCCACCGGGGACCGGCCCCCAGGCCACCTCGTCCTCACCCGGCCCCGGAGCCCCCGCGCCAGGTGCCCCCGGAGCCGCCGGGCCGACCGCGGTCGCCGCCCCGGCCACGACGACGAGCCAGCCGGCCGCGGCCGCTGCCTCGGGCGCTCCCGCGCCGGCCGCCACGACGACCACCACGACCGCGGCGCCGTTCATCACCGCGTTGCGCACCGGCAAGCCCGTGACCCTTACCGCGGTTGACGCCAGCCAGGTGGCGCGCCTCGCCGTCGACGGCCAGGTGACGAACTTCCAGTCGAACGTGCCCGCCTATACCTGCCTCAACGGCGCGACCCTCAACGTCTTCACCAACTTGAAGGGCCAGCCGGTGGCGGTCGCGGCGACGCCGACCAACTGCATCACCCAGGACTTCCTGCTCCCGTAGCGCCCCGACCAGAGCGGGCGAAATCCGGCCGATAGCGTGGGCCGTAGACCCATGGACGTGGACACCGCGCACGCAGGCAAGACCACCCCCGCGGATACCGAGGCACAGGCCGGCGCCCAGGCACCAGCCCGAGCCAGTCGGGACATCCCCCCGATCCTGCGCACCCAGCGCACCCTCCAGGTCGTCCTCGGCCTCCTCTGGATCCTCGATGCGGCCCTCCAATTCCAGCCGTACATGTTCGGCCAGAGCTTCGTCGACTCCTTCATCCTGCCCAACGCCAGCGGCCAACCATTCGTCGTCGGCGACTTCATCACGCACATCGGGCACTTCCTCTCCCCCGACATCGCGGTCTGGAACACCTTCTTCGCGCTGATCCAGCTCGGCATCGGCGTCGGCCTGCTGTTCCGGCGCACCGCCAAGCCCGCGCTCGCCGTCTCCTTCGTCTGGGCCCTCGGCGTCTGGTTCTTCGGCGAGGGCATGGGCATGCTGCTGACTGGCACCGCCACGGCGCTGACCGGGGCGCCCGGCTCGGTCCTCCTCTACGGGCTCATCGGTCTGATGGCGTGGCCCCGGCCGCCCCGCCGCTACGCACCCGACTGGAGCGACCGGCCCACCGGCATCGCCACGTCGGCGGCCGCCCAGGGCATCGGCCGCTCCGTCACGCCGCTCGTCGTGTGGAGCGGGTACTGGTCGCTGGCGGCTGTCCTGTTCTTGCTCCCCGACAACCGCACGACGACCTCCATCCAGAGTGCGGTCGTCGGTATGGCGGACGGGCAGCCCGGCTGGTACGCCCACTTCCTCACCAACCTGGGCAACCTGTTCTCTACGTCGGGCACCCAGACGGCGTGGATCCTGGCCCTCGTGTCAGTCGTCATCGGCCTCGGCCCACTCGTGGCCCGGCGTCCCGGCATCTTCCTGGCCGGCGGCGCCGTCTTCGCGCTCGCCCTGTGGATCGCCGGCCAGGGCCTGGTCGGCAACCTCTTCACCGGCAGCGGCACCGACCCCAACACCGGCCCGTTGATCATCCTGCTCGCCGCGGCAATGACGCCCACGGTGATCGCGTCGAAGGCGGAATGGCGGTCGCCCGCCGGCGAGATGCTGCGGCGCACCCCGGCGGTCGGCATCCTCGGCGTCGTCGGCCTCGGAGCGGCCCTGGCCATCGCGGCGAGCTACCCCGTCGCCCCCGCCGAGTCGACGGACCGCGGCGATGGCGGGCATGGCGATGGGCGGGAGTGGGAGTGGCGGCGCAGCCTCATCGAGCGAATCGGTCACCGCCGTCTCGTGCAGTCATCAGAACGGGTTGCGGATCTCGGGCCTCCAACTGGCGAACTCGCCCTTGATGGCCATGGGCACCTCGCCGGGTGCCTACATGAACATGAACGGTTCGGACGCCAGCGCGGCCGCCGGCTTCAACACGACGAAGCCCAACTGGCACTACGACGGTCCGGCGCTGCCGCAGGCCGAGGCGCACACGTTGTTAAACGAGGGCAGCAACGCGCCGGACGCCATCGGCATGGCGGTGAGCGGGTGCGCGGCCCGGCTGACGTCGGGCGACGAGATCGGCGCGCAGCAGTACGTGCAGCAGACGAGCGCGGCCGTGTCGGGGTACGCCAACCCGTTCGAGGCGGTGGCGGCGGGCTACGTACCGGCCTCGCCGACCGACTACCCCGTCGTGTACTACGTCAACCCGCAGATCGTGGCCGCCAACGCGGCGGCGCGCCGGACGCTCGATCCGGCGCACGTCGACGGCCTGATCTACGCCGCCACGCCGTCGGGCCAGCAGGTGCTCGCCGGGGCGTTCTACATCCTCCCGTCCACCGTGACGTCGGTGCCGATGCCCTACGGCGCGCTCGTGCAGTGGCACCGCCGCACCCAGGTCTGCGGGACCGGCGGGGGGCTGAGCCCGTGACGGCCACCGCGACGCCGACATCGCTCGCCATCACGGGGTACCCGCCGTGCGCGGCCGGCTCGGTGGTGCAGCCGACGCCGTACATGTCGATGGTGTGGCAGGTGCCGGTGGCGGGCGGGCCGCTGGCGATCCAGCCGCCCGACATCCAGATCGTCGAAGCGGCGGTGATGCAGCTCAACGGGTCGTAACGCCGGAGGAATTCGCCCTGAGGATGACGGCCGGCCGCCCGATTCCACCTCAGGTCGGATCCGGCGGGGCCGCTCGCCTCCGTAGCCTGGAGGCATGGCCGCCTCCCCCGACGTCGTCGCACGCGTCCTGGCGTGGGCCCGCGTCGACTTCGCCCCCACGCACCGCCAGCCGCAGTGGTGGCGCCTCGCGGTGGCCACCGTGCTGGCGCTCGGGCTGTCGCTGGCGGCCGACGCGGCGCTGGTGGCGGCGGGGACGCACCTGTATCCAGCGACCAAGGGGTACAGCCATTTCCAGTTCTCCGACTACGCCAAGCTGACCGTGATCGGCGTCCTCATCGCCTGCTGCCGCGTGGCCGGTCGTCACGCGGATCAGCTCGGCGCCGCGGTGGCTGTTCTTCCGCCTCGCCATCTTGGTGACGCTCGTGCTGTTGCTGCCCGACGTATGGATCTGGCACAAGGGCCAGCCGGCGCACGCCGTGGCGGTGCTGGTCGTGATGCATTTCGCCATCGCCCTCATCACGTACAACCTCTTGGTGCACGTGGCGCCCGTGCGCTCGGCGCGCGCCACCCGTGGGCGCGGGTCGCACGCGGCCAAGAGCGAGGCGACCGCCCCTTAGACCTTTTCGCGGGGAGCGATGGCGTCGACCTCGCGCAGCACGTCGTCGCCCGGGATCCACTGCCCGGCCGCCACGTTCGCCGCGATCTGTTCAGGGCGGGTGGCGCCGGCGATGACCGACGCGACGGCCGGGCGTGAGAGGAGCCAGCCGAATGCGAGGTCGAGCACCGTGTGACCGTGGCGCCGCGCGAGCTCGTCCAACGCGGCCACCTGGGCCAGTCGCTCGTCGGTGAGCTGGGACGCCGCCCGGTCACCCATGGCGGCCAGGCGGGTTCCCTCGGGGGCCGGCTCGCCGCGGCGGTACTTCCCGCTGAGCAGCCCGCTGGCGAGCGGGAAGAAGGGCAGGAAGGCGAGACCCGTGCGCTCGCACTCGGCCAGGACGCCGTCCTCGGGGTCGCGGGCGAGGATGTTGTACTGGTTCTGCACGCTGACGAAGCCCGGTCGGCCGGGCGCGGTGGCGGCGGCCGCCTCCTCGAGCATGTCGGCGTTGAAGTTGGAGCAGCCGAACTCTCGGATCTTGCCCTCGTCGACCAGCTCGAGACAGCGCCCCGATGGTCTCGGCGATCGGCGTCTTCGGGTCGGGCATGTGCAGTTGGTACAGGTCGATGCGGTCGGTGCCGAGGCGCGCCAGGCTGTCCTCGACGGCGACGCGGATGTACGGTGCCGACGCGCCGCCCTCGTGCCCCTCGTAGGGCGCGCCGAACTTGGACGCCAGCACGATCTCGTCACGGCGATGCCCGAGCGCGGCGCCGAGGTAGGTCTCGCTCTTGGTCCCGCCGTAGATGTCGGCGGTGTCGAAGAGGGTGATGCCGGCATCGAGCGCGGCGCCGACAACGGCGTCGGTCTCCTTGCGCCCGATGCGCATGCCGAAGTTGTTGCAGCCCAGCCCGACGACGCTCACCTTGAACGAGCCGATCGTGCGCGTGTCCACTGCGTGCTCCCTCCCGATCGCCGGTGCACGCGGTCGCACCCGGCTGCGCTGTACTGTACCGGCGACTTCGGGTTGGGGAGCATGAGAGCAGGGGAGGCTGGAATGGCAGAGGGCGCAGTGGACGTGACGGTCGGTGCGGCACCGGACACGGTCTGGGAGAAGGTCGGCGACTTCGGGGGCGTGGGGGACTTCTTCCCCGGCATCGACTCGTTCCGCCTCGAGGGCGACGACCGCATCATCGGCATGTTCGGCATGGAGATCCGCGAGCGGCTGGTGTCGCGCGACGACGCGACGCGGACCATTTCGTACTCGGTCGTCGGCGGCGTGCCCATCGACAGCCACCTGGCGACCATCTCGGTCGAGCCCGACGGCGAGGGCTCCAAGGTCACGTGGGCCTACGTGGTGACGCCCGACGAGATGGCGCCGATCTTCGGCGACACCTACAAGGCCGCGCTGGCCTCGCTGGAGAACGCCTTCTCCTGAACCGGCGCGTCCACCAGGGGATGGGTGGGCGCCACGACGGCTCGCCTACCCTGACGCCGTGACCACAGGTGCGGCGGATGCAGCGGCAGAGCGCGCACTCCCGTTGCGCCCGTCGCCGGTCCCGCTGACCGAGGACGTGCCGCGGATCTACCCGCGCCGGCTGCCCGATCCGTCGCAGCGCGACCTGCTCCGCCGGGGGCGCACCATCGCCAAGGTCGTGGCCGTCCACTTCACCCCGACGGCCATCCGCCAGCTGCGCACGATCCGCCAGGGCGCGTTGCCCGCGGCGCAGCTGGCCCGCCCGCTGCGCAAGAGCTTCCAGGACCTGGGCGGGACGTTCATGAAGTTCGGGCAGATCATCGCCTCGTCGCCCGGCATGTTCGGCGACGACGTGGCCGACGAGTTCCGGGCCTGCCTCGACACCGGGCCGCCGGTGCCCTTCCCCGACGTCCGCCAACGCGTCGAGGAGGACCTCGGTCTGTCGCTGCGCGACGCGTTCAGCGACTTCGAGACCGAGCCCATCGGCACGGCGTCGATCGCCGTGGTGCACCGCGCCCGCCTGCTCGACGGGCGCGTCGTGGCGGTGAAGGTGTTGCGACCCGACATCGAGCACGTGGTGGCCACCGACCTCGACCTCATGCAGCCGCTGCTCGAGATCCTGGTGCGCCAGACCGGCGACCAGATGGCCGGCAACGTGCTCCAGGTCCTCGACGGCTTCCGGGTCCAGATCGGCGAGGAGATGGACCTGCGCAACGAGGCGCGCTCGCTCGTGCACTTCCGGCGGCTGCAGAACGAGTTCGACCTCAAGCTGATGGCGGTGCCCGAGCCGTACGTCGAGCTGTCGGGGCGCAACGTGCTCACGATGGAGTTCTTCGACGGCGTGCCCATCGACGACCTGGCCCAGGTGGCCGAGCTCGGGTACGACCCGACGCCGTTGGTGCAGGAGGTGATGCGCGCCTTCTTCCTCACGACGGTGCGCTGGGGCGCGTTCCACGGCGACGTGCACGCCGGCAACATGATGTTGCTGCGCGACGGCCGCATCGGCGTCATCGACTGGGGCATCGTCGGGCGCCTGGACCCGTCGACGCACCGCTTCTTCATTTCCTTGTTGTCGGCCGCCATGGGCGACGAGGCCGCATGGCCGGTGGTGACCAAGCACATCACCGACGTCTATGGCCCCGCCATCGGCGAGGCGGTCGGCCTCTCGGGCGACGACCTCACCGCGTTCTTCCGCTCCGTCCTCGAGCCGGCGCTGAACCGGCCGTTCGGCGAGGTGAGCCTGGCCGGGATCATGCAGACGATCCAGCTGCAGATGGCCAAGGCCCAGGGGGTCGAGGCGCAGCAGCGCAGCCTGCGGGCGATCGTGCGGCGACTGCGGACGCAGCGGCGGGTGCGGCGCATGGCGGACGAGTCCGGCGGGCTGATGTCGGACTTCGACCGGGGCACCTTCCTCCTGGCCAAGCAGCTGATGTACTTCGAGCGCTACGGCCGCATGTTCGTGTCCGAGGTCCCGATCCTCAACGACCGGGCCTTCATCACCCAGCTGCTCGACGGGGTCGACCTGGGGGCCGGGTAGGCCCAGGCCCCGCCAGGCAGGCACCTGGCACAGAACTGGAATCTGTTCTATTTTCACCCGGGGCCCGACAGGGTCCGTCCGGAAGCGGGAGGGGAGGTGCGATGGCTGACGAGACCGTGATCTACAGGGCCGACCATGTGCTCGAGTACCCCTACGTGCGCTCGACCGGGCCGGTGGTGGGGGCCTTCCTGACCGGCCTGCGCGACGGCAAGGTGGTGGGCATCAAGGGGACCGGAGGGCGGGTCATCGTGCCCCCGACCGAGTACGACCCCGAGACGGGCGAGGAGACCTCGGGCGTCGTCGACGTGGGGCCCGAGGGCACCGTCACCTCGTGGTCGTGGGTGCCCCGCCCGCGGCCCAAGCACCCGCTGTCCGAGCCGTTCGCCTGGGTGCTGGTCCAGTTCGACGGCGCTGACACCTCGTTCCTCCACGTCATGCCCGCGTCGTCACCCGACGAGGTGTCGACCGGCATGCGGGTGCGGCCGCAGTTCGCGCCCGAGGCCGACCGGGTCGGCCACGTCAAGGACATCAGCCACTTCGTGGCGGTCGGGAGTGCGTCGTGAGCGAGCTGCCGCCGGTCACCATGATGGACGCGTCGACGCGCCTCGACTACGTGTTCACCGCCGGCGTGGCGATGAGCAAGAACCTGCACGGGTACGAGCAGGGCAAGTTCATCGGGCAGCGCTGCCCCAAGTGCAAGAAGGTCTACGTCCCGTCGCGGGGCTCGTGCCCGACCGACGGCGTGGCGACCGACGAGATCGTCGAGCTGCCGAACACGGGGACGATGACGACGTACTGCATCGTGAACGTGCCGTTCGCCGGGCAATCGATCGAGATCCCGTACATCTGCGGGCAGATCCTGCTGGACGGGGCGAACCTCTCGTTCATGGGGCTGATCCAGGAGATCCCGACCGACGAGGTGCGCATGGGCATGCGAGTCGAGGCGGTGTGGGAGCCGCCCGAGAAGTGGGGCCCGACGTTGGCGTCGGTCAAGTACTTCCGGCCCAACGGCGAGCCCGACGCCGACTACGAGACCTACAAGGAGTACCTGTGAGCCCGAAGGGGGCGTTCCCGGACCTGACGTCGGGTCGGCGGCCGGTCGGCGTCGTGTCGTTCGCGCAGTACGACAACGTGCGACGCGAGGACGACCGCAACGAGGTCGAGATGCTCTTGCCGGTCGTGGGCGAGGTGTTCGGCAACATCGGCATCACCAAGGACGACGTCGGCTTCATCTGCTCGGGCTCGACCGACTACCTGATCGGTGGGCCGTTCTCCTTCGTCGCCGCGTTGGACGCCGTGGGCGTGTGGCCGCCGCGGGCCGAGTCGCACGTCGAGATGGACGGCGCCTGGGCGCTCTACGAGGCCTGGGTGTTGCTCCAGGAGGGCGAGATCGACGCCGCCCTCGTCTACTCCTTCGGGCGCTCGTCGATGGGCGACCTCACCGAGGTGATGGCCGTGCAGCTCGACCCGTACTACCTGGCGCCGCTGTGGCCGGACCCGACGTCGCTGGCCGCCCTGCAGGCCCAGGCGATGATCGACCAGAAGCTGGCCACCGAGGCCGACTTCGCCGCCGTGGCGAGCCGGTCGCGGCGCTCGGCGCTGGCCAACCCCAAGGCGCAGGTCGCCTACGACCGCTCGGCCGAGGAATTGCTGGGCGAGGACTACGAGGTGGCGCCGCTGCGCCGCCACGCCCTGCCGCCGCTGAGCGACGGGTGCGCCGCCGTGGTGCTGGCCGCCGGGGACAAGGCGTACGAGTGGTGCGAGCGCCCGGCGTTCATCACGGGCATCGACCACCGGATCGAGACGCACGCGGTCGGGGCGCGGGACCTGACGGCGTCGCCGTCGACCCGGCTGGCGGGGGAGAAGGCCGGGGTCGGCACGAAGAAGGTCGACGTGGCCGAGCTGCACGCGCCCGTACGCCCACCAGGAGCTGATCCTGGCGGGCGCGCTCGGGTTGGGCGACGACGTGTCGGTCAACCCCTCGGGCGGCGCGCTGGCGGCCAACCCGATGATGTCGGCCGGCCTCATCCGCATCGGCGAGGCGGCGCAGCGGATCTGGTCGGGCGAGGCCGACCGGGCGGTGGCGCACGCCACGTCGGGACCGTGCCTGCAACAGAACCTGGTCTGCGTCCTGGAGGGTGTGTGATGGCCGAGCGCTGCGCAGTCGTCGGCGTCGGCCAGACCGTCGCCAAGTCCAAGCGGGAGGACGTGTCGATCGCCGGCCTCGTGCGCGAGGCCGCGGTCGCGCGCGCTCGACGACGCCGGGCTGACGTTCGCCGACATCGACGCCGTCGTCATCGGCAAGGCGCCCGACATGTTCGAGGGCGTCATGATGCCCGAGCTGTACCTGGCCGACGCGCTCGGCGCGGTGGGCAAGCCGATGTTCCGGGTCCACACCGCCGGGTCGGTGGGCGGGTCGACGGCCATCGTGGCGTCGCACCTCGTGGCGTCGGGCATCCACGAGCGCGTGCTGACCGTGGCGTTCGAGAAGCAGAGCGAGTCGGACGCCATGTGGGCGCTGTCGGTGCCGCTGCCGTTCTCGGCGCCGCTGCTGGCGGGCGCGGGCGGCTACTTCGCGCCGATCATCCGGGCCTACATGCGCCGCTCGGGCGCGCCGAGTGACATCGGCATGATGGTGGCGGTCAAGGACCGGCTCAACGCGCTGAAGAACCCGTACGCGCACCTGCACCTGCCCGACATCTCGATGCAGATGGTCGAGGACTCGATCATGCTGTGGGACCCGATCCGCTACCTCGAGACGTGCCCGTCGTCGGACGGCGCGGCGGCGATGGTCATCGGGTCGGAGAAGGCCGCCGGGACGGCGCAGGCGGAAACCGGGCGGCCACCCGCCTGGATCCACGGCATGGCGATGCGCTCGGAGCCGACGATGTTCGCCGGCCGCGACCAGGTGAACCCGCAGGCCGGGCGCGACTGCGCGGCCGACGTTGTACGAGCAGGCCGGCATCACCAACCCGCGGGCCGACTTCGACATGGCCGAGATCTACGTGCCGTTCAGCTGGTACGAGCCGATGTGGCTCGAGAACCTCGGCTTCTGCGACGAGGGGGAGGGCTGGAAGCTGACGCAGGCGGGGGCCACATCGATGATCGAGGGTGGCGACATCCCGTGGAACTGCTCGGGTGGCGTGCTGTCGTCGAACCCGATCGGCGCGTCGGGCATGCTGCGGTTCGCCGAGGCGGCGCTGCAGGTGCGGGGCCTGGCCGGCGAGCACCAGGTCGACGGGGCGCGGCGGGCGCTCGGGCACGCCTACGGTGGCGGCTCGCAGTTCTTCGCCATGTGGGTGGTGGCGGCCGACAAGCCGTGACGGGCGTCCGGGCGGCGGAGGGGCCGGCCGGTATGCTCGGCGGAGCCAATACAGCCCTGACCAGGAGGTCTTTGTGAAGGTCGTCGTGGACTTCGACGAGTGTGCCAGCAACGCCGTGTGCATGGGCATCTTGCCCGAGGTCTTCGAGGTGCGCGACGACGGGTACCTCTACGTGTTGAACGAGAACCCGCCCGAGGAGCTCCGGGACCGCCTGCGCGAGGCGGTCAACGGGTGCCCGACCGGCGCCATCTCGATAGAGGAAGACTGACGCCGGGCTCGAGCTTGCTGCTCCGGGTGGCGCCCGCGCCGCCCCGCACCCTCGCACTCAGCATGACCGACGCTGCTGCGCCGCGGGTGCGCTTCGCACCGTCGCCGACGGGCTACTTCCACGTGGGGAGCGCGCGGTCGGCGTTGTTCAACTGGTTCTTCGCGCGGCAGCGGGGCGGGACGTTCGTGCTGCGGATCGAGGACACCGACGAGGCGAGGAACCGGCCCGAGTGGACCGAGGGGATCATCTCGGCGATGTCGTGGTTGGGGATGGCGCCCGACGAGGGGCCGTACTTCCAGTCGGCGCAGGGCGAGGCGCACCAGGCGGCCATCGAGGCGCTGTGGACGGGGGCGCGTTGTACGCGTGCGCGTGCACCCGCGAGGAGATCGACGCCCGGGTCAAGTCGCGGGCGGCGGCGGGCGACCCGACGCCGGGCTACGACGGGCACTGTCGCGACCTGGGGTTGGGGCGGGGCGAGGGGCGTGCCTTGCGCTTCCGCACGCCCGACGAGGGCGAGGTGCGGGTCGACGACCTGGTGCGCGGCGAGGTGGAGTTCCCGCTGCGCGCCCTGGAGGACTTCATCTGCGTCAGGGGGGACGGCAAGCCGCTGTTCGCGCTCGCCAACGCGGTGGACGACCGCACCATGGCGATCAGCCACGTGATCCGCGGCGAGGACCTCTTGCCGACGACGCCGCGGCAGGTGTTGTTGTGGCGCGCGTTGAACAAGGCCGAGGGGACGGAGCAGGCGCTGCCGGCCTACGGGCATCTGCCCCTGCTGGTCAACGAGCAGGGCAAGAAGCTGTCGAAGCGACGTGACCCGGTGGCCGTCGAGCTCTACCGCGAGCAGGGGTATCTGCCGGCGGCGTTCCTGAACTATCTCGCGCTGCTCGGGTGGAGCCCGGGGCGACGAGGAGATCCTTCCGGTGGAGACGTTGGTGGAGCGGTTCAGGCTCGAGGACGTGCAGAAGTCGCCGGCGTTCTTCGACGTGAAGAAGCTGTCGCACTTCAACGGGGTGTACATCCGGGCGTTGTCGGTGTCGGAGTTCGTCGAGGCGGCGAGGCCGTGGCTCGACCCGGCGCCCGGCGAGTGGGCCCCGGGGCGTTGGCTCGACCCCGACACGAATACACCGGTCGTGGCGCCCGTGCCGTGGTCGGCGGACCGTTACGACCCGGCGCGTTTCGACGAGGTGGCGGCGGTGGCCCAGGAGCGGGTGGCCGTGCTGAGCGAGGTGCCGGCGCTGGTCGACTTCCTCTTCGAGGAGGACGCGCCGATCGACGACGCCAGCTGGGAGAAGGCGATCGCGGGCGACGAGGCGGCGCCGGCGATCCTGGCAGGCGGCGCTGGTGGCCTACGCCGAGAGCGTGTGGGACAAGGACACGCTGCACGCGGTGACGCTGGACATCGCGGAGGCCGCCGGCCGCAAGCTGGGCAAGGCGCAGGCGCCGATCCGGGTGGCGGTCATGGGGCGCACCCAGGGGCTGCCGCTCTTCGACTCGCTGGCGGTGCTCGGGCGCGACGAGACGTGCCGCCGGATCGCGGCGGCGCTGGCCCGGCTGGCGCCCGCCGGCTGATGCTCTTCGGGCCGCTCCGCTGGGCCATCCGCATCGTCCTGCTGCTCGCGGCGGCGATCTTCTTGTACTTCGCGGTCACGTTCGTGCAGGTGTGGCTGACGTCGCGCCAGTACGACCCGCACCCGGCGGGGGCCATCGTGGTCATGGGGGCGGCGCAGTACAACTGCGTGCCGTCACCCGACCTGCAGGCGCGGCTGGACCAGGCGCTGACCCTGTACCACCAGGGCTACTCGCACCTGATCATGGTGACGGGGAACAAGGAGCCGGGCGACAAGTGCACGGAGGCCGAGTCGGGCGCCCAGTATCTCGAGAGCAAGGGGGTGCCGGCGCGGCGACATCCTCGAGGCGGGCGGCGACACCACCTACGAGAACATCGCCGACGCCGCGCCGGCTCTGGTGCGACGCGGGTGCCAGCGTCGTGCTGGTCACGACCGACCCCTTCCACGAGGACCGCTCCATGGCGATCGCATCGACGCTGTCGGCTGTCGCCCTCACCGACGCCGACGCAGACCTCACCGATCACGGGGTGGGCGACGGTGCCCTACTTCTTCAAGGAGGCCGTGGGGGTGGGGCTCGGGCGCATCATCGGGTTCAACCACCTGGAGTGGTTGCACGACGCCTGAGGCGCCGGTCGATCAGCGGCCGGTGGACGTCGTGGTCGTCGTCGTGCTGGTGGTTGTCGTGGTGGGGCTGGGCGGCGTGGCGAAGGTGATCCTGACCACGGTGCCCTGACCCTTCACCGTCCCGATGCCGATGACGCAGGTGGTGTGGCCGGCGGTGCCGCAGTACCCGTCGCCGACGATGCCGCTGCGGACCCGGAACTTGGTCGAGAAGGTCCCGTTGTGACTCACCCGGATGGCCTGGGCGTCGGTCACGTCGCAGTGGGGGGTGTCCGTGGACGGGTTCATGCGTCCCCGGACCGACGCCGTGCACTCGGTGGCGAACCAGGTCAGGCTGCCGTCGCCGTCGGAGCGGGTGAGCCCGTGGCCGCTGATCGTGACGGTCCGGCCGTTGACCAGGCCATGGTTCGGGGTGACCTTGACCACCATGCCCGGGGTGCCAGTCGTGGCCGAGGCCGGGCCGGCGAGGAGCAGGTTGGCGGCGAAGGCGGAGGCGACCACGACGGCGGCGCCCAGCCCAGGGGCGTGTATCGACCACCGGTACGCCGACCACCGGGACATGCCGCGACCTCCGAACCCGCACTCGTTGCCCGGGGGACCCCGGAGCCCGAATCATCGCATCGGCGAAGGGGCGTTTCAACGCGGCCCCTGCTCACCCGGTCGAAAGGGCACTCGGGAGCGCTCGGCTAATCTGAACCTCCACCCATTCGGGGGTGGTGTAATCGGCAACACGGCTGGTTCTGGTCCAGTTATTGAGGGTTCGAGTCCTTCCCCCCGAGCACGGCGGAGATCCAAGCGCCCCGGCGCAATGGAACGCCGCTCGGCCCCATCGTCTAGAGGCCTAGGACACCACCCTCTCAAGGTGGCGACACGGGTTCGAATCCCGTTGGGGCTGCAAAATTTTGGTCTGGACCCCGTTTCGGGGACCAGCGTTGTAAGAGTTTGGTCGTGAGCTACCAGGAGGTAGTCCGTGCCCAATTGCTGAATGGCTGAATTCCGCCAAGGCGTCTGAGGAAGCATTGGCGGAGTCTGCGGGTTGCACGAGACGTGGCCTCTCTTTCAGTGCTCGACCTTGCGACCGTGGCGACAGGGTCGACCGCCGCCCAAGCGCTGCGTGAGACGGTGGAAATCGCGCCCGTGGTGGAGCGGCTGGGCTACCGCCGACTGTGGGTGGCCGAGCATCACGGCATGCCCGCCGTGGCCAGCTCCGCTCCCGCCGTCCTCATCGCACACCTGGCGAATGCGACGACCACCCTGCGAGTGGGCTCGGGTGGGGTCATGTTGCCCAACCACGCCCCACTCGTGATTGCCGAGCAGTTCGGGACTCTCGAGGCGCTGCACCCGGGGAGGATCGACCTCGGGCTGGGGCGGGCTCCGGGGACCGACCAGCTGACGGTGCGGGCACTCCGGCGGGCGCCGGAGACGCACGCGGACACGTTCCCCGACGACGTCGTCGAGTTGATCAACTACCTCCTGCCGAGCGAAGGTCCTCCAGGTCGCCCGTTCGCGAATCCGGGTCATGGCTACCTCCCCGAGGTGTGGCTGCTCGGCTCCTCCCTCTTCAGCGCGCAACTGGCGGGGATCCTCGGGCTTCCATACTCCTTCGCGTACCACTTCGCCCCGAAGCTCCTCGACGCTGCGCTGACCACCTACCGGTCGAACTTCCGGCCTTCGTTGCTGCACGCCGAGCCCAGAGTCATGGTGGCCGCGTCCGTGCTCTGCGCGCCGAGCGAGTCCGAAGCCCGCTGGCTGTCGGGCGCGACCGCTCTCAGCATCCTGCAGCTCCGGACGGGACGGTTGGGTCCGTTGCCCTCCCCGGAGGAGGCAGCGCAGTACTCATTTACGGCGGCCGAGAGGTCGATGGTCGAGGAAGCGATGTCCACCCATCTCATAGGCGACCCGGACACAGTGGCCGACGGACTCCGGCAGCTCGAGGCTCGGACCGCGGCCGACGAGATCATGCTCTCCACGCGATCGCACTCCTTCGAGACACGGGTGCGCTCACTCTCACTGATCGCTGGGAATTGGGGGATGGTGGCGCCGGCCCCGCCCGTTGGTTTGACTCGAGAGCAGTAGTTGCCGAACGACCTATTCGCCGTCCATCCCGTTCAAAATCCCCAGCAGTTCGTCGCCCCAGCGTTCCAGGCGAACCGGTCCCATTCCCTTGCACCGGGATAACTCGGCGAGCGTCGTAGGCCGCCGAGATGCGATTCCGACCAGTTCGCTGTCGTTCAGCACGACGTACGCCGGCACGGTGGCCCGCTTGGCCGCTTCCGATCGCCACTCTCGAAGCGCGCGCTCGAACACCTCTGGCTTTCCGCCTGGAGCACAGAGCAGGACGGTGTTTCCTTCCACCTGGACGTCGGATCCGAAGGGCACCTTGAGTTGCGCGGCTCCGACGCGGATGACGGCCGCCGAGTCGGTGAGCGCAACCACGGCACCCGCATGACCCCCGTACTCCAATACGAGGCCGACTTCCGCGGCGACACCGGGAGCGCTGGCGGCTGGTCGCCGTGAACGACGCTGACCTTGACGTTGAGCAGGTCGGCTCGACTCGGCACGACCGTCCACTCTGGCAAGCGACAGCGGGGCGTGCGGCCGGCTGCCATCGAGCTCGGCGACAAAGGGGGACGGTTCATCCGCGTCGGCCAACACGAGGACCTGGCGGATGGCTCGAGTCAGTGCCACGTGGAAGACGCGTCGTTCGCCCTCCTCGTCGTCGCTCAGACGGTGAGGGAGCAGTCCCATCGACGCGCCGTAGACGATGACGTGCTCCCACTCCCGACCTTTGATCTTGTGGATCGTCGAGAGGTGCACCGGCGGTCCCTCGGCTGGTCGACGCGCCGAGCGCCGCCCGGAGCCACGCTTCGAACGTGGCGACGTCGGGTGGAGGGCCGCCACGACTCGAGGGCGAGAAGATCGTCGGCGTGGGTCGATCGATCCGCCTCACGCCGGGACGAGTCCAAGACGTCCATCGTCTCCCCGAGGCCGACCTGCACTGCGAATGGCCCGCAGCGCGCTTGCCGCCGAGCTCCGGCATGCCACGACGACAGCATCGACCGAGTCGGCGTACTCCAACAACTTGGGAACGTCGCGCCCCGAGAGACGGTTGGCCAGGCGTCGGACTTCGGCCACGGACGTCATGCTCCGTTCGGAGAGCATGTTGGCCACATTGGGGGCGATCCCTCGGGAAGGTCGCCGGATGGTCTGGACGAGGTCCTCGCGACGGATCTCTCCTGGGGCCAGACCGATGCGCAGATAGGCGAGGGCGGTCCGGATGCCGGTTCGCTGCAGCACGTTGGGGCCGAGCGGCGCCGCTGCAAGGAACTCCCGCTTCCGCCAGCGCGATCTGAACCGGGAGCAGCGACGAATTCACCCGCGAGAGCACGGCGATCTCTTCGAGCCTGCACGCCGCCCTCCCTCCAGGCCGCGATCGGCGGCGACGGCCTGCTGCGCGAGCTGCTCGGCCGGCGAACTGACCACCGACGACCGTCCCTCGGCCCTGCAGGGGTGGCTCGAAGTCGGCGAGCGTGTCGTCGCGCCCGACGGGTGTCGTGATCGTCTTTGGGATCCGCTGGCGGTTGTAGGACAGCACGTGGTTGGCCGCGGTGACGACGCCTGGCGGACACCGGTAGTTGACTTCGAGCGCGTACCCGTGTGCCCCGGGGAAGTACTCGCCGAACTTGATCAGGTACTCGGGCGTCGCCCCCGAGTACCCGTAGATGACCTGGTCGTCGTCGCCCACACCGAAGCAGCTGTAGGCCGGGGCGCACAGGAGCCGGATCAGCAGCATGTGGGCCGCGTTGAGGTCCTGGAACTCGTCGACCAGGAGGTGGCGGCAACGTGCTCTGGGCGGCGGTCCGGGCTTCGGGGTCGGACAGCAGGATCTCAATCGACCGGTAGATCTGTTCGTCGAAGTCGACGGCGCCCGCCTGCACCAGAGCCTCTCGATAGGTATCGAATCCTGATGCGAGGCCACGGGCATCAGGGATCTCGTCCTCGACGATCGCCGGCGACGTCAGGCCGAGCCGAACCGCCGACAGCCCGTCGATGTAGGGAAGGACGGTGTCGGCGTTCGCCTGCCGGCGGACCTCGAACACCTCCCCGATGAGATCCCGCACCTGGGGCTCCTCGTAGACGTTCAGCCGTCCTTGGCCCCCGAACTCGTTGCAGATGGAGAGCCCGATGCTGTTGAGCGTCCGGATGTGTGGCCCCCGGGGTGTGGCGAGGCTGCCGCACCGGTCGCGCATCTCCCCCGCCGCCTTGGTATTGAAGGCGAGAGCGGTCACGGTGGTTGGTTCCGCGCCACGGTCCTCGATCAGGTGGCGGAGACGCTCGGTGAGCACCCGAGTCTTTCCCGAGCCCGCCGGCGCGATGACCCTTGCGCCGCCCGGCTCGATGAGCGACCGCCGCCAACTGGTCCGCGGCAAGGTCGGCCTCGGGGGGATTGTGACCGACGACGGAGAGGGATCCCGCCTCCGTGTTCCAGCGGTGCACGACTCCCGTGCCACAGGTGAGGGGAGGCGGTCCGAACGGCCCCCCGTCGACGTAGAGCGGTGTCCCGTCGCCGAGCACGATGTCAGCCGGGCCTGTCTCGGAGACGCCGTCGCTCCCAAAGCTTCTGGCGGCCTTGCGCCCGTGCCACCAGATCGGCTCTTCGCTGCGGGCGTCGTAGTTGTTCGCCCAGAGGAGAAATTGAAGCCGTTCCCGCGGGAACTCAAAACGGGGGCTCAGTGCAAAGACCGGCCGATGCCACACCTGAGGGTCACGCAACGCCTTCGGGTCAACGGCCAACTCCACGACCAACGGCTGGCGGTCGAACCAGGCGCGATGAAGGGCTTCCAGCGCAGCGTCGGGACTGTCGAGGGCCTCGGGTCCGACCACGAGCCTGGGGGATTCGGTCCAGGGCTCCGGCGGCACCATCCCCGGCAGCACGACAACACCACGGCCCAGTTCGGGCGGCCCTGGCATTGCCATCAGGCAAAGTTACCGGAGGGCTGTTCGCCCCAGTTCAGCAGTGGGAACCGTGATTCAGAACGGCCCCGAAAGCTCTCCGAGGGCTTCGGTGAGACGCAAATTCTCTGTGTAGTCGACCGGGCAGGTGATGACGGACACCGTGTCGGCGGCCAGGGCTTCTCTGAGCATGGGCAGAAGATCACCTGCGGCACCCACGCGGTAGCCGCGTGCCCCGAAGCTCTCGGCGTACGCGACGAAGTCGGGGTTGGTGAATCCCACGTCGACGTGATGACCGAGTTCGAGGTCCATCTTCCAGCCGATCAGGCCGTACGCATCGTCCTCCCAGATCAGGACCACGAGGGGGATGTGCTCGCGCAGCGCCGTCTCCAGCTCCTGAGAGTTCATGAGGAACGCACCGTCGCCGACCGCGGCCAGCACCTTGCAGTCGGGCGCGGCCAACTTGGCACCGATGGCGCCGGGCAGGGCGAAGGCCATGGTCGAGAGCCCGTTGGAGATCAGGCACGTGTTGGGCTCGTAGGTCGGGTAGAGGCGGGCCATCCACATCTTCACCGCACCGGTGTCGGCGAGGACGATGTCGGAGCGGCCGAGGGCGGCCCGAGTGTCGGCAACGACTCGTTGGGGCTTGAGCGGAAAGCTGTCGTCAGCCGCCCCCTGGGCCAGCTCGTCGGCGAGGAGCCTCTGGATCTTCTCTCCCCTCGTCCCCTGGTCGAAGCGGCGTGTCGTCGCCTCGCCCAGAGCGGCCAGCGTGCTCGAGATGTCCGCCTGGATCCCCACCTCGACGTCGTAACGGGCGTCTACTTCTGCGGGGACGCGGCTCAGGTGGATGATCTGCTTGTCCCCGCCGGGATTGATCCGTACGGGGTCGAACTCCTGCAGCTCGTAGCCGACGCTGACGATCACGTCGGCATCGTCGAACCCGAAGTTGACGTAGTCGTGACTCATGAATCCGACCGCACCGAGGGAATGTGGGTGATCGTCGGGGAACACGCCCTTCCCGTGAAAGGTGGTGGCCACCGGGAGGCTCAAGAGTTCGGAGAAATGGCGCAGTGCCTCAGCGGCTCCCGAACGGGCGGCGCCGTGACCGGCCAGGATGATGGGTCGCTCGCTCGCGTTGAGCACGGCGGCCGCCCGCGCAATCTGGGAGGGCGAGGGCTCGTCGGTGCGCGGAATGTTGACGTGGAGCGGCACCAACTCGTCCGGGACGAAGGCAGACTCCACGTTCTCGGGCACGCCGAGATACACCGATCCGGGTCGCTCGGTCTGCGCCAGCTTGAAGGCCTTGCGGATCATCTCGGGGATGGCACCGGGGGTCAGAATCAGGTCAGACCACTTCGTCACCGGCGAGAACATGGACACGAGGTCGACGCTCTGATGCGATTCCTTGTAGATCCGGTTCAGTCCCACCTGGGCCGAGAGTGCGAGCAGAGGCGTGCTGTTGGTATAGGCGTCGGCGGTTCCTAACAGGAGGTTGATGGCTCCGGGCCCCAGGGTGGCCGAGCAGACCCCGGCCTTGCCCGTGAGCCGGCCGTGGATCTCGGCCATGAAGGACGCCGCCTGCTCGTGGCGCACCAAGACATAGCGAATCGACGACCGGGACAGCGCATCCGTGAGGTAGATGTTCTCTTCCCCGGGGATGCCGAACACGCAGGTGACGCCCTCGTGCTCGAGGCACTGGACGAGGAGTTCAGCCGCGCGCCGTGCTCCCTCAGTCACATGACGGAGCGTAGTGACTCTTGCGAACGTCAGAAAGTGGAGACGACGAAGGGCTTCTCCGATGGTACGTCGGGGGCAACATCAGGTCGCAGGCTGAACCGGCGGCAGGGGTGCGCCGAGTTGTGGTCTCGCTGGCGCGGGCTCGTTCGGCGGATCCACTTCGGGCACGATGGCGAACCCAATGGTGACCAGGGCCAACACGCCGGCCAGCACACCCAGTGTCGGCGTGAATCCCACGTGCACCATCAGCGCGCCGCCGACCAGCGCGCCGATGAGCATGGCGGCGATCGATTCGAGCCGGCGGCCTCGGCGCGGATGGTCGCCCCCGCCCAGTGTGGAATCGGCGCCGAGCCCGGTGATGGTCATCGTCAGCACCGACGTCGTCAGGTCAGGGATAGCGAGCCGGCGAATGGTCGCGTTCTGCACGCCGGTACCCGCCCCGAGGAGCGCGATCACCCAGAGGCGGGAGGTACCGGTGGGGCCAAGAACGCCGGCGACGACGGCGAGGGCGGCCACCGCGGCCAACCCCGCCTGAACCAGCGATGCCGTGGTGAGCCAGCGGCGCCGGTGCCCATCGAGAACCTTGCCGAGGCGCCCACCAACGGTGGCGCCGACGAGGAAGGAGCCCAGGGCCACGAGAAAGGACGAGATGGTGAATCCCTTCGCACCCGCGAGAGCCAACCCGAGGAACACGATGTTTCCCGGTCATGTTTGCCACCAGGACGTGGCCCATGCCCAAGTAGCACACGGCGTCGATGATGCCGGTGGTCGTGGTCAGGCAGAGCAGAACGGCCTGTAGACGGATGGAAACGGGCCTTTGCTCTGCCATCACGCACCTCCCAGTTTCAGAGGGCGCTCGATCACGAACCCGATTGCGGCCACGCCCGAGCCGATCACGGTCATCTTCATTACCTTTCTCCACCACGAACTCACTCGAATCAACCGGAATTGGACAACCCTCGAACAGAGCGACCGCCAGGCAGCGACCCCCGGCGCGCAGGCCTGCCGGGTGGTCGTCACAAGGAGGGATGAGGGCATCGGTCCCGTATGCTCACCAGCTGTGGATGGATCTGACCATGAGCGGTGACGATTCGCCGGAGCAAGTGGACCCTTCGGAGGAAGGCGTCAACGTGACCCCTCCGCCGGACGCCCCGGACGAGGTCGACGAGGTCGACGAGGTCGACGAGGAGTCCTTTCCGGCATCAGACCCTCCCTCATCGTGGGCCGGTCCGACCTCGAACCCCGACGAGTAGCCGACTCTGCCAGCCTGAAGGCCGAGCCTCACGGCTACGTGAGCGACGCCTTGAAAATGCTCTCGATCGAAGCCTCGAGCGTGGTGTCGAATTCTTCGTCGCTCTGGTTGACCGACAGCCCTTCGGTGAGCGCGCGCGAGAAGCTGGCGATCAGGCCGTGGTTGGCGGCGAGGCGTTCGTCGGCCTCCTTGCGGTCGTAGCCGCCAGAGAGCGCGACCACGCGCAGGACGTTCGGATGGCCGATCAGATCGGCGTAGAAGTCGGCGACGTCGGGCAGCGAGAACTTGAGCATGACCTGTTGCTCCGAGCGGAGCTGTGCCAGCTGCTCTGAGATATTGGCCTTGAGCACCTGCTCCGCCTCGCCCTTCTCGGGGGTGTGGATGTCGATTTCAGGCTCGATGATCGGTACCAAACCGCCGGCCATGATCTCCTGGGCGACTTCGAATTGCTGAACCACGACCGCCTCGATGCCGACTCGGCTGGCGCGCGTGATGAACGAGCGCATCTTGGTCCCGAACACTCCGTTGTCCTTCGCACGTGCGAGCAGGGAGGCCAGACCGGGGATGGGATTCATGACCTGCACACCGTTGTGTTCGGAGGCCAGGCCCTTGTCCACCTTCAAGAACGGGACGACGCGTGTGACGTCCCAGAGATACGACACCGAACCACGGCCGCCGATCTCGCGATCCATCGTGTCTTCGAACAGGATGGCCCCGATGATGCGGTCGCCGTCGAAACTGGGACTCTGGATGATCCGGCTTCGCATCGTGTGCATCAACGCGAACATCTCGTCGTCGTCCGAATATCGGTCCTCGTCGATGCCATAGGCCCTGAGGGCTTTGGGGGTGCTCCCGCCGCTCTGGTCGAGGGCGGCGACGAAGCCGGATCCCTGCCCCATCTTCTGGAACTGCTCGTCGTTCACCCGACGCCCCCATATCGATGTGCAGCCCGTTCTACCAGCATGGACTGTCGGGTATCTCACCCTTATCCTGAGCCGAGTCTTCGGCAGGGAGGATCCGCACCATGGCAGACAGCGCAGCAGCGGCACGGGCGGCAGCGGCAGACGACCCCCGGAGGCCACGGCAACCCTGGACGCCTCGGACATCGCGCTGGTCGCCGAGCTGGGCGAGCGACGCCAGGTGCGCGAGGGGGAATACCTCTACCGCGAGGGGGACGTGACGTACGACTTCTTCCTGCTCATCAGCGCCGAGGTCGACATTGTCGTCTCGGCGGACGGCGACGAAAGCGTCATCGCCCAGCACGGGCCCGGGCGCTTTCTCGGCGAGCTCAACATGCTGACCGGGATGCGGGTGTTCGTCTCCGCCCGGGTGGTCAAGGCGGGAGAGGTCGTCGTGGTTCCCCGGGACCGGCTGCGCAGCCTGATGGCGAGGAGACCGCAACTGGGCGACACCATCCTGGCTGCCTTCGTCGCCCGGCGTGCCTTGCTCATGTCGGGGGCGGCGACCGACCACCCGGGTCATCGGGTCGCAGTACTCGCCCGAGTCGCTTCGGGTGCACGAGTTCCTTACCCGGATCCGCGTGCCGCACGAGTGGCTGGACCCAGACCGTGACCCGCACGTGGAGGATCTCCTCCGTGGGTTCGGGATCGCGCCGAGCGAGTTGCCCGTGGTCATCGCAACCGGGTCCGTGTTGCGGCGACCGAGTCCCGGCGAGTTGGCGAGCTACCTCGGGCTGACCGTCGAGAGCCTGCCCGATCGCTGCTTCGACCTGGTGGTGGTGGGCGGCGGTCCCGCCGGTCTCGCCGCGGCGGTGTACGGCGCCTCTGAAGGACTGCGCACCCTCGGCGTGGAGATGACGGCGCCCGGTGGGCAAGCGGGGACGAGCTCGCGGATCGAGAACTATCTCGGGTTCCCCATGGGCATCTCCGGCGCGGACCTCACCTCGGCCGCCGTCATCCAGGCCGAGAAATTCGGGGCCGCCCTCACCGTGCCCTGCACGGCCGAATCGCTCCACAACAAGGCGGGACACCTGGTGGTGCGCTTGAGCGACGGCAGCGAAGTCGCCGGGCGAGCCGTGATCGCGGCGACGGGCGCCGCCTATCGCCGGTTGGAGGCCGCACGTCTGGGTGACTTCGAGGGCAACGGTGTGTACTACGCCGCCACCGAGATGGAGTCTCGAATGTGCGGCGGCGCGCCGGTCGTCGTGGTCGGTGGCGGCAATTCGGCGGGGCAAGCGGCGATCTTCCTGAGCCAAGGCGGGTCTGCCGTGAACCTCGTCATCAGAGGAGCCGACCTCACCAAGAGCATGTCGCGCTATCTGGTCGAGCGAATCGAGGTCGATCCCCTCATCACTCTTCGCACGGCGACCACCATCACGGCGCTCGAGGGAGACCGGACCCTTCGCGGCGCTACGCCTGGCGGCACCCGAGGGTGAAACGGTCCGTCGAATGCTCCGGGCTGTTCTCCTTCATCGGAGCCGACCCGTCCTCGGGCTGGCTGTCCGGCTGCGCGGCGCTCGATGAACGCGGGTTCGTTCTGACGGACCTCTCCCTGTCCCCCGATCAGCTCGACGGGGACTGGGCGACCCTGGGGCGCCTCCCGTTGCCGTTCGAAACGAGCCATCCGGGGCTCTTCGCCGTCGGCGACCTGCGCGCCGGATCGACGAAGCGGGTGGCGGCCGCCGTCGGCGAGGGTTCCGCGGCGGTGCGCTCGGTCCACGAGCACCTCGCCTTTTCAACTCGATAGTACGGTCGACGCGGCGTTCGCTATCGCGGCCCGGCCGAGTCGTCGCGTTACGTGTCGAGCGTATAGACCAAATCCGAAACGACTCGGTAGTAGTCGGGTCCGAGCTCTCTGCCCTCCGCGTAGCAGACGAACACCAGGGGCAAGTTGTCCGGATCCCGTCCGCGTAGGAGCTCTGACTTCCCGTCGGCGATGCTCCGACGGGACGTAAAGAGGTCACGGTCGCGGAGAACCGACTCGATTCGGTCCAATTCGCTGAGCGAACCAACGTTGAAGGTGACGGAGCGCAGACCGGTCGACAGCGGACCCTGTCGCGTCTGACGAATGCTCCGCGTGTCGCGCAGGATGAGCATGATGGACCCGGGCGATGGATCTCCGACGACGGCGACTGCGTCCTCCCGGACGATCTCTTCGAAAGGTCCGATTTCGCGGTAGAAGGCGACGGACCGATCGAGATCGGCGACGGCAATCAGCGCCGAACGAATAGCCCACGGTTGTGCGATGTGATCAGTGGGCACAGTGCTGCCTCCCTGAGTCTTCGTGGGCCTGAGCGGCGACACCATGGCCGCTGATGCTCAGCGTATCCGTCATGGTTTCCAGTTCTCTCGGAGCGCCTTGCAACGGTTGACCGTCGAGGAGGGTGCAGCCCCGGACACGCCACGCCCACCCGAGGCCGTGCGTCGTTCCGGCCGCTCGCCTGCGGGCTCGCCCGAGCGGTCGCGCTGGGTTGCGACCTTGAAGGACTGGTGGCCCCGCGACGCGTCCCCTCGTCGGCCCTGGGGTCTGTCATCGGAAAAAATGATGCGAAGTATCGCTTCTAGCGTGTTGACAGATGAAGCAAGAGGAAGTCAATTGGATGGAGGGAGCGGTGAGAGAAAGGGAGTGCCATGCGCCTCTTCAGGGATGATCTCGCAGAGCTGCCAGCTGTTTTCCGAGGCCAGCCGGTCGGAAAGGGCGGTCATCCGCCGTCACCTCACGCCCCTTTTCGTGTCGGCCGGGTCCACTCTCGTGCGGGAGGGCGCCCGGGGGGACGAGTTCATGGTCCTCCTCGATGGCAACGCGACGGTGAGTCAGGGCGGCCAGACGATCGCGACGCTCGAGCGCGGCGACCTCGTGGGGGAGATGGCGCTTCTCGAAGCCGACGGTGTCCGTCGGCGCAACGCCACCGTGACCGTCAGTACCGATGTCGCTGGTCTACGTGGGGTCGCGGAGCGAGTTTCGTCAGATTCTGCAGGCCGTGCCCTCGGTGGCGCGCAAGGTGCTCGCCACCGCGGCCGCGCGCAACGACGCCCGCGCCGCCTGACGGCCCAGCGGCCAAAAGGGTCAGCTCCCGAGCGCCGAGCTGATCGCCCCGGTGAAGATCGGGCGTTCAGGCCGGGCTGACGCTCCCGGGCCGGGCCCGGATGCGGAGAAAGCTACGAAATCGTAGTGTCGCGGCATGCAGACGCAAGAACTCGTGGGAAAGGTCGCCGTCGTGACGGGTGGCGCGGGCGGCATCGGTCGGGCGACCGCTGCGCTCCTCGCCGCAGAGGGCGCACGCGTCGTGGTGGCGGACGTCGACGCCGATGGTGGGAAGGAGATCGCCGACCAGCATCGGTGACGCCGCCGCCTTCAAACAGACCGACGTGAGCGACATCGACCAGGTGCAGGCGCTGGTCGACTTCGCCGTGGATCGCTTCGGCGGCCTCGACATCATGTTCAACAACGCCGGCATCGGGAGTCCGCTCACGCGGTTCCTGCACGACGACCTCGAGGACTTCTCCCGCATCATGAACGTGAACCTCTTCGGGGTGATCGCCGGCGCACAGCGAGCGGGGCGCTACATGAAGGACCACGGCGGAGGCGTCCATCGTCAACAACGCCTCGATCGCCGCAATCAACGCGGGCAGCGGCATGATCTCGTACCGGGCCTCCAAGGCGGCCATCGCGCACGCCACGAAGTGCATGGCCATCGACCTCGCGCCGTACGGCATCAGGGTCAACTGCCTGACGCCGGCGCACATCCGCACCGGGATCACGACCTACGACATGGGTCCGGTCCTGCGCTACATGCAACCGCTCGAACGAGAGGCGCAGCCCGAAGATGTCGCCAACGCGGTGGTGTTCCTCTCGAGCGATCGTGCCGCCCAGGTGACGGGGGTCGTCCTGCCGATCGACGGTGGCACGACGGCCGGTCCGCCCTACGCGCAGACGAAGCTGATCATGTCGACCGCGACGACCGCCGGAGGAGGCGACGAGCTCGAACTCGTGAGGTCGTCGGCGCGAGGTTCAGCCGGTGGGGGCGAGATCGAGGTGGAGTCGCTTGAGGCCCCGAAGGAAGAACGTCGGCAGGTACTCATAGGTCCGAGCACCCGGCCGGACCGTGCTCCCGCTCGGAAATCGTGATGTCCGAGGTGCGATCGAGGAAGCGGTTGACCGTCACCCGGCCCTCGGCCCGGGCGAGCGGTGCGCCGGCGCAGGTGTGGATGCCGTACCCGAACGCGATGTGCTGCCGGGCGTTGGAGCGATTGATGTCGAAGTCGTAAGGGTTGTTCGAACATCCGAGGGTCGCGGTTGCACGCGCCGGGCACCAGCATCAGGCTGCTTCCGGCGGGGATTTCCACGCCGCCGAGCTCGGTGCGCGACGCGTGCCATCCGGAACTGGGTGCGGAGCGGGCTCTCCAGACGGAGGGTCTCCTCGATGAAGTTCGGAATGAGGTCACGGTCGTCACGCACGACCTTCTGCAGGTCCGGCCGCTCACCGAGCATCCGCAGCGCGAACGACAGCAGCCGCACCGTCGTCTCCTGTCCGCCGGCGAACAGGTTGGCCGCGATGAGCGCCGCATCGTTCACCTCGGGGGTCGAGCCGTCGGGGAAGGTTGCGGTGGCGAGGCCGCTCAACACGTCATGCCGCGGGTTCTGCGCGACGGTCCTCGATGTACCCGCTGAACCGCTCGTAGAGGAACTCGAGCGGCTTGTGCGTGACCTCCTGATGGGCCGTCGACAACCGCTCACGGAAGAGTGAATGGTCGGACTCGGGCACGCCTTCGAGGTCGGCGATGACGGTGAGCGTGAAGGGCTCCGCGTAGGCGCCGACCATCTCGCACGCTCCGCTGTCGACGAACCCGTCGATGAGGCGGTCGGCGAACTGCCACATGAAGTCCTCGTTCTCCTTGAGCCGCTTCGGTGTGATGAGGCGCATGAGGAGGTGGCGGTGCGCCGTGTGCGTTCGGTGGGTCGAAGGACGGCAGCTGGTCGCTGAAGGGCAGCTCGTTCCGGCATTTGACGATGATGTCGCTGACGTCGTCGCCCTCGAACGGGGACGAGAACTTCTGGAACGATCCGCACACCACATTGCACGACGAGAACGTCCCCGACGGCGCATCGTTCGGCGGAAAGGCAGCGGGATCGCCGTAGACGGCCATGGCCTCGGGGTGACCGGTGATCATGTACATCCCATAGTTGGGCTCTCGCCACACCGGATTCTGGGCGCGCACCCAGTCGAAGTACGGGTACGGGTCGTCCTGGACGGACCGGTCGGTGAAGAAGTTGACGTCCTTGAACTCACTCATTGGGCAACCCGCTTCTTTCGGCTCCAGTGGCGTGGCGCGCCGCGAGGTAGCCGAACACCATGGTGTTGGCGATGCTCGCCCCGGGGCCGAGGTAGTGGCGGCCCATGACCGTGGCGGTGCTGTTGCCCGTGGCGTACAGGCCCTCGATCGGCTGGTCGTCCGGTCCGAGCACCCGGGCGTGCTCGTCGGTCAGCGAGGCCGCCGCAGGTGCCGATGTCGCCGGGCACGACCTCGCACCGCGTAGTACGGCGGCTCGTCGATCGGGCCGAGGCACGGGTGCACCTTGTGGTTCGGGTCGCCGAGCGCCCGGTTGTAGGCCGACTCGCCCCGCCCGTAGTCGGGGTCGATGCCGTTGCGGGCGTTCTCGTTGAACCGCTCGACCGTCTCGGCCAGGCCGGCGGCGTCGATGCCGCACATCTGGGCCAGGTCGTCGAGCGTCCACGCCTGCTTGAGCCTGCCGCTCTCGAGCAGCTTCCGCGGGAAGCGGCCGGGGCTGCGAGCGCAGGTGGGCGTAGCGCTTGCGGTAGCGGTCGTCGAAGATCAGCCAGCACGGCACGGCCCGGCTCGTCTTGTCGCGGGCGTACATCGCCTTGCCCACCTCCATGTACGAGTTCGACTCGTTGCACGAACCGCCGTCCGGCGGCGTCGACGTAGATCGTGCGCGGCCGCTGGCGGGCCTGGTCGAGCGTCGACTGCCCGAACCGTCCCGTCCGCGGCGACGGCAGCCACCACGCCTCGTCCATCAGGTCGGTCTGCGCGCCGAGCCGCATCGCCGTCTGGATCGCCTCGCCGGTGTCGCCGGGGTTCGACGATCGACCACTTCGCCCGGTTCGGCTGGTCGCCGCCGTACTCCTCGCGCATCTCCGCGGTTGTGGGCGAAGCCGCCGGCGGCGAGCAGCACGCCCTGGCGGGCGCGGATCGACACGGGCGTGCCCGTCGCGCACCGTGCGGACGCCGACGACGCGGCCGTCCTCGACGATCAGGTCGTCGAGCGGCGCCTCGGTCCACACCGGGATGCCCCGGTCGAGCGCGATCGTCGAGCATCTGCCCGATGAGCGACGCGCCGTTGGTCAGCAGCGCCTGGCGGCGGAGCGCGGGCGGCGTACGTGCGGATCGCGACCCGGGCCGAGACGGCGAAGGCGCCGATGCTGCGGTTGTAGTGGGACAGCGACCGGGCCTCGTTCGTCATCACCGCCAGCCCGAGGCTCTGGGCCAGGCCGGGCTGCAGCTCGCTCGAGCCACTCGCCGAGCACTCGACCGTCCCACGGCACCGGCTCGATCGCCCGGCCGACGTCGTGACCGCCCTTGGCGTTCGAGTAGTAGTCGCTGTAGCCGAGGCAGTGGACGAAGCCGACCCCGAGCCGCTGGAGGAACGAGACCATCTCGGGCCCGGCGGTGAGGAAGGCGTCGCGGCGCTCGAACGACGAGCACGGACCGACGTCGCCGACCACCGCCTCGAAGTGGGCCATGGCGTCCTCGTAGGAGTCGGGGACGCCCGTCGGCCTGCATGACCGGGTTGTTCGGGACCCACACGACGCCGCCGGACATGCACGTCGAGCCGCCGACCAGCGCCTGCTTCTCGAGCACGAGCGCGCTCGCGCCCGCGTCGGCTGCGGTGAGCGCGGCGACCATGCCGCCGCCGCCGGATCCGACGATCACGAAGTCGACGGTGGTGTCCCACGTCGTCATGTCACGTCCTCTCTGACCTCCCCGAAACGACTACAGCGCCGAAGGAAGCTAGCAGGCCCCGTTGACGATTGCTACGACGTCAAAGTAATCTGCCGACCGACCATCCGAGAGCAAAGGGCGGCCCATGAGCGGCAATTCGCAGGCACGCTCACCTATCCCGCCGGAGGGCTTCGGGGCGCCGAAGGACCGCCATCGGGCACGCCACCGGGACCGTCGGCCTGCCCGCCGGCACCGAGGTCTTCTCGGCCGACGACCACATCTCGCTGGCGGAGGACATCTTCTACGAGCGGTTCCCCGAGACGATGAAGGACCAGGCGCCCCGGGTCATCTACGACGACGGCGCCTGGACCCTCGGCGTGGGCGGCAAGACCTTCCTCGCGCCGCGAGTTCACCGCCGTGCTCATGCAGTACGACCCGCTGCCGGGGTCGCCACCGACGACGTCGAGGCCCGGCTGCGCGAGCTCGAGTCGGACGGCATCCACCGCGAGCTGGCCTTCCCCAACGCGCTGCTCGGGCTCATGGGCTGGCCGGACAAGGAGGTCCGCGAGCTGTGCTTCCGCATCTACAACGAGCACATCGCCGAGCTGCAGGAGCGCTCCGAACGGCCGCTTCTACGGCGTCGGCATGATCAACTGGTGGGACGGCGAGGGCGCCCGCCGGACGCTCAACGAGCTGAAGGACCTCGGCCTCAAGACGTTCTGGCTGCCGCTGAAGCCGGGCAAGGACGACGACGGCAAGCCGATCGACTACAACGAGCCCGCGATGTACCCGGTGTGGGAGGCGATCGAGGAGAGCGGGCTCCCGGTGGCGCACCACATCGGCGAGAATCCCGCTGGCGTCGCCGTGCGCGTTACAACGGCGTCGCTGATCGGCATGGTGCACAACGTGGCGCCGTTCCGCGAGATGTTCGGCCGGTACATCTTCGGCGGCATCCTCGACCGCCACCCCGGCCTGCGGGTCGGCTGGTTCGAGGGCGGCATCAACTGGGTGCCCGTCGGCGCTGCAGGACGCCGAGCACCTCGTACGCCTCGTTCCAGCACATGGCCGACCACGAGATCGAGCACGAGCCGACGCACTACTGGGAGCAACCACATGTACGCCTCGTTCATGGTCGATCCGCTCGGGCTCGAGCTGATCGACCGCATCGGCGTCGACCGGGTGATGTGGTCGTCCGACTACCCGCACAACGAGAGCACCTTCGGCTACTGCAACCAGTCGCTGGCCTGCGTCGTCGACGCGGTCGGTGCCGAGGCGACCGCCGTCATTGTGAGCGGTAACGTCAAGCGCTTCCTCGGAATCGACGATTGATGCCCGCCGGGAGGGCTTCGGTACTCCGAGGCGGTATTCGCCGAAGGCGGCCAACAGCCCGATGCGGTGGACCCGATGGCGCGATTCGGAGATCAAAGGAGTTCAGCCACATGACCGCTGCCGAGTTCCCACCTCCGAGGAGATCATCCTCTACGAGAAGGATCCCGACGACCCGGATCGCGACGATCACGCTGAACCGTCCGGACCAGCTCAACGTCCCGACCATCGCGCACGCGGCGGCGCTACGCCGACCTGTTGTTCAAGGCGAACATCGACGACGACGTGAAGGTCCTCGTGATCCGCGGCGTCGGCGACGACATCTGGGATCGGGCGCCGACCTGGCCGAGCTGATGGCAAGCGGGCGCAGAGGCACCGCGCTGCACGAGGAGTTCGGCCTCGACGAGGACGACGACGTCACCATGCCCGCCGACCGCTCCTATCCGTGCACGGGGCGTCGCTGCTGCACTGGTACGCCAACACGAGGTCCGGCTGCCGGAGCCTCCAGGACTTCAAGAAGATCAGCATCCTCGAGGTCAAGGGCTACTGCTACGGCTGGCACTTCTACCAGGCGGCCGACGCCGACCTCGTCATCTCGTCCGACGACGCGCTCTTCGGCCATCCCGCCTTCCGCTACGTCGGCTACGCGCCGCGCATGTGGCAGTGGGCGATGATCGATGGGGCTGCGCAAGTTCCAGGAGATGGTGTTCACCGGCCGGCCGTTCACCGCCGAGGAGATGTACGAGTGCAACTTCGTCAACAGCGTCGTGCCCCGCGACGATCTCGAGGTCGGAGGTGGAGAAGTACGCGCTGGCCTGCGCCAAGACGCGCCCGACCGACACCATCTTCATGCAGAAGACCTTCTTCGAGATCATGAAGCAGCACCAAGGCGAGTACATGGGCAGCCTCCTCAGCGCGTGGCTCGAGTCGATGGGCGGACAGCTGCGGGAAGACGTCGACGGCGGGCGCGCCACGCTGAGCCAGGAGACCATGGAGGCCGGTCTCAATCTCGCCGTGAAGGACAACGACAGCCGCTTCCCGCCGGAGTGGCGGCTCAGCCGGTCCGGTCGGCGCCGTCGCGACGACGGCTGAGGGTGACCCGACCATCGACGAACGGTCCGGGCCGGCTCGCGGATCCGCCGCTGGCCGGGCTCCGCATCGTCGACCTCTCGAGCTGGATCGCGGGCGCCTACTGCACCAAGCTGCTCGCCGACGGCGGCGCCGAGGTCATCAAGGTCGAGTCGCCCGAGGGTGACCCGCTGCGCCGGTGGTCGGCCTCCGGTGCGGCGATCGCGCCCGAGAGCGACGGTGCGCTCTTCAACTTCCTGCACGTCGTCGAAGCAGAGCGTCGTCGTCGACCCCGACGACGCCGGCGATCTCGCGTCGCTCCACGAGCTGCTTCGAGACGGCCGACGCGGTCGTGTGGTCACGCGGATCGCGCGTGGCCGAACACCCGGCGCTCGCCCCGGCCGCGGTCCGCCGTGCGCATCCGCACCTGACCGTCACCACCATCACGCCCGTTCGGGCTCGAGGGCCCGTGGTGCGACAAGCCGGCGACCGAGTTCACGCTGCAGGCGTGGTCGGGCGCGGTCGTCGGGCTCGGCCGCGGGGCAGCCCGACCGCGCGCCGGTGTACGTGGGCGGCCAGATCGGCGAGTGGCTGGCCGGGCTCTTCGCCGCGATCGGCACGCTCGCGGCGGGCTGGCGTCGAGGACGCGCCGGGCGAGCTCGTCGACGTCTCGATGCTCGAGGCGCTGGCCATGTGCCTCACCTACTACCCGGTGACGTTCAACGACCAGGTGGGTCGACCGATGCGCACGCCGCCGCTTCGTCCCGACCCCCGGCGTCGGCGCCGCGAGCGACGGGCTCGTCGGGCTCGGCGTCGGGACCGGGCAGCAGTGGCTCGACTTCTGCGTCATGGTCGGACATCCCGAGTGGACGGAGGACCCGTCGCTCTTCTTGCGACCGCGACCGCCCTGGCCCGACGATCGACGCGTGGATCGCGCGCGCACACCGTCGACGAGGTGCTCGACCTGGCCTCGGCCTTCCGCATCCCCAACGCGCCGATCGCAACGGCGCAGAACGTCACGACCTTCGAGCACTTCCGGCAGCGCGGCGACGTTCGTCGCCAACCCGACCGACGGTGCGGCGAACCCTCGCCCGCCGTTCCGGCTCGGCGCGGCCCGCCTCCGCGACCCCGAGCCCGCCCCTCGGCTCGGGCAGCACTCGATCGACGAATTTCTCCAACGCCCGTCGATGCGAGCGAACGGACCGGCACGAAGACAGGCGATCTTCCGTTCGAGGGCCTGCGCGTCCTCGACATGACCGCGTTCTGGGCGGGCCCGCTCGCCGGCCACGTGCTCGCGCTGCTCGGGGCCGAGGTGATCCACCTCGAGTCGACGAGCCCGCCCCGACGGAGTCCGGCTCGTCGGCGGCGTGCCGCAGACCGAGGACCGGTACTGGGAGCGCGGACCGATCTTCGCCGCGCTCAACACCAACAAGAAGAGCCTCACGCTCGACCTTCGAGACCAGCGCGGCGTCGACCTCCTCCGCCGGCTCGTCGACGACGTGCGACGTGGTGGTCGAGAACTACACGCCGCGCGTGCTGGACCAGCTGGGCCTCGACTACGACGTCGCTCCGGCGCGAACGGCCGGATCTCGTCATGGTCCGGATGCCGGGCTTCGGGCTCGACGGGCCGTGGCGCGACCAGGCGGCGTTCGCGTTCGTCATCGAGGACGCCTCCGGGCTGACCTGGCTCACCGGCCACCCGGACCTCCTCCCGTTCGAGCCGTACTGCGTCGGCGACCCCAACGCCGGGCTGCACGCGCTCTACGGCCTGCTGCTGGCGCTGGAGCACCGGCGGAAGACCGGCGAAGGCGCCCTCGTCGAAGCGGCGATGGTCGACGCCGCGCTCAACATCACCGCGGAGCAGGTCATCGAGCACTCGGCGTACGGCGCGCTGCTCGCCCGGCAGGGCAACCGGGGCCCGTGCGCGGCGCCGCAGAACCTCTACCAGGTCGGCCCCGCCCGATGAGAACGCCCGGGGCGACTTCTGGGTCGCCATCGCGGTCTCCTCGGACGAGCAATGGAAGGCGCTCCGGGGTGCGTTGGGCGAGCCGCCTGGGCCGCCGACCCCGAAATGGAGACCGAGGCGGGTCGCGTGCGTGCGCACGACCGGATCGATGCCGGCCTCGCAGGATTGGTGCCGCGACAAGCAGGCGGACGAGATCGTCGCGCTGCTCTGGGCGGCGGGTGTGCCGGTCGCGCAGGGTCATCCAGCCGCACGACCAGCCGGGACTGCCTCCGCTGGCGTTCCGCCGCTTCTTCGAGGAAGTGGAGCATCCCGTGATCGGAACCTCTCGCTACAGCACGCTGCCGATGAAGTTCGCCGCCGGCCCGGAGCGGCTGCACACTCGGCACGCGCCGCTCCTCGGAGAGCACAATCGGGAGCTCCTCGGCGAACTCGGCCTGAGCGATCCGGAAATCGACGCGCTCGAAGCAGACGGTGTCATCGGTGGCTCGCTCGTCTCCGGGGCTTAGGCCCAGGGTGCCAACGCCGTATCCTTCCAAGATGGCCTTCGAGCCGGCTCCGTTTGACGTCGTCGAAGCATCCCGTCGGGTCTGGCTCCAACGCTGGGCCCCCGAGGCCGCGTCGGGGATGGCGGTGTTCACCGCCATCCTGCGTTCGTACCAGCTCCTCAACGACCAGGTGCAGCACGTGATGAGGCGGCACGATCTCACGTTCGCTCGCTATGAGGTCCTCGCCTGGTTGGCGACCGACCCGGAATCCGCGTTGACCCTCAGCTGGATCAGCAAGACCTTGCGCATCCCGCCCGCGACCGTCACCAACATCATCGATCGGCTCGAGGATGACAAGCTCGTTCGGCGGGTGCCGCACCCCTCGGATGCCCGGACGACGCTCGCGGAAATCACCGCCCGGGGCCGCAAGGTCGCGATGGACGCGACGGAAGATCTGAACTCGAACGTCTACGAACGGATCGGCCTCTCCGAGCCGGAGCGCGGCCGGCTCATCGACCTGCTGGCGCAGCTGCGAGCCAGCGGCAACGAATTCGACGTCGAACTCTCCGAAGAGGTCCTCGAGGATGTGACCTCACGTGGGGCCCGCAAGCCCGGCCGCAACGGTCGGAAGGGTCGATCCGCGGTCGCGTAGTTCGGCGAGGGTCAGCCGGGAGGCCCGTGCCCGCTCCGGATCGCGTCTTCCACCAAGCCGATCGCCCAGGTAACGGTTCCGATCGCCTGCTCTCGATCCATCTCCCAGTCCGAGGCGAGTCGCTCGTAGGTGGCGACACTCCACAACACATCGAGCAGGGCGGCGGCCGATGTCCGCTCCGAGTCGGACCATGCCGGCGTCCGGTCGGCCAGCGCCCCCAAGAGAGCGGTTCTCTGGCGGAGGTTGGCGTCGGTGAGCGTGGGGTCGAGCGGCGGCTTCGGGCGCACCGGGTACGAGGACACGTGTCCAATGATGCGGGCCGCGATGTCCGCGACGTCCTCGAGCCGCATTCCCTCCAGCTCGATCCCGACCTTCTGTTCCAGCCGGTGCATGACGGCGTCACGAAGGCCCCGCTCGTTGCCGAAGTAGCGGTAGACGGTCCGCTCGTTCACGCCCGCCTCTTCGGCGACGCCACGCATGGTGAGCGAGCGCCAGTCGCGAATCGACGAGGCACGGAGGATCTTGCAGCCCGCGGCAATGATGCGCTCGCGTGTGTCGAGAGCCTGCTGGCGCCGGACCGGGCTCTCGTAACGGCGCGGGCTCGAGGCCTGCGCTACGGGTGTCGCCCTGCTCACCGGCTCTCCTAGGGGACCAAGGCGGGAAGGGTCTCCCAGCCCCGCACAGTCGAGGTCGGCGACAACCGGGCGCTCTCCATGTCGATGTCCCATTCGGGAATGCGCACGAGCAACTCCTCGAGGGCGATGCGGCCCTCCATGCGGGCGAGGGCAGACCCCATGCACAGGTGGATCCCGTTGCCGAAGGTGAGGTGCCGGCTGACTTCGCGATGGACGTCGAAGGTGTCGCCGTCGGGGAACTTCCGGTCGTCCCGGTTGGCGGAACCCAAGAGGAAGAGCATCACGCTGCCCTCCGGCACCAGCATGTCGCGCACGACGAGTTCCTGACGGGCGATGCACCGTCCGACGTGGGGCGCCGGGGACTCGAAGCGGAGGACCTCCTCAACGGCGGCGGGGATCAGCGACGGGTCCTTGACCAGGTCGGCCCGCTGGTCGGGATGCTCCGCCAGCACCTTCGCCATCCATCCGATCAGGCGGGTCGTCGTCTCGTTGCCGGCGCCGGCCAGCACCTCGATGTACGTCAGGAGCTCCGTCCGCCTGAGCTTGCGCGTCGCGCCGGTCTCGTCGACGAACTCGACGTTCAGGAGCTCGGTCATGATGTCGTCGGACGGATGATCGACCCGCCAGTCGACGTACTCGGCGAACCTCTCCCCGGTCACGAAGTTGTCGTTGGAGACCTGCATGGGCTCGCCCTCCTTGGTGCGGAGGGTCGACGTCCACGTGATCACGCACCGCTTCCTGGTCGCTCTCGGGGATGCCGAGCAGCATGCTGATGACGCGCATCGGCATCTGGGCACCGAAGTCGGCGATGAAGTCGAACCCGTCGGTGCCCACGAGGAGATCGAGGCTGTGGGCGCAGAACTCGCGGATCTTCGGCTCGAGCTCGGCGACCCGCCGAGGCGTGAAGGCACGGGACAGCAGCCGCCGGTGGATGGTGTGCGTCGGGGGATCCTCGAAGATGATGACGCCGGGAGGAATGTCGATGTCGGCCTTGATGATCTCGAGGATGGCTCCCTTGCCCGAGATGTAGGTCTGGGCGTCGAGCAGCCCTTTCTCCACGTCCTCGAACCGGCTCACGGCGTAGAAGTCGTGTTGGTCGTTGTAGTAGATCGGGGCCTCATCGCGCAGCCGTCGGTAGACGGGGTACGGGTCGGCGTTGATCTCGACGCTGTACATGTCGTAGTAGACGTCGCTCACGCCTGCCTCCACGGTGCCTTCCCCCGGGTCGGGGAGTTCATGTCAGAGTACGACGTGAATACTGGCGCGGTCAACCTCGAGCCGGCTGACCAGCTCTTCCTACTTCGGCCGCTTGGCGACCCGGTACTTGGCGGGCGGCAGGGTGTCCGCCGCCACGGGCGCCGCGACCGGATGAAAGCCCGGCGCGCTCGAGCTCACGGGGAGGGGCCCGACGAACGGGTTCAGCGGTGCGTGCAGCTTGGGCGGATGTTGGAAGGGTGGCCGCCCCGAGAAGTCGAAGAACTCCAACATGGCCGGCGCGTTGGCGTCGCGATAGGTCATGGCCGGCAGGTTCCACTTCGTCTCCACGAATTTCAGGAGGCTGGTGTGCTCGTGCACGACGTGGGACACAAAGTTCCGCTTGGCGAACGGGGAGATCACCACACAGGGAACGCGAAACCCGGTGTAGTCGTAGGCGCCAGGCTGATCCGGTGGCACCGTGATTTCGGGTGGCACGCTGTCGGGTCGCACGATCGGCTGAGGCGGAACGTGGTCGTACCAGCCGCCGTGCTCGTCGTACACGAGGAACATGACCGTCTTCGGCCAGTTGGGCGATGCCATGACCGCATCGACGATCCGTGCCGCGTAGGCCTCGCCGATGGAGATGTCGCCGTCCTCCTCCGAGTAGTCGGTGTACGGATCGACGAGCGAGAATTGCGGAAGCTGGCCGGCGGCGGCGTCGGTGAGGAATTGGTTGATCGGGGCCAGCCGTCCGTTGTGCATGTTCGCGGTGAACTCGGGTAGGAAGAGCGCCGCCGTCGGCAGGTCCGGGTAGTAGTCCCTCCAGGTGATGTTGTAGGTGTCCAGCCGGTCGAAGATCGTCCCGTTGGGTGCGTCCTTGGCCGAGATGCCGGTCGAGTCGGTCGCCACGTTGCCGAGCGCGGTCGCCGCGATCAGGAACCGGCGGTTGGGGTACGTCTGCCCCATCACCGACGAAAAGTAGCGATCGCCGATCGGGAAATGGGAGGCCAGCGAGTAGTAGAAGGGGAGCTGGGCGCCCGTGAAATGACCCATGGACGCCGGACCGCAGGCGCGGGCGAAGCCCATGTTGGTGCCGTGGTCCCAGCACAGATGCGACGTGTTCCAGTTCTGACCGATCTTGGAGTCCGCGGGCACCGCGGTGTTCGGCATCGGATACGACAAGATGTAGCCACCATCCGCCGCCGGGTTGTAGTTGAGCGGCGTCCCATCGCTCGCCACCCGGAGGCCGTCGCCGCGACCGAGTCGACCGAAGTGGTCGTCGAACGAGTGGTTCTCCATCATGAGGATGACGACGTGTTCGACGGCGGGGAGCATGTCGGTGCCGGGAGCGACGTGCGGGTGCGGAAGGCTGTCGGGCAGACGGAGTGACGCAGCACGACCCGCGATGGCCCCGGCCGTTCGGGAGGTGCCGAGACCCGCTACGGCTGCGCCCGCCACTGCGGCGCCACCCAGGAGAGCCCTGCGTCCGAACCGTCCCTCGTCACCCATGGTCGGTCACGGTACAGGCCTGACCGTGCGACTTCTGGGCGACCCGATGCCGCCCGTCGGCCGGCCGCCCCACCATTCCCGCCTCGCCCGGTGCTCACCCGGCACGTCGATCGTTCGGCCAATAGGGTCTGGGCAACCGACCGGAGGGAGCGCGCCGAGTGGCGACCGTTGAGACGATTCGTGGCCCAGTTGACACCGCTGACCTGGGCCGTACCTACATGCACGAGCACGTATTCGTCCTCGACGCCGACGTCCAGCAGAACTACCCCTCCGAGTGGGGCAGTGAGGACGAGCGGGTGGCCGACGCCGTGGTCAAGCTCAAGGCGCTGGCGGCGCAGGGCATTCGTACCATCGTCGATCCGACGGTCATCGGGCTGGGCCGGTACATCCCGCGTATCGAGCGCATCGCCGAGCAGGTGCCCGACCTGCACATCATCCCCGCCACCGGCTGTTACACCTACGACCAGGTGCCGTTCTTCTTCTACTACCGCGATCCGGCCGTGTACGCCGCGCTCGGCGCGGACGTGCCGGATCCGATGATCGAGATGTTCACGGCCGACATCACAGAGGGCATCACCGGCACCGGCGTCAAGGCCGCCTTCTTGAAGTGTGCGATCGACCACAAGGGCCTCACCGACGGGGTGGCCCGTATCATGCGCGCGGTCGCCCGGACCCACCGGGGCACCGGCGCGCCGATCACCGTGCACACCCATCCGGGGTCCCAGACCGGGCTGCTCGTCAAGCAGGTGCTGTGCGACGAGGAGGGTGTGGATCCGACGCGGGTGGTGCTGGGTCACTCCGGCGACAGCGCCGACGTCGACCACCTGAGCGCCCTCGCCGACCTCGGCTTCATCCTCGGCATGGATCGCTTCGGCCTGTACGTGGACACCACCCTCGAGGCCCGGGCCGACACGGTGGTCGAGATGTGTCGCCGCGGGTACGCCGATCGGATGGTGCTGTCGCACGACACGTCGTGCTACCTCGACATGATCGACCCCCGCATCGTCGCCGCGCTCACCACGTGGACCTATCTGCACATCGAGGACGAGGTGCTGCCGTACATCCGGGAGCGAGGCGTCACGGACGCACAGATCGAGACCATGCTGGTCGAGAATCCGCGGCGCTACTTCGAGAACAACAGCGCCTACTGACCTGACCCCGCGAAGCGTCCTGCGGACGGTCAGAGCCGGTAGACCCGCTCGGCGGTGCCGGCGAAGAGCGCGTCACGGGCGGCGTCGTCGAGCCCGCTCGTGACGGTGTCGAACGTCGCGTAGAGCTCGTCGAAGCTGCCGTGCATGGCAGTCGACCGGGAAGTTGCTGGCGAACATGCAGCGGTCGACGCCGAACGCCTCGATGGCGTACTCGAGCCACGGGCCGAAGGCCTCGACCCGCATCGAGCCGAGCGGCATGGCGAGGCCCGACAGCTTGCAGACGACGTTGTCACCGAGCCCGGCCAGGGCGTCGATGCCCTCCTTCCAGAGGGCGCGCTCCTCGTCGGAGTCGTTGCGCGGCCAGCCGGTGTGCTCGACGACGACGGTGAGGTCAGCGAAGGCCGGACAGCCGCTCGGCCGCGGCTGCGCAGCTGGTCGGGATGGGTCATCAGCTCGAACACCAGGTTCCGCTCCTGCAGGGCGCGGAGCACCTCGGCATCGGGAACGGCCACGTCGAGGCCGCCCATCGGCCGGACCCCCCGGAAGCGGGCGGCCGACATCTGGCGGTCGATGAAGGCGATCGCCTCGGCGGTCGACTCCGTCGGCGGGCAGGCCGCCGATGATGGCGTCGAGGTCCGCCCGGCTCCTCGGCCCGTGCGTCGAGCTCGATCGTCTCGTCGACCGAGTGGCGACCGGTCGCGGCGGCCACGTTCACGAACTTCTCGCACGTTCCAGCCGGCCGACTCGGCCCGGTAGGTGTCGGCGTCGAAGCGGCGGTACATCCCGCGACGTCGCCCATGTCACGCCTTCGGGTCGGCGTGACAGGTACGGGTACCAGTCGGTGCGGGCCGGGTCCCACAGGTGGACGTGGGCGTCGACGACGCGTCGGGCGGTGGCGTCATGGGGCCCCCGACCATCTCCCGGAGCGTGTCGTCGAGCCAGGCGGGGACGGCCGGTCCCCCGTAGGTCACGGTGCCGAGCGGGCGGGGGTGGCTGCGCAGCCCGAGCCAGCCCGGGCCGACCACCAGCTCGGCGCCGGCCAGGGCGGCGGCCTCGGGGTCGGCGAAGAGGTGGCCGACCAGCTCAGCGACCACCGGGCCGGCGACCGCGTCGGGCGCCTCGATGCTCGCGGCGAAGGCGGTCGACGCCGTCCGGCCGTCGCCACTCGCCGCTGCCCGGGCCAGCTGGGCCGACGGCCTGGGCCCGGCTGCTGCCCGCCGGGCGTGGTGGCGTCGGTGAGGGTCACCAGCCGCACCGGACGGTCGGCCGCGGGCGGCGTAGTCGGCCACGGCCCGGGCCCACGCGGCGTCGGCGTGCAGATCGCTCGACGAGTGCCGCCGTGGTCGGCGAGGATCGGCTCCCATCCGTCGGTCGTCGGTGACGCCGCCCGATGCCCGGCCAAGGCGACCACGCACCGCGTCGACCGGTCCCTCGGCCTCGACCACCGCGCGCGCAAGGTCGGCGGCCGCACCGTCGAAACCGCGGCCGGACTCGACGCGGTGGCACGAGATCGACCGGGCCTCGAGGGCGGCGAGACAGCGGCAGCTGCCAGCTGCGTGCGTCCGATCGACGACGACGATGCACGACGTCGTCGATGGCGCAGGCGAACGGCTCGGGCGTGCGGCGCGTCGAAGATCGCCGGCGAAGCGAGGGTTGCTCCCGCCGGCGCTCGCCTGCTTCGCCTCGGCCGGCACCAGGGCGCGTGGCAACGACGGCCTCGCAGCAGCGCCGGCAGCGACGCGGCGTCCGTCGGTGCGCACGACCTCGAGCAGGCGGGGCTGGTCGACGACGGCCACCTCCGAGCCGCCGGCGAAGACGACCTGGCCGGTGCACCACCCGAACCCGTCGCCCACGAGGTGGGCGCCGAGCGGGCCGAGCTCCTCGGGGCCGGGCATCGAGTCGAGCGACAGCCCGCCGTCCGCCGCCGGCCCGGCCCTCCTGGCCGGGCCCGCTCGACGCGCGGCCACGTCACCATGCGGGTGTTGGCGATGGGCGACATGGCGTTGACGGTCGACGCCCGGCGGCGCCATGCGCGCCCAGCTGCCAGGTGAGGGCGGCGACGGCCCGCTTGGCGCAGCTGTAGGCGCCGGTGTCGGCGGCCCGCCACCCCGAGCCCGAGGTGACGCCGAGGATGCGGCCGTGCCCGGCCGCCGCCATGAGCGGCAGCGCGGCGTCGAGCACGTTGAGGTAGCCGTCGAGGTGCACCGACGAGCACGGCCAGCCAGTCCTCCTCGGTGCCGCGGGCGAAGTCGTCGGCCGGGTGATGCCGGCGACGTTGACGACGGCGTCGAGCCCGCCGTGCTCGCTCGACCAGCTCCGCGAACAGCGCGCGGACCGCCGCGCCGTCGGTGACCGAGGCCGACGAGGCCCGGGCCGAGCCGCCGGCGGCCACGATGCGACCGGCCGTCGTCTCCTGCGGGCTCCGGCAGCTGCTCGGTGCCCGTCGAGCGTGACGAGCGGGTCCACGGTGACGACGAACCAGCCGCCTGCGGCCGAGCTCCTCGGCGATCGCCCGCCCCGATGCCCGCCCCCGCCGCCGGTGACGACGACGACCCGCTGGCGTCGCGTTCACGGCGCCGTCGACGCGGACTTCGAGCTCCAGGCCGTCGAAGCGCGCCGTCCGTCGAGCCATCGTTCCAGCAGATCGCGGTAGCCGAACCAGTCGCCGAGACCGCCGCCGTAGTTGCCGTTGCGCGGGTTCATCGCCTCGGGGTGGCCTTCGTTGTTGATGCGCGACGGCGTGCAGGCGGACATGACGCGGCTGCGCGTCGACGTACGAGTCGACGATCTTCTGCGTCCCACTCCTCCTCGGCCTCGGCGCTCACGTCGAACACCTCGACGCCCTGCTTGCGCGAGCAGCCCGATCGCGCCGGCCGACGAACTCGGCCGCCGAGCACGGCCAGCTGCGTGTAGTTGACCGTGACCACCGCCTGCTGGCCGGGCGCCGGCATGACGAACAGGTTCGGGAAAGCCGCGGCTCATCATGCCGAAGAGGCTGTGCGGCGCCGTCGGCCCACTTCTCGGCCAGGGTCACGCCGCCGCGGCCGACGATCTCGTGGCCGGCGCGGCGGGACAGCGGCGTGAGCTCGGGCTCGAAGCCGGTGCCGTAGACGATGCAGTCGACCTCGTACTGCTGCCCGTCGACGACCGGGCCCCTGCTCGGTGATCCGCTCGATGCCGGCCGGGCAGTCGATCAGGGTGACGTTGGGCTCGTTGAAGGCCGGCGAGGTACTCGTCGTGGAAGCACGGCCGCTTGCAGAGGTAGCGGTAGTACGGCTTGAGGATCTCGGCCGTGGCCGGGTCGGCGACCAGCTCCTCGACCCGGCGCCGGTGCTCCTCCATGATCCCGTAGTCGATCTCCTCGCGCGCTGCGCATGTACTCCGCCGACGCTCATGCCCTTCGGCGCGGGCGGGTGGTGGACGGCCGCGTAGTGGTGCGTCCACCCGTCGTCGATCTGGTCGACCTCGACCGGCCGGCCCAGCATGATGGCCTGGAAGTTGTCCATGCGGGCCTGCTGCCAGCCCGGCTCGAGCCCGTCGGCGAAGTCGGGGTCGGTCGGGCGGTTGCCCCGCTCGCCGATGGCCGACGGGCGTGCGCTGGAAGACGTAGACGTGCTTGGCCGCCTCGGCCAGCGGCGGCACGCACTGGATGCCGCGTGGCGCCCGTGCCGATGCAGCGCGACGACCTTGTCGCTCGAGCTTGGTGAGCGGCTCGTCCGGTGCCGCCGCCGGTGTAGCTCGTAGTCCCAGCGGGCCGTGTGGAACGAGCGCCCGGCGAAGTCCTCCATGCCCGGCGATGGCCGGCAGCTTCATGCAGGTTCAGGATCCCGACGGCCAGCACGTACTAGCGGCAGCGTGATCTCGTCGCCCCGGTCGGTGTGGATCCGCCAGCGAGCCGCGTCCTCGTCCCACTCGGCGCGGGTGACGCCGGTGTGGAACAGCGCGTCGTCCACGAGGTCGTACCGGTCGGCGATCGCCTGCGAGGTGGCAGCCGGATCTCCTCGCCCGAACGCGTAGCGCCGGGTCGGGACGTAGTCGAGCTCCTCGAGCATCGGGAGGTACATGTACGACTCGACGTCGCACATCACGCCGGGGTAGCGGTTCCAGTACCAGGTGCCGCCGATGCCGCCGGCCTGGTCGACGATGCGGATCCGCTCGATGCCGGCCTTGCGCAGCTTGGCCCCGGCGAGGACCCCGGCGATCCCGCCGCCGACGATCACGACGTCGACGTCGTCGTCGACCGGATCGCGCTCGATGACCGGGGTGAACGGGTCGTCGCGGTAGCGGGCGAAGTGCTCGTCCGCTCGGCAGGTCGCGGATGTCGGCCCGACCCGGCGACCAGCCGCGGTCGCGCTCGGCGAGGTACTTGGCGCGGACGGCCTCGGGGTCGAACCGCTGGGAGTCTGGTTCGGGTTGAAGTGTGGGCACGGGCAATCGGGCGGCGGGTTGGTCGAGCAGTTGCCGACGAAAGAGGTCGGTGTGCTGGCACATTAGCCCTGGGGTGGTCAGCGGCGACAAAGTCCGCCGGCGCCCCCGCTCCGAGTCCGTCACCCGCCTTGGCGGCCCTCCGGTCCGAGAGGCGGGAGAGACCGATATCCTCGAAATAGTTATGGAAACACAACTATCCGCCGGACTCCCGGCGACCGGCGGCCTCCACGAGCTGAGCAGGAACCGGCGGATCGGCATCTTGGCGATCTGCTCCATGAGCCTCCTGATCGTCGGCCTGGACGTGACCATCGTGAACGTCGCGCTGCCCTCGATCGGGCACGACTTCAACTCTTCGATCTCGGGCCTCCAGTGGGTGGTCGATGCCTACACGCTGGTCCTGGCCAGCTTGCTCATGTTGTCCGGGTCCACGGCCGACAGGCTCGGACGTCGCCGCACCTTCGTCATCGGGCTCGCCGTCTTCTCGGCGGGTTCGCTGCTGTGCAGTCTCGCCCCGAATCAGGAACTGCTCGTGGTGTTCCGCATGCTGCAGGCGGTCGGCGGCTCCATGCTGAACCCGGTGGCCATGTCCATCATCACCAACACGTTCACCAACCCCAAGGAGCGCGCGCAGGCGGTCGGCGTGTGGGGAGCCGTCGTGGGCATCTCGATGGCGCTCGGCCCGGTGGTCGGCGGCCTCCTGGTGTCCTCAGCCGGTTGGCGGTCGATCTTCTGGATCAACATCCCCGTCGGCCTTGTGGCCATCGTGCTGACCCTGCGCTACATCCCCGAGTCGAAGGCTCCGAGGGCACGACGCTTCGACCCAGTGGGGCAGGCGCTCATGATCGTCCTGTTCGCCACGTTGACCTACGGGATCATCGAGGCGCCGAGCCGGGGATGGTCCTCTCCCGTCATCCTCGCCTCGTTCGCGCTGGCCGCCCTGGCCCTGGCCGGGTTCGTGCTTTACGAGCCGCGACGCGCCGACCCACTGATCGACTTGCGGTTCTTCCGGTCGATCCCCTTCACCGCCGCGACGATCACGGCCATCGCCGCCTTCGCCACCCTCGGCGGCTTCCTGTTCCTCAACACGCTCTACCTGCAGGAGGTGCGCGGGCTTTCCCCGCTGCACGCGGGCCTCGACACGCTCCCGATGGCCCTGATGACGATGGTGGCATCCCCGATCTCGGGGCGCATCGTGGGGAACCGGGGCGCCCGCATCCCCCTGGTGGTGTCGGGCGCCGCCCTGATGGTGGCCTGCATCATGCTGGCGCAGATCGAGCCGACGACGCCGTTCACCTGGCTGTTCGCTGCGTACGTGGTCTTCGGACTCGGCTTCGGACTGGTGAACGCGCCCATCACCAACGCGGCGGTGTCCGGGATGCCGCGAGCGCAAGCCGGTGTGGCCTCCGCCATCGCGTCCACCTCGCGACAGCTCGGGCAGACCCTGGGCGTCGCCGTCGTCGGTGCCCTCGTCACATCGCAGGTGAAGGGCTCGTTCGGCGTGGACTTTTCCGCCGCCAGCCACGCAGGGTGGTGGACGCTCACCGCGTGTGGCGCCGTCGTCTTGGTCCTCGGTGTCGTCGCCACCTCGCGCCGGGCGCTCGAATCGGCCCGGCGAACCGCGGCCGAGCTGAATCCGGAGGTCCTCGTCGGCGCAGAGGCCAGGTCATGACCCGGACGCGTCCGGTCGGCGACGGCGGGACGGCCGCTGCGTCGGATCCGTCTCGACTGGCGTGGTCGCTGATGTGCGACCTGGTCCTCAACAACGAGCGGCGGCGTGAGGTCTCCGATGCGCTCGGGATGAGCTTCGGCCGCATAAAGGCCGTTCGCCGGTTGGCCCGGGCACCGATGGCGCTGTGGGAGCTGGCGTCGACGTTGGGCATCGACGCGCCCTATGCGACCGTCATCGTCGACGACCTGGAGGCGCAGGGTCTGGTCCGGCGCCGACCCCATCCGTCGGATGGCCGAGCCAAACTCGTCGAGGTCACCCGCAAGGGAAGAGACATGGCACGGCGGGCCGACAAGATCCTCAGCACACCCCCGCCCGCGCTCGCGTCGCTCGATCCCGACGAGGTCAGCGAGCTGGTCCGAGTTTTGCAGACCGTCGTCGAAACCGCGCCCGATTGACGAGGACCCCAAGGCGGGGCAGGGTTCGGCATGCACATTGGTGGCCGACATGAAGAGGACTGACGAGCTCCTCGACCTGAGCGGCAAGGTCGCCGTGGTGACCGGTGGCAGCCGCGGCATTGGCCGTGCGGTCGCTGAGGGCATGGCGTTGGCCGGGGCCGACGTCGTCATCGCCAGCCGCAAGCTCGAGAACTGTGAGACCGCGGCACGCGAGATCGCGGACTCGACCGGCCGTCGGGCCGTGGCCATTGCCTGCCACGTGGGCAAGTGGGAGGACTGCGACCATCTCGTCGACGCCGTCTACGACCAGTTCGGCCGTTGCGACGTGCTCGTCAACAACGCCGGCATGTCACCTGCGTACGACGGTCTCGCCGCGGTCAGCGAGGAGCTCTACGACAAGGTGCACGCCACCAACGCCCGGGGGCCGTTCCGTTTGAGCGTCCTCGTTGGGGATCGGATGGCCGGTGGCGATGGTGGGTCGATCATCAACATCTCGTCGGTGGGGTCCTGGCGGCCGAGCCCGATCGACCTGCCCTACGGGATGGCCAAGGCGGCCCTGAACGCCCTGACCCTCGGGCTGGCCGGCGCCTGGGCTCCCAAAGTGCGGGTGAACCTCGTCCTCCCCAGCGCAACCGAGACCGACCTGAGCCGCGGCTGGCCGCCCGAAATGAAGGAACGCGTCGCCGAATCCAACCCCATGCAGCGCATGGCGCGCCCCGAGGACTTTGTCGGCGCGTGCGTCTTCCTCGCCAGCGACGCCGCCGGCTACGTCAACGGGGCCCAGCTGGCCGTCGACGGAGGTCTCTACCGCACCTTGTGACGACTACGACGACGGCTGCCCGGTGTGGTCAGTTCGTGGTCAGGTAGCGGTCGATCATCCGGTGCATGTGCAAGATGTTGCTCTCCTGCCGGCGGTTCAGCCGGATGCCGCGGGCCGCCGCGGGACTTCATCCCGATCTGGACGTGTTCCATGTTGGCGTAGTCCTGGTTGGTGATCTCGCCCCAGTCCCGCTCGGTCCAGTCGGGGAAGAAGCGGCGCTTGGCCCGCTTCGGAGGCTCGCCCTCCTGCGGCCAGTGCAGGAACCAGGTGTCCTTGATGCAGCTGTCGGGGTCGGTGCCGTTGGGCCGCACGCGGAAGACGATGGCGATCCCGGGGTAGATGGGCCCGACCATGTTCGGGAAGAAGAACACGTCGTCCGCACTCGTCAGCTGGTCGTCGGCGAACTCGTCCACCGCCACGCCCCGCGCCTCGAGCAGGGCGCGCCGGCCCTCCTGATAGCGGCTGAGCATCGTCGCGCCGTCGGCACCGAGGCTCGATCTCCTCGACCAGTGCCCCTCGTCCTTGTAGAACAGGCCCCCCAGCCCGCGCGATGAAGGCCTCGAGGATCTCGCCCTCGTCGTACTCGCCCGTCGACGAGCCCGAGGCGTGGGCTCGGGCGGAGCTGACGACGCGCGTTGGGCAGTCGTCCGTAGTGGGCGTGGATCCCGAGCGGTTCGTACTCGAGGCTGACGTCGTCGGTCCACGGCAGGAGCTGCGGGTGGGTGCCCTGCACGTGATAGCCCTCGTTGAAGGCGTCGACGGCGACCTTCCAGTTGGCCGGCAGCACGGTCGACAGATAGGTGCGGAGGTGGAGGCGGTCGAGGTGGTAGGGGGCGAGCAGCGTCGGCAGCGGGTCGAGGAAGTCGAGCAGCGGCGGCGCCTCGGGGCTCGAGGCAGATCCAGACGAAGCCGCCCCACCGGTCGACGCGCACGGCCTTGAGGCCGGCGTCGTCGGGGATCGGCGTCGAACTCGTCGCGGTCGACCACCTCGACGAGCTTGCCGTCGAGGTCGTAGCGCCAGGCGTGGTAGCGGCAGCGGATGCATCCCTCCGGGAGAGTCGCCCGACGCCGTCGGCCAGCCTGGTCCCGCGGTGCAGGCACGTGTTGTGGAAGGCCCGGATGACGTCCGGGGCGGAGCGGACGACCAGGATCGACTGGTCGCCGATCAGGTACTCGCAGAAATCGCCGACGTCGGCGATCTCCTCTTCCCGGCAGGCCACCTGCCAGACGCGGGACCACAACGCGGTCGAATTCCAGTGCGGCGAACTCCGGGCTCGTGTAGCGGGCACGCGGCACGACGTTGTCCTCGCCGATCAACGACGTCCTCGAGGTCCATGTTCGCCCCCTTTCCTCGCTGCCTCGTCCCGTTCGGGCCCGGGTCGAGTCCACGTGCGCCATCGCCATGCTACGGCGCACGCATCCGAAGCCCGTGGGGCCCCGGCGTGACGTGAGGGGCCGCTCCGATACTGCGCCCGCTGCCCGGGGAGGATCAACGCGCAATGTTGGGAACGTGACGACCGCTGGACCGTCTGCGTCGCTCGCCCCGCCGTTGGCCGAGGTGCCGCTCCCTGCGCCCGACGCAGCCACGCTTCTGCGGCGCAACGTTGCCGAGCACGCCGAGCGTCCCGCCCTGCGCTTCGGCGACGCGGATGTGGACCCATCGCGGAGCTCGTGGCCGAGGCGGAACGCTTCGCCGCCCTGTTACCGCGCCCGCCTGGACCCGGATCGACCGCCACACGTCGGCGTCCTGCTCGACAACACCCCCGACTACGTCTTCGCGTTGTGTGGTGCCGCGCTGAGCGGATCGGTGATCGCCGGACTCAACTACACGCGCCTCGGTGAGCATCTCGCCCGGGACATCGTCGCACACCGACCTCCAGCTCGTGATCACCGAGCCACGCCACGAGGCCCAACTCGGCGCGGCGCTCGACGGCGTCGACCTGCCCGGGGGCGTGCTCGTCTCCGACCGGTTCGTCGACGATGACGATCCGCCGACGCGGCGGCATCCTCGCTCGAGCTCGCACTGCGAGACGGCGTCGGCAACGTCTGCGGCCGTCGAGCGAGGACGCAGAAGCCGACGTCGACGGCCTGTGGGTCCTGCTGTTCACGTCGGGCACCTCCGCCGCCCCGAAGGCCGTCCGCTGCACCCAGCGGCGGCTGCTCACCACCGGCAACCGCATGGCGATGATGCTCGAGCTCGACGCCCGGACGACGTCGGGCTACTCGGCCATGCCGCTGTTTCACACGAACTCGTTGATGTCCGGGCTGGCTCCGGCCCTGGTCGCCGGCGCGTCGCTCTCGCTGGCGCGTCGGTTCAGCGCGTCGGGGTTCCTGCCCGACGTGCGCCGCTACGGCGTCACCTGGTTCAACTACACCGGCAAGGTCCTGACCTACCTGCTGGCGACGCCGGCTCGCGCCGACGACGCCGACAACACCCTGCGGGTCGGCCTTCGGCAACGAAGGGTCGCCCCAGGTGGTCGAGGAGACGGCAACCCGTTTCGGGGTGCGGATCATCGACGTCTTCGGGTCCACCGAGGGCGCCATCGCGCTCGATCGCACGGGCAACCGCCCCGGACGGTCCATCGGGCGCCTCCGCCAGGGGATCATGGTCGTGGACGAGGACGGGACACGAGGCGCCGCGGGCCCAGTTCGACTCCGACGGCCGGCTGCTGAACGCCGATCGCTGTGTCGGCGAGATCGTCAACACGCTCGGCGTCGGTCCCTTCGAGGGGTACTACCGCAACGACGAGGCGATGGCACAGACGACCCGCGACGGGTGGTACTGGAGCGGGGACCTCGGCTACGTCGACGAGGAGGGCTGGGTCTACTTCGCGGGCCGCACGGCGGACTGGCTCCGGGTCGACGGCGAGAACTTCCCGGCGGCGCCGATCGAGGCGATCGTCGGCCGGCATCCCGACGTGCAGCTCTGGCGTCGGTCTATGGCGTGCCCGATCCCGACGCCGGGCGATCAGGTCATGGCGGCCCTCGTCCTGCGGGAGGGCGCCGCGTTCGACGGCCTCGGCCTTCGCGTCGTGGCTGGACGACCAGGCCGACCTCAGTCCCAAGTGGCGGCCTCGATTCGTCCGCCTCTGCGCCGCGCTTCCGACGACGCCGACCAACAAGATCCTGACCCGCACGCTCGTGCACGAGAAGTTCCGGCTCGACCGCCTGCGCGGGGATCCCGTCTTCGCCCGGGGGCGAGGTGCCGCGGCCTTCGCCCGTTTCGGCGAGTCCGACGATTCTGACCTCCGCGCCGCGTTCGCTTCCGCCGGGCGCCAGGCCGCCTGGGACCTGTGAGCCCCGACGCCGACCCTCAGGCGTACGGCCGCAAGTCGTCGTCCAGCTCGACGTCGAAGGTGCGCATCGCCATGGCGAACACCTCGTAGGCGCCCACCGTGAACACGACGTCCATCAGCTGCTGGGTGTCGAGCTCCGCCGCCAGCGCGGCGTAGGTCTGCTCTCCGATGCGTGCGTCGGCCACGAGCTCGTCGGCGGCCGAGAGCAGCGCCCGCTCGAGGACCGACCATTCCGGCCGCGTCGGGCCCGACACGGACCCGGGCCACTTCCTCGGGCGTGAGGCCGGCCACGCCGGCCTGGTACACGTGCTGTGCCCATTCGTAGGCCGCCCCGCGCTGGTGGGCGACGCGGAGCACGAGCAGTTCGCGCTGGCGGGGCGTGATGGTGGTGAAGTACAGCGCGTGGCGGATGAGCTGGTTGTACGCCGCGGTCAGCTCGGGGTGATGGGCGAGGACCCCCATCGCATTGAGGCCCTTGGGGCTGGCGGGATCGCGCGGCGAGACGGGGTGACGCGGGTTGGACGGCCGGTAGGCCGCGGCCAGCGCCTCCGCCATGCCCTCGGGCCACTCGCGGGGCGGGATCGGCGGAACGCGGCGCGTGGTCATCTGCTCGGGATCAGGCGGTGGTGAAGTCGGGCAGGACGTCGCGGACGAAGGCCTCGACCTGTGGTTCGCCGGCCTCGGGCCAGCCGCAGACGAGGTAGCCGTAGCCGGCGTCGCGCCACTTGCCGGCGTGCGCGACGCGCCGTCTCGAGGTCGTCGAGCGACAGCGAGCCGGCGCGCATGATGGACGGCGGGGTCGCGGCCGGCGTCGGCCGCGAGCTCGTCGAGCGCGCTCGCTCGCCTCGCGCAGCGAGTTGGGCGTCCCGAACGCGTGCCACACGTCGGCGTAGCGGGCGACCAGCGGCAGCGTGCGCTTCGGGCCGGTGCCGCCGATCCAGATCGGCGGGTGCGGGCGCTGCACCGGCCGCGGTCGCAGCGGCCGCGTCGTGCAGTGACACCCGCGTGCCGTCGTAGGAGACGACCTCGCCGGTGAAGAGCCGGGTGACGATCTCGAGCGTGTCCTCGAGCAGGTCGAACCGCTCGGCCGTCGACGGGAAGGGGATGCCGAGCTCGACGTGCTCCTTCTCGAACCAGGCCGCGCCGAGCGACAGCTCGAGCCGGCCGTGCGACGCGTGGTCGATGGTCACCGCCTGGGCGGCCAGCACCGACGGGTGCCGGTAGGTCGCGCCCGTGACCAGCAGGCCGAGGCGGATGCGCGACGTCACGCCGGCGAGTGCGGCCAGCGTGGTCATGCCCTCGAACGTCTCGCCGGGTCCCTCGCCGTACATGGGCTGGAAGTGGTCGAAGCCCCACACGCCGTCGAAGCCGAGGTCCTCGGCCAGGCGGACGCGGCGCACCAGCTCGTCCCAGGACATGCGTTGCTGTGCGACATCGAGACCGAATCTCATGCGGTACCCCGTTCCCGTTCTATGCGCTGAACTCGGCGACCCGGCTGTGAAAACGCCAGACCGCGCCGTCGCGGTGGAGGACGTCACGGTAGCGGCCGACGACGCCGACGCCCCAACCCGCCTCGCCCTTCGTCAAGAAGACGAAGTCGCTGGTCGCCTGCGCCTCGCCGTCGTCCCACTGCGTGACGAGTGTGTTGCTGATCAGGTGGCGCTGCGGCCGGACCGGCTTCCAGGACCCGTAGGCCTGCCGCAGCGCGTCGTGGCCCTCGTGACGACCCAAGCCGGGCATGTCGCACGACCCGTCGGGGCAGAACGTCGCCACGATGTCGTCGGTCCGGCCGTCGTCGAGCGCGTGCGTGTAGGTCGCGATCGCGGCGCGCACGCCCTCTGCGACGTCGGCCAAGCTGCGGTCGTCCCCCATGCCCGAGAGCTCAGATCTCAATCTCGACGATGGGTTGTTCCAGCGGGTTCAGGTTGACCTTGCGCAGCCCCGGAAGGAGTTTCTCGGTCGGGAGACCGGCCAGAAAGCCGTCGATCATCCGCTGATAGTTCGAGATGTGGCCCTCGTTCTTCTCCGACAGGCGCATGTACTCGAAGGTGCGCGCGTGCAGCCCTCGCTGTTGCTTGGGCAGGTTGGAGAAGTCCTGCGTGGGGATGGGCGGCCATCTCGGGTCGTCGTGCAGCCACGGCTCGGGGACCGCCGGCGCCTCTGGCTCTTCCCCGCGGGATACCGGGTCAGCGACCACATGTCCATGAGCGTCTCCTCGGGGCCCAGCGGGCGGAACCGATAGGAGGTGGCGCTGCTGTACATCGGGAGCACGAAGAAGTGCGGGAAGCAGTACCACATCGTGTCGTCGATGCCCTGCTCCGCCAATTCGTTCAGGCCGGGCATGTCGCAGCCCCGGGCCCGGTGCGCCTGCACCACGGCATCGTTGAGGGACCGGTCCCAGGCCGAGCGCGCCTGCGCGTAGTCACCCGGGAGCTCCAGGCCCGCAATGTCCTCGGCGATCTTGAGATCTCGGGCGTGGACCATGCCCGCCATGCCTTCGCTCATGGTGCGCAGGTAGTGGAGCTCGGACTCGACGAACGAGCGCGGATCGAACGCGTCGCGGCCCGGGTAGCGCCCCGGGATCCGCAGCTGCGGATGCGACTGCAGCACGTGGTACTGCTCGACGAAGGCCTCCACCCCGAGCTTCCAGTTGATCGGGAGGCGGGCCGAGTACCACCACTCGGCCCGGAGCGACTCGACCTTCCAGGCGTCGAGGACGGTGGCGAAGGGTTCCATGCACTCGCGCAGCGGCGGCGCGTCGCGGTCGAGGTTGATCCAGGCGCAGCCACCCCAGGCCTCGCAGCGCACCGGCGAGAGGTTCAGCTCCGGCGGATCGAGGTTGTGCTCGGAGAAGCCGCTCGGCTGCGTGACGCGGGTGTTCTGGCCGTCCGTGCCGTAACACCAGCCGTGGAAGGGGCAGACGAAGCCGCCCGGCTTGGAGCCCCTGCCCTGGGCGAAGCGCACGCCGCGGTGGCGGCACACGTTGTCGAAGGCGCGCACGCCCATGTCCTCGGTGCGGACCACGAGCACCGACTGATCGAGGATCTCGTACTCCGCGAAGTCACCCGGCTGGGGGATCTCCTCGAGGCGACACGCCATCTGCCAGACCCGCGGCCACAGGAGCTCGTTTTCCAGCCGGTAGAAGTCCGGGTCGTAGTACCGCTCCTTGGGCACCCGGTCCGGCATCTCGATCGCAAAGGGCACCGGGAGGGCCGACCATTTCTGCTCCACGATCGCCATACTGTCGTCTCCTGCCGCACGCGCCGACGCGCAGTAGACTAACCGGTCGGTACAAAACCTAGCGATGGTGTTCCCGGGGTCGTTGGCCTCGGGCCCACCGGCGACGACAGGGCCCGCCTCGATATGACCGTCTCCCACGATCCGGCTCCCGCCGAGAGCGCAGCTGCCAACGAGGCCGAGGTGGAGGTACTCGTCGTGGGTGCCGGGATCACCGGCATCTACCAGTTGTACCGCGCCCTCCAGGCCGGATTCACCGCCCGCTTGCTCGAGGCCGGCGCCGGCGTCGGCGGCACCTGGTACTGGAATCGTTATCCGGGCGCTCGTTTCGACTCGGAGAGTTACACCTACGGCTATCTCTTCTCCCGCGAGCTCTTCGAGGAGTGGGAGTGGTCGGAGCATTTCGCCGCCCAGCCGGAGACGGAGCGCTACCTGAACCACGTCGTAGACCGCTTCGGGCTGCGCGAGCACATGCGCTTCGGCGCCGGCGTGACCTCGGCCGACTACGACGAGGCCACCCACCGTTGGCGGGTCACGAGCGCCGACGGAACGACGGTCCGGGCCCGCTACGTCGTGGCGGCGACCGGCGTGCTCTCGGTGCCCTACCTCCCCGACGTCCCCGGCGGTGACGAGTTCGCCGGCGAGATGTACCACACCGGTTTGTGGCCGGAACACCCGGTCGACCTGGTAGGGAAGCGGGTCGCGGTCGTCGGCACGTCATCGAGCGGCGTCCAGGTCGTCGCCACCATTGCGGCGGAGGTGGCCTCCCTCACCGTGTATCAGCGAACGCCGAACTGGTGCACGCCCCTCAACAACCGGCCGATCACGCCCGAGGAACAGGCTGAGCTGCGGGCCGGTTTCGAGCAGCTGCGCGAGGTCCTCAACACCTCGGTGCACGGGTTCCACCACCACGCGTCCGATCGCAGCGCCTTCGAGGACTCGGCCGAGGAACGGCAGCGGTTCTACGAGACCATGTGGAACAGCCCGGGTTTCACGAAGCTGACGAGCAACTACCTCGACCTCCTCTCCAACCCCGAGGCCAACGCCGAGTGGTGCGAATTCATCGCCGACAAGATCCGTGGCATCGTCGCCGACCCGGCGACGGCCGACCGCCTGATCCCCACGGATCACCGCTTCGGGGAGAAACGCCCGCCTTTCGTTGCGGGCTACTTCGAGGCCTTCAATCAGCCCAACGTCGAGCTGGTGGATCTGCGCGACAACCCGATCGTCGAGGTGGCGCCGACGGGGATCGAGACGGCCGACGGCGGGCGCGAGTTCGACGTCATCGTGTGGGCGACCGGCTTTGACTTCGGAACCGGCGCGCTCTCCCGCATGGGCATCCGCGGTCGTGACGGCGTGGCTCTCGTCGACGCCTGGGCGGACGGTCCGCAGACCTTTCTCGGCGTGCAGACCCGTGGCTTCCCCAATCTGTTCTTTCCGGGCGGCCCCCACGCGGCCGCCGGCAACAACCCGCGCTACAACGGCGATCAGGTCGACTTCATCACCGACCTTCTCGTGTACGCGCGCGACCACGGGTTCGACGAGGTGGAGGTCTCGGCGCGGTCCGAGGAGCGCTGGACCAAGATGATCGATCGCGGCGCGGCATCGCCACTTTCCTTCGGCGAGAAGAGCTACTACTTCGGCACCAACATCCCGGGAAAGCCCAAGCGATACCTGCTCAACTCCGCCGGACGCCCGAAGTTCTTCTCCGTCGTCGCCGAGGTGGTAGCCAACGACTACGACGCCTTCGTCTTTACCGGCGCCTCCGAGCCGGCACCCGCCACGACCTGAGGGGCGGCGCCGGCTCACACGGTGGCGACGGGCGTCACCGGCGATCCGACCACACCGGGCATCCGCAAGGGCGGGGCCGTCAGCAAGAACCGGCTCCTTCCGTGCTCGCGCAGCCACGCGGCCAGCTCGTGGAGGTACCACATCTCGCCCAAGGGGACGCCGAGCTTGAACAAGCACAGGTGGTGGAGTGGGAGGAACGAGTGGCGGCTCGGGTCACGGTCCTTGCCGAGGAGACCTTCCACCGCATAGTTGTCGGCCGCGAGCGCCGAGATCTGCGAGTCCGCGATCCACTCGAGCAGCGACGGGTCGCGCGCGTCGAGATACGAGCACATCGTGTGGATCTTCACCGGATCAGGGTCGCGTTCCCACTCGAGCACCCTCGTGGCGAAGCCGGTGTGCAGGAGGAGGATGTCGCCCGGTTCGACCACGACCCCGTCCTCCGCCATGACCTCCTCGAGCTTGGCGCGGTCGACCCCCTTCCACTCGTCGCCGAGGTGGTGGGCCAGGTCGACCAACACGCCTCGCCCCTGGACACCGTGACGCGCCATGTGCTCGAGGCCGAGGTGATGGGCGAACGCCCGATGTGGCCCGCCGTCGCCGCGGGCGTCGGGCTGCGGGCCCACCAGGTCGACCCCGGCGCGGTAGCCGTTGTAGTACACGGCCTCTTCGACCCCGTCGCCGTCCGCGTCGAACTCGGCTCCGACGTGGGCGAGCGAGTCCCACTGCGTCGAGTACTGCAGTGACAGCGTCACCACGTCGTCGGCCCAGACGTCGACGTACTTGGGATCGCCGAAGTCCTCCATCTCGCTCATGTGCACGTTGTAGAAGGAGGCCGGTGTGCCGCCCATGTCTTCGGTCGGTGCAACGACAGGCGGATGACGCCGTTGGTTCAGCGCCGTCCCACCCGGGTAGTCGAGCGGCAGGCTGAGGCAAAAGGAGATCCCGGCTTCGACCTCGCGGATGCCCGCCAGAACCTTCTCGGAGGTGACCAGGTTGATCCGCCCGAGTTCATCGTCATCGCCCCAGTCACCCCAGGTCGACCCGTCCGGGCGCTGCTTCCACCGCTTGGCCACGTTTCGTGCTCCTTGTCGTCGGGTGCCGTTGTCTTGTACCGACCGGTTGGTCTACTCTCGATGCGCAGCTTCGCGCGCCCTGCGAAGATTTTCCCGAACCTAAGACGGAAGGCACCGCACATGCCGGACAAGGAATTTGTCGTCTCAGCGGACGGGCACATCCTCGAGCCGACCGACCTGTTCCGGACCCGGTTGCCCAAGCACCTGCGCGAGCGCGGGGTCTGGGAGGAGGACTTCGAGATCGAGCCGTTGGTCGAGGGCGGCGCACGGATCTTCCGCCGTCTGCACACCCCCGGCTTCGAGGGCTGGACGATCTCGCGCTACCGCCAGACCGGGGGGCGGATGCCCGAGGGGGATCCCGAGATGATCATCGAGGATCTCGAGTTCGACGGCGTCGACGTCGGGGTGATGCACCCCAACCTGTCGCTCTTCGGCCTCTACTCCGATGACCACGAGCTGTCGATGGCGCACGCTCGGGTCTACAACGACTACATCTTGGAGCGTTTCTCGCCGTACTTCTCACGCCTCGCCCCGACAGCACCGGTTCCCATTACCGACGTCGACGACGCCGTGACGGAGATCGAGCGCGTCGCCGCCGGCGGGTTCCGTGGAATCCTGCTGCCGGCCGTGCCGCCGAAGCCGTACTACTCGCGTGACTACGACCCCGTGTGGGCGGCCGCGCAGGCCAACGGCGTCCACGTGTTCATCCACACGCAGACGGGCGGGGTGAAGGTCAACGATCCGGAGTCCACCACGCTCAAGGTGGTCATGGAGAACGCCGCTCAGGTGAACCAGCCGATGACCGAGAAGTCCGCGGCGAAGCGGATGATCACCCAGTCGATCTACAGCACGATCGTGCCGCAGCAGGTCATGTGCCAACTCATCGGCGGGGGCGTGCCCGAGCGCTACCCCGACCTCCACTTCGCCCTGATCGAGTTCAACGCCCACTGGCTGGCCTCGCTGGTCGGGGCGATGGACAAGTGCTGGATCACCGGCATCGGCCAGGACGCCGATTGGTGGTTGGGCCATTGGGACGAGACCCTGCCGCCCGAGCAGCAGGCCAACATGGCGCAGCTGTTCAAGCTGAACGAGAAGTGGCCGTACCCGCTGATGCCGAGCGAGTACGTGCGCCGGCAGTTCCACGTCTCGTTCCAGGACGACCCGGTGGCCATCGCCTGCCGGCATCTCACCGGGGTCTCGACGATCGTGTGGGGCAACGATTACCCGCACGCCGAAGGGACGTTCCGCGGCAGCCGCCAGCTGCTGGCCGAGGAGTTCGTCGGCGTGCCCGACGACGAGCGCGCGGCGATGGTGGGCGGCACCCTCGGTGCGCTCCTCGGCTTCCCCGCGCCCGCCGCCGCGTGAGAGGCCGGCGCTGAAAGACCTTCGATTCGACGGGCGGGTCGCCGTCGTCACCGGTGCGGGGCGGGGGATCGGGCGCGCCTACGCCCTGCTCCTGGCCGAGCGCGGCGCGAGCGTCGTCGTCAACGACCTCGGCGGCTCGATGGAGGGGACGGGAGCCGACGCCGGGCCCGCCTCGGAGGTGGTGGCCGCGATCACGAGCGCCGGCGGGGCCGCCCTGGCCGATGCCAACGACGTCGCCGAGGTCGCCGGCGCGGCCGCGCTCGTCGAGGCGGCGATCCAGGGCTTCGGGCGCGTTGACGTCGTGATCAACAACGCCGGCATCATGCGGTGGGCGGGCCTGCCCGAGCTCGAGGCCGACGACCTGTCCCGCCACCTCGCCGTCCACACGATCGGCTCGTTCAACGTGACCCGCGCCGCCTGGCCGCACCTCCTCGAACAGGAGTACGGGCGGGTCGTCATGACGACCTCGAGCGGCGTCTTCGGCCTCAAGAACAACACCTCGTACGCGACGGCCAAGTCCGCCGTCATCGGGATGACGCGCAGCCTCGCGCTCGCCGGTGCGTCGCGCGGCATCCGGGTCAACCTCATCGCGCCGGCGGCGATGACCCGCATGGCCGGCGGCGGCGACGCACCCGACATGGCGCCGGAGCTGGTGGCGCCCATGGCGGCCTACCTGGCGCACGAGTCCTGCCCGGTCAACGGCGAGATCTACGCGGCGGGCGCCGGGCGCTTCGCCCGGATCTTCGTCGCCACGACGCCGGGCTATGTCCACCCCGGACCCGGCGTGACCATCGAGGACGTGGCCGAGCACTGGTCGGCCATCAACGACGAGGCGGGCTACTCGGTACCGGCGGACCTCCGGGACTGGTCGGCGCGCTTCCTCGAGCACCTGCCGCCCGGCGACGGCTGAGCGAGGCGCCCGGACGGACTATTCGTCGAGGAGGTCCGGCTCCTCGACGACGATCTGGTCGTAGAGCGGCTGGAACTGGTACCACCCGGTGCCGTGGCCCCCGGTCTGCTTGGCCGTCGTCTGCGCGACGTCGGGACGGATCAGCACGGGCGTGCCCGCGGCCTCGGCCAACAGCTGGGCCTGGCAGGTGCGCTCCATCGTGATGAACCACCACGCGGCTTCGTCGACGGTGTGCCCGACGGTGAGCAAGCCGTGGTTGGCCAGGATGGCCGCCTTGTTGTCGCCCAGCGCGTGGGCGATCCGCTTGCCCTCTTCGAGATCGACCACGGCGCCGGTGTAGTCGTCGAAGAGCGCGTGGTCCTCGTAGAACGCGCAGGCATCCTGGGTGAGCGGGTCGAGCGGCCGGTGAAGGGTCGACCAGGCCTTGCCGTACACGGAGTGCGAGTGCGCGGCGGACACCACGTCGGGCCGGGCCGCGTGGATCTGCGAGTGGATCACGAACGCCGCGAGGTTGAGCGGCCAGTTGCCCTCGACGACCTCGCCCTGGTGGTTGACGAGCAACAGGTCCTTCACCGAATGTGCCGGAAGTTCATGCCGAACGGGTTGACCCAGAAGTGGTCGGGCAGCTCCGGGTCGCGCGCGGTGATGTGGCCGGCCGTTCCCTCGCTCGAACCCGAACTTGCCGAACAGGCGGAAGGCGGCGGCGAGCCGCTGCTTGCGATGACGCCGTTCTTCTTCCAGGGTGTCGAACTCTGGGATGGCGTGGGGGGCGCGGTCTGATGGCACGACTCCAGTGTACGAGCGTTGTACCGGTCAGTCCATAGGATGAGAGCATGGACTTCTCGCTGGGCGAAGACGAGCGCGACGCTCGTCGCGCTGTGCCGGGACTTCGCGCAGAAGGAGATCGCCCCGCGCGCGCCCGAGGCGTGGGACGAGGGACGGTGCCCGACCGACCTGCTGCGCGAGATGGGGGAACTCGGTCTGCTCGGGATGCTCGTCCCCGAGGCGTGGGGCGGGATCGGCATGTCGACGGTCGGCTTCGTCGCTGCCATGGAGCAAATCGGCCTGGCCGACCAGTCGGTCGCCGCCGCTTGGCAGGCCCACGTGACGATCGGGTCGTTGCCGCTGTTCCTCTTTGGCAACGACGCGCAACGCGAGCGCTGGTTGCGCCCGTTGGCCGAGGGGCGCGTACTCGGCGCGTTCGGCCTCACCGAGCCCGACGCCGGCTCGGACGCGCGAGGGATCACGACGCGGGCGCAACGCCAGGACGGCGGCTGGTTGATCAACGGCCGCAAGACGTTCATCTCCAACGCCGGGACGGACATGTCGTTCGGCGTCACGCTTCTCGCCCGAACGAATACGACGGACGACGCGCCGCGGTATGCCAGTTTCGTCGTCGAGAAGGACACCCCGGGCTTCACCATGGGCCCGAAGATGCGTGGCATCGGCTGGCGCGGCCTCGACACCCGCGAGCTCTTCTTCGACGACGTCTTCGTGCCGGACGACCAGCTGCTGGGAGATCCCGACCTGGGCCTCGCCCAGTTCCTCCGCACCCTCGAGGTCGGCCGGATCTCCATTGCGGCGCTCTCGCTGAGCTTGACCCAGGCGGTCCTCGACATGGCGACGGCCTACGCGCGCGAACGCGTCCAGTTCGGCCAGCCCATCTCGAAGTTCCAGGCCGTCCAGTTCAAGCTGGCCGACATCGCCACCGAGCTCGAGGCGGCGCGCTGGCTCACCTACCGCGCCGCGTCGCTGCGCGACCACGGACAGCCGTTCCAAAAGGAGGCGGCCATGGCCAAGTTGAAGGCCAGCCGCCTCGCGGTGTCGGCGGCCTCCGAGGCGGTCCAGATCCACGGCGGTCTCGGCTACATGCTCGAGACCCCGGTCGCCCGCTTCTACTGCGACGCCAAGGTGCTCGAGATCGGTGAGGGCACCAACGAGATCCAGCACCTGGTGATCGCCCGCGCGCTCGGCTGCTGAGGTCACCCGGATCCGGGGTGACGTCCGGGACTCAGACGGCCGAAAGCCTCCGCACGGCGTCTGCGATCTCGCGGCGACCGGGGAGCCACGCCCGCTCGAGCTCGGGGGCGTACGGAGGTGGCGTGGCCGCTGCGCCGAGGCGTTGCACCGGCGCATCGAGATCCCAGAAGCCCTCGCGGGCGACCCGGGCCGCGATCTCGGCGCCGATGCCGAACGGAACGACGGCCTCGTGGGCGATCAGGATCCGGCTCGTCTTGTGCAGCGACTCGAGCACCGGAGCCAGGTCCAGTGGCGCGACCGTGCGCAGGTCGATCACCTCCACGGAGATGCCGTCGTGGGCCAGCTCCTCGGCGGCGGCGAGCGCTTCGTGCACCATGCGCGACACCGAGACCACGGTGATGTCCGAACCCGGCCGCACGACGATCGACCGCCCGAGGGGGAGCAGGTGATCGTCCGGAGGCATGGGCCCCTTCATCCCGTAGAGCAGCCGGTTCTCGATGAACACGACCGGGTTCGGATCCTGGATCGAGGCCCGCAAGCAGCCCGTACGTGTCCGCCGGCGTCGAGGGCATGACGACGGTCAACCCAGGGATGTGAGCCAGGAGGGCCTCGAGGCTCTGCGAATGTTGCGAGCCCGAGGAGCGACCGGCGCCGAATTGCGTGCGCACGGTCAGGCCCATCTCAGCTGCGCCACCCGTCATGAAGGGCAGCTTGGCGGCCTGGTTCAGGAGCTGGTCAAGGCAGACGCCGAGGAAGTCGAGGTACATGACTTCGACCACCGGGCGCATCCCCGCCATCGCCGCCCCCACGGCGAGCCCGACGATCGCCGTCTCTGAGATGGGGGTGTCGCGGACACGGTCGCCGAAGCGCTCGCGCAGTCCCCGGGTGAGGCCGAACACGTTTCCGCCTTCGCCGATGTCGATGCCGGCCAGGAAGACGCGCTCGTCGTCCACCAGCTCCGCCTCGAGCGCGGCGCGGACCGCGTCCATCGTACGGTATTCGGCTGCGTCCTCCGCCGGACCGGGTGGCTCCGCGACGGCAGGTCGTTCCCGGACGACGAAGTCGAAGAGCGTTGTGGGTGAAGGTGGGTCGAGTGTCCGCGCTCGCTCGACGGCCTCGTCGAGCTCGTCGGCCACTCTTGACTCGAGCGCGTCGATCGCTTCCTCGTCGACGCCGGCCTCGATCAGCCGCCGGCGGTGGAGGATCAGCGGGTCTCGCTCCTGCCAGGTCTGCAGCTCCTCGGGTGTCCGGTAGCGCTGAGGATCGCCCTCGTAGTGACCGTGCCAGCGGTAGGTGCTCGCTTCGACAATCACCGGACCCGTTCCCGCCCGGGCTCCGTTGACGGCGTCGCGCATCGCAGTGGCTGTGGCGACGACGTCGTTGCCGTCGACCGACTGATAGGGCATCGCGTAGCCGCCGGCTCGCCGCTCGAGCGACGCGGCGTGTTGGTCCTTCGGCGCGGAGAACTCCGAATAGCCGTTGTTCTCGCAGAAGAAGATCACCGGCAGGCGCCAGACGGCGGCGAGATTCAGCGCCTCGTGGAACGCGCCCTGTGCCGCCGCGCCGTCACCGAAGAAGGCGACGGCGACGCCGTCCCGTCGGCGGATCTGCGCCGCCGCGGCCGCACCGACGGCGATGGGCAACCCGGCCGCCACGATCCCGTTGGCGCCGAAGATCCCGAGGGTCGGGTCGGCGATGTGCATCGAGCCGCCGCGACCTCGGTTGGTGCCATCGGCCCGGCCCATGAGCTCGGCGAACATCCCGAGCGGATCCAGACCTTTGGCCAGGCAGTGCCCGTGTCCGCGATGGGTGGACGTGATGACGTCGTCGGGTCGCAGCGGCCAGCAGGCGCCGACCGCCGCCGCTTCCTGTCCGATGGAGAGGTGCACGAAGCCGGGAACGAGGCCGTCGCGGTAGAGGTCGGCGACGCGCTCCTCGAAGCCCCGAATGCGCAACATGCGCTCCTGCATTTCCAGCAGGTCGGAGCGAGAAGAGATCGTCGCAAGCTTCGTTGGCGTTCGTCACCGACGTGTACTGTACTGACCGGTACAAGGGGGAGCCTGATGTCCGGTCGGATCGAGATCACCGAGTCCTCCTTAATTGCGGACGAAATGGTTGACTACCAGCGCGTATGACGACGGACGGGGACACGCGCCGGGTCGTCGCGATCACTGGCGCGGGAGGTGCGCTCGGCGCGGCGCTCTCGCGGCGGTTCGCGGCCGAGCCCGACACGGCGCTGGTGATCAGCGATGTCGCCGACGAGTCGCTGGCCGCCACCGTCGCGGCACTCGTAGCGGACCGAGAGCCCGACGGCGACGATCCTGGCCGACGTCAGTGATCCCGACCAGGTCGATGCGGTCGCCAAGCTGGCCGTCGAGCGGTTCGGCCGACTCGACGTGTTCATCAGCAACGCGGGCATCCTCTCGCCCAACGGGCGCATCCACAATCTCTCGACGCAAGACTGGGAGCGGGCCTTCAAGGTGAACGTCCTCGGCGCCGTGCACGGCATCAAGGCGGCCGTCCCCGTCATGCGCGCGCAGGAATCTGGCTCCATCATCCTTACCGCGTCCGTCGCCGGGTTGACGGCGTGGTCGCATTCGGCGCCGTACTGCGCGACCAAGGCAGCCGTGATCCAGCTGGCGAAGGTCGCGGCCGTCGAATACGCCCGAGACGGCATCCGGGTCAACTGCGTCTGTCCCGGGAACATTTCGCTCGGGCATCCACGCCGGCCTTCCCGAGGATGCCCTCGACACCATCGCGGCGCGCCATCCGCTCGGACTCGGCTCCGCCGACGACCTCGCCGGCGCGTACTCGTATCTGGCGAGCGACGAGTCGCAGTGGACGACCGGTACTGCACTGGTGGTCGACGGTGGGTACTCGGCGCCGTGACCTCAGCTCACTGAGTTTGGCCGCCCGCCCTCGTGATGCCACGCATGAAGATCTCGGCGAAGGGCTTGGCCACGGAGCCGGCGGCGAGCCGCCCACCGGGCTTGAGCCACAGGTAGGTGTAGTTGTGCATGCCGAGCCATGCCCTCGCCGTCAACCACGGCTCAATATCACGGAACTCGCCGGACTCGACGCCGGCGCGCAGCACGGACTCGACCCGACGTTCGTACTCCCGGCGGCGCCTGCGGAACTGTTCGGCCCTCGGGCCGGTCAGCGCCGGGAACTCGTGCAGGAAGACCCACACGTGGTCCGGGTAGCGGTGGATGACGTCGAGCAGCTCGTCGCCGAGCCGGCCAGCTGCTCGGACGGGGTGCCGCCCGCCTCGGCGACGCGGTCGGCGCCGAGCATGACCTCGTCCATGACGCGGTCGTGGATCGCCGCGAGCAGCTCCTCCTTCGAACCGATGTAGTGGTACAGGGCGCCCTTGCCGAGGTCGTTGGCCGTCGCAGAGCTCCGCGATCCCGGTGGCGTGGTAGCCCTGGCGGGCGAAGAGGTGCGCTGAGGTGTCGACGATGGCCTCGCGTCGCGACTCCCATTTCGGGCTACGCCGAGAATCTGCGTTTGCCTGCGCGCTCACGGAGAATGACGCTACTGGGGATTGGGACTGGTCATCGGGTAATCGGTCCCGAGCGCAACGACGGGATCTCCGGCGAAGTCGAAAGAGGGAGGTGAGCATGAAGGCGGACGTCAACTGGTTCGGAGTGTTGGCGCATCACGCGGAGCGAACGCCGGCCGGCCATGACCGTCTTCGAAGGGGAGGCGACGACGTACGGGGACATGGCAACTCGCTCCACGGCGCTGGCGGCGGGGCTGCAGGCGAGCGGGCGTGGGCCGGGGAGACGTCGTCGGGACTCCTCTCGTACAACTGCCCCGAGTTCCTCGAGACGGTCTTCGCGGCGAACTATCTCGGCGCAATCGCCATGCCGATCAACTGGAGGCTCGCGGCAGCCGAGGTGCGTTACATCCTGGAGCACTCGGAGGCTCGAGCGCTCGTGTGCGACGAGGCGCTCGCTGGGTCTGGCCGGCGAGGCGACCGCGACCTCGAGCCCACCCTGGTGCGAGCATGCGCGCGCGCACGAAGCTCCGACCGGCTGGACGACGCTCGCCGAACTCCGGACCACCGGCTCTCCCGTCGACCGGAGTCCGACCGAGGCCGACGACGTCCATCGGCTGATGTACACGTCGGGCACCACCGGTCGCCCAAAGGGCGTCATGATCACGCACGCCAACCTGGCGTGGAAGAACTTCGCCCACATGGTCGAGTTCGGCTTCACCGCGGATGATCTCGGCCTGGCCTGCGGGCCGCTCTACCACGTCGGCGCGCTCGACCTCACGACCACCACGCTGATCGCGGCCGGCGCGACCACGATCATCCACCGCGTGTTCGACGCCGCTGCCGTCGTCGACGAGTTGGAGCGGTCGAAGGTGACGGTCGTGTGGCTCGCGCCGGCGATGGTGAACGCGATCATGGCGTTGCCCGACGTCGAGCAACGGGATCTGTCGTCGGTGCGTGTCATCATCAACGGCGGCGAGAAGATGCCGATCCCGCTGATCGAACGCATCCAGCGCGTGTTCCCATCGGCCTGGTTCGCCGACGCCTACGGCCTGACCGAAACCGTCTCCGGCGACACTTTCCTCGACCGCGACAGCATCGTGAAGAAGCTGGGCAGCGTCGGCCGGCCCGTGTCTGCACCTCGAGCTCGAGGTCTGGGACGACGACGGTCAAGCCGTTCGCCCGGGTGAACGCGGCGAGATCGTCATGCGAGGACCGAAGATCTTCAAGGGGTACTGGCGTGACGCCGACGCCACCGACCGCGCCTTTGCGGGCGGGTGGTTCCACACCGGCGACATCGGGGTGCTGCGACGATGACGGCTATCTCTTCATCGTCGACCGGCTGAAGGACATGATCGTGTCGGGCGGCGAGAACATCGCAGGCTCCGAGGTCGAGCGTGTGCTCTACGAGCACACCGCGGTGCTCGAGGCCGCGGTGGTCGGGCGACCCGACGAGCGTTGGGGCGAGGTCCCGGTCGCGTTCGTCGTCGTGCGGGCGGGGGCAGTCCGCGACCGCCGAGGAGTTGCTGGCGCACTGCGCCGGGCAGCTGGCCAAGTTCAAGGTGCCGAAGGACGTCACCTTCCTCGAGGCGCTGCCGCGCAACCCGTCGGGCAAGGTGCTCAAGCGGGAACTTCGACCCGAGACATGACCGCGTTCGATGATGCCGTCCGCGCGGTCCAGGCGGGCCGGCCCGCCGCCGACGTCGCCCGGGAGCTCTACGGGCGACTCGACGACGCGGAGCGGCTCTGGCTCCTGGACGGCGACACGGACTTCTGGGAGGGCATGGCCACCTTCAGGTCCGAGGGCTACAACGCCGGACCCCGATCGTGCACGGAGCCGTGGCCCGGCTGGGCTGCCCGGCATCCGCTTCGTCGACGGCCCGCGCGGCTGTGTCGCCGGCGCCGGCACCGCGTTTCCGGTCTCGATGGCGCGCGGTGCGACGTGGGACCTCGACGCTGGAGGAGCGAGGTCGGTGACGTCGATCGGCCGCGAGATCCGGGCGCTGGGCGGCAACTTCTTCGGTGGCGTCTGCATCAACCTGCCGCGCCACCCCGCGTGGGGGCGGATCCAGGAGACCTACGGGGACGATCCGTACCACCTCGGCGAGTTCGGCGCCGCCCTGACCCGCGGCGTGCAGCGCTACGTGATGGCCTGCGTCAAGCACTACGCGTTGAACTCGATGGAGAACGCCCGCTTCACCGTCGACGTCACGATCGACGAGGCGACGCTGCACGACGTGTACCTCGCCGCATTTCCGGCGGGTCGTCGAGGAAGGCGTGGCGGCCATCATGGCGTCCTACAACTCGGTCAACGGCGAGTGGTGCGGGCAGAACACCTACCTGCTCGACCGACGGTGCTGCGCGAGCAATGGGGCTGGGATGGGATCACGGTCACCGACTTCATCTGGGGACTGCGCGACGCGGCGACCTCGCTGAACGCCGGCCTGGACCTCGAAGAGCCGTTTCGCCCAGCAACGGGCGCCAGCATCTGCGGCGACCAGCTCGAGGCCGGCGAGACCTCGTGGGCGATGGTCGAGCGGGCCGGGCGTGCGCCTCATCGGCCGCGCAGCTGCGCTCCTACGCCACCCGGGCCTACGGCGACCCGCCGACCCGGAGGTGATGGCCAACGACGAGCCCGGGCGCTGGCCCGGGAGTCGCCGCCCGGGCCGATGGTGCTGCTCAAGAACGACCCGATGGACGGGTCGCCGGTGCTGCCGCTCGACCCGGCCGTACGTTGCGTTCGATCGCCCTGATCGGTCGCCTGGCCGACGGCCGCCAACATGGGCGACCACGGCTCCTCCGACGTCCGACCGCCGTCGCTGCGTCACCCCGCTCGACGGCATTCGTGGGGCGTTCCCCTGAGCCGCCGTGCAACTCGTCGACGTCGACGAGCCGGCAAGGGCGTCGGCAGCGGCCGCGGCGGCCGACGTTGCCATCGTCGTCGTCGGGCTACGACGGCCGGACGAAGGCGAGTACATCGGGCGCCGACATCGTGCTCGAACCCGGAGCTGCTGGCACTGTTCCCACCGGTCCCCGCCGAGCTGCCCCACGGCGCTGGCACCGGTCCCCTCGTCCGGCGATCCCGACGGGTTCGGAGGGGACCGCGTCTCGTTGGCGTTGCGGCCCGTCGACGAGGAGATCATCGCGGCCGTGCTGCGGCCAATCCCAAGACGGTCGTCGCGATCGTCGCGGCCGGCGCCGTCCTGACAGCGTCGTGGCGTGCGTCGGTACCCGCGCTCGTGATGATGTGGTACGCCGGCATGGAGGGTGGGCATGCCCTGGCCGATGTCGTGACCGGCGCCCACAACCCGACCGGGCGCCTGCCCTTCTCGATGCCCGACTCAGAGGACGCACCTTCCCTTCTTTCGACCGCAACGCGACCGCGATCACCTACGACCGCTTCCATGGCCAGAGGCTGCTGGACAGACTCGGCGTGCCGGCGGCCTTCCCGCACGGCTTCGGCCTCTCGTACACCACGTTCGAGATCCGTCACGTGGCGTGCCGTGTGCAGGGCGACGACACGGCGAGCCTCACGGTGGAAGTGGCGAACACCGGAGATCGCGACGGCGGGCACGTCGTGCAGGTCTACGGATCCACCTCGCACGGCCCGTACGCGGGCGAGCAGCTGCTCGTCGGGTTCGCGCCCGTCAACGTCGCGGCGCGGTCGTTGGTGTCGGTGGCGGTCGACGTGTCGTTGCGCCCGCTGGCGACGTGGGACGCGGCGACCCGCCGACGGGTGCTGCCCCTTCCGTCCGACGTCGAGCTGGAGGTGGGTGCGCACGCGCACGATGCTGGGGCCTTGCGGCTCCGACTGCGCGACCTCTGAGGGATCGGCTCCAAGCGCCCGGGCTCAGCCCGAGGCCCAGTAGGACGCCAACCCGGTCTCGAGCTGACGGCTCACCAGCTCGATCCGTGGTCCCCCGACGCTGCGGTGGTAGGACCAGACGGCGGCGCCGTCAGGTCCGACCCCCTTCGCCTCCTCGGCATAGCCGCGCTCGGCGAGTAGGCGACCGTCGGTCGCGACGTCGTCGGACCAGTAGCCGGCGTGGTGGATGCCCGATCCCGTGGTGGGGACCCAGAGCGTCCCGGCCACGCTCTTGATCAGCTCGACCCGTGGCGCCTCCTTCGAGTAGGTGAAGCGGAGATCGAGCGTGAACTCTCCATCGGGGACGACGACGGGCGTTTCGACGGCGACGACCGGGCACCACTGGTAGCCGAACAGGCCACCGAGATCCTCCAGGGCGGCGTCGAGGTCGTCGACCACGATCCCGATGTGGAACTGGTCGGCCGCGTTCACGAGGGCTCCAGCACGACGCGGATGGCGCCGCTGCCCCGGTCGGCGGCGACCCCGAAGGCCGTCTCGGCGTCTTCGAGCGGGAACCGGTGCGTGATCACGGTGCGGGCGATCTCGGGGTTCTCCGCCAACATGGCTGCGGCCTCATCCATTTCCCGCACGTCGTCGTGCGCGCAATAGCCGAGCGAAGGGATCACCCGCGCTTCCTTGTTGAACAGTGGCATCCAGTCGAGCTGCACCGGACCGAAGTGCACGCCCAGCACGACGATGGTCCCGCCGGGAGCGACGAGCTCGCCGCAGCGGGCCAGGCTCTCGAGGGACCCGGCCGCCTCGACCACCACCTCGTACACGCCCGGCGCGCCGACCGTCGCCCCCAGCCGTTCTCCCGCCTCCTTTTGATGGCGATGCCGCGCGTCAAGGGCGACCTCGGTCGCGCCCATCCTTTGGGCCCCCGACACGGCCAACAGTCCGAGTGCGCCCGCGCCCACGACAGCGACTCGTGTGCCGGGCCCGGTTCCGGCGAGACGCAGGGCGTGCCACGACACGGACGCTGGTTCGACCAGGCACGCGTCGCGGAGCTCGAGGCCCGGCGGGACGCTGACCAGGCGCTCGGATGGGGCGCGGAACTGCTCGGCCATGCCCCCGTCCGCGAAGATGCCGAGGGCCCGTTGGCCGTGGGTGGGGCAGAGGTTGTACGTGCCCCGGCGACATTGGTCGCACTCGAGACAGCCGTAGATGGCCTCGACGACGACGGGGCTCCCGTCGCTGCGGCGACCGGCGAGCTCGTGGCCCAAGATGTTGGTGCTCCCGAAACGGATGTAGCTCAGGTCGGAGGCGCAGATGCTGGTGGCATGCATGTCGAGCACTTCGCCGGTTCCGGGTGGCTCGTCGAGGTCGACCACCGACACCGCGCCGTTCCCACTCCGCACCGCCTTCACGGTGTCTCCGGCGCGTCGCCGCGGAGGCCGATGCTGTTGAGGACGGCGGCCAGGCAGAGGTAGCCGCCGATCACGAAGAGCAACTCGAACAGCGGCGCCGGTTCGAACGAGGCGCTGAGGGCATCCCAGGTCTCGTCGCCGACGGCGAAGGAGTCGATCATCTCGTCCGCGGCCGCGACGACAGCCCGCTCCGCCGCGCTCCAGACCGACGAGGCGGGTCCGTCCGGGACGGCGGCGAGCTGGTCTTCGGTGAGGCCCTCGTCGCCCCCCATCCGGCGATGTTGGGTCCACTCGTAGCCCGACCTCGTGCGCCAGGCCACGCGGCAGGATGGCGAGCTCCCGGATTCTCGGTTCCAACCTCGACTGGTCGCTCGCCATCACGTCGGTGAACGACAAGAAGGTTTCGCTCAGCGGGACGTGGTGCGCGAACAGCTCGAGGACGGTCGGCATCGGCGGCGCGTCGGGCGACCCGGACAGATAGAGCTCGGGCCGCCGCAGGTGTGCGAGCAGCGTGGCGCGGGTCTCCTCGTCCCACTCGGAGAACGGGAGGGGGGCGAGGCGGGGCGACGGAGGAGTCGACATGGACGGAGCCGCATTGTTCCACCAGGCTCCACCTGACGCCATCGGGACCAGCGCGGGGTCGGCCCGGGATCCAATAGCGTCGGGCGTCGGCCCGCCGGAGGGTCAGGAGGGAAGCGTCACCATGAGCAGTGCTCCCTATCGGGTCGTGCAGTGGGCCACCGGCAACATCGGCCTGCGCTCATTGCGGGCGGTGATCGAGCATCCCGACCTCAATCTGGTCGGCCTCTACGTCTACTCGGAGTCCAAGGCGGGCAAGGACGCCGGAGAGCTGTGCGGGCTGGCGCCGACGGGTGTGCTCGCCACCCGTGACATCGACGAGATGATCGCCCTGCGGCCGGACTGCGTCCTCTACATGGGCGACCGGGTCGACGTAGACGCCATCTGCCGCCTGCTCGAGTCGGGTGCGAACGTCGTGTCGACGCGCAGCGAGTTCCACCGGCCGGCCAGCCTGGACCCGGCCACGCGGGCTCGCCTCGACGGACGCGTGTGCTCGTGGCAGTTCGACCCTCTTCAGCACGGGGTCGAGCCCGGGCTTCATCACCGAAGCCCTGCCGTTCGCCTTGCTCTCGATGCAGCGCCGCCTCGACCGTCTCGTGATCGAGGAGTTCGCCGACATGTCGTCGCGCAACTCGCCCGAGATGATCTTCGACCTCATGGGTTTCGGGCGTGATCCGTCGCACTTCGATCCGCGGGGCGTCGAGGCCCACGGTGGCTCGTCCTTCGCGGGGTCGATGGGGGTCGTGGCCGACGCGCTCTCCCTCCCGCTCGACGAAGTGGTGGCGAAGGGCCAGGTGGCGGTTGCCCGCCAGGCGACCGAGATCGTGGCCGGCCGACGTCGAGGCGGGCACGATTGCCGCCCAGCGCCTGGAGGTGACCGGGATGCGCAGCGGCCGGCCCCTCCTGTGTTTCAGCGCCAACTGGTACCTGACCACCGACGTCGACCCGGCCTGGGACCTCCGTGCGACGGGCTGGCACGTGTTGGTCGAGGGCGACACGCCGTTGGACGTCGACATCCACTTCCCGGTGCCGCCCGAGGAGTGGGCGGCCACGTCGCCCGGGCTGACGGCGCACCGGCCCGTGAACGCCGTGCCCTACGTCTGCGCCGCCGACCCGGGCATCCGGACGAGCGCCGAGTTGCCCCAGATCATCCCGGTCCTGCGGTGAGCGCCCCGGTGCGGGCGCGATCCGCCGCCGAGAGCGACAACGCGGACGGGCGGCATGAGCACGGTCGGCGTCGTCGTCGGGAACCCGAAGCCCAATTCGCGCACGCTGGCGGTCGCCGAGGTCGTCGCGGAGGCGGCAGCGGGCGCCACTGGCTTGGCGGGGTCCGAGCGCACGACCATCGACCTGGCCGACCTCGGGCCGCGTCTCTTCGACTGGTCGTCGGCCGAGGTCCGCGGCGCCGTGGACGCCGTCCGGGGCTGCATGCTCGCCGTCGTCGCCTCGCCCACCTACAAAGCGAGCTACACGGGCCTCTTGAAGTCCTTCCTCGACTGGTTCAGCACCACGGACCTGTCCGGCGTCATCGTCGTCCCCGTCATGGTGGGTGCCGGCACGCAGCACGCGCTCGCCGTCGAGGTGCATCTCCGACCGGTCCTGGTCGAGCTCGGCGCGAACCTGCCAACGCGGGGCCTCTACGTCACCGAGGAGCAGCTTGCAACGCCCGACGACGTCATCGGCGCGTGGCTCGCGGAGGCAAGCGGGCCGCTTCGTGCCGCCGTGCGCCCGCCCGGCTGAACGACCGAGCCCCTGGCCGCGCCCGGGCCGGTCAGCGGCTCAATGCCCTGTCCAGCGGGGCGGCCGTTTCTCGGAGAACGAGCGTGCCCCCTCCTGCGCGTCGTCGGAATGGAAAACCGAGTCGACCAGCTTGCGCTGTTCGGCCCATAGCTCCTCTTCGGTCCGCCCCGGCGCCATTCGGAGGAGACGTTTGGCGGCCTCGACGCCCAGTGGCGCGTTGCCGGCGATGCTCGCAGCCAGTTCGAGCGCCTCGTCGAGCGCGTTTCCCGGCTCGCACAGACGCGTCACGAGACCGTGATCGAAGGCGCGCTGCGCCGTGATCGGCTCGCCCGTGAGGGCCATCTCGGTCACGATCGTCTCGGGCATCTGGCGCGGGAGCCGGAGCAAGGCACCGCCACCGGGAAAGAGGCCGAACTTGACCTCGGGCGAGCCGAACCGGACGTCGCGTGCTGCGACGAGGAGGTCGGCGACGAGCGCCATCTCGAGGCCGCCACCCAGCGCCACGCCCTCGATGGCCGCGACCAGCGGTTTGCGGCAGCGGTTGCGGAAGACATCGTCGATCTTCTTCGGCACCCCGTCGACCGCGAAGGCCTTCAGGTCGAGTCCGGCGCAGAAGAACCCACCCGTGCCCGTCAGCACACCGACGCGGAGGTCGTCGTCGGTGTCGAGGGCGTCGAGCGCGTCGAGGACGCCGAGTGAAAGGTCTGAGTTGATCGCGTTCCTGACCTCGGGTCGGTTGAGCGTGATGACCAGAATCCCCTCCACGCGCGTCGTGAGGACGGCGTCAGGCACGGGCACGCCCCCGCAACGTCGAACGACCGCCGTCGCGCGTCACGGCGTCAAGACCGGAAGCTTCTCCCAGCCCGCGCACGGTCGAGGTCCGGGCCTGCACCGCGTTGTCGAGGTCGACTTCCCATTCGGGGAACCGCCGGAGCACCTCTTCGAGCGCGATGCGCGCCTCGAGGCGCGCCAGATGCGCACCGAGGCAGAAGTGCAGCCCGTAGCCGAAGCTCATGTGCCGCTGCACCTTGCGCCCGATGTCGAGGCGGTCCGGGTTGTCGTACTGCCGCTCGTCGCGGTTGGCCGACGCGTTGAGCAGCACCATGACGCTGCCGGCGGGCACGGGGTGACCGTGGTGCTCGACGTCCTTCGTCACGTATCGGGCCTGCACCGGAGAAGGTGGCTCGAAGCGCAGGATCTCTTCGATGGCATTGGGGATGAGCTCCGGCTGCTCCGCCATCGCCCGGCGTTGCTCGGGGTATTCGGCGAGCAGCTTGCCGGCCCAGCCGATGAGCCGCGTCGTGGTCTCGTTGCCCGCACCGGCCAGGAGAGTGACGTAGCCGAGTATCTCGTCACGGGTCAACGTCCGCACCGTGCCGTCGCGGTCGGTGAACTCGGAGGTCATCAGCTCCGTCATCAGGTCGTCGGAAGGGTGCTCTGCCCGCCAGTCGATATAGGTGGCGTACTCGGACATGCCGAGGTCCATGGCGGCGACCGACGGCACGGGCATGTCACCCTCGTCGAGCCGCAGGCCCTCGTCGATCTGGTCGCGCAGTGCCTGCTGGTCCTCCTCGGGGATCCCGAGCAGCATGCCGATGGTGCGCATCGGGATCTCCGCGCCGAGGTCGGCGATGAAGTCGAAACCGCCCTGGCCGACGAGTGGGTCCAGTCTCCGGGCCGCGTAGGCCCGGACCTGCGGCTCGATGGCGGCCATCCGCTTGGGGGTGAAGACACGGCTGAGCAGCCCGCGATGCAGGTCGTGATCCGGCGGATCCTCGAAGATGAATATGCCCGGTGGGAGCTCGATCTCGGCCTTGATGATCTCGATCACCGACCCCCTCGCCGAGCTGTACGTCTCCCAGTCGACGAAGCACCGCTCGACGTCGGCGTATCGGCTCACGGCGTAGAAGTCGTGTTTCTCGTTGAAGTAGAGCGGCGCCTCGTCGCGCAGGCGCTTCCACACCGGGTATGGGTCGGCGTCGATCTCGAAGTCGTAGGGGTCGTAGTACGGCGCGGGCGCAGTGGTGGCCATTTCGTCTCCTCCCGGCGCGACGAGCGAGCCGCCGCGGCAGCACTCGTGTGAGGACGCCGACTGAAAGTAACATTATTGCGTGGAAAGAGGATCATTCTCAAACGTCGGCAGACGCCTGCCCGCCGGTGCCGAATGACTGAGATCACCCCGACCGGGTGGCCGTCCATCCCCGCGTTGGTGGCGGCGACCGAGGCGCGCCATGGCGAGCGAATCGCTGTGCACGACGGCACGACCACGCTCTCCTACGCCGAGCTGGCCGCCGCGGCCCGCCAATTCGCTGCCGCCCTGGTCGAGTCGGGTGTGGCCCCCGGGGACCGGGTCGCCATCTGGTGCTTCAACAGTGCGGAGTGGGTGGTGGCCGTCCTCGGCGTCTTCGCAGGCCGGCGCGGTGCTCGTCCCGGTGAACACCCGGTTCAAGGGTCACGAGGCGGCCGACATCCTGGCCCGCAGCGGGGCCCGGTTGCTCGTGACCGTCACCGACTTCCTCGGCACGGACTACGTGGCGCCTGCTCGACGCGGCCGACGTCGCGCTGCCCGGCCCTCGAGACGATCGTGGTCGTCCGGGGCCACGCCACCGGCGACGCCGTGCGATTGGGACGAGGTTCCTTGCTGGCGTCACGCCCGCGGCCCTGAACGAAGTGCAACGCCGCAGCGCCGCCCTCGGCCCCGACGACCCGTCCGACATCTTGTTCACCTCGGGCACGACCGGGGTGCCCAAGGGCGTGGTCATGACCCACGGCCGCACGCTGACCGTGGCGACCGACTGGGTGGCCATGACGGGCCTGCGCGCCGGCGACCGTCTACCTCCAGGTGAATCCGTACTTCCACATGTTCGGCCTGAAGGCGGGCATCCTGGCCAGCGTGGTCGCCGGCGCGACGATGTTGCCCGAGGCGGTGTTCGACGTCGACGCCGTCCTGGCCCGGGTGGAGAGAGAGCACGTCACCGTCCTGCCCGGCGCGCCCACGCATCTACCAGTCCATCCTCGACCACCCCGAGCGCGACCGGCGCGACCTGTCGAGCCTGCGCGTCGCCGTGACCGGCGCGGCCGACATCCCCGTCGAGCTGATCCGCCGCATCCACGACGAGCTGCCCTTCTCCAAGATCGTCACCGGGTACGGGCTGACCGAGGCCGGCACCGCCTGCGCCACCGACGCGGGCGACGACCCCGAGACCATCGCCACCACGGTCGGGCGACCTCGGCCCGGCTTCGAGCTGCGCATCGTCGACCGAGGGCGACCGTGACGTACCGGCCGGGGAGGCCGGCGAGGTGCTGCTCCGAGGCGGCAGCGTGATGTCGGACTACCTCGACGACCCCGAAGCGACGGCGCAGGTTCTCTCGCCCGACGGGTGGCTGCGCACCGGGGACCTCGGGGTGATCGACGAGGCCGGCCGCCTGCGCATCGTCGGGCGGGTCAAGGACATGTTCATCGTGGGCGGCTTCAACGCCTATCCGGCCGAGATCGAGAACGCGCTCCTCCGCCACCCGGACATCAGGCAGGCCGCGGTGATCGGCATCCCCGACCATCGCCTCGGCGAGGTGGGCATGGCCTTCGTCGTGACCTCGGACGCCTGTGACCGACGACGACGATCATCGAGTGGAGCCGCGACCAGATGGCGAACTACAAGGTGCCGCGCGTGCGTCGAGATCGTGGACGAGCTCCCGCTCAACGCCACGGGCAAGGTGATGAAGGAATCGCTGCGCGCGACGGGCCGCCGCGGGCGGTGCCGCGTGAGCGCGACCGACGCGCCGGGGCTCTCGTCCCTGGCCGGGCTGCGCGTCGTCGAGATGGGTGTGTGGGTAGCCGCACCGTCGGCCGGCGGCGCTCCTGGCCGACTGGGGCGCCGACGTCATCAAGGTGGAGTCCCCGGCCGGCGACCCCATGCGACGCGTGTTCGGCTCGCTCGGCATCGGTGGCGAGGACTTCCCCAACCCGGCGTTCGCGCAGGACAACCGCGGCAAGCGCAGCATCGTGCTCGACCTGCGCGACGAAGTCGCCCGCAGCCAACCTCGAACAGCTCCTCGATACGGCGGACGTGTTCCTGACGCAACCTGCGTCCCGATGCGCTCGACGGTCTCGGCCTGGAGCCCGAGGCGACCGTCGAACGGCATCCGCACCTCGTCTACTGCAGCGTCAGCGGCTACGGGCTGCGCGGCGAGGACCGGAACCGGCCGACCTACGACATCGGGGCGTTCTGGGCCCGGTCCGGTCTGTCGGTCCAGCTCTCCGACAGCGAGGGGGTCCCGCTCAACGCACGCGGCGGCATCGGCGACCACATCAGCGGGCTCGCCGCGTTGGCCGGCGTCCTCGCCGCGGTGCTCGAGCAACGCCAGACGGGCCGGGGCCGCGTCGTCGAGGTGTCGCTGCTGCGAACGGGGAGCTACGTGCTCGGGTTGGGACCTCAGCCTGCAGGCCAATCTCGGCAAGGTGGCGCCGTCGCGAGCCCCGGCACTCCAACCAGACGCCGCTCATGAACTCCGTACCGGACCAAGGACGGCCGCTGGCTCTTCTTCACCGGGCTCGAGGCGGACCGCCACATCGAGGGCATCCTGCCGCGCCCTGGGCCGCGAGGACCTGCTGGCCGACCCGCGCTTCGCCGACGCGTCGTGCGATCCGCAAGAACCGCGTCGAGGTGATCGCCACGCTCGACGAGATCATCGCCGAGCGACTCGCTCGAGGTCTGGGCCGAGCGGCTCGACCGCGCCGGCGTGTGGTGGGCGCCCGCCCAGGGCCGGCCGAGGTGTTGGCTGACCCGCAGCTGCTGGCCAACGACGGCGTCGTCGAGCTGGGCGACGAGGCAGACGGGACGAGGCAGCGTTCGATCAACGGCCCGGTCAGCTTCTCCGACGTCCGGGTGCGCCCGTCGACGCCGGCTCCGAAGCTGGGCGAGCACACCGATGCCGTCCTGGCCGAAGTGGCCCGGTTGGCCGACGAGAGGACCGGTTCGGCGCCTTAGCCCTGCGCGCCGGCGCGGGCGCGGGCCAGCAGCCCGCGTGCGATCACCAACCGTTGGATCTCGTTGGTTCCCTCGCCGATGACCATCAAGGGCGCGTCGCGGTAGAGCCGCTCGACCGGGAACTCTGTCGTGTAGCCGACGCCACCAAAGATGCGCATCGCCTCCATGCTCAGCTCGAGCGCGGTCTCGCTGGCGAAGAGCTTCGCCATCCCGGCCTCGACGTCACAGCGCAGGCCCCGCGCCTTGCGCTCCGCCGCGTTCTTGGTGAGCAGGCGCGCCGCCTCGAGCTTGGTCGCCATGTCGGCCAGCTTCAGCTGGATCGCCTGGTGCTCGCCGATCGGCTTGCCGAAGGTCTCGCGCTCCTGCGCGTAGGCGAGCGCGGCGTCGAAAGCCGCCCTCGCCACGCCGACGGCGCGGGCCGCGATGTTGATCCGGCCGATCTCGAGCACCCCGAGGATCTGGGGCAGCCCGCGCCCGGCCTCACCGATGAGGTTGGCGGCCGGGATGCGGTGGTCGACGTACGCCATCTCGACCGTCTCGACGCCGCGGTAGCCCAGCTTGCTCACGTTCTTGCTCACCGAGATGCCCTCGAAGCGCGGCCCCGGCTCCTTCTCGACGATGAGCGCCGAGATCCCCTCTTCGGTCCGAGCGGCGAGGGCCACGATGGCGGCCCGCTCGCCGTTGGTCACCCACGCCTTGGTCCCGTTGAGGACGTACTCCTCGCCGTCGCGCTGGGCCCGGCACGACAGGTTGCGGGTGTCGCTCCCGGCGTCGGGCTCCGACAGCGACAGGCAGCCGCGGCGCTCGCCGGTCGCCATGGTCGGGAGCCAGCGCCGCTGCTGCTCCTCGTTCCCGTGCGTCATGATCAGCGTGGCCGCCATCGTGTGGGTGTTCACGATGCCGGTGAGGCTCATCCACCCGTAGGACAGCTCCTCGATGACGCCGACGTATGTCAGCAGGTCGAGACCGAGGCCGCCGTAGTCCTCGGGGATGGTGATGCCGAAGAGGCCGAGGTCGCGCATCTTGGCGACGATCTCGTCGGGATAGGTGTCGCTGTGTTCGAGGTCCGACGCCACGGGGATGACCTCGCGCTGCACGAACTTGCGCACGGTGTCGATGATTTCGGTGCGCACCAACTCGTCGACCGCCTCGGGCCTCGTGGCGGTCACGCCGACCCCGTCTTCCTCATGGCGAAAACCATACCCTTCAATCCTGTTGACGATGAATCTCAATTCAGAGAAGAATGTTTCCACCATGACCCGGGTCCTCATGCATTACGGGCTCGAGTCGGCCGCCGATCGCTTTGCGGATCACCCCGCCGTGCTGGCCGGTGACGATCGCTGGACCTATGCCGAGTTGGAAAGGGCGAGCAACGCCGCGGCGCGTCATCTCGTCGCCCAGGGCGTCGGACCCGGCGACCGCCTGGCCCTGATGACTTCCAACCGGCCCGAGTTCGTGGTGCTCGTCCACGCGGCGAGCAAGGTCGGTGCTGCGCCCGTGCTGTTGAATCCCGCCTGGAAGGCACTCGAGGTGGGCAGCGCACTGGCCTTGACGACACCGCGCTACGCCGTGGCCGACGGTGACGGCGTCGGCCTGCTTGCCGAGCGGCTCGGCGCGGACGCCGTCCTCGACCTCGACGCCGAGGTGGCACGCGCCGTCGTCGACCGCACCGCGACGGCGTCGCCGATCGGCCACGAGGCAGAGGAGGACGATGACGCCGTCTACGTCTTCAGCTCCGGCACCACCGACCTGCCCAAGGCGGTGCGACACACCCATCGCTCCATCGCGTCGGCCACGACGCACTGGCGCCTGGCCCTCGGGCTCGGCCACGACGACCGCTTCCAGGTGGCCACGCCACCGTCGCACATCCTCGGCCTGCTGAACCTGCTGACCGCGACTCAGCCGGGGCAACCGTTCGTCTGCACCGCCGCTTCGACCTCGACGAGGTGCTGCGCGCCATCGAGGACGACCGGATGACCCTCGAGATGGCCGTCGCGCCGATCGCGCTCGCCATGGCCAACCATCCCGACCTCGAGGCGTACGACCTGTCGTCGCTGCGCTACATCATGTGGGGCGCGACGCCGGTCACGCCGGCCGTGGCAGAGACCGTCACCGCGCGCTCGGACGTGCGCTGGCTCCCGGCCTACGGCGCGAGCGAGCTGCCGGTCATCGCGGCCAACCCCGTGGACCAGCCCGACCGGTGGCGGCTCGACTCGGCCGGCCTGCCGCCATCGGCGATGTCGAGCTGCGGGTCGTCGACCTCGACTCCGGCGCCGTGCTGGCGACGGGGGAGACCGGGGAGATCCAGGTCCGGAGCGCGTCCGCCATGGCGGGCTACCTGCCCGATGAGGCGACGGCCGCGGCGTTCGACGACGGTTGGTACCGCACCGGTGACGTCGGCTGGCTCGAGCCCGAGGGCTGGGTGCACCTCACCGACCGCTGCAAGGAGATGATCAAGGTCAACGGCTTCCAGGTGGCGCCCGCCGAGATCGAAGCGGTGCTCCACGGTCACCCCGCCGTCGCTCGACTGCGCCGTCTTCGGAGTGGCCGACGAGCGGGCGGGCGAGGTGCCGGTGGCGGCGGTGCAGGTCGACGCCGGGTGCTCCCGTCACGGCCGATGAGCTGCAGCACCTGGTCGCCGACTCGCTCGCCGGCTACAAGCAGCTGCACCACGTCGTCATCGTCGACGCCGATCCCGCGGACGCCCTCGGGCAAGGTGCTGCGCCGCACCCTGCGCGACGAATGGGCGCCGCGGTTCGCGCCGGCGGCGACGGGGACGAACTGATGGACGTCCGCCTGTCGCCCGAGCAGGTGGCGCTGCGCGACTCGGCCACCCAGGTCGTCGACCGGCTCGGCCCTGCGACCGTGGCACAGCTCGACGACGCCGAGCGCGCCGCCAAGCTCGACGCCGCGGTCGCGGCGGCCGGATGGCGCGAGCTGCGCACGCCCTCGGACGACGGGAACCCGTGGGCCTCGGCTGTCGAGGTCGCCGTGATCGCCGAGGAGCTCGGACGCGGCCTCGCCGACACCGCGTTCATCGGGCCGACGCTGGCCGCGGACCTCCGTCGGCGAGCGGGCGCGCCAGCGGTGGGGACCGCCGAGACGGTCGCCTTCGCGCCGGACCTTTCGGAGGCGACCCAGGCGGTCGCCGGCGCAGCAGTGCCGGAGGCGGTCGGCGTGGACGCGCGCGGAGCAATAGCGGCGCTCGTCCTGATCCGCGCGGACGGCGGCTCGGTCATCGGCTCAGTGGCACTCGATGAAGCGTCTGACGCGGCGGACCTGACCCGCTCGGTGGCGCGCGCTCGTCACGGCGCCCCGGTGGAGCCGCTCGGCGGACAGACGCGGACGCTCGACGCCGACGACCTAGCGCGCTGGCAATGTCTCGGGCTCGCCGTCACCTGCGCCGACCTCGTCGGCGCGATGCGCGGGACGTTGGTGCTGGCGACCGACTACGCCGCGCGACCGGCGGCAGTACGGCGCTGCCATCGGATCGTTCCAGGCCGTCCAGCACATGCTGGCGGACGCCTTCGTGGCCATCGAGGGGTCGCGCAGCATCGCACTGCACGCCGCGTGGGCGGTCGACGCGTTGCCGGCCAACGACGCGCTGGCCGCCGCGGCGGCGGCCAAGGCGTACTGCGCCCGCGCCGCTCGCTCGGTGTGCGAGACGTCGATCCAGGTGCACGGCGGCATCGGCAACACCTGGGAGTGCCTGGCGCACGTCTTCCTGCGGCGGGCGCTGTTCTCGACCGAGCTCCTCGGCGGCATCGGCCCCAACCTGCAACGGGTCCTGGCCGCCCGCGGCGTCGGAGGCGACGATGGACTTCGCTGACTCGCCGGAAGAGGCCGCGTTCCGACTGCGCCTGCGCGACGTGGCTGACCCGGAACAATCCCGGCCTGCCGCCGTCGTCGACGGCCGACGAGTACTGGGCCGGGCAGGCGGCGTGGCACCAGACCCTCTACGACGCCGGGTTCTTCGGCCTGTCGTGGCCGACCGCGGTCGGCGGACACGGGCTGCCGAGCGTCTACGACGTGATCCTCGACGAGGAGCTCACCGCCGCCGGCGCACCGCCGCGGCCGAGCGTCGGCTACCTGGTGCAGGGACTGCTCGAGCACGGCAGCGACGACGTGCAGCGGCGCTTCCTGCCCGGGCTGGTGAGCGGCCGCGACCGCTGGTGCCAGGGCTTCAGCGAGCCCGATGCCGGTTCGGACCTCGCGTCGCTGCGCACCCAGGCGGTCCTCGACGGCGACGAGTACGTCATCAACGGCCACAAGGTCTGGACGAGCTACTCGGACGCCGCGGACTGGTGCCTCGTCCTGGCCCGGACCGATCCGGATGTGCCCAAGCACCGGGGCCTGTCCGCCTTCGCCGTGCCGATGCGCCAGCACGCCATCACGCAGCGCCCGCTCAAGATGATCAACGGCATCACCCGCGAGTTCGGCGAGGTGCTCTTCGACGGGGCACGGGTCGACGCCGCCAACATGATCGGTGCGCCGGGTGAGGGGTGGCGCCTGGCCATGACGGTGGTCAGCCACGAGCGCGAGCCCGGAGAGCTCGGCTACGTGGCCCGTTACGGCAAGCTTGTCAACGAGTTGGTGCACCAGGTCGAAGCCGACGCCGTCCGCCTACGGCGCGCGAGCAACGCCGCGACCTGGCCTGGGCCATCGTCGAGGCCGAGATGCTCCGCTGCCACGTCAGTCGCCGCCTGTCCGACCGCCTCGACGGCATCGCGCACGGGCCCGAGGGCTCGGTCGACAAGCTCCTGATGACGCAGGTCGAGCAGGCGGTCGGCCACGCCGCCATCTCGGTGGGCGGCAGCGCGCCCGCCGGTGGCGACGACACCTGGCTCAAGGTCTACCTCTACAGCCGGGCCCAGAGCGTCATGGGTGGCACGTCGCAGATCCAACGCAACCTGATCGCCACCCGAATCCTGGAGTTGCCCACGTCATGAGCACCTACGACCTGCCCGACGAGATCCAGGTCGTCGCCGACGGCCCGATCCGAGTCATCACGCTGAACCGGCCCGACCAGCTCAACGCCACCAACCACGTCCTGCACGCCGGGTTGGCCGCGTTGTTCCCGCAGCTCGACGCGGACGACGAGGCGCGGGTGGCCGTGCTCACCGGCGCCGGCCGCGCCTTCTCCGCCGGCGGTGACTTCGACTACCTCGACGAGCTGGCGAGTGATCCCGCGCTGCGCAGCACGACCCTCGCCCACGGGCGCCAGATCGTCACCGGCATGGTGCGGTGCCGGGTGCCGATCATCGCCGCCGTGAACGGTCCGGCGGTCGGGCTCGGCTGTTCCCTCGTCGCGTTGTCCGACATCGTCTTCATGGCCGAGAGCGCGCACCTGGCCGACCCGCACGTCGCCCTCGGGCTGGTGGCCGCCGACGGGGGCCCCGTGGTGTGGCCGTTGCTCACCAGCCTGCAGCTGGCCAAGGAGTACGCACTGACGGGGGACCGCATCCCGGCGCAACGGGCCGCGGAGATCGGCCTGGTGAACCACGTGTGCGCGGACGATCGAGGTGATGAGCGACGCCATGGACTGTGCACGCCGGATCGCCCGCTTGCCCAAGGGCGCGGTCGAGGACACCAAGCGGGTGCTCAACATCCAGATGGAGCGGGCCGTCCTGGCCGCGCTCGACTACGCGTTGGCGGCCGAGGACCGGTCCTTCACGACGCCCGAACTGCGGGCCAACGTCGACCGCATGTTGAAGCGGTCGGCCGAGGAGGGCGCCGGCTAGCGCTGTCGGCGCATCGGGACGACCTTGCCATGATGGGGCGTCATGCTGAGACGTCGGAGAGCCAGCCGCCGAGCGCCTCGCCGGCCGTGAGGACGTGTGCCTCCATGATGCGGCGCGGCCTCGGCGGCGTCGCCGTGCTCCATGGCGTCGAGCAGCGCGGCGTGCTCGTCCCGGCTTCGCTGCTCCTGTTCGGGGAACAGCTCGAAGTAGTTGCCGGGCACCACCCGCACGGCCTGGCGCAGGTAGGTGAGCAGCCGAGGCGAGCGGGCGGCCAGGTTGAGGGCGCGGTGGAAGCGCCGGTTGGCCGCGACCACGTCGTCGGCGCCGTCGATGGCGTCGGCGAGCGCGTGCAGACTCGGCGCAGCTCGTCGGGCGTGATGCGCGCCGTCGCCATCTCGGCGCGCCTTGCCGGCGAGCGTCGGCCAGGACGGCGAAGTTGTCGACCGCGTCCTCCGGGGTGATCCCGACGACGGCGATGCCGCTGCGCGGGGTGACGGCGACGAGGCCCTCGTAGGACAGCTCGAGCAGGGCCTCGCGGATCGGGGTGCGGCTGATGCCGAACTCCGCGGTCAGCTGGTCGAGATCGAGGCGGTCGCCCGGGCCGGAGGCGGCCGGTGAGGATGCGGTCGCGCAGCTCGCTGGCCGCTTGGGCCCGGACGGTCGTCGTTGATCAGCTTGATATCTGAAATATTACATATTAAGTTCGGCGGTCGTCCACTCGAGCCGCAAGGAGGAGGCGCCATGGCGAGCAACGCGAAGCGGCAGATGTCGCTGGTCGGGTTCATGCAGGCCGGCAACGCCACCGTCTACGCCGGCTCGTGGCGCCATCCGGCCACCGAGCACGGCTTCCTCGACCGCGGGCTACTACCAGAAGCTCGGGCGGACCCTCGAAGAGGGCTGCTTCGACATGATGTTCTTCGACGACCGCCTGGCCATGCCCGGCATCTACGGCGGGTCGGTCGCCGAGGCGGTGCGCCTCGGCGCCCGCCCGGTGAAGCTCGACCTGAGCATCGTGCTCGGCATCGTGCGCCGCGGCCACCAGCTCGATCGGGCTGGGGGCGACCTACTCGACGACCTACTACTCGCCGTTCCACGTCGCCCGCACCTTCGCCACGCTCGACCACCTCTCCGGCGGGCGGGCCGCCTGGAACGTCGTCACGTCGGTCAACGACAGCGAGGCCCAGAACTTCGGCGTCGAAGGAGCACCTCGGCCACGACGCGCGCTACGACCGGGCCGACGAGTTCCTCGAGGCGACCACCGGGCTGTGGGACACGTGGGAGGACGACGCCCTGGTGCTCGACCGCGAGACGCCGGCGTCTTCGCCGACCCCGACAAGGTGCACGAGCTCGACTACGACGGCGAGTGGTTCAGCGTCGCGCGGCCCGCTCACCGTGCCGCGGTCGCCCGCAGGGCCGGCCGGTGCTGCTGCAGGCCGGCTCGTCGGGCCGGGGCCGCGACTTCGCCGCCCGCTGGGCCGAGCTCATCTTCACCGGCGACCCCGACATCGACATCGCCCGCTCGCACTACAAGGACCAGAAGGAGCGGATCGGCGAGCGCGGGCCGCGACCCGACATCGGTCAAGATGCTGCCGATGGCCTACACGGTGGTCGGCGAGTCCCAGGCCCACGCCGAGGAGCGCGAGCAGCTCTTCCTCAACGACCTCGTCGATCCGATGGCGTCGCTGACGCTGCTGTCCGAGCTCATGAACTACGACTTCTCCGGGCTCGACGCTCGACGCGCCGATCACCGACGAGCTGATCGAGTCGGTGTCGGGCATCCGCGGGCTGGTGCAGAACCTCCGCCAGCACATCGGCGGCGACACGGTCACGCTGGCGACCTGGCCGGCCACCGCGCCACGCTGCTGCAGGGCCCGCGCTTCGTCGGGCACCGGACCCGACGTCGCCGACCAGATGGAGGAGTGGTTCGACACCGACGCCTGCGACGGCTTCGTCATCGCCGCCACCCACACGCCCGGGCGCCTACGAGGACGTCGTCCGCCTGGTCGTGCCCGAGCTGCAGCGCCGCGGCGTCTTCCGCGACCGCTACACGGGCGCGACGCTCCGCGAGCACCTCGGCCTGGAGCGCCCCGCGGTGCGCCGCGCGTGCCTGAGACGGACCGGCCCGCTGCGCGGGCCTCCGCGTCGTCGAGGCGGCCACCCTGGCCGCCGGGCCGATGGTGGCGACGGCGCTCGGCGAGTTCGGCGCCGAGGTGATCAAGGTCGAGCAGCCCGGGTGCGGGCGACCCGATGCGCACGTGGGGCGACCGCAAGGACGGCATCGGCCTGGTCTGGAAGAGCGTCAGCCGCAACAAGCGGTGCGTCACGCTCGACCTGCGCCACGCCGACGGGCCAGGAGCTCTTCCACCAGCTGCTCGACGTGAGCGACGTGCTCGTCGTCGGCAACCGGCCGAGCGCGCTGGCCCGGTGGGGCCTCGACTACGAGTCGGTGCACGCGCGCGCACCCGCAGCTCGTGATGCTCCACGTCAGCGGCTACGGGCGGGGCGGGCCCGAAGAGCGACCGCCCGGGCTACGGCACGCTGGCCGAGGCCATGAGCGGGTTCGCCCACGTGACCGGCCAGCCCGACGGTCCGCCGACGCTGCCGCCGTTCATGCTGGCCGACGGCGTGGCGGCGCAGTCGCCGCCACCTACGCGGTGATGATGGCGCTCTACCACCGCGACGTGCACGGCGGCGGCGGGCAGCTGATCGACGTCAACCTGATCGAGCCGCTGGCCCGGCTCATCGAGTCGTCGACGCTCGCCTACGACCAGCTCGGCGATCGTCCCGGGCCGGGTCGGCAACCGCCTCGACGCCAGCGCGCCGCGCAACGCCTACCGCACGGCCGACGGCCAGTGGCTGGCCGATCTCGAGCGCGTCGCCCAACATCGCCGTGCGCGTCTACCGCGCCATCGACCGGCCCGACCTGGCCGAGGACCCCGACTACGTCGACCCGGTCCGCCGCCAGGCGCGCGCCGTCGAGGTCGACGAGCTCGTGGCCGGCTGGGTCCGCGACGCGCACGCTCGACGAGGTCATGGACGATGTTCGAGCGCGGCCGAGGTGGCCGCGGCCCCGATCTACGACGCCGCAGCAGCTGCTGGCCGACGAGCACCTGCAGGCGCGCGGGCTCGTTCGTCGAGGTCGACGACCCCGACCTCGGGCCGATGACCGTGCAGGCGCCCGGTCGCCGTGTTGAGCGAGACGCCCGGGCGGCGTCGAGCACCTCGGCCGGGCCCTCGGGGCGGACAACGACACGGTCTACGGCGACCTGCTCGGCCTCGACGCCGAGCGCCTGGCGGCGCTGCGGGCGGCCGGGACGATCTGAGCCGCGATCCGAGCAGAGGACAGGAGACTGCGGTGCGCGCACCGCGAGCCCGGCGATCGGAGCTGGCCACGCCGGCCAGCAGCGAGCGCATGTGCGAGAAGGCGGCCGGCGTCCGGGGCCGACCTCGTGTTCCTCGACCTCGAGGACGCCTGCGCGCCCGTCGGTGAAGGAGGCGGCCCGCGCCATCGCCGTCGGCGCGCTGACCGACCTCGACTGGGGTCGCACCGTGCGGGCCGTCCGGGTCAACGGGCTCGACACGCCGTGGTGCCACGACGACATCATCGAGATCGTCACCGGCGCCGCGCGAGCGCGCTCGACGTGCTCATCGTGCCGAAGGTCGCGCACGCGCCCGCGACGTCTGGTGGGTCGACGTGCTGCTCACCCAGCTCGAGGCCAAGCTCGGGCTGGCGCAAGCGCATCGGCCTCGAGGTGCTGATCGAGGAGGCCGAGGGGCTGGCCAACGCGGCCGAGATCGCCCAGGCGAGCGACCGGCTCGAGGCGATCATCTTCGGCGCCGGCGACCTCTCGGCGTCGCTGCACGCCCGGGTCGACGGCAACTTCGACCCGGTCGGCGAGTACCCGGGCGACTTCTGGCACTTCGCCCGCGTCCAGGTGCTCACCGCGGCCCGGGCGGCGGGCATCGACGCCATCGACGCGCCCTACCCCGCCTACCAGGACCCCGACGGCTACCGGCGGTCGCGCCGCGCACGCCAGCCTGCTCGGCTTCGACGGCAAGTGGGCCATCCATCCGAGCCAGATCGCCGATCGCCAACGAGGTCTTCTCGCCCACGCCCGACGAGGTCGCCGACGCCCGCGAGGCGATCGAGGACTACCGCGAGCGCCGAGGCCGAGGGCGTCGGCGCCATCGGGCGCGACGGCCGGCTGGTCGACGCCGCCCACATGCGGCTGGCCGAGAACACGCTGCACAAGGCGGCGCTCGCCGGGGTGGATCGTGGGGCCGGGGAGGGGACGGGCCGGGACTCCTGACGCGGGCCGGAGGGGGGTCGAGCACTCTGCGGAAATGCCCTTCTCACTCTGTGAGAGGCATGCTATCCTCGGCCTCGTCACCGACCGCCGCGACGAGAGGACCCGCTCATGGCACGTTGGCCCAAGCCACCGGAGGGGAGCTGGACTGAGCATTTCGGGCTCGGCACCGAGCCCATCTCCTACGAGGACTCCATTTCCCCGGAGTTCTACGAGCTCGAGCGCGATGCCATCTTCAAGCGCGCCTGGTTGAACGTGGGACGGGTGGAGCAGCTGCCACGCAAGGGCAGCTACTTCACCAAGGAGCTTGCGGTGGCCAAGACGTCGGTCGTGATCGTCCGCGGCGCCGACGACGAGGTGCGGGCGTTCTACAACGTGTGCCGCCACCGCGGCAACAAGTTGGTGTGGCGCGACTACCCCAAAGAGGAGACGAGCGGCGTGAGCCGCCAGTTCGTCTGCAAGTACCACGGGTGGCGGTACGACCTCGACGGCGCGTGCGCCTTCGTGCAGCAGGAGCAGGAGTTCTTCGACCTGGACAAGGGGGACTACGGCCTCGTCCCCGTCCACTGCGAGGTGTGGGCCGGGTTCATCTTCGTCAACCTGGCCAAGCAACCCGAGCAGAGCCTGCGCGAGTTCCTCGGGCCGATGGTCACCAAGCTCGAGAACTACCCGTTCGCCCAGCAGACCGAGCGCTGGTTCTACCGCGCCACGGTGAACGCGCAACTGGAAGCTCTACATGGACGCCTTCCAGGAGTTTTACCACGCACCGGTTCTGCACGCGAAGCAGACGCCGCCCGATTGGACGGCCGCGGCGCAGCAGGCCGGCTTCGAGGCGCCGGCCTACACGATCGACGGTCCGCACCGCGTCGTCAGCACGGCGGGTATCCACCCGTGGAACCTGTCGGAGAACATGCTCAAGCCGATAGAGCGCATCACGCGTAGCGGTCTCTTCGGCCCCTGGGACAAGCCCGACCTCGACTACGACCAGAAGGCGGCCGGCATCAACCCGGCGGGTTGCGATCCGTGGGGCCTCGACTCGTTCCAGATCTTCCCGAACTTCGTCATCCTGGTCTGGGGCCAGAACTGGTACCTGACCTACCACTACTGGCCGACGGGGCACGGCTCGCACGTCTTCGAAGGCACGCTGTACTTCGTCCCGGCGCAGACGCCGCGCGAGCGCGTGGCGCATGAGCTCGCCGCCGTGTCCTTCAAGGAGTACGGGCTGCAGGACGCGAACACGCTCGAGGCGACGCAGACGATGCTCGAGTCACGGGTGGTCGAGCGGTTCCCGCTGTGCGACCAGGAAGTCCTGTGTCGCCACCTGCACAAGGTGGCGGCGGAGTGGGTGGACGAGTACAAGAAGCTCGACGACGTGGGGGTCTGACGCCGATGACCGAGACCAAGACGATGTTGCCGGCCGAGTTCTCCGACCTCGAGCCCTTCGCCGCCACCTGGTGCCTGGCCAGCGAGCCCGAGCGCTTCGCCCAACGGCTGGCCGTCCCGATGGACGAGATGCAGGCCTTCTACGACGCCAGCACGGCGCGCTACGAGGAGGCGATGGCGTACTGCGACAAGTTCACGCTCGACGACATGCCCGAGGACGCCGCCAACCTGCTGCACCTCCTGTACTCCATGGTCATGGTGTCGTTCCCGGTCGAGTGCTGGGGCCAGGGCCGGGTGCCCGACACCGGCGCGGCCTACCTGGACCTGCTGGTCGAGCCCGGGCCCTGAGCCGGATCGGTTGACCGGGGGCACCTGACCCTTTGGTGGGGCAGGATGCGACGATGATCTTCGGTGCGCACCTGGTCCTCTACAGCGCGGATGCCGAGGCGGATCGCGCCTTCCTGGCGGACGTGCTCGGCTTCGACGCAATCGACGCCGGAGGCGGCTGGCTGATCTTTGCCTTGCCGCCGGCCGAGGCCGCCGTCCACCCGGCCGATGCCCCAGCCGCCGAGCTCTTCCTGCTGTGCGACGACCTCGAGGCAGAGATGTGCGCCCTCGCCGACCGCGGCGTGGTGTGCTCGGCGGTCGAGGAGCCGCGTTGGGGCTCGGTCACCAAGATCCGCCTCCCCGGCGGCGGAGAGATCGGCCTCTACCAGGCCAAGCATCCGACAACGTTGGGAGGGCGGGGTCCGAGCGGGGGCTGACAGCTGGCGGAACGAACCTTTGGTTTGATAGAACTGGACCCGGCAGTTGAATCCGTGCGTGCGGAGGGGAGAGGATCGCCCGGCACCGGAGGGAGGCCCCAGCGATGATCGACTTCAGCGGGCAAGCGGTCATCGTGACCGGGGCCGGTCGCGGGCTCGGCCGCCTGTACGCGTTGGATCTGGCACGACGAGGTGCCTCGGTTGTCGTGAACGACGTCGGCGTCACGATGCACGGCGACGGTGCCGACTCGAGCGTGGCCGATCAGGTCGTGAAGGAGATCACCGGCGAGGGCGGCGTCGCCGTCGCTTCGCACGATTCTGTCGCCAGCGCCGAGGGCGGGGCGGCCATCGTTGACGCGGCGATGGAGTCGTTCGGACGGCTCGACGCTGTGGTGAGCAATGCCGGCATCTTCGACACGCTTCCCTTCGACGAGCTGACGGAGGACAACTGGCGCCGGATGCTCAACGTGCACCTCGACGGCAGCTTCTACCTGAGTCAGCCGGCCTACCGGGTCATGAAGGCCCAAGGCGGCGGGCGGTTCGTCTTCATTGCCTCCTCAGCCGGACTGTTCGGCCAACCGAACTCGGCGCACTACGCCGCGGCGAAAGCCGGCATCGTCGGCCTTGCCAACGTCATCGCCATCGACGGCGCCCCCCACGGCATCCTGGCGAACACCGTCCTGCCCTTCGGCTACTCCCGGATGGTCACCGAGACGGTCGGCGATCGCGAGGAACTCGGGGACGCCGTGCCGTTCCTGCGCGCCATCGAGCCCGAGCTCGTGGTGCCCATAGTGGTCTATCTCGCCAGCCGGGCCTGCACGCTCACCCATCAGAACTACTCGGCGTGTGCCGGTCGCTTCGCCCGGGTCTTCGTCGGCCTCGGTGACGGCTGGGTCGCGTCCCCAGACACGCCGCCCACGGCAGAGGCGATCGAAGCGCATCTCGCCGAGGTGTCCGCCACGGAGCCGTTCACCGTCCCCGGCTCGATCTTCGACGAGGTGACGCAGATCTGCTCGCGGATCGGGATTCCTCTCTAAGGAAAGGTTGGGAGCGTGGGTGCCCTCATCATGCTGTGCACGCTGTTCGGGCTGATCGTCCTCATCTTTGGCGTGGTACTTCGATTCGATCCCGAAGCACGTCGTCGGACAAAGAGCGTGACGGATGAGCCATGAGTTGACGCCCTTGCTGAGGGCATCCATCGGTTTCGCATACGTCGGCGGGTTCGCGTTCGTCGCCATCGGCGCGTACCTTACGTATCGGCGGCGCCGCCTCCATCCGCTCCTTCTCGTCTGTATCGCGGCGATCGCAATTTCCTGGATCGAAGCGCCCTACGACTGGGCGATGTACGCACAGTTCGCCCCCGCCATCCCGCGCATGCCGTCCTGGTGGCCCTTGAACATGACCTGGGGCGGCCTGCCCTCGTCAGTGCCCTTCGGCTACGTCGCCTACTTCGTGCTGCCCGCCGTGATCGGCGCCGCGCTGGGGCGACGGCTGAGCGCCCGCTTCGACTGGAGAAGACCAACCACCCTCCTCGCCGTGGGACTCGCGGTCGGCTTCATCTGGGCCTTTCTCTTCAATGGGATTCTGGGGGCCCGGCTCGGCGTCTTCTACTACGGCCGCGTGATTCCTGGGCTCGCGTTGTGGCAAGGGACAAGGCACCAGTACCCGCTCTACGACGCCCTTGCTATGGGCGTGCAGGTGATGGTGTTCACCTACATCCTCGGACGGACGGACCCGGAAGGACGCACGGTCATCGAGATGTGGGCGGACGCGAGGTCGACGAACCGCCTTCGATCGTCGCTCCTGTCTGTCTTCGCGGTCGTCGTCGTGGCAAACGCGCTCTACGGCGCAGTCTTCGCGCCCCATCTCGTGGCCAAGCTGGATGGTCAGGTCACCGCAGGACCCACGACTCCGCTGTTCCCCGGCGTGCCGAACCAACCCCTCCAAGGCGCCACGCACACAAGTCCCTGACCGATTGACCCCAGGACCGGTCCATTGCGAAACAAGCGTTAGGTTCGATAGCCTCGACGCGCATGGCACCTGACGGCGTTCGCCGCGCCGAGATCCTCGACACGGCGGCGACGCTGTTCGCGTCGGCCGGACTGCGCACCTCGCTGAAGGAGATCGCCGATGCCTGCGGCATCCTCCCCGGCAGCCTCTATCACCACTTCGAGTCCAAGGAGGCGATCATCCTCGAGCTGGTCCGCACCTTCGTGGACGAGCTCGACCGCACCGCCGCCGCGGCCTTGGAGGCGTCACGTTCCACGGGTGCCGGGGACGCTGTCGAGCAGCAGATCGTGGAGTTCGGGCAGGCGATCGCCTGGTGTGGCGTGGAAAATCGGGCCGCCCTCCTCCTCACGCTCTACGACCCTCCGAGCGTCCTCGGCAACGAGCTCGCCGACCTGGCGGCGCGGGTACCCGTCGCCATCGAGGCCTCCATGCTGGAGCTCTTGCGTCTGGGCCGGGCCGCGGGCACGGTGCGACCAGGCATCGACCTCACTCTGCTGGCCGACAGGTTGTGTCAGAGCATGCTGCACATCGGAGTCGGCGTCTCGCACATGAGCTCCGGTGCGGAGGAGGTCCCCGAGCTCCGGTTGCGCATCTCACTGCCGCGGCCTTGCCGTGCGGACGCCTTCCGATGCGGCACTTGACCGATCCGCGGCGATCAGAGCGGTGCAGTCCGTCATCACGGGCTGGGCAGAAGAGTTCGATGATGACGATCGCATCGGACATCTCCGGGCCGTCGCCCGGAAGGAGTTCGGTCGCCGCGGCTACGAGGCCACCACTATCCGCGACATTGCTGCGGCCGCCGGATTGAGCACGGGCACCGTCTACCGCGCCTTTGCGTCCAAGGATGATCTGCTCTTCTCCATCATGCACTCGTATTCGGAGAAGGTGACTGACGTGTGGAACGCAGCGCTCCGCGCCCCGTCCTCACCGCTCGAGCGGCTCGACGCGCTCATGTGGGGCAACATCCATGTGGTCGACCGCTTCAGCGATGAGTTCAGGATCCAGCTTGCCTGGCTCCGGCAATCGCCACCGAGCACGCCGGACCTGGGGTTGTCCTTCATGGGCCAGCTCCGTCAGATCAAAGCCCTCCTCGCCGAAGCGGCCAAGACCGGCGAGCTGCTGCTCGAGGGATCCACTGCGGACTTGCGGGCGCGCTGTGTCTACGAAGCCGTCATGTTGCCGCCCGGCGTCATTCACGCGGCGGGTCCACGCGGCGCCCGTGCGCTCGCCCGCGAGACCGTGCTGCGGGGAGCGCTGACCCGGACCGTGTCCGCCGGGCGCGCCGGGGCGTCGAACAGCGCGGGCAGCTGACCCTCGTGGCGGCCGCCCCAGGGAAGACCGCTGCGGGATCCGAGCTGAGCGGCACCGATGATGAGGTACCGGCTCGGCTGAGCCTGATCGCCTCCGTCATCGCCGGCCGACCGATCGACGTCGCCGCCGCGCAGCCCGGGGAGCGACCCTGGACGGATGGGTCGACGGTGTACGTCGACGTCGATGCCAGCGCGGAGGGTCAGCGCGCCGGGGTTGCGGTCCAGTCGGCGCTGCTCGGTGCGGGAAGCCTCGATGCGCGGGTGCTCACCTCGCTCGTGCGGCGTCCTGCGCTGGCGCGTCGGTACCTCGCCGTAGAGGGACATCGAGCGTTGTGGGCCCAACGCGGCATCCTGCCCTCGAGGTTTCGCAGCCTCGTCGATGTGGGGACGGCCACCAGTTCGCATACACCAGAGACATCACTTCGGATCGCCCGCAGTCGGGCGGTGATCGCCGACGCGCCCGCGCACTTCGGCGTCATCTGGCCGGGGCGAATGGTCGCCACGGACCGAGGAGCTCGAGCGGGCGGCGAGGCCGCGCCTCGGCACGACTCCCGTTCGAATCCAGGGCCACTCGAAGAGTTCACCGCCGACGACGACGTCGACGACGATGCGGCCTTCGACCTGCTCTCCAGCCCCGTCGGCGGGGGCGGAGGTCTCGGCAAACTCCTGAAGCGGCTGCTCGGAGACGCCCGCTCCTCGGGGTCCGGAGAGCCGGGCGCCGATCCGCCGACACGCTGGGGTCGCGGCGCCCAGCCGTCCGGCTCGGGACGGGTCTCGCTCTCGAGGGCGTCCGTCGTCGAGGGCGCCAGCCGCAGAGCCCTTCGGGAGGACCGGGGGGACGACGTACCCCGAATGGGATTCCTCTAAGCGCTGCTACAAAGCCGATTGGTGCACGGTGCGAGACGTCGACCCTCCAGAATCCGGCGCCGCGTCGATCGTCGTGCCCGACGTCGACCAGCTGCGGCGGGCGCTGGGGCGGATTGGCCTTGAGTTCGAGCGGTGTCACCGCCAACCGCAAGGCGACGAGATCGATGTGGACGCGGCGGTCGAGGCCCGGGTCGACGTGCGCACCGGCTGCACGCCCAACGAGGACGTCTACGTCGCCGCCCTCCGCCGTCGGCGCGATCTGTCGGCGCTCGTCCTGCTGGACGTCTCAGGATCCGCCGGGGAGTCGGGTGTGAGCGGGAAGCCGGTCCACGAGGTGCAGCGCGCGACGGCGGCGGCGCTGACGCGGGTGCTGTACGAACTGGGAGATCGCGTGGCCTTGTACGGGTTTCGCTCACACGGCCGCTCCGCGGTGCATCTGCTGCGGGCAAAGCGCTTCGACGAGGCGTTCGATGATGCAGCTCTGCGGCGGCTCGGCGACCTGACCCCCGGTGCTTACACCAGGCTCGGTGCCGCCATCCGGCACGGCGCAGCCCTCCTCGAGAGCGAGGCCGGGACCTCGCGTCGGCTGCTGCTCGTCATCTCGGACGGCTTCGCCTACGACCACGGTTACGAGCGCGCCTACGGCGAGGCCGACTCCCGGCGTGCGTTGACCGAAGCACGCAACCTCGGGATCGGGTGTCTCTGTTTGAGCGTCGGGGCGGCCCAGGACGCCCCCGCCCTTCGCCGTGTCTTTGGGACCGCGACCCACGCCGCCGTCGAGGATCCGAGGGAGCTACCACCCATCATCGGAAGACTCTTCAGGTATGCGCTTGCCTCAGCAACTCGCCAACGGGCGACGTTCGCGGCGGCGAGTCCGCTCCGCCGAGCGACTGCGCGTCGAAAGGACGACCTCATGAGCAGCGACCGCCCCTTCTACATCCCGGTCGGCAACGAGGAGCGCGTCTTCAAGGCGGCCTACCGTCAGGGTCTCGCCGTCCTTCTCAAGGGCCCGACTGGATGTGGCAAGACGCGATTCGTCGAGGCCATGGCGTACGACCTTGCGCGTCCGCTCATCACCGTGGCGTGCCACGACGACCTGACGACGGCGGACCTGGTCGGCCGCTTCCTGCTGCAGGGCGGCGACACCAACTGGGTCGACGGGCCGTTGACGCGGGCGGTGCGCGAGGGTGCGATCTGCTACCTCGACGAAATTGTCGAGGCGCGGCAGGACACGACCGTCGTCCTGCATCCGCTGGCGGACCACCGTCGCCAGCTGCCGATCGACCGTCTCGGCGTGACGCTGGACGCGACGGACGGTTTCTGCCTCGTGGTCTCCTATAACCCGGGCTACCAGAGCGTCATGAAGGACCTGAAGGACTCCACCCGCCAGCGAATGGTGGCCATCGAGCTCGATTTCGCGCCCGTCGACGTCGAGGAGAAGGTGGTGGCGTCCGAAGCGGGGGTCGACGCCGCCATCGCCGCGCAACTCGTGGGCGTCGCGCAGGCCATTCGGCGGCTCGATCGCTCCGGTCTGCGTGAAGTGGCCTCGACGCGGGTGCTGATCGCAGCGGGGCGCCTCGTGGCGGAGGGACTTCCGCTCGCAGAAGCCGCCCGGGCGGCGGTGGCGGGACCGTTGACCGATGATCCCCTGATCACGGCGGGGCTGGTCGAGCTGCTCGATGCGTATTTGGGCGGGCCGGGCGTCGATTGACCCCGCCGGGCGGCCCCGGTAACGTGGAACAAATATCAGGTTTCAGCCGACGTCCCCCGCCTGGTGGGCCCGGCCAAGGGGGTGGCGTGTCCTACGAAAGCTCAGCTGAGCCCATCCGGCTCGGGTATCTGATGGACTTCAAGCTTCCCGAGGGCTATCCGGAGGACGCGCGCCGGGACCTCGTGCTCCCCTTTGAGATCGTGTTCGCCAAGGCGCTGCGCGAGGGCATGATCGATCGCCCCGTCGAACTCGTGTTCCGGGAGGTGGAGGGCCTGCCCAAGGGGTCGGTGAAGGCGGTCATCGACGCGTACGGCGAGTTGGTGGACGAGGGCTGCCTGGCCGTGTTCGGTCCGCACATCACCGACAACTGCGTGCCCACCCGCGAAGCGATCGAACGCCGCTTCGAGGTGCCGGGCATCAGCGTCACCGGGAGCGACGACTGGCTCGGCGAGTGGACGTTCTCTCTGCCGCAGGGTTCGCTGACCGACGAGCCCATCTTCTGGGCGGACCTCGTGGCCAAGGCCGGGCATGCCGAGGTCGGGGCGCTCGTCGAGCAGTCGCTGGTGGGCGAGACCTACATCAGGAACTTTCGCAAGGCCTGCGCGAGCCACGGCATCCGCATTGCCGCCGAGGAATGGATTCCCCAGACCGCCCAGGACGTCACCGAGCAGGTGCGCTCCCTCTTCGAGGCCAAGGTCCCCGCGTTCGTGCACTGCGGGTTCGGCTTCGGCCTCGTGCACGTCAACCGGGCGCTGGCCGAGCTCGACTGGGACCCGCCTCGCTACCTCGGGACCGCCTTCCAGAACGCCTGGATCCATCAGGTCATGTGGGATGCCATCCGCGGCTGGACGGGGGTCGACCAGTACGACGAGCGGAATGCGGTCGGACAGGCTTTTCTCGACGAGTACAAGGAGCACACCGGACGGCGGCCGGAGTACTGCGTCCCCGTCGTGAACCGCGACGTGGCCACGGTGCTGCTGCACGCCCTGGCCGATGCGCACCCTCTGTCACCGCGTGGCATCAAAGAAGCGCTCGAGCGAGTGAAGATGCTGCCGGCGGCGGCGGGCGCGCCGGGCACCCGCCTCTCGTTCGGCAAGTGGACGCGCCGCGGCTGGATGGGCTCCGGCTACCTGGTGGCTCGCACGCTCGAACCCGAGTTCGGGGTCTCCCGCCTGGTCGAGCAGTTCGGGGCATAGGGATCATGGCGACCCAGACCTTGGAGCGGGAGCACCTAGCGCCGCCGCTCGGTGGGCCACGCGACCACGACGACCAGAAGGCGGGGCTCTTGGCGCTGCTTTCCTGCGCGTTCATCGTCTGCCTCCTGTTCATCGCGCACAACGCGCGCCACGGGGCGGTGGCGACCCGGATCAAGAACACGGCGGTCCAGGGCGCGCCGCGACCGGACCGGCCCCTCTTCGGGTGGACGCACTGGCTCGGGCTCGAGCAGGTCGGCACCATCGTGTCGCTCACCATCTTGGTGGTGGTGTTCGTCGTCCTGTGGCGGCGCTATCCGAAGCACCCGATCCTCTTGATGGCCCTGGCCTGCACGTCGATCGTGTGGCAGGACCCGATCATGAATTGGGCTCCGTACGCGGTCTACAACCCGCAGCTGTGGCATTGGCCCGAAACCTGGGCGTTGGTCTCCGCCTCGCCCACGGTCGAACCGTTCGTGGTGATCGGGTACGTGATGTTCTACCTCGCGCCCTACTTCCCGGCCATCTGGATCCTGCGCCGCCTGCAGCGCGGGCGGCCCGTGGAATCAGTGGTGTGGCGGCATCCGCTGGTCTGCCTCGGCGCGTTGATCCTCGTGGTGGGATTCGTCTTCGACGCGATCCTCGAGATCACGCTGGTGCGGACACAGATGTACATCTACGCGCAGGTGATCCCGTTCGGATCGATCTTCACCGGGAAGCCCTACCAGTTCCCGCTTTTGTGGGAGTCAATTCTCGTCACGACGGTCATGATCCCGGCCGGTGTCCTGCTCTATCGCGACGACACCGGCCGCACCGTGGCCGAGAAGCTGGCCCAGCGCGCTCGCTTCTTCCGCACCAGGCCGGCGCTGGGGACCTTCGCGGTGATGTTCCTCATCCTGAACGCGTGCTACCTCTGCCTGTACGGGGGTTCGTTCGCCATCATCCGGGCCAGCGGCGCCGCCACCTCGGTGGCGTGCCCGTACCCGTTCCCCGAGGCGAAGGTCTACGACCCGCAGGGCTTCTACGAGAAGGCGGGACAACCGGGTCCGTACTTCGGCGGCATCATGGATGGGTGGGAGACCGGACAGTCGGGTCGACCCGCCGTCACGGCGCCGGCGAGCGGCGGACGCTGCAGTCCGTGAAACCCACCGTCAACGAGTGGTGCAGCCGAGCGACGGGGGTACTGACGTGATGCCGGTCGACCTGAGCGGCCGGCGCGTCCTGGTCACCGGCGCCTCGAGTGGGATCGGTGCCGACGTGAGTCGATCGATCGTCTCTGCCGGTGGTTCTGTCGCGATGATGGCGCGGCGAAAGGAACGGCTCGACGAGCTCAGCCAGGAGCTCGGCGAGAGGTCTGTCGGGATCCCGTGCGACGTCACCGACCTTGAACGGCTGGACGAGGCGGTCGACCACGCGGCGCGCACGCTCGGCGGCCTCGACGGGCTCGTCGCCGTCGCGGGGCGGGGCATGGTGGGCACCATCATGTCGGGCAGCCCTGAGCGCTGGCGCGACCTCATGGAGCTCAACCTGCTCGGACCACTCGCCGCGGTCCAGGCAACGGTCACCCGCTTCGAAGCGAGCGCTCGGCGCGACGTCATCCTCGTGGGCTCGACCGGGGCCTTGACCCCGATGCCCGGCACGGGGATCTACGCCGCGACAAAGCGCGGGCTGCGCGCCGCGTTCGACGCGCTGCGGCTCGAGCTTGCGCAGTCTGGAGTCAACGTCAGCTACGTGATGCCCGGCATGTTCGACACCGAGGGCCTCATGGCAGCGGACGTGGTGGACGGCGAGGTGCCGCCGTTCGACGCGCCGATGTTCGTCGACGGGACAGGTCCCGCCGCATCGGCCGTCTTGGGCGACGTCATCGCGATGATGCTCGCGCTGCCGCCCGGGGTGTGCATCAACGAGCTCGTCATCCGACCGACGGGGCAGCTCAGCCCCTGATCGCTGCGCCAGAAAAGAATGGCCCGAGAACGGACCGGCGCAGGGAGAGGGTCCTGCGGCGGGGCGGCCGCACCTCCGATTGACACCCCATCAGCCCTCCCACTACGTTCGGTGAACGAACATTTGGTCCACATCGGGAGGACGGGCTGTGGCAGCGTCGGAGGAAGCAGAAACCAGCGTGGTGCTCGACGGCGACGCCGGTACGGCGGACCCGGACGAAGAGTTCGGCCTCTTCGACGACGCCGTGGCCGGCGACGTGCGGGACCCCTACCCCGAGCTCGCTGAGGCACGACGAAACACGCCGGTCCAGTGCCTCGATTCGTCGCTGATGCCCCATGAGGACGCGGCGTCGGTCTTCTTCCTCTACCGCTACGACGACGTCGCCCGCGTGCTGCGCGACGGTGAGACGTTCTCGTCTGGGCACATCATCGACCTGATCATGGGGCCCGTCATGGGGGAGCACATCATCTTGGGTATGGACGGCGAGCGGCACCGCCGGTACCGGGCCCTCGTGTCGACCGCGTTCCGCCAGAAGATGCTGGCGCGTTGGGAGTCCGATCTGGTGGAGCAGGTCGCCAACGGCCTGATCGATCGGTTCGTCGATCGCGGCCACGCCGAGCTCGTGACCGAGTTCACCTTCCCCTACCCGACCCAGATCATCGCGAGGCTGCTGGGGCTCCCGCGCGACGACTACAAGCAGTTCCAGCGCTGGTCGATCGCGATCCTGAGCTTCCTCAGCCAGCAGGACCAGGCGATCGCCGCCTCCCAAGAGGTGAAGCAGTACGTCTCGGCGATCCTCGAGCAACGTCGCCGCGACCCGCAAGAAGACCTCATCAGCGACCTGGCCCAGGCCGAGCTCGACGGCGAGCACCTGAGCGACGAGGAGATCTTCTCGTTCGTGCGGTTGCTCCTTCCCGCCGGTGTGGAGACGACGTACCGCTCGACGGGGAACCTGCTGCTCACCCTGCTGGCGCACCCCGACCAGCTCGAGGCCGTGCGCGCCGACCGAAGCCTCGTCCCCCAGGCGATCGAGGAGCTGCTGCGCTACGAGCTCCCGCTCCTCAACATCACGCGCATCGCCACCAAGGACACCGAGGTGGGCGGCGTTCTGGTTCCCGTCGGGTCGACCGTCATGCTCATGTTGGCCTCGGCGAATCGCGACGAAGCCCGCTACCCCGATCCCGACCGGTTCGACATCTACCGGAGTGACCCCAAGCCGCACATCTCCTTCGGCAACGGGCCCCACGCCTGCCTCGGCTTGCACCTCGCCCGGATGGAGATGCGCGTCGCGCTCAACCTGTTACTGGACCGTTTGCCGAACCTGCGCCTCGACCCGGCCGGCGACGACCCGCACATCAGGGGCCAGGTGTTCCGCTCACCGACGTCGATCCCGGTCCTCTTCGGCTGAACGTCGAAGTCCCGAGTCCGAACGGCTACGAAAGCAAGGAAGGGAGTCCTATGGCAGGCCGACTCGAAGGGAAGGTGGCGTTCATTACGGGCGCCGGTCGCGGTCAGGGGCGGGCCCACGCCGTGCGCATGGCGGAGGAGGGGGCGGACATCATCGCGGTCGACATCTGCCACGACATCGAGTCCAACCGCTACCCGCTCGCCTCCCCCGAGGACCTGGCCGAGACCGAACGGCTCGTGAAGGAGCGCGGGCGTCGCATCGTCGCCCAGCAAGCCGACGTGCGCGAACGGGCCGAGCTGCGTGAGGCGCTCGACGCCGGATTGGCGGACCTCGGCCGACTCGACATTGTCGTGGCCAACGCCGGCATCATGCCGATGACCCCGGCGCCGGCCGACGCCCAGGACTTCGTGGACGCGACCGACGTCGATCTGCTCGGTGTGATGCATACCGTCGCCGTCTCGCACGGCCACCTCGGCGAGCAGGGGTCGATCGTGTTGACCGGCTCGACCGCCGGCATGATCACGGGGGCCACGTCGCACCCCGCGTTCGGTCCCGGAGGCGCCGGCTATCAGTGGTCCAAGCAGGTGCTCCAGCAGTACACCGAGCAGATGGCGCTTCACTTGGCGCACCGCTCCATCCGGGTCAACTGCGTCCACCCGACGAACTGCAACACCCACCTCCTGCACAACCGCGAGATGTACAAGGTGTTCCGCCCGGACCTCGAAGAGCCCACCCGCGAGGATGCGGAGCTGACCTTCTCCTTCTTCCACGCCATGCCGATCCCGTACGTCGAGCCCGAGGACATCGCCAACCTGGTTGTGTTCCTCGCCTCGGACGAGGCGCGCTACATCACCGGCCAGCAGATCAGAGTCGATGCCGGCGCGCTGCTCAAGTGGGCGGGGGGCCTGCCCTCCTGATCGCCGTCGGTGAGCGGCAGATCGAGGTGGTCAGACTCTCAGGACAGAGCAGTTTCCAGCATCGAGAGGCTCACCGTGGCGGCCATCACCTCGTAACCAAGGAGGTTCGGGTGCAGGTGATCCACGCTTGCATAGAGGGGATTGAGCACCGTCGGGTCATTGGGATCTCGCAGCGCGGCATCGAAGTCGATCACCCCATCTGCGAGATGCTGGCCTCTGATCCAGGCGTTTGCCTGTTCTCGGTAGATTTCGCTCAGAGGTGAGCTTGCTGGACCGTCGATGATGGCGTTCGAGGCGGGGAGGAGTGTTCCGATCCAGATCTTCACGCCCTGGGCGTGGGCCATGGCGATCACCTTTTCGTAGCCGGCGATGAGCTCGCTCGGGGTGGTGATTGGTGGGGGGATGCCGAGATCGTTGATCCCCTCTTGAAGGATCACACCTCTTACACCGGGTTGATCGAGGGCGTCCTGTTGGAACCTCTGCACGCCACTCGGACCCATGAGGAGACCAAAGCCGCCGGTAACCAGGCGGTTGGCGCTGATTCCCTCATTCACAACCGAGATCGGGATACCGGCGGCGTCGACACGGCGTTGCAGGTCGTCGGGGTATCGACCGTTCTTGTCGGCGATCGCCAAGCTCGTGGGCAAGCTGACCGGCGTCGAGGCGACGAACCCGTCAGTGATGGAGTCGCCGAATGCCACGATCGCGCCGGTGGCGGCCGGGGCCTCGACGTCGACCCCGTCGATGTACATCCACGCCTCGGTCCGCAATGAGAAGCGACCGTTGCTCGCGAGCTTTGTCAGGTCGCCCGTGCCCGGAGGCGCGTAGTGCGACGTGGCATTGGCGTTCCAGTGCTTGGTCGGAAAGCTCTGAACACCCGGCATGAACAAACTGACCGCCAGCGGAGTGAAGGCCGTGAAGGCGAAGGCGATGGGATCGCTCACGACATCTTGGCCAACGGGAACGCTGACCCCGGCCTTCCCTTCGAACGTCACGGGGGTGATGTCGGAGACCGTCCCTGCTCCCTCCACACCTATGGTCACACTCCCGAACTGCGCTGGCGCGTGGCCAAAACGGTTCGAGAGATGCAGGCGCAACTGCGCGCCGCCTCGATGCGGTGTGACGATCATGCGTAGGGTCTGATTCAGGAGGACTTCGGGGACGGGAAAGCCGGCGGCGTCGACTGGGGTCAAGGAGTCCGTGGGACTCGCGGTCCAGCTGGCCACCCAATGTTCCGCCACCGACTGCGTCGGGCTGGACGCGACAGCGGCGGGGGCAACAAGGAGCGAGGCGGAGACCAGGATCGCCGCGGTCACCACGGCCTTCACCCGTCGTCTCCATGTGGAGGCGGGCAATCTGCGGCGGCTAGCAATGACGCGGTTCAGACCGAACGCCGGGCAGTCCGTTCGGATCTTCTCCATCCTGTTTGTATTCACATCACTGTCTGGTGGCAGGAGACGGCTCAACTCGCCGACGGCAGGCTCTCGACGAGGTTGAGCACGCTGACCGGCTCGGTGCCCACCTTCTTGAGCCGGGCCGACGAGCGGTAGCCGAGGTCGACATCGGTCGCCTGTGCCCGCAGCGCCCCCACCGTCGCCAGCGCGGCCGGGACGTGGGAGAAGGCGTCGAAGGAGAAGAGGCGCAGCGCGTTCTGGTGCGTGATCTTCGCCACTTCTCGATCGGGGACGTCGGCGAGCGACTCGGCGAGCAATTCGGGAGAGAGCGGCCACGAGGAGTCCGAGTGCGGGTAGTCGCACTCCCAGGTGATCATGTCGAGGTTGAGCTTGTTCCGGCTCTCGATGCCGAACGGATCGTCGATGAAACAGGTGACGATCCGCTCCCGAAAGACCTCGCTCGGCAGCTTGTCGCCGAAGTCCTGGTGGGTCCAGGCCCGGTGCTGCTTGTACACCCGGTCCACCCGCTCGAGGAAGTAGGGGATCCATCCGATCCCTCCCTCGCTCAGTGCGATCGTCAGGTCGGGGAATTTGCGGAGCAACGGTGACCACACCAGGTCGGCTGCCGCCTGCACGATGTTGATGGGCTGCAACGTGATGAGCGTGTCCACCGGCGCATCAATGGAGGTGATGACCACCTGCGACGACGAGCCGATGTGCAGGCAGACGACGGTGTTCTCGTCACTGCACGCCCGCCAGAACGGGTCCCAGTGGTCGTTGTGGATCGAGGGGTAGCCGAGCTTCTCGGGGTTCTCCGAGAACGTCACCGCGTGGCAGCCCTTCTGCGCCATGCGGTGGACCTCCTCCGCCATCTTGTCCACGTCCCAGATGGGAGGCAGCGACAAAGGGATCATGCGGCCGGGGTAGGTGCCGCACCACTCGTCGACGTGCCAGTCGTTGTAGGCGCGCAACACCGCCAGCCCCAGGTCCTTGTCCGAGGCCCGGGCGAAGTACTGGCCGCAGAATTGCGGATAGGACGGGAAGTTGAGCGAGGCCAGCACGCCGTTGGCGTTCATGTCTCGGATGCGCTCGTGGATGTCGAAACAGCCGGGCCGCATCTCGCTGAAGCGGGTCGGCTCGGCCCCGTACTCGTCGGGCGGCCGGCCGGCCACGGCGTTGAGCCCCACGTTGGTGGCCTCCTGGCCCTCGAACACCCAGGCGTCGGTGCCGTCGTCCTTGGTCACCACCTTGGGTACATCGTCCTTGTACCGGTCCGGGATGTGCCCGTTGAACATGTCAGGGGGTTCGACGATGTGGTCGTCGACGGAGACGAGGATCATGTCGTTCATCTGCATGGCGCCCTCCCACCGAGGAGCCGGCCGTGTCGGCCGTGTGGAACGAATATTTGGTACACGTTACCCCGGGGCCCGCAGCGGAGCAACGGTGGTCCAGCCCCCTCCTAGGCGAGAACCTCCAGCACGGCCGATCCCGAGGTGATGGCGCGATCGCCGTTGCCCTCGTCGTGGATGAGCAGGCGGACCCCGATCAGCCCGCCAGGCGCGCCGTGCGCCGTCCCGTCGACCCGGAAGGGACCGACCTTGCCCCGGGCGAGGAACATGACATGCCAACTCCGGACCTGGAGCCGACGGGTGCCGGCCAGTTCGGCCGCCAGGTCCACGGCCGCGGTCTCGAGGACGACGTGTTGCGGCCCGATGTGGAGCGCGGCGTCTGGGGAGGCGAACTCGACGCTGAGCTCGGGCAGCGCCCAGCGGCCGTCGCCGCGCCGGGAGGCGCCGAAGACCTGCCACAGGGGCGGCAGATCGGGTGAGTCCTCGATCTCGAGCTTGGCGTCGTCGACGTCCATGCGCTCGAGCCCCTCGGGGGGCGCCCCGATGCTGGCGCCCTGCCCGTCGATGAAGGCGATGACGCGGTCCGCGGTTCGCCGCGTCGACGATGAGGCAGCGCCCGTAGCCCATGGTGCGGCCCTGGTGGATCGACCCCGAGCCGCGCACCTCGACCGTCTGCACGTCGAAGCCCGGGTCGAGGATCTGCACCGACGCGATCACCGGATTCGGCACGGCGTCCAGGTCGGATCGCCCGCCTTCGGGCGACGAGATGGCGAGCGGGGCGACCATGATCCCGCCGGCGTCGTTGCGCATGTCGTGGCGGATCCGCACCGTGTTGTCCTCCGGCCCGAGGTTCATGGAGGAGTGGTTGCGGCCGATGTAGCGGTAGCTCAGCAGGCCGCTCCAGCGACGCTGGAGCTCTAGTCGGTACGCCTCGGGGTCGTCTTTCAACTCGCGGATGTCGCGCATGTCGTTGCCCTCCCCGGCGCTCACATCGCCTCGTACTCGACGGTCACAGTCTGGCCCGACGGGAGGGACTGGCAGGTGAGCACCCAGCCTTCCTCCACCTCCTCGGGCGTGAGCGCGTTGTTGGCGCGCATCGAGACGGAGCCTTCCTTCAAGAAGGCCATGCAGGTGGCGCAGTTGCCCGACTCGCACGAGAAGGGCGGCCGGAGCCCGCCCCGACGCGCCGTCTCGAGCAGCGTGTCGCCCGGTTTGTACTTGATGACCGCCTTCTTCCCCCCGAGGATCACCGTCACGTCGTCGGGCACGTCCGTCGACGCCCCGGTGGTGCCGGCGATCGCCGCCGCGTCCTTCTCCTGCTGCTCCACGAGGAAGCGCTCGATGAAGAGGCGATCACGACCGACGCCGAGATCCAACAGGACCCCTTCGACCAGGTCCATGTACGGGGCGGGGCCGCACACGTAGCAGTCGGCGCTCGCCGCGTCCGGGCCCACGAAGGCGACGACGTCGTCCGCCGTCAAGAAGCCACCGCCGGCGTCGAAGTGGTGCCGCACCTCGAGCCGACCCGGGTGGCCGCCGGCCAACGTGAGCAGGACCGACTCGAAGATCACCGAGTCGCGGTCACGGTTGGCGTAGAGGAGGCGGACCGAACGTGACGTGGACGCGAGCACGTGCTTGATGATGGACATGACCGGCGTGATCCCGCTCCCGCCGCAGAACCCGAGGACCTGGCGGTCCGCAGCGTCTTGGGGGCAGAACACCCCGCCCGGCTTGGTCACCTCGACCACGTCGCCCACGCCGACGTGGTCGAGGAACCAGTTCGAGACGAGCCCACCCGCCACGCGCTTGACCGTCACGGTCAGGTCGCGGTCCGTCTCGGGAGCACTCGACATCGAATACGAACGCAGTTGTTCGTCGCCGTCGACGTGCACCCGGAACGTGCAGAACTGGCCCGGCCGGTAGTGGAAGGTCGCCCGCAACCCGTCGGGCACATCGAGCACGAACGAACTCGCGTCGGGCGTCTCGTGCACCACGTCCTTGACGCGGAGCTCGTGGTAACCGTGTTCCCGGAGGACCGGGCTGTGGTCGGTCATCGTGTTCGACCCCGACGCGGCCCTAGCCGGGCGTCGGCCAGGCCACCGCCTTGGTCTCGAGGTACTGGTCGAATCCGGCCAGGCCGTTCTGACGGCCGATCCCGCTGTGCTTGTAGCCGCCGAAGGGGATGTCCGCCTGCCCGATGGGCATCCCGCCGTTGACGGCGAACGTCCCGGTGCGGATGCGCTCGGCCACCCGCAGCGAGCGCTCGAGCGAGCCGGAGAAGACGCCGCCGGAGAGCCCGTAGACGCTGTCGTTGGCGATGCGCACCGCGTCCTCGTCGTCGTCGAAGGGGATGACGACGAGGACCGGCCCGAAGATCTCCTCCTGGGCGATGGTCATGGAGTTGTCGACGTCGGTGAAGAGGGTCGGCTCCACGAACCACCCCTTGGGCAGGTCGGCCGGGCGCCCACCGCCGAGGGCGAGCGTGGCCCCCTCGGCGACGCCCTTGTCGATGTAGCCGAGCACGCGGTCGCGCTGCTTGGCCGAGATGACCGGGCCCATGAGGACGTCGGGGCGCTGGGGATCCCCGTAGGCGACCGACGACAGGGTGGCCTTGAGGATCTCGACGCCCTCGTCGTAGCGCGACCGGGGCAGGAGCATCCGGGTCTGGATGGCGCAGCCCTGGCCGGCGTGGAAGCACACGGCGATGCCTGAAGGCACCGAGGTGGCGAAGTCGGCGTCGTCGAGCACGATGGTGGCGGACTTGCCGCCGAGCTCGAGGAAGACGCGCTTGAGCGTCGCCGCCCCCTTCTCCATGATGCGCTTGCCCACGGCGGTCGAGCCGGTGAACGAGATCAGGTCGACCTTGGGCGACAGCGTGAGCTCTTCGCCGACCAGATGGTCCGCAGAAGTGACGACGTTGAGGACGCCCGGCGGGAACTCGGTCTGCTCGGCGACGAGGCGCCCGAGCCGCGTGGCGTTCCACGGCGTGTCCGGCGCCGGCTTGAGCACCACCGTGTTGCCGGTGGCGAGAGCCTGGCCGAGCTTGTTGAGCGTCACCTCGAGCGGGAAGTTCCACGGCACGACCGCACCCACCACGCCGACCGGTTCTTTCCAGATCTGGCGGGTGTTGGCGGTGCCCCTGCGGTCGACGACCTCGGACAGGTCGGTGCGCCAGGGAAACTCGTCGATCAGCTTGGTGGGGTACTTGAGCGCGCCGTCCAACGGGATGTCGAGCTGATTGGCGTGCGTCGTCATGCGTGGGCATCCGACCTCGAGGATGAGCTCCTCTCGGAGCTCCTCGCGCTCGGATTCGAGCGCGTCCTGGAGTTGGCCCAGGCACTCCTTGCGCCGCTCCCGGTTGGTCGACCAGTCGGTGTCGTCGAAGGCCCGCCGGGCCGCGTCGATGGCGCGGTGCATCTCGGGCGCCGAGGCGTCCGCCACCGGCCCGAGCACCTCCTCGGTCGCCGGGTTCACGTTGTCGAAGGTCCGTCCGCTATCGGCCTCGATCAGCTCGCCGTCGACGAGCATCCTCACTTCGTGGCCGGTCGCTGCCGTCATCGCCCACCCCTCTCTGCCCGACGTCTCTCACCAGGCGGAAACCTAGTTATCAAAATCTGGGAGAAGCATAATCGAGTGGCCTGCCGGCCTCCACGGGCCGGCCCGATGCCGTCAGTCGTCCGGCTGGCCCAGGAACGGGCGGACCTCGATCGGCAGCGTCGTCGCGCGTGCCAGCTTTCTCGCCCACGCGAGCGCCTCTTCGTCGTCGGCGACCTCGATGATATTGAGCCCGCCAATGTGCTCCTTGGCCTCGACGTAGGGACCGTCGGTCATCGGCATCTTCTCCCGACGAGGATGCACCACCCTGGCGGCGCCCGGCCCCACCAGGCCGCCGGCGAACACCCATGCGCCCGCGGCGCGGAGCTCCGCGCGCAGGGCCTGCAGGTCGAGCGAAATCTGCGCCAGCTCGTCGGCGGGGGGAGGGTCACCGTCGGGTTGGTAGATGCTGAGTAGGTACTGCGTCATCGTGGACTCCTCTTGTTGGGAACGGGCTCGTGCCCGTTCAGTCCGTGGCCGGTTCGTACGTGGCGATCACGACGCCGGTGGAGGTCGTGGTGTTGGAAGTCAGCCGCAGCGCAGCGTCCACGCCGTCGGGGAACAGCCGGCGTCCGCTGCCGAGCACCAGTGGGTGGATCATCAGCAAGAACTCGTCGATCAGGTCGGCCGCCATCAGCGAAGCGATGAGCTCGCCGCTGCCCATGATGGCGAGCACGCCCTCGGATTGCTCCTTGAGCGTGCCGACGGCTTCGGCCACTTTGCCGTGCAGCAGCGTGGAGTTGGGCCACCGAAGCGGTTCGGTGAGCGTGGTCGAGACCACGTACTTGGGCGTCTCGTTCAGCATCGGCCCGAAGGGGTTGTCGCTCTGGCGGTTCCAATAGTCGAGCAGGTCGGAGTACGTGCGCCGTCCGAAGAGCCATCCGGTGAGGCCGCCGCCGGCCTGCATCCGCGTCGCCCATTGCCGATTGCAGCGCACCGTCGGGCGCCGATGCGGCGCGGTGGCCCCATCCGGAATGCCGGAATCCACCTCGGGTGTCTTCGTCGGCCCGACCCGGTCCCTGCATCACGCCGTCCAGGGTCACGTGGTTCATCACGACGATTCTGCTCATGCTCGACCTCCTCTGATAGTCGCGGCGACCTTGCCGCACCCGCTACACGAACGACGCAGGCCGAAATCGACATTTTGCGTGCGGCGCGAGGAAAAGTTCCCGCCCTTGAGTCAAGAGCCGCCTCGACCAGGGTGAATGCGGGCGCTCCCTAGAGGGGGAACGAGGCCGGCAGCGACCCGGCGGCCAAGACCTCGGCGCCGAGCTGGCGGGTGAGCACGCTGCCGGCGCCGAGCAGCTGGTCGAGGAGGTAGGTCCGGCGGACGAAATGGTGGAGGTCGTGCTCGGTGGTGAAGCCGATGCCGGCCAGGACCTGCTGGCAGTGGCGGGCGACGGTGCGCGCCGACCTTCCGGCCAACGCCTTGGCCATGGCCGCGGTGATGGGGGAGGGCTCGTCAGAAGCAGCGCGGAGCAACGAGGCCGCCGCCTCGAGCGCGACGAGACTCTCGGCGAGGCGGTGCCGCACCGCCTGGAACGAGGCGATCGGCTGACCGAATTGGACCCGCTCGAGCGCATGCATGCGGGCCAGGTCGAGCATCGCCCGCCCGGTTCCCACGAGCTCGTGACCGAGGGCGAGTTGGCCGGCGGCCACCGCGTCGCTCCAGTCGACGACCCCGGGGTGGGGCAAGGAAGCCCGGTCGAACGAGCCCGAGACCTTGACGAGGCCGAGCGCGGGGTCGAGGCCCGAGACCGGCGTCACGTGCAGCGCGTTTGTCGTCACGACGAACAACTCGTCGCCTGCTTCGCCCGTGGCCACGACCGTCGCGGTGTCGCGGGTTCCCAGCGCGGCGGTCCCGAGCCCGCGGACGTCGACGCGCGCCGGCGTCGACGCGGCCCGGCGGCGCCACGACACGCAACGGCGGCAGGACGACGGCCGCCCGATCAGGGTCCGGCAGGCCGAGGGCGGCGGACAACACCTGGTCGAGCGCCGACGACGTTGCGTTCGCCTCCCCCTGAGCCTCGAAGAGCAGGGCGACCGCGCTGGCACGGTCCTCCGCCAGGGCCTCGCTCCACCCGAGCTCGACCAGGGCGGCGTCCAGTTCGTCGCCACTGCGCGTCGAGGTGATCTGGCGGATCGCGTCAGCGAACAGCGTGCGTTCGGACGCATCCATCACGGTGCCGTGGGCTCGGTTGTCCTCATCGATCCGCGCCGAGGTCGAGCAGCCGCCGGGCGATGATGTTGCGCTGGATCTCGGCGCTGCCGCCGTAGATCGTGGCGGCCCGGGAGTAGAGGAACTCGGCGCGCCAGCGTTCGCTGACCGGGTCGTCGCCGAGCGCGACCGCCGGCCCGAGGCCGTCGGCCACGAGGTCGAACACCGCCTGCTCGGCCGTGGCGACCAGCACCTTGTCGATCGACGTCTCGGGGCCGAGCGTGCTCGCCGGTCGCCAGCCGGTGCTGGGTGGCGCGGGAACGGGCCCGGAAGGCGCAGACCAGCTGGATCGCCTCGCCCACCGCCATCGGGTCGAGCGAACCCGCCGGCGCCGCGGCGAGGAGCTGCTCGAGCCGTCGGTGCAGGTAGGCGGCGCGGTGCCACAGCGCGGTGCTGCGCTCGTAGGGCAGCAGGTCCATGGCCACGGACCAGCCGCCGTCCACCTCGCCGAGCATGCGCTCGAGCGGCACGAAGACGTCGTCGAAGAACACCTCGCAGAACTCGGGGACGCCGTGCATCGTCTCGATCGGTCGCACGGTGATGCCGGGGCTGTCCATGTCGACGAAGAAGGCGGTGATGCCACGGTGGGCCGACTCGGGCGTTCCGGTGCGGGTGAGCAGGACGCAGCGCTGCGGCGTACTGGGCCAGGCTCGTCCACACCTTCTGGCCGTTCACCCGCCAGCCGTCGCCGATCGGGTGCCGCGCGGCACGCCAGCGACGCCAGGTTGCTCCCCGTGCCGGGCTCCGAGAACCCCTGGCACCAGGTCTCGTCGCCGCGCAGCAGCCGCGGCACCATGGTGGCCGCGAGCTCGGCGGGGGCGTAGTCGATCATCGTCGGTGCCAGCACCTCGGTCATGGAGTAGATGCCGGGCTCGACGAGGTCGCGCGCGGTCAAGGGCCTCGCCCAGGTAGGCCCGCAGCAGAGTCGACCCGCCGAGGCCGCCGACGCGCTCGGGCCACCCCATGCGCATGAACCCGGCGTCGTAGGCCAGCCGCTTGACCTTGCGCAGCTGGGCCATCTGCTGGTCGAGCGTCCCGATGCCGTCGAAGTCGGCCGCCAGCTCGGCGCGCCTGCTCGTCGAGCCAGCGGTCGACCGCCGTCCTTGAACTCGCCGAGCTCCATGACGCGCCGCCTCGTCGGCCTCCGTGTCCGGTCGGGCAACGGGCGGGTGGGATCGTGTGGCTTGCCCGAGTCGCGGGCGCCGCTGCGCCGCAGGAAGGTCATGGCGCGGGTCTGCAGCCGCCAGCCCTGCTCGGTCCGGCGGTACGTGTCGGTGTACCAGCCGATGCGCATGTCGTGGGTGGTCTGCTCCACGAAGCAGAGCGGCTGCTGGCCCGTGCCCGAGTCGCCGTCGAGCTCGAGGACCGGCGTCCCGGTGAGGAAGAGGCCCTTGGGGGCGGCGGCCACCAGCGTCGGGAAGTCCTCGAGCGTGTAGCGTCGACCGAAGGCGCTGTACGTCCCGTCGGGCGTGAACACCTCCATGACGGCCTCGACGTCGTCGCGCGTCATGCCGACGGCGTAGCGGGCCAGGACCTGCTCGAGCTCGATGATGTCGGCGGTGCGCGCCGCGGCCATGCCGGGTCACGATAACAGCATTCTCTAAATCTGCAATTGACCGTGCGGTTCTGGCCGCTCCACACCCGACCGGAGGTGTGCCGACGTGCGGGAACACCGTTTGCAGATTTTCTTCATCGCGGACCCGGGATGAGGGAGAGTCCCGCTCTCAATTAGGGGGAACGAGATACACTCAGACGATGTCCGCCGCCGACGATCCGACCGCCCAGCCCGTTCCGGACGCGCCGGTACGCCGGAGGGATATGGCCGTCGCCCGCTCGCTCGACTCGGCCCGTGTGCGGAGCGAGGGCCGGGTCCAGCGCTTCCTCGACGCCGGCTTCGAGCTGCTCGCCAGCGCAGAATCCGGCCGGGACTTCACCGTCCAAGAGGTCGTCGACCGCTCGGGCCAGTCGTTACGCAGCTTCTACCAGTACTTCGCCGGCAAGCACGAGCTGCTGTTGGCGCTCTTCGACGAGGCCATCCGCTCCACGGCCGAGCGCCTGGAGGAGCAGGTGGCCAAGGAACGCACGCCGCTCGAGCGCCTGCACCGCTTCGTGACCGAGTACTACCGCATGTGCCTGCCGGCGCCCAAGGGCCGGGCGTCGAAGAACAACCCCACCCCGGTGCTGGCGGAGTTCTGCCACCAGCTCTTGACCGCCCACCACGAGGAAGCCTCCCGGGCGTTCGTGCCCTTGGTCGCGCTGCTCGAGAAGACCTTGTCCGACGCCGTCGAGGCCGGAGTCGTCCGGTCCACCTTCGCCGGCGAGGACGTCGCCGGGGGCATCCTCTCCACCATCATGTTCAACGCTGCGTACGGTTCGACCATCAGCGGGACCGAGCCGCAGGACGCAACGAGCGCCGCCGACGAGATGTGGGAGTTCGTCTCGCGGGGCATCGTCACCGAATAGAGCGGCGCCGCCCGAGGCCCTTCAGCCGGCGGCGCGCAACGACGGCGCCACCGCCGCCAGGAAGTCCCGGGTGCGTTCGGCCGACGCCTTGATCTCGTCACGGCCCTCGCCCAACGGGACGATCCGCGCGTTGAGGTCAGTGACGCCGGCGTCGGCGAAGCTGCGCAGGCGCTTCTCCATCGTCGCCTCGCTGCCGCAGATGAGGACGTCGCCGATCCTCCGGGCGTCGCCGTGCTGCATCAGACGCGCGTAGTTCGGCGAGTCCACCACCTCGCTCAACGTCCGGTTCGTCCGCTCGGTCGCCGCGTCGATCTGATCGTCGCCGCAGAGGCAGACGGGCACACCCGCCATCACGCGCGGGGCGGGACGGCCGGCCGACTCCGCCGCCTTGGTGATCTGCGGCACGACGTGCGAGCCGATGGTGCGCTCGTCGGCCAGCCACAGGACGGTGCCGGCGGCGCGCTCGCCGGCCAGCCTCAACATGACCGGGCCCAGGGCGGCGATCATGACCGGTGTCGGCGCCAGGTCGGTGACGTCGAGCGGGTTCTTAATGTGGAACAGCTCGTTGTCCACCTCGACGAGGCCGGGTCCACCGAGGGCCTGGTCCAGCACGTCGAGGTAGCACCGCATGGTCGTGGCCTGCCGCTCGTACGGAAGGCCGAGCATGTCCGCGATGATCCAATGGTGCGAGACGCCGAGCCCCAACGTGAAGCGCCCCCCGCACACGGCCTGCGTCGACAAGGCTTGTTGGGCCAGCACGATGGGGTGCCGCGGCTGGATCGGCACCACCGACGTACCGACTTCGATTCGGGTCGTCGCTGCGCCGAGCAAAGTGGCGGCCGTCATGACGTCGAACTCGTCGGGGATCTGCGGGGTCCAGACGGTGTCGAGGCCGGCCTCGTCAGCCCAGCGGGCGTCGGCCTGGAGCTTCTCCACCTTGGTGGCGTAGCGACCCCTGTCTGCGCTGACCTGCAGACCCATCCGCATGACTGGGCTCCCCTCGCTGTGGAAATGCCGTTCTCATCTAAGGTATAGCATGCTATCGCTGGACGCTAGGGACGCTTGAGAACGAATGGGGAGGCGGCGCGACGTGGGAGACCGGCATGGTTGAGGGGCGCTCGGAGACAGCACGGACCGCGGTGGTCACCGGCGGCGGCTCGGGCATGGGCCGGGCTATCTGCCAGCGCCTGGCGACCGAGGGCCACGGGGTCGCCGTTCTCGACATCGACGGCGACGCCACCGAGCAGGTGGCCAAGGAGATCGAGTCCGGCGGTGGACGCGCGCTGGCCGTCACCGTCGACGTCAGCGACCGCGCCGCCGTCGATGCAGCGATGGAGCGGGCCCGCGCTGCGTTCGGCCCGGTCGGGATCCTGGTCACGAGCGCTGGTATCGAGGGCTTCTCGAAGTTCCTCGACATCGACGTCGCCACCTGGGAGCGCATTCTCTCCGTCAACCTGACAGGGACGTTCCACTGCGCGCAGGCGGTCGTGCCCGACATGACGGAAGCCGGGTGGGGCCGCATCGTCACCATCTCGTCGTCCTCCGCGCAGTCGGGCACGAAGCGGATGGCCCACTATGTCGCCTCGAAGGGCGGGGTCATCGCGCTGACGAAGGCGCTGGCCCTCGACCTCGCGTTCGAGCGGCATCACCGTGAACACCATCCCGCCGGGCGCCATCGACACACCGATGATGCGGCGACCCATGGAGTCGGGCGCCATGGCCAGTTTGGATCAGGTGGTGGCGCGGGCGCCGCTCGGCCGGCTGGGCACACCAGAGGACATCGCGGCCGCCTGCGCATTCCTGTGCTCGGAGGAAGCGGGCTACATCACCGGTCAGCAGATCAACGTCAACGGGGCGTGGTACCTCTGAACACCCTGACGATCGTGCGGCTCGGGTCCACGGTGGGAGCGGAGGTCCACGGCGTCGAACGGTCGCACCTGCTCGACGCCGATGCGCTGCCGGCCTACTGCATGGATGCGCTCGAAGAACACGGTGTCCTTGTCTTCCGGGGGCTGCACATCGACGACGACACCCAGGTCGCGTTCTCGAAGCGGCTCGATGACGTCGGCAAGGCGGAGCCTGCAGCGCCCCCGCGCGTCTTCATCGTGACGCTCGACCCGGCGAAGAACGCGGCCGCCGACTACCTGCGCGGCACGTTCGCCTGGCACATCGACGGCGCCCAGGACGAGGTCCCCACCAAGGCGACGATGCTGAGCGCCAAGGTCGTGGCCGCCGAAGGGGGCGAGACGGAATTCGCCAGCACCTACACCGCCTACGACGACCTTACCGAAGAAGAGATGGAACGGTACGAAGCGGTACGCGTCCTGCATTCCTTCGAGGCGTCGCAGCGCCTGGTGCACCCCGATCCGACTCCTGAGGAGCTCGCACGTTGGCGCGAGAAGGCCGACCGTGAGCACCCGCTGGTGTGGTGCCATCGCTCCGGGCGCCGTTCCCTCGTGATCGGCGCCTCGGCGGACCACGTCGTGGGGATGGACCGCGAGGCCGGAAAGGCGCTGCTCGACGGCCTGGTGGTGCGGTCGACCGCCCCGGATCGCGTCTACCGGCACGCCTGGTCGGTGGGTGACATGGTGATATGGGACAACACCGGCGTGATGCATCGGGCCTGCCCCTACGACCCGTCGTCCCCCCGCGAGATGCACCGGACCACCATGAGCGGGGACGAGCCGATCCGTTGACCCGACGCGACGCCGCCGACCCGAGCGGATCCGACGAGGCACGACCAACACCGAAAGAGGAGGCTGCATGAGCGACGTGACCGTGCTGAGGGCCGAGCGCTGGGTCGACGTCGAGACCGGTGAGGTGCGCACACCGGCCGTGGTCGTGGTCGACGGCAACCAGATCGTGGCGGTGAATCCGAAGGAGGTCCCGAGCCCGGCCACCGAGGTCGACCTCGGTGACGTGACGCTGCTGCCCGGCCTGATGGACATGGAGCTCAACATGTTGATCGGCGGACCCGGTGGCCCCGACGGCCTGCCTGACCCGATGCACGGGGTCAAGGACTCGCCCGTCTACCGGACGCTGCGCGGTGCGGTGAACTGTGCCACCACGCTCATGGCCGGCTTCACCACCGTGCGCAACCTCGGCCTGATGGTCTACACGGCGGGGTTCCTGCTCGACGTCGACCTGATGAAGGCGGTCGACCAGGGCTGGTTCCCCGGCCCCCGCATCTTCCCCGCCGGCCACGCCATCACGCCCACCGGGGGCCATCTCGACCCCACCATGTTCCAGGGGCTGGCGCCGGGCATCATGCCCCAGAGCGTCGAACAGGGGATCGCCAACGGCGTGCCCGAGGTCCGCAAGGCGGTGCGCTACCAGATGAAGTACGGCGCCAAGCTCATCAAGATCTCCGCTTCCGGCGGCGTCATGTCGTTCTCGAGTGCGGCCGGCTGCCAGCAGTACTCGGACGAGGAGCTGGCCGCCGTCGTCGACGAGGCGCATCGCAACGGGCTGCGCACCGCCGCGCACGCGCACGGCGACGCCGGGATCCGGGCCTGCGTCCGCGCCGGGGTCGACTGCATCGAGCACGGGTCGCTGGCGACCGACGACACCATCAAGTTGATGGCCGACGCAGGCACGTTCTTGGTCGGGACCACCGCGCTGGCCGACCACATGGCGATCGACCGCATCCACCCGATCCTGCAGAAGAAGGCGGCCGAGATCTTCCCCCAGGCCCGCCGCATGTTCGGCAAGGCGCTCGCCGCCGGCGTGAAGATTGCGTGCGGCTCCGACGCGCCGGCCATCCCGCACGGGACCCAGGCTGAAGAGCTCGTCTCCATGGTCGACCGCGGCATGACGCCGATGCAGGCGCTGCAGGCGGCGACGGTGACGAGCGCCGACCTGATCGAGCGCAGCCACGACCTCGGTCGGCTTGCCCCGGGCTATCTGGCCGACATCATCGCGGTGCCGGGCGATCCCTCCGAGGACATCAAGGTGACCAAGGACGTGCGGTTCGTGATGAAGGATGGACGCATCTACAAGGGCGCCTGATCCGTTCGGCCGCGTCTGCGTCCCAACGTCGTCGACCACACCCGATGGGAGGATCCATGGCAGAGAAGGACCCACTCGATGCGGCGCGCGCCATGCGCCGCGAGGTGCTCGGTGACGCGTACGTCGACCGCTACGCCGAAAGCCCGAATCCCGCCACGGCCGAATTCCAGGAGTACCTCACTTCTATGGCCTGGGGTGTGTGGACCCGCGGCGGGCCGTTGTCCACGCGGGACAGGAGCCTGGTGGTGCTCGCCATGACCGCCGCGCTCGGGCGGATGGAGGAGTTCGCCCTGCACGTCGACGCCAGCGGCCGGGCCGGCGTGCGGCCGGAGGAACTCGACGAGCTGCTGTTCCAGATCGCGGCGTATTGCGGGGCGCCGGCCGGAGTGTCGGCCAACCGGACGGTGCAGGAGGTGCGCGCCCGGGAGGTCGAAACGTGACGGTGCGCCGGGTCGGCGTCGTCGGCCTGGGTCACATGGGCAGCGTCCTGGCGGCCAACCTCGTGCAGTCCGGACTCGACGTCGTGACCCATGACATCACCGGCCCGGACAACAGCCCACCCGGCGCCACGTTCCTTGCAACCATCGACGAGCTTGCCCGCTGCACCGAGGTCGTGGTGTTCAGCCTGCCCGACGGTGCGGCGTCGGAGTTGGTGGCGCGCACCATCGCCCGCACCGACGACCGGTGCACCGCGTCGGTCGTGGACACGTCGACCATCGGGGTGGCCGCCGCCCGCCGCATCAACGGGCTCCTCTCTGCGGCCGGCGTCGGCTACGTCGACGCCCCGGTGTCGGGTGGTGTCGCGGGGGCCCGGGCCCGCACGCTCTCGGTCATGTACGCCGGCCGCACCGTCGTGTGCGACGAGGTCGAGCCGGTGCTGGCCGGACTGAGCGACCGACGCCGCCGGGTCGGTGATGAACCGGGACTTGGGCAGGCCCTCAAGTTGGCCAACAACTTCCTCTCCGCGGTGGCGCTCGCCGCGACCAGCGAGGCGGTGGCCTTCGGCGTGGCGGTGGGCCTCGACATGGACGTCATGCTCCAGGTGCTGAACGCGTCGAGCGGGCAGAGCCAGGCCACGACCGACAAGTTCCCCAACCACGTGCTGACCGGCCGGTACGCCGCCGGGTTCACCAACACACTCATGGCCAAGGACCTCCAGCTCTACCTTGAGGCCGTGGACGCCCAACGCGGCGTGCCGGGCGTTGTCGGCTCCGTCACTGCCTCGGTCTGGGAACGGTTCGCCGATGCGGATCCGGGGACTGACTTCACGCGGATCTATCCGTTCCTCGAGGGCACCTGACCCTGCGGGTGCGCTCGCCGTTCGTAGGATGGCCGGCCGTGAAGCTCGTCCGCCGGGCCACGGCGTGGGTCGTGGTGGGCCTCGCCGGCGCCGGGGTCGTACCTGCGACCGCCGCGGCCGCGGCCGCCCTGTCCGCACACGACACGCAGACCTGGTATCGCCACATGCTCAGCGAGCTGCGCCCGCTGCAGTCGACGCTGCCCGCCGCCCTCGATGCCGCGACGTCGTGGGCGGGGGGGTCGGAGTCGGCCCGGTCGGCGCGCCAGGAGTTCGCGCGCGACGTACCTGCCTTGCGGCGCGTGGAACGCCACCTGCGGTCCCTCCCGGCCCTCGAAGGCCACGCGAGCGCACGGAGCGACTACATCTCGGGCATCGACCTCTACGCCGAGGCCGTGGCCGTCGACGAGGCCGCAACCAACGTCCCATCCGGCGCGCTCCGACAGCAGCTCCAGCACAGCTATCAACGCATCCGTCAGCTGGGCGACATCGTGTTCGACCAGGGCACGGCCGAGTTGGCGCCGCTGCTGGGTTCGGGTCTCTCCACAGCCGACGTGGCCGCGGCAGCGCACGTCCCGGACTGGTCGGCCGTCGGTCTTGCGCCCGCGGCACCGCTCGTGTCGGCGTGGCGCGCCAGCGGCTCGCCGCCAGCGGCGACGCAACCGGATACGTCGTGGTTGGCCGCCGTGGGGATGGATGGTGCCCCCGCGCCGCAGCGCGTCCACGCGGCACTTCTCGGGCCCACGCGCACGGCGACCTTGCTCGCGATGATCTCCGCCCTCAACGCGGCCGAGGTCGCTCTCAGCTCCATTCCCGCGCCGGCGAGCGCCCCCCAGGCCGCCAACCGGCAGCGCCTCGGCCTCCTCGTGGACGCCGAAGCCCTCCTCGACGCGGAAGCCGGACGCGTCGTCGGCGGAGCACCGGGGCGAGCGCTGGCCCAGTCCGGCGCCGACTTGAGTTCGGTCGGCGGGAGATTGCGAGCCGAGGGCTGACCCGACGGCCGGGCGTCAGTAGGTGCAGGGCACGTGCGTGGTCGTGAAGACGTCGACGAGCCAGTGGCCGTCCTGCAACACCATCTGGGCCGACCCCGCGAAATCGCCGCGTTCGACGAATGGATCAGGCGTCGACGAATCGTCGCTGACGAGGTAGAAGTCGTTCTCGTCCTGGCAATCGGCCAACGCGGCCGAGGTCGTGCCGGTCATGACGACACTGACGTGGTCGTCGCGCAGGGTCCCGACCCCGTGTTCCCGTGCGGCCAGAATGGCCGCCGCCTGCCGGACGCTCGCCTGGGCCAACCGTGTCGTGGTGACTGCGGCCAGTGGCGCGATGTAGCCCTTGCTGAGGTTGTCGTCCAGGCCGGACAGTTCGACCAGGTACGTCTCGTAGGCGGTGACGATCGCTTTCTTGGTCGGGTCGCTGCTGGCCATTGCCGATGGGATCGTCACGGCGGGCGCCGTCGTCGCCTTCGCGCCGGCCGGAAGGGTCGGGAGCGAGGAAGTGCCCGACCTCGTCGTCGTGGTGGAGGTCGCCGACGTCAAACCCCCGACGCCGTTTCCCGACGTACGGGCCGCGGGAGCGGCACCACTGCTGGGGATGTGAGCCCGCCCGCCGCACGCTGCGAGCAGCGCGGCCGTGACGATCAGCGTGGCGGCGAGCGGCGCTCGGCGCGCCCGCCGCACGCTACGAACCTTCGAAGAAGGCGACGGTGCCCCCGAGCCCGGCGACGGTCGGCCCGAACGGGGACAGGGAGGGTCCGAACTGTGTGCCGACGGTGCTCAGCGTCTTCGAGAGGTCGGCGATCAGCGGGTTGACCACCGGATTGAGCAGGCTGAGCGCGTGGGCTCTGGGTGATGGCCTGTTGCAGGTAGGTCCCGCCCTTGGCGGCCAGAGTGGCGCACTGATTGTCGAGCTCGGTGACGAGCTTCGACGTCACCGAGGTGCCCCCCGTCTGGGTGCCGATGATGGAGATGACGGAGCCCGCGTCGCTGCAGGCAAGCGGCAAGCCGATGCCGTTGCCGAATTCGAACATTTGCAGGAGGGGAGTGATGACCGCTCCCGACGAACTGCTGCCCGTATTCCCCGAGTTCCCGGACGTGGCGGCGGATGCGCCGGCCGAAGAGACGGCGACGACGGAGGACATTACGCCGAGCGCGGTCACCACGATCGCGGTGATCACGCCCGGCCGCCTCCGCCCCAGGCGGTGCTTGCGATTCGACGACGTCATTCGACCCGGCTCCTCCCACACGTGGTCATAGCGGTAACGACCTTCCTCATCGTTCCTTGCCCTCCTGCGCTCTCGATCATCCGCTCCTCCCGCTTAGCGCCAGGCGGACGGCCAAATAGCGCACCGCCTGCGAGGCCAGCAGCAGAGCCAACGCGCTCAGAACGAGCACGAGGTAGACGCTCTCGATGGGCGGGCCCTCCTCGATGGCGTAGGCGGGTCCTGTCGCCAACGTTTGACCGTTGCCGCCCCCACTCGACGGCGCCGGACTCGCGGTTTGGCCCGTGCCCGCAAAGCCGGTGTTTCCCACGACGGCGCCCGTGTTCCCCAGCAGCGTGGACCCCGGGAGCGTGGATCCGCCGGCCGTGTTGCCGGTGTTCCCGACGGTGCCTGAGTTGCCGGTGGGACCGACGCCCGGGGTGTCACTGGTCGACAGGTACACGCGCCCAAGCGTCGCGGTCAGCGTGACCTGCCCCTGTGAAGGGATGTTCTGGCTGAACTCGACCTGCAACGCACCCGAGTCGACCGCCTCGAGCGTCTTGGAGGTGTCGGGACTCGAGCCGGTGCTGCTCGTGCCGTCGGCATAGGTGTACGTCACCGGCAGATACGTCAGCTTGAGGCCGCTCTTGGCCAGCAGCGTGTTGAGAGGTCCAAGCACCTTGGTGGTGATGTCGATCGGCACCCCGACCCCGAACACGTTGACACCGTTGCCGAGCAGGCCCGTGGACTGGCCGAGCAGGGTGATCGTGCCGAGCGTCGTCTGCGACGTGACCTTCGGCGGTTGGTTCGCCTGTTGGGTCATCGACAAGGCGGAGGAGACGTTGCCGAGATCGAGGAGCTGCCCGAAGTCGAGCAGGTCCATGCCGGCCGACGCGTTCAGGGTGACGCTGCCATCGTCGTTCGCCGTCGTCTGCGCGGTGGCGAAGAAGGTCGGGTTGGGCGAACCGCTCGGCTGCACGCCTAGGCCGACCGCACCCTTTGCCGTCGAGGCCCCTGCCGTCGCGGCGATGTTGAAGCCGGCCTGGCTCTGCAGGTCGGTCGGTGTTCTGGGGTAGCTGGCCGAGACGTAACCGGGCAGCGGGGGCAAGGGCGGGAGGTTGCCTGCCCCCAACCCGTTCACCACGCCGGGAAGCGTCGCGATCGACGGAGAGTAGGGCGCGCCGGCGTCCGACATCGACTCGCCGAGGCTGTTCACCGTCGAGGCCGCACCCCACGGTCCGACCTCGTAGTTGAGGTCTCCGGCCAGCGGGAGTGAGGGATCCGTCAGGAGGACGTCGAGTGCGTTCGCCTGAGCCGACAGGTTGTACGTGTTGGTGTTGGTGCTGCCGATCCCGTTGAGCCGGTATTGCCCGATTCCGCGCCCGCCCCTGAGGCCACGGCGAGACCCCCGAGACCGGCCACCAGCGCACCCAGCGACAGCAGCTGCACGACTCGGAGGCGGCGCGAGCGCCCGGCGCGCGGTGATGATCGTGCGCGCCCTCATGCGGTCAGTGCTCCCAGATAGGACTCCAGCACTGTTTCGTCCCTTACCTCGCCCGGCTCACCGGCGAAGCAGATCCGTCCGCGATTGAGGATGTAGACGTAGTCAGCGAGTTCGAGGGCGCGGGCCACGTACTGCTCGACAACGAGCAGTGAGAGACCCTCGGCGGCCAAGCGACGGAGGTAGTCGAAGATCTCGTCGACGACCTTCGGGGCCAGGCCCATGGAGACCTCGTCGAGGAGCACCGTGACGGGCTCCGCCACGTACGCGCGCGACAGCGCGAGCATCTGCTGCTCGCCGCCCGACAGCGTTCCGGCCAGCTGGTTCCGGCGCTGCTCGAGGCGGGGGAAGACGGCCGCTGCCAACTCGACCGCGTGCCGATCGACCTCGGGACGTGCCTGGAGGCGGAGGTTGTCCGCCACGCTCAGCGTCGGGAAGATCCCTCGCCCCTCGGGCACGTGGCAGATGCCGGCCCGCGCCAGCTCGTAGGGCGTGGCGTTGCTGACGTCGACGCCGTCGAGGAGCACCCGGCCCGACGAGGGCGGGAGCAACCCCGAGGCCACCCGGAGCAGGGTCGTCTTGCCCGCACCGTTGGGTCCGAGCAGCGCCACGACCGCGCCGTCGGGCACGACGAGGTTCACGTGCTCGAGGACCTTCCCGGTGCCGTATCCGGCACAGACGTCTCGAAGCTCAAGCATGGCCGGCGAGCTCCTCGTCCGAATCGGGCTGTGTACGGCGTCCGAACCGAGATACGCCGCCCGCACCGTCTCAGAGGAGAGGACCAGCGCGCAGGGGCCCGCAAAGATCAGGTTGCCGAAGTCGAGCACGTACGTATAGCTGCACACGTCTGCGACGAGCGCCATGTCGTGCTCGACCAGCAAGACGCCGACACCCGTCTCCGCCACGAATTCGTTGATGATCTCTCCGAAGCGCTCGGTCTCGCGCACATCGAGCCCCGACGACGGCTCGTCGAGCAGGAGGAAGCGGAACGGAGTTGCGATGGCGCGGGCCAGCTCGACGAGCCGGCGTTGGCCGGTCGAGAGGTCACCCACACGCAGGCGCGACAGCGGTTCGATTCCGCAGCGCGCCACGCGCGCCGGGATCGCTCGGCGATGTCACGGCGCTGGGACCCCGTACAGGCCAGTTGGCTCCAAGGACGGCGCGCCGCCAGGAAGGCCTCGGGGCCGAGCGCGACGTTCTCCGCCACCGTCATGGAGTCGAACAGCTCCATGCGCTGGAAGGTGCGGCCGAGACCCAGCGCGGCGCGGGCGGCCGTGGACAGGTGACCGAGGTCGTGCTCGCCGAGCCGGATCCGACCATTCTGCGCGGCGACGACCCCGGTGCAGGCGTTGAAGATCGTGGTCTTGCCGGCGCCGTTTGGGCCGATGAGCCCGGTGATGGCGCCGGCAGCAGCGGAAAGCGTGACCCCGTTGACCGCGACGCAGCCCACCGAAGCGCACCGTGACGTCGTCGATCCTCAGGTCCGGCTGGAGCTCCATCACGGTCGGGCCCCGCCGGTCGAAACGCGGAACTCTGGTCGCAGGGTTTCCTCGGCGCGACTGGCGACGGGGCTTCGTCCCTCCCGCGCCGCGGTACGACGACCGGCGAAATGCAGGTGCATGCCGGGTGCCACCGCCACGGCGAGAGCGCCGAGGCCGAAGAAGACCCCCTCGTAGCGCGAGAACCATGGCCGGTTGAAGGGTGGGTAGATCTTGATGACCTCGAAGAGGAAGGCCGCGATCACCGGCGACAGGATCGGCTGACTGCCGCAGATGGCGAGCACCGCCAGCAGCACCACCGAGTTGAAGTACCCGAACGGGCCGGTAGGCGTCCCACCGGCCGACTGGGTCACGCCGCCGATGAGCACGCCGCCGACGGCGGCGATCCCAGCCGCCGCGCCGAAGACGTACAGCCGCATGAGACGCGTGTTGGCGCCGTGTGCCTCGAGCGCGACCGGCGAATCCGACATGCCGCGCAGGAGGCGACCGAGTCGACTCCTGCGCAGGACGATGATGACCCCGGCACACAGCGCCGCCACAACGAGTGCGACGAAGTAGTAGGCGCGGTCGGAGGTGGCGTCGATCCCGAGCAGATGCGGCCGGGGCGATGGTGACGAAATCGGACTGGCCGAACATCAGGAAGGTGGGGTAGATCAGGTTCTGGAGCAACAGCCCGAATCCGAACGTGGCCACGGCGAGGTAGACGCCGGACAACCGGAAGGACGGAATGGCGGCCAGAGCGCCGGCCGCGACGGCCACGAGCACAGCAACCACCAGGGCAACGAGCCACGGCATGCCGGCAGAAAGGGCATGGCCGAAGGTGGTCGCGCCGATGGCCGCAAAGGCCATCTGGCACAGCGAGATCTGTCCTGACGTCCACAGCAGCAGGCCGAGCGAGGCGAGCACGACGGCAAATCCGATGCCCGTCGTGTACTGGTTGACGTAGGCCGCTTGGACCACGAAGGGGATGGCGATCGCGACGCCGATCCCCACCAGCGCCCCCCCGGTCACGACGGGCGACGGGAAGGTGCGGGCCGGCCGCAGCTTGCGCACGGCGTCGGCGCCGCGGGTGACGAGCTTGGCCCGCGGTACGAAGAGCAGTGCCGCCACGAGGACGAGGAACGGAATCTGGGTGTAGAGCTCGGCGAGGACCAGGTTGGTCTGACCGGCCAGTTTGTCGCTGAGGATGTTGGTCGTGATGCCGATGCCCATTGCGGCGGCGAGCGTGATCGGCAGGCTGGTGAATGCGCCGACCGCGGCCGCGCCGAAGGCGGCGATGTAGACGAGCAGATAGATGTTGACGTCGATGCCGAGCGCGGGGGCGAGCAACATGCCCGAGATCGAGATGAAGCACGACCCGATCGCCCAGGCGTAGCGGCGTACGGTCACCGGGTTGGTGGCCTCGAGGGCGAGCAGCGTCGGGGAATCGACCACGGCGTGCATGGACACGCCGAGCCGGGTCCGCTTGAAGAAGAGATACAGGCCGACCGTGGCGACCACGGCCGAGCGCGAATTCGATGAGCTGGCTGCCGAGGATCGTGACGCCGAACACGTGGATGCCCTTGACCGGCAGAAATGGCGCGAACTGGAGGGTCGCCTGCGCCGTAGGCCCCGGTCAGCACGGACTCCAGCAACACGATCAACGCGATGGTTGCCACGACCTTCATGGCCGCCGGTGCCCCGGTCAACCAGAAGGCGATTCGCTCGAGGAAGAGCGAGCCGACGAGTCCGACGAGGAGCACCGAGCAAAGGGCGGCGACGGGCCAGGGGAGGCCGAGGCTCACCCGCATGGAATAGAAGACGTACGCCGACGCTGCCGCCTGTGCGCCGATGGCGAAGTTGAAGATGCCTGATGTCTTGTACGTCAGGACGAGTCCGAGTGCGGCCAGGGCGTAGATCGATCCGTCCGCGATCCCGGTGACGACGTAGGGGCCGACCGAGAAGACGGCGGTCAGGACGAGGCCAACGATGACCAGCGCGCCGATGGCCCCCGCCTTCACCAGCGTCTGGCGCCACGGCGCAACCTCACTTCCGGCGCCGATCCGCAGGAGGATGGAGGGTGAGCTGCTCACGGGCGACACACGCCGCACGGGCGACGCCCAGCCGCCTCATGCTCCTGGCGCGTCCCGGTCGTCCAGTCCGCTCGGCCCGCCGCCAGAGCGCATTCGGGACGGTGAAAGCGCTCCATGCCCTCACCCGCGACCAGGAGCGGCTCGACTGCGGCCGCTGCCACCGGGGGGATCGTTGCGGCCGCCGTGCCGACGCGGCGACGCGTCCCGACCGACGCGGGTTGGTCGAGGTCCGCGACGGTGACGTCGGGCAGCAGAGAGCGTCGCCGTTCGCCCAGCGCGCGGCGACCGTGGAGGAGCCAGCCCAGGTTCCCGATGCCGGTCAGCAGCAGCCCGGCGATGGCGGCATCGAGTCGGACCGACCTGTTGGCTGAACTGGAGGTCCCCGGCGCACACGTACCACGACACCGCCACCACGATGCCGCCCAGGCCGACCGTGATCATCCAACGGAGGAGGTCCTCAGCACCCCAGAGCACGGACGGGACCGCCGGCTGGCTGCGCCGGCGCGTCTCGAGTGACCTTGTTCTCTCGCCGACTCGCCGGCCCGCCACCGCATTGGTCATCGGTCGACGGCGTACCTCGTCGGGATCGGGTCGACCCTCCCGGAGTGCGTCCTCGATGCAGTCGAGCTTGCGCCACTCGTCGCGAAGGTCGGCCGAGAGCCACAGCGTGGCACCCACGCCGAGCAGGAAGATCCCGCCGATGCCGCCGGAGATGATGTACGGCAGCTGACCGGCCGCGTAGGCCGAACCGCTGACGCCGACCCAGCCGATGATCAGGGCGATCGCACCGACGACGACGAACGCCCAAGCCAGCACCCGGTCCCACTGCAGACGGAGCCACTTACCGATGTCCATCGAACGTTCCTCCTTCTCCCGCGCCAGGAAGGCGTCCTTGGGTCACGACACACATTGCGAAGCTCCCTTGTTCAGATCGATGAATTGCCCGTTCTGCAGCGTCATGAGGAAGAAACAGTTGGAGGGAGTTGCCGCCGCGTTGGCGTTGAAGGTGAGCGGGGGTGCGAGCCCACCCAGATTGTTGTTCTTGATACCCCACAACCCCTGGAAGAACTCCGCCGAGGTCGGTGTCGCGGTGAGCGTGCTGGAGGCCGCGACGGCGAGCATGCCGGCGGACCACTCGGCGGCCGTCGTGGCCGAACTCGCGAGTTGCGGGTCGTATTGCTTGACGGCCTGCTGGTAGGCGGCCTGCGCCGGCGTATAGCTGTCCACCCACGGAAAGTTCGTCTGGCCGGCCAGCAACCCGTTGAGGTTGGGATCCGAGGCGAGGTTGGCGGTGATGGCGATGCTGTCGCCGACAAAGAGCGGTTTGTAGCCTTGCTGGGCACAATTGTCTGCCATCCGCCGGAGGCTGTCACCGTCACCCGCGAAGTAGATGAAGTTCGCGCCGGCCTGCTTTGCATTGAGGCAGTTCGAAGTGAAATCCGGCTGGGTGATGCTGATCGACGACGAGTAGACGGTCGTGACGCCGGCGGCCTGTCCTCCACCCGGCTGAATCAAGGTCTGGATCCCGTTGGAGCACGTGGGGTCCTCCACGCAGTACACGACCCCCATCTTCGTGTCGCCGCGTGCGGCCGCCGCCCTGATGGTGAAGACCGCCTGGTCGTCTCCGAGATCGCTCCCGCCCTGGGGGAAATAGATGGGGCTCTGCCACCAGGTCGCGCTGCTGGCGTCACCACCGATCACCGGAATGTTCTTCTGCTGGAGGTAGGAGACGCTGGCGGTCGCCGTCAGCGGGACGAGGTTGCCGACGAACGCGATGACATGGTCCTGGGTCACCTCCTGCTCGACGTCGGAGACGCTCGTGGAGGGGTCGGCGCCGTCGTCCTCGATGTAGACGTGGACCGGGTGGCCGTTGAGCCCCCCGTGCGCATTGACGTAGGCCTGCCACACCCCCATGGCCTGCTGGGCACCCGAGAACACCGCGCCGATCACCCCGCTGTAGGTGCCGACGTTCCCCAGCGCGATCGTCGATCCACTGGCGGTGGCGCTGGCGCCGGCGGGACCGCCCGAGGTCGACCCGTGCGATGCGGTCGCGCTGCTGCCGGCGCTCGACCCACTCGATTTGGTGCTGCCCGGGGCGCCGCTGGCCAGCGCTGGCGACGAGCAGGGGACCGTGGTGGTCGTCGTGGACGACGACTTCGCCTTTGGCGTCGTCGTCGGGGTGGTCGTGCTCGACGGCGTCGACGAGCAGGGGCCTCCGCCCGTGTTGCCTCCCAACGCCTGGGTACCGCTGCCCCCGTTGCCGGCCCCCGATCCGGCCCCGTTGGCCGAACCTTGGACGATCGGCCGGTGCGCCGCGTCGGCGATCGCCTGGTCCGATTGCCTGCTCCCGCACCCGGTGAAGACGAGGGCGGCGCAGGCCAAGGAGACGGCGACGATCGACGCCGCTCGGCCATTGCTGCGCACCTGGGCCAGTCGGCGCCGGATCGTCGTTCCGGCGCAGGAACCCCCCTGTTGCATCGTTCTCACTTTGCCGCCCCCCGCACAGGCCCACCCCGGAAGAGAACCAACTTCTCTAAGTTAGGAAACGCCCTTCTCTGACCGGTCTTTCGGTCAGGTCACCCGCCTGAACTGGATATTTGGCAGCGGGTTTCGAGACGCTCTCGCCCGCTGATGACGCCATTCGTTGACGCTCTCAGGGGCTGCGTGCTAAGCACTCGCTCAGCATACGCGCTGTGCACCTGCTCAGCGCAAGTGGTGAGCGCAGGAGGGAGCCGCCATGGCGGACTACGAGTCGGTTGACTTCTTCACGGACGAGTCGTTGCTCGAGGACCCGTATCCGTACTTCGATCACCTGCGCGCGCAGTGCCCGATCCACCCGACGCCCCACCACGGGGTGGTCGCTGTCTCGGGCTACGAGGAGGCGTCGGAGATCTACCTGAACAATGAGGACTTCTCCTCGTGCAACTCGGTCATCGGGCCGTTCGCCGACCTTCCCCGTCCCGCTCGAAGGCGACGATGTCAGCGAGATCATCGACAACAACCGCGAGGTGCTGCCGATGTACGAGCACATGGTCACGATGGACCCGCCGCAGCACACGCAGGAGCGGTCGTTGATCATGCGCCTGTTGACGCCGAAGCGCCTCAAGGAGAACGAGGCCTTCATGTGGCGGCTTGCCGATCGCCAGATCGACGAGTTCGTCGGCGCCGGTCAATGCGAGTTCATCAGCGCGTACTCGCAACCCTTCGCCATGCTCGTCGTGGCCGATGTCCTCGGCGTTCCCGAATCGGATCACGAACGTTTCCGGCAGGGCTTCGGCCTGGGCATGACGCCCGGCAAGGTCGGCGACGACGGGAAGGGCATGGCGAGCAACGCCCTCGGATGGTGCGACGACTGGTTCACCCAGTACATCGAGGACCGCCGGGAGAACCCGCGGGACGACGTGCTGACCAGCCTCGCTCTGGCCACGTATCCCGACGGCTCGACGCCCGACGTCACCAACGTCGTGCGGACGGCGACCTTCCTCTTCGCCGCCGGCCAGGAGACGACGGCCCGGCTGCTGGCCGTCGGCCTGAAGTACCTGGCCGAGTACCCCGAGCTCCAGGACGAGCTGCGGGCGCACAAGGACCGCATCCCGGGCTTCATCGAGGAGGCCCTGCGCATCGAGAGCCCGGTGAAGGCCGACTTCCGTCTCGCCCGGCGACACGTCAACGTCGCCGGCGTCGACATCGCCCCCGGGACGCCGGTGATGCTCTTGAACGGCGCGGTCAATCGCGACCCCCGGCTGTTCGAGTGCCCCGCGGAGTTCCGGGTCGATCGGCCCAACGCGCAAGGCGCACCTCGCCTTCGGGCGTGGCGTCCATGCGTGTCCCGGTGGTCCGTTGGCGCGGGCCGAGGGCCGCGTGAGTCTCGAGCGCATACTCGATCGGATGCATGACATCCGGCTCTCCGACGAGCATCACGGACCGCCCACGGAACGGCACTTCAAGTACGAACCGACGTGGGTGTTGCGTGGCCTCCACAAGCTTTACCTCGAGTTCACGCCGGCTGAGGCGTCCAAGTGACCCCCCGGATAGCGGTGGTCACCGGCGCCGCGTCGGGAATCGGCGAAGGTGTCGCCCGCCGCCTCGCCGCCGACGGGAACGCGGTCGCCCTCCTCGACTTCGACGGCGAGCGCGTCGATCGGGTCACCGCCGAACTCGCCGCCCAAGGACACACCGTGGTCGCCCACCAGGCCGACGTGGCCGACCGGGACGCGCTGGACCGTGTCTACGGATCCGTCCGTGAAGAGCTCGGCCCGGTGACCATCGTGGTGACCAGCGCCGGTGTCGAGGCCTTCGACCCGATCGCCGAGATCTCGGCGGAGAAGTGGGATCGCATACTGGCGGTGAACCTGACGGGGACCTTCACCTGCCTCCAGCTGGCCGTGCCCGACATGATCGCGGCGGGGTGGGGGCGCATCGTCACCATCTCCTCGTCCAGCGCCCAGTCCGGCGCGCCGAACATGGCCCACTACGTCGCCTCGAAGGGCGGCGTCATCGGGCTCACGAAGGCGTTCGCCCGCGAGCTGGCGCACCACGGCATCACGGCGAACACGATCCCCCCGACCATCGTGGACACGCCGATGGCACGCAAAGGTGAGGCGGAGGGCCATGTCCCGAGCGTCGAGATCATGAGCAAGATGATCCCGCTCGGACGACCCGGTACTCCCGATGACATTGCGAGCGCGTGCTCGTACCTGTGCTCCGACGAGGGTGGCTACGTCACCGGGCAGATCATCGGGGTCAACGGCGGCATGTACATCTGAGGGACAACCTGTGAGCACGACGGCTCGCCGAATCGGCGCCGAGACCTCCAAGACCCGCGGCGCCCTCCTCGACGCCGCCGAGAAGCTCATGCTCGAGGACGGATACGCCGCGGTGACCTCGCGGCGCCTGGCGGCGCGCGCCGGGCTGAAGCCACAGCTCGTGCACTACTACTTCCGCACCATGGACGACCTCTTCCTGGCGCTGTTCCGGCGCCGGGCCGATCAGGGCCTGGAGCGTCAGGCCCGCGTCTTTACGTCCGAGCAGCCGTTGTGGTCACTGTGGGACCTCAGCCGTGACCAGCGCGGGACGGCGCTGACCATGGAGTTCACGGCGTTGGCCAACCACCGCAAGGCCATTCGGGCCGAGCTCTTGGCGTCGGCCGAGCGTTACCGGGCCGGCCTCCTCGAAGGATTCCGTACCGTCCTGGCGCGCTACGACATCGACCAGACTTCCTATCCGCCGATGGTGTGCGCAGTGCTGATGACCAGCGTCTCGACCTTCCTCGTCATCGAGACGGCCATGCTCGGGATGTCGACGGGCCACGAAGAGACCGTGGCCTTCGTCGAAGACCTCATCCGTCGAGTCGAGGGGGACCGCCGTGACGTGGCGGTGGACGTAGCATCGGTCCTCCCGATCAACCCAGAGGAAAGGCAGCGTTGATGCGAGTCGTCGTCGATTTCGAACAGTGCGAGAGCAACGCCCTCTGTATGGGCATCCTCCCCGAAGTGTTCGAGGTGCGCGACGACGACTTCCTCTACGTGCTGAACGAGAACCCGCCCGAGGAACTGCGCGACAAGCTCTTGGAAGCCGTGCGGTCCTGTCCCAAGAACGCCATCTCCATCGAGGACTGACCGTTCGCGGCCCCGAACCCTCGACGGGCCGGGGCCCGCCGAGGGTCGGGACAGCTCAGGACTGGACCGTCGTCGTTCCCGGGATGTCCTTGCCGCAGCTGGGCGTGGTCGACGACGGCACGAAGCTGTTCTTCTCGGCGATCATGTACCAGCCGCAGATCTGGCTCAGGTCGTGCCCGAAGATCGTCGAGTAGTTGATCGTCTCACCCAAGAGCCCGTTGCCGTTGTAACTCTTCAGGTTTCGCAGCGCGTGGATGACCCCGGCCTGGGTCGGGTTCTTGCCGGCCAGTTGCATGCCCTTGATCATGAGATCGGCCCCGAGCCACGACTCGTACTGGCTGAAGTTCGGGAACTGGCTGCTCGTGAAGTGCGCGTACTTTTCGAGGGCCGACTGCATCTGCTTCGTCCCGGCATTCGGGATCTGGAACGGACGGAACGTGGTGTCGAAGAAGCCTCCCTGTACCGGCCCCCACGACGTCGACTTCACCAGGCTCGGCTCGAAGCCGGTCGGGAAGACCATCACCTTTGGCTTCACCCCGGCCTGCTTGAGCGCGGTGGCCAGGGCGAAGTTCGAGTTGTCGTCGAGCCCGGCGTAGAAGGAATCGCACCCCTTCTGCTTGGCGGTGAGGGCAACCGTGGTCATCGCCACCGAACCGAACGGGATCGAGGTGTCCAGCTCCCCGGACTTCCCGCCGGCGTGCTCGAAGGACTTGATGGTTCCGACGGCCGACCGCGACGACGACGGCGAGATGCCGTAGCCGTAGGAGCAGAGCACCTTCCCGCCCTTGGCCTTGATGAAGGCACCGATCCCGGTGTTGACCGGGTACTTGGGGTCCACGCTCCCTGCGTCGGCCGCGAACATGTTCGTGTAGGGCTGCGTGCCCCACTCGGGGCCGTCGAAGAACCCGCCGGTGACCGGCACGCCCTGCTGCTGGGGGTACTGGGCCGCCAGGAAGAAGAGCGGGCTGGTGGAGACGATGCCGAAGGCACCCTTGGAGAGCGCGTCCTTCACCGCCGTGGCGATCGCGGTGGGGCTGGTCTGGTCGTCGAGGACGAGGCCGACGAGCTTGTGCCCGTTAACGCCACCCTCCGCGTTCTGCATCGCGATGCGTGCGTTGAAGCCGACGGCGGCCTGGCTGAACTCCGATGACCCGGGGCCCGTGAGCGACGTGATCATGGCAATCGTGAACGGTGCGCCCGACGTCGCAGCACCGGCCGTCCCGGCGAGCGCGCCGCCAACGCCGATCGTCACGCCGCTGGCCATCAACGCAGCCAGCCCGAGCCGTGCCATTCGTTGGCCCGCGCGGCTGTGTGAAAGGCACTTTCGTCCCCGAGCAATCATACGAATCCACCCCCTAGGTGTTGTCGGAACTACTTCCCGACGGCCCATGGCATACACGACGCGGTCCGTCCGTGTGTGTCAGGCCGTCGCGACCTGCAGCAATGCGCCGGCTGTGCGCTCCGGCTCGGTGATCATGAGATCGTGGCCGGTGTCCACGTCCCACAGCCGCCCGTCTGCCCGCGCCTGCGCCATCTGGTCGGCGTCGCGCGTGGCCAGCGTCGAGGTGCAGACGATGTGGAATTGCGGGATGGCCCACAGCGCAGGCTCGTTGTCGAGCAGGAGAGGCTGCTCGAAGCACCGCCACGGGTGGGGCGTCAGTCTGTCGGCCATCCAGGCCAGGTCGGAGGGGTCCGTCACCCCGTAGAGCATCCCCGCCTCGGGGCCGGGGAGCAGGACCAGCTCGATCCCGTCGACGACCTCGCCCATCGGCCGCACCGCGTTGATAACGGGCCCGGCCACGTCGACCAGCGACTGGCCGTGCACGGGTGTCGCCGCATCGAGGTACACGAGTCGGCCCACACGGTCGGGCTCCCGGTCGGCGGCGCCGGTGATCACCATGCCGCCGTAGCTGTGCCCGACCAGGGTGACGTCGTGCAGGTCCTCGAACCGGAGCACCGCGGCGACGTCGGCGACGTGGCGGTCCAGGTCCACCCGGTCGTCCAGCAGGTGCGCCCGCTCACCGAGCCCGGTGAGCGTGGGGGTGTAGACGTCGTGTCCCTCGGTGCGCAGGATGCGAGCCACCCGCTGGTAGCACCAGCCCCCGTGCCCACCGCCGTGGACGAGCACATAGGTCGCCATCGTCACCACCTCCTCGCGTCCCGAGGTCGTTCACCGGCTGGCGAATTTGGCCGCCGGTTCGGCTCCAGGGTATAATATTGACGTCGATGTTGAAAAGTCGCCGCAGCATATCGGCTGGGGCGAATGTGACGCCAGATCCGCGGAGGTGGCCATGCCCAAGACCGTTGTTGACTTTCCCGTCTTCGACGCGGACAACCACATGTACGAGACGACGGATGCCTTCACCAAGTTCCTGCCCGCCGGCTACGAGGGCTTGGTCAAGTACGTCGAGGTGAACGGCCGCACCAAGATCGCTGTCCGCAACCTGATCTCGGACTACATCCCCAACCCGACCTTCGAGGTCGTCGGACGTCCCGGCGCCCAGGAGGCGTTCTTCAAGAACGGGAACCCCGAGGGACTCGTCGCGGCGCGAGATCATCGGGAAGCCGATTCGCTCTCCTGAGGCCTTCTTCGCCCCCGAGCCCCGCCTCAAGTTGATGGACGAGCTGGGTCTCGACCGCGCCCTCATGTGGCCGACGCTGGCGAGCCTCCTCGAGGAGCGCCTTTCGGACGACCCGAAGGCCACGCACGTGGCCATCCACGCGCTCAACCAGTGGATGCACGAGCACTGGACCTTCGACTACGAGGGTCGCATCTTCGCCGCGCCCGTCATCACGCTGCCCGATCGTCACCGAGGCCATCAAGGAGCTCGAGTGGGTGATCGAACGCGGCGCCAAGATCGTGCTCATCCGCCCCGCACCGGTGCCGGGCTACCGGGGCCGGCGCTCCTTCGCGCTGCCCGAGTTCGACCCGTTCTGGGAGAAGGTCGCCGAGGCCGACGTCACGGTCGGCATGCACGCGTCGGACGACGGGATGAGCCGCTACTACAACCAATGGGAGGGCAACTTCGACGGCGAGCTCCTGCCCTTCTCGGGCAAGACGGCGTTCATGGACATCGCCCACACCCAGAGCCGCGGCATCTTCGACACCGTCGCTTCGCTCATCGGCCACGGCCTGCTGTCGCGGTTCCCGACGCTGCGGATCTTGCCGGTCGAGAACGGCTCCGGCTGGGTGCGACCGATGGTCAGCGCGCTGCAGAGCTCCTACGAGCGCGAGCCGGGGCTGTGGGACGAGGACCCGTTCATGGTGCTCAAGCGCAACATCTGGGTCCACCCGTTCCACGAGGAGGACCCCCGCGGCCTCATCGACTTGATCGGCGTGGACCAGGTGGTGTTCGGGTCCGACTACCCGCACATCGAGGGCATGTCCGAGCCGCTCTCCTACGTCGACGAGCTCGCCGGCCTGTCGCACGAGGACGTGGCCAAGGTCATGGGTGGCAACCTCGCCACCGCCATGAAGCTGCCCTTCGCCGCCTGACCCTCGGGGGCCTCGCCCCGACGTGTGGCTCAGCCGCCCATCTTGCGGAAGTCCCAGCTCACGATCTTGACCGGCTCGACCTTCAGCCAGGCGTGCCGCCCGTCGTGATGGACGCGTCCGCCGGCGTACTTGTCGGCGAAGAGTCGCTCTGGCGTGTCGAGTTCGGGCACGGGCTCTCCGGTCCGAGGCACCTCGCCCACGACCTCGGCCCGACCGCGTAGCTCCACGCCGCGCAGCTCGGTGAACGGGCCGCCCGCGTCCACGATCACGCTGACCCGGTTGTCGCGTTGCAGATCGGTCCAGCGCTGGCTCCGGACGATGGACGTCAGCCACAGCGCCGTGCCGTCCACGCGAACCACAGCGGCGTGACGTGGGGGGCGCCGTCCCGGCCGATGCTCGCCACGCGGCAGGTGCGCTCGGACGCCAAGAAGGCGTCCCGCTCCGCTGCGTCCATGGCGAGCTTGCCGCCCCGCCGCTGCTCTTGCATCCGGTCCCCGATCCCTGCCCTGGCTAAGCGTCGAAGTTGCGGGTCGTCGCCGCGACGCAGAGCCGGTTCTCGTTCCCTTCGTCGCGCACCTCGACCCGGCCGAGACCGTGCCGTACCTCCGCGGTGGCGACGGCCGGTCCCACGCGCGCCGGCTGGAGATAGCGCAGGTCGAGTGACGCCAAGCTGGCGCCGGGCGTCAGCGACAGCACCGCCTCCTCCGCCGCCAGCGCGATGAGACCCCCGTTGATCGTGTTCGAGGCGTTCAGCACCTCGTCGGAGTACGCGAGCGCCGCCACACCGGGCCCGCGCCGCTCGCAGCCGGCGCGCTCGGCGAACGGGACGGACAACCGCTCGCCCGTCGCCAGGGGGGAGCGGCCGACCAGCGAGGGGATGGTCAAGCGCTTGTCCGGCGCCGCCATGAACGACGCCGCCGCGAAGCCGAAGTGCTCGTCGGAGTCGGTGAAGAAGTCGACGCCGGCGACGAACACCGAGCGACCCGACTTGATCACCCGGCCCGCGCCGTGGACGACGCCGGCACCGGGGGCCGGCTGGTACAAGTGCACATCGAGCTCGAGCGTGACGGGCACCCGTGGGCCCACCGTTTCGACGGCGAGGTAGCCGGCGAGCACGTCCGCCCACGCGGCCAGGATGGACGTGCGCAGGTGGGAGGTTCCCGGCGCGTACATCTCGGGAAAAACCTCGGCGGAGCCGGTCATGCCACCGTCCGCGCCCTCTCCGGGCGTGACCTCCCAGCCCAGCTCCTGGAGGACATGGCGCCGTGCCGAAGCCGCCGTCTCCTCGCCCTCAACCGTCGTCGTCATGCCTCTCCTTGGGAACCGGCGCCGGGACGCCGGTCCTTACATCCTTCCGAGCAGGAAGCCCGCGGCCGCCGACGCCGGCGGGAAGGACTCGGTGATGCCCGAGCTGATGTAGCCGACGTCGGTGATCAGGGTGATGCCCGTTGATGGCCGGCGGCCGCGTCGCTGCAGAGGAACACGAGCGGGTAGGCCTGCTCGAGCGGGGTGGACGCCTCGATGCCCGACCTCGCTCGCGGAAGTCGGCGCCGAAGCCGAGCCACATCTCCTTGTTGGCCTGGGCCAGCGGCGTGTCGGTCGGGCCGGGGCAGATGGCGTTGATCCGGATGCCCTGCTTGAGCAACGGGAACGCCTGCGCGCGCCACGTAGGCGCAGATGGCCTGCTTGGAGTGGAAGTAGTCGGCCCAGCCGTGCTCGATCGACCCAGGCGGACGGCCGACGTCGAAGTCGGGCGTGTCCAGGTACTCCTTGACCTGGTCGCAGGCTGGCCTCCCAGCCGAGGCCGGCGGCCGAGGAGATGAAGCCGATGGCCGAGCCGCGCGGCAGCATGTCCGTCGGCGAGCATCCGGTCGATCAGGTGGCGGTGGCCGACGAAGTTGATCTTCTCGATGCCGGGCGTGCCGTCGGCGACGCCGGCGCAGGACAACAGCGCGTGGACCGGGCCGCCGCACTCGTCGACGGCGGCGTCGATCGAGGCCTTGTCGGCCGAGGTTCACGTGGATGGCCTTCGCGCCCGGCGAGCGTGACCTCGGCGAAGTCCATCACCACGACCTCGGCGCCGGCGTCGAGGGCCAGCTCGGCCGCGGCGGCACCCATGCCGGTGGCGCCGCCGACGACGAGGACCCGCTTGCCGTCGTAGCGGAATGCATCGAACAGTGACATGTGCTGTTCTCCTGACTGGTCGTCGATGGTGGCGTGCGTTGGTCACGCGACGACGCCGCGGACCTTGAGGTCCACGATGGTGTCCCAGTCGAGCCCGAGCTCGCCGAGGATGTCGTCGCCATGCTCGTTGAACTCCGGCGCGCGGCCGGGCCGGGGCCGGCTCGCTCGTCGAACTGCACCGGTGCGGCGACCAGCTGGAACGGCGTGCCCGACGCGGTCTTGCACGTCCTGCAAGTAGCCGTTGGCGACGGTCTGCGGGTCGTCGGCGCGCCTCGAGCGTGTCCTGCACGACGGCCCACTGGCCGGTGAAGTCGGCGAGTCGCTCGCGCCACTCGGCCAGCGGTGCGTTCGGCGAACGCCGCCTCAGCATCGCGGCCTGCGCCTCGAGGCTGTGCTCGAGCAATGACGGCGTGGTCGGCGAAGCGCGGGTCGGTCGGCCAGCTCGGGCCGGCCGACCGCCGCGCACAGCGTCGGCCCAGTACTTGCCGGCCTGCAGGCAGGTGAACGACAACGAGCGCCCGTCCTTGGTCTGGTAGTTGCGCGACCAGCGGGTTGACGGCGCGGTGCGTCCGCCGGCGGCGCCGCCCACGGCACGTTCGAGCACCAGCGAGAGCGCGCACGGCCTGGCCCATGGCCCACATGCCCGGTGCCGAGCAGCGACACGTCGACGGTGGTCGCCTCGCCGGTGCGCTCGCGGTGGAACAGCGCGCCCATGATCCCGCCGGCGATCGTCATGGCGCCGATCGAGTCGCCGAAGCCGGGTGCCGGGCGGGATCGGGATGCAGGTCGTACTCGGCCGGCTTCGCGCCGAGGGCGACGCCCGGCCGGCCCAGAAGGCCAGGGAGTCGTACGAGCCCTTGTCGGCGTCGGGGCCGCGCTCGCCCTGGCCGGTGCCGCGCACGTAGATGATGCTGCGGGTTGTGGGCCCGGATGTCCTCGACGCTCGATCTTGAGCTTCTTGCGCACGCTCGGCAGCTTGTTGGTGAGGAAGACGTCGGAGGTGGCGGCCAGCTTGTAGAGGATGTCGAGCCCCTCGGCGGTGGTGAGGTCGAGGGCCAGGCTCCGCTTGCCCCGGTTCGAGTGCTCGAGCAGCGCGTGCACGTCGCTGGGGATCGACGACGACGCCGGTCGAGGCCAGCCCGCGCATGGCGTCGCCCCGCTCGACGTGCTCGATCTTGATCACCTCGGCGCCCCAGTCGGCCAGCAGCGCCGAGGCCGCCGGCACGAACGTGTGCTCCGCCACCTCGAGGATGCGGACGCCCTCCATCACTGCGGTCGCGCTCACGGCGCCCCTCCCTCTGCTGCTTCTGACATCGACGTCGATATTAGACGGGAGCCACCTGGAGCACCACCTTGCCCACCGCCCGGCCGTCGGCGACGTGCTGGAGCGCCGCCGCCGTCTCGGTCAGGTCGAAGGTGGCGTCGATCACGGGTCTGGCCTGGCCCGAGGCCAGGAGATCGAGCAGCTCGGCGTCGTTGCGGGCCATGTCGGCCGCCATGTGGGTGGCGAAGTCGCGGAACTGGAACCCGAGCACGTGGACACCCTTGAGGAGCACCAAATTAAGAGGTATCCGCGGGATGGTCCCCGAGGCGAAGCCGACGGTCACGAACCGGCCGCCCCAGTGCACCGAGCGCAGGGCCGGCTCGGACAGCTCGCCGCCCACCGGGTCGACGACGACGTCGGCCCCTCCGGGCAGCGCCTCGCGCAGCGCCTGGCGCAGGTCGCCGGCGCGGTGGTTGATGAGTCGCGTCGCCCCGCACGACTTCGCCAGCTCCAACTTCTCGGGCGAGGAGGCCACCGCGGTCACCGTCGCGCCGAGCAGCGCGCCCAATTGGACGGCCGCCGAGCCGACACCGCCGCCCGCCCCGAGCACGACGAGCTCCTCTCCCGGTGCCAAGACGGCCACCGAGCGCAGCACGTGGTACGCCGTGCGGTAGGCGACGCCGAAGGCGGCCGCCACCTTGTCGTCGACGCCCTCGGGCACCCGCGCCAGCGACGACGCCGAGACGACGACCTCGTCGGCGAAGGCGCCGATGAACACCGAGCCGAAGACCCGGTCACCCACCGTGACGGCCGTGACCCCGTCCGCCACTTCGACGACCTCGCCGGCGAACTCGCTGCCCGGGATGAAAGGAACAGGGGCCGACTGCTGGTACGTGTCGGCGATCACCAGCACGTCGGGGAAGTTCACCGCTCCGACGTGCACCCGCACCCGCGCCGTCCCGCGGTGAGCTCGGGCGCCGCCACGTCGGCGATCTCCACCACGTCAGGGCCGCCGTAGGAGCGGCAGAGTGCGGCGCGCACGTCAGGACGTGGCGAGCACCGAGTACGGCGTCGACCCGGCCAGGTCGGCCGCCGACTGCATGAGGTCGAGCACCACCGCCCCGAACGCCTGCAGCTTCACGTCGTCGCCGGCGCGCTGGAAGCCCTGCTCGAGCACGACCGCGAGTTTCCACTTGGCCAGGACGCAGTAGTAGTCGATGTCGTCGACCTGGCGGCCCGAGACGGCGGAGTAATGCGCCAAGATCTCGTCGCGTGAGGGCATGCCGGACATGTCGACGTAGCCGCCGGCGCGGTCCTCGTCGCTCGAGGTGTCGTCCGGCCACGAGTGCACCACCCAGCCCAGGTCGAGCTTGGGGTCGCCGACCGTGCCCATCTCCCAGTCGACGATGGCGGCGAGGCGCGCCGGCGCACCGTGCTTGAACATGACGTTGGCGAATTGGTAGTCGCCGTGCATCAGGCCGGGGACGTAGTCGATCGGCCGGTGCGCACGCAGCCACGCCGCCGCTTCGTCGAAGCCGGGCAGGTCGCGTCCCTTGATCCGCTCCAAGAACGCGGTCCAACGATCGACCTGGCGCTCGTGGAATCCGTCGGGCCGGCCTAGGTCGGCGAGTCCCTTGGCCTGCCAGTCCACCTTGGAGAGGAGAGCGATGCCCTCGACCAGCTGGAAGGCGAGACCGCGGCGCTCACCGAGGTCGGTGTCGAACGGGGCGGGCCACTGGCGTCGCGTCGACATGGGCGACCAGCCGTCGACGAACCCCATGAGGTAGAAGGTCCGGCCGAGCACGGAGGAGTCGGTGCACACGGCGATGGCCTCGGTGTGGGGCACGTCGGTGCCGCCCAGTGCCTCGATGATCCTCCATTCGCGCACGATGCCCTCGTCGCGCGAGCCCGGTGCGCTGGGCGGTGGGATGCGCATGGCGCAGTGCAGGTCGCCCCGCCGCAGCTCGTAGATCTCGTTCTGGCTGCCCCCCGAGATGTAGTGGTGCTCGAGCGGCAGCCCCACCCCCAGGCCCTGGGTGTCGAGCCAGGCGCACAGCTTCTCCTCGTCGGCGATCGTCGGCGTGTCGCCGACGGGCCACTCGTCGCCCGCCACCTCGTCGGTCGTGCTCACAGGTTGCCCACCTCCGCCTCGAGATAGTCGGCGAACTTGGCCCGCGCCGCCTCCTGACGCTTGGGCAGCCACTGGGTCGGCCAGATGTCGTCACTCGCCTTGTAGTCGCGCAGCACCTGGCGCGCCACGGTGACCTTGTGGACCTCGGTGGGCCCGTCGGCCAGGCCCATCACGCCGGCGCCGTGGATCATGCCGAAGAACGGCATCTCGTTGGTCGTCCCGAGCGCGCCGTGAACCTGCATGGCGCGCCAGGCGATGTCGTGCAGCACGGTGGGCATGACGACCTTGGCCGTGGCGATGTCCTTGCGCACGCGCTTGTAGTCGTTGTACTTGTCGATCTCCCACGCCGTGTACAGCACGAAGAGGCGGAACTGCACCAGCTGCGCATAGGAATCGGCGATGTAGCCCTGCACGAACTGCTTGTCGGCCAGCAGGCTGCCCGCGGTCTCGCGGCTCAGCGCGCGCTCGCACATCATGTCGATCGCCTTTTGGGCCATGCCAATGGTCCGCATGGCGTGGTGGATGCGACCACCACCGAGGCGGGTCTGCGCAATGACGAAGGCCTGCCCCTCGCCGCCGAGGAGGGACTCGTCGGGCACGCGGACGTCCTCGTAGTGGATGAGTGCGTGCGAGCCCTCGTTGATCGGCTCGCCGTACAGGCCGACGTTGCGCACGATGTTGACGCCCGGCGTGTCCGTGGGAACGAGGAACATCGACATGCCCTTATAAGGGCTGACGTCGGTGTTGGTCACGGCCATCACGATGAGGAAGGACGCCGTCTTGGCGTTGGACGAGAAGAACTTCCACCCGTTGATGACCCATTCGTCTCCGTCCTTCACCGCCTGGGTCTTGAACATCGTCGGATCGGCGCCCGCATGCGGCTCGGTCATGGAGTAGCTGGAAAAGCACTCACCTGAGAGCAGCGGCTGGAGGTACTGCTTCTTCTGCTCGTCGGTGCCGTAGTGGGCGATGATCTCGGCGTTGCCGGTATCGGGGGCCTGGCACCCGAAGACGATCGGCGCCCACGACGAGCGGCCGAGGATCTCGTTGAGCAGCGCGAGCTTCAGCTGGCCGAACCCCTGGCCGCCGAGATCCGCACCGAGGTGCGTCGCCCACAGGCCCTGGCGGCGCACCTCATCCTTCAGCGGGTCGATGGCTTCGCGTCGCTTGCCCTCCAGCGGCGTGAATTGCAGGTGCGGGAAGGCCAGGTCGAGTGGCTCGACCTCCTCCCGGACGAACTGGTCGACCCAGTCCAACTTCTTCTGGTACTCGGGATCGGTTTCGAAGTCCCACGCCATGGCGCCCTCCCTCGGCTCACCGCCAGAATATGATTCTGGCTATCAAGAACGCAATACCGAAGTCCGACACCGCGGACGCGACCGACACCGGCGTCACTGATCGCATCGTACGGCGCTCCCTCTCGAAACGGGAGGGCGAGTACGCCGACGAGGTGCGCCGGCTGCTCGATGCCGCGCTCGCGGTCATGCAGCGCTGCGGCACCACGTCGCGCCCGCGGGTCGCCGACATCGTGGGCGAGGCCGGCCTGTCCAACGACGCCTTCTACCGCCATTTCCGGTCCAAGGACGACCTGGTCAACGCGTTGCTCGAAGACGGGGCGGCGCGCCTGCGGGGCTACCTGACCCACCAGATGGCCAAGGCCCGGACGCCCGAGGCGCAGGTCCGCCGGTGGGTCGAGGGCGTGCTCGCGCAGGCCGACGGCGACGTGGCTGCTGTCACCCTGGCGGTGTTGTGGAACGGGAGCAGCGCCGATGGCGGGTTGGCCGCGGGCCGGCACTTCGCCGCCGCGCCGCTCGCCTCGTTGCTGCATGATCCGTTTGCGGAGCTCGGCAGCGACGCGCCCGAGCTCGATGCGGCGCTCGCGGCGCACGCGACACTCGGCCTGCTCTCGGACTGCCTCTGGCGAGGCGCCCCGCCGAGCCGCAGTGAGGCCGACCGTGCCATCGACTTCTGTCTGCGAGCCGTCTCGCGTTGATTCTTTTGTTCGGGTGGCCGCGTCCTCCCGCCGGACCCGCCCCGGCGGCCTCTGTCCTTGTCGCCTTTTGACCAAGCTTTTTCGAGGACCGCTCGATGAACTCGGTTGCTCCCCCCGGAGTCCTCATGGACGAACGCTGACGATCGTCTTTCCGTTGCGCCGCTCGGTCGAGTTGATGACCGTAACGGCGTCGTCCAGGGTCACGACGTTGCCGATGTTCGTCCGCAGTCGCCCGTCCCGTATCCGCTGCACAATCTCCTCCAGCTGGCCACGATCGGACTCGACAACGAAGTCGACCGCCAGGCCGTCAGCGGGACGCGCCTCGGTCGGTCCGACGATGGTCACCAGCGTTCCTCCGGCCCGGATCATGCCCGCGGATCGTTTCTGGATATCGCCGCCGATGACGTCGAACACCAGGTCGACGCTCCCGACTGCTTCCAGGACGTCGTTCTCCAGGTCGACGAACTCTTGCGCGCCGAAGTCGAGTGTCTTCTGTCGGTCGGCTCTGCGTCCTGTGCCGATGACGTAGGCCCCAGCCTCACGTGCGAGCTGCGTCACCATCGACCCGACGGCGCCCGCCGCTCCGTGCGCGAGGACGCTCTGGCCCGCCCGAAGGCGGCCGTGCTCGAACAGCCCTTGCCATGCTGTCAGGCCCGAGATCGGCAGGCTCGCGCCTACCGTGAAGTCGACGTCGCCCGGGAGCGGCGCGAGGTTGCGTGCCTCCACGGCCACGTACTCCGCCAGGGTTCCGTCACGATGCCAGTCCGTGAGGCCGAACACCCGCTGTCCCACCGACAGCCCCGTCGTGCCGTACCCGAGTGCGGTGACCACTCCGGCCAGCTCGTGCCCGGGGATCGACGGTGTTCGGTCACGGTCGGCGCGATCGGTCCAGGTCGAGGTCCACTCCATCTCAGTCGGGACGAATCCCGACGCATGAACCTGCACAACGACATCGTTGATCGCAGGCGGGGGTTCGGGCCGCTCCAACAACGTCATCCCGGCCGTTCCCGCCGCCTCGTCGGTTACCACGATCGCCTTCATCCGGCCTCCCTGTTTCCCGTGCTTCAACTCCCGATCAGCTCCGTCAATAGAGAGTTCCCCGGCGACGACCCATCCATTCCCAACGCCCTGGCCCGGTCTCTTCGGTGCCGTGCCGCGGCGGAGGGGCCTGGTCGTCCAATCCGGTCCGCCGACACGCCCCGTCCGCGTCGGCGGATGGTCCGACCGGGTATCTCCGAAGTGGCGGACTGGTGCGGCCTGCGCCTTAGCGGTTCGGCGTCTGGGCCTTTCCGAAGCCCATCCAGGTTGTCTGGCTGAAGTGATCGCCCTTTCGGAAACCCAGGCCTCGCATCGGGCGCACCCGGAACACGACTATGTGCCCACCGGCAGCTCGGTCGCTGAAGGCGCCGTCGCGCACAACGAAGTCCCACGGACCGTTCGGGTACTTGTCCGCGAACGCAGTCGCGACCGGCTCAAGCTCGGCGTCGTCAGTCACCTGCTCAGCCCGACCTTCGATCATGAGGTCAAGCGCTCCCTCCACCAGGTCGCTGCACCCGGTCGTCAGTACACACGACGGGTTCGCGGCCAAGTTCTTTGCTTTGCGCTCCTCGGGTCCGGTCGCGAACCAGAGAGCCTCCGCGTGCCAGACGGCGATCAGCGGCGTGACGTGCGGTCGACCGTCGGGACGGACCGTGGACAGCCAGTAGGTGTCCGAGGCGCGCGAGCTGCTCGATTGCCTGCGCCCACGGCGTAGGCGTCGATTCCGGCTCGCTGAACCCATGAATCTTCGCTGTCACATCCTCCGCCGCCATCACATTCCTTCGGGGAGTTCGGGCATCGGGATGAACAGTGAGCGCCGGGACCGGCCGTCGACCGACCGGGTGCGATGTCCGATGCCGGTCGTGTCCTCGACGAGCAAGATGTCTCCGCCGCGGAAGCGTCGCTTCTCGCCAGATGTGACCTCCACTTCGATCTCGCCGTCGAGGAGGACGACGAATTGCCGCCGGGGGGCGCAATGCCAGTCCAGGTCGTAGCCCGGATCATTCTCCCGAAAGACCAAACTGGTCACCGCATTCGGCTCGGACAAACGCCCGATCTCGCCTGCGTCCGCGAGCTCGATCTCCTCCGCTTCGAACTGAGACCCTCCGTCGGACGTCCTGGTGATCCGGGTGATCAGCATCGTGGCGATCATAGGGACGCACGCGCCATCGATGGAGCCTTCTGCATGAGCTTTAGGACTCGTCGTCGAGACCCTCGGGCACCCAGTTCGGCGGCCTCTTCTCCATGAACGCCTGCATGCCTTCGCGCGGCTCGGGTGACTCCTCGAGAGCCCAGAACATCGTCTGGTAGTCAATGAGCCCGTAGCGCTCGTTGAGCATCCGCTTTACGTGCATGCGCGCCATCGGCGGCGTTTGCAGGATCTCGCGCACGGCTTCGAGCGCAGCGTCACGCAACTGCTCGTGCGGCACGACTCGTGAGATCACGCCGAGGCGTTGCGCCTCGGCCGCGTCGAAGCGGCGGCCCGACAAAAGGAGGTCCCGGGCGACGGCGATGCCGACGTGCGCTGGGAGCACGGCCGCGTACGTCGCATCCGGGATGCCACGCAGCAGTTCGGGCACACGGAACGTCGCGCGGTCGCTGGCCACGCAGATGTCGGCCAGCATGGCGATCAAAAGCCCACCGGCCTGGCAGATCCCGTTGACCGCGGCGACGACTGGGGCACGGCTGTCGCGGATGGACAGAAAGGGCAGGATGTCGTGCCCGATGTCCGGCGTGGGCTCGTCGCCCGGCTCCCGACGGCCGCCGAGGTCGCCTCCTGGTGCGAAGACGTCGCCTGTCCCGGTGATGACCATCGCCGCCAGGTCTGGATCCTGGTTCACGATGCGCACCGCCCGCTTGATGCCGAAGTACATCGCCGGCGTCAGCGCGTTGCGAGCCTCGGGCCGGTCGATGACGCACCACGCGATCGGGCCCACCCGCTCGAAGCGAAGCCCAGCCGCACCCAGCTCGTTTGCCATGCGCCCTCCCGACTCATGCCCGCGTGCGCCCGGACACTAGCGGCACTCCTTGGTCGAACGTCTGGCCTCGAGGTGCCGCGGCTACTCTCAGCCGGCGACGCCCGCACACGGTGCGCGGAAAAGGGGTGGGATCGGTGTCGAGAGACTTTTCGCATCACGCAGGGCACGTACGTCGCGCGCCGCTGCACCGAGTGGGGATGGCGCTGGCGGTGTTGGCCTCCTCCATCGGGACGGTCGTTGCCGCAGCCGTTGTGAGCGTCGCACCAGCGAGCGCCGCCGTGGCGCCGTTGTCCAAGGCATCGGTACCCGCAGCGACGGTGCAGGGGCCGATCCTCCCGGCCAGCGGCATCTCCTTCCTCGGCTCGACCCTCTTCCCGTTGTCGCAGGTCGGTTACGAAGAGTCCGAGTACTTCATCTCGGGGACCGCGACGGCGTACACGAGCAAGACGCCCCTGGCCAAGAACGGCGACTGGCATGTCACTGCCGCCAGCACGGCGCCGTACACGACCCGCGTGGTCGTCTACCGGCCCATTAACCCCAAGAAGTTCGACGGCACGGTGGACGTGGAGTGGCTCAACGTCACGGGCGGGATCGACGCCGCAGCCGCGTGGCTGACCGGCCACGCGGCGATGGTGCGTGCCGGCATGGCCTACGTGGGTGTGGACGCACAGGCCGGCGGCATCTACGGCGTGCCGGGATCGGTTGCCACCGCCGACGGCGCCGGCGGCATCAAGCAGACGGATCCGGCGCGCTACGCCGCGCTGACGCATCCGGGCGACAGCTACTCGTACAGCATCTTCGAGCAGGCCGGCCAGGCGGTCCACACCTCGGGCGCCAAACTCCTCGCCGGCCTGACGCCGAAGCGCGTCCTGGCCATCGGCGAATCACAATCCGCCTTCTATCTCACGACCTACCTCGACGCGGTGCAGCCGATGTCTGTTGGCGTCTACGACGGCTACCTCATTTACAGCCGCGGTGGCGACGGATCTGACCTGTCGCAGTCACCACAACCAACCATCGCTACGCCGAACCCGACGTACATCCGTACGGACCTTCACGTTCCGGTCCTGCTCTTCGAGACCGAAGCCGACCTCCTCACCCTGGGTTACGTGATCGCGCGGCAACCTCCCACCACGTACATCCGAGAATGGGAGACGGCAGGCACCGCGGACGACGACACCTACGGGCTGTTGTATTCGCGTTCGGACAATCTCAACGGTGTCGCCGACGTCCAGTCCTTCGAATCGATGTCGAATCCTCCGAAGGACCCGATCCCAGGCATCGTCGATTGCGCCGCGCCCATCAACGCGGGATCGCACACCTACGAACTGCGGGCGGCCATATCGGCCATCGAGAACTGGGTGCGCACCGGCAACCCGCCACCACAGTCGCCGCGCCTCGAGGTGAACTCCGGCAAGACCGCCTTCGTGACCGACGCCAATGGCAACGTGCTCGGTGGCATCCGCGCCGTGCAGGTAGTCGCACCGGTCGCCAAGCTCTCGGGGATCGGGCAGCCGGGGAGCGCCCCGGCGAACGCGCCGGGTCAGCAGACCACTTCGAAGGGCTCCGCGGTGGGCGCCGGCGTCCTGTGCGGCATCTTCGGCACGACGGTGCCGCTGAGCACGTCGCAGCTGGCGGCGCTGTACCCGAGCCACGCGGCGTTCGTGAAGAAGTGGGACGCCGCCACCGCGGCCGAGGTGCGCCAGGGCTACCTGCAGCCCACCGACGCCCGGACACTCGACAAGGTGGCGGCGGCCTCGAAGGTCGGAGGCTGAGGCAACATGAGCCCGTCGAAGGAGGGGAGAGGGACATGACGGTTGGCATCGTGACAGGCGCGGGGCGCGGCATGGGTGCTGCGTGCGCAGACCGGGTCAAGGACATGGTCGACGTCCTGTTGCTCGTCGACCTCAACGAGGCCAATCTGGCGGTGGCGGCAGAGGACCTTGTCGCGAGCCAGCCGCGGGCAGCGGTCGAGACGTTCGCCCTCGACGTCAAGGACGCCGACGGCCTCACCCGCCTCGCCGCCCGCGCCGATGAGCTGGGTCCGCTGCGCGCCGTGGCCCACGCGGCAGGCGTCTCACCGACCATGGCCGACTGGCGCGAGGTCCTAACGGTCGACCTTGTCGCCACGGCCATGCTCGTCGAGGTCCTGCGTCGCATCGCAACTGAGGGAACGGCGATCGTCTGCTTCGCCTCGATCTCGGCGTCACTCGCGCTCCCCGACATCGACCAACCCGCCGACGAGATGCTCGACGCCCCGCTCCACCCGGAATTCCTCGAGCGACTGCGCGAGGCCGTCGGGCCTGAGCTCGAGGACTCCGGCATGGCGTACACCTGGGCCAAGCGTGGGGTCCACCGTCTGGTCCGTCGCGAGGCAGCCGCCTTCGGCCAACTCGGCGCCAGGATCTGCTCGGTGACGCCGGGCATCATCGACACCCCCATGGGCCGCCAGGAGGCGGACACCCACACGGTGATGGAGATGCTTGTCCAGGCGTCGGCGCTGGGGCGGGAAGGTCAGCCCGAAGAGGTTGCTGCGGCTGTCGCGTTCCTGCTGTCCGACGACGCCCGGTACGTGACGGGAGTGGACCTGACGGTCGATGGCGGCGTGATTGCCGCGGTGAGAAGCGGAGGTTTGTCGTCGTTATGAGTTCACAGCCCCAGGGGCGGCCGAGCGCAGGTCCGATCGACGTGCGCGGCCTGCTCGATCCAGAGTTGGGCCCGATCCTCGGGGCGTTCGAGATGCCGCCGATGGACGCCGATAGCGTCGCGATGATTCGCAGCACCCCGTTCCCGGCGCCGGAGGTCTCCGACGCCGTGGTGCGGACAGAGCACCTCGCGCCGGGAGAGCCGCCCGTCCCCGTGCGCGTCCACCGTCCCGCCGGCGTCGCCGAGGCGCGGCCGGCCATCTTCACGATCCACGGCGGCGGGTACATCATCGGCTCCTACGTCATGGACGACTTCCTCCACGACGCGTGGGGCCCGCAGCTGGGCACCGTCGGCGTCTCGGTGGACTACCGGCTGGCACCCGAGACGCCCTACCCGGGCCCACTCGAGGACTGCTACACCGCCCTGCGTTGGACCCACGAGCACGCGGACGAGCTGGGCATCGACCGGACGCGTATCGGCGTCTCGGGGATCAGCGCCGGCGGCGGGCTGGCCGCCGCGCTGGCGTTGTTGGCGCGCGACCGTGGGGAATTCCCCTTCGCCTTTCAGCTGCTCGACTGCCCGATGCTCGACGACCGTCAGGCGACGCCTTCGCTGGCGGCCGAGGGCCTCTACGTGTGGAGCGCGGCGTCGAACGAATTCGGCTGGCGGTCCTACCTCGGCGACCTCTACGGATCCGACGACCTCCCGCCCTACGCCGCCGCGGCCCGGGCCGCTGACCTGGCGGGACTGCCACCCACCTGCATCGTCGTCGGCTCGATCGACGGCTTTCGCGACGAGGACGTGGACTACGCGCGGCGGCTCAACCAGGCCGGTGTCCCGTGTGAGTTGCACGTGATCGCCGGCTTGCCGCACGCGTACCAGTTGGCTCCCGATGCGCAGGCCGTGCGGCTGGCGACCCACTGCAAGGACGACTGGCTGGCCCGGCAACTCAGCCGACTCGCGGCGCGCTGAGCAGACGGCAAGGCGGCCTAGAGCTTGCCGGCGCCCCCCGAACGGGCGCGGATCATGGCGTCCTGCACGAACGAGGCGGCCAGCTCCCCGTCGGACCGGAAGATCTCGCCGCGGCCGTAACTGCGTCCGTGCCCGGCGTAGGTCGACCGCTGCTCCAAGAGGTGCCACTCGGCGGCGGGGCACCGTTCGTGGTACGTCAGCGTGTGGCTGAGCACCCCCGTCGAGAGTGTGCGGTGGGCCTGCGCCTGGCCGACGCCGGCGTGCGGACGCATCGCCGTCCCAATGAGGAAGCCGTCGGTCGAATAGGCGACGAGCGCCTGGTCGGTCGCCGGGTCGTCCGGGGCGCCGGCGAAGCGGACCCAGACGTCGAGGTCCGGCGGGCCCACCAGCTCGGGGTCACTGATGTCGACGTCGCCCACGATGCCGATCTCCCACGCCCCCTCACCGCGCACGTGGCCGGCGACGTCGTCGGGGCTCGCCGTAGAGCGGCGCTGGTCGGCGTGACGAATGATGTCGTCCTCGACCGCGCTCAGAAGGATCAGCGAGCGGGTGCAGATCTGGTCGTCCTGGGTGATGGTGACGGTGCTGCTGGCCACGGAGCGTCCGGCGTGCATGCGCTCGACGGTGATCTCGAGGGGCGCTTCGTGCGACGCCCCCCGAGCGAACACGGTGTGGATGGTTTTGACCGCTTTCCCGTCCTGGCCGGCCAGCCCCGCCATGATCGACTGGGCCAACAGCTGGCCGCCGAACACGACGCCGTGCGGCGACGGCAGGTTGGTGGCGCGGTAGCGGTCCTCACCGACCGGCTCGAGCGTCAGGGCCTCGAGGAACGCATCAATGGTCGACATCAGGGCTCTTTCTCCTTCGCAGCGGGTGGGGGGGCGTGCCCGTCGTTGCCGGCGCCAACTCTGCCGGATCCACCTTTTGGCCCGCGGCGGTCCGCCCTCGGCGCCCCGGCCGGTCCGGTGACGCGAGGCCGTTACCTTGGGACCCGGACGTCCATGGAGTCAATTTTGACGACGACGTCAAAGTCAGATACCCTCCGAAACCGGCGTCCCAGCCGGGTGACCGGGGCCTTTCCGGTGACCAGCGGGGCAGCCGCGCCCTCGTGGGGTGGGTGGAGCGAGCGACGAGAGGAAGAGGACCGTGGCCGAGGCAGTGAAGGTCAATCCGGAGCAGCGGATGCTCATCGACGGGAAGCTGGTCGACGCCGACTCTGGCAAGACCTTCGACAACATCAATCCGTCGACCGAAGAGGTGCTCGGGGGTGTGGCGGATGCGTCGACCGCCGAGATGCAGCGTGCCATCGACGCCGCCCGGCGGGCCTTCGACGAGACCGACTGGTCGACCAACCACGCCAAGCGCAAGCAGTGCCTCGAGCAGTTGCACGAGGCGCTGCAGGCCGAACAGGAGCAGCTGCGCGAGCAGCTCATCTTGGAAGTGGGCTGCCCCAAGATGACCACGAACGGGCCGCAGCTGGACGCGCCGCTGTCCGAGGCGCTGGCGTGGCCGGCCAAGGAGATCGACAACTTCGAGTGGGAGACCGTGCTGCCCGACGCCATGAGCATCACGGGCTCCGTCGACGCCCGGCGCATCTGGCGCGAGCCTGTCGGGGTCGTGGGTGCGATCGTGCCGTGGAACTTCCCCGTCGAGGTGACGCTGCACAAGGTCGGACAGGCGTTGGCGACCGGCAACACGATCATCATCAAGCCCGCGCCCGACACGCCGTGGAACGCGACGTTCCTCGGCCGGCTGATCGCGGAGAAGACCGACATCCCGGCCGGAGTCATCAACGTCGTGACGTCGTCGGACCACATGGTCGGCGAGGAGCTGACCCTTTCGCCGAAGGTCGACATGATCTCGTTTACCGGCTCGACGGTGGTAGGGCGCCGGATCATGGAGAAGGGCGCGGCCACCATGAAGCGCGTCTTCCTCGAGCTCGGAGGCAAGTCGGCCACGATCGTGCTCGAGGATGCCGACCTGGGCCTGGCCGCCATGATGGGCATGGGCGCCTGCTTCCACGCCGGGCAGGGTTGTGCCATCCAGACGCGGATGCTGCTGCCCCGCTCGCGCTACGAGGAGGGCGTGGAGCTGTTGAAGAGCATGTTCGCCGCCGTGCCCTACGGCGAGCCGCACCGCGAGGACGTGATCATGGGCCCGCTCATCTCGTCCAAGCAGCGCGAGCGCGTGCTCGGCTACATCGAGAAGGGCAAGGCCGAGGGCGCGACGCTGGCGGTCGGCGGTGGACGCCCCTCCGGCGACGAGTTCGCCAAGGGCTGGTGGGTCGAGCCCACGTTGTTCACCGACGTCGACAACTCCATGACGATCGCGCAAGAGGAGATCTTCGGTCCCGTCCTCGTGGCCATCCCGTTCGAGGACGAGGACGACGCGGTGCGGATCGCCAACGACAGCATCTACGGGCTGTCGGGAGGCATCTTCTCCGGCTCGGTCGAGCACTCGCTCGCCGTAGCCAAGCGCATCCGCACCGGTGGCCTCAGCATCAACGGCGGCGCCCCGTACGGACCGGACCTGCCTTTCGGCGGCTTCAAGCACAGCGGGATCGGGCGCCAGAACGGCGAGGCGGGCTTCGACCAGTACCTGGAGATCAAGTCGGTCTCGTGGCCGGCGGGCTAGCAGGAGGGGCGCGGGAATGACCGTCACCAGCGAGGACGTCTACTACGACCCGTACGACTTCGAGATCGACGCCGACCCGTATCCAGTCTGGAAGCGCCTGCGGGACGAGGCGCCGCTGTACCTGAACGAGAAGTACGAGTTCTTCGCGCTGAGCCGGTGGGACGACGTCGACGCCGCCATGCTGGACTGGAAGACGTACATCTCGGGGCGCGGCTCGGTGCTCGAGATCATCAAGGCCGGGGTGGAGATCCCTCCGGGGTCCATCCTCTTCGAGGACCCGCCGAACCATGACCTTCATCGCGGGTTGCTCTCCCGGGTCTTCACGCCGAAGAAGATGCAGGCGCTCGAGCCCCAGGTGCGGGCCTTCTGCGCCCAGGTGCTCGACCCCCTCGTCGGCTCGGGCAGCTTCGACTTCATCGCCGACCTGGGCAAGTTCATGCCCATGCGGGTCATCGGCATGCTGCTCGGCATCCCAGAGCAGGACCAAGAGGCGATCCGGGACCGGCTCGACGCGGGCCTGCGCCTCGACGACGGCGTGCCGAACGAGGCCGTGTACGACGGCTCGGCCCAGTTCGACGTGTTCTCGGACTACGTGACCTGGCGCGCCAAGCACCCCTCGGATGACCTGATGACCGAGCTGCTCAACGCCGAGTTCGAGGACGTCACGGGCACGACGCGCACGCTCTCCCACGAGGAAGTCCTCGGCTATGTCGGCCTGCTGGCGGGCGCCGGGAACGAGACCACGACGCGCCTGATCGGCTTCACGGGCGAGGTCCTCGGGCGCCATCCCGATCAGCGCGCCGAGATCGTGGCGGACCGGTCGCTGATCCCGAACGCGATCGAGGAGCTGCTGCGCTACGAGTCGCCGTCTCCGGTGCAGTCCCGCTACGTGGCCCGGGACGTCGAGATCCACGGCCGGACGGTGCCCGAGGGCAGCATCATGGTGCTGCTGAACGGTTCGGCCAACCGCGACGAGCGGCACTTCCCCGACGGGGACAGCTTCGACATTCATCGCGAGATCGGCCGGCACCAAGCCTTCGGCTTCGGCATCCATCTCTGCCTCGGCATGGCGCTGGCACGGCTCGAAGGGCGCGTGGCGCTCGACGAGGTGCTCAACCGGTTCCCCGAGTGGGAGGTCGACTACGACGCGGCACGCCGCGCCCGGACCTCGACCGTGCGGGGTTGGGAGACGCTGCCGGTGCACACGGGATGAGCAGGCAGTGAGCGACCGGGGACGCGAGAGGAGGAGCACGACGTGAACATGGACGACATGATCCTCGTGAGCATCGACGACCACATGATCGAGCCGCCGCACATGTACGAGAACCACGTGCCCAAGAAGTGGCTCAACGACGCGCCCAAGGTGGTGCACGAGGACGGCATCGACCAGTGGGTGTTCCAGGGTGAGAAGACCAGCACCTCGTTCGGGATGTCCGCCACGGTGGGCTGGCCCAGCACGGAGTGGGGCTTCAATCCCGGCACCTACTCGGAGCTGCGGCCCGGGTGCTTCGACGTGCACGAGCGGGTGCGCGACATGGACGCCAACGGCGTCCTCGGCTCCATGTGCTTCCCCACGATGGCCGGATGGAACGCGCGCACCTTCGCAGAGGCCAGCGACAAGGAGATCGCGCTCGTCATGCTCCAGGCGTACAACGACTGGGCCATCGACGAGTGGTGTGGGACGTACCCGGGTCGGTTCATCCCGCTCGGCATCGTCCCGATGTGGGACGTCGAGGCCGCAGTGGCCGAGGTGCACCGGCTGGCCAAGAAGGGCTGCCGGTCGATCAGCTTCGTCGAGACCCCCCACGTGCAGGGCTTCCCGAGCTTCCTCTCGGGCTATTGGGACCCGATGATGGCCGCGCTCAGTGACGAGGGCATGGTGCTCTCGCTCCACATCGGGGCCGGGTTCCAGGTGATCAGGCGGCCCGAAGAGGCGCCGGTCGACCACCTGATGGTGCTCGCGTGCCAGATCAGCGCCATCACGGCGCAGGACCTCCTCTTCGGGCCCACGCTGCGCCGCTTCCCCGAGCTCAAGGTGGCGTTGTCGGAGGGCGGCATCGGCTGGATCCCCTTCTACTTCGACCGCATCGACCGCCACTACAAAAACCAGGAGTGGCTGCACAGCGACTTCGGCGGCAAGCTCCCCTCGGAGGTGTTCCGCGAGCACATCCTGGCGTGCTTCATCACCGACCCCTCGGGGCTCTTGTTGCGCGACCGCATCGGGATCGACGGCATCGCGTGGGAGTGCGACTACCCCCACACCGACACCACTTGGCCCAATTCCCCGGAGTTCACCTGGCGCGAGTTCCGCGAGGCCGGGGTCACCGACGAGACCGAGATCCACAAGATCACGTGGGAGAACGCCTGCCGGTTCTACAACTGGGACCCGTTCACCCATACGCCGAGGGAGCAGGCCTCCGTCCGTGCGCTGCGCGGCCGGGCGAGTGACGTCGACGTGACCCGCATGTCGCGCCACGACTGGCGCAAGCGCAACGAGGCGGCCGGCATCGGCGCTCTTTGAGCCCGAACACCGCCACCCTCAGAATCCGACACGAGACAAGAAAGTGAGACCAGGACCGCCATGCTGATCGCCCCGAGCGAGGACCAGGCGATCTTCGCGGAGACCACGGAGCGCTTCCTGGTGGAGCACGCTCCGCCGGACACGTTGCGGCGCCTGCGCGACGACGCCGCCGGTTTCGAGCGCGACTACTGGCGCCGCGGCGCCGAGCTCGGTTGGACCTCGTTGCTGGTGGACGAGGCGCGCGGCGGTGGCTCCATCAGCGGCGCCGGGCTGGTCGACCTGAGCCTGGTCGCCTACGAGTTCGGGCACCACGCCGCACCCGGACCCCTGCTGGCGACGAACGTCGTGGCGGCGGCGCTGAGCACGGCGGGCACCGGGGCGGCGCAGACCGACGTGCTCGCCGGCCTGCTCGCGGGCGAGACCGTCGCCACCTGGTGTGCGCCGAGACTCGGCGAACGACCCGGGGAGTGGCGCGCCGCCGTCGAGATCGAGGGTGACGGTGAGGGCGTCGTGCTCGCGCGGCACGGTGCAACCGGTCGAGTCCGCCGCGCAGGCGGACGCACTTCCTGGTCACCGGGCGCGACGGCGACGGCCTGACCCAGGTGCTCGTCCCGGCCGCCACCGACGGCGTCTCGATCGAGGCCGATGCAGACCGTCGACCTGACCCGGCGGTTCGGTGCCGTCACGTTCGACGGCGTCCGCGTCGGTGCCGAAGGGCTGGTCGGTGCCCGAGGCACGGCCGTCACGCCGATGTCGAGCGGCTGATGCGGTACGCCCTCACGATCCTCAACGCGGAGGCCGTCGGGCGCCATGCAGTCCGCCTTCGACATGACCGTCGAGTGGGCGTTCGACCGCTACTCGTTCGGCCGGCCGCTGGCCTCGTACCAGGCGCTCAAGCACCGCTTCGCCGACATGAAGACCTGGCTCGAAGGCGGCCACGCGATCAGCGACGTCGCCTGCGCCGCCGTGCAGGCGAACGCGGCCGACGCCGGACGAGCTCGCGAGCGCCGCCAAGGCGTTCATCGGGGACTACGGCGCCGAGCTCATCCAGGACTGCGTGCAGCTCCACGGCGGCATCGGCGTCACCTTCGAGCACGACCTCCACCTGTACCTCCGCCGGCTCACGGTCAACCGGTCGCTGTACGGCACGCCGGCCGAGCACCTGCGGCGCATCGCCGGCCTGCTCGCAGCCCGCAGCGAGGTCGCGGCGTGAGCGCGCTACGGGCCGAAGAGGATCGCGGGACCGCGGAGATGGAAGACCTCGAGAGCTTCCGCCAGCGGGCGCGCGCCTTCATCCGGGCCAACCTGCGCCCGCTCGACCGACGGACGGCAGTTGCGCCTGCGACTACAGCCGCAACGACGAGGAGGCCAGCTGGCCGAGATCGCCCGCGAGCGCGAGCTGCAGCGCATGCTCTTCGACGCCGGGCTGGCCGGGATCTGCGTTCCCGAGGCCTACGGCGGTCAGGGCCTCACGCCGGCCCACCAGAAGGTGTTCAACGAGGAGATCGTCGGCTACGAGTACCCCGCGCGCATCCAGGTGCCGACCTTCTCGCCCGTGCGCGGCGGTGCTTCTTGGACTTCGGCACCGAGGAGCAGAAGCTGCGCCACATCCCGGCCATCCTGCGGGCGAGGAGATGTGGATGCAGTTCCTCTCCGAGCCGAGCGGCGGCTCCGACGTCGCCGGCGCGCTCACCACCGCGGTCCGCGACGGCGACGAGTGGGTCGCTCAACGGCTCGAAGGTCTGGACCACCGGCGCCTGGTGGTCGGACTGGGGCCTGTGCCTGGCCCGCACCAACTGGGACGTGCCGAAGCACCGCGGCCTGACCGTCTTCATGCTGCCGATCCACCAGCCCGGCATCGAGGTCCACCGCATCGAGATGCTCAACGGCTCCCGGGAGTTCTGCCAGGAGTTCCTGACCGACGTCCGTGATCCCCGACACCGACCGGGTCGGCGAGGTCGACGACGGCTGGACCGTCGGGCACCCGCTGGATGTTCCACGAGCGGATGCTCTTCAACTCGCCCTACGTGACTGAGCCGGTGGGCATTACGCACGGGAGCATGGACGCGGGTCTCGGTCGCGACGGTGGCCCGCGAGGCCGGCCTCCAGGACGACACCGCGACCCAAGAGCGGATCGGCGAGGCGCGCATGCTCGAGCTGGTCGGTGACGCGCTGGGCAAGCGAGTCAGCGACAGCATTGCCACGGGCAAGCTCTCGGACCAGGCGGCGGCGCATCGTGCGGCTGTTCGAGGGCACGGCACAGCTGCGGGTGAACACGCTCGTCTTCGAGGTCGGCCGGTTCGTCGGGCGCCGCCTGGAGCGGCGACGGCGCGTCCGCCCGGGCGGCGCTGAACTTCCTCATGCGCCAGGGCGGCGCCATCGGCGGCGGCACGACTGGAGATGGCGCGCAACGTCATCAGCGAGCGTGTGCTCGCCATGCCGCGGGAGCGACGCCTCGACAAGGACGTACCGTTCCGCGACGTCCCGCGCGGCCGACCCAGCACGGGCTGACCGCGGCGAAAGCTCCATCGGCCAGAACGAGGAGAACCTGCACGTGACCACGGCAACCGTCAATGGCATCACGCTCGCCTACGAGACGATCGGGGAGGGGCGACCCTGGGTCATCACCCCGGGTGGGCGCTTCACCAAGGAGTCACCGGGCGTGCGCGAGCTCGCCGTCGAGTTGGCGGCGCACGGCAACCGCGTCCTGATCTGGGACCGGCCGAACTGCGGCGAGTCCGACGTCTGCTTCGAGGGCGCCTCCGAGTCGGCCATGCAGGCCGACGCGCTGGTCGGACTGCTCGAGCACCTCGACATGACGCCGGCCGTGATCATCGGCGGCTCGGGCGGGGCCCGGGTGTCGCTGCTCGCGGCGGCGCACCAGGGGGCCGCCCAGGGACTCGCGATCTGGTGGATCAGTGGCGGCGTCTACGGGCTGCTCTCGCTGGCGATGCACTACTGCGGCGGATCGCTGGCGGCCGCCTGGACGTCCGGCGGCATGGAGGCCGTGGCGGAATTGCCCGAGTGGGCCGAGGTGATCGAGAGGAATCCGCGAAACCGCCAGCGCTTCTTGGACCAGGACCCGAAGGCGTTTGTTGAGGCGATGGAACGTTGGATGCGGGCGTATTGCCCAGGGGACGACGAGCACGTGCCTGGGCTCCCCGATGCCGACGCCCGTGCCCTCGACCTCCCGGCGCTCGTCTTCCGCAGTGGCGCCAGCGACGTCCACCACACCCGCGCCACGTCGGAGTTGTTGGCCGAGCTGCTGCCGAAGGCGCGGCTGGTCGAGCCACCTTGGGGCGACCGCGAGTGGCTGGAGCGCCAGGCGGTGCACGAGGAGGGGATCTTCGGTCGCTGGCCGCTGCTCGCGCCGCAGCTCCTCGAGTGGCAGGCCGAGACCCTGGTCTGAGGGCCCGCTCCCGCTCAGTTCGGGTGCGTCGCCGAGGGTGAGGGGCGGGTGGCGCTCGCCCGCGGCAGGTCGCGCTCGCTCACGTCGAGACCGAGCGCCCGGGCGAAGATGAAGGTGAACTGCTCGAGCACGTCGTCGAAGTCCTCGTCGATGACGTGCTCGACGAGCCACGCCTCGGGGAAGCGCCGGGTCATGGCTCCGAGCGCGGCGGCGGTGATCGTGGGGTCGAGCCGCTCGTCGATCAGCCCGCGCCGTTGCAGGCTGCGGATGGAGTGCGCCACCTCTTCGAGCCCGATGAGCTGGCGCTCGAAGCGGGTCGCGGCCACCTCGGGGTCGAAGCGCGACACCTGCTCGATGACACCCATGATGCGGCCCTCGTCGCGGTAGGCCTCGAGGTGGATCCGCATCGCCTCTTGGATCCGGTCGAACGGGCTCAGGGGTGAGTTGGGGTCGAGGATGATGTTCGTCATCGGCGCGCTGAGGCGCTCGTCCACCTCCGCCACCACCTCGCGAAAGACCTCTTCCTTCGACTCGAAGTAGTGGTAGAAGGACCCGTGGGAGAGCCCGGCCTTCTCGGCGATGTCGGATATGCGCGCGTCGAGAAAACCGTCGCGCTCGAAGATCTCCTTCGCCGCGCCAACGAGGCGCGCCCGCGTCTCGACGCCCTTGCGGGATCGAGGCCCGCTGGGCTTGTCGTTACCGTTCGTTTCCGGCCGCGCCGTCGGCACGCGCTTCTCCTTCCGTGCAGGCTCCCGGGCCGGGGGTCCCATCAATGTACCCGTGCCCCCGCCGTCGGCTGGTGGACGCCTCCGCGGGCGGCACGCATGGTCAGCCGTCCCTGCGCTGCAGGAGGAGCACGCCCGACGGGGTGCCGCCGCCCGAGGTGACCACGGCCGTCCGGGCGTCGCGCACCTGGCGCTCGCCGGCGTCGTGGCGCAGCTGCTGCACCGCTTCGTAGAGGAAGCCGAAGCCGTGGGTCCGGCCCTCGGAGAGCTGGCCGCCGTGCGGGTTGACCGGCAGCTCGCCGTCGAGCGCGATGCGGCGACCGCCGTCGAGCCAGTCCTAGCGCCTCGCCGAGCCCGCAGAAGCCGAGCGCCTCGAGCCACGAGATCGCGTTGAACGTGAAGCCGTCGTAGACGCAGGGCGAGGTCGACGTCGGCGGGCCGCAGGTCGGTCCGCGTCCAGAGGTGGGCCGCCTGGCCGAGCACCTGCGGCTCGTGCGTGATCGTGTCCTGGTCCCACGAGACCCGCTCGAGTGATCTGCGTGCCGACGGCCTCGACCCGGATCGGCCGGGCTGCGGCAGGTCGCCGGCCACCGACGCGTCGGACACGATGACCGCGATCGACGCGTCGCACGGCACGTCGCAGTCGTAGAGACCGAACGGCGTCGTGATCGGGCGGGCCGAGAGGTAGTCGTCCATCGTCATCGGGTCGCGGTAGATCGCGGCCGGATTGCGCGCCGCGTTGGCGCGTCCGTTGAGCGCGATCCAGCCGAGCATCTCGCGGGGCGCGCCGTAGCGGTGCAGGTACTGGTTGGCGTTCATGCCGATCCAGTTGGCGGCCGACATCGCGCCGAACGGCGCGCGCCACTCGCGCATCGGGCCGGACACCGTCGCCGCCGCCGCTGGCCATGCCGACCTGCAGGCGCGAGCGTCGGCGAACGTCGACTCCCACACCGTGCGGAAGCACAGCACGTGGCGGCAGAGCCCGCTCGCCACCGCGAGCATGCGCGGCGATCACCGAGCCGCCCGGTCCGGGCAGGTCGCCGCCGCCGTTGATCCACGTCGGGTGCAGACGCAGCGCCTCCTCGACGGCGGTCGGCGCCGCCCTCGCTCATGCCCATGCCGCCCGCGCCCGGGATAGGTCGACAACCCGTCGATGTCGTCGAGCGTCAGCCCGGCGTCGGCGACCGCCGCGAGGCACGCGTCGACGGTCAGCGACAGCGGATCGACCATGAGGCGCCGCCCGATCTGCGAGCGCCCGACGCCGCGACAGGACGGCGCGGTGCTCGAAGCGCTCGTCGCCCAGCGGCGGGCGGGGGACCGGGCGCGTCGGTTCGGGCACCCGATCGACCGGGTCGATCGTCGCCGGTCGGCTCGAACAGCGGGAGCCAGACGTCGTCGTGCTGCTCGAAGCGCACCGCGACCTCCTGGCCGATGGCGACGTCGTCCGGCTCGCAGCCGACGATGTTGGTCGTGAGGTGGACGCTCGGGTCCTCGGCCAGCGCCACGTTGGCGATCGACGTACGGCGGCTCGAACGCGGGCAGCCACTGGTGCTCGTTGACGGTGAAGCCGACGACGGTGCCGCGACCGGACACGGCGACCGGCTTGGACGACCGGCTCCGACACGTCGGGCAGATCGGTGTCGGCGGGTGCACGAGCGTCCGCAGTCCTGGCAGCCCTGCATGCGGAGCACGCCGTCGGCGCCCGGAGGTCCAGAACCACTCGTTGGCCGGCGTCAGCTCAGGCAGCGGTCGCATGATCCTCCCGATCGGCATCGACACACACTCGTCCACCAGCCTCGTTGGCCCATTGCCCCGGCACCGAAGCTACCCTAATATTGACGTCAATGTTGAAGGATATGCTGATCGTCGACGCCGACTCGCACTGGTGCGAGGCACCCGACCTCTTCACCAAGCGGGCGCCTGCCGCCTTCAAGGACCGGGTCCCCCGGGTCGAAGACGTCGACGGACAGTTGATGTGGGTGTTCGACGGGCATCCGGTCGGTCGCTTCAGCGCCGGTGGCGTGATCGCTCGCGACGGCCACAAGGAGAGCTCGTTCCACGCGCTCATGGAGTGGGACCACGAGGAGGTCCATCTGGGCGCGCACGACCCAGTCGTCCGGCTCGGCGTGCTGGACGAGTGCGGCATCGACAACCAGATCATCTTCCCGAGCACGATCGGTCTCGGCGGACAAGACCTCGGTGCGGTCGACGATCCCGCTCTGTGCCGGCTGGCGATCGAGATCTACAACGACGCCATGGCGGAGATCCAGTCCGACTCCGCCAACCGTCTGCTGCCGCTCCCGCTGATGCCCGCGTGGGACGTCGACACCTGTGTGCAAGAAGCGCGTCGGGTCGCCGCGTTGGGGGCACGCGGCGTCAACATGACCTCGGACCCCCAGGATCTGGGCGCACCGGACCTGGCCAGCCGGGCCTGGGACCCGTTCTGGGAAGCGTGCTGCGAGCTCCACCTCCCGGTGCACTTCCACATCGGGGCGAGCATGACCGCGATGACGTTCTTCGGGAAGTACCCCTGGGACTCGCACGCCGAGAACACCAAACTGGCGATCGGCGGGACGCTGCTCTTCATCGGCAACACGCGGGTCGTGACCAACCTCATTCTCTCGGGCATGTTCGACCGCTACCCGGATCTGCAGATGGTCTCGGTGGAGAGCGGGGTGGGGTGGATCCCCTTCATCCTCGAGGCACTCGACTACGAGATGGCGGAGAACGCGCCGCAAGAGCTCTCGGCGTTGGAGAAGATGCCCTCGGAGTACTTCAGGACGAACCTGTACGCGACGTTCTGGTTCGAGAACAACCGCAACAAGTTGCCGGACCTGATCGAGGCGGTCGGCGAGGACCGCATCCTCTTCGAGACCGACTTCCCGCATCCGACCTGCCTCTACCCCAACCCGCTGCAGACGGTCGAGGCGAAGATGGCCACCCTCGCCCCCGACGTCCGCCGGAAGATCTTCGGGGAGAACGCCCGGCGGCTCTACCGCCTCTGAGCGCCGGGCGGGGCCGTCAGCTGGGAATTCCGCCGAATGGGCGCGGTAATCTGATATTGACGTCGCAGTCAGAAAATAGGTAGTCTGCACGGTATGGCCAGAGCTTTGGACTTCCCTATCTTCGACGCCGACAACCACCTCTACGAGACGCAGGAGTCGTTCACGCGTCACTTGCCGGACCGCTACAAGAGCGCCATCGACTACGTCGACCTGCACGGCCGCACGAAGATCATGATCCGCGGCACGGTCAGCGAGTACATCCCGAACCCGACGTTCGACGTGGTGGCGCGTCCGGGGGCCCAAGAGGAGTACTTCCGCAACGGGAACCCAGAGGGCAAGTCGTACCGCGAGCTGATCGGCGAGCCGATGCGCAGCATCCCGGCGTTCCGCGAGCCCGCGCCGAGGGTCGAGCTGATGGACGAGCTGGGCGTCGACCGGGCGCTGATGTTCCCGACGCTGGCGAGCCTGCTCGAGGAGCGGATGCGCGACGAGCCCGAGCTGACCCACGCCGCCATCCACGCGCTGAACGAGTGGATGTACGAGGAATGGACGTTCAACTACGAGAACCGCATCTTCGCGACACCGGTCATCACGCTGCCCATCGTCGAGAAGGCGATCGAGGAGCTGGAGTGGGTGCTCGAGCGCGGCGCCAAGACGGTCCTGATCCGTCCGGCACCGGTGCCGGGCTACCGAGGCGCCGCGCTCGTTCGGCTTCCCCGAGTTCGACCCGTTCTGGAAGGCCGTCGAGGAGGCCGACATCCTGGTCTCCATGCACTCGTCCGACAGTGGGTACACCCGGTACCAGAACGACTGGACGGGGCCGAGCGAGATGCTGCCGTTCCGGCTCGACCCCTTCCGTGCCATGAGTGTGGGCAAGCGGCCGATCGAGGACACGATGGCGGCGTACCTGTGCCACGGGGTCTTCTCGCGCTTTCCCAAGCTGCGCGTCGCATCCATCGAGAGCGGCGGTGACTGGGTGGCCGGCTTTCTCGACCACGTCGCCGACACCTACAAGAAGATGCCGCACGCCTTCGACGGTGACCCCGTCGAGCAGTTCAAGAGCCACGTCTGGATCAGCCCGTTCCACGAGGACAACCTCGAGCTCCTGATCCAAACGATCGGCGCCGACCAAGTCCTCTTCGGTTCGGACTACCCGCACCCCGAAGGCCTGGCCGAGCCGCGTTCGTACGTCGACCATCTGCCCCCGAGCCTCTCCGACGAGGACGTGCAGAAGATCATGGGCGGCAACCTGGCCCGGATCATGAAGGTCGACGCGCCGGTCGGAGCCTCGAGCTAGGTCCGGCCCACCGCAGCAGCCTGGGTTCTGACGATAGGGTCAGCCCGACCATGAAGAACATCAGTTCACGGAGAGCCGGAGATGCCTGACTACAAGTTCGTGACGTACGAGACACTCGACGAAGGGACGATTGCACGCATCATGCTCAACCGCCCCGACGCCCGCAACGCCCAGAACCGGGGCCTGCTCGTCGAGCTCCACGACGCCTTCCTGCACGCGGAGGCCGACGACAACGTGCGGGTCGTCATCCTGGGCGGCACGGGACCCATGTTCTCCTCGGGGCACGACATGGGCTCGAAGGCGGCTCAGGAGGAGGGCACGCCCGGCCCCAACCTGCACCCGACTCGGACGATCAACGGCGCGACGCGTAAGGCGGCGGAGTCCCTGATGCTGCAGGAGTGGCACTACTTCTTCGAGAACACGCGCCGCTGGCGGAATCTTCGCAAGATCACGATCGGCCAGGCGCACGGCCCCGTGTTCGCCGCCGGGCTGATGTTGCTGTGGGCGTGCGACCTCATCGTGGCCGCCGAGGGCACCCAGTTCGCCGACGTCGTCGGATCGCGGCTCGGCATGTGCGGCGTCGAGTACTTCGCCCACCCGTGGGAGTTCGGACCCCGCAAGGCGAAGGAGCTCCTGTTGACCGGGGACTCGATCGACGCCGAGGAGGCCCACCGCCTCGGCATGGTCAGCAAGATCTTCCCGGCGGACCAGCTGGCGGACCGCACCGTGGAGTTCGCGCGGCGCATCGCGCAGCTGCCGACGATGACGTCGCTGCTGATCAAGGAGTCGGTGAACCAGAGCGTCGACAACATGGGCTTCTACAACGCCCTCAACGCCTGCTTCACGCTCCACGAGTTGAACCACTCGCACTGGGCCTGGGTGAACGAGGATCACTACCCGATCGCCAAGGAGGACTCCGGCATTCCCAACTGGAAGGAGGCGCCGCCGATCGTGCCGGCGGTCAAAGACAAGGTGCGCGCCGACTCCTGACGTGCTCCGGCGGCCTTCACGGGCCGTATGGGCGACCGGCGGCCGGTATTTTCCGCCGTTCCGCACCCTTGCTGCTGGCCAAGGTGAGGCGATGAAGTCCCAGCTCAGCGGGCAGATCGGGCGTCGTGCACCGGAGCGGCTGCCTCGTTAGTATCTGTATCGACGTCGATGTCAGAAATGCCCGGCTGAACCAGCCGGCAAGGGGGTGGCTTCCGCAGGATGCTGGAATTCGTGATCGCCGGGTTGGTGCTCGGCGGGATCTACGCCATCGCCTCGGCCGGGCTGGTCATCACCTACACGTCCTCGGGCATCTTGAACTTCGCCTTCGGCGCGATGGCCTTCTTCATCGCCCGCTTCTACTACTACCTGCACACCCAACAGAACTGGTCCATCCTCGCGGCGGCGATCGTCTCGATCGTGATCGCCGCCCCTGCGCTGGGGGTCCTGCTCTACGTCGTGCTCTTCCGACACCTGCGGCTGTCGTCGCCGCTGATCAAGGTCGTGGCGACGATCGGTCTGCTCGTCGCCATCCCGTCACTCGCCACGCTGATCTTCGGGAACGAGGCCATCCAGCAGGCGCCCGGCCTGGCACCCGAACCGGTGCGGGTGTTCCAATTCCTCGGCGTGCCGGTGACGCTGGACCAGATCATCGTCTACATCTGCGTCGTCGCACGGTCGTGGTCGGCGCCCTCGTCCTGCGCTACACCGACGTGGGCCTCAAGGTGCGGGCCATGGTGGACTCGCCGGCCATGACCGACCTGTCGGGCACCAGTCCCGACGCCGTCTCCGTCGGAGTCTGGGCGGTCAGCACCTTCTTCGCCGGGTTGGCCGGCGTGCTGGCGGCGCCGATCATCGGCCTCGACGCCAACCACTTCACCGTTCTGATCGCTGCGGCCTTCGCCGCCGTCATCGCCGCCAAGATGCGCAGTCTGCCCGATCGCCGTGGGCGTCGGGCTCCTGATGGGCGTGGCGACCTCGCTCATCCAGCGCTACCTCCCGTCCGAGCAGCCAGTGGACGACCGAGATCATCGACGCCAGTCCCCTTCATCGTCATCGCGCTGTTCCTCCTCTACAACCTCGTCCGACGAGGGACGTGTCGGCGAGACGGAGCGGGTGCGGTGGCGCACTCGATCGCGCCATCACGCCACAAGGTGAGAGCCGGCTGGCCGGCTCGACCAGCAGCGTGGTCGAAGACGGCTCGCTGAGCTTCGTCGGCAAGTACGCCGGGCCGCTCGTTCTGATCGTCGTCGTCGGCGTGCTGCCGCTCATCCTGCAGGGCTACTGGGTCGGGCTCATGGCCGAGGCCTTTGCCTATCGCCGTGATCTTCCTGTCGTGGACGATCGTCACCGGCGAGGGCGGCATGCTCTGGCTCTGCCAGATCACGTTCGCCGGGGTCGGTGCGCTCACCGACGGCCCAACTGGCGAACCACTACGGGTGGCCCGTCCTGGCCGCCGTCGTCATCGGCGGGATCGTCGCGGTGGCGATGGGGCGCGATCATCGGCTTCCTCAGCATCCGGCTCGGCGACCTCTACGTCGCGCTGGTCACGCTGACGTTCGGACTCCTGATGGAGAACCTCGTCTTCACCCTCCCGAGCTTCGTCAACCAGGGCCTCGGCCTCACGCTCAACCGGCCGAGCTTCGCGACGTCGGACCTCGCCTTCGCCTACCTCTGCCTCGCGGTCTTCGTGATCATCGCGCTGTTCATCGTGAACTTCCGCCGCTCGACCACGGGCCTTGCAGCAAGACCAACCGAGCCAAGTAGATGACAGTACCCCCCCCCCCCCCCCCCCCCAAAAACAAAAAAAAAAAAAAAAAAAAAAAAAAAAAAAAAAAAAAAAAAAACGCTAATTGTGATGCCTGATGCCACCCATCATGAGCAGCGGGATAAAGACGGCCACCAGGGAGATGCTGATACTCAACACGGTGAACCCGATTTCGCTGGCGCCGCGCAAGGCAGCCTGCATGGGGGCCATGCCTTGTTCGAGGTAACGCGAGATGTTTTCGATGACGACGATGGCGTCGTCCACCACAAAACCGGTCGATATGGTCAGCGCCATCAGGGACAGGTTGTCCAGCGTGAAGTGGCAGAGATACATGAAGCCGAAGGTCCCGATCAGGGACACCGGCACGGCGACGCTCGGGATAAAGGTCACACGCGCATTGCGGAGGAATAGAAAGACCACCAGAATCACCAGCGCGGTGGAGATCACCAGGGTCTTTTCCACTTCACTCACCGAAGCGCGAATGGTTGTGGTCTGGTCCAGGCTGACGGTGAGATCGATCTGACGTGGAATCTCAGCGTGGAGTAGGGGGAGAACGGCGCGAATGCGATCTACGGTATCAATGATGTTGGCGCCGGGCTGCCGGAAGATAATCACGAGCACTGAAGGCTCGCCGTTGAAGTACCCGGCGGCGCGCAGATCTTCCACGGAGTCGACAGCCTGACCCACGTCGGCGATGCGGACCGGCGCGCCGTTGCGGTAGGCGACGATCAAGGGTGCGTATTCCTGTGCTTTGAGCAACTGATCGCTGGCGCCGACCTCCCACATGAGACGCCCATTGGAAAAATGGCCTTTCGGGATATTGGCATTCGCGCTATTGAGCGTGCTGCGCACATCCTCCAGTCCGATGCCGTAACGGTTGAGCGCAGTGGGATTCAGTTCGATTCGCACGCTGGGCAGCGCACCTCCGCCGACGACGACCTGGCCGACACCTTTGATCTGCGAGAGCCGCTGGGCCAGGATGGTGGAAGCGGAGTCGAACATCTGGCCTTTGCTGAGGACCTTGGACGTGAGGGCGATCATGAAGATGGGGGCATCGGAGGGATTCACCTTGCGGTAGTTCGGATTGTTCGGCAGGTTGGCGGGGAGATTGCCGCGGGCCGCGTTGATGGCGGCCTGCACGTCGCGCGCCGCGGCATCGATGTTGCGGGCTGAGGTCAAACTGGAGGACGACGTTGGTGGCGCCGAGCGTGCTGGTAGACGTCATCTCGGAAACGCCGGCGATGCGGCCAAACTGGCGTTCGAGGGGCGTCGCGACCGAGGACGCCATCGTCTCGGGACTCGCGCCGGGCAGGGCGGCGGAGACGGAAATCGTCGGGAAGTCCACCTGCGGCAGGGGCGATACGGGCAGCAACAGGAAGGCGGCGGAGCCCGCAAGCGCGATGGCGGCCAACAACAGAGTGGTGGCCACCGGCCGCTCGATGAATATTCTGGACTGGTTCATCAGGCGGCGCCCTCCGGGATCGGAAGCGGGTCGTGGGCCGGTGCGTCTGCCCTGCGGAAGCGCCGCGCGAGTCGATCGAACCAGAGATAGATCACCGGCGTGGTGTAGAGCGTCAGCAACTGGCTGAAGATCAGGCCGCCGACGATGGTAATGCCGAGTGGACGCCGCAACTCGGCGCCCGTGCCCGTGCCGAGCGCCAGCGGCAGGCCGCCGAGCAGCGCGGCCATGGTGGTCATCATGATGGGCCGGAATCGCAGCAGGCAGGCTTGATAGATGGCTTCGTCCGCGGTCATGCCTTCCTTACGTTCGGCCTCCAACGCGAAATCGATCATCATGATGGCGTTCTTCTTGACGATGCCGATCAGGAGCACAATGCCGATCAGCGCAATGACGCTGAAATCCGCACCGCAAATGCGCAGGGCGAGTAAGGCGCCCACTCCGGCCGAGGGCAGCGTGGAGAGAATGGTGAGGGGATGGATGTAGCTTTCGTACAGCACGCCAAGCACGATGTAGACGGTGACCAGCGCCGCGAGGATCAGCAGCCACTCATTGGCCAGGGAGTTCTGAAACGCACGGGCGGAACCTTGGAATTCAGCTTGTATGCCGGCGGGAATGTGTAACTGGTCCTTGAGGCGGTTAATGACATCGACGGCTTCGCCGAGGGAGGCTCCCGGCGCCAGGTTGAAGGAAAGCGTCACAACGGGAAACTGACCCTGGTGGCTGACGGTGATCGGAACGGCAGTGAATTCCAGATGGCTGAACGCGCTCAAGGGCGTCTGTCCGGTGGTTGGAAACACCATCGAGGTGGCGGGCGCGGACGATACCGTAGCGGCGCCCGTGCTGGATGCCGCCGCGGCGGCCGTCGCGTTGGCGCTCAGGGATGCGGTGAGACCGGCCGTGGCAGACCCTCCGGCAGTGACGCCCGTAGCGGCGCCTGCAGTTCCGCCGGCGGTCCGAATGTAGAGATTGTTCAAGCCCGAAGGATCCTGGTGAAACCCATCTTTCACTTCCAGCACGACGTGATACTGGTTCAACTGGGTGAAGATAGTCGATACCTGACGCTGTCCATAGGCGTCGTACAGTGTGTTGTCGATCATTGCCGCGGTGACGCCCAGTCGGGATGCGGTGCCGCGATCGTAGACGAGGCGCGCGCGCAGACCGTCGACCTGCTGGTCGCTGGCGACGTCGCGCAGTTGCGGCAACTTGCGCATGCCTTCGACCATGCGCGGCGCAAAGGCGTTCAGCTCGTCCGTATTCGGATCTTCGAGGGTCAGCTGAAATTGCGTGCGGCTGACGCGGTCTTCGACGGACAGATCCTGTACGGGTTGCATGAACAGGTTGATGCCATCGACTTTCGCCAGTTCCGGTTGGAGGCGGCGAATCACGTCGCTGGCGTTGATCTGGCGCTCCTCGAGCGGCTTCAGGTTGATCTGTATGCGTCCGCTGTTCAAGGTCAGGTTGGTTCCATCGATGCCGATGAAGGACGAGATGCTTTCCACCGCCGGGTCTTTCAGGATGATGGCGGCCAGGCGCTGCTGGCGCTCGGACATGGCAGGGAATGAAATTGCCTGGGGCGCCTCCGATACTCCCTGAATGATGCCGGTGTCCTGAATCGGAAAGAAGCCTTTCGGGATTTCGATGAACTGATAGGTGGTGAGTACAAGTGTGCCGGCGGCGACCAGCAAGGTCGCGGTCTGGTGTCGCAGGATGACCTGCAGCGTGCGGCCGTAGAATGCGATCACGGCTTCGAAGGCGCGCTCGGAGGCACGGTAGAAACGCCCCGTCTGGTGAGTGTGCTTGAGTACGCGGGCGGACATCATCGGCGTCAACGTCAGCGAGACGACGGCGGAGACCAGGATGGTGACCGAAAGGGTGACGGCGAATTCACGAAAGAGGCGCCCCACAATATCGCCCATGAACAGGAGCGGGATGAGTACGGCGATCAGGGAGATGGTGAGCGATACGATGGTGAAACCGATCTGCTCCGCACCCTTCAGGGCGGCTTGAAGCGGCGTCTCACCGTTCTCTATGAACCGCGTGATGTTTTCGATCATCACGATTGCGTCGTCCACCACAAAGCCGGTGGAGATGGTCAGGGCCATGAGCGTCAGATTGTTCAGGCTGTAGCCGAGCAGATACATCACGCCGAGGGTGCCGACCAGCGACAAGGGCACGGCGACACTGGGCACGGAGGTGGCCGGCAGGTTGCGCAGGAAGAGGAAGATGACCATGACCACCAGCGCCACCGTCAACATGAGCTCGAACTGCACGTCGCGCACGGAAGCGCGAATCGTGTTGGTGCGATCGGTGAGGATGCCCACCTGGACCGCGGTCGGTAAGGTCGCGGTCAATTGCGGCAGGACGCTCTTGACCCGGTCGGCCACGGCGATGATGTTGGCGCCGGGCTGGCGCTGGATGTTCACGATGACCGCGGGAGTGGTGTTCTTCCAGGCAGCCTGTCGCACGTTCTCCACGTCGTTGGTGACGGTGGCTACATCGGTCAGGCGAACCGGCGCTCCATTCTTATAGGCAACGATCAAGGGGGCGTAGTCGGCACTCGAAAGCAATTGATCGTTGGCGCCGATGGTGTAGGATTGGTGCGCGCCATCGAAGTTACCTTTGGCCTGATTCACGTTGGCCGCCGCGAGTGCGACGCGCAGATCTTCGAGCGTGAGCCCAAGAGCGGCGAGGGATGTAGGATTGGCCTGAATGCGCACGGCGGGCCGCTGTCCGCCGCTCAAACTTACCAGTCCAACGCCGGGCAACTGCGAAATCTTCGGCGCCAGGCGCGTGTCCGCCAGATCTTCGACCTGCGAAAGCGGAAGCGTTTTGGAAGTCAGGGCCAGCGTGAGGATTGGCGTATCGGCCGGATTCACCTTGCTGTACACCGGCGGTGTGGGAAGGTCGGCGGGCAGATAGGTTCCCGATGCATTGATGGACTGCTGGACCTCCTGCTCCGCGACGTCGATGTTCAGGCTCAAGTTGAATTGCAGAGTGATGACCGAACTTCCGCCCGAACTGGTGGATGTCATCTGCTGGAGTCCGGGCACCTGGCCAAACTGCCGCTCGAGCGGCGCCGTGACCGAGGACGCCATGACGTCCGGGCTCGCGCCCGGATAGAAGGTGGTCACCTGGATGGTGGGGTAATCGACCTCGGGGAGTGCCGACACCGGTAACTGGCGGTACGCGACAAAGCCCGCGAGCAGGATGGCCACCATGAGCAACGAAGTGGCGACGGGCCGAAGAATGAAGAGGCGCGAGGGGCTCACCGGGCTCTCCCACCGGGCGCGGGGGCGGGCCGGCCGCCAGACTCGGAGACTTTGCTGCCCTCCTGCAACTTATCGACGCCGTCGGTAACTACGGTATCGCCCGGAGTAAGTCCCGAGACGATCTCGGTGCGGTCGCCGTCCGCCGTCCCCAGCGTGACGGTGCGCACCGTAACCGTACGGTCCGGCTGGACCAGGTAGACATAGGCGGATTGCGCGCCGCGTTGAATGGCGGCGAGCGGCGCCACGGTAACGCCGGACTTCTGCTCCACCTTCAGGCGTGCATTGACGAATTGACCGGGGAAGAGCGCATGATCGGCGTTATCGAATTGTGCGCGCAGCTTGAGTGTTCCGGTGCTTTGGTCGATCTCGTTGTCGGTAGTCATCAGCGAACCGACGGCGAGCTTCGTCTTGAGTTCCCGATCCCAGGCTTCGACATTCAACTCACGGCCGGCGCGCATTTTCTGGAGCACCGAGGGAAGCTGATCCTCAGCGATGGTGAAGATGACACTGATGGGCTGGAGTTGCGTGATTACTACGAGCCCCGTGTTGTCTGCCGCGTGGACTATGTTTCCCGGGTCAGCGAGCCGCAGGCCGACGCGACCGGTGATGGGCGCTGTGATGCGGCAGTACGTGAGGCTGAGTTTCGCGGCGGCGATTTGCGCCTGGTCTGACTGCATGGTTGCTTCAAACTGGGTGACGAGCGATTGCTGTGTAGCCATCTGCTGCTGGGGAATGGCATTCTGCGACCAGAGTTTTTGATAACGCGCGAGATCCAGCTTGCCATTGTCCAGTGCGGCCTGGTCCTTGGCTAGCTGGCCTTCGGCCTGGGCCAGTTGCACTTCGTAAGGGCGAGGGTCGATCTCGACAAGCAGGTCGCCCTTCTGCACGATTTGGCCTTCACTGTAGTGAACGTCCATCAGTTGGCCGTCGACGCGCGACTTGAGGGTCACGGTGTAGATGGGCGTGACGACGCCCAATCCGTTGATGAAAACGCTGATGGTGCTCCGGCTTGCGCGCGCCGCCACGACGGGCACGGTAGGGTTCCCTCGTTCGCCGACGCCGGCCTTCGCGTGGGCTGCCGTCGCCGGCGCGGCCGGCCTCAGCCAATACCATGCGAGAGCACCCCCCACCGCCAACACCATGAATGCGAAACGCCACAGGCGCCTGCGGCGGGACGTATGATTTTGTACCGGGGGTGCGGGAGGTTCCGGACGCTCCTGGGTTTTAGTTTTATCGAGACTGACCATGTCTCCCCTTCAATGGATATAGCGTTGAGCGGGGTGGCGACGGTAACTAACCTGCGCATGGTATTCGGACGCCCCACCGGACGGTAGAGCTTGTCCGAGCTGCGCTCGGATTGACAGGCTGAAGCCTGTGGTGGCCAGGCTTCAGGCCTGTTCCTGGAGTTTGGCCTTTTTCGGCTAAACTGCGGCATAGACGTGGCCGGAAGGGGAGGATGATGCTGGAAAAATTCTGCGAGTTGGGGCCGGGGAGTGTTGGATCGGAGAAATTCGTCAGGCCCAAGGCTCGCCCCCAAACCTCGCCGCGGAGTTGATTGATTGCCGTTTGGGTGGAATGCCGTGGCGAGGCGTTGAGCATCCCACTTGGGCGCAGGGAGTCGAGTCGGCACCCGGGGAATCGGGAGCGCGCGTCATGGACAGCAGGAGCATGGCATAGGAAGCCACCTGCAAAGCCGGCACGTCCTCCACGGAGTCGGGATTACGAACCTGTGCCTGTCCCACGCCCAACAGCGTCTTCTCCTCGCGAAAGTTGACTTCGATGTCCCAGCGTCTGCACATAGCCTTGCAGAGAGCGAGGAGCTCCAGGTGGGGATCGGTGCAAATCAGAAAAGCGGGTTGGCGATAGAGCAGCTTGGAGCCTTTGCGCAGGCGATAGCCCAAGGGGGCAATCACGATCAGTTGCAGAGTGTGGAGCAGGCCGGCGGTGCGCCACAGCAGATTCTGCGGCACCTTGACGCGCATGTCGTGAGTGACGCCGTCAATGGAAGATGGGGATGGTTTGCCAGGGCATGGACTCATCGGTGCGGAGCTGTTCGGGAGTGGGAGCGGGAGCGCCGTAGTGACGCGGTCGGCCTGGCTTGTCTGGGCGACTGTTGGCTCCGGGGCAGAAAGTACAGCTTGGCATCTTTGCGAATGCGGCCGACCAGAGTGGTGTGGGCCGGGAGTGATTTCAAAACGGTGGCATTGGTGTAGCCGCCGTCGACGAACAGATAGAAACGGGCGCGTGGCGCCGCCGGTTCGGCATCGAGCGATTGGCGCAGAGCGGCGATCTGTTGCGAGGCGAGCAGAGGGATAGCGGGCCAGGCGGGAGTCTTGGCGGTACTGGGTCCATTCTTCCGCGGAAGCTTTGGCGGAGGGCTTGAGCGGGAGTGGGAGCATGGAGAAACGAGATGGGGACCATGCGATGATGGCCAGCCGGCAGAGGCAGATCGGCGGAGAGTTGCAGGACGCGTTGGGCGCGCACGAAGTTGGTTTGGAAGTGGGGGCCGAGCGGATCGCGGCGCCAGGCGACGCCGGGAATGCGAATGCCGGTTTTGCGTAGCAGGGTATCGTCGATGGCGACACAGAGGGGAGCGTGGGGAGGAAGTTGCTGCCAGCACGGCGCGGCGAATCACGGAGAAGATGCTCGGTAGTGGGAAGGCGATGGTGGGAGAAGAGGCGATAGTCGGCAGACCAATCGTGGAACTCCTGGCCGCAGGTGGTCAACAAGCCGGTCACGGTATGACGTCCGAGGCAGAGCAGACTGCTCAGCGAGAGCGCTTGGGCGCGTTCGGCGACGCGCTGCTGGGAGAAGGCGGGGAAGCATTCTCGCCAGAGTTGCTGGAGGGAGGAGAGGATGCCGGCAGAGTTTTTTTTAGAACGGAAGGCGGCGGATTGAGGCGGCGGAGGGCAAGCAGGCTCTTGTCCTCGATGGACCACTCGACGGTTTCACCGCGGGAGAAGTCCATGGCCTGAGCGACGGCAGAGGGGAAGTTGATGTACCACTGCTCGCTGGCTTTGCGTTTGATGAGTTGAACTTTAGTAGGGAAGCCCATAGTACTTATCTAGTCAATTAACTAGATATCAGAAAACAAGCACATCGCAACAAAAAAGTACTAAAAATGTTTTTTATCTAGTCAAAGGCCAAAGTCCAGCGACAGGCCAGGAGGCCTGTCCCACTACAGCCGATTGATCAGGCTCGCGACGTAGCCTGCGCCGAAACCGTTATCGATATTCACCACGGTCACGTTGCTCGCGCAGCTGTTCAACATGCCGAGCAGCGCTGCCAGGCCGTGAAAGCTCGCCCCGTAGCCGACGCTGGTCGGCACCGCGATCACCGGGCACGAAACCAGTCCGCCGACCACGCTCGGCAGCGCGCCTTCCATGCCGGCGCAGACCACGATCACGCGCGCCTCCATCAGCCGTTCGCGATTGTTGCATCAGGCGGTGAATGCCGGCCACGCCGATATCGTGGATCGTGTCCACTTCGTTGCCCATCACTTCGGCGGTGACCTGCGCTTCCTCGGCCACCGGCATGTCGCTGGTGCCGGCGCAGACCACCGCGATCTTGCCCTTTGCCGCGCATCGTGTGGTCGCGCCAGAAGCGGATAGCGCCCGGAAAGCGGGAAATATTCGGCCTCCGGCAGCTTGTGCCGTGACCAGCGTCGGCGCACTCACGGTCGGCGCGCGTGATCAGCACATTCGGGCGTTGCGCCAGCAGGCGCTCCGCGATCGCGGCCACCTGCTCCGGCGTCTTGCCCTTGGCCGAAGATCACTTCCGGCATGCCGTGGCGCAGCGCGCGATGATGGTCCACCTTGGCGAATCCCAGGTCTTCGAACGGCATGTGCCGCAGGCGTCCCATGGCCGCGTCGACGTCCACCGCGCCGGCGCGCACCTGCTCGAACAATGCGCGCAGTTGATCCTGATCCATGACGCCAGAATATCAGAGTGCAGCAAGTGGCCATTTCCGCTGGGGGAATTTGCGACACGGACTGCCGTACCGAGGCCAACTAAAGTACTAGGAGGATTACCCAAAAAATACAGCCTCTAGAGCTATTGTGCTGCACCTTTGAAAGCTAGATGATAGAACCCATGAACAGCACTGACAGTAATGGTGCTCACAACGGAGGATACCCTGAGCGTCGCGGTACTAACAGGTTTCCGGTTCGTGAGGACGTACGTTATCGGCTAGTACAGTCTAGGACAGCCAGGGTAAGCGGGGTGGGAACCACGCTAAACATCGGCAGCGGTGGAATTCTATTCACCACGGAAGAAAAGTTGCCGATCGGGCGGACGGTGGAGTTAAGCGTGAACTGGCCGGCAAGGCTGGATGGCACCTGCCCTCTTCAGTTTGTCGCCACCGGCCGCGTTGTCCGGTCTGAAGCGCAACGGGCAGCCGTGCGTATCGAAAAATATGAGTTCAAGACTCGCAATGTGAGCGGACTGACGCTGTCCGCGGGCGGGTAAATTCCGCGAATCTTCTCGGCTACTCGTCGCGGTGTACGGTGTCCATGGCAAATGCAGGCAGGCACACCGCAATGTACTCCGCCCCTTCGTCGCCGGGCGTACTATAACGTACCCATTCGCCGCGATGGGCGATCACGGCCTGGCCTGCGTGTACGTCAATCGCAGCCGTCGCGATGCTCGACCCGCAAGGTGCCGCGCAACACCACCGTAAATTCTTCAAATTCCGGGGTTTGGCCGGGTTCCTGCCATCCTCCGGGGCTGCGCATATGGGCAATGCTGGTTGCGCTGGTGGCGGAATTGACTCGTCCGATATATTCGTCAATCAGCTTGGGTTTGTTGCCGGCGGCTTCGACCCGCGTGGGCCTGGCGATTAGTGTAGGCACCGTATTCCTCCCCGGATGCGTCTAGCATATCAGTCACCCCGAGCGTCACCCAATTCAAACATTTTGGGACTTGCCGGATCATTAAGGTCCTCGGTATACTTACAATTTCGCTGAGAACTTCGTATGACGGCGAGAGACGATTTCGACCCATTAGCACCACAACGGGAAGCTGCATTTTTTTACGGCCTGTTCCTGCGCGGACACGATGTGGATACACTCAGGCAGGATATCGATGTGCCGCATCCAATGATTGAGAAGTGGATGAAAGCACGGGATTTTGAGGCTAGTTTCCGCGACAACCTACGGCGTGTCTGTGCCTATCGCAAGCAGGTGCTTGCGATCTTTGACGGCCTGATCCTCAACGAACAGAATCGCCCGCGCCTGCAGTGACCTCGGCGCAAGCCCCTTGCGGTCGCAGGTTTCACCCCTACAGACTCCACCCCTCGAGACCGCGGCGCGTTTCCTGGGCAACCGGTTGCGACCAAGGGCTTTCCGCTACGGGCGCGTCTTGCGCCTTTCGAATTCCCGCCCATGCCTCGGAGAGTGTGGATAACAGGCCCAGAACCTCGGCGAGCGGTGCGTCGCTCTGCTGCATATTGGCTTCCAGCAACCGCCGTTGGATGTAATCGTAGAGCAGCGCCAGGCGCTGACTGATCTCCCCACCGCGCTCGTGGTCCAACGACGTGGAGAGCTCTGATCACGATCTCATAGGCTCTATTGATCTCTCGCGAACGTTCCGCGATCCGGCCTTCCGCCAGGTAGCGCCTGGCCCCGCGTACGGCTTCCGTGCAGGCCTGGTAGAGCAGGTTCACCAGTTCGATGGGGTCGGCAGTCAGCACTCTGCTCTCCAGATACGCGTCGTGTCCGTCAGTCCACATATGTTCTCCCACTCCTTTATCGGAGGGTCCGGCAAACTTCTTTATAGGGAAACCCCGGGGAGCGTGAGCTAGCCTAATTTCTTCAGATCTTTCTTCATATCGGCCGCCAACCGAAGCACGTACTCCTCCGGCACCTGCGAGATGACTTCCCGGCGTGTTGCGATTCACCACCCGCACTACGAACCGGTTGGTCTCCGGATCCTTTTGGAAACGCAACTCGTTTTCAGGTCCGAACATTTCCGTGCCGTTGACCGCCTTGATGGCTTGAACGACTTCTCTTTTTTCCGCCGCCTTGTCCACGGGCACGGCTGGTGCCGGAGCATGGATCGCGGTGGTGCTACGATCGATAGCGGATAAATCCATAACGACTCCTTCGCTAGGACCCGGTCCGGGATTTCCTCCGCGGCCGGACTTCTTCGCACTTACCCTTATCGGCAGCAAAACGAAGTTCTCCAGGAGCAGATATTTCCGGCGATTGCGCCGAAGAGATAGATTGAAGGATTTTCCCGATGTCTAACACCATTCCCGTAATCGGTATCGACCCCGAAGAACTCACCTCGATCCGCACGCTCGTTTGGCTGCTCCGCCACCCGGACCCTGTGGTTCCGGAACTGGCCCGCCAGGCTCTGCTCTACCTCGAGGCCGCCGCTTGCGAGGAGAGAACCGGGCCGACGCGACAAGGCTTTGCCCGCTAGCTTCGCGATTCCAGATCGTCTTATCCTAATAAAGAGGCGATCATGAATTCTCTTACCAAAATCCTCCTGCCCGTCGATTTCTCCGAACGCTCCGCCCTGGCAGTACACTACGCCCGGGACCTCGCCCTTCACTTCCGCTCCGAGCTCATCCTCGCCCACGTCCTGCCACCGTTGCACTCCGAATTCGGAATAGAGATTACCGGGTCCATGTTGGTGGATGTCTACCGTTCGCGTACGGACCAGGCCGAACGCGACCTCAATGCCTTCGAACTCGACGCGCTCAGCGGACTCAACGTGCGCCGCCTCCTGCTCCACGGCGAGCCCGCATCCAAAATCGTGGAACTCGCCCACGAGGAACGCGTCGACCTGATCGCGATGCCGACTCATGGGTACGGACAGTTCCGCCGCTTCATTCTCGGATCCAACACCGCCAAAGTGTTGCACGACGCCGATTGTCCCGTGTGGACCGGCGTCCACATCGAAGAGGCGCCCCCCGTGGCGGCTCCCTTCGCTAAAATCCTCTGCGCGGTGGACCTTGGTCCGCAAAGCGCCCGGACGCTCGCCTGGGCCTCCTGGCTGCAGCGGGAATTCCACGGGCAGCTCACGCTGATCCACGCCATCGCCGCGCATGCCGAGGCACTCGACGAACCCGACCTCAGCTGGCGCACCGGGATTCGCGAGATCGCCGAAGAAGAATTGCTCCGCCTGCAGCGCGAAACCGGCGCCGAAGCGGATCTGCTGCTCGAAGCCGGAGAACCCACGCGCATCATCTGTTCCGCCGCCGCTCGTGTCGGCGCCGGGACCGTGATTATCGGCCGCGGCAGCGCCGCCGGCAATTTCGGCCGCCTTCGGACGAATTCCTACGCCATCATCCGTCAGTCCCCGTGCCCGGTTGTCAGTGTGTAGGTGAGGGGCAAACGACAGACGACAGAAGGCGATCGTCTGTCCCACCGTCAGCGTGTAGGTGGGGGAACACGTGATAAATTGCATGAAGTGACTCCCCGCACTCTGTACCAGGTTCTCGACGAGACAGCGCGCGCCTACGGCGACGCTCCCGCACTCCGCCAACCCGCTGCCGACGGCTCCTATACCGTCTATTCCTGGAACCAGTACCGGCGTGCCGCCGAGGAGATCGCGGCCGGTTTGCGTGCGCTCGGGATCGGCAAAGGCGACATCGTCGCCCTCAATTCCGAAACCCGCCTGGAGTTCTACCTGGCCGATCTCGGTATCGTCACCAATGGCTCCATCGCCGCCGCGATGTATCCGAGCTACCCGGCGGCGGACCTGATTCGCACCATCCAATCTTCCGGCGCGCGCGCCGTGTTTGTCGAAGACCCGAAGACGCTCAAGCCGCTCCGCGGCGCACCCGTCGCGCACTGGATTCTGCTCACCGGCGAGGCGGAAGGCGCGATCACTCTCGAGGCGCTCCGCGCGCTCGGACGCGAAGCCCTGGCCGGCGACGCCGGATTGCTCGACCGCATACGCAGCAGCGTCTCCCCTTCCGATACCGCCATTCTCTACCTGACCAGCGGCGCCACGGGCGAACCGAAGATGGCACTGGTGACGCATCAGTCCGTGGTCGCCAACATCGATATGGGTCCGGCGGTATTGCCGATCGGCCCCAAAGATTCCACCGTCGCCTTCCTGCCGTCCGCCCACATCGCGCAGCGCGTGGTCATGGAGTTTCTTCCCATGCGATGCGGCATGCCGGTCACTTTCTTTGAGAGCCTGCTGAAGCTGCCCCAGGACATACGCAAGGTGCGCCCCACCATCCTGCTGGCCCCGCCGCGCATGTGGGAGCGCATCTACTCCACCATCTGTACCGAACTGCGTAAGCGTCCGGCCGCCATCCGCCAGGCGTTCTACGGCGCGCTCGGCCTGGGACTGAGCGCCGCGCGGTACCGCCGCGAGGGTAAGCCGGTACCGGCCCGCATACGCGTGCCGCTGGCCCTGGCCGACCGCATCTTCTTCCGTAAAGTGCGCGGCCGCTTCGGAGGCCGCCTGAAGGTCGCAGCCAGTGGAGCGGCGCCGCTGAGCAAGGATCTGGGAGAGTTTTACGAAGCCATCGGCATGCCGATCATCGAAGGCTACGGGCTCACGGAAGGCGGAGTGGTCTCGCTCAATCCGCTGGATCGTCCGAAGCCCGGCAGCATCGGCAGGCCGCTGGCCGGTGTCGAGGTCACGTTCAGCGACGACAACGAGATTCTGGTCAAGGGTCCCTGCCTCTTTTCCGGCTACCTGAACGACCCTGTCACCACCGCCGAGGTCTTGTGCGACGGCTGGCTGCACACCGGCGACCTGGGGCACGCCGATAGCGAAGGCTACGTCTTCATCACCGGCCGCAAGAAAGAGCTGATTGTCTCTTCGACCGGCAAGAAGATCTATCCCTCGCGCGTGGAGAGTCTTTTCAAGATGGAGCCTCTGATCAGCCAGGTGCTGCTGATCGGCGACCGGCTGCCGTTCCTCACGGCTCTTTTCACGATCAACATTGCAGCCGCGGAAACGCTTGAAAGGCATGGAGCATTTGAAGGGGCACCCTTCCGCGGTGATTGCACAGGCGGCGCCGGTGCTGGCCGAGATCCAGAAGGCGGTGGCGCGGGTAAACCAACAGCTTGCGCCATTCGAGCAGGTGCGCCGGCATCGTATTCTGGGGCGCGATTTCTCGATCGAGAACGGCGAGCTTACGGCAACGATGAAGGTGCGGCGTGCGCGCGCCATGGAGAATTTCCGCGAGAGCATCGACGAACTCTACGCGGGACGGGAGTAGAGCGAAACCTGCGCCCGCAAGCGGGCGTTGGCAAGCTAAAGCTGCACGGCCGACGGCCAGGAGCTGTCTACAGTTTGAATTCGGCGCGGACTACTTCGTCGTCCAGCGAATGCTTCAGCGTGAAACCGAGCTTTTCGCAGATGCGCATCACGTCGCGATTGTCGGGCAGAATGTCGGCGGTCAGCCTGGTCAGTTTCTCGTCGGCGCCGACGATCAACAGGCGCGCCAGCAGTTCCTTGCCCAGGCCGCGGCCCTGCCACTTGTCGCTGATCACCACCGCGACTTCGGCTTCGTTGGTGCCGTGAATCTTCATCATGCGGCCCACGCCCAGGATCTCGCACTCGCCGGTTTCCGGATTGCGCCGCTCCGCCACCAGCGCCATTTCGCGATCGTAATCGATGAAGCAGATGCGGGTCAGCCGGTCGTGCTGCGTTCGCTGTTCCAGGTTCATCAGGTGGAAGTAGCGCAGGTACACGGTTCGCTCGCTGAGCGTCTCGTGGAACTTCACCATCGCGGGCTCGTCTTCGGGGCGGATCGGCCGGATCGTGACCGCGGTGCTGTCCTTCATCGTCCACGGCGCGACGTAGCGCGTGGGATAGGCGCGGATGGCGGTCTTCGGAACCTGCTCCAGCGTGACTTCGGGACCATGTACCACCACGCGGGCATCGAGCGCGATCAGGCCGTCCGGCGATGCCAGCAGCGGATTGATGTCGATTTCCTTGATCCAGCGCTGTTCGGCCACCAGCGCGCTGAAGCGCACCATGAGCACTTCGAGCGCCTGCAAGATCCACCGGCTTGCGGCCGCGCACGCCTTTGAGCGCCTTGTAGATCTTGGTCTGCTCCATCATGCGCCGCGCCAGCGTGGAGTTCAAGCGGCGGCAGGCCGAGAGCGCGATCCTTGAAGACTTCCACCAGCTGTCCGCCGGTACCGAACAACAGCACCGGTCCGAACTGCGGATCGAGGCTGCTGCCGATGATCAGCTCGTAAGCGTCCTTCAGCTTGATCATGGGCTGCACGGTCACGCCCTGGAAATGCTGCGCGCCGACCTTCTCGGTGACCGAGTGCTGAATGGCGTCGAAGGCCTTGGCGACGGCTTCGGCATTGCCCAGATTCAACTGCACGCCGCCGACATCGGTCTTGTGGGTGATGGTCTCCGAATACAGCTTGAGCACGATCGGATAGCCGATTTCGTCCGCCGCCTTCACCGCATCGGCCTGCGATCGGCGGCGATGATCGTCTTCGCGACCGGAATGCCGTAGGCCGCCAGCACCTGCTTGGATTCGAACTCGGTGAGAATGGTGCGGCCTTCGGCGCGCGACTCCGGCGATGATGTCCTTCACCAGCTTGCGGTCCGGCGTCCAGGTCGGCGGAATCTTCCGGCAGGGCCGGCGTTTCGTACAGCGCCTTCAGGTTGTCGCTGTACTGCCACATGTAGTTGAAGGCGCGCGCCGCGGTGTCGGGATAGGGGAAGGTGGGAATATTGGCGCGGTTGAGAATCTCCTCGCCGGCCGCCACGTCCACGCCGCCCATCCAGCTGGCCAGCACCGGTTTGCCTTCCTGCCTGGCGAGCGGCTTCAACTGCTTCGGCGATCTGCGTCGGATCGGTCATGGCCTGCGGCGTGAGGATCACCAGCATGCCGTCGGAGTTCGGATCTTTGGCGGCGATTTCGAGCGCCTTGGCGTAGCGCTCCGGCGAGGCGTCGCCGATGATGTCCACCGGATTGTTGTGGCTCCAGGTGGCGGGCAGGACGGCGTTGTAGGCGGCCATGGTCTCCGGCGACAGTTCGGCCAGTTCGCCGCCGCCCATGATCAGCGCATCCGTGGCCAGCACGCCGGGGCCGCCGGCGTTGGTCACGATGGTCAGGCGCGGTCCCTTGGGGCGTGGGCTGCTTGGAGAGCACTTCCGCCATGTAGAACAGGTCGGCGATGTTGTTGACGCGCAGCACGCCGCTGCGCCGGAAGGCGGCTTCCAGCACTTCGTCGCTGCCGGTGAGCGAGCCGGTGTGCGACGCCGCGGCCTTGGCGGCCGCCGCGGAACGTCCCGGCTTGATGACGATGATCGGCTTGGTGAGCGCCACTTCGCGCGCCGCCGAGAGGAAGGAGCGCGCGTTGCCGATCGATTCCATGTAGATCACGATCGACTTGGTTTTGGGATCGTTGCCCAGGTAATAGATCAGGTCGCCCCAGCCGACATCCACCATCGAGCCGACCGAGACGAAGGCGCTGAAGCCGACCATTTCCTTCAGGCTCCAATCCAGCACCGCGGTGCAGAGCGCGCCGCTCTGGCTGATGAAGCCGACCGAACCCGGACGCGCCACGGTGGTGGCGAAGGTGGCGTTCATGCCCGAAAGCGGACTCATCACGCCCAGGCAGTTCGGCCCGATGATGCGGATGTTGGCCTTCTGCGCTTCGACCAGCAATTGGCGCTCCAGCTCCGCGCCCTCCGGCCCGATCTCCTTGAAGCCGGCCGAGATGACGATGGCGCCTTGCACGCCGTTCTCGCCGCATTCGCGGATCAGGCCGGGAATCGAGGGCGGGGGCGTGATGATCACCGCCAGATCGACCGGCTCCGGAATGTCGGAAATCGACGGGTATGCCTTGACGCCCAGCACGCTGGGCGCGCTTCGGATTGACCGGGATAGACCGTGCCGCCGAACGGGCTGGTCACCAGGTTCCAGAGGACGGTGCGTCCGACCGTGCCTGGGTTTTCGGTGGCGCCGATGACCGCGACGGTCTTCGGCGAGAAAAATACATCGAGCGGCTGCTTCCGCTTGCGGTTCATCTTCTTCTTGGCGGGTTTACTGGTTGCTTGCATTTTCGGTATCTGCCTTTGGTCCGAACGCGGCCTGATTGAGGGCCTCGACTACGTCCAGCGAATTGAGTCCGTTCTTGCGCGCGACGGTTTCGATATCGCAGTCATCGCAGGAGGAGCGATAACGGAATTCTTCAAATATCGGAGATGGTTTCAGGATGACGTTGTTTCACATCACGGATGATCATGTCACGGCGGATCAACTGATCGAATCGAAACATAGAGTGGCTCCCCCTCGAGTAGAAGCTGAATAAGTGCACCCCGATGTCCAAAATATCACTGTATGGAATCAGTGGGTTACGGTGCGCAAGCGGGCAGGGTTGGGTGATATCGCGCAGTTTGCAGGGACGCGAGTCCCCATATTACTTAAGTATTCACTTGACAATCAGGCCGGCGCGGATAGATACTCAAGTATGCACTTAAGTAATTCCGAGGAGGAAGGAAATGAAGATCATGGAAGAACGATCCGTAATCCACAGCACGTTCGTGATCGAGCGCAGCTATGCCGCAACGCCGGAACGGGTATTCGGCGCTTTCGCCGACCCAATCAAGAAACGCCGCTGGTTTGTGGAAGGGCGGGCTCACGACGTCGAGCAGTATGAGATGGACTTTCGGGTTGGAGGCCAGGAACGGGCGCGTTTTCGTTTCAAGGAAGGTACGCCGGTGGCGGGGGTTGTGTGCACGAACGACACCAGCTATCAGGACATTGTGCCCAACCGCCGCGTCGTGTTTGCGTCGGCCATGAGCCTGGGCGGGCAGTGCATCTCGGCGTCGCTGGTCACGGTGGAGTTGCTGCCGTCCGGAGGCAGGGACCGACTTGATTCTGACGCATCAGGGAGCATTCTTCGAGGGCGCCGACGGTCCGGAAATGCGGGAAGAGGGATGGCGCAAGCTGCTCGAGCGATTGACAGGGGAGTTGGAGGCGTAACCGCTCCTTACGGTCGCGGCTCGGATGGGGCGCCGAAGCTCGGAAGCCAATGAATCGAAAGAAACCCAATATCGACCGTGTCTTCCACGCCCTGGGCGATCCGACGCGGCGGGCAATTCTGGAGAAGCTCAGCCAGGGACCGGTATCGGTCTCGCGGCTGGCTGAGCCGCTCGAGATGACGCTGGCCGCGGTAGTTCAACACTTGCAGGTGCTGGAGGAAAGCGGCCTGGTCCAAACCGAAAAGCTCGGCAGGGTGCGCACCTGCCGCATCGAACCCGCCGGGCTTTCGGTGGCGGAGGAATGGATCGGCGAGCGCCGCTCGATGTGGGAACACCGGCTTGACCGGCTGGGCGACCTGCTGGCTGAGCCGGACGACAAAAAAACGTCGTGAGGGTGTCGAATTTGGGGCCGCCGAACGACATATGATAGACAGACGAAAGGAGGGGAATTATGACCGAGGCTATCAGTGGACTTCTTCGGTGAGCTGAAACACGCGGTGCGCTCGCTGGTGCGCGCCAAGGGGCTGACGATCACCGTGGTGCTGACGCTGGCGCTGGGAATCGGCGCCAACGCCGCCATCTTCACCCTGGTGCGCGGCGTGCTGCTGCGGCCGCTGGTCAATCGCGACGAGGACCGGCTGATCTACATCCGCCAGAGCGCGCCGGGCATCGGGCGTCGAGAACGCGACGTTCTCCGTGCCGGAGATCCAGGATCTGCGCGCGCGCGTCAAGACCCTGAGCGCGTTCGGCGATTTCTCGACCATCGGCTTCACCATGGTGGGCCTGGGCGAGCCGCGCGAAGTGCGCGCGGGCGTGGTGGGCGGATCGTATTTCGAGGTGATGGGGCTGCATCCGGTGCTGGGCCGCCTGCTCGACATGCGCGACGACGGCCCGAGCGCGGCCGGGCGCGGTGGTGCTGACCTATCGGTTCTGGACGACGGCGCTGCAAGAGCGATCCGTCGGTGCTCGGCAAGACCGTCCGGCTGGGCGAGCGCGGTCGGCGACCATCGTCGGCGTGCTGGAACCGTCGGTGCCGTATCCGGCGGAAACCGAAATCATCGCCAACATCGTGACCAGCCCGCATCATCTGTCGGCGACGATGGTGACCGGGCGCGTGCATCGGATGACGGAGCTGTTCGGCCGGCTGGCGCCGGGCGCGACGCTGGAGCAGGCGCGCGCCGAACTGCGCACGGTCCACGCGGCGCATGGTGAAGGAGCATCCCGAAGCGTATTCGGCGAAGGCGGACTTCCGGATCGACGCCGTGCTGCTGCGCGACCAGATCACGTCGCGAGGCGCGGACCGTGCTGCTGGTGCTGCTGGCGGCGTCGGTGCTGGTCTTCATCATCGCCTGCTCGAACGTCGCCAACCTGATTCTGGCGCGGACGGTGCGGCGCGAAGGCGAACTGGCGATCCGCGCGGCGCTGGGCGCGAGCACGGCGGCGCTGCGGCGGACGCTGCTGGCCGAGAGCCTGCTGCTGTGCGGCGCGGGCGCGGCGCTCGGCGTGTTGAGCGCGCGGCCGATGGTGGCGATCCTGGCGCGCTACGCGTCGCGCTTCTCGGTGCGCGCGCTCGATCTCACGGTGGATTCGAGCATGCTGTGGGTGGCGGCGCTGCTGGCGGTGGTCGCGGCGGTGCTGCTGGCGTTTGTTCCGCGGCTGCCGTCGGTCGGACAGCTCGCAGGGATTCGGCCTGGCGAGCGGCAGCCTGCGGATCACGCGGCAGCACGGCGCGGCGGCAGCGGGTCTTCGCGGTCACGCAGATCGCCGCGTCGTTCGTGCTGCTGGCGGGCGCGAGCATGCTGCTGAAGACGCTGCTCGCGCTGCAGGCGGCGCAGACCGGCTTCGACACGCGGCAGGTGCTGGCGATCAACGTGCCGGTGATGTCGTACGGAAAGACGCCGGATCAGATCGTGGGCTTCTACCAGGAGGCGATTCGGCGGATCACGGAGTTGCCGGGAGTGGATCGGGTGGCGGTGGGCACGATGGTTCCGTGGCGCGATGCGGGCAGCTTTGGTCCCGGGTTCGAGTTCTCGGCGGACGGCCACGTACGCGGGCCGGGCGAAGAGGATCCGCGCGGCCGGTTCCGGACGGTATCGCCGGGATTCTTCGCGGCGCTCGGGCGTCCCGATGATCGCCGGACGCGATTTCAACGATGCGCGACCGCAGAGGCGGCGAACCGGTGGTGATCGTGAGCCAGAGCCTGGCGCAGCGCATGTTCCCGAATCAGGATGCGGTGAACCGGCACATGATGTGGACCGATCCGGTGATGAAGTTCATCGACATCAGCCAGGCGCCGCGGCGCATCGTCGGCGTGGCGGCCGATGTCGACGACGAGAATGTGGTGCCGGGTCCGGCGATGACGGTGTATCACCCGTTCGGGCAGGAGCAGCTTTGGAGGGCCGCCTGTTCGTCCACGCGCACGGCGAATCCGTACGCGCTGGTCTCGCCGGTCACGCGCATCATCCGCGACCTGTCGGCGGACCAGGTGGTGGAGCGCGCGGCGACGCTGGAAGACATCCGCGCCGAAGTGCTGACGCCGGACCGGCTGAACGCGCTGGTGTTCGGCGGCTTCGCGGCGGTGGCGCTGGCGATTGCGGTGGTCGGCGTGGCGGGCGTGCTGGCGTTTTCGGTGAGCGGACGGACGCGCGAGTTCGGCATCCGGCTGGCGATCGGATCGCAGCCGCGGCATCTGCTGACGGGCGTGATCGCGGAGGGCGTGGTGATGGCGGTGGCGGGCGTGGTCGCGGGCGTGGCGTGCGGGTTCGCGCTGGCGCAGTTGGCGGGCAGCTATTTCCCGGAGATGCGGATGCCGGGCGCGGTGCCGGTGGTCGGCTCGGCGGTGGTGCTGCTGGCGGCGGCGGTGGTCGCGTCGGTGCTGCCGGCGGCGCGCGCGGCGCGCGTGGACGTGATGCAGGCGCTGCGATCGGACTAGGGGTTTGCAGTTGGAGAGACTTGGCTGGTGAATCTTTGATCCCACCGTCAGCAGGGTTCCAGCGGCTCGGAGTTGACACCCCATGAAGGGACCCTTACCATCCAGATATGCGCCCGATCCCAGAAACCTACCGATACATCGTCCGATCGGCAGGTGTGCGGAGTGGAAACCCCACGGTGGAGGGAACGCGAGTAGCCGTTCACGACGTTATCGGTTTGCTTCAGAATGGTGAAACGATTGACACGCTTAGGGCCAACTGCTTTCCGCAGCTAACCAAATCCCAGGTCTACGAGTGCCTTGCCTACTATGAAGACCACCGAGGCGAAATCGACGTGCTGGTTGCAAGGCAAATGGCTGCGGCTTCAGAGTGAAATTCCTGTTTGACCAGGACGTACCCGACGACTTGAGTTACTTGCTTGAGCAACTCGGCCACGAGGTTACGCTGTTGCGTGAAGCTCTTCCCGGCGATTCCTCCGACGAGTAAGTCCTCCAGCTTGCGCATCAGCGTGATTGCGTGTTGCTGACATGCAACCGAGATGACTTTCTTCATCTCGCGACGACGATGCCGCATCATGGCATCGTCGTTGTCATCCGCCGTCGGACTCGGGCGGACGAGCGGGCTGCGCTATTTCGGCTGCTGGAGCGTGCCGGCGAGACTGGTCTCCGAAACAACGTTAACTTCGCCTGATCAACCTGCCTCGAGTCAGCTCAGACCAATTTCGTGCGCTTGATGGGCAGCTCGCGGATTCGCTTGCCGGTGGCGGCGAAGATGGCGGCGGTGATCGCGGGGGCGATCACGGGGGCGCCGGGTTCGCCTACGCCGGCGTGCGGGGCCTTCGAATCGACGATGGTTATGTCGATCTTGGCGGGCGCCTCTTTCAGGCGTGCGACCGGGTAATTGTGAAAATTGGATTGCGTGACGCGGCCGGCATCGGCGGTGATTTCGCCCATCATTGCCAGCGAGGTGCCGAACACCGCGGCGCCTTCAAATTGCGAGCGGACGCGGTCCGGCATCACGATCTGGCCGACATCGGCAACCGTCCACACGTTGGGGATGGTGAGATTTCCCTGGCCGTCGATGGCGATTTCGACTGCGGTGGCGACGTAGCTCAGGAAGCTGCGGTGAGCGGCGATGCCGATGGCGCGATTTTTGGTGTTGGGGAACTTCGCATAGCCCGACTTTTCGGCGCACCGCTCCAGAACGCGGCGCAGGCGGCCGGTGTCGAGCGGGAAGGTCTCGGTCGATTGGCCGTTGTTCCACGGTTTGACGCCGTCCTTGCCCAGGTCGAGGTTGCGGTCCGGGCCGATGGTTTTCAGGAAGTAGTCGACGTAATTCGTATTGTTCAAATGGGCGAGTTCATCGACGAAGCTGTGTATTCCAAACGCGTGGAAAAGGTGGCAGACCGCGCGCAACCAGCCTTGACGCACATGATTCTTCGCCGGACAGTTTTCCGCGCGAATGTGGGGTACGTCGAACAGCAGCTCGTTCAGGGCCATACCGGTTTCGAAGTCGGCCCCATATTTTTCGCCGGCGGTGAAGGTGGAAGCGATCGGCGGGAACGCGCTGCGGAAGAGCCACGATTGAATCCTGCCGGAAGCATCCAGACCGCCCTTCATGTGCATGGCGGCGACGGAGTGAAAGTAGTCGAAGCGGATGTCGTCCTCGCGAGTCCAGACTACCTTGACCGGCTTGCCCGCGGCTTTCGAAAGCAGGGCGGCCTCCACGACGTAATCGGGTTTCGATTTGCGGCCAAAGCCGCCGCCGAGCAATGTGACGTGGCAGGTCACATCCTTCGGGGTCAGTCCGAGAGCGGCGGCGACCGCATCCTGGACGGCCTGAGGGTTCTGCGTGGGACACCAGGCTTCCACTTTGCCGGCCCGGAATTCGGCCACGGCGACCGGCGGCTCCATGCAGGCGTGCGCCAGCATGGGCACATAGTAATCGGCCTCGAGCTTCCTGGGGGCGGCGGCGAAAGCGGTGTCGAAATCGCCGCGATTGCGCACTACTTTGCCGGGGGAGTGCACGCTGGCGAAGAGTTCCTGTTTGTAGCGGTCGGAGTTGAAGCTTGTGTGGTCGGAGTTGAGGTCCCAATCGACCTTGAGCTTCTTGCGGCCCTGCATGGCGGCATAGGTTGAATCGGCCAACACGGCAACGCCGCCCAGTTGCTGGAACATATGCGGCTGTTTGAACGGCGGAAGCTGCACGGTCTTCGTGACGCCTTTGACTTTCAAGGCCTCGGAATCGTCGAACGCCTTGACTTTCGAATCGTACACCGGCGGGCGCTCGACGCTGGCGTAGAGCATACCGGGCCGCTTGGCATCCATCCCGAAGACTGCTTTGCCGGTCACAATGTTGTGCTGGTCGACGGGGGCGACTTCCTTACCGACATAGCGGTAGTCCTGCGGGATTCTTGAAGCGGAGATCGCCTTTTGCGGGCACGGGAAGAGCGGAGGCGATCGACACCAGTTCGCCCAACGAGGCGCTGCGGTTGGAGGCGGCGTGAGTGACCTTGCCCATTCGCAAGGACACTTCGCCCGCCGGCACACTCCATTTCTGTGCGGCGGCGCGTTCCAACATCAGTCGCGCGGTGGCGCCTGTCTGGCGCATTGCCTCAACGAAGTCGCGGACCGAGCACGACCCGTCGGTGTTTTGGGATCCGAACCTGGTATCGCCGATTGCCTGCTCCACGCGTACCGTCTTCCAATCGACGTCGAGCTCTTCGGCGACCACCAGCGGCAGAGAGGTACGGCTTCCGGTGCCCATTTCCGAGCGGTGCGCCGTGATCACAACCTGGCCGTCGGGTTCAAAGCCGAGGTAGACGCTGGGCTGCCAGGCGGTGGCGGCCGCGGCGGGATCGGTGAGGAGATTCGCGCCCAGCACGAAAGCGCCGGCGGAGAAGACGGCGCCGAGGAAGGCCGCGGCGATCGACCGCGAGTAGTTCGACGGCTACCTGCGCGCCGCGGTGTTTCTCGTATGCTTCGCGGGTAAGGCGGGCGATTTCGGAGACGGTCTTGGGAGCGGCCAGTATGGCGGCGGCTGCTGGAAGGGTTAAATCCTGCTTCGGGTTTTCCGGAGCGGGGAAGCTGGTGCCGTAGAGACTCTTCATGGCTTACTTCACCCCCGCGGCCGTCTTGATGGCGGCACGAATTCGAGTGTAGGTGCCGCAGCGGCAGATGTTGCCGTCCATGGCGCTATCGATCTGCGCGTCGGTAGGTTTGGGTGTCTTTCTCAGCAGGGCGGCGGCTTGCATGATCTGGCCGGTCTGACAATATCCGCACTGGGCTACGTTGTGTTTCTCCCAAGCGACCTGGCAGGGATGCGTACCGTCGGCGCTGAGGCCCTCGATGGTGGTGATTTTCTTGCCGGCCGCCGTCTTGAGAGGGGTGACGCAACTTCGAATCGCGTCGCCGTTGAGGTGAACGGTGCAGGCGCCGCACAGCCCCATGCCGCACCCAAATTTCGCGCCGGTGAGGTCCAGTTCGTCGCGCAGGTACCAGAGGAGGGGCACATCGCCGTCCCCGTCGAATTTACGGGTTTGCCCGTTCACGATTAGTTCGATCATACGGTGCTGACATTATATACATTTCGGGCGGGCTCGCCGGGGCGGCTGAAGGGCTAAACGGACCGGCCCACCAGGCCGAAGTAAGAAGCGGACGCGAGCATGTGGCGGTCGTTAGTCCAGACATCGCGTTCCCCGGTCTCGTGGCGGTCACCAGGTGCACCGCGTCGGCGGTGCGTATGAAGAGATCGGGCGGAGCGGAAACGATCAGGGCGCTGGTTCTCCGCAGGAGAGCTTCGTGAACGGAATGAGCTTCCATAGGCCTTCCTGCACGTGCTGGTAGAAGCGAGAGGAAAGTTCGTGCGCGTCACTGGGGGATATCGAGCCTTCGCGCAAACGGCGATGAATTACGCCGTGGAACTCAGCCAACGCCCATAGAGAGGAATGGACGATATCGGCCGTTCGGACCAGTTCGCGAACCCGCGGAGACTCGGGTTCGTTGAAGTAGAACTTCGCAATATATGAGGTGTCCAGATACACGGCGCTTATCGATCGCGATCTTCTTCGATGATCTTCGTACTGTCGCTGACTTGCGGCATGCGATCCCAGATTTCGCGCATGGCGTCGAAAATCAGCGCTTTCCTGGCCGCAGGCATGCTTGGGGGAGAGGTAACGGACGTAGCTCGGCGACGGGTTCGCCACGGCGTTCGATTATGATAACGCCGCCTTCCGCAGCCTCGCGTACCAGCTCCGAAGTGTGAATGTGGAGTTCGCGGACCGAGGTTTTCCTCATGAGCTACAGTGTAGCACAAACCGTTTAACTGAGATCCCTGACTCATCTTCCCCTGACGGATTACGGGCTACGAACGAAAGGGTCAATTATGACGAACAAAAACCTAACGTTGGCTCTGCTCTTCATAACCGGCGCGCTGGTGGCTCAGCAGCCTCAGGTCACGCCGCTCATGTCCAAAGATCTGCCGGAGTTTCCTGGCAAGGAAGCTCTGATGATCACCGTGGAGTATCCGCCGGGTGGGTCCGATCCCATCCACCGTCACAATGCACAAGCGTTTGTTTACGTGCTGGAGGGTTCGGTTGTGATGCAGGTGAAGGGCGGAAAACAGGTGACGCTGACACCAGGACAGACCTTTTATGAAGACACCGACGATGTTCATGTTGTCGGCCGGAACGCCAGCAGCACCAAGCCGGCAAAATTCCTGGTATTCCTGATCAAGGACAAGGGCGCTCCGGTGCTAGTGCCGACAAAGTGACTGTCGCCGTCTGGAATGCGGGCTTCGATTGGGGAGGTTAAGTATGAAAATCGTAGTTATCGGTGGAAGCGGGCTTATTGGGTCGAAGGTCGTAACCAGGCTGGTCGAGCAGGGCCATAAGGCCGTGCCGGCTTCACCGAGTTCGGGCGTCAATACTCTGACCGGCGAGGGACTTGCCAAGGTTCTTGAGGGCGCCTCGGTGGTTGTCGATGTGTCAAATTCCCCCTCCTTCGAGGACGCAGCAGTGATGGAGTTCTTCAAAACGTCGACTCGCAACCTCCTGACACATGCGAAGGCGGCAGGTGTGGGACATTACGTTGCGTTGTCCGTCGTGGGAAGCGAGCGTCTGCTCGAGAGCGGCTATTTCCGCGCGAAGATCGCTCAGGAAAAGATGATCAAGGAATCCCCGATCCCGTACTCGATCGTCCGGGCGACGCAGTTCTTCGAATTCGTCAAGGACATCACCGACTTCTCCGCAGACGGCAACGTGATCCGGCTGCCGCCCGCACTGATTCAGCCCATGGCGGCTGACGACGTCGCCGGCGCGGTGTGTCGGGTCGCGGTGGGTACGCCACTGAATGGAACCGTAGAAGTAGGGGGCCCAAAAGCGTTCCGTTTCGACGAACTCATCCGGCTTAGCATGAGCGCACGCAACGATTCGCGCCAGATTATCACTGACCCGCAAGCAGGCTACTTCGGCGTGAAGGTGAGCGAGCGGACACTCATTCCGGGGGATGACGCGCAACTCGGCGAGAAGCGCTTCGAGGACTGGCTCACTGCCGCGGCCCGAAGCAGGCAAGGTAGCGCTTGACACCGAGGTAGGTAAGACAGTATCTTACCTACATGAAGACGACCGTCTCCTCCAAGGGGCAAATCGTTCTACCGGCGGAGTTCCGGCAGATGGACCGTGTCGAACCAGGACAGGAGTTCGACGTGGAGCGTATCGACCGTGGGGACTATCGCCTCGTCCGGCCGGCGCGGCTCCGCCGAACGAGGGGGCCGTCGACTGGCGACTCGCCTGTCCGCGGAAGGACTTCTTCGTTCCCATCGACTCTGAGTCGACGGATGCGCTGTGAGGTACTTGGTCGATGCCAACGTTTTGAGCGCGCCGACGAAACCAACGCCCGATCCGCGTGTCGTGGCGTGGCTTCGCGCACATGAGCCAGATATCGCCGTCGATCCCGTCATCCTCGGCGAACTCCGATTCGGGATTCTCATCCTTCCCAAAGGAAGAAGCGGACCACCCTGGAACGTTGGTTCGACGCCGGGGTCGGGGTTCTCTACTGTCTTCCCTGGGACGCCGACACGGGGCTGAAATGGGCGGAACTGCTGGCGCGTCTGCGCACAACCGGGAAAGCCATGCCAATTAAGGATAGTCTCATCGCGGCGACGGCGCTCGTCCACGGTCTGGCGGTTGCCACGCGAAATCGCGCTGATTTCGTCAACGCCGGCGTGCGTATTGTCGATCCTTTCATTGGTTGAAGTCTCGCGTCGCGGAGAGATGGTCCGAATCCTCTTCGAGCCCTCATTCCCCGAAGCCGATGCGCGCCGCTTGTTATCCTGACTTTTGGCGGAAAAGACACAGAAGTGTATTGTGGTGGCCATCGACGGGCCGGCGGGGGCCGGGAAAAGCACCATCGCTAAGGGCCTGGCGGCGCGCCTGGGCTTCACCTACATCGATACCGGGGCGATGTATCGCGCGGTCGCGTTGTGGGCGGTGCGGCAGGGCGTCGATCCCGGCGATATGCATCGCATGGAACAGCTCGCGATCGCGGCCGGGATCGAGCTTACACCCGGGACACATCGCGCTCAATGGCGACGACGTGACGGACGCCATACGCACGCCCGAGGTCTCCAGCGGAGCGTCCAAGATCGCGGTGATTCCAGGAGTGCGGCGCGCCATGGTGGCCAAGCAGCGCGAGATCGGCGAGCGCACCAGCGTGGTGATGGAAGGCCGCGACATCGGGACGGTGGTGTTCCCGAACGCCCAGGTGAAGATCTTCCTGGACGCGAATCCGGACGAACGAGTGCGCCGCCGCTGTGAAGAGATGCGGGCCAAGGGCGAGACGGTCAACGCGGGGCAACTGGCCGCCCAGATGAAGGAACGCGATCAGCGCGACTCCACCCGGGCGGACGCTCCGCTGGCGCAGGCTCCGGACGCGGTCTATCTGGATTCGACCACGCTGGGTATCGAGGAAGTGATCGAATCGATCCTCAAGATCGTGCGCGCGCGCGCTGACAAACGGAAAGGAATACCGTTGAAGAATCTGTTGGTGATGAAGTTCGGCGGCACGAGTGTGGGCAGCGCCGCCCGCATGCGTATATCGGCGGGGTTGGCCGCCGCGGAACAGAAGAAGCGTCCGGTGGCGATTGTCGTCTCGGCGATGAGCAAGGTGACGGACCTGCTGCTGGATACGATGCGGCACGCCGAGGGCGACGACCGCAGCGGCATGGAGAGCAATCTGACGCTACTGCGCGAGCGCCACGAAGAGGCCTGCCGCGAGTTGCTGCCGGCGGCGGAGCAGGGCGCGGTGCTGGCCCAACTGCACGATGTGATCGACGAATTCGAGCGCATCGTGAATGGGATGGCGATGCTGGGCGAGCGGCCTCCGCGATCGGTGGACGAAGCGGTGGCGGTGGGCGAGCGGCTGTCGGCGGTGCTGGTGAGCGAATTCCTGCGGGTCAGCGGCACACCTTCGGTGGGGGTGAACGCGCGCGACGTGGTGGTGACGGACGCGGTCTTCGGCAATGCGTCGCCGTTGATGGAGCCCACCCGGGTCAAGGCGCGGAAGAAATTGCTGCCGTATCTCGAGCAGGGCCTGCTGCCGGTGATCACGGGCTTCAACGGCGCTTCGGCCGATGGGCGGCCGACCACGCTCGGCCGCGGCGGCAGCGACTTTTCGGCCTCCATTCTGGCGGCCGCGCTCGACGCCGCCGAATTGTGGATCTGGACCGACGTGGACGGCATTATGAGCGCGGACCCGCGCCTGGTGCCGGACGCGCAGGTGCTGGAAGAGATCACCTACGCCGAGGCGGCCGAGCTGGCGTATAACGGCGCCAAGGTGCTGCATCCGCGGACGCTGGCGCCGCTGGTGGAAAAGAAGATTCCGGTCTGGAGCAAGAACAGCTTTGCGCCGGAGAAGCCGGGCACGCGGATCGTGCCCTCGATGGCCGTCCCGCAGGGGGCGCGGGCGGTGGCCTCCATGCGCAACGTGGCGCTGGTGTCGCTGGAACCGGCGAGCGCCGAGATGAACGGCGTTCAACTGATGGCGCGGGCGCTCGACGCGATCGCGCGCGCGGATGTGGAAGTTCTGGTGGTTTCCAGTTCGAGCTACCGGCAGAACTTCTGCGTGCTGGTGCGGGAAGACGAACTGGAGCGGTCGCTGCAGGCGTTGGAATCGGCGCTGTCGCTGGAATTGGCGCATAAGTACGTGCATCCCATCGAGGTGGACCGCAATGTGGGCCTGCTGGCCGCGGTGGGCGAGGGAATGCAGGGCAAGCCCGGGCTGGCCGGCCGGATCTTCACCGCGATCTCGCGGGTGCAGGTGAATATCATCGCGATCGCGCAGGGTTCGAGCGAACTGACGATTGCGGTGGTGGTGCGCCGCGACGGGCTGGAAAAGGCGGTAAAGGCGGTGCACGCGGAGTGCGGGCTGGGTATGCGGCCGCCCGTGCCGGTGTTCCCGTTCGGCCAATCGGAAGGGCGGGCGCCGCGCAAGCGGTAGAAAAATAAGGGTTATCCGCGGCCGGCAGCAGAAGGCCCGGCTTTTTCGATATACTGGTATTTCCCCTCTAGAACACAGGAGTTCTGCTCTAACATGTTTGATCTGTTTCGAAGCCGAGATAAAGCAGTGCGCATCCTCTTGGGAGGGTTGCTGCTGCTGGTTGCGTTTTCCATGCTCACCTACCTGGTGCCGAACTACAACAACGGATCGTCGTCCGGTTCGGACCTGGTGATTGCGGAGATCGGGAAGGATACGATCACGCTGGCGGAGACGCAGCGCCTGATCCAGGCTACGATTCGCGCCCGGCAATTGCCGGTGGACATTCTGCCGACCTACATTCCGCAGATGGTGGACCAGATGGTGACCGAGCGGGCCATGGCGATGGAGGCCGAGCGGCTTGGGCTGCAGGTGAGCGACGCCGAAATGGCCGAAGCGATCCGCCAGATGGTGCCGAGTCTTTTCCCCGACGGCAAGTTCGTGGGCAAGGAAGCTTATGCCGCCATGCTGGCGCAGCAGAACATGACCATCGAGCAGTTCGAAAGCGACCTGAAGCGCGAGGTGATGGTCACCCGCTTGCGCGATATCGCGATGGAAGGGACGATCGTGACCCAGGCCGAGATCGAGGCCGCCTTCCGCAAGAAGAACGAAAAGATCAAGATCGAGTTCGTCCGGCTGACGGCGGACAAGTACAAGGCCGAATCGCAGCCCACCGCGCAGGAACTGCAGGATTTCTACAAGGCCAACAGTGCGCGCTATATGGCGCCGGAGAAGAAGAACCTGACGGTTCTGGTAGCCGACCAGGCAAAGTTGGAAGCCGCGGTAAACCCGACCGACGCCGACCTGCAGCGCATGTACTCGCAAAACCAGGAAGCCTTCCGCACGCCGGAGCGTGTCAAGGCGCGCCACATCCTGCTCAAGACCACGGGCAAACCGGCGAGCGAAGAAGCGGCGATCAAGGCCAAGGGCGAAAGCCTTCTCAAGCAGATCAAGGGCGGCGCCGATTTCGCCAAACTGGCGAAGGAGAATTCCGAGGATGGCTCGGCCGCCAACGGCGGCGACCTGGGCGACTGGATCACGCACGGACAGATGGTGCCGGAGTTCGACAAGGCGATCTTCCACTGAAGCCCGGCGAGACCAGCGATCTGGTGAAGACGCAGTACGGCTATCACATCGTGCAGACGCTGGCGCGGCAGGATGCCGGTATGCGCACCTTCGCCGAAGTGAAGGGCGAACTGGCCGCGCAGTGGAAGAAGCAGCGCGCCAACGACCTGATGCAGCAGGCCTCGGATAAGGCGCAATCCGCTCTGCAGAAGGACCCGACACATCCGGAAAAGGTTGCCGCCGACTTCAACATGCAGGTGGTGCAGGTGGAGAATTACGGGGCCGGAACGCCAGTGCCGGAGTTGGGACCGAGCGCGGATTTCGACCAGTCGGTGGCAACGCTCAAGAAGGGCGAAGTCTCCCAGCCGGTGACCGCGGACAACAAGGTGGTGCTGGCGGTGGTCAACGACGTGATTCCGGCGCACCCCTCCAGCTTCGAGGAAGTGCAGAACCAGATCCGCGACCTGATGGTGCAGAACCGTTCGACCGTCGGCGGTCCAGAAGCACGCCAACGAACTGGTCGAAAAGGCCAAGGCGATGGGCGGCGATCTGGCGAAGGCAGCGAAATCGATGGGGCTGGAAGTCAAGACCTCGGCCGACGTCGACCGCGCCGGCAATATCGAAGGAATCGGAATCGCCAGCTACGTGTCCGAGGGCTTCACGCAAGCCGGACGGAACCGTCTTCGGACCGATGGGCACGCCGGATGGCGGCACCATCGTGGCCAAGGTGATTTCGCACAGCGGGGCGGATCTGTCGCAACTGGCGGCGCAGCGCAGCACGATTCGCGACGAGATCAAGAGCCAGCGCGCGCGCGAGCGCAACACGCTGTTCGAATCCGGCGTGAAGGACATGTTGATCAAGCAGGGCAAGATCAAGATCCACCAGGACGTGATCACCCGGCTGATCGGCAACTACCGCACCAGCTAGCTCGCAGGATTTCCCGCAGTCGCACGTAAAGGAACAGAATGCTTCACGGCTTGCTGCAAGTGTGGTTCGGCTGGGTCCGCGACGGGGGATACCTGGGCGTGATCGCGTTGATGGCGATGGAAAGCTCGATCATTCCCGTGCCGAGTGAAATTGTGATTCCACCGGCGGCGTTCTGGGCTTCGCAGGGCCGGATGAGCTACGCCGGTGTCATACTGGCGGGGACATTCGGTTCGTGGTTGGGTTCGGCGATTACCTACTGGATCTCGCGGTGGATCGGCCGGGCGGTGATTCTTCGCTGGGGCAAGATCATCCTGATCACGCCCGATGGCCTGGATCGCGCGGAACACTTCGTGCAGCGCTACGAAGTGGGCGGAGTCTTCTTCGCACGCCTCCTGCCGGTAATCCGGCACCTGATCTCGATTCCGGCCGGCATCGCGCGCATGTCGTTCGGCGTTTTCAGCCTGGTGACCGTGCTCGGCGCCTTCGTCTGGTGCACGGTTCTGACGTGGTTCGGCGCCAGGATCACCGCCGCGCATCCGGACCTGATGAACGACCCGGAGGCGCTGGTGCGCATGGTGAAGCAGGAAGGCCAGTGGATCGTGGTCGCGGTCCTGGTGCTGTGCGCGCTCTATTTCCTGGTGATGCGGCTGACCAGCCGGAGTTCGGCGCCGCCCGCTCGGGGCACCGCGGCCTAATTGCCGGCCCGGCCCACCAGGCCGGCGGCAAACAGGCGGTCGTCTACGCTGCTCAATCGTGAGGCCAGGCCGCGCGCAGCAGGGGCGTGTGCCGGATGGTCATCAGATATTCCGGAACGGTCCAAACGTCTTCCTCGGCGGTCATCCAGTGCATGGAATCGAAGCGGCGCAGGTTGACCGGCCGCGAATAGTTGCGCAGCGTCTTCTCGCGTTTGAGGTTGTAGTAGTGCTCGAAGTAACTCATCGCGAGCTCGCGCAGCGTGCGGTAGACGGGCTCGCGATAGCGCAGGCCGGAGTAGTTGGATTTGGCGAGGGCTCCCCAGTGTCCGCGCAGCTGGAAGATGGCGAGCACGTGGTCGTCGTCGCGCACGGCCTCGAAATCGAGCAGCAGGGGCGGGTGGCCGAGCATGCGGAGCGCGGCGGCGCCGAAGAGCGCGCCTTCCATGCAGTGCGCCGTACGGTCGCGCAGGACGCGGCGCGGAGAGCGGCAGGTCTCGCCGTCGTGTTCCTTGTTGTAGGCCAGGTCGTCCAGGAAGCGCTGGATCTTCTCCGGAGTGGTGAGGCGGCGGAATACGGCGCGTTCGGCGGGGACGAAGGTGTGCGGGGCCATCGGCAACAGAGTAGCGTAGTTTGCGAGGGCGGCACTATACTGCACCTATGCCGATCCTGCTGCCGATTCTGCTGTTTGCCGCCGCCGTCGCTCCATACGACCTGGTGATCCGGAACGGGCATGTGATCGATGGCACGGGGTCGCCCTGGTATTCGGCCGATATCGGGATTCGCGCGGGGAAGATCGCGGGGATCGGACGGCTGGCGGACGCGCCGGCGAAACGCACGATCGACGCGCGGGGCATGGTGGTGGCGCCGGGGTTCATCGACATGCTGGGGCAATCGGAGCTGACGATCCTGGTCAATCCGCACCTGCCCTCGAAGATCTTCCAGGGGATCACCACCGAGATCACCGGCGAGGGGGCATCGATCGCGCCGCTGAACGACGCCATTCTCAAGGCCGACCATGTCGCGCTAGGAACACTACGGCGTGCAGCCCACCTGGCGCACCTTTCGCGACTACTTCGCGCGGCTGCGCAAGCAGGGGATGGGGATCAACCTGGCGAGCTATGTCGGCGCGACGCAGGTGCGGCGCATGGTGATGGGCGACGACGATCGCGCGCCCAACGCGGCGGAGCTGGAACGGATGAAGGCGCTGGTGCGCGATGCGATGAGGGAGGGCGCGGTGGGGCTTTCGACCTCGCTGCAATATGCCCCGGCGCCGTACGCGAAGACGGAGGAACTGATCGCGCTGGCGGCGGAGGCGGCGAAACTCGGCGGCACCTACGCGTCGCACATACGCGACGAGGGCGACGCCATTATTCCGGCGCTGGACGAGGCTTTCCGCATCGGGCGCGAGGCGAAGATCCCGGTCGAGATCTGGCATCTGAAGGCGGCCGGAAAGTCGAACTGGGGGCGGATGCCGGAGATCGTGGCGCACATCGAGGCGGCGCGCAAATCCGGGCTGGACGTGGCGGCGGACACCTACGGGTATCCGGCGGCGTTCAATACGTTCTCGGCGGTGATCCCGCCGTGGGCGCACGATGGCGGCGACAAGAAGCTGATCGAGCGGCTCAAGGATCCGGCGATGCGGGCGCGCATCCGCAAGGAAATGGAAACGCCTTCGAGCGAGTGGAACAACGAATGGCAGCAGGTGAAAGGGCCGGAATCGTTCCTCGTGAGCGCGGTGCAGAATCCGAAGCTGATGCCGCTGCAGGGGAAGACCATCGCGGAGATCGCCAAGCTCTGGAACAAGGACCCGATCGACACCGTGTTCGATATCCTGATCGAGGACGAGGCCTTCACCATGGTGGGCATGTTCATCATGGACGAGCCCGACGTGGCGCTGGCGATACGGCAGCCCTGGGTGTCGATCTGCAACGATTCGCAGGGCTCGGCGCTGGACGGCGTGCTCGGCAAGGAGCATCCGCATCCTCGCGCGTTCGGGACGTTTCCGCGGATCCTGCGCAAGTACGTGCGGGAAGAAAAGCTGTTGACGCTGGAGGACGCGATCCGCAAGTTCACGTCGCTGCCGGCGCAGCGCATGCGCTTCGCCGATCGCGGCGTGTTGAAGGCGGGGATGTGGGCCGATGTGGTGGTGTTCGACCCGGAGACGGTGCGCGACCTGGCGACGTTCGATCAGCCGAATCAACTGTCGGAGGGAATGCGCTTCGTGCTGGTGAACGGCGTGCCGGTGATCGAGGAAGGAAAGATGACGAAGGCGCTGCCGGGGAAAGTGCTGACGCGGTAGGGGCGGCTAGCGCGCCTGGCGGTCCTGCTCGTCCTTCACTTCGATTGCCTTGACGGAAGCGTAGTTGACGACAGGTGAGAACGAGAGCAGCAGTTTTCCCTGGCCGTTCGGCCGAAGATTGTGAAAGGTATGGGAGACGGCCTGCAACGGTTTGGCTTCTTTAAGGATGTCAAAGTCCGACAGCAGCATGGTCCCGTTGCAGGACACGTTGAAGACCCGGGAGCCGACACCACCCTTGTTTGTCGACGTGGCTTCAGGATCCCAGTAGGTCTCAGCGAAGTAGAGTGTCACGGCATAACGTCCGGGAGGGACCGGAATGGCATAGCTGAAGTTGCCGTATCGCTCGCTGGCATAGAGATCCGGATCCTGCGTCAGGGATACATCCCCTTTATGAGTTGCGAGCCGTCCGCCGATATAGTAGTTGTCCGGGTTCCAGACGTTGCCGGCATGATCGGTAACCGAAGAGTCGCCGGCACGAATCCGGATGGGAAGGATGTGCCCGGGCGAACCGGGAACCAGCTCGATCGCGTTCAGGAACGGCGGGCCGACGACGGCCTGGAACTTCAGATGGACCATTCCATCCGCCGCCGGGGTGATGTCGCGGAACGCGCGAACGTCCACCGGCGAGATGCCTGAGTCGGTCACGACATCGAAATCGTTCAGCAGGGTGGTACCGTTCAGCGTCACTGTAAAGTGCCGCTCGTTTTCGCCGCCCTCGCTTCCGACACCGGTTCCGCTGCGATAGTTGGGCTCGGCAAAGTGCAGCCACAATTCGTACACGCCGGGCGGCGCCGGTATGGAATAACTGAAGTCGCCATAGCGCATGGTCCGGTAAAGGCTTGGGTCGGGAGGCCTGCCTATGAAATCCGCCGGTCCGGGTTGCGCGACGCCTCCTGTAAAATAATTGTCGGCGCGCCAGAGGCGGCCCGCACGGTCCATATAGGGCTTGGTGCTGCCGGCGAGAATGCGGATGGCGGCGGTGGGCGAGGCTGGCGGCGCAACGGAGACCGGCAGCGGGCTCGGCGCGCCCGAAACAGAGCCTCGGCGGTAAGGCGCCAGGGCGGCACCGAGTGCGAAGACCACCAGTGACGCCGCCAGAGCCATCACTTTCCAATGACGCTCGAAACGGCGGCTGCGCGGGGGCGGGTCGGCCGCTACTTTGGTCGCAGGTTCAGTCGCGGGTTCAGCCGGTTCCGGCTCGCGAGCGATGAAGCGTGGGATGTAGCCACCGGGCGACAGTTCGATGATCAGCGGGTCGTGGGAACCTTCTGTCGCGTAGTACTTCGCCAGCCGTTCTCTGAGGCGATGGGCTTCTACCCGGACAATCGCATCTTTCTTGTCGTCGAACTCAGTGGTTCTCTCGAAGACTTCCAGGGCAATCGTGGTTTCCTTGATTTCGTCCTGCCGCCCGAGCAGTACCATATCGCACAGGTACTCCAGGAGCTTGATACGGCGCCGCGACTGCGCAAAGAGACGAGAATGACTGATCGTCTGAATTTCATCCCGTACCTCAGCGACAGAGGCGCCGGTTTGAGAGACGACCCTGTTGCATTTACGCTCAGTATAGTACCGTTACTACCGTTACACAATGGCATGTAACCCATTGAAACCTAAGCAGATTGATCCGTTACGAAACGGTAAGGCCCTAGTTTGTCGCCCTAGCCTCTGAGTACAGTCATCCTGTATAGTCATCGCGAAAGTTCCGTCCAGCAGACTGTCCAGTTGGCAGGGCGGGACGTATTGAGCCGTTCGCGGCTTGGCGCCATGCGTGCGCAAGCCACCGGCTCCTGTAATTCAACGTGGGTCTAAAAGGGGAGTAGTCATGAGCATGAGCCGCAGTCTTTGGTCCAGGATGACCATCTCGCTGTTCATCCTATTTGCCGTCTCGGGCTGGGCGCAAACGTTTCGCGCCCGCGTCGAAGGCATCGTAACAGACGAAAGCAAAGCAGTCGTAGTGGGCGCCAGCGTGACCGCGCTCAACGTAAACACAGGAATCAAGGTCACCCACCAAACCAATTCCGCTGGTCTGTACCTTTTTGATAACGTCGATCCCGGCACGTATTCGGTGACGGTGGAAATGGCGGGCTTCAACAAGTTCATCCAGGAGAACATCCTGGTGCAGTCGGGCGGCGACGTGACCGTAAACGCCGGCCTCAAGGTCGGGAACGTGCAGAGCAATGTCACGGTGACCGAAGCTCCTGTAGCCGTGGAATTCAATTCCAGCAATAAGGACCTTGTCATCGATACAAAGATGGCAGAGGAAGTGCCGCGCCTCGACCGCAACCCGTTCAAGTTGACGCTGCTGGCACCCTCCGCGATCAATACCCGCGGTGAGATGCAGCCGTATCATTCCTGGTCGATGAACAGCGTCGATCTGGGCGGCGGAACCAACCTGGCCAACGACCTTCAGGTGGACGGCAGCCCGATCGGCCTCGGCCACAAGGGCAGCTATCCTCCCAACACCGACGCGGTGCAGGAAGTCGTGGTCTCGCAGAACAGCGTGGATGCCGAGTCCGGCCACAGCGCGGGCGGCGTGATCTCGATGACCACCAAATCCGGCACCAACGAATGGCATGGCACCGCCTTCTACATCGGCCGCTATCCGTGGCTCAGTGCCGAAGCCGACCGTACGCGGTTCAGCCTGAATTCGCAGCGGCAGCACATGACCGGTTTCACCCTTGGCGACCCGATCATCAAGAATAAGCTTTTCAACTTCGCCTCTCTCGAATATTGGAAGGTCGGCTATCCGAACAGCTACGTGAACACGGTGCCGACCTCCCTCGAAGCGGCCGGGGACTTTTCGCAATCGCGCAATATCGATGGCGGGATCCGGACCATTTACGATCCCTGGACGACGCAGCTCAACCCGACAACCGGAGCGGTAACGGTTCAACCCTTCGCCGGGAACAAGATTCCCACCAACCGTTTCGACCCCCTGACCAGCGCCCTGATGAAGGAATTCTGGGCTCCGAACAACCCGGGCGACAACATCACCGGGGTGAACAATTACAAGAAGGGCTTCTTCGAACAGTACAACTACTACAACTTTTCGGATCGCGCCGACTACAACATCAACGACAAGGTGAAGGTGTTTGGCCGCGTGAGCCGTTACTACACGGACGATCTTGCCGGCAACCCGACACCGCAAGCCAACACGCGTCTGTACGTGCCGACCGGATCGCAGCGCGGCGCCTGGCAGATCGCGGGCGACGTCACGTGGACGATTAATCCGCGCACGGTGGCCGAAGTCCACGGCGACTGGCACAACGTGATCGATGCCTATGTCTCGACCCCGCTAGGCAGCGGTGGATGGTCCAGCATCTGGACGAACAGCGATTGGTACAAGTCCTACACCTCGGCCAGCACGGGCGTGCCGTTGTACTTCCCTCATCTGAATGTGGGCGGCGCGGGCTTCGGCGGCGGCGGTTTCTACTGGGACCAGCGGCCTAAGGGCGAGGCTTTCAACGGAAAGATCTCGCAGCAGCGCGGTTCGCACTACCTGAAGGCCGGTTTGGAATTCCGCAAGACCTACGGCGTCTCTTACGTCTCCAGCACGACGAACTTCAACTTCAACACCGGGCTGACGGCGGAGACGTTCAACAATCCGGACACCCTGCACAACGGCGATCAGTGGGCGACCTTCCTGCTTGGCGCGCTCGACGGCTCGTCGCAGATGATCGGCGGTCCGGCGCCCGATCCGCACACGAAGTTCTTCGGCATGTACTTCCAGGACGACTGGAAGCTCAACCGCAGGATCACCTTGAACCTCGGTATCCGCAACGATTATGAATCGGCCTGGTACGATCCCGCGCACAACTTCTCCAAGGGGCTCGACCTCTCGCAGCCGGTTCCGGAGATGACGGCGAAACCGCCGGTGATGCCGTCGGCAGCGACGTCGATCGTCGGCAACAACTATTGGAAGTGGAACGGCCTGTGGAACTGGACGACCAAGGATTCGCCGGGAATGTGGAACGCGCCCAAGCTCGCACTGCAACCGCGCGCCGGCATCGCGATCCGCGTGAACGACAAGACATCGATCCGGGCCGGCTATGCCCGGTATACGATTCCCACGGAGTTCAGCCTCAGCGGCTTCCCGGGCTTTGAAACGGTCAGCTTCCTGGAACCGCCGTATTTCGGCGTGACCAGCTATCAGAACACGGCGCCGCTGTTGTCGGGCGTCCCGCAGCAGACCTTCTCACTGCCGTTCACGGCATCGAACCCGCTGCTGCCGATCCTCGGCAAAGGCGCCGGAACGAACGTGGGCCGCGGCCAGAACGGAGCACTTCTCTGGTACGACCAGGACTTCAAGAAGGCATACAACGACCGCCTGAATATCTCGTTCCAGCGCCAGTTGCCGGGCCAGATCGTGCTGAACGCCTCGTTCTTCATGAACTTCGGCCACCAGCTCTATAACCAGTCGCTGAACGTGATCGATCCGCAGGTCCAGCTCAAGTACCAAAACTCCTTGAACCAGACGGTGGCGAATCCGTTCTATCACTACCTGACTCCGACGCTTATGCCCGGTCCGCTGTACAACCAGCAAACGGTATCGTTGGGCTCACTGCTGGTGCCTTATCCGCAGTATTCCGGCCTGGCGGAATTCGGTCACTGCTGTGCGGGCGAGCGGTACAACTCCCTGGAATTGAGAACACAGAAGGTGTTCAGCAACGGCTTCAACTTCCTGTTCTCGTACGTGTACATTCGCGAGAAGGGTCAGATCTACTTCAACGATCAGGACACGTTCACGAATCACTTCACGTGGCAGGATAGCGACCAGCCGAGCCACCGCTTCAGCATGGCCAGCGCCTACGAATTTCCGATCGGCAAGGGCCGGAAATACATGGCCAACATTCCGAAGGCCGCAGACTTTGTGATTGGCGGCTGGAGGCTCACGGGCGTGATGTCGGCGATCACGCGGCGACCATCCGCGCTTCGGAAATCTGATCGTGAACGGCGACCCCTGTTCCGGCGGCCGAAGCCCGCAACACTGGTTCAACACCGCTGCCTTCTCGCAGACCCCGGCGAACACGTACGTGCTGCGCACCAATCCGCTGCAGTACGGCTGCCTGACCGGGCCGATGTTCTTCGATCTCGACGGAACTCTGTCGAAGGCCTTCAAGGTTACCGAGAAGGTGAAGATGGAATTCAAGATGGCGGCCTACAATGCCACCAACCGCTTGAATCGGGGAGACCCCGACACCAACGTCACGTCTTCCACGTTCGGCCAGGCGCTATTCCAGGGCTCGCCGGGCGGATCCTTCGGACAGCAGGGAGCGACATTTGGAACCGGCAACGCAGGCCGGCAGATGGAGCTCGGATTGAAGATAATATTTTAAGTGACTCGACGACGCCTGCTCAGCCTGTGCGGTCTTGCGGCCGCCAGGCTCAGCGGGCAGCAGGAGCCGGCGCGTGCCGGGGGAATGGCATCCCGCGGCATAAAGGCGGCGCCTCGTGGAAAGCCGTCCGGCCTGCCCTTTCACGCTCGGTTCACCGACGTGGCAGGCGCAGGCCGGGCTGCAGAATGCCGTGATCTCGGGCCACCGGGAGAAGGCCGACTACGTTCTGGAAGCAATGAGCTGTGGGGCCGCGTTTTTCGACTACGACAACGACGGCTGGCTCGACATTCTAATCCTCTCGGGATCGCGATTCGGCGATCCGCCCCCAGACGCCTCAACCCGCCTCTACAAGAACAACCGCGACGGCACCTTCACGGATGTCACCCGCAAGGCCGGCCTGTTCCGGACGGGATACAGCTACGGCGTAACGGTCGGGGACTACAACAACGACGGCTTCGAGGACCTGTTCCTCACCGGCTGGGGCCAGAATGCGCTGTACCGAAACAATGGCGACGGCACGTTCACCGAGGTCACGAAGGAAGCCGGGCTAATCAACGCGCAGGCGCGTTTCGGCTCCGGATGCGCCTTCGTGGACTACGACCGCGACGGCCGGCTCGACCTGTTCGTTTCCAACTACCTCGGCTTCGACATGAACTCGGTGCCGCGGGCGGGACAGTCGAAGAGCTGCAATGTGGAGGGCGTGTTCTGCGGGCCGCGCGGGCTTCCGTACGGCCGCCACTCGCTGTATCACAACAACGGCGACGGCACCTTCACCGATGTCACCGAAGCCGCCGGCATCGGAAAAGCGCCCGGCGGCTACGGGCTGACTGTGGTGGCCGCGGACTTCGACAATGACGGGTGGCCCGATATCTACGTTGCCTGCGACTCCACCCCGAGCCTGATGTTCCACAACAATCACGACGGTACGTTTACCGAGCAGGCGCTCGAGACCGGAGTCGCACTGAGCGACGATGGAATGGTGCAGGCCGGCATGGGTCTGGGGGTGGGCGATATCCGCATGGACGGAAATCTTCACATCGTGAAGACGCATTTCGCGGGAGACACTCCGGCGGTGTACTTCAACGACGGCAAGGGCAATTTTCGGGACGCAGCTTTGCCCTCCGGCCTGGCGGTGGAAACGCGTTTCGTCACTTGGGGCGTAGGTGTCGCGGACCTGGACAATGACGGCAACGCCGATATTTTCGCGGTGACCGGCGGAATCTATCCGGAGGTGCGCGAGAACTACAATACGCCCCGCGTGGTATTCCGCAACCTGGGTAACGGACGTTTCGAGGAGTTGCTCGAGCAGGCGGGACCCGGTGTGAGCGCGCTGCATTCGAGCCGCGGCTGCGCGTTTGGAGATTTCGACAACGACGGGGATGTGGACGTTGTCATTGTCAATCATAACGAGCCGCCCTCCCTGCTGCGGAACGACGTAGATGGGGCGCACCACTGGCTCAAGATCAAGCTCACGGGCGTGCAGTCGAACCGCAGCGCCATCGGCGCGCGGGTTACCGTGCGCTACGGTGATAAAATCCAGGTGCAGGAAGTACTGAGCCAGTCGTCCTACCTGTCGGTGAACGACAGCCGGCTGCACTTCGGGCTGGGTTCGGCGAGCGTGGCGGATATCGAGATCCGATGGCCGCTCGGGCGCATAGAGCGACTGGCGAAGGTCGCCGCGGACCAGTTGATCTGGGTGAAGGAAGGCTCGGGAATCTCGCGGGCCGAGCGGTTCGCACCCCTGAAACGATGAGACACACGACGGCGTGTTTTCGAGCATTGCTGGCGATCGCGTGCGCGAGTCTTGCGATGGCGCAAAAGCCGGCTGTCGAGACCGCGTGGCAACTGGTGGCGCAGGGCAAGCAGGATCAGGCGGTGAAACTGCTGCGCGATGTGATCAAAGGCGGACCCGCGTAATGCCGATGCCCGGCTGCTGTTGGGCAGCCTCCTGATGGAAGGCGGGCAGCGTGCCGAATCGATTGCGCAACTCGGCGAGGCGGTCCGGCTGCTTCCGAAATCGGCCGAGGCGCACAATGCGCTGGGCGAAGCCTACAACACCTTCGGCGAGATGTCCAAAGCGCGGCCGGAATTCGAGCGCGCGGTGGGGCTCGATCCGCGGCACGCGCAGGCGCATGTGAACCTGGCGGCCATTCTGCTGCAGCAGGGCGAAGCGCAGCTCGCAATCCCACACCTGGATCAGGCGATCCGGCTGTATGGGCGGCGGCCGGACGCGGCGCAAGCTCACTACTTGCGGGCCAAGATCTATAGTGAGGATCGGGACGCGGCGAAGGCAGCTTCCGAATTGCAGCAGGCCGTCGAGTTGGCTCCCGACTTCGCCGAGGCCTGGAGCGACTTGGGCGAGGCGCGCAAGAATTTGTCCGATGGCAAGGGCGCATTGACGGCCTTCCGCCGGTCGGTCGAGTTGATCCCCGGAAACCCGGTGGCGCAGGCCCGCCTGGGAGCCTATTTGCTGGACTCCGGCGCGGTCCACGAAGCCGTGGAACATCTCGATGAGGCGGTTCGCCTCGATCCGAAAAATCAGTCGGCGCTCAACGCACTCCAACGCGCCTTGCGGCAGGACGGCCAGGCGGAACGGGCGGAGGCCGCAAAGAAGAAGCTCGCGGAACTGATCCGGCAGCGCGACGAGGCGGATCAGAAGTTGGTGGCGGCGACCGAGATCAACAATCGCGGCGCGGAGCTCGAAAAGGCAGGCGATGTTCGCGGGGCGCTGGAGAAGTACCGGGCCGCGTTGGACCTTCTGCCCGACCACGTGGGGATGCGGTTGAACCTGGCGGTGGCGCTTTTGAAGCTGGGGAAATGGGAGGAAGGAGTTTCGCAAATGCGCGAGGCGCTGCGGCGGGATCCGGGCAATACGCCTGGTGCAACAGGCGCTGGAAGACGCGCTGGCGCAGGCCAAGGCGCACGGCATCGTGCTACCTAGAACAGTAAGCGATGGACGTTGGCAGGCGAAACGCGCATCTGCCCCACCTTTCTCGCATTGCCCGTTCGAAGCCCGGCAGCGAGCGGACGATCTCGTCCCGCGTAATCGTCAGCGAGAGGCGCATGTAGCCGCTGCGGCCGAAACCGATGCCGGGGACGGCCAGGATGCCCTCCTGCTGCAGCAAGCCGATGAAGGCGATGTCGTCGGGGATCGGTGTCCTGGCCCAGACGTAGAAGGTGCCCTGGGGGCGGGGCGCGTCGTAGCCCATGGATTGCAGCGCGTCGCAAAGCAGGTCGCGTTTCGCCTGATATTGGGCCACGTCCACGGTGGCGTCCGGTGCGGCGGCTACCACCCACTGCCAGATCGCGGGGGCGTTGATGAACCCGAGAATGCGATTGGCCACGGTGCACGCGCCGCGCAGTTGGGCGATTCCGGGAAGGTGCGGCGGCAGCGCGAGGTACCCGATGCGTTCCCCGGGGATCGCCATGGCCTTCGACCAGCTCCAGGCGATCACGGCACGGTCGAAGATGCGGACGGCTTCCGGAGTGACCGCTCCATCGAATGTGAGCGGACGGTAGGGTTCGTCGCAGATCACGAGGACGGGGTCCGGGAGGACGCGATTGATCGCGCGCAACACAGTCTCGCTGTAGATGACGCCGGTGGGATTGTTGGGTGAATTGAGGATGAGGGCACGGGTGCGCGGCGTGAGGGCGGCGGCGATGCGCGCGGGGTCGGGCTGAAACTGCCGGTCGGTCTCCACCGTCACCATGCGGCCGCCGTGGTTCTCGATGTAGAAGCGGTATTCGGGGAAGTACGGGGCGAGTACCATCACCTCGTCGCCGGGATCGAGGATGGCTTTGAGGACGGTGTTGATGGCTCCGGCGGCTCCGTTGGTCATCAGGATGTCGTCGCCGGTGAACGGGATGCCGGAGCGCTCGGCGAGGCGGCGCGGCCATGGTGGCGCGAACCTCCGGGTAGCCGGCGTTCGGCATGTAACTGTGAGCTGCGCGGGCGATTCTCCGCGACGATGCGGCGCAGCGCGGCGATCACCGCATCGGGCGGCTCGACGTCCGGGTTGCCGATGGAGAAATCGAAGACATTTTCGGCGCCGCGCTCGCGGCGGAGCTGCACGCCGATCTCGAACATGCGGCGGATCCAGGAGGAGCTGCTCCATCTGTTGGGCGATCGCGCTGGAGATTCGCATACGCATTTCCGATCTCTAAATCCGATTATAACCCACTCGCGAGTGGTGTACAAGGATCTTCCAGCGCGTCTCTGGCGATGGCGGCTATAATCGTTGCTTCCATGTCACCGACTATCGCCATGCCCGCGCGCTCCCATTTCCGCTGGACGGTGTGCGCGCTGCTGTTCTTTGCGACCACGATCAACTACGTGGACCGGCAGGTTTTGAGCATGCTGGCGGACACGCTCAAAGTCGAGATCGGGCTGGACCGCCGATCGAGTACAGCAACATCACGACGGCATTCTCGCTGGCGTACATGTTCGGCATGCTGGGCGCGGGGCGGCTGCTGGACAAGTTCGGCACGCGCATCGGCTTTGCGATCGCGATCACGGTGTGGAGCGTGGCCGCGATGATGCACGCGTGGGCCACCAGCGCCTTCACGTTCGGTGTGGCGCGGGCCTTGCTGGGGTTGGGCGAAGCGGCGAATTTTCCGGCCTGCATCAAAACCGTGGCGGAATGGTTTCCGCGGAAGGAGCGCGCGCACGCTACCGGCATATTCAATTCCGGGTCGAACATCGGCGCGGTGATCGCCCCGCTCACGGTGCCATGGCTGGCTACCACATTCGGATGGCAGTCGGCCTTTCTGATTACCGGCGCGCTGGGCTTTCTCTGGCTGGCGGCGTGGCTGCTGCTTCTACGGGCCTCCACAAGGGCACAAGAAGGTGTCGAAGGAAGAGCTCAGCGCTGATTGAGAGCGACCCGGCGGACCGTGTGGGTCACGTACCCCTGGCAGCGTCTTCTCCGAGGCGGGAGACTTGGGCGTTCGGCGATGGGCAAGTTCCTGACCGACCCGGTCTGGTGGTTTTACCTCTTCTGGCTGCCGATGTATTTTCAGGACACCTTCCACTTGAAGCTCACGCAGCTGCCGCGTCCGATGCTGGTGATTTACAACGCGTCGAGCGTCGGCAGCATCGGCGGCGGCTGGCTATCGTCGAACCTGATCAACAGGGGTTGGACGCGTCAATGCGGCGCGCAAGACGGCGATGCTGGTATGCGCGCTCAGCGTGCTTCCGGTGTTTTACGTGCCCTACGCGAACAAGAACAGCATGTGGGAGGTGGTGGCGGTGCTCAGCCTGGCGATGGCGGCGCACCAGGGCTTTAGCGCGAACCTGTTCACCACGACGTCGGACATGTTTCCGCGGGCGGCGGTGGGAAGCGTGGTCGGAATCGGCGGGGCGATGGGCGCCTCTGGGAATCGCGCTGATGCAGAAACTGGCCGGCTACATCGTGCAGTGGACCGGCAGCTACTCGATCCTGTTCATGATTTCCGCGTCGATGTACCTGGTGGCGCTGGGCGTGATCCACCTGTTTTCGCCGCGCCTCGAACAGGCGAAGCTGGATTAGCCGCGTGACTCCGCGTTGGCGTACAGCAGGCGCGCTGCTGGTGCTGCTGTTGCTGACGGCGGGGTTCTACTGGAAACTCACGATCTCGCGCGAGTGGACCTTCCTGGAGGGTCCGGACCTGGCCAACGTGGTCCGGCCCTGGCTGGATTTCGAGGCGCGCGAGTTTCACGCCGGGCGGCTTCCGCTGTGGGATCCCTACGAGTGGGGCGGCCATACGCTGATCGGCCAGGTGCAGCCGGGCATCACCAATCCGCTGAACTGGGTGCTGTTCGCCATGCCGCTGCGCGACGGGCATATACCGGTGAGCACGCTGCACTGGTATTGGGTGCTGATTCACTGGCTGGGCGCAGTGTTCTGTTATGCGTTGTGCCGCGATCTGGGGGCCGGACTATACGGCATCGCTACTCGGCGGCTGTATCTTCGCACTGGCCGGATTCGTCGGACACACCGACTGGCCGCAGATCCTGATGAGCTCGATCTGGGTGCCGCTGGTGCTTCTGTTCTTCGCGCGCGTGGTGCGCGGGTACCGGCCCGCGAGCAGCGCTGCGCTGTGCGGGGCGGCGCTGGGGATGGCGTTCCTCAGCGGGCACCATGTAGTGCCGACGTTCACCGCCGTGCTGCTGGGGGCGATGTGGGCTGGTGTATGTCGTGCTGCCGGCAGGACAGGCCAGGAGGCCTGTCCTACGGCGATTGGGACACGCCGGCATCTTCGGCGCGGTGTGGCTGCTGGTTTCCGCGGTGCAGGTGCTGCCGGCGATCGAGTACGCCAGACAATCGCTGCGGTGGGCGGGCGCTCCGGAACCGCTGCGCTGGGGTCAGCCGGTGCCATACGACGTGCACGCCCACTACTCGCTCGGCTGGCCTTCGGTTGGCGGAATCGTGCTGCCGGGAATTTCGCTGCACGCCAATCCACACGTGGGCTTCGTCGCGGTTGGGCTGGCGCTGGTGGCGCTCTGGTACCGGCGGAGAGATCCGATGGTGCGCTGGTTTGGACTGGTGGCGCTCGGCGGCTTGCTGCTGGCGCTGGGCAAGGACTTTCCGCCGTACTGGCTGATCTACCGGTTTGTGCCGATGGTGGAGAAGGCGCGCGAACCGGCGATGGCGATCGTGCTCTGCCAGGCAGGTATTGCGGTGCTGGCGGCGCTGGGCGTGGGAGTGTTTCGGCGGGGTTGGGTCGGCGCCGCTGGCGCTCGGGCTCTTCCTGGGTGAAGCGGTCTACGATGCGCCGCACCTGGGGCGCTTCGACCGGCCCGGATCGTACACGGCCATGATCCAGGGGCAGGCGGATATCGCCGCGTTCCTCAAAGCGCAGCCCGGATGGTTCCGCGTGGACTTCGACGATAACGACGTGCCGTACAACTTCGGCAACCTCTACGGCATCGAGCAGTTTGGCGGCGTGGGCTCGTCCCTGCCGGTGCGGACTCACCGAATGCTGGGGAACGCGGAGACGCCGCGGCTGTTCGGCATCCGCTACCGCGTGGCGCGCAAGCCGTCGGACCCGGCACAGGAAGAAGTGTTCCGCTCGCGCAGTGGGCTGAAGGTGTACCGCGACCCGCGCATCGCCGAGCCGCTTTGGGCGTGGCGCGCCGCTCCCTGCGCTGCGCCAGATCGTTTGCGCGTGGTTTCGCGGTCGCCGGAGGTCTTCGTGGTGGAAGCGGAACTGGCGTGCCCGGGACTGGTGGTGGCCGGCGACGCATACTATCCCGGATGGCGCGCGTGGGTGGACGGCGAGCGGCGTCCGGTGCAGGAGTTGGACGCAGTGCGGGCGGTGCGTGCCGGACGCGGGACGTCACGTAATCGAGTTTCGTTATCGCCCGGCATCGGTCTACCTGGGTCTCGGGCTGACGCTGTTAGGCTTCGGTGTGGTGGCGTTCTTCTACTTGTCGCAAGTGAGGGGATGAACAAATGGAGCTCGAACTGGATGGTCACGTAGCTGTCGTCACGGGCGGAGCCAGCGGCATCGGCCTGGCCTGTGCACGCGATTGGCGCGTGAGGGATGCCGCGTCGCGATGTGGGATGTATCCGCCTGAAGTCAAGGATTTCGGCGATGCGTCGCTCGGAGTGGTGGTCGATGTCAGCGACCTCACGGCCGTTGAGGCGGCGGTGCGGGAAACGGAGGCCGCGTTGGGGCCGATCTCTCATCTGGTGCACGCGGCTGCCGTCGGGTCGGGAAAGTTCGGCTTTCCGTTCAGCAATCTGAAGCCGGACGACTGGCCGCGCGTGCTGAATATCAACGTGATGGGGATGGTCCACGTGGCGCACGCGATGGCTCCGGGGATGATCGCGCGGAAGGCGGGCACCATGGTGTTCGTGGGTTCGATCGCCGGGCAGATCGGATCGCAAACCGATCCGCCGTACAGTGCCAGCAAGGCGGCCAACATCAACTTCGCGCAGTGCCTGGCGAAGGATCTGGCGCCGCACAATGTCCGTGTCAACGTCGTGAATCCCGGAATGGTGCAGACGCCGCTGAACCGCCGGGTGTGGCAGGCGTGGAGCGATCAACAGGCGCCGGACCAGCGTCGCACCTACGAGGATTGGGCGGCCGAAAAGATACGCGCGGTGACCCCGCTCGGGCGCTGGCAGGGCGTCGCGGATATCGCGGACATGGTGGCGTTTCTATCTTCGGCACGAGCCGGCCAGGTGACCGGGCAGACCATCAATGTGGATGGCGGACAAGTAATGCACTGGGATATGACTAGCGCAGTTTTGGCCCAGATTGCGCGTCGATTGCGTATTCGGCAGAGAACAGCAGTTATCGCGCATCTTCCGACGACCATGGCGACTTCATGGTAATACTTGGTAAATACAGTCTCTGACAGTGTCACCCCGGAAAGTTGGGCGAGTAGGCGGGGTCGTCGGCTCGCGCCACCAGACGGCCGCCGCGCACCCAGTGATCGCCGCGCGGCGCCAGGTGGGCAGTCATCCGCTGCCGCCATTCGCGCAGCACCGGTTCGGCCGAAGGCTCCGCGGAAAGATCGTGCAATTCGCCGGGGTCGCGCGCGAGATCGAACAACTGCTCGCTGGCATCGAGCGCGTGGAAGATGTACTTGTAGCGCGCGTCGGCCAGCGCGTTCCAGTGATTCTCGGGGCCGTAGCAGACGCCGTGTTCGAGATCCAGAAACTTGCGCCACGATGCGTCCTTGCCGCCGATCAGTGGCAGCAGACTGCGGCCATCCAGCGGGCGCGCGGGAGGCGCCCCGGCAGCGTCCAGAAAGGTCGGCAGCACGTCGCGCAGTTCCACCATCTGCTCGAGTGAGGAACCGCGGTTCGCGCTCAGCATGCCTTCGGGCCAGCGCACCAGCATGGGCACACGCGCCGATCCGGCATAGGCGTACGACTTGCGCCACAGATGATGATCGCCGAGCATATCGCCGTGGTCGGAAAAGAAAATGATCAGCGTCTCTTCCATCAGCTTGCGGCGCGAAAGCGCTTCGATGATGCGGCCGATCTGCTCGTCGATGAAAGTGATGGAGCCGTAGTACCCCTGGCGCGAGCGGCGTACCTGATCCACCCCAAGATCGCCGTGCCAGGCGTCGGTCTGCGGTCCGCTGCGCGGCGCAAACCGTTTGGCCCACGGAGACACGGTAGCGGCCGGCAGATCGGCATCCTGATAGCGTCGCCAGAATCGCTCCGGAGGGTCGTAGGGGCTGTGCGGGCGGGCGAACGACACCTTCAGGAAGAAAGGCTCGGCGCGCTGATAGCTCTCGATCCACGCGGCGGCGGTCTGGCCGGTCCACGCGGTGGGATGCAGGCGTTCGGGGAGCGCGTAGGGCCTGGCGTCGAAATCGTTCCAGCCGAGCCCGGTGGCATCGGGGTCCAGGTTCGGAGCCTGCGACCAGAACCAGCTCCGATAGTCGCTGCGGAAGTCCGGCGATTCGATTCGGCCCGATTCATCCAGCAGCGCCTGATGGTAACCGTGAAGGTTGCGCTGCGGGTGGTAGTGAAGCTTGCCGATGGCGGCGGTGTAGTAGCCGGCGTCGCGTAAGGCGCGCGGCATTTCGATGGGGTACCGCGTGGCGACGTTGGCGTAACGCAGCATGCCGTGATTCCACGGCGCCAGGCCGGTGAGCAGCGCGGCGCGCGCGGGCGTGCATGTGGGCGTGGAGGAATAGGCGTTGGTGAAGCGCACGCCGCCGCCGGCGAGTTGATCCAGGTTCGGAGTGTGGATGGCGCGATTGCCGGCGGCGCCCAGGCAATCGGCGCGCCACTGGTCTGCCATCAGGAGCAGGATGTTGGGCCGTGAGGTGCGCGGGCGGGGCGTCTGCGGCAGCCATGCCGCGGGCGCGAGGGCGCTGTTGCGCAGCAGATCGCGGCGGCGTCACTCTAGTGTGTCGCACCACACCAATGATAATCGATCGGCAACTGGGCGAACGCGTAAGTCAACAGGCATAATAGAACTTATGTCATCTGTCCCCAAGAAAGTAATGGTCACCGGATCCGGCGGGCTGATCGGCTCCGAGTGCGCGCGCCTGTTGGCCCGCGAGGGTTGGAACGTCGTCGGCGTCGATAACGATATGCGGCAGCAGTTCTTCGGCCCGGCCGGCACGACTCGGGCAGTGGTGCGCGACCTGGTGGATCACGTTCCCGGCTACCGCCACTTCGACCTCGACATCCGCGACCGCCAGGGCGTACGCGACCTGGTGGCCGGCGAGCGGCCCGACTTCATCATCCACACGGCCGCGCAGCCTTCGCACGATAAGGCCGCGTCGATTCCTTACGACGATTTCGACGTCAACGCGGTGGGCACGATGAACATGCTGGTGGCCGCGCGCGATTACTGCAAGGATTCGCCGTTCTGCTTCACCAGCACCAACAAAGTGTACGGCGACCGTCCGAACTACCTGCCGCTGCGGGAACTCGAGAAGCGCTGGGATTACGCCGACGGGCTCGACGGCATCGACGAGAACATGTCGATCGACAACTGCCTGCACTCGATCTTCGGCGCGTCCAAGGTGGCGGCCGACGTGATGTGCCAGGAGTTCGGCCGCTATTTCCAGATGCCGGTCGGCGTCTTCCGCGGCGGCTGTCTCACCGGTCCGCAGCACTCCGCCGTCGAACTGCACGGCTATCTGGTGTACATCGTCATCTGCGCGATGACCGGCAAGGAATACCAGGTCTACGGCTACAAGGGAAAGCAGGTGCGCGATCAGATTCACTCGCACGACGTGGCCAACCTGTTCCTGGAGTTCTACAAGTCGCCGCGCTGCGGCGAGGTCTACAACATGGGCGGCGGGCGCAAGAACAGCATTTCGATTCTGGAGACCATCGACCTGCTGGCGGGCATGGGCTACAAGCTGAAGCACAGCTACAAGCCCGAAAATCGCGTCGGCGACCACATCTGCTACATCTCGGACCTGAGCAAGATCTACCGGCATTTTCCCAACTGGAAGCTGGAATACGATCTGCCGCGGATCATCGGCGAAATCGTGGCGGCACACCGCGCGGCTTAGGTGGCGACGAACGTCGAGACGTCGCCGAAGGCGGCTGCAGGCGATGCCTGCCTCATCCGCAGCTGGAGCGTTACCCGAACACCACTTCGCACAGCTCCGCGCCATGGCCCTCGATCCACTCCGGCGATATCGCCGACCGTGCGGCGTGCGTCGCGCTGCGGATGCCACCCGCGGACCGCGGAGACGGCACGGTGGTCGGTGATGTAGAACCGCAGGTCCGCGGGACGGTTCTCGTCGGTGGCCATCACTTCCACTGTGCGGCCGGTAACTTCGCGGCATAGCTCGGTCGCTTCGCGCAGCGACACGCTGTTCGCGACTCCGCCGCCGACGTTCCAGTGGCGCCCGGCATAAGCGTCGATGTTGGCGATCTGGTCCAGCACGAGGTCGCAGAAATCGTCGATGTGCAGGAAGTCGCGCACCTGTTTGCCGGTGCCGCCGAAGCCGATATACTTCAGGCCGCGATCGAGGCAGTGCGCGGCCACCCAGAACGCCACCACGCCCTGGTCCGCCTTCGCCATCTGCCACGGGCCCGTCAGCAGGCCGCAGCGATCGATGACGAAGCGGATTCCGTACGCGTCGCCATATTCGGCCACCATCAGCTCCGCCGCGAGTTTCGTCATGCCGTACAGACGAGCGCGCGCCGTGCAGCGGAAACTCCTCGCTGATGCCGTATTCGGTGGCGCCGGCGATGGTCTGTGCGGGCGCAGGCGGAAGCGCGTCTCGGTTTCCTCGAAGCACAAGCCATTGATCGGCGCCACCGGATAGACGCGGCTGGTGGAGACGAACAGGAAGTCGGCCTTGGACTGCGCGCGCAATCTCCAGGCAATGGAAGCAGCCGGTCAGGTTGGTGTGGATCAGGTATTCCGGCGAGCCGCCGTAGCCGGCCAAAACCGACGGCTCGGCGGAGCATTCCAGAATCAGGTCCGGCGCGGGACGAATCGCCGCAAGATCCGCCAGCGAGCGCACATCGCCGTGCACGAACTTCACGCCCTCGGCCTTCAGCCGCGGCAGGTTCATTTCCGAACCGCGGCGGCGCAGATTGTCGAACGCGATGACCGTGGTGCCCGGATGGGCGCGGCGGATGGCGATCGCCAGGGTGGAGCCGACGAATCCGGCGCCGCCTGTGATCAAAACAGTTTCATGCATTGATGTTGGGGACCTTTTCCTCGGTGTGGACCGCAACCGTGCGGTGATAGTCGCCGCGCGCCAGATGCTTCTCCAGCCAGAGATACAGCACGATAAAGAGGTAACGGCTGCCCATCTCCTTGATCTTCAACTTGGAAACGCCGGCGGCGCGGTTCGTCCATGTGATGGGCACCACCGCATACGAGTAGCCGCGCACCAGCGCCTTCAGCGGCATCTCCACCGTCAGGTTGAAGTGCGGCGAAATCAACGGTTGAATCCCCGCAATCACCTCCCGCCGGTAGCACTTGAAGGCATTGGTAATGTCGTTGAAGTTCAGACCGAAGAGCATGCGGATGAATGCATTCGCCATGCGATTCAGCAGCAGTTTGTGACGCGGATAATCCACCACGGAGCCGCCCTGAATGAAGCGCGAGCCGAAAACGCAATCGTAGCCTTCCTGCAGTTTGTAATAGTACTTGACCAGGTCTTCGGGGCTGTCGGAACCGTCCGCCATGACGATCGCCACGGCGTCGCCCGTGATATGTGTCAATCCGTACCGGATCGCCATGCCGAAGCCGTGGCGGCCCGAATTAGTGACCGGGACTACCTCGGGACGACGCGCGCTGAACGCGCGCAGATAGTCCGCCGTCGCGTCGGTGCTGCCATCGTCCACCACCACGATTTCGAAGTCGCTGACGTTCGCCGAAAGCACGTCCGTAAACCGTTCGAGAGTCCGGATAATGCAGCCTTCTTCGTTGCGGGCTGGCATTACAAGCGACAACTTCACAGGCAGGGGATCCTTCCGAGACAATGATATCAGGCAGGCCGCGCGACCGACAAACTGGCGCACGATCGAGTTCACTGTTCACCGCCGCCTGCGTTACACTGTTTGCGTACCGCACTCCGCGTCTGCCCGGGATGGACCTCCGGCGGAGACCGGAAACAGCTTGCCGGTAAGGGAGCTGCAATTGGGTCCGCAAAAGGGCGTGACCAACGGATGCAGGTGATCGAAACTAAGCGCAACCAAGGTGCATCGAGCGAGGTAGTCCGCGACATCAACCGGCGGATTGTCCTCAACCTGATTCGCACGGGGCAGCCGGTCTCGCGCGCCGATCTGGCGCGGGCGTCGGGCTTGCAGCGCAGCACCATCTCGCTGATCGTCGAACAACTGATCGAGGAGAATTGGGTCCTGGAAGGCCCTACGGGCCGGCTGCCGCGCGGCCGAAGGCCCACGTTCCTCCGTTTGAATGACGATCGCGTAATCATCGGAGTGGACATTCGTCCCACCCAAACCACGGTCGCCCTGGCTGACGCCAACGGGAAGTTCACGTCGCAGGAAGTGATGGGCACGCCGAGCGATCCGAAGCTGGCGTTGAACCGCCTGATCGAATCCATCCAGCGGATCAAGAGTTCCTGTCGCGGCAAGATGATCGAGGGAGTGGGCATCAGTCTCCCCGGCCGATTCGACCATACCGTGAACCGCCTGGTGTTCGCGCCCAATCTGAAATGGCCGGATTTTGACATTCGGAATCCCATCGTGGAGCGGACGGGCCTCGACGTGGAATTGGAGAACGCGGCCAACGCCTGCGTCCTGGCTGAGGTCTGGTTCGACCGCGTTCACGCATGCCGCAACCTGGTGGTGATCACCGTCTCTGAAGGCATCGGCACGGGAATTCTGGCCAACGGCGCGTTGGTGCGCGGCCTCAATGGGATGGCGGGCGAGTTCGGTCACGTGCCGGTGGATCCCGCCGGGCCCCTCTGCGGATGCGGCAGCCGCGGCTGTTGGGAGGTGTTCGCTTCCAACCGCGCCGCTCTGCGGTACTACCTGGAGTCCGGCTCGACGGATGGCGGCTTGAGCTTTTCCGAGCTGTTGAGCCGCGCCGATCAGGGCGACACCAGGGCCGCCGAGGCGCTGCAAACGATGGCTCAATACCTCGGCCGCGGGATGCGCATGATCGTCGCCGGACTGGCGCCGGAACGGATCGTGGTGGTGGGCGATCTGACGCATTCCTGGCATCGTTTCGGCAGCATTATCGAATCGGAAATCCAGGCCCAGGTGCTCGCCGGAGGCCGTCCGCCCCTGCTGGTTCCCGCATTCGAGGACGGCATGGCGCGGTTGCGCGGCACCGTGGCGCTGGTCCTGCAAAAGCATTTCAGCGCGTGATCAGCCTGTAGCCGAACGCTACTCACGGCGCCGGCGGCCAGTTCCGGTTCGCTATGCTGATCTGTGATGCGGATCGTCGTGCTGGTGGGACTTCCGGGCTCGGGCAAGTCCACCTACCTGGAGCGCATGGGTGTGCGCGGGCTTTCGTCGGACGGCATACGCAAACTGCTGGCGGACGACGAGACGGATCAGACCATCCACGTACGCGTGTTCGAGACGCTGCGCTATCTGCTGGGGCAGCGGCTGGCGATCGGACGGCCGGTGACGTATGTCGATGCGACGAATCTCACGCCGGAGGAGCGGCGGCCGTATCTCGAGATAGGCCGTGCCTGGGGATGCGAGGTGGAAGCGGTATTCTTCGACGTGCCGCTTGAAATCTGCGTGGATCGGAATGCGCGGCGTCCGCGTGTCGTGCCGGATGATGCGATGGCGAAGATGGCGGTCAAGCTGGTGCCGCCTACAGTGGCAGAGGGCTTTACGCGGGTGACGGTTCTGACGGGTGGACCTAACGTTGGATCTGCCGTCGGACCGTGACCTTACCGTCGCGCTCGAGCCTTGCTGCCCATCTGCACCCACGCGCCGATTAACGCGATCACCGATCCCGCAATCAGGTACATCACCTTGTTGAACTCGCCCGGTGTAAAGCGATAACCGCTGAAGATATAGCCCTTGAACAGCAGTACCGTCACCACCAGGCTCCACACGAAAAACAGCGGGCGCAGCAAACCCTTAATTGCCAGAATCACCGTCAGCAGGCCAAACATCGCCCCGAAGAACAGCGTGTACAGCAGCGTCGATCCCGTCCAGGGGAGCATGCCCAGGTGCAGCGTCTGGGCGCCGGCGGCCATTGCCAGGCCGGCCATAGCGAGCAGTATCAGGCACAGCAAGCCGTGAAACACATAACTGAGAAAGCTCAAGAGTGCCTTTATTACCTCCAAAGGAAAATACCTCCTGGTGAATGAAGCCAGTATTTTAGCATCGAGTCATCAGATCCTCTGCACCCGCCTTAGCGTGTATAGTTCCGGCTTCATGTTGTCCTGCTCGAAACGCTTCCAATCGTCGTTCACGTGGATCAGTTTTCCGCTGATGTGATTGCTCTGCTCGCTGGCCAGAAACAACGCCAGGGCGATCTGCTTCTCGGCCGGAACGCCGCCGGTCACCCGCACTCTCTCCGCGTCCTCGATCTCCTTGCGGCCGGCCTTCTCTTCTCCCGCGCGCAGGATCTCGTCGGTCATCGTGGAGTACACCGCGCCGGGCGCGAGCGCGTTCACCTGCACGTTGTGGTCGCTCACCTCCGCCGCCAGGTTCTCGCCGAATCGCACCACCGCCGTCTTGGACGACGCGTAGGCGGTGAAATTGGGCCGGGCACCTGCCGCGCCACCGCCCGAGATCAGGATGATCTTTCCGGACCGCTTCTCGATCATCGGCGGCAGCGCCACCCGGCAGGCATTCGCCACGCCGATCAGGTTGATTTCCACCGTCTCGTTCCACGCCTTCGGCTTGCTCGAGAGAAACGATCCGATCGGCCCCTGCACCCCGGCCGCGGTGATCAGGATGTCCAACCCGCCGAAGCTGCTCAGCATGCGATCCACCGCATGTGCCAGCTCTTCCGGCGCGCGAACATCGGCGCGCAGGCGCATCGCCTGTCCGCCTGCCTGCTCGATCTCCAGTTTGGCCAGATCCAATTCCGGTTGGCTGCGCGCCAGCAGCCCCACGCGCGCCCCCTCGGCCGCAAATCCCATTGCCAGCCGTTTGCCGATGCCGCGGCCGGCGCCGGTGATCAAAACACTCTTCCCTTTGACGGTATTCAAGAATCAGTCCTCTACTTTCGTGGTAAAGGCGCCGGTCAACACCTGCCCGCCCCGCTTCATCTGTACGAAGATACGGTACGTGCCGGGCTTGGGAAACCCGTACGGGAAGGACACCTCGGCGGGCAGTCCTCCGTCCATCGCCATGTGCTCCGCATGCGGATTGATGCCCTCTGCCAGGGCCAGAGCCGCCATCGGCACCGAGCCCGCGGGATGCACATGCGCGAACACGCTTCCATCCGTCGCCACGAACGCCGCGTGGCCGGCCATTCCCATATACAGTTCCATATCGGCAGGCGCGCGTCCCGCCGCATCCTGCAGGCGGAAGCGGAACAGGTACGGCCGGCGTGCACGGATTGCCCCTTCGCCGCCCTCCCACGTCATCCGATACCCTCCCGGTAATTCCGACACAACCGGATTGTAATTCGCTTTCACCTCCAGCGCTGCACTCGCCGCGTCGTCGCCCGCGAGTTCACCGCCATGAATCTCCGGCAGGTCGATCTGCGCTGTCACCGTTTCGCCGATGCCGTTGGCGTGTACGATGTCGCCGTACAACGCGTAGCGGCCCGCTGGCATCGAAGGCAGCCCCTGGCGGAAAACGTCGTTCTCCCCGCGTTCCGGATGCAGGTGCCAGACGCGATCCATTCCGGGCAGATGAATCACGTAGAGATGCATCAGGTGATTGTGGTCGGGCAACAGATCGTCGGTCCGGCGATTGAGCCAGCCCGGGTCGTCGAGTCGCAGCACCAGTTGGTTGCCGCTCTCCACCGAGGCTTTGACTCCGAGCGGCTTGTAAACGTAGTTCGCATAGTCTCCGGCCGCGGACTTCCACCACTCGCCGCCGCACCACAGTACGCCGCCGAGAATCGCCGCCGCGGCCAGCATCGCCCATCGCGCACGGCGCACCCGCGCGGCGTCGGGCTCTATGCCGGGCTCCAGTTGCGCCTCGCGCACACTCGCGCCCACCACCGCTACCAGACCGAACACCAGCAATAGACCGAGCGGGAGCAGAATCGCCCCTACGGTCTTCTGCATGCCGAGCACGCGCGTGGAGAGTGCCGGCACCGGTACCGAGAGCGTCCCTTTTCCGCGCGCGCCGTCCACATCCACGCGCACTTTCCACGAACCGGTGGCCATCAGCCACAGGCTTCCCGTGTAGAACTGCGGGTCGTCTTTCGAGGCGCGCGCCAGATCCGGCACCGGCGCCAGTTGCCGCGGCGCCGTCAACCGCAGCGGGACGATGTGGATTCCCGTCACATCGGCCGCCAGGCTTCGGATCTCGATTTCCGCCACGCCCGGCACCACCTGCGGCGGTCGGATCGTCACCAGCAGTTTGTATGGCCCGGCCTGTCCTTCGAAGAAAACGTCCGGACTGCCCACGTGCGCCACTAGCGGCGCTGCCGCCGCGAAAAGGAGTGCCGCCAGAGCCTTCATGATCACCGTTGAATGCGCCGCATCCAGTTGCCGGCGGCGATGCCCAGCCGCGTGGTGAGAATCGCGCTGGCCAGCGCCAGTCCCAATCTCCTGCCAGAGTAATGCGCCCTTTTCGGCGGCGAAAAACCGATAGTGCACGTACAGCGAGTTCGGCGATGCGAAATATTCGAAGTACTTCGCCCCGAAGAACCAGTTGCGCGCCCAGGGCGACATCAGGAAATCGGCAAAGGGCCACTGCACGGCCGCGAAGACCGCCAGGAAGACCGTGCCCGAGAGCAGCGATTGCCGCCATCCGCCCCAATTCGCCGTGCGCTGCCACAGCAGATCCAGCACCAGCGCCGGCACAATCAGCAGCATGGGAAATTCCGGCGGGGTGAACTGCGTGACGTGTTGGTACACCGGACCGAGTTTGGGCTGCGCCGGGAACAGCGGCAGAATCCAGCCCATCAGCAGGACGAAGGAGCTGTACACGCCCGCCACCGTGGTGGCCGCCCAGCGGTACCGGCTGCCGCGCGCCATCGCCGCCAGCACCAGCGGCGCCACAATCGCCAGCAGGTGAAAGAAATGCACCGTGTGCATCAGGCTGCGGTAGGTAAGTTCCATCAGCAGCACCGTGAGGCAGACCAGAATCATCCCGCCCACATACAGGTAGAGCGCTCTCAGTCGCGCCCGCTCCACGCCTTCCGCGCGATTCATTCTCCCCAGAATCAGGATCAGCGCGCCCAGTTGCACCGCGATCATTCCGGCGGCCAGTACCATGTGCGGCGGACTCAGAATCTTCACGTCGAGTCCGTAAGCGGCGTGCCACCAGTCGTCGAAGGGCGCCGAAGTCAGCATGGCGATGCCGCCCCATGCGGCCAGAAAAGCTCCCAGCGGCCCGCGGAATCCCCACAGCGTTACCGACGATTTCCGTAATGGGGACGCGGCTTGCAGCGTGGTGGAAAGAATCAGGTAGCCGCACGAGATTCCCGCCAGCACCCCGCAGAAATAGATGTCCACGTGAGCCGGCGTCCAAAAGCTATCGCGCCCGATGGAGCGATGCCAGGAAATATCCCAGTGCACCCCCGTCATGGCGCAGGTCACCGCCGCCACGGCACACCAGACGTACCACGGCACTGAAACAGTTGTAGCGCGCGCGGAAACCGAAGTAGCCAAAACCCAGACCCTCGACCGTAATTATAGATGAGCGCCGCCATACCAATTCGGGATTATGAGCGGAAGCAGACGTTGGCGCGACTCGTGCTCCAGAAAGGTCAGGAGATAGCTATATGGCAGGAAAGAATACGGCAGCGTACGGCCTATATTCCGATCGGGTGCAGGTCGAGGAGGCAATTGACGCGTTTGTCAAAGCCAGATTTCGGCCTGAGGATATTTCCGTGCTTTTCCCCGACAACGAAGGCACTAAGGATTTCGCGCACGAGAAGAACACCAAGGCTCCGGAAGGCGCCGCTGCGGGCGTAGGCGCCGGCGGCGCGATCGGCGGCACGCTTGGCCTGCTGGTTGGAATTGGGGCGCTGGCGATCCCGGGTCTCGGCCCGTTCATCGCCGCCGGACCGATCATGGCTGCGCTGGCCGGTATGGGTGCGGGTGGCGCAGTCGGCGGATTGGTCGGAGCCCTGGTCGGCATGGGGATTCCCGAATACGAGGCAAAGCGCTATGACGGTCGTGTGAGAAAAGGCGGCATCCTGGTTTCGGTCCATTGCGACAGCTCGGAATGGGTTTCGCGGGCGAAGGATATTCTCAAGCGCACCGGCGCCGAAGACATCGCCTCCGCGGGCGAGGCAGGCGCGGACTACGGAACATCGGACCGGCCGCACCATCGAGATCCGGTATCGGAATACGAAAGCTTTACCCGCCCGCGCACTCGTACCGGCGGCGGCTCCCTCTAAAAGGAAATACAAAAGGAGATTAAAATGTTCATTACTTTGTTTGTTGTCTTACTCGTGATGTGGATGTTGGGATTTTTCGCGTTTCACGTCGCCGGCGGGCTGATTCACCTCTTGCTGATAATCGCCTTGATTTCGCTGGTGATGCACCTCTTCCGAGGACGAAGCGCGGTTTGACAGCGAGCCTACCCTAAACCGTAGGCTTCCGCTGCCGTGCCTCCCATAATGCGCTCCTGTTCGGGTTTCGACAGCTTTACAATTGCGTCGGTGACTACGCCGTACCAGCGGACGTAGTCACCGGCCAGCAGCATCACCGGCCAGTCCGACCCATACATCAGGCGCTTCGGTCCGAAAGCGTTAAGCACGACGTCGATGTAGGGTTGCAGCATGGCAGGCGTCCAGCGCTTGGGGTCGGCTTCGGTCACCATGCCGGAAAGTTTGCAGTACACATTTTGCCGCTTGGCCAGTTCACGTATGTTGGCGTCCCACGGCTTGAGGACGCGATCTTTGATGCGCGGTTTCGCGATGTGGTCGAGGATGAACACCTGGTTCGGGTGACGATCTACGAATTCAATCGCGGCCGGCAGGTGTTTCTCAAAGATCAGAATGTCATAGCGCAGTTTGAAATCTCGCAGGGCGCGAATGCCCTGGTTGAAATCGGCCCGCAGGATGTAACGCGGGTCGGCCTCGTCCTGGATCACGTGGCGCATACCCCGCAGTTTGCGATTGGCGGCGAAGCGTTCCAGATGACGTTTGACGCCGTCTCCCTCCACGAAGGGTACCCAACCGACCACGCCGCGGATTAACGCGTGTTTCTGCGCGAGTTCCAACAACCATGCAGTTTCTTCCAGTGTCTGGCGTGCCTGCACGGCGATTGTACCCTCGATGCCGAAGTGGTGCATGAGGGGCTCCAGATCCGCAGGCAGAAAGTCGCGGCGGATCACGGACATCTCGGGGCTGATCCAGCCGTACTCGGCGGCGCTGTACTTCCATAGGTGATGATGGGCGTCTATCGTCATAAACTGTCCTAGTCTAGCGTGGCCCGGCACAGCGGATCTGACCGGCAAGGAAGTCCACTACGCGTTCGAAGGGATCGAAGCCGAAGGCTTGAGCGATGGGGGCGCGAAGATTGGAGTTGGCGTTGATGTCGTAGAAGACCAGGCGGCCGTCGGCGGCCTCCAGATATTCGATGCCGCCGACGTCGAGTCCGCCCGCGGCCATGAGTGTCTTGCCGGTTTCCACGGCCGCGGCCGGGACGTCCGGATAGGGATGGAATTCGACGGGTTGGACGGGCTTGGTTTCCGGCACCGCGCAGTGCGATTCGCCGCTTACCGGGATTGCACGTCTCCGACGGGCAGAGATTGAATGCGCCGTGAGAGACGACGCGCATCGCGTAGAGCAACTCCCCGCCGAGGAATTCCATGCGCACGATGCCTTTGGCGGAATCGACCTCGAAGTATTCCTGAAGCAGGAGCAGGTTGTCGGGGAACCAGAGGTCGGGGCGGTCGCGAGCAAGCGGACCAGTTCGGCTGGGGAGTGCAGCAGGAACATGCGCGCGCCGCTGCCGCCCTGTTCCGGCTTTAGCAGGGCGGGCCAGCGGTCGCCCCAGTGCTCGAGCGCGGCATGCTACGTCATTGAATGCGAGAGTCCGCGGGTGCGCGATGTCTGAGGCGCGTGCATCAGCGCGGCCTGCGCGGACTTGCTGAGTTCGAGCGCGAAAGCGCGCGAGCCGTTGAGGACGCGCGCGCCGCCCAGTTCCAGGGAACGCATCAGGGCTAGAGCCAGGGGAACGGCGCGGGTGTTGCCGCGAACGTAGGCGCTGGGGCTGGCCTGGTTGAAATAGAGCGGCGCTTGCGGGACGCTATCGGGGTCGAAGGCCGCGTGCTTCAGATCGAAACTTCGCGAAGCGGACGTCGCGGCGTTCCAGCGCGGAAAACGAGCGGCTTCTGCCACTCGGGGTGTTCGTACAGGACGACCAGGTCGGGAGTCATTCGTTTCTTACACTATAGACGTTCGGTAAAAAGCGAACAGACTCTTCAACGCAGAGGCGCAGAGAACGCTGAGATAAGCGCAGAGAAGACCTGGTTCTGAACGCGTTCAAAATAATTGTTGACTGCCGGTTCGGCTGGGCGGCATACTGTTATTGAACACGTTCAAATATATGCAGCCTCCTAAAGTGACACCGAAAGCGGAAGAGACAGGACGCCGGATTCTGGAGGCTGCGCTGGAGCTCTTCCGGCAGGAAGGGTTCGACACCGCGACGATGAGGGACATCGCGCGGAAGGCGGAGGTCGCGACCGGCGCGGCGTACTATTACTACCCTTCCAAGGATGCCATCGTGATGGACTTCTATCAGCGCTCGTGCGCGGAGATGCAGCCCAAGATCGAGGCGGCCCTGGAACATGCGGCAGGACTGGAAGACGCGGTTGCGCGAGTTGATTCGCGTCAAACTCGCTCACTTCGCGCCGAACCGGGGTGTGCTGCGCGCACTGCTGCGCAACGGCGCGGACCCCAAGCATCCGCTGTCGCCGTTCAGCCCGCAAACCAGGGAGATCCGGGACATCGACCTCGCGTGGTTTCGACGGATTCTGGTGGATTGCGGGATGCGGATTCCGCGCGACCTGGAACCTCAACTGCCCGGCGTGCTCTGGTTCTTTCAGATGGGCGTGATCTTTCTTCTGGGTGATCGATGAATCGCCGGATCAGGCCAGAACCGTGCGATTGCTTGAACTGGCTACGAAGAGCGTGGTCTTTCTGATCCGTGTGTCCGCGCTGCCCCTGATGCGGCCGTTGCGGAAGACCGCCCTGCAATTGATCGAGATCGTGGAGGAGAGACCGTGAGCACACCCACGCGCTGCATGGTTGGATTGCTACTTCTCGCCATCCTGCTGTTTGGGGCGTGTCTCCCTGGTCCACGGGGGCATTTACGGCTGGACCATATTCATGGTCTCCCCCGTGCTCCTGGGGGGAATCGCCTCCTTGGTCTATTCGTCCAGCGACCGGGGCAGAGGCTGCGAAAATCGGAGCGCTCAGCGTTGCGGTAGCCCTTGGTTCGTTCCTGGTTCTCGGATTGGAGGGATTGATCTGCATCGGAATGACGTTACCGCTTGCCGTGCCGCTGGGCGCGCTGGGTAGTTGGCTGGTGTATCGCGCGAACCTCCAGATCGGCCACACGCGGCGGGATTGCCATTTTGCTGCTACTGCCGCCCGCCAGCGTCACTTGGGACGTTACGGCTCGCCCGCCGGTGTTCGAGGTGCGCTCTTCGATCACGATTGCGGCTTCGCCGGAACGAGTCTGGAAATACGTGGTCACCTTCCCGGAGTTGCCCGAGCCGCGAGAGTGGTTCTTTCGCGCGGGGTTGGCGTATCCGAAACTGGCCCGTATCGAAGGATCCGGCGTGGGCGCGATGCGCTATTGCGAGTTCTCCACAGGCCCGTTCGTGGAACCGATCGAAGTGTGGGACGCACCACGGCTGCTGCGATTCCGCGTTACAGAGAACCCGGCGCCCATGCGCGAGTGGAGCCCATACGCCCAGGTGCAGCCCAAACATTTGCATGGGTACATGGTTTCCAAGCAAGGTCAGTTTCGCCTCACGCGATTGTCCGGCAATCGAACCCTGCTCGAAGGAACCACCTGGTATCAGCACGGGCTGTGGCCGGCGGAATACTGGCGGTGGTGGTCGGACGCGATCATCCATCGCATCCACATGCGCGTGCTGACTCACATACGGACGCTGGCGGAAGTGGATGGGAAACTGCCATGAAGATTGTGATACCCGGCGGCACTGGACAGGTGGGGCATATCCTCGCCCGCCATTTCCATTCACAAGGCCACGCGGTGACGGTATTCAGCCGCCGTCCGCGGTCTGCTCCGTGGCGCGTCGTTTCCTGGGACGGTATCACGCCCGGCGACTGGATTGCCGATCTGGAGCAGAGCGACGTATGTATTAACCTGGCGGGACGCAGCGTCAATTGCCGGTACACGGCGGCGAACCGGCGCACTATCTTTGAGTCGCGCATTCGAAGTACGCGCCTGTTGAATGAGGTCATGGCTTCCGTCAAGCGCGCTCCCCGGCTCTGGATCAATGCCAGCACGGCGACCATCTACCGGCACGCCTTGGATCGCGCCATGAATGAGACCGATGGCGAACTGGGCGGCACGGAGCCAGGCGCTCCCGACACGTGGAAGTTTTCGATCGACGTTGCGAAAGCATGGGAGGAAACTTTCTTCTCGACCCGTACGCCGCGCACGCGGAAGATCGCGATCCGCAGTGCGATGACCTTCAGCCCGGATCGAGGCGGAGTTTTCGACGTATTCCTCGGCCTGGTTCGCCGCGGCCTCGGCGGGAGGCAGGGTCCCGGCACGCAGTTTGTTTCCTGGATTCACGAGGCCGACTTCGTTCGGGCAGTCGATGTGCTGATTGCGCGCGAGGCGTTCGACGGCGTGGTGAATCTGGCATCTCCCAACCCGATTCCCAATGAAGATTTCATGCGAGTCCTGCGCGAGGCATGGGGCGTACGCATCGGTTTGCCCAGCCCGGCGTGGATGTTGGAAGTGGGCACGTGGTTGATGCGGACCGAGTCCGAACTGGTTTTGAAGAGCCGGCGCGTTGTACCCGGCCGCCTGTTGGATGCCGGCTTCCAGTTTCTTTTTCCCGCATGGCCTGCCGCGGCCCGCGATTTGGTGGGGCGTTGGCGGGGAACCAATCCTGTTGACGGAGGTGCGCCACGACACCCGCCTTACGACTCCTAATCATCTCGGCCGGCGGCGTCTACGCGCTCAAGGCCGTCGCTCTGGCCATTCGGCGTGGCCCGAGAGAGGCAACCGGGTTAGCGCTCTTTTTGTTCGCATGGCCCGGCGTAATTCCCGACTACTTCCGGGAGCGACAGCCGGCGGAAAACGTGGACCCCGTGCAATTCCTGGCGGCCTGGGCGCGGACGGCTCTGGGCGCGGCTTCGATTGTCATGCTTGCGATTTACGCCCCGCACCTGTCGGGCGGGTTCCTTGGCCTGGCGGGCATTGCGGCACTGCTGATGACGATTCACCTCGGCATCGGCGACCTGCTGCCGTGGTTATTGCGATGGGCGGGCTTCACGGTACCGCCGCTCTTCGACCGTCCGTGGGCTGCTCGCTCACTGGGCGACTTTTGGGGCCGGCGCTGGAACCTGGCATTCGTCGATATGAACCGGCGGCTGTTCCTGCGGCCGATGTATGGGCTTTTCGGCAGACGGGGTTCGCGCCTGGTGCTGTTTGCGCTCTCGGGTGTGCTGCACGAGCTGGGCTTGAGTTTTCCGGCGGGCGGCGGCTGGGGGCTGCCCCTCGGCTATTTCCTGCTGCAAGGCGTGCTGGTTGCTGCGGAAGAGCGTTTTCGCATTGCCAACCGCGGCTGGACGGCGTTCTGGGTGATCGCTCCCGCGCCCTGGCTGTTTCACGAGCCATTCCGGCGCACGCTGATTGTGCCGTTCTACTACTGGCTGCACGGACTGATTGCCCAAAGGACGTGGGACTGGTATTTATCGTATGCGATCTACGCGGCGGCGCTGGGGCACCTGGTGGTGCTGATCGCGAGCGTGCAGGCGCCCGCCCGTCTCGGTTGGAAACTGGATATCCCGAAACTCACCCGCTTCAATCAGAAAGTTTTCTGGGTGTATGGATTCTATATCCTGCTCAGCATCGTGAGCTTCGCCGTGCTGACGTGGAGACTGCACGACCAGTTCCTGGCAGGTGAACTCGCGGCGCGTTGGATGGCCGGTTTCATTGCCATATTCTGGACGGTGCGGGTGCTGATCGACCTGTTCTGGTACGATCATCGCGACTGGCCGCGGGGTAATGCGCTGCTGGCAGGGCACGCGTTGGCGACGAGCCTCTTCAGCGGGCTGGCGGTGATTTACTGGGTCACCGCATTGGCGACGGCAAGGTGAATGGGTGAGATCGGATACATTTACGGGCGCTTGGTGGAGGCGTCGCGGGCGGCGGTGCGGATGCGGGGGTCTGGGCTCTCGGCGGCTTTGCGCAGGTGCGGCGCCGCACCCGCGGTGTCGCCCCGCGCGAGCAGGAGTTGAGCGAGCTTCAGATGGGCTTCGAAATAGTCCGGCGCAGCGCCGATCGCCAGACGGTATTCCCGAATGGCGCCTTCGTTGTCGCCCATGCGCAGTAGGAGGGCGCCCAGACTGCTATGGGCCCCGGCGAGTTGCGGATTGAGGCGCAGGGCGAGTTCGTAGCGACGCCTGGCTTCGGGAAAGCGATTGCGGCGGACCAGTAGTTCGGCGAGGTTCACTTGAATCGCCGCCACTTCGGGGCGGAGGCGGACGGCCTCGCGCACGGATTTTTCAGCGGCAGAGAGATTGCCGGAGCGGAAAAGGGCAGTGCCGAGATCGTTGCGCACTTCGGCGGATTCGGGCTCGATTTCGGCGGCCCTGCGCAGGGCGGCGATGGCGTCCGCGGGCTTTCCCTGCTTCTCCAGGGCTTTCGCCAAGGCCTGTAGCGGAGCGGTCTCGCGGGGCGCGAGCGCGATGGCGCGCTCGAGCGTGTGCACGGCGCGCGGCAGATCGCCGGTGGCGGCGAGCGAATTTCCCAGTCCGTAGAGCGGGCGCCAATCGGCGGGAGCGTGCGCAACTGGCTTGCTGGTAGAACTCGATTGCTTTGGCCGGGCGGCCGTCGTGACGATAGGCTTCGGCGAGCTCCAGGTAGAAATCGGCGGACTTCGGCGCGGACCTGGCGATGGCGTTTTCGAGCAGCGGAATTCCCGCGGCGAGATTCGCCTGGTGCGTGACCTGGGCGACGGCGACGTAGAGTTCGTTATCCGCGGTGCGCGCAAGATCGGGCGGATAGTAGGGCAGCACGATGCCGCGATACGGCGGAGTGTTGCCGTCGTTGCGTTCGACGGGCGGCGCCGCGGGACGGGACTCGGGACGCTTGCGGATGAAGTGGTCGGTCACGGTCACCTGGGCGGCGTCCGACGGGCGGCGTTTGGGCATGTGGCAGGAGATGCACTCGTCCGCCGCGGGATGGAGTTTGGAAAGCGCGCCGGCATGACAGCCGCGGCAAGCCTGCGAATATTGGGCGGCGGCGAGATCGCCCCGGGGGACGTCGTGCGGATTGTGGCAGGTGGTGCAGGTGAGCTTTCCGGCGCTGGCCAGGAAACAGGCCGATTTCCGCAGACGGTAGGGCGAACCGGAGAACTCGAATTTGTCGTCGAAGCCAGCGCCCGGGGCGTGATCGAAATGCAGGGCGTATTCCTCCAGCGGCTCGCCGGGGCGGTAGGAAAAGACAGTCCGGTCGAAGCGCGTAAGCGACGCGGGAAGGCGCAGGCTGGTGGTTTCGAGATGGCACTGCAGGCAGACTTCGATGCGGCGGGCGGGGTCGAGACGCGCCGGGTTCACGATGGCACGGCGCACTTCGTCGCGCGCTGCGCCGCGATTCACGGCCTCGATGTGGGCCTGTCCCGGACCGTGACAGCGCTGGCAATCGATGCCCTGTGGGAGGCGTTCGGGAAAGGCGGCGGGGCGGACCTCGCGCTGGATATCCGGGTAGGCGTTGTGGCAGAACATGCAGGCGTAGTTGATTTTGCGGCTGAAGCCCGCGTGGTCGGGCCGGGAGTATCCCGGGCTCATGCCCCAGCGGCCGCCGGCTTCGGCGTACCAGGTGGCGGGAAGCTCCAGCAGTTCGCCGGATGCGGTGCGCGAGAGGTAGCTGCGCGCGTGGTTGCCGGAGCCGATCCAGTACGACACTTCTTTTTCGAGCACGCTGCCGTCCTGCTCGCGGCGCAGGTAGGTTTTGCCGTTGCGGACCGGCAGAGAGAAGTTTTGCCCGGAGGCATCGTGGCGGAATGTGCCGCCGGCGATGGGGGGAAGGGCGGCGCCTGGTGCGATGACGCCGAAGGATCGCGCCATGCCGGTGCGGGCGTAGGTCTCGGCGATCTGCGCGTGACACACGGCGCAGGCGTTGGGGGTCGGTGTACCCGGGTTGGGCTAGCGCGGCGGGGAGCAGCAGGAGGAAAGCTGCGGCCAGGCTGACGGAGCACATTATCGCTGGACCGAAACTACGTACCATGTGGTCACTGGGCTGCCGATGGGAAGCGCCCAGCCTGCCGGTGTCTTCTTCGCTTGGATGGGCTCTCCGATCGCGTGGCCCGCGCCGTCGAGCGCGGACGCAGTCACCGCTTTGGCTGCCTGGATGGCGCGCAGCACTACGGTGCCCGATACCGGCTCGATGAGCGACGGAGACTCGCCCTGATTCGCCGTGCGGGTATGCGCGTCGTTCCATTTCAGGCCCGTGTTGGTGACGCGCGATCCGGCGGTGAGCAGCATCTTGGCGGACTGGGAAAGCGATTTCGCATCCAGCGACGAGAGTACGATGGTGGCGAATTGGTTGGAGATATCGGCGGAGAGATTCTTCAGCGATTTTGCGTTGGCCGGGACGAAGCCGATGAGCGCCTGCGTGCGGTCGGTTTCCACCGTGACCAGGCCGGTCTTCTGGCGAAGTGTACCAGGAGAGTTCCTTGGTGTCCGAACGATGCGGGTTGGCCTCCACGGCGGCAAACTTTGCGGTCGGCGGGCCATCGAGCGACTGGATGCGCACCGCGTGCTGGAGCGGCAGGGCGAGCGGAAATCCGGCGTGAAGTAGGGCTGCTCGGTGCGCGGCAGGCGGCGGCTGTCCAAGCACCTGATCCTTGGAATAGGTGCGCGCCACGGTTTCGCCGGCGGCGCGCACATCGCCGCGCAGGAACGTCAGCGCGCCGGTGGCCATCTGCGTCATGCGCACCGGGTCGAGCGAGATATCGAAGGGATCGCCGACGTAGGGCTTCCAGTCCGGATCGCGCTTGGGCTCGAAGGTGTACATGATGATGGCGTCCCAATCCTGAAAGCTGCCGTAGGCGGCGAGGATGGGAATGCCTTCGCTGGCCCAATCGTTGGGGAACGGATGGTTGGTCTCGCTGACCGTGTACGGCTTGCCGGCGAAGGCGGTGCGCGAGAGCTGGACGACGGTGGAGTGAAGGGATCGTTGACCATCGGCGTGTTGACCGGCGGAGGCGATCCGGGATGCTGCCAGTAGACGTGGCCGTCCAGGATATCGAGTTTGGAGAGCGAGGCCAGCATGGTGTAGGGACTGCTGGTATGGCTGTGGTCGGCGGTGCCGGTGATCGGGCACTTCACGCCGAGGTCCTTCTTGAGATACGCGCTCATGTCCTGGTAGAACTTAGCTCTCCGCGTCCATGTAGAAGGCCATTTCGGTGTCGTAGCGTTCCTTGGGAGCGGCGGCGGTCTCCGGTCCTTTGAGTCGCGGGATGGGCGCGCCTTCGGCGACGGCGGCAAGTTCGCGGAGCTTCTTCAGCTCTTCGGGAGTGCGCTTTTGTTGCAGCCAGAGGTTGTAGATGCGGGTCAGCTCCTCGTCGTAGTAGGGAGTGGGCGCGCGAAAGCCGAGATAGAGGGCGTTCTCGTTGAGCATTTCGACGATGGCGATGGCGGGCTCATTGCGATACTCGTTGCCGGTATAGGGATTCACATGGGTCAACAGATTCCTGGCGTATTCCTTCTGCAGTTCGATGAGGCGCGGATCGAAGAGCGTGAGTCCTTTGCCCCACTGGATCTTGTCGAAATCCTGCACGCCGTCGCCGGCCTTATAGGAGCGGCCCACGTTGAGGTTGAGGTCGACGTAGATGCCGCGCTTCTTGAATTCGGCGATCTGGATAATCGAGGCGGTCGAGTTGCTGGGCGTCGAAGGAGCGGCTGTCGTTGCGCGATGGAATCGATGATGCCGCGCGGCGCCGGCAGGTCGAGGAAATGCAGGCGCACCATATTGACGCCGTAACGGGCCAGCGTGGCGGCGTACAGGGCGGCGTCTTCGTGGGACGGAAGCAGGATGGAGCCGCGGCTCCAATCGGTGAGGTGGACGCCCCAGAAGCGGATGCGCCGGCCGCCGGGTTTGACGAAGTGGCCGCCCTGAATGCGGATAAAGCCATCCTTGCCGGCGGGCGCGTCGAGCAGGAAGGAGACATCGGCGGGCGAGGCTCCGCCGGCGCGATGATCCATCACGAACGGCTTCAGCAGGCCGTCATCCCACTGAGCGAAGGCGGGGATAGAGAGGAGCAGGAGCAGCAACGGCCCCTTGTGAAATCCACGCGTGCATTTGAGGTTGCATGGTCAGAATTGGAACGCTTGGTCGGATTATAACCCGCGGTATACCATTAGGCATGAATCTTCCGGTGAACCCGCCGATCTTGCCGATGCTGGCCAAGCGAGTCGATGAATTGCCGGCGGGTGGTGACTGGATCTTCGAACCGAAGTGGGATGGGTTTCGCACGCTGGTGTTTCGCGACGGCGATGAGATTCTGATCCAGAGCCGCGACGAGAAGACGCTGAACCGATATTTTCCCGAGTTGCTCGAGCCGTTGCGCAGGGAGTTGCCGGAGCGTTGCGTGCTGGACGGCGAGATCGTCATCGCCGGGGATAGCGGGCTCGACTTCGACTCGCTGCAACTGCGCATACATCCCGCCGCGTCGCGGGTGAAGCTGCTCTCGCAGGAGATTCCCGCGTCGATTGTGTTCTTCGACCTGCTTTGCGAGGGAGGCCGGGACCTGCGGGGCGAACCGTTTCAAAGCCGTCGCCAGGAACTGGAATCGCTGCTTTCGCGGGCGGCGCCGCCCATCCACGTGACACCGGCAACGCAGGAGCCGGGTGTCGCGAGGGATTGGTTCCGGCGGTTCGAGGGCGCCGGCCTCGACGGAGTGATGGCCAAGCCGGTCTCCGGGGCGTACGAGTCCGACAAGCGGGTCATGCTCAAGGTCAAGCACGAACGCGATTGCGACTGCGTGGTCGCGGGCTTTCGATGGCACAAGGAAGGCGAGCGGACGGCGGTGGGCTCTCTGCTGCTCGGTCTTTTCGACGATGCGGGCAAACTGCAGCACGTCGGCGTCTGTGCGAGTTTCACGCGAGAGAAGCGCGCGGAACTGGCGGAATTCCTGGCGCCCTATCGCGAGAATGCGCTCGCAGGGCACCCCTGGAAGGCGTGGGCGGAGCATGGAAATCCGGGCGGGGACGGACAGCATCGTATGCCGGGCGGGCAGAGCAGATGGAGTCAGGGCAAGGATCTGTCGTGGGAGCCGCTGCGGCCCGAGTTAGTGGTGGAGGTCGCGTACGAACATATGCAGGGGACGCGCTTCCGGCACTTGGCGCACTTCAGAAGGTGGCGCACGGATAAGAGGCCCGGCGATTGCACTTATGCACAGCTTGAAGTGGTCCCGCCGCAGGAGTTGATGGCGATTTTTGCCGGCGGGCGGTGAGGAGCGTAGCCTCCGTTTCGTGAGGCCACGGGAGAGTCCATTCCACCTCAGGTGATACTGTATGTAGAGAGGGGCTACGGCAGAATGCCGGTCGGAAAATCTTTGCGCATGCGGTTGCACGCGATCGACCGTCGTCGTCGCGAGGTGCGCATGTTTGCCGCCGCCATGCAGCAGCGCTCCCGCCCGCTGGTCGCGCAGATCATCCCCATCCGGCGCTGCAATCTCGCCTGCACTTACTGCAACGAGTTCGACCACTCCTCTCAGCCTGTTCCCCTTTCGGAGATGCTCGTTCGGATCGATAAACTCGCGGCACTCGGTGTCACCGTCGTCACGATCAGTGGGGGTGAGCCCCTGCTGCATCCGCAACTCGAAGACATCGTCCGCCGGATCCGCCACCACGGTGTCATCGCCACGCTCATCAGCAACGCCTACCTATTATCGCCGCAGCGCATCCACGCTCTGAATGACGCCGGTCTTGATTACCTCCAGATCAGCATCGACAACGTTGAGCCCGACGACACGTCCAAAGAAGTCCCTGCGCGTCCTTGAACGCAAACTCGAGTGGCTCGCGCGTGAAGCCGAATTCTCCGTCACCATCAACTCCGTGCTGGGCGTCGCCGTTAAAAACCCCGAGGACGCCCTCCCTGTCGCACGTCGTGCCCGCTCCCTCGGCTTCCACAGCACCGTGAGTATTGCCCACGACGGCGCCGGCCCGAGCCACGCTCTCCCCGAACGCCAGTTCAGCATCTATCAGGAGATCCGCCGCCTCGAAACCGCCACCGATCAGCCCTCGCAGTCCGTGGTGAAGTCGCAGGAAATTCTAGCGTACATCAAGAACTCGGGATCGTACGGCCTGTTCGTGTTGTTGGATTTTCGCAGGTATCTGGACGACGACGTGCATGTTCGTTTTCTGAAGGATATCGCGTTGGACTATGCCAGGCATCATTCGACCGTGGTGTTGGTCGGAACAGCGCTGCAGTTGCCGGAAGAACTGCGGCCGTTTACCGCCCGGTTTCATCTACCGTTGCCCACGCCAGCCGAATTGCGGACCGTGGTTTGCGACGTGGCGGCGGATTGGGGCGCGCAACACAACAACCGCGAAGTGCACACCACCAATAAGGCCTTGGACATGCTCGTCCGGAATCTCGCGGGACTGACCGCGACCGACGCGCGGCGCCTGGCATTCCGAGCCATCGACGACGACGGCGCTATCAGCGAATCCGACATTCCCGAGGTGATGCGCGCCAAATACGAATTACTCGGGCAGGATTCCCCGCTTTCTTTCGAGTATGAAACCGCCCGCTTCGCCGAGATCGGCGGCATGCAACGGTTGCGTCAGTGGTTGGAGGTGCGAAAGAGTTTTTTCCAGGATGAAACTCCTGAAAAACTGGATCCACCTCGCGGCATGTTGTTGCTCGGCGTGCAGGGCTGCGGCAAAAGCCTCGCGGCCAAAGCCGCCGCGGGCATCTTCGGAGTTCCCGTTGCTGCGCCTCGATTTTGGAATTCTCTACAGCAAATATTACGGCGAAACCGAGCGAAACTTGCGCAAAGCCCTTGATACGGCCGACGTCATGGCGCCTTGCGTGTTGTGGGTGGACGAAATCGAAAAGGGCTCCGCAGTAGGCACGGAAGACGACGGCCTTTCCCGGCGGGTCCTGGGTACCTTGCTGACCTGGATGTCCGAACGGAAGAAGCCCGTGTTCCTGGTCGCCACCGCCAATGACATCAGCTGTCTGCCGCCGGAATTGGTTCGCAAAGGACGGTTCGATGAAATCTTTTTTGTGGATTTACCGGCAGCCGAAAATCGGAAAGATATTTTAAAAATCCACCTGTCGAAACGCGCGTTGGACCCCGCAGGCTTCGATCTTTGCGCTTTGGCCGAAGCCACCGAAGGTTTCTCCGGTTCTGAAATCGAACAGGCGATCGTCTCCTCGATGTATACCGCGCACGCAGCGGGGCGCGCTATCTCACAGGACGATTTGCTGTCCGAGATCAAGCAGACCCGCCCCTTGTCAGTCGTTATGTCCGAGAAGGTCGAGGAAATCCGGGACTGGGCCAAGGACCGCACGGTCCCGTGCGACTGATTCAACAGGCCAACGCTCGATCATGAAAAAAAGAATCGTTCGAATGTCCGTCGCAGTGGCTGCGGGGCTGGGAATCGTTTTCGGCGGAATCTGGTTATTGACTCGGACATTGGGCGAACACGATACGCTCTACCAGGGAAAGACAGCGGATTACTGGAGCGAGCAACTGAACGGCCCGGATGCAACGGCTAGCAATCGCGCCAACGCGGTGCTCACCGGGGACATTATCCCCGGCCTGGTCAACGTAATGTTGTGTGACACGAACGATTCACGCCTGCGGTTGGCCCTGATCGACAAGCTCAACGGCTTGCCTGGGGTCACGATTTATTTCGAACCAGCGGACGGTCGAAGGGCGTTGGCAGCCCGTGGACTGGGCGAGTTCGGCCTGGCGGCTAAGCCGGCCATTCCAGTCTTATTACAGGCGCTCAAGAGTAACGACACGGTAATACACGGGCCTGCCATTGCCGCTCTGGGCAAAATCCACGGTGAGCCGGATACAATTATTCCTTTGCTGATCGGTTATTTGGACGACAACGAGCTGAACGACGAAGCCGCAACCGCTCTCGGCAATTTTGGCGCCCAAGCCAAAGTGGCCCTTCCAAAGTTGATGCCAATGCTGAAGATTCCGAACAAAGACCTTCACCACGCTGTGGTCTTGGCGCTCAAACAAATCGATCCCGCCGCGGCTGCTCAAGCTGGCGTGAAGTAGAATGTCTAGTGCGCCCGGCGCCACCGACGCGCCGCGTTGGACCGACGAAATCGTCAGCAAGGGACGTATAACTGCTGGAGAACGATCATGACTACCGCGTGTTCCAGACAGAATTTGAAGCCAGCTTTCAAACGTTTTCAGCTGTTGCCACACCTACCTTCGCAGCGTCCAGAGCCTGGGCCACCGGGAAGTCTCAAAGACAATCCCGGTATCCGACCGCCCGAGCGAGAGGGTTGCGTCATCAGAAAGGGTCGTTCCGTTCCGGAAACGCAAAGAGAACTGTCGCGGCTGATTGGCCCGGAGCACCAGGAGTGACGCCGATTCTCACCGGTTCCAAGGACGGGAGAAGATTTGCCAAAGCTTAAGGAACTTGTCGCCTGGATAGGATTTTTCCAGCGGCTAATGGAGTGCTCACCCACTGCCAAGCCGGTGAAATTTGCAAGACATTCGGGCAATAAATATCCGGCTATGAAGATTTTGCTGCGCAACACCCAAACTGGCCTGTTTTATGTCGGTCCCGATCGGTGGACAAAATTTGACCCCGAAGCCTTTGATTTCGAGCAGACCGATTTAGCGTTGGACGCGGTGCGCCACGCCAAACTCAAGAGCATAGAAGTGCTTGTTAAATTCGAGGATCCCGCTTTCGAAATTCCGCTGACCATAGTCGACGCCGGAGAGCCGGTCTGAGGAAATCCGAAGGCCGAAGCCCCGAAGGTCGAAAGAAGCCCGAAGCTCGAAATCCGAATCCGAAAACGCCGCCCTGGAATTGGTGCCGCGAAGGAGCTAAGCCAAATCACCGTCAGTCCGGTATTCGGATCTCGGCCTTCGAATTTCGGCGTTCTTTCGACCTTCGGGCTTCGGATTTCGGCCTTAACCTAGGTTCCCCGTTCCAACCTCGCGATGCGCTCTTCCAGTGGGGGATGAGAAGCAAAAAGGCGGGCAAAGCCTCCGGCTGGCCCGGAAATCTTTAATGCTTGAAAGGTGGGATGTGCTTGCGATTCGGCCTGAGCCAATTGGGGATCGTTCAACCGCTGCAGTGCTCGCAGCGCGTCGATCATGTTTTGACGCCCCGCGAGCTGCGCGCCACCGGCGTCAGCCCGGAATTCGCGCCAGCGGGAAAACCAGAACACGACCATCGAGCCGAGGATGGAAAACGACAATTTGGAAAACAATGCTCAGCAGGTACTGCATCGCACCCCCGCCTCCGCTGTCGCGGTCATCCCGCGAGCGTAACGCCTGGCTGACCACAAAGGCCAGGATGCGTGACAAGAAGAGCACAAACGAATTGATGACACCCTGTATGAGGGTCATCGTGACCATGTCACCATTGGCAACGTGGGTCATTTCGTGTCCGAGCACCCCCTCGACTTCCCGTGACCCCATTCGTTGCAATAAACCAGTGGAAACCGCCACCAACGCTCGCGACCGAGTCGGTCCCGTCGCAAACGCGTTGACCTCGTCGGACTGATAAATACCGACCTCAGGCAACGGCAGGTTGGCCGCTCGCGCCAGGCCATGCACGGTCTCGACAAGTCGGCTTAACGTGGGATCCCCGGTGTCGGGCGGGATGACCTTGACCCCCATGCCCCATTTGGCCATGACTCGGGACAGAGCCAGAGAGATGAACGAGCCTGCGAACCCCCAGATGAGACAGACAACCGCCAACCCGCCCAAACCGCCCTGGGGAAGGTAGCGGTTAACGCGCAATACTGAAAGCACCAGGGTGATGGTGAGCATCACCAGGATGTTCACGATCACCAGCAGTGATACCCGTTTTGCTATTTGTCCAAATTTCATATTATTCCGGCTGCTCTCGTTTTGACTTCTGAATTCGGATTCTGTTCACCAACCGGACGACAGCGCTTGCCTGGTAAATGGGTGTTCCCTTTCCTGCTGCAGCTAGAGTAGCCATTTTTGGGTTGATTTGCAAACCGTGGGCCAGAGTGGATAGGGTAGGGCACTGGTATTGTGGGGGTTAGAACTCACGTGGAGCAATCGTTCGAAGTTTTCGTTTTCAGCAATTCGGTCTGCGAGATGAAGGGCAGTGGCTGAGCCTCTTTTGTCGCCATGTTTACGTAAGTACCATGGGCCGTGGCGAATTTTGCCAGGTAGGCTAAGGTTGCCAGTGGTTGTTACCCACTGCGGATGAACACCAGGCCCAGAATCCTGGCGCTGACTGAGACGTTGGCGTTCGCAATCCTTTACTTTTGCTGTGGCAAGCTTGGCTTGTCGATGGCTTTCGCGGACGCGAGCGCCTCGGCGGTGTGGCCGCCGACGGGCTTCGCGCTGGCGTTTCTGTTGTGGCGGGGGCAAGGCCATTGGCCAGGCATTGTTTTGGGGGCCTTCATGGTGAATGCGACCACGCAAGGCTCAGTGCCGGTCACACTGGGGATTGCAACCGGCAACACCTTGGAAGCGGTGATCGGTGCCTGGTGCGTTTGCCGGTTCGCCGGGGGCCTGAACGCGTTTGAAAGCACACGGACCGCTTTTCACTTCATTCTTTGGGCGGCGTTGTTGAGCACATGTCTCAGCGCGACCATCGGGGTGGCCAGTCTTTGCCTTGGCGGATTCGAGAGTTGGGGACGATTTGGAACGATCTGGCTGACCTGGTGGCTCGGGGACATGGTCAGCAACCTGATGTTCGCGCCGCTTTTGATCGTTTGGCTGGCGCGCGCAGCGCCGCACCCGGGGCGACAAGAGGTGCTCGAGGGAATTGTGGTGTTATTGTTAATTCTGGTGGTCGGGATTGTGGTTTTTTCGGGGCAGACGGCGGTGGGTCGGGATCATTGGCCAATTGAATTTCTCCTTTTGCCGCCGTTGATTTGGAGCGCCTTCCGGTTCGGTCCGCGGGGAGCGATCTCGGCATCGTTTGTGATGTCGAGCATTGCGCTGTGGGGAACACTGGGAGGGTGTGGACCATTTGTTCGGGATGACCCGAATGAGTCGTTATTATCGCTGCAGGCGTTTATGGGAACCGCCACTATAACCGCTTTGGTTTTGGGATTGGTCATAGCGGAGCGGCGGCGGGCCCGGCTGGTGCTGGCGGAGCACCGTGACCAGCTGGAGAAACTGGTGGAATCGCGGACGGCCAAACTCAGCGACATGGTGTCGGAGTTGGAAGGATTCTCCTACAGCATCACCCACGATATGCGTGGACCGTTGCGTGCCATGCAAAACTTTGCGACGTTGCTCGAGGAGCAGCTGGAACCAAACGTCCCCGCCAGCGGTCGTGAGTACCTCCGCCGGATTCGTGAAGCGGCCAAGCGCCTCGATCTGCTGATTCAGGATTCGTTGGACTATAGCCGGGTCGTGCGCGAGGATTTACCGCTGCAGGAGGTAGACCTTGGAACATTGGTGCGCGGCCTGCTCGAATCCTATCCCAATCTCCACTCATCCGAAGCGGACATTGACTTGCAGTTGGACGGCATCCGCGTCGTTGGGAACCAGTCCGGCCTGGTCCAGTGTTTTTCCAATCTGCTGGGTAACGCGGTGAAGTTTGTTGCGCCCGGAGTCCGTCCGAAGGTGCGGGTGTTCGCTGAGCGGAAGGACGAAAGAATCAAGGTGTGGGTGACGGATAACGGCATCGGCATCCCAGCTGTTGCCACTGACAAGTTGTTCGGGATGTTCCAACGAATGCACCGCCAAAGCGAGTATCCGGGTACCGGGATTGGATTGGCCATCGTGCGCAAGGCGGTGGAGCGGATGAACGGCTCCGTGGGGTTCGAGTCGCAGGAAGGCAACGGCAGTTGTTTTTGGGTGGAACTCCCAGCCGCTAAATAGCCGAAGTCTTGAGCCTTGGATCTGCTATGATTCAGTCAAGAACCGGAGTTAATGATGAGATTTACGCGGTAAAACGCGGCTCGTAGATCGGGTTGGACGAATGCTTCCGCAGCAGTTCGATGAACCGGTTCAAGCCGCGCTTCTCATCCGCGCCCAGGTGATAATGAATATGCCAGCCCAGGTAATCCTGGCGAAATTCCAGTGTATACTCTGTTCGGGAACGGATGATGGAATCGAGCGTGTCGAGACCGAAATCCCGGGCTTCGCGCAGCTGCCGCCTTAAAGCCGAATTCTCGATTCCCCGTCGCAAGGCCCATACGGCGTAAACAAACGGCAGCTTCGTCAGCTCGTACCACGCCGCGCCCAGATCCCATATTTCATGCTCGTGCGGCCCGAGCAGGAAATCCAAGGCGCGATCCCCGATGAGCAGAGCATAATCGGGCATCTGCTTGAGCTCGTAACTTGGAAGAGGTCTGATCTCCGGCTTTATTCCACGCTCGGCTAGCAACACCCGCACCAGTTCGACGCTCGTCAGCGAGGCGGTATCGCAGAAATTTCGCGGGCCTCTTCCAATGGACGGCGATGGGCGAGCAACACGCTTTTCACCTCGCCGAGCGACGCGATGGCGATGCCGTCCAGAACATCGTAACGGTCGTTGAAGAGCACTTCGACGACGCTGACCAGGCCCGCGTCCAGTTCGTCGCGTCGCAGCATCTCGGCCAGCTTGGACGGCGTGGCATAGAGCACTTCGTCCTCCATGCCGCGCGTCAGCGGGACGGCATTGAGATAGCCGACGGAACCGACGCGGAAGGGCCGAGCGAACGTTCGAGGTTGGTTTCGCGCTGCAATTGAGCGGAGCGTTGTTCGCGCTCGACGCGATGAGCGACCTACTCCATCGTCTCGGGCGGCGCCATGCGGAGTTTGGGAATCTCGTCTGAAGACATGGAGGAAGACTACGCGGTGGCCAAATTGCTTTCGAGCAATTTTGAGGTTTTGGTGGTTAAGTCCGTCAACGGCTCCGTCGCGGCGTCGGCTGATTTCAGAGGTTCGTAAAACGTATTGCGCTGCACCGGCGTGCGGCCGGCTTCGCGGATGGCTTTGATCATGTCCGCCTCGGTCTGCAATTGCGGCGAGGTCGCGCCGGCCATGTGGAAGATGTGTTCCTCGATGATCGTGCCGTGCAGGTCATCCGCGCCGTAGCTCAAGCGCCACTTGCGCGAGCTTCAGGCCCAGGCCGACCCAATACGCGGTGATGTGAGGCGAAGTTATCGAGGTAAATGCGGCTGACGGCGATGGTGCGCAGCGTGTCGAAACCGGTCGGCGCGTGTTCGACGGGAATGTCGTTGTTCTCCGGCTGATACGGCAGCGGAACGAAGCCGACGAAGCCGTGCGTCTCGTCCTGCAACGCGCGCAATTGCCGCAGATGATCCACGCGGTCGGCGAGCGATTCGACGTGGCCGTAGAGCATCGTGCAGGTGCTGCGGCCGCCCATGTGGTGCCAGGTGCGATGCACGTCCAGATATTCCTCGGCGGATTCCTTGCCCTTGGCGATGGCGGAGCGGACTTCCTTGCGGAAAATTTCCGCGCCGCCGCCGGTGAGCGAATCCAGGCCGGCGGCTTTCAATTCGCGCAAGGTTTCTGCCACGGATTTTTTGGCGAGCCAGGCGAGATGCAGAATTTCGATGGCGGTGAAGCATTTCAATTGCAGCCGCGCATTCAAGCGTTTTCAACGCGCGCAGCATGTCCGTGTAATAACTGAACGGCAGCGACGGATGCAGCCCGCCGACGATGTGCAATTCCGTGATGCCGAGCTTCAGCGCTTCGCGCGCTTTTTCGACGATTTCCTCGACGGTAAATTGGAAGCCGTCCGCATCGCGTTTCTTGCGCGCGAAGGAGCAGAACTGGCAGCTCAGGATGCAGTAGTTGGAATAATTGATGTAGCGATTGATGATGTAGCTGGCGCGATTGCCGACTTTGCGTTCGCGCACCAGATCGGCGATGGCGCCGAGGGCGTTCAGGTCCTTGGTTTCAAACAGCCGCAGCGCGTCGGCCTCGGAAATGCGCGCCCGCGGCGACCTTGTCGTAAAGGTCGCGCAATTCGCTGCGCTGGACGAAATACTGCATGGATTACGAGTAGCAGAACGAGTTGTTTTAGCAAATCCTAAGCGCCTTGAACGAATCTGTCCTCCAGCTGTCTACAGATCAGTTGGTCGCTGCAGGGTTTAGGGAATCATGTTTGGGTTCAATCCAATCAGTGCATTCGGGTGCGTTGCGGCGGGGAGTTGCCTTTGCTGCGCTGCACAGACTAACACCTGCCCCAAGCCCGTGGTTCCCTTTTTCCAGCCCGGTTTACAACTCCGTCAGGAGCCTGCCTCCTTGCCGGCGTTTAAAACTTTGGCCGGCTCAGCCGAACCGTTGCCGGTGAAGAACACCAGCGCGCCAGCGCCAGCTGTAAATCTCGAGGTCACCACTGCTTCGCCGGAAGGCTTGCACGGCAGCTTTGTCAGGTCCGACGAGTTCTACCTTGTCCGGGCTGAGGAGCCCGTTTTCGAGCACGGTGTCAATCGATTCTTTGACCAGGTGTTCCGGCCTGAAGAATTTCATGTGGGAAAACATACCGTGAGTTCCTCGATCACAACGGCGATTAAACGTAAGAATCCGTTGTGCCTGCTCAATCCGATCGTGTTTCAAGCGTCATGGTAAGACGCGGCTCCGCTGGGAAATCCTGCGGTCACACTCACTCGGCTCGAATTGGTGACCGTCGATGATTAGGTCCCGCTCAGCCATCGAAACCATCCGCAATCAGGCGTGCAAGGTGAAGTTGGGGTTTTCGGGGTTGCGTGACGATTCGACGTGCCCACCTGACATTATTCTGGCCTGACCCCGGTGTTCGAAAATGCAGTACGGCCGAAGAGCACCAGTCTGAGGAAGCGGAAGATTCAGTTTTTGCCGGACGTGGGGTTTTGCAATTGTTTCAACAAATCGCCCAATTGCTTATTGTCCGGCGCGGCTTGCACTGCGGCCTGTGCTATGGCCAGCGCATCCTGCGAGCGTCTTTCTCCCTCCAGCAGGTTGACGTAACCAAAAACCGTTTCAGAAAGTGAAGGACTGAGTTGGAGCGCCAGACGATAAGCTTGTTCGGCCTGTTCATTTAAGTTGTGCGAAGCAAAGAGATTGCCCTGCGATTCCACCATTTTTGCATAAGCCTTCGTCCAATCTGCACCAGATGCTGCCGGGTCCGAGAGGACTTGCTGAGAAGTGTCTTGCCAATAGGCCAGCGTTTGCTCTGCGCTGTCGGCGGTTAGCGTGTCCTGACCTCCTGGGAGGTGCAGTTCCATCAAAGGGCCGATAGTGGTTGCATCGACGTAGGTGGATTTCAGTGGAAAAGATTCTTCAAGCGCAAAAGAAAGATTCGGATTTTTTTGCAGGAGCATTTCCACGAGCCGGTCATTGACTGCCATGACAGACATCTGACCGGAGGCACTACTATCCTTGACGCTTTCCCCTTCGAGAACTTGTTTGGGTTCATCCGGGAACTGTTGGTCATGGGCCAGCCGCTTTTGGTAATCGGCAACATAAGCATTCATCGCGGTCTCCTGATTCCCGTGGGTCAGATTGGCAAACTGGTCGCCGTATACGAAGCTGAGATACTGGAGGTAAGAGGAATCGGCTAACGCATTCTGGGTCAACACGATGTGATGCTCGCTTTCGCTGGTATCATTCAGGAACGTTGGAATGAAACATCCTGAGTCGGTGCCACCCAAATAAACCATGCCCGGACGCAGCGAATCCAGCACCGCGTTGCCGTAATCCAAAAGTCGCTGTGCTGGCCATTCATGGGCTTGCTCGGCGGCTCCTGCGGTTTCGACGATGGCCCGCCAATATTGCACAAGACCGTGCCCATCCGCGTCGAAACGTATTTTTGCGAGCGATTTGAAAAGCGCCTCCATCTCATCGTAACGACCTGCTTCCGCGGCATCGAAGAAACGCTCCACATCCCCAGGCACATCGGCTTTGAACTTGTCAGCGATTGCGTGAACGAGGTCGTAGCGACCATGCGCAAATCGGTTAAGCTTGGCGGCGACAGTTTCCTCCGGGGTCATCCGGGCGGGACTAAAATGTGGATGTAGTGACGAAGTTGTATCGTGTCCTGGGGAACGTCCTTTGGAAATGGATTCTGGCACGGAAGCTGAGGTGGAAGCTTTGGATTGTTTAGCACGTCGTGGCAGAAACATCGCGATAACAGTGATGAGCAGACAACCGTAAATAATGATGCGTGGCCAGGGAGGGGGACGTCTAGTATTGTCACCGTCTTCGCCATTTTGCGGACGAGATGTCTTCATTAGCTTGCCATCGTCTACACAAACAGACACCGCGCCGGGCGAAACGTGTGTAGCAAAATTATTTCCGCCTGTGCAAATTGCACATGGCTTTTGCAGCCCGCGTCCAGCGTGAGTCTCTCGCTGCTGTTTCGACAATCGGTGGCCACGTTTGTCACGAGGCTCAACGGGGCATAACGGAACCCCAACTCTGCGTCCCACTCGAAAAGCTTGTTCCTGGTACGGTGGAATTACGAACTTTTGCCAGCCTCTGGCTTATATCGGAACGGTTGTGTTGATTATACCGCCTTCTCAAAACAATACGAACGATACGAGAGTTCTCCGCTGTGCAGGGCCTTGTAAATCCGCGAACCCTTGGTGCCGGCAAAGTCACGCCCGAGCGAGTGCAGAAATCCTGGCAGCCGCCGCTCGACCAGGTCCAGTGAGCGCGAGGAGTTCTGGTTCATGCCACGCAGCACTTCGGCGTTGATGTTCTGGCTGCGCAACATTTGGAGTGGGGCCGCGACAAGTGCCTGTTCCCATTGAGAGAGGCGGTCACCAAATCGAAAGTCCGCATAGAGAAAATGTCCGCCCGGTCGCAGTACCCGCGCGACCTCCGCCAGAAATAGCGGGAAGTCTGGATAACAGTGAGACGCCTCGACATTGACCACCCCGTCGAAGGTGCCGGGCGCAAACGGCAGATTTTCCGCGTCGCCCTGGATGAAGACCAATCCCGCAATCTGATGACGTTGTTTGCAAAAGCGAATTCCGGCAGGATTCAAATCCAGGGCGGTGTAGCGTTGCGGTTGAAGTGCGCGTGTGAGGTAAGCCGCTCCGCCACCGTGCCCACAGCTTACCTCCAGAATGTTTTTCCCACGCAACGGTGCTTGCGAGGCGACGTGGTGATAAAGCTGGATGCAAGCGCGATTCATTTCGTCTCCGGGCGAAAGCGGGATGCCCATGGGCGGTTCCTCTTCGTAGGCGTAGTTGAGGAATAACACCTCTTCGCCATGAAGTCGCCGGGTGAGCAAGGGATACCACAATTTCCAGAGGGCCTTGCGAATCCAACCAATGGAAAACAGGTGGTCTAGGACAGCCACGGAAGACATTTACCGCGAAGGGCGTCCGATGCCAACAATGTTCGCTCCAGTGACCGGGAATCAACAGCAGCCTGAACCACCTGCTTCGTCATGAATTTCCGTTTGGGTCGATCCACTTCTTCGCTACGGCGGCAGAAGCAATGCGCCGAGTCATTGTTGACCACATTCGCAGAAAAGCACGACTCAAGCGAGGTGCGGCTGGGAGAGGCTAGGCATACAGGTGAACGACCTGGCCGAGACTCCTTCCGACGAGAAACTCTTACTCATCAACGAGGCCTTAGAGGAGGTTCAAGCAAGAATCCTGTCGAGATCAACCACACAATGAGCCGTCGCTCCCTTAGGCGGGAGCGACGGATTTAAGGATTTAGCACGCCCCTCATTTGTTGGCGGCTGAAGCAGTGGAAAAAACCTCGGCCATCCGTTTTTGCATTTCTTGGGGCGGAACGTCCTCAATATGCGTCAGCAACATCCATTTGTGGCCGAAGGGATCGGTAAGCGATCCGCTGCGGTCACCCCAAAACTTGTCGCCGACCGGTTCTTTCACCGTAGCTCCGGCATTTACACCACGATTGAACACCTCGTCTACGTTCTGCACGTACAACGCCAGTGTAACCGGTGACCCTTCGAGGGTTTGAGGAGATACTCCCCCGTGCTCGGGGCATTCTTCGCCAAGCATGATAATGGAATCGGCGATCTGCAACTCTGCATGCGCAACCTTGCCATCCGGCCCCGGCATCCGCATGCGTTCGCGCGCTCCGAACGCGCGTTTGTAAAACTCAATCGCTTGCTGCGCGTCCTTTACTGTCAGGTATGGTGTCACGGCATGAAAGCCGTCGGGTATGTATTTCACGTTTGTCTTCATAATAACCGCAAGATGGCGCATGAAGCGGGGCCAGCTCCATTGGGGAGAAGCCCCAGTTGAAAATAAAAAAAAGTCACTCATTCCGGCGGATGTCATATCGGATGCATGGGGGAAAGGCATTGGGCTGGGTCTCGCCATCTGTCATCCGGTCGTGTTTCAAGCGTCATGGTAAGACGCGGCTCCGCTACGAAATCCGAGGGCCGAAATCCGAGAGGGGTTTTAATCTGGAACGCCTTAGCGACCCCGGCCTCCAAGGCTCCGTTGGATGACTGTCGCATTTTCTCTACTGGCATGGTAAAACGAAAAAAGAAACGATGCTAAACAGCACAA
>CAWDVF010000001.1:0-23235 GCA_963805665.1 uncultured Acidimicrobiaceae bacterium | reverse complement strand
CCGACACAGGCGTTTCGAACCGAGGGTGTTTGAATCGACGGAAAGCGTCCGATAAGAATGTGGCCCATCGTGACTGACGTAGAGCGGGTTCACCACCACTCCGCGCGCGGTCTCCCAGGAGTGCACGTTTGCTCCAGCGGGTCGGGATCCCCGTGTTGACCGTTGTGACAGTGTTGACAAGCACTGTGTTGAGCGCAGCGGCCGCCCCGCCGCCGGCGACGCCATCTCCGACGCCAAGGCAAAGGCCGCCGCCATCGATCTGCAGCTCACCAAGGCGCAGAACGAGATGTCGGCGTTGAGCCAGCAGTACGACGAGGCGCAGTACCACCTCTCCCAGATCAACTCGAGCATCGTGACCACCAAGGCCAACGTGGCGGCGGACCAGCAGCAGGTCGCGAACGACAGGGCCACCCTCTCCAAGGCCGCCGTCGCCAACTACATCTCCGACGGCTCGGCGGCCGCCCAGAACCCCATCTTCAGCGGCAACGAGAAGACCCTCGGCGCGACCACCGAGTACAACAAGATCGCCCAAGGCGACATCTCACTCGCAGTCGCCAACCTGCACACGGCCGAGAACTCCTTGAACGCACAGGTGAGCCAGCTCCAGGGCGAGCAGTCGCAGGCCCAGACGCAGGTGACGGTCGAGCAGAACGCCGTGAACCAGAACGCCCAGGCCGTGCAGCAGCAGAAGAACGCTCTGGCTCAGGAACAGGGTCAGATCGTGTAGCTCGTCCAGCAGCAGCAGCAGGCGGAAGCCGCAGCCGCCGCCAGGGCAGCGCAGCAACGCCAGGCCGCAGCCGCCGCAGCCGCCGCAGCCGCCGCCTCAGCAGCAGCCGCCCCGAGGTCCGGGGGCGCCTCGCTGGCGGGTCTGAACCAGGCTGCGCCCCCGCCCTCCTCACCCGGAGGCGCCGGTGCCGTGCAGGCGGCCGAGAGCCAGATCGGCGTCCCCTACGTCTGGGGCGGCGAGTCTCCCAAGGGTTCGGCCAACCCAGGATTCGACTGTTCCGGACTCACCGCCTGTTCGTGGGGCCAGGTCGGGCTCAGCCTTCCCCACTTCTCAGGGGGACAGATGGCCGACTCGGCGCCAGTCCCGGTCAGCGATCTCCAGCCCGGTGATCTCCTCTTCTACGGCCCGGGCGGCTCCGACCACGTGGCCATGTACGTCAGTCCCGGCACCATGATCGAGGCGCCCTTCACCGGGGCGGACGTCCGGCTCACCGCCCTCCGGCTGGGCGACGGGTTCGTGGGGCGCCGGCCGGCCCTAGCCGGCCCCGCCCCCCACTCCGGCTTCAACTGCTCAGCTTCAACTGCTCTCGCTTCCCGGTCCCCGGGCCCACAGCTCCGCCTCCCGGTCGTAACCTGGCCCGAACCACGCCATGAGACCGATCCCCGTCGCAACCCGTATCGGCCCGCTCGAGGTCCACACCTACGGCATCGGGCTCGCGCTCACGTTCTGGTTCGGGTTCGTCTACTTCGAGCGGCGCCTCCGCAAGAACGGCTACCCCACCGACTGGCTCGTGCCGGTCTTCCTCTGGATCATCCTCGCCGCGGTCGTCGGCGCCCGGGCCGTGCACGTTCTGTCGAACCTGAGCACCTACACCCAGCATCCCGGCGACATCCTGGCCGTCTGGCAAGGTGGCTTGTCGTCCTTCGGTGGTCTCCTCCTGGCCGTGCCGGTCGGGATCATCCTCACCCGGCGCCGGTGTCCCGAGCTGCCGATCGCCCGCGCCCTCGACCTCGCGGCGCCGGTTCTCCTGGCCTGCTGGGCCATGGGTCGCCTGCTGGGCCCCCAGCTCATGGTGGCCGGCGGCGGCCACCCGACGCACCAGTGGTTCGGCATGTACTACGCCAACCAGCCCGGGCGCCGGCTGCCCGTGCCCATCTTCCAGGCCCTGGAGGACTTCACCGTCTACCTGATCCTCATCGCCATCGAGCGGCGGCTCGACCGTTGGCCGAACGGAGCACGTCGCACCGGTTATCCGTCAGGGATCGTCCTCGGCACCGCCATGGTCCTCTGGGGCATCGAGCGCTCCCTCGACGAACATCTCTGGTTGGGCGAGGACGGCCGGCTCGGCTCGGACCTCGTGCAGTTGGCCGGCGTGCTCCTCGTCGTCGGCGGCGCAATCATCCTGATGCGCACGCGTGGCCGTTGGAAGCGGTGGCTCCTCACCCACACTGCATCTGATGCCGCCCTCGTCGAGGAGCCGGCGGAGCAGCCGGCCTGACCCGACCGCGCCGCGACCAGCACGACGCGGCGAACAGCTACTCGTCTCGCAGGTGACAGACGCTGGCGGTCCGCACTCTCGTGCGGTCACCCTGACGCTCGATGGCGAGCGCGTCGCCGTCCCGGAAGATCCACCCAACCTCGCGCCACGCGTGGATCTCGGGCATTGCTTCGGCGTGATCCACGCTGCGTGTCTTGACCTTGTCGACCCGAGTGCTCATGGTCCCGTTCCCCTTTTCCCCCACCACGTTTCCTCCCGCCCCTACAAAGGGAACTGCGCCTGCTCCGCCGATCTTGCGCGGCTTCAGGCTACGGATCTGGTCCCCGGTGGTGGTGGATCCAGGCCGAGCTGGGCGGCCCGGCATTTCCTGCACCGCGGTTGCAACATTCCTGCGACATCTCTCGCCACCCACGCGCCGTATAAGCGTATGAACCCGCCAGAGGCCCGATCCACTGACTCTTACGAAAGACGAGGCGCTCTCAAGGCTTCCCCCCATGAAACCGATATGGCGGAGAGAGGGAGGTGCGTGCGCATGGCCACCGTCCAGCCGTGGACTCCAATGATGAACGAGAAGATCTGGACCGAGGAGGAGAAGGAGGAGTGGCATGCCACTCACGGCAACGCGGCAACACACGTCGTCACCTTCGAGCCGATGTTCCAGATCGAGATCTCGGTTCCCCCGTGGGAGCACCCCGACCGCCAGATCGCGGGTTCGGCCGTGGCCTGGGGTCAGCGCATGAGCCAAGTGTTCAGCGAAGAGCATCTGGGCGCGGCCACTGTGGTCGCCGCCCACCACGAGGGCAACTCACTGGAGGTCTACACCACGGTGACGCCCCGGCCCCGCCTGCACCGGGTCATTTGACGCCGCGTGAGGCGTTGGGCCGCTCGCCCGACGCCGCCGCTTGGCGCATCTGTTCCAAGCGGTCGATCATCGCCATCCGCTCCTGCCCGACGTTGTCGTCGAGGCGCTCTGCGATCTGCTCGGGCGTCCAACGGCCGTCGGCCCACATCGCCCGTACCTCCACCGGCTGGTTCCACACTGCGATCTTCGAGCCGACCACGGTGTAGACCTGCCCGGTCACGTGCTTGGCCCGGTCGCTCAGCAGGTACACCACCATCGGCGCGACATCCTCGGCGTCGCCCATCTCGGCCAGCTCCGACGGGACGTTGGCGGACATCCGGGTCCGCGCCACCGGCGCGATCGCGTTGGCCGTGACGCCGTAGCGGTGCAGGCCGACGGCCGCCGAGCGGACCAGCGACACGATGCCGCCCTTGGCCGCGGTGTAGTTGGCCTGGGCGACGCTGCCCTGGAAGGTGCCGGAGGTGAAGCCGATGAGCGCCCCGCCGCCTTCCTGCCTGCGCATCACCGCGGCGGCGGCCCGGAAGACGGTGAAGTGGCCCTTGAGGTGGGTGGCGATGACCGCGTCCCACTCGTCCTCGGACATGTTGAAGAGCATCCGCTCGCGCAGGATCCCGGCGACGGCGACGACCCCGTCGATGCGGCCCCATCGCTCCACCGCCGTGGCGATCAGCCGCTCGCCCGACTCCATCTTGGAGATGTCGTCGGCCACGGCGACCGCCTCTCCGCCGGCCTTCGTGATCTCCGTCACCACGGCGTCGGCGACCTCGCTGCTCGGGTCCTCGCCGGCCATGCCCACGCCGAAGTCGGCCACCAGCACCTTGGCCCCCGTCCGCCGCGGCCAGTGCGACGGCCCGGCCGATGCCGCCCCCGCCGCCGGTGACCGCGACGACCTTGCCGTCGAGGAACCCAGCCATGGTCGACTCTCCTGATCTCTGCGTGCCGGACGGCGACGGCCGGTCCGGGAAATTGCCGTAAGTTAGAACACGTTCTAGCCTGCGGGTGGCGGGGGCTGCCATTTGCACCCGCATCGCGAGCGTGCAAGGAGACTGCTGATGGGTGACCTCGGCTTCTGGGCGCTGGCCCAGGAAAACCCCGACTATCTGGCCCTCGTCACGCCCGAGGGCGACGAGGTCAAGGCCGGTGCGCTGCTGGGACGGGCCAACCAGTGGTGCACGCCCTGCGGGCCCAGGGGTTCGTCGAGGGGGACGTGGTGGCCACGCTGCTGCCCAACTCCGCCGAGATGCTCGAGGTGTACCTCGGCCGCCCTCCAGGCCGGCTGGTACCTCGTCCCGATCAACCACCACCTGGTGGCGCCCGAGGTGGCGTACATCCTCGAAGGACTCGGGGGCGAAGGCGTTCGTCGCCGACGAGCGCTTCGGCGACGTGGCCAGCCGCGGCCGCGGACGAGGTGGGCCTCGAGGCCACCGGCCGGCTCGCGGTGGGCGACGTGCCGGGCTTCACCCCCTACGCCGCGATACGCGACGCCCAGCCCGACGACGTTGCCCGAGGGCCGCACCATCGGCGACGTCATGAACTACACGTCGGGCACGACCGGGAACCCCAAGGGCATCTACCGCACCCTCCTCGGCGTCACCCCCGAGCAGGCGGCGCTGGGCCTGTCCGGTCTGCTGTTCCTCTTCGGGGTCCAGCCGCAGGACGACAACGTCCACATCATCGGCTCCCCGCTGTACCACACCGCGGTGTTGCGCTTCGGGAGCGCCTCGATGCACCTCGGGCACACGATCGTGCTGATGGACAAGTGGCTCCCCGAGGACATGCTGCGCCTCATTCAGGAGCGGCGGGTCACCACCTCGCACATGGTGCCCACCCAGTTCCACCGCCTCCTGGCGCTGTCCGAGGACGTGCGGGCCAAGTACGACGTGTCCTCGCTCCGCCACATGATCCACGCCGCCGCCCCCTGCCCGATCGACGTCAAGCACAAGATGATCGCCTGGTGGGGCAATGCCGTCGACGAGTACTACGCGGCAAGCGAGGGTGGCGGCACGCTGGTCACGGCGGAGGAATGGCTGCAGAAGCCGGGCACGGTCGGTAGACCATGGCCCATCAGCGAGATCGCGGTCTTCGACGACGACGGCAACAGGATCACCGAGCCCAACGTCATCGGCACCGTCTACATGGCAATGCAGTCGGCCGACTTCGAGTACCACGGTGACAAGGAGAAGACGAGGAAGAACCGGATCGGCGCCTTCTTCACCGTGGGTGACGTCGGCCTCATTGACGAGGACGGCTACCTCTTCCTGCGCGACCGCAAGATCGACATGATCATCTCGGGTGGGGCGAACATCTACCCGGCCGAGATCGAGAGCGTCCTGCTCTCGCACCCCAAGGTGGGCGACGCCGCCGTCTTCGGCATTCCCCACGAAGACTGGGGAGAAGAAGTGAAGGCGGTGATCGAACCGGCCGAGGGCGTCGAGGCCGACGACGCGCTGGCCCAAGAGATCCTGGAGTTCTGCGCCGGCAGGCTGGCCAAGTTCAAGACACCCAAGACGATCGACTTCACGACCGAGATGCCCCGGGATCCGAACGGGAAGCTCTACAAGCGCAAGCTGCGCGACCCCTACTGGGTCGGGGTACAGCGGGCGGTCTGACCGTCACTCGCCCGCGGCCGTGAGCCGGCTCGCCGATCTGGAGCTCCGGATGCAAGAGGGGGGCGCGGGCAGCGTCTGCGCCGAGATCCTTGCCGTCCTGCCGAAATGGTTCGGCCTCCCGGACTCGGTGGAGGACTACGTCGCAGCGGCGGACACGCTCCCGACCGTCGTGGCAACGCTCGGCGGGAGCGACACCGGGATCCTGACGCTCCGCGTCCACAGTCCGTACGCGGCCGAGATCGTCGTCATGGGCGTGCGGCCCGAGTATCACCGCGCCGGCATCGGACGGTCCCTGCTCGGCGCCGCCGAGACCTGGTTGGCCGGCCGCGAACATCGAGTTCCTCCAGGTGAAGACGCTGAGCCCGCGCCATCCGGACCCGGGGTATGGCGCGAACGCGGGCTTTCTACTTCGGGTGTGACTTCCGGCCGCTCGAAGAATTGCCCGAGCTGTGGGGCCCGGACCAGCCGGCGCTGCAGATGATCAAAGCCGTCCCGCCGGCGGCGCCCGTCCTACGATCCGACCCTTGACGCGCCAGCAAACGCGTTGCCGCCATCCTGTTTGAATGGCCTCCATGACTCTCTATGCGTTGGGTGAGGAACGACCGCGGATCCACCCTGAGGCCTATGTCCACCCCGAGGCGATCCTGATCGGCGAGGTTCGTCTCGGACCGAACACGAGCGTCTGGCCCGGGGTCGTCATTCGTGCGGACAATGGTCCGATCGTCATCGGCGCCCGGACCTCCATACAGGATGGTTCGGTCATCCACACCCAATCCATGAACCCGACCCGGATCGGGAACGACTGCGTGATCGGCCACCTGGTGCACCTGGAGGGCTGCCTCCTCGAGGATCTGGTGCTCATCGGGTCCGGCGCCGTCGTCCTCGAACGGGTCATCTGCCGCTCGTCTTCACTGGTCGGGGCAGGCGCCGTCGTCCCTCCGGGCACCGAAGTCCCCGCGGGAGCGATGGCCCTCGGCGTTCCAGCCCGCATCCGCCTCGGTGCGGTCGAGCCGGGTTCGGTGGAGGCCCGCGCCGAGGCATACTCCACGAGGCATCTGCCCCAGCATCGAGACGGCAGTCACGAAGTGACCATGGCGGAGTGCCTCGAGTCCTGATGAGCTTCAGTCTTCGGGGAGCTCATAAAAATCCCGCTTCATCTTCCGGTACCACCCCATTCCTGAAATGGGACGCCTCCACCGACCCTTCATCTCCTTCAACGCGCCCTCGTGCGTACCATCACCGCCGGCAACCATCTCCTTCAGATGGCTGTCCTGCGCCTTGATCACCTCATCAGCAGTCGCTCCGTGATGCGCGAAGTCACATGGTCCGCCCATTTGCTTGCATGTCATCGTTTTCACGAGGCTCGCCTCCTTCAGGCACGCGTCGAGGTCTTTCCGCGATTTTAGAAGCGACGCCCTAGCCTGAGCGGCGTGCCCACCGGACCGCTCGACTCCATCAGGGTCAACGCCGCGGCTTGGGATCAGCGCCATGAGGACCAGTTGAAGACGGCCCGTCGCGGGTGGTCGGCGAGCGAGCCCACCTGGGGGATCTTCGGGGTGCCAGAGCAAACCGTTCGCCTCCTCCCCGGCGAACTCGACGGTAAGGACGCGGTGGAACTCGGATGCGGGACGGCCTACGTCTCCGCTTGGCTGGCCCGGCGTGGGGCAAACGCTGTGGGCATCGACCCGTCTGCGGGCCAACTCGCGATCGCCCGCCAATTCCAGGCGGAGTTCGGACTGTCGTTTCCCCTGGTGCGGGCTTCAGGCGAGCACGTTCCTTTGGCCGACGGCTCGTTCGATCTCGTGATCAGTGAATACGGAGCGGCGATCTGGGCCGATCCCTACGCCTGGATACCGGAGGCGTCTCGTCTGCTGCGACCCGGAGGCGAGCTCGTCTTCCTCGGGAACAGCACGTTGCTGATGCTCTGCGTCCCCGATGAGGACGAGACGCCGGCCACCGCGGAACTCCTCCGTCCGCACTTCGACATGCACCGCTTCGAGTGGCCCGACGACCCGACCATCGAGTTTCACCTGGGCCACGGGGACTGGGTCCGGCTGTTGAGGCAGAACGGCTTCGAGATCCTCGACCTGATCGAGCTTCGGCCCCCACCGGGGGCGACGTCGTCCTATGGCTTCGTCGAGGCATGGTGGGCCAACCAGTGGCCCTGTGAAGAGGTCTGGCGAGCCAGAAGGACCTAATGCGCCCGTCACACCGCTTCACCGCGGCGTGGGCAAGAATGCGGGGTAATGGCATTTGGTCAGCAGTCAGGTCCACCGGCCTCGTCCACACAGGTGCGAGAGCTTCTGGCCCTCCTCAAGGAGGCTGGGCATGCCGACTTTCGCGATGCACGTGGCCCAATGGGTTTCACCCAGCGTCAAGGTGGAGGAAAGTTCTCCCGCGACGAAGCGGCCGCCTTCATCACCCAGCTCTTGGACGCAGAGTCTGGAGTGAGTGATGCCGTCGCTCCACCCGTGTGGCGGCACTCTGCGCAAGAGCAGGTGATCAGGACTCTGCCCTCGGAACAACTCGCTGGCGAGCTTCGTCGTCGCGGCTGGACCGCCACCGAGCCCGATCCCGGCGTTGGAGCCCGTCAGGCCTGAATCAGTTCACGCGTGCCGGCACGCTACGGCAGACTGGGTGGCCGATGCAGACGATCGAGCTGACCGTCGACTCCTCCCGGCGAACGCATCGTCGACCTCACGAGCGAGCTCGAGCGCTTCTGCGCCGAGCTGGGCGACGGGTTGGTCAACGTCTTCGTGCCGCACGCCACCGCCGGCGTCGCCCTCATGGAGACCGGCTCGGGGTCCGACGGCGACCTGCTCGACGCGCTGGAGCGGCTCCTGCCGCCGCGACGACCGCTACCGGCACGCCCACGGGTCGCCCGGCCACGGCGCCGACCACGTGCTGCCCGCCCTCGTGAGCCCGTCGGTGACGCTGCCCGTGCTCGCGGGCCGGGTGGCGCTCGGGACCTGGCAGTCCGTCGTGCTGGTGGACCTGAACGCCGACAACCCCCGCCGGCACGTGCGCTTCAGCTTCGTGCCCGCCTCAGGTAGCTCGCACGGCCGCCCGTGTCACCCGTCCTGCCGCGCTCGTCCTGCGCTGCGCAGTCGCGCGCCATCATCTCTGCCAGTCCGGGTCGACCAGCGGCGCCTCGGTGCTGTGGGCGTTGCCCGAGACGATGTCGAGCATGCGGCCCGGCGGCACCTGCAATGAAGATGCCGTCGGCCTCCGCCGTCAGCTCGCCCTGGTGGTAGATGCCGCCCCAGGCGTAGACCTTGCGCCCCTCCTGTGCCGGTGTGGCGGGCCACCAGGTCGAGCGGGGCCAGCAGCGGGGTCGGCCGCCGGTAGCGGATCGTCAGCGTCCCGGTCATGGCGCCCTGGCCCGACCAGGATGTTGCGACATGCCGAGCAGCTCGTCGAAGAGCTCGGCGATGACGCCGCCGTGCACGCAGGTCGGCGGCCCCTCGTAGGCGTAGCCGTAGGTGACCCGGCCCCGGACCTCGCGCCAGCCCTTCTCGCCCTCGACCGCCCACACCTCGACGGGTGGCGCGACCGGGTTGGCGAAGCCGATCACCGGGCTGGTCGAGAAGATGTCCTGGGGGTGCACCTCGGCGATGGGCTGGTTGCGGGTCGCCGCTCCGCCCGCGGCCGCCGCCTCCAGGCGGTCGGCCACCGCCGCCAGCTCGGCCGCCGCCTCGGCGACGCACGTCCTCGTCGAGCGGCTGGCCGACCGCCACGGCCGATGCGCCGGCGGACCGCGGCCGCCAGTCGGTTCAGCGGCTCGTCGCCCGACGTCGTCGACAGGCCGTCGACGCCCGGGAAGCCGCCGCCGGCCGGCGGGTCGAGCTGGCGGTCCGTGCCGCTCACGTGCGGGTGTAGTTGGGCGGGCGCTTCTCGGCGAAGGCCTTCTGGCCCTCCGTGGCGTCGTTGCTGGCGAAGATGGGCCAGCCGATCTCGAGCTCGCGGGCCAGCCCGTCCACCTCGGACATGCCCTCGGTCTCGCGGACCGACCGCTTGATCGCCTCGACCGCCAGCGGCCCGTTGGCGCCGATCACCGCGGCGATCTCCAGCGCCTTGTCGAGCGCGGTGCCGTCGGGGACGACGTGGCCGATGAGGCCGATGCGCAGCGCCTCCTCGGCCGGCACCTCGCGGGCGGTCAGCAGCAGCTCCATGGCGAGCGTGTAGGGGATCTGCCGGCGCAGGCGCACCGTCGAGCCGCCGAGCGGGAACAGGCCGCGCTTGGCCTCGAAGACGCCGAAGACGGCGCCCTCGCCGGCCACCCGGATGTCGGTGGCCTGCAGGATCTCGGTCCCGCCGGCCACGGCCCAGCCCTCGACGGCGGCGATCAGCGGCTTGCGCAGGTCGTAGTGGCGCAGCAGCGCCTTCCAGTGCAGGTCGGGGTCCTCGGCCATGCGCGACTGGTACTTCTCGGCGTCGCTGCCGCCCATGGCCTTGAGGTCCATGCCGGCGCAGAACGTCCCGCCGGCGCCGGTGAGGATGGCGCAGCGGATGTCGTCGTTGCCGTCGATCTCCTCCCAGGCGTCCTTCATGCCGACCAGCATGGGCAGGCTCAGCGCGTTCTTCGCCTCCGGCCGGTTCATGGTGACGATGGCGGTGGCGCCGTCGCGTTCGAACGTCAGGTGCTCAGTCGTAACCACGGTCCCCTCCAGAGGTAGGCGCCGGAATGATGGTGCAGATGAGCGAGCGGTCGGTGCCGCTCAGAGCCGCTCGATGATGGTGCCCGTCGCCAGCGCGCCGCCGCAGCACATCGAGACCAGACCGTAGGTGCCGTCGGTCCGCTCGAGCTCGTGCAGGATCGTGGTGATCAGCCGGCTGCCGGTGGCGCCGACCGGGTGGCCGAGCGCGATGGCGCCGCCGTTGACGTTGACCTTGTCCATGTCGGCCTCGTGCACCTTGGCCCAGCTCATCACGACGGAGGCGAAGGCCTCGTTCACCTCGAAGAGGTCGATGTCCTTCATCGTCATGCCGGCCTTGTCCAGCACCTTGCTCGTGGCCACGATCGGGCCGTCGAGGTGGTAGTAGGGGTCGGAGCCCGGACGAGCACCTGGGCCACGATCCGGGCCCGGGGCTTGAGGCCCTCGGCCTTGGCGCGCTCCTCGGACATCCAGAGCACGGCGGCCGCGCCGTCCGAGATCTGCGACGAGGTCCCGGCGGTGTGCATGCCGTCGGGCAGCACGGGCTTCAGCTTGGCCAGACCCTCGAGCGTCGTCTCGCGCGGGCCCTGGTCCTTGGAGACGACCATCTTGTCGCCGGTGTGCTCGCCCCGCGGGCCCTCCTCGCCGACGATCGGTGCCTCGACGGCGACGATCTCGCGGGCGAAGCGGTCCTCGGCCTGCGCCCGGGCGGCCTTCTTCTGCGACTCGAGGCCGAAGCCAGTCGACGTCCGCGCGGGTGATGCCGTACTTCTTGGCGATGCGCTCGGCCGCCTCGAACTGGCTCGGCATGTCGTAGGGCAGGTCGGCGGGCATGGCCCGACCCACGCCGGGCGCCGAGGCGTTGGCCCCGAGCGGGACGCGGCTCATGGTCTCGACGCCGCAGCCGATCGCCGTGTCGACGGCGCCGGCGGCGATCAGGTTGTTGACGAAGTGGTTGGCCTGCTGCGACGAGCCGCACTGGCAGTCGACCGTGGTGGCGGCCACCTCGTAGGGCAGGCCGGCCAGCAGCCAGGCCGTGCGGGTCACGTTGAAGCCCTGCTCGCCCGCCTGGGTCACGCAGCCGCCGACGACCTGCTCGACCGACGCGGGGTCGATCCCGGCCCGCTTGACCACCTCGACCTGGGCCGCGCCCAGGAGGTCGGGTGCCCGGAGGCCCGGACAGCCATCCGTTGCGCTTCCCGATGGGGGTGCGGACCGCCTCGATGATTACCGGCTGCGCCATGACGGACGTCCTCCTGCTGCCACTCCCGGCCCTCGGCCGGCTGCCCTCGGTGGGCGAAATATAGAACCTGTTCTAACTTTATCACCGGCCCTTGCGGGCCGGCCCCGGAAGTCTGCCCGGGCTGCGATCGCCGGGCGCCAACGCCGTACCGCCGCTTCGCTCGAGCCCAGGTCCCCTGCGCTCCCGCTCGGGAAACATCTCCTGGAGGAGGAACTGTGCGCGGGGCGCGATCACGTGACTCGGATATGTGGTCTCCAAGAGATGCAGCCCCTCTTCGGCGGTGGTGAACCCGCACAGTTTGTAGAGCGCTCGAATATCGTCCTGGTCGCGATCCACACGGGCGGCCAGGATCTTCATAGCAAGGAGGTATCGCGGGGAGGCGGCGGCCACGCTCAAGTTGTTGCTCTCAAAGACGCTGATCTGGTCGGGGTCGTTCCCCGGCATGAAGGCCTTGGCGCCGTCATTGAGCCAGTCCGGTTCCAAACCGAGCTGATCTGCCACCCTTCGTGCCGCCTGCCGCACCTCGGCGGCGGGGAGAAATGTGGCGTCAACGTCAACGGTGGCACGGCGAGCGTCATAGGCAAGAGCCATCGCCGCCCCTCCCACGACGAAGAGCTCAGCACGAACGCCCGAGCGCCCGAGCTCTTCGTCAAGCGCCGCCAGGGCACTACGGATGGCATCTCGATCGAGAAGCATCACGCGTAGGTCAACGAATCCTCGGAGATGAACACGCCCCGCCGCTTGAAAGAGATCGGGCTGTGCACCACGGCATTCGCATGGAGCGACTTGATTCCCGAAACGAACCACCACTCCTCGAGGAATCGGCTCGGGTCGTTGACCCAGGCCGGGGGAGCCATCTCGTGATGAACGCAGCAGTACTCGACCAACGAGGCCAGCAGGGCATCGTATCGGCGGTCACCCGTCGGGAGCGGTGCGACCTCGACCATGGGTCGGCGGTCGGCTTCGTCTGCCTTGTCGAATTGCTCAACGAATCGGAAGGCCAATCGGCGGGCGGAGTCTTCATCATTCTCAGCCAAGCAACGGGCCACCTCTGCCCCTACCTCGGCGATCGTTGGCCATCTGAATGCCATCCCTCAATCGTAGGTTGCCGGTGTGTTCCGGGCTGGCGCCTACAGATGCTTGAGCAGCTCCCGGGCGATGACGACCTTCTGCACCTGGTTGGTGCCCTCGTAGATCTGCGTCACCTTGGCGTCGCGCAGGAAGCGCTCGACCGGGAAGTCCTTGGTGTAGCCGTAACCGCCGAGCAGTTGCACCGCGTCGACGGTGACCGACATGGAGGTGTCGGAGGCGAAGGCCTTCGCCATGGCGCCGAACTTCGTGAGCTCCCCGGTCGGGTCGTCGTCGACCATGGCGCAGGCCCGGTACACCAGGGCGCGGGCCGCCTCGTTGCGCATGGCCATCTCGGCCAGCATGAAGCGCAGACCCTGCAGGTCGGCGATAGGGCCGCCGAAGGCCTGACGCTGCTTCATGTACGCCCCGGCGTAGTCGATGGCGCCCTGGGCGATGCCGACCGCCTGCGCCCCGATGGTGGGCCGGCTGCGGTCGAGCGTGTGCATGGCGATGGTGAAGCCCTGGCCCTCGTGGCCGATGCGGTGCGAGGCCGGGACGCGGACCTCGTCGAGCACCACCTCGCCGGTCGGGCTGCCGCGCAGGCCCAGCTTGTCCTCGTGCTTGGCGATGCGGATCCCCCACTCCTTCTCGACCAGGAAGCAAGAGATGCCCCGCCCGCCCGCGTCAGGGTCGGTCTTGGCGAAGACGACGTAGACGTCGGAGATGCCGGCGTTGGTGATCCAGTACTTGGAGCCGGTGAGGATGTAGTCGTCGCCGTCGCGCACGGCCCGGGTCCGCATGGCGGCGACGTCGCTGCCGGCGTCGGCCTCGGACAGGCAGTAGCTGGCCTGGATCTCGCCTGTCGCCACCCGTGGCATGTAGGCGCGCTTGAGCTCCTCGCTGCCCCAGTTCATGACCGGCAGCATCCCGAGCTTGGAGATCAGGATGGTGAGTGACGTCGAGGCGCAGACTCGGGCCAGCTCCTCGACCGCGATGGCCTGCGTGACGGTGTCCGCTCCGGCGCCGCCATAGGCCTCCGGGATGCCGAGCGAGGGCAGCTCCATCTCCCGGCAGGCCTCGAACGACTTCCACGGGAACTCGGCGTTGCGGTCGACCTCGGCCGCGTTGGGGGCCACCTTCTCCTCGCAGAAGGTGCGCAGGGTCTCGCGGAATTCTCGTTGGACGTCGGTCAAGGCGAAGGTCGAGGTGCTCACGATGTCATTCTCGCAGGCGCCGCGCAGGCCCCCGTTTGCCCGGACCCCGACCACCGTCAGTGGGCGTTCAGGTGCCGGATCAAGCAGTTCCGACAGCTCGACCGGGGCCATCTCGGGGATCCAGTGCGACACGTTGTCGAGGACCTCGAAGGTATAGGGACCGTGCACGCACTCGGCGGTGTTCTGCGCGGCCGCCCAGCCGAACGCCTCGTCCCCGGTGGACCAGACGTAGAGCGTGGGCACGCACACCGGGTCCAGCCCGTCGAAGGCGGTGCCGTCCATGGCCCGGTACCAATTGAGGGCCGCCGTGAGGGCGCCCGGCTCGGTCAGCGCGGCGACATACATCCGAGCGTCCTCGTCGTCGAGTCCGGTCTCCGCCAGGAGGGTGGCGAGACCGCCGCCGCCACCATCGGCGCCGAGCAGCAGTCGCTCGGGGACCTCGGGCGTGCGGAAGGCCTCCATGGACGTGCCGTAGGCGGCCTGGCTCGGGTCAGCGCCGCGCAGTGCGTCGTGCAGCGCCAGCGGGTGCGGCGTCGACACGACGCTGAGGGTGCGCACGCGGCCGGGATGGCGCGCCGCCACGATCCAGGCCAGCATGCCGCCCCAGTCGTGGCCCACGAGGTCGAACGTCTCCATGTGCATGGAGTCGGCCAGGGCGACGACGTCGTCCAGCAGGTGCTCGGTGGCGTAGTCGTCCACCTCGGCCGGGCGGGCGCCCGTGCAGTAGCCGCGCTGGTCGGGCGCGACGGCGCGGTACCCGGCTCGTCCGAGTGCCCACAGCTCGTCGCGCCAGGCCCACGAGGTCTGCGGGAAGCCGTGCAGGAGCAGGATCTTGCGCCCCTCGTGCGGGCCACAGGCGCGCCCGGTGAAGGTGAAGCCGCCCGCCTCGATCTCGAGCCGGTCAATCGCCCCGATTGCGTCCACGACGGTGGCGTGCGCCGCCTCTAGGCGGCGGTACCGCCCCTGGCGCGGACGTCCTCCGGGCTGAGCCGGAGGGTCTCCTCGGGGACGGAGTCGACGAGCGCGCGCTGCGCGACGTAGTCGTGGGAGATGGAGGAGAACGCGGCCCGCCTGCCGGCGCGGACGTCGGCCGGGACATCGTCGAGGAAACCCCACAGGTTGAGCGCGAACCGGACGTCGTAGATGCACGGGCGCTCGGCCGAACAGGGCGGCCCGCCTGGAGGCCAGCGAGGCCGACGCCGAGCAGCACATCGTGTGCCGACTCGCCCTCGCCGAGCTTGAGCTCGTCCTCGAAGCGGTGGGCCAGCCGCAGCGCGAAGCCCGAGTCGGTCCCGGGCGTCCCGATGTCCTTGCCGCGGAGCATGGTCGGCCCCACGAGCTCGGCCGGGCGCGAGGTGGTCCACGCCCCCGGGACGTGCAGGTGCCGGGCCGGTCGGACCTGGTCCGCCTCGGCGATGGGCACGAAGGTCGGCTGCGTCATGCGCGGCAGGCTAGCCGAGGGGGTCCGGCGAACCCATTCCACGCTCGCCCAGCGTGTCGTCCTGCAACAGGCGCACCACGTGCAACGCGATCGACGACGGATGTTCGGCGTCGTGAAAGACCTCCTGGTCGGCCGAGCGCAGGTTGGCGCCCGTGGCCAGCGGCTCACCGGTTCCGGCGTTGCGGTTGAAGAGCGGGTGGGCACCGCTCGACACCTGCAGGCGGATGCGGTGGCCGGCCCGGAACGTGTTGGCGGTGGGCCACATGGCGATGTCGAGCCGGCAGACGCCGTCGGCCGCCTTCTCGACCGAGCCGGGAGCAAGACGGACGATGCCGTCGCTCAGGTTGAACGACTTGCCCTTCTCCGTCACGTCGCACAGGCGCACGAAGAAGTCGGTGTGCTCGAGCGACGAGCGCACGAAGAGCGTGGCCGTCAGCGGGCCGATGACCGTGAGATCCTCGGTGAGCACGGAGCTGGTGTACGTGAGCACGTCGCGGCGCCGCTCGCGTCGGCGCTGGTCCTTGCGGCCCGCCGTGGTCATGTTGAGCGACGGGCCGCCCGCGGCCGGCGTCGGGTCGTGCGGGTTGTAGTGGTACTGGTCGGGCGCGCTGTCCTCGCCGAAGTAGGCGGCGTGGGCGACAGCGTGCCCGACCGTCCGAGATACCACCGCTCGGTCTCCCCCGCCGGCGGCCACATGGAGAACTCCTGCCACGTGCGCGACCCCATGACGAAGACACGCACCGGTGCCCGCGGTGGCCTGCCCCGCCGCTCGCCGAGCTGGGCGTCGAACCACCGGGGGCCGTCGCGGACGGTCTCGGCGAACAGGGCGGGGCTGGTGTGTGTCCAGGGGCCGATGGTCAGGCGGGCCGTGCGCCCGGCACGCCGGAGCGCCTCGTAGTCGGCCACCTGGGCCTGGAGGAAGAGGTCGTACCACCCGCCGATGAAGCTGGCCGGCGGCACCTTCTCCAGGCGGCGGCCGAAGTCGACGCCGTCCCACCACGGGTCGTCCGGGGCGTCGTGATCGAGCCAGTCCTGATAGAAGGACATGGGCTCGCCGATGGCGGCAGTGTCGCACTTCCCGATGGGGAGGACGTCGCTCGACGTCGAGACCACCCGGGCTCCCCGCAGTTGGCCGCGCAGCACGGCGCGCCACCCGAGCTCCTGGTGTCGGACCTGGTGCAGCCAGGCCAATGCCGTCTCGAGCGCGAACGCGCCGCCCGGGTACACGACCGAGTCGCGGAAGTTCGACGCGGTCACCTGAAGGCTGAGCGCCTTGAGGAAGTCCGGTGGGTCCTCGGCGACGGCCCACTGCGTCAGGCCGAGGTAGCTGGCGCCCCACATGACCAGGCGGCCGTCGAACCAGGGCTGGGCCGCCACCCACGTCGAGCGTGGCGTGTCCGTCGGCCTGCTCGTTGCGAACCGGGACGAACTCGCCCCCCGAGCCGAACGTCCCGCGACAGCTCTGCACGATCACCTGGTACCCGCGTTCCGCGTAGAGGCGCCCGAGCGGGCCCATGAGGGAGCGGCCGTACGGGGTGCGGATGAGTACGGTCGGCAGCTCACCCGAGGGATGCGTCGGGAACCAGCGGTCGGCCACGAGCTCGACGCCGTCGGGCATCTTGGCGGTCAGGCCGCGCTCGACCGAGACGTCCGTTGTCAGCGGTGGGGGGAGTCTGACGGCGGATGCGGCGAGGCGGCTCCACACGGTCATTGACGACCCCCTGTACTTCTGCTGGCGGCGGGAAGAGCTACCCGGTCTCCGCCTTAGGAGGCGTGGAGCAGCCCGAAGACGATCGAATCGTAGAGGGCCTGCCAGCTGGCCTCAATAATGTTCTCTGAGACCCCGATGGTGGTCCAGGTCCGTTGCCCGTCGGTGGTGTCCACCAGGACCCGGGTGACGGCGCCCGTGCCCCGGCCCGTATCGAGGACGCGTACCCGGTAGTCGGTCAGGTGGATGTGGTCGAGCGCCGGGAACTTGGCCCCGATGGCGCCGCGCAGGGCACCGTCCAGTGCGTTGACCGGGCCATTCCCCTCGGCGACGGCCACGATGCGCTCCTGGCCCACGTGCACCTTGACCGTGGCCTCGGTCGTGATCCCGGGCACGTCGTCGGCCTCCGCCCCCGCCGACGAGGAGGCGGTCCCGGGCCCGGCGGCCTGGTGGTGCTGCCCGTGGTCGGTGATGACCCGGAAGGACTCCACCGTGAAGTAGTCGGCCACCCACCCGGTGGCCCGGCGCAGCAACAGCTCGAGGGAGCCGTCGGCCACCTCGAAGTGGTACCCCTCGTGCTCCAGCCGTTTGAGCTCGTCGAGCACTCGGCCGATGACCTCGCCGTCGAGCTCGAGCCCGAGCTCGTCCGCCTTCATGGCCAGGGTCGATCGCCCGGCCATCTCCGACACGACGACGCGGGTGCCGTTGCCCACGAGATTCGGCTCCACGTGCTCGTAGAGGTCGGCGCTGCGCGCCACGGCACTGGCGTGCAGGCCGCCCTTGTGCGCGAACACCGAGTTGCCCACGTAGGGCTGCTGCGGGTTGGGTGCGATGTTGACCAACTCGGCGATGTGGTGCGCCACGGGCGTCAGGCGCTCCATGCGGTCGGCCGGGATCGTGCGGATGTTGAGCTTGAGCGACAGGTTGGGGATGGCGGCCGACAGGTCCGTGTTGCCCGCCCGCTCGCCGTAGCCGTTGATGCACCCTTGCACCTGGGTCGCCCCCGCCTGCACAGCCACCAGGGAGTTGGCCACCGCGCAGCCGGCGTCGTTGTGGCAGTGGATGCCGAGTTGCGCGCTCGTGCGGGCCCGCACGTCGGCGACGGCCTGCCCCACGTCGTCGGGCAGGGAGCCGCCGTTCGTGTCGCACAGCACCAGCGCGTCGGCGCCCGCTTCTTCCGCCGCCGCCAGCACGGACAGCGCGAAGTCGGGGTTCTGCCGGTAACCGTCGAAGAAGTGCTCTGCGTCGAGGAAGACGCGCAGGTCATGCTCGCGCAGGTAGCGCACCGAGTCCGCCACCATCGCCACCGCCTCGTCGAGGGAGGTCCGCAGCGCCTCGGCGACGTGGCGGTCCCACGACTTGGCCACGATGCAGGCGATCGGCGCCCCGGCGTCCACCAGGTTGGCCAGGACGGCATCCGCCTCGGCCTTCACCCCGGCCCGCCGGGTGGAGCCGAAGGCCACCAGCGTCGCGCTGCCGAGCGTCAGCTCCTTCTTGGCCCGGGCGAAGAACTCGATGTCCTTGGGGTTGGCCCCGGGCCAGCCTCCCTCGATGAAGGTGACGCCGAGATGGTCCAGCTGCTCGGCCACGCGCAGCTTGTCGTCGACCGTGAGCGAGAGGCCTTCCTGCTGGCTGCCGTCCCGAAGGATGGTGTCGAAGATGTCGACCGCCTCGGGCAGCTCGGGGACCACGTAGTCGTGGGCATGGGCGCTGTGGCCGTGCGCGTGGGTGTGCCGTGCCCCGCCGTGGCTGTGTGCGTCCCCACCACCGTCAGTCGACATGGTCCAACCAGTCCTTGTACTGGTCCACCTCGCCACGAACGGTGGCGAAGTAGATCTGCTGGATCTCCTTGGTGATGCGGCCCGGGTGCCCGGGACCGACCGGGCGGTCGTCGACGGAGCGGATCGGGACGACCTCGGCCGCGGTGCCGGTCAGGAAGGCTTCGTCGGCCAGGTAGAGGTCGGTGCGGATGATGGGCTCGTGGCGGACCTCGTAGCCGAGGTCTCGCGCGATGGTCTCGACGGAGTCCGCCGTGATGCCCTCCAGCGCGCCGGCATCCGACGTCGGCGGGGTGCTGAGCACGCCGTCGCGCACGATGAAGATGTTCTCCCCGGTGCACTCGCTGACGTTGCCGTTGGGGGCGAGGAGGATCGCCTCGTCGTAGCCCGCGTTGAGCGCCTCCACCTTGGCCAGGGAGGAGTTGGCGTACATGCCGGTGCCCTTGGCCGCCGTCGGCACCGCGTTGGGGTCGTGGCGCCGCCAGGAGCTGATCTTGCACGACACACCGTTGGCGATGCCCTCGTCGCCCAGGTAGGTCCCCCACGGCCAGGCGGCCACCGAGACGTTGACGGGGCAGGGCAGCGGATTGAGGCCCATCTCGCCGTAGCCGAGGTAGATGAGGGGGCGGAGATAGCAGCCGTCGTTGAGCCCGTTGGCCCGCACGACCAGGCGAGTGGCCTCGATGATCTCGTCCACGGTGTACGGCACGTCGATCATGAAGATCTTGGCCGAGGCGAACAGGCGGCGGATGTGGTCGCCGAGCCGGAACACCGCAACGCCGCGGCTGGTGGGGTAGGCACGGATGCCCTCGAAGACGCCGGAGCCGTAGTGCATGGTGTGCGTCAGCACGTGCACTGTCGCCTTGTCCCAGTCGACGAGCTCGCCGTCCATCCAGATCTTCTCGGTCGGGGTGATGGGCATGACGGCTACAGCCTTTCTGCGATGGCGTCGCCCACGGCGGTGGTGGAGAGCGCTTCGGTGGACGTTGACGGCGTTGACATGGAATCGGCCTGGGCGCTGAGGGCCTTGAGGATGCGCCCGGCGGCGTCGACCTCGCCGAGATGCTCGAGCATCAGGGCGGCAGAGTGGATGGCGGCCAGCGGGTTGGCGATGCCCTTGCCCGCGATGTCGTGGGCGGCGCCGTGCACGGGCTCGAAGAGGGACGGGCCGGTGCGCGCCGGGTTGAGATTGGCCGAGGCAGCGAAGCCGATGCCACCGGACACGGCACCGGCGAGGTCGGTGAGGATGTCGCCGAAGAGGTTGTCGGTGACGATGACGTCGTACCGCTTCGGCTGCTCCACCATGTAGATGCAGGCAGCATCGACGTGGTTGTAGTCCCAGTCCACGTCGGGGTACTCGGTGGCCACCTCGGTGACGGTGCGGTTCCACAGGTCGCCGGCGAAGGTCAACACGTTCGTCTTGTGCACGAGCGTGAGGTGATTGTTGCGCCGGCCGGCCAGCTCGAAGGCGAAGCGCACGCACCGCTCCGCGCCCATGCGCGTGTTCACCGAGCCCTGGGTGGCCACCTCGAACGGGGTCCCCTTGCGCAGGAACCCGCCCTCGCCGGCGTAGGTCCCCTCCGTGTTCTCTCGCACCACCGCGAAGTCCGCTCCCTCTGCGATCGACCCCGGCACTCCGCTGAAGGGACGCAGGTTGACATACAGGTCCAGCTCGAAACGGAGCTTGAGCAGAAGGCCGCGCTCGAGGGTGCCCGGTGGGACGGACGTGTCGCCCACCGGCGGGCCGACGGCGCCCAGGAGGATGGCGTCGTAGCCACGGAGCTCCTCCAGGGTCTCGTCCGGCAGGACGGTGCCGTCGCGCAGGTAGCGGGCGGCCCCGAGGTCGAGGTCGGTCGTGTCCAGGTCCACCCCGGACGCCGCGACGACCTTGAGCGCCTCGGCGCAGACCTCCGGCCCGATGCCGTCCCCGCCGATGACGGCGACCCGATGCCTGCTGCCCTTGCTCACTGTCCTGTGGTCCTTTCTGCGTTGCGCTGCGTCTGATGGTCGGAGCGTCGTGCTCGGCGCCCACGCACCGCCGAAGCCGTCGGGAATTGAAAAACCGCCCACGCAGTGGACGGTTCGACGGCGCGCGGGGAGGGTGCGCGCCTACTGAATAATGCCTACGAAGTGCTCGGAGAGGCGCATAACCGCTCCAGTCTCTCGCAGCCGGGCCGTGCCGTCAACCAAGGCTGGACCGGGCGACCGCCACCCCACGCGAGGCCGATTAGCCTAGGTCCCCGCCGGCGCAGTGCACGCACCGCCCGCAGATCCGTCCCTCGGAGGACCCGCCGTGACCAACGCTTCCGCCAACCAGACCGAGACGACCCAGTTGACCCAGGCCACCTACGACCGCCTGACGGCCGAGCTCGAGGACCTGACCACCCGGGGCCGGGTCGAGATCGCCCAGGCGATCGAGTCGGCCCGGGCGCTGGGCGACCTGAGCGAGAACGGCGACTACCACGCGGCCAAGGACGCCCAGGGGAAGATGGAGTCCCGCGTCCGTCAGCTGCAGGCGATGCTCAAGGAAGTCGCGATCGTCGACGAGTCAGGCTCGGACGACGGGTCCGTGTCCCTGGGCAGCACCGTGACCCTCCGCTACGAGGGTGACGACGAGGACGACACGCAACGGTTCTTCGTGGGCTCCATCGAGGAACGGCAGGGGGACTTGCCGGTGATCTCCCCCAGCTCGCCGCTGGGCCAGGTCCTGATCGGGCGGAGCGCGGGGACACGGTCGAGTACAAGGCCCCTGGCGGCATGCTCAAGGTCCACATCGCAGCGGTCGATCGCTGATGGCCCCGCGTACGCTGACCGAGAAGATCTGGGACGCCCACGTCGTCCACGCCGCCGAGGGCGAGCCCGACCTGCTCTACATCGACCTCCACCTCGTCCACGAGGTCACCTCGCCCCAGGCCTTCGACGGGCTGCGCCTGGCCGGCCGCACCGTGCGCCGGCCGGACCTCACCGTCGCGACCGCCGACCACAACGTGCCGACGACCGACATCGACAAGCCCGTCGCCGACCCGATCTCGGCCCAGCAGATGGAGGTGCTCGACGACAACTCCGCCGAGTTCGGCATCACCTGCTACCCGATGGGCGCACCCCAACCAGGGCATCGTCCACATCATCGGCCCCGAGCAGGGCTGGACCCAGCCGGGCATGACCATCGTCTGCGGCGACAGCCACACCTCGACCCACGGCGCCTTCGGCGCCCTCGCCTTCGGCATCGGCACCAGCGAGGTCGAGCACGTGCTGGCCACCCAGACCCTGCCCCAGGCGCCGCCCGAAGACCATGGCCGTCACCGTCGAGGGCGACCTGCCCCCGGCGTGACGGCCAAGGACGTGATCCTCGCCATCATCGGCACCATCGGCACCGGCGGCGGCATCGGCCACGTCATCGAGTACCGGGGCTCGGCCATCCGCGGCCTGTCGATGGAAGGCCGCATGACCGTGTGCAACATGTCGATCGAGGCCGGGGCCCGGGCCGGCCTCGTCGCGCCCGACGACGACGACCTTCGCCTACCTGAAGGGCCGCCGACCACGCCCCCAGGGCGAGGACTGGGACGCGCGCCGTCGACGACTGGCGGCACGCTCGTCACCGACGAGGGCGCCACCTTCGACAAGGAGGTCGTGCTCGACGCGGCCGACCTCGTCCCGCACGTGACCTGGGGCACCAACCCGGCCCAGGTGGCACCGATCTCGGCGGACCGGTGCCCGATCCCGACGCGATCGCCGACCCCGGCGACCGCGAGGCGGCGCGCCCGGGCCCTGGCCTACATGGGCCTGAAGCCGGGCACGCCGATGCGCGAGATCCCGCGTCGACACCGTCTTCATCGGGTCGTGCACCAACGCGCCGCATCGAGGACCTGCGGGCCGCGGCCGCCGTGCTCGAGGGCCGCCGCGTGCACAAGCGGCGTGCGGGCCCTGGTCGTGCCCGGCTCGCACCGGGTCAAGGCCCAGGCCGAGGCGGAGGGCCTGGACAAGATCTTCACCGCCGCCGGCTTCGACTGGCGCGAGCCCGGCTGCTCGATGTGCCTGGCCATGAACCCCGACAAGCTGGCGCCCGGCGAGCGGGCGCCTCCACCTCCAACCGCAACTTCGAGGGCCGCCAGGGCCGGGGCGGCCGCACCCACCTGGTGTCGCCGGCGGTCGCCGCCGCCACCGCCGTCGCCGGCACCTTCGCCACCCCGCCGACCTGGCCTGAGCGACCCCGGCCGAGACCCCATGGAACCCGTCGTCATCGTCACCGGCGCCGCCGTGCCGCTCGACCGCTCCGACGTCGACACCGACCAGATCATCCCGAGCGACTGGCTGAAGCGGGTCGAGCGCACCGGCTTCGGCGCCGGCCTGTTCTGGGAGTGGCGCGACGACCGCGACTTCGTGCTCAACCAGCCCGAGTACCCGGGCGCCACCATCCTGGTCGCCGGCC